>NZ_JBSJXZ010000007.1:0-7685 GCF_053667655.1 Holzapfeliella sp. JNUCC 80 | reverse complement strand
GATACCAATATTTTAGAAAAATTACTACTTAACATAATATGTTTAAATGTAATGTCACACGGAAGTAATTAAATTAATTATAATTTCTCAAATCAATTATTTCATCCGCATTTTCCCATATCATTGAGTTATGTGTTGCTATAATAATAGTGCGATTTTTATTTTTTAATGACGTTAACAAATGCATAAGTTCGCTGCTGTTTTTTGGATCAAGAGCTGCTGTTGGCTCATCTGCCAAAATCAAGGGAGGATTTTTTAAAATGATTTTTGCTAAAGCAATTCTTTGGGCTTCACCACCCGAAAGTTCAAAGATTTTTTTGTTTAAATCAAGGTAACTTAGATTAACATCTTCAAGTGCTTGTTTTTCTTTTCTAATACGTTCTTTTTTAGCTAATTTTTGACCAATTAGTCCTAAGTCAAGGTTTTCTTTAATCGTATTATTATCTAATAATCCAAAATTTTGAAAAAGGTAGCCTAAATCATTTTTAAAAAATTTATGTGATGAAATCGACTTTAAAGATTGGTTGTGATATAAAACATCACCGCTAGTAACGGGCTCAAGATGACCAATTATGTTTAATAGGGTTGTTTTTCCACTTCCGCTAGCACCTATAAGTGCATAAACCTTTCCTGTTTGAAACTTTAAACTTAAATTTGTAAAAATTTTTTTATTATTGAACTCTTTTGTTAGATTTTCTATTTTTATCAATTGTTATTTACCTTTCATGATAGTTACTGAACTTCGTTCTTCTTTTATCATTTGAATATACAATATTATGAATAGTATTAGACACAGTAGTATAAAAAGAACAGTACTTATAATAATGTTGTGAATCATCATATAAGATACTACTATTCCAACTATTATAATTAAAATTTCGTAGAATAAGTATTCAAAATGAATTGACAGAAAGTTTGCTCCTGAAACATGTTTAATAAAAATGTCTCGTCTAAACTGTTCGAAATATAATAAAATCATAGAGGTAAATAATAATATACAAGTTACTAAAGCTAAAATAGAACTTGCAATCAGGGATACAGTTTGGATTTTTGTATCTTGCATAGTTAGTAAATATTCAGAACGAGCATTAACTAAGTAAGAAAATTCCTTATACACATTGTGTTTTTTCATCAAATTAATAGTATCTTCAAAATTCTTAAAGTAAATATCCGATTGAGAAGCGATACCCCAAAAAAATGTTGAAGATGAACTATCAGTTATCGAATCTGGACTAATGACAATTATTATTGGATCTTTTGCATATTGATTCCCATCTGATTCTGATGAGTTAAGTAAAAACCTGTTTTCACTATTTTTTAATAATGCTACTGTAGGGTTATTAATTGAATATAACTTATCACTATTAATGTTTGTTGTTTCTAAAGCAAGAATTTGTAAGTCATTTTTATATTTCGAAATCAGTTGGTTTTTTTCTCCCTGAACATTTTGAGGAATTAATAACCCAAAGTCTCCTTTTCCCAAATTATTTAGTTGGTTTTTTTGTTCATTACTTAAACTAATATTTTCAAATTCTAGATAATTAGGTGTAACATATATTTCATCTACTTTTGATTTATCGGTTTCGTTATAATTTTTTTGAACAAGCATAGCTTGGTGATTTTGAATAGCATCTTTGGTGAAATTTGATATTTTTAAAAAATAGTTTTTAAGATCTTGACTAGTACTGTTAGCACCGGCACTTCCATACAATGTTGCTTTGTAGTAATCGTTATATTTATCCCATGATAAATTAGAAGTTTGTTGATCCTGATAAGTATTTACATAATAAATACTTTTTTGAACCATTATACCTATCAAGACAATTGCTAAAAATTGTCCTATTAACATTACACTCATTATTTTTTTAGTAGGAAGTTTCCCTTTTAAAATCATTAAAATATTTGAATAATTTAAACCTAGTATATACACAACACTCAGTAAAATAGATATAAAAAACAAAATCAAACTATATTCAGCAAATACAATTAGTACTATTTGTACGGAAAACATAGAAAATATATTTAAAAACATTAGCAGTAAGATGCTTAGTATTGAAAATAGGAAGTAAGAAAATGTTATATTAAAGAAATCTTTTTTAATCGTTCTGGTAATGAGTTTAAGAATTGATTCTCCCGAAATCAACCTAATTCCTGCATACTTTAAGTCTTTTATTCTAATAACTAAACTTATTCCCAAAAATGTTAACATAAATACAATAAGCGCAAAAAAGATTGCCTCATTAGTTACTATTTGATTTGATATATTAAATACAGTGGATTTTTTTAATGGTTTCACTTTATAACCTAAATTTTGAATTTTATCTACTGTATCAGCTAAAGAGATATCACCTGTAATTAAAATATAACTTCCTAATACATCACTTGAAACTATTGCATTTTCTGATGCCTTGGAAAGATATTCTGGTGCCTTCAGGCTTTCCGATTCTTGGCCAAATAGTTGATACTGGAAATTGTAATGTCCTGATTGAGAAGGTTGAACAATTCTCTTAGCTATTAAGCTTTTATTCTCAAATGCTATCTGGTTTAAATTTTTCTCAAATTCTTCTTTTGAAGTAACCGATGAACTTTTAGTAATGGTAAAACTGCGATATTTAACAAAATTTAAAATTTCATTTTGTTGATTAATAGAACATACTAAAAAAATCGATATGATAAAGAAAGAAAATGCTAAGAATATTTTTTTCATTTCTCCACTACTTTCATTAAAAAATAAAATCAATAACTTTCAAAGTTATTGATTTTATTTTTAGTTCTATTCTTAAAGGTAATTTACCTTTATGTGTATGACTATTAGTCCGCTGTATTTGAATCAAAATCAAAGTCAACATACTCTCCAAAGCCCGTACTAATATACGCTGATGAAGTAGCCTGTGGTCCTGCATATTTATAGTCGCTTTTTTGTGTATAAGGGCTTACAACTGAAGACATATGATAGGTGTATGGGTGATGATAGTTAGAGAAAGCTCTTAAACCACCCAAAAAATTATTATTTGAGCCATAGGTCCATGTACCTCCCTGTACTGACTGAGCATCAACAACATTAGAAGCTGTTCCCACCCCAGTAGCAATTGTTGCTACTAATAACGCTTTTGTAACACTTTTTTTAAAGTTCATGAATAATTCCTCCATAGTTAATATGTTTTTGTTACAAAGTTAATTCAATCATTAATGTTGTGAAATCAAAAGCTTTTCTGGGTTTCAAATTGTCTTAGGCGAATGTAACCTTTTTATTTTTTAATTTAATAACAAAATTTATCTCAATTATTATTCTTATTGTGCATAAAACATAACTTACTTCAAAGGTATTATTCTATCTCTTTTTTGTTTACGATGTTTTTGTGAATTTAATATTTTAATGTGCTTTTTTATACTATATCAATAGCATATTTTCTAATTGTAATGTTCTCTGTTTTTTATTTTATACTTGTAAATATCTTATTTAATTTTAGCAAACAAGTCTTTACCTGATCGCTTTTTTCTATAAAACTGTGTTTTAACAACCTAAATAAAGGAAAAAGAGCATAAGGGAAACTGATATCACTAGCGTGATAAATCTCAGTGCGATTGGTTTCCTGTTGATATCAAGCATTCTATACATTTACCACTTTCTAGCGAATTTGGTAAATGTAATTTAGCCCAATGTTTACCACTTTTAACCAAATGTGGTAAACATTTAGACTTTTTAATTAGTATCTAAACTTCATTTTTTGTTTAAAATGTCAAAAATCCTCTAAAAAATATTTTTTATTTTGCTTTTTTGTTTAATTTATTTTTTAATTAATTTTATAAAAAATAACAAAGGATTGTGATCATAAAATGAACGAATTTGAAAAATATAACAAGTTAAAAAATAAAGAAAAAGAGCAACAAAAAATAATCAATAAAATGAAAAAAGAAAAAGCAAAAATTCGTAGTAAGGCTTATGAAAGAATTGGTAGAAATTTTTATAAATCATTGGGAAATAAAGACTTAGAAAAAACAAATGAAGTTGCAATTAATTTTCAAGAATTTATTCAAAAAAACAAAAAATATGAATCTTTTTTAAATGGTCATAAAGCTGAATTTAGTCAAATTCAAAGTATTGTTAATCAATTTGAATGGGACGATGAATTAAATCGCTGGAAAACTAATGAACCTACACAATTAAACCAACTATTAGCTGATATATTTAAACACTCATAAACACAAAAAGGTCACTCTATTAGAGTGACCTTTTTTGATATTTGCAATTTCAAATGCATAAAAGCTAAGACTTAACTTTTTCTTTAGTCTCATCAATCTGTCCTAAGATATCATCTAGTGATCTGTTATCAACTTTAGCTTTTGATTGCTTTGGTGACCAATCTGTTGCAATCTCTTTCTTAGGTTTCTTGAATTGTTTTTTCTTCTCTTGGAAGTCGTCTTTGTTTTTTGGTTCGGGCGTAAAAGTAAAGATATACCCTTTAAGCGGTTTTCCTTGCTTCTTGATGAACTCTTTTTCCATCTTCAGATTCTTAAAGAAGGGTGCTAGTTGCTCCATTGAGGGTTTTAAAGCGTATCTATTAATATCTGTTTGTCTATACGACTTGGGTATGTTCATCAACTCGTTAAAATCTTCTTTTTTAATTCTGAAGTAGCCAGTTGTTCTATACTGTTTCAATAGTCTAAAAAGTGTTTTAGCATAACTTGATTTGATTGAATTGAACTCATGAAGAGAGTAACGTACCCAGCTAGTTAAATCATTAAGCAGCGGTATAGCTTTATCGTATATTTTAATTTCTACAAACGGTTCTGCTTCTTCGCTATTTATAGTGAATTCAGAGAACATAATAAAATGCTCTTCAATAAGTCCATTTTTTGAAGTTCTGCCAAAATTTAATTCAAGCAATTTTTTATATGTATTTCTAACTACTTTTAAAAATCTATCCGAGTGGGGACTTTTAAAATCACTAAGTTCTTTTAATTCGCTAAAATAGAATTTAACTTTTTCATCTCCTCGTTCCTTCATTTTTGTAACGATAGAAAAGAACAAGTTCATTTCTGCCGGTTTTAACTTGCCCAAAGGGATTGTATTAAGTTCTATGTCATATCTTGTTATTTCGTTTTCAGCCATTTTTAAGCCCTCCAAATCGTTTGATAAATCAATCATATTATTAAGGAGTGCATTTGTCAACGTGTACGCCTTATTTTTCTCTCCACCAACTGACACTCACTCTCCCAAAGAGTGACACTCGCTCTCCTATAACTGACACTCACTCTCCCAAAGAGTGACACTCACTCTCCCAAAGGGTATGATGAACCCTAGAGCCACGTGGCTTATAGCTCACCTAAAAGAGGTATTAAAAGAGGTAAAAGAATATATAAAAGATAAGCTAACGCTTGATAATCAAAATTCTCCCAAATTCTTAAAACCAAACTCAAAACTGATGTATTCCTTATAGCAACAGTATTAACAGTCTTCTTAACCATTAAGGAGAGTAATTGTCAAAAATAAAAGTGTCGCTGTTTAGAAACAGAGTAATTACTTTAAGAGTGAGTAAATAGTCAACATAATGTACACGATTATTCAATTAAATGCAGATTTTCTTAATTTAAGTAAAGAAGAAAAAGTAAAACTTGAACAACTAATTAATGAACTGTCCAATTAAACACGTTTTAAACTATTTTATATCTATATAGTGTAATTAGACTAAGAGAAATAATTAATCGCTTGTAGATATCAAAATATTCAATCTATCTATATAAAAAGAGAAGACACCTCAATTATGAAGTGTCTTGTTTTATTTCCAGAATTTCCACCATGGTTTAGATTCTTGTTGCTCTTGTTCGTTGTCAGAAACTTGTTGGGAACTTGCTTTCAGCTTGTCAACATCTTGCTTGTAACTTTCCAGTAACTCTAACGCTTGCCTTTTCTCCTGTTTTTCTGTATCAACTTCTTTTTTAACTTCAGACAAATTGGAATTACTTTGTAAGGTTAATTGTTGCTGTTGATCTAGTAATTTCTGTAAATTTTTGATTTGCTCGTTCTTGTCTTTCATCTCTTGGTGTAGCATAGTTAGGACTTCTTGGCTAACTGTGTCAACTTGTTGGAAAGTTGTTTGCTCTTTGTCAGAAACTTGTTGACCACTTGTTTGAAAGTTGTCATAAGCTTGTTTGCTGTACTTCTTGTTAGCTTGTTTAGAAGTCTTGAAGTGCTGTTTTATCAACTCTTGACCGCCTTCGTCAATTTGATTAGCACCTTTGACTTTTTTAACGTACTTCTTTAATTTTTTCTCGCTTTTTAGCAAGTTGTTTATAGCTTGTCTACTTACACCTATCTCTTGTGATAGTTCTCTAACTGTTTTCATTGTAACCACCCCAAGAAGATTTTAGCATATAAAAAAGCCACTAACTAAAGTGGCTTTAAAGATTAACTTTTATTATGGAATTTCAAACCTAGTCAATCTCTTCTCCATCAGCGAGATTATCTCCCCAGATAAGGGGTAGACTAGCATTTCCATATTTTTGTTCTTGTGCAATTGCAATATCCCAAAAGTTATCTTGTGTAATTTCTGAATCTAGATATTCTGCTTTTACAGGAATAGCAGCTTTATTATTTTTTGTATTATGATCCATAGTATCTGCTCCTTAGTTAGTAAAATAATTAATAATCGGTTCAATATATACTACACTAAAAATTATATTTTTGGAGATTGATCACTAGTTTCTTTTGAAATTTAAAAGCTTTACTTCAGGAAACGACCATTCCCCGAATACCAAAAAAGCAGTCAAAAATAGAACATTCGAGTAAAACTTAGTCCCTTTAAGAAACTAATCGTACTACGATTTCCCACGCTAGTGGGACTAGTTTCTCTTATGCTCTTTTTATAAATTATACAATTAATTTTGTGAAAGTAGACGCATATATATATAATGTTAAAGTAATTTATTTTCAAATAAGTAAGGAGATATTGATGGATTTTTCACAAAAAATAAAAGTATTAAGAAAACATAATCATTTAACTCAAGAAGAATTTGCTGATAAGGTTAATGTATCAAGAAAAACGGTTTCTGGCTGGGAAAATAGAAGAAGTTATCCTGATAATTCTACTTTAGAAAGTATATGTAAAACATTTGATATACCTAAGATTAACTTAACCAGTCCAGACATCAACGATGTATTTGTCAATCATTTAATAAATAACTCTAAGAAACATCTATCATTAATTTATTTAGAAGTATTAGAATTATCACTTTTGTTTTTATCATATATTTCATTACTCAAGATTATAGACAGTTTTTTAATTTTTTTACTTTTATTGATAAACACTATAATTATAAGATCTGTACTTAAGATACATATATCAAAAAAATTTATTCCAACTTTTCAAAATGATAGAAAAAAAGCCCATATAATTTCAGGCTTTTTAAACTTAGTTATAGGCATGACAAGTACTATATATAACTTAACTTTTCATCAAGATTACACTTCTGCTCTAAGTACAATATCAGGAGCAATAATTGGTACTATTATACATATCTTATTGCTGAGTATAGCCGTAACTAATTTATATCAATGTTATAAAATTGAAAAGTATACTTCACTATCTTAAATGTCCAATAATATTTTTAAAAAATTCTGACCAATCCCAGTTCATCTAATTGTTCCCCCCTCGATTCGTATTTAGTTAATTATTTTGTTTTAT
>NZ_JBSJXZ010000006.1:0-8716 GCF_053667655.1 Holzapfeliella sp. JNUCC 80 | reverse complement strand
CTTTAAGTATTAACTAGATTATTATAATAATTAATGCGTAGAAAGAAAGAGGTAAATTTATGAAAAGAAACATACATGCTATTATTCTAATTACTCTGACAACGTTGTTTTCTATATGCATAAAAAATAATGATGTTAAAGCTATAAGTGCCCCTGTACCAGCAAATAAAGTGGCCACAGTTAACTATGTTAAAGGATATGGTATTGCAACTTGGGCTAATGTTCAATCACAAGCTAGCATAACAGGACACTATTTACCAACAAAATCACAATGGTTAGTAAATACAACCGTTAAAGGATTTAATAACCATTCATGGTACTTGGTTGGGAATAATGAGTGGGCCAGTGAGAAGTATTATGATTTAGGAAATGAAAATTCTATACAAAATTTAGATGCTATAGTTGTTACTGACTGCGATACTCCAACTTATTCTTTTGCTAACGGAAAAAGTGGTCAAGTTACTGGATACTTAAAAAAGGGTGAACAGTACAAAACTTATAAAAGACAAGTCAGTTCTGGTATAACTTTGTATCAACTTGGCGAAAATCAATGGGTTTGTCCTGTAAGTTTACTTAGCGAGAAAAATAGAGGAGAAAAAACTTTTTTTGCTCCTTCTTTCGTTGCTAAAAATGGCTTTGTTCTAGATTATTAGAGTTAAATCTCATAAAAAGAGCATAAGAGAAACTAGTCCCACTAACGTGGGAAATAGTAGTACAATTAGTTTCTTAAAGGGACTAAGTTTTACTCGAATGTTCTATTTTTGACTGCTTTTTTGGTATTCGGGGAATGGTCGTTTCCTGAAGTAAAGCTTTTAAATTTCAAAAGAAACTAGTGATCAATCTCCAAAAATGTGATTTTTAGTGTAGTATGTATTAAACTGATTATTAATTATTTTACTAACTAAGGAGTAGACACTATGGATCATAATACAAAAAATAATAAAGCTGCTATTCCTGTAAAAGCAGAATATCTAGATTCAGAAATTACACAAGATAACTTTTGGGATATTGCAATTGCACAAGAACAAAAATATGGAAACGCTAGTCTACCTCTTATATGGGGAAATAGTGACGCTGATGGAGAAAAGATTGACTAGGTTTGAATTCCATAATAAAACTTAATTATTAAAGCCACTAACCTAAGTGGCTTTTTTATATGCTAAAATTTCATTGAGGTGGTTACAATGAAAACAGTTAGAGAGCTGTCGCAAGAAATTGGCATTACTAAGCAGTCGATTAATCAATATATTACATCGAGTACAGAACTTAAAAAACATGTTAAGCAAATAAAAAGAGCTAACCATATTGATGAAAAAGGCGAAAAAATTATAATTGAGCATTTTAAAAACTCGATCCAGACTAAAAAGAAGTTTCAGAAGGATTCTAAAAATATTCCAGAAGAACGTCAAAAGGCTTCTGATAATTTTCAGTATAATGCTCAAATAGAAACTATTAAAATTCTTCGTGAAGAATTAAAGGATAGGACTAGACAATTAGATTCAGCACATAAACTAATCGATCAACAGCAGAAGTTAACACTACAATCTAACGCTACGATCAATGAGTTGAAACAAAAGGTTGAAAATGAAAAAGAAGAAAAAAACAAAGCTTTAAAACTGCTAGAAAATTCAAAAAAAGAATCACAAAAGAGTTCAGAAGACAACCAGCAATCTTATGAAAATCTTTCGGAAGGCTTTCGAAAAATGTCGGAAGATAGCTTAAAGATTTCAAAAGAGCAACAAAAAGACTCAGCTTGGTGGAAATTCTGGAAATAAAAAAGAAACATCTCAATTAAGAGATGTTTTTTATTTTTATGTAACTGTGTTCAATATTTTGATGCATATAAGCCATTAATTAGCTATCTTGATGTAATTTACACTGACGAGATCTAAAACGTCTTATATGGCCCTTATTTACTTAATTCATCGATTAGTTGTTCAAGACTTTCTTTTTCTTGCTAACTAAAATTAAGATAATCAGCATTTAACAATACGATTGTATGTATTGTGTTAGTCATTTACTCACTCTTATAGTAATTACTATGTTTTTTTGTAAAACTATGCCTAAATATTTAAATGTATTTGTTACAAAAGTACACCCCTAACTCTTATTTTTATCAAACAGTTATTTAACCTTTTAATATCAAGATTTTCAACGATTTTGAACCTAAAGAGGATTTAAAGGTGATTTTGATCAATTAGGCGAAGCCTATCTTTTAAAACCTCTTTTAAAACCTCTTTTAAAACCTCTTTTAGGTGTTCGCCAGCCCTTGGGAGAGTAAGGTTCATCAATACTTAGGGGTATAGTTTTGTAACATTAGGGGTATAGTTTTGTAACATTAGGGGTATAGTTTTGTAACATTAGGGGTATAGTTTTGTAACAAAGAGGTATATAGTTAAGGGTATATTATACTTTTTATTCTATACCCTTAATGTTATGCTTGTTTTATTAAGATAAAGAAAAAGGGGTAACCGATATGGCTAAGAACGAAATTACACGCTATGACGTTGAATTAAACACAATTCCATTAGGTATTTTAAATTCTGCTGAAATGAATTTATTTTTTGCGATAGTTACAAAAATGAAAGATAAAGGCGATAAAGTGGTTCGTTTCCACTTTGACGAATTGCGTGATTTATCTGACTTTTCAAGCAGAAGCAGCAAACGATTTTTATCAACTATAAGAGATACATACAAGAAGCTTTTAACACTTAATTTTGGGTACAGAAGCAAAACAGGTGTAAGGGAAGAATATTTTGTTATTTTTAATGAGTTTACAATTGACCAAGACGAAGATGGCTATTATGTAGATGTGCAAGTTTATGAAAAAGCTATTCCAATCTTAAATGATTTGACAAGCTGGGTTAGATACTCACTAAAAGAGTTCAACTCTTTAAAATCAAGTTATGCTAAAACTTTGTTTAGACTACTCAAGCAATTTAGAACAACAGGTTTTTACAAAGTTAAAAAAGAAGAGTTTCACGAACTTATGGCAGTACCTAAAAGCTACAGACAAGGGCAGATAAACAAAAATATATTAACACCCTGCCTAGATCAGTTATTACCTTACTTTAAAGATTTGAAGGTAGAAAAAGAGTTCTCTAAAAAGCAAGGTAGAGCGTTGAAGAATTACATTTTTAAATTCACACCCGAAGCAAAAGACAAAGACGATTTTCAAGAAAAGAAAAACGTTCGCAGAAAGCCAGTCAAAAGCAGAGAAATAGCAACAAATTGGTCACAAAAGCAATCAAAATCTAAAGTTGACAATAAGTCATTAGATGATTTGTTAGGACAGATTGATGAAACTAAAGAAGAAGTTAAATCCTAGCCTTTTATGCATTTGAAGTTCAAGTATCAAAAAAGGTCACTCTATATAGAGTGACCTTTTTGTGTTTATGAGTGTTTAAATATATCAGCTAATAATTGGTTTAATTGTGTAGGATCATTAGTTTTCCAACGATTTAATTCATCGTCCCATTCAAATTGATTAACAATACTTTGAATTTGACTAAATTCAGCTTTATGACCATTTAAAAAAGATTCATATTTTTTATTTTTTTGAATAAATTCTTGAAAATTAATTGCAACTTCATTTGTTTTTTCTAAGTCTTTATTTCCCAATGATTTATAAAAATTTCTACCGATTCTTTCATAAGCTTTGCTACGTATTTTTTCTTTTTCTTTTTTCATTTTATTGATTATTTTTTGTTGCTCTTTTTCTTTATTTTTTAACTTGTTATATTTTTCAAACTCGTTCATTTTCTGATCACAATCCTTTGTTATTTTTTATAAAATTAATTAAAAAATAAATTCAATAAAAAAGCAAAAAAAAATATTTTTTAGAGAATTTTTGACATTTTAAACAAAAAATGACGTTTGGAGACTAATTAAAAAATCTAAATGTTTACCACATTTGGTTAAAAGTAGTAAACATTGGGCTAAATTACATTTACCAAATTCGCTAGAAAGTGGTAAATGTATAGTACGCTTGATATCAACAGGAAACCAATCGCACTGCGATTTATCACGCTAGTGATATCAGTTCCCCTTATGCTCTTTTTTAAAGAGTGGTGGTTAGAAGTATAAAAAATATATAATTACAAAAAGACTGTTTATTAATTAGAATTTTATTGTTATAAATAATTGCAAATAACCCTGGACAAAATCTATAGTTGAATGCTAAGATTATAAAAAATGATATTATAAAAATGGAGGGATATAATGCCATATGCAATAGACATGTTTTCTGGTGCTGGAGGATTTAGTGAGGGAATATTACAGGCTGGATTTGATATAGTTTTTTCTAGTGATAAAAGTTCTATGGCAAAAGAAACATATGTAAATCGTCATAAACAATTAGGCATACGCCAAGGTATAGATACCTATTTTGAATTATCTGATATTCAAGAGTTAACCTCAGATACGATATTTGAAAAAATAAATTCCTTAAAATACGAAAAAAAATTTAAACCCGGAGATATTGATGTGATTTTTGGAGGACCGCCTTGCCAAGGGTTTAGTAGACTAGGAAAACGAGATTCAAATGATCCTAGAAACAGGTTATTTTACGAATATATTAGAATTATTAACGATGTCAAGCCAAAATATGTTGTCATGGAAAATGTCACAGGCATTTTAGATATGAATTTATTAAATTTTTCTAGCATTACGAATCATATTTATAAGGGACAAAATTTAGTACCTTATATTTTACGAAAAGAACTACAATCTATAGGTTATACCGTTTTAGACATAAAAGTTTTAAACGCTGCTGATTATGGTGTTCCACAAAAAAGAAACAGAGTTATATTTTTAGCTTATAGAAATGACGTATACCCAATTAAATATCCTGAACCTACGGAATCTATCCCCGTAAGTATTAGAGATGCTTTCGGTGATTTATATAAAGAGTCACCATATGATTACTCAACTGTATATTCGAAGCAATCAGTAAATGGAAGAACTTTGAAAAAAGATGGATGTCCATTGGAAACAAGTCCTTTGACTAATATGGAATATTCAGAGCATACAAAAGCTGTTACTCAAAGGTTTTGTATATATGGGAAAGGCGAAAATAAAAAAAAAGCACTCCGAAGAATTAAAACAGAAGGAATAGACTTATTTAATAAGTACCCTAATCTTTTTTTTGAAACATTATTTCAAATAAACAGCGAACACAATAAGATAGTAATCAAAGAAGTATTATTTGAGTTTAACGTAAGTGATACTATTCTGTCAGAATCCACATTAAATTATATTAATAAATTGTTATCTGAGATTTATTTAGCAAATATAACAAATGATGGAATTAATTTTGAAAAAAAAATAAGTAGACTATCTAAAAAAATCAAGGTTACGACTAATAAAGCTTTTAATATTTTTAAATCTATGCAAAAAAAACTAAATCAAAAAATTTCGCTACATGATTTCAAAAATATGACAAAAGCTGGGAACATAGATGATAATATAGCTAATGTTATCTTTACAAAAAAAAATATACGATCCAGACTTGATTATGATGACGTAGCACCTACAATTGTTACTTTACCAGATGATTATATACATCCTTATTTTAATAGAATATTAACAGTTAGAGAAATGGCACGGCTCCAATCCTTTGATGATAGTTTTGAATTTTTGGGAAAAAGAACAACAGGAGGTAGTTTAAGATCACAAGAGACACCTCAATTCACGCAAGTTGGTAACGCTGTTCCGCCTCTTCTAGCAAAAGCAGTAGCTATTTCAGCATTAAATGCAATAAATAAAACCAAGAAAACATTTAATATATAGATCTTTAGTCTAGTGGAATTTTTCTTTCACTTAAAAAAAGACTGGTTTTAATTTTAGAATCAATTCTCCAGGCATTACCATGGTTCCTTGCTTTCCCTCTATTTTTAAGAGAAGAATATCCACGCCAGTCATATACTATATTCCCCGATTCTATCATCGATAAAAAAGTCGTAAACTGAGGTGATAAAGTTAATGTAACTGTAGTATATTGAAAAAAAATCCCTTTATTTGATTTATGCTCGTTTACATCTACCCACACAGTTGCTCGGTGTTTTTCTTCTAGTTGTTTTTTTAGTTCTTCAAACTTGAAATATGCACTACATTCTGCTTCTTTAGTTTCAGGATTGGGAGCCCATATCTCAATGCGTTCCGCTTCTTCAACTACTTTAAGAAAAAAACCATGTTGATTTTTTTTGTCTTTTTCGGGTCCGATAGTAATATACAACTCTTTACAATCTTCGCCTTTTCTAACAGTGTCATAACCATAATATAATTGATATTCTCCTACACGCTTGCTATCTTTTTTGGTAATTGATGCAATAGGAGTTCCTTCAAAATGAGGCCGCTTAGTAAATAGTGTGTCTCTATTTTTCATCTCGCGTTTACTTTTTATTTCAATTAAATTTTTATAGTCAGCTGTTTTTCGATTATTTGTTGACAATCCAAGTAATGATTCAAGAGTATCTCCAGCATCTTTAGGTGCTGATTTTTCTTGTGATCCTATACTTCTATGGCAGCCTTTTTGCGCAATGATTTTTATCTTTTCAATTAATTCGTCTGCAACAGTAGTTATTGAATTATTATCAAATATACGTTTAAGAAGTGATTCTTCAGGTAATTCACTTGAAACATTTAAAATGATTAAGGTTGAGTCTTTTTTAGTGATATATAACATATGTTCAATATCAAATATATTTTGTTTCCTCAAACTATTAATTCTTGAAATAGAAAATCGCGGATCCCCTCTTTTATTAGAAACACGGTATAAATTGACTTTACTATGTACTCGTTTTTCATGACCATATATTTCAACAGGAACTCTAACAGCATTCTTACCTCCATTTTTTATTTTATCGTAGTCTGTAATAGGTTGTATCATTGTTCTAAAAAGTTTAGTAGCATCAATTGTATTTTTTTCAATCATAGTGGAAGTTAAACGAATCAACACATAGTCGTTTTGATTGTACGAATGCATTTTGCTGATATTTTCTAATTCTTTTCCTTTTGGTCTAAAATTCATATTTGTTCTCCTTGTTATGTATTAAATAATATATTGAGTCACATTTAATCTAATTCAATACAGCACACATTATATATTATTACCGACAAAAAGTATTCTGATTCACTTTACTATATTTATTATTCTAGAAATGGTTATACCAAGAAGTAACGATTACCTGTGACAATATTTTGACTTATGATAGCAAGTAAGCTATCATGAGGTTATAAATAAAGTAGAGTTTGATTTTTATGACTGGGATGAATTTGAAAACTTCTTAAGATCATTACCTGTTAAAGATGAACAAAAGCTAGTAGTTACTATTTCAAAAATTGAAGAATATGGGTTATCTATTGCAGCAAGACAAGAGTGGATCAAAAAATTGGATAAAAATCTTTATGAAATTAGATCTAAGCGGGCTTCAAATATCCAAAGAGCAATTTATTTTCACGTAAACGGTGATAAATATACAATCACGCATGGATTCACCAAGAAATCGCAAAAACACCCAACAATGAAATTAAAACTGCTAAACAACGTCGAGAAAATTTTATGAATCAGTATAGAGGTGATAGTAATGAGTAAGATTAATCAGTATATCGCAAAAAGAAGTCAGGAAAATCCTGAATTAGCTAAAGGTTTTGAAAAATATAGTAACCAGCTAGACATTGCTGTATTAGTTAGAAATTTGAGAGAGAGCCAAGGTTTAACACAGCGCGAACTTGCTACTAAGTTAGGAAAACCACAATCAACAATTGCTCGTATTGAGAATGGAACAATGAATCCATCTACAAATTTACTAAATGATATCGCTGTAGCCACTCATAAAAAACTAAAAATAGATTTTGTTCCAGTTACAGCATAAAAAAGAACCTAACTAAAAGTTAGGCTCTTTTTTTATCAAAACATATTTAGGAATAATTGTTCTGAAAATTTTTTTGTGTATAACATTTTTTATGATTTATAATATTACTATACAGAAAGCAAGGCGATAACTATTAGTAATAGTAACAACATAAACACATTTATTAAATATATCCGAAAAACTTATAATTTAACTCAAGAAGAGTTGGGATCTAAATTAAATGTCTCAAGAAAAACTATATCTGCTTGGGAAAATGGGCGTGCTAAACCTGACATAGAGTATCTAAATACGTTAAGTACTTTATTTAACATTTCCGTAGATCAAATGATACATAATACTGGTAATAACGGAAAATATTTCCAAAAATCTAATCACAATATAAGTTTAATTAAAGGACTCTTCTTTTTTCAATTTTTATTATTTTTCACAGAAATTCTTACGTTATTAAACACTATTCATATTTTAGTTAATACATTTCTTTTATTAGCATGTTCAGTATTTATACATTTGTATACGTACTATTATTATTTTTCTAAGTCTACAAAAAAGGATTTTTTGAGAAAAAAAGGTACTATTTATGGTTGTTTTAATTATAAATGTATTTGCTGCTCTGTACACTTTCTTACCTCAAGTACTAAACGAGGGACAAAATTATAATTTTATTGTAGGTGGAATAATGGGCAGGCTTTTATTATCATTATTTTTAGCTATAGTAGTTAGACAACTATATAATGGTGTTTTTGTATTAAGGAGATAGCTAAAAAGTGTGGAATCAGTTAAGGAATATATAAACAAGAAAAGACATGTCTATGATTTTTAGACATGTCTTTTCTTATTTATAG
>NZ_JBSJXZ010000005.1:0-8812 GCF_053667655.1 Holzapfeliella sp. JNUCC 80 | reverse complement strand
TAATCGTAAATGGTTCGGATTAATTATGGATATTCGTAAAAATCAACTTGGATTATCAGAAGAAGAAATAATAACTATTTTGAATGTAAAAGTTGAAAAAGAACTGATAGGAAACTTTAGAAAAGAAAAGAATATATTTCCTGCATATCACATGAATAAAGAAAATTGGGTTAGTATTAACTTAAATTCAAACATTTCATTTTTAAATATTAAAAAATTGATTGATACTAGTTTTGAATTGACTAGTTAAATTTATATCGATGAATTAGTCGATTCAAAACTAGATAAAGGAGTGATGTCAATATGTTAGATTTTTTCAAAGGTTTATTGTCTAGACTAAATGTAAATATTTAGTTATATTTTAATATATATTGAGTAAAGTGAAGTGCATTAATAGTTGACTTAAAATGTTGGTTGTTAATGCACTTTTTATATATATATGTTTTATAATTCTTTTAAATACTCTTTTACGTGAGCTGTATCCCAATACTAACAATGGTTACAGGACGTTTACCAAACCATTTTGCGACGTTTACCAAACCATTTTGCGACGTTTACCAAACCATTTTGCGACGTTTACCAAACCATTTTGCGACGTTTACCAAACTTATTTTGATTTTTGGGTTTGGTTAATGTAGAATAAGATTACTATCAAATTTTGGAGGTACTTTTATGGCAGTAGGTGAGATAGCCAAATATGACAATGAATTGAACTCAATACCACTAAGTCACTTAACTCGAAGTGAAACTAACTTATTTTTTTCTATCATTTCAAAAATGAGAGATAGAGGAACTGAAAAAGTTAGATTTTATTTTGATGAATTAAAGGATTTATCGGATTATCGTGGGAAAAATATGGATCGATTTATTGATTCAATGCTTAAGTTATACAAAAAAATGCTAACTTTAAACTTTGGAATAACATCAAAAAATGGGCTGGTTCATGAACAATTTATTATGTTTTCTGAATTTAAAATAGACGCTGAATCTGAATACCCTTATGTAGATATTAAGATATATGAAAAAGCTGTTCCTTTACTTAATGAACTGAGTACATGGGTTAGGTTCTCTTTAAAAGAGTTTAATGATATTCATTCAGTCTATGCAAAAACATTATTTCGATTGTTTAAACAATTCAGGACAACTGGGAAAGTAATTTTACCTGTTGAAAAATTTAACGAATTGCTAGATGTTCCAAAATCCTATAAACAATGGCATGTGAATACTAAAATATTGAAACCAGCTATGGAAGAATTATCGAATTATTTTGATCATCTAAAAGTTGAAAAAGAATATTTTAAGAAACGTGGTAGACCATTAAAAAGTTATACATTTACTTTTAAACCAGATAAAAAAGAAAAATTTATTGATAATAAATTTGAAAAGAACTCATATCAAAAACCATACCAAGAAATTTCAACAGACTGGGAAAGTTACATACCTAAAAAAGAAAAAAGCAAAGAAGATATTAGCAATAAACTTTCGGACTTGTTGGGAGAACTAGATTAAAGGGGGATTTTTATGTTTTTAAAGTCTATGTGGACTTATATAGGACTTTTATTTGCTATATATGCAATTATGTTTTCTCAATACATGATTCTATTCTCTGCATTTATATTTTTTATGCTCGGATTTATGGATGATGACTCAGGTCAAATAACACATCGTATAAAAAAAATTAGGAGAAAACATGATAAATCAACTACGAAAGATTGAAGAACAAGAAAAGAAATTACGCCAAAAGAAAAAGCAACTTTTTGGAAAAGAACAGGCTAAAATTGGTCGTCAATTTATGAAATCAGTTAAGTTAAAAACAACTGATTTTGATAAGGCAAAAAGTCGTCTTGAAGAGGGTTTTTTAATCAGCAAAGATAACTATAAAAAATTAGTTTATTTAGCTAATGAAATTTACCAAGATTCTGACGGTAATTTGCAGACAAAAAATAGCGAAGAATTGTTGAAAATTTCGGCGACTTTTAGGACAAAAAAATAATCAAAAAAGGGTCAATTTTTGATTATTTTATAAGGGGTTTTAAAGACTGAAAAATGAGTTTATTTTCAGTCTTTTTTTGTGGAAAAAATTTATAATATTTTGACGCAAAAAATCGACCAAAAAAATCACTATTTTTTAGTCGATTTATCAGGGTGAAAAACGTGCCAATTTTCAGCCTATTTTTTCAATCAAAAAGTGTACCTATTTTGGATTGAAAAACAGCTCCGCAGGACGTTTGAACTTTTGGAACAGCGTGCCAAAAGTTCGAAAACGTTACCTTTTGCCAAAAGGTAACCAAAACCGCTATACTTATTATTATCAAAATCAATCTAGTTAGAGGTGCTATTTATGGGTATGAGTATTAGCTTTAAAAAAGCCACAAATATGACGTCAATTAAACACAATAATCGTGACTTTAAAAAAGAAGATTGGGAGAACAAATATCATCAGCATATTAATCCTGATTTTACGGCTCAAAATATTGTCATTAAACAAGAAGATATTAAAGCTGTTTATCAAAAGTTATTTCAATCCGTAGTTGATGAGTATAATCAAAAGCAAAAAAGAGCAGATAGAAAAATAGACGATTATTATTCTAAAATTAAGCACTCAAAAGGCTATGAATTACAGCGGGAATTTGTCGTTCAAGTTGGGCAAAAATCTGACTTTGAAAATGGCATTGAAAGTGAGAATTGGCAAACAGCTAATCAGATACTTAAAAGCTACGCTGAAAACTTTCAAAAAGAGAACCCTAATTTGTACGTGTATAACGCTGTCATTCACAATGACGAAGTTAGCCCTCATTTACACCTCAATGTTGTGCCAATCGCAACAGGCTACAAAACAGGGGTTAAAATACGTCCTAGTTTTGATAAGGCTTTAAAAGGTCAATTAGGCGATAAAAAAGGCGACTCTCGAGAGCTTTTTAGAACCTACCGTGATAAACAGGTCAAAACACTTGAAATGTCGCTAAATGAACACGGAATTGACCGTGATATTAAAAATACAAATAAAATCAAAGATGTTCGTGAGTATAAAAATCTTGTTCAAGAAACAGAGCGATTGGCTCTAGATAAATACAATGAACTTACAGAACATTATAATCAGAAAGCCGAAGAATATAGGCAAAAACTACAAAAGCAGTTGGACGACTTAAAAAACCAAAGAACTAGTTATCAAAAAGAAAATACAGAATTAGAGCAAGAAATCAGCGACAAAAAGCAAGAATTGTCGGTTTACGAAGAAAAAAGCCAAAAAATGCAATCTAAGAGTTTAACACTTGAAAATAAGATAAATGACTTAACAGAACATAAAAACGGCTTAGAACGTCAAATTTTGGCAAATAAGAGCGATTTAAAACAAATATCACAGCAAATAAAACATAAACAAAACCATTTAGCTAAATCAGACTACAAAAAGACGTTATTTGATAAATTTTATAAAAAATTCTCTAATCGTAATTCTACTAACAGCAAAGCAAGAGAAATTTTGCCAGGAAAAGTTATTAGCAACCAAAACTATGACCAAACCTTAGCCAAAATTTCTGAATTAGTTGAAACGGTCGATATGGCAAAAGATATTGGGCAAGTATTTACTGAAAATGCTGAACTCAAACATCAGCTTGATTCTGATATTCAAAATAAAGCTCAAAAGATATATCAAAATCATTTCAAAAAAGAACTTCAAGCAGCTACCAAAAAACTAACGACAGAAAATAAATCATTAAAACAGGAAAATGACGAGCTAAAAGGCTTAGCTAAGAAACAGCAAACACGTATTCAAAAGTTAGAAACCATTCTTTATGCAGTTAGAGAAACTATTCAAGATTTTGGCTATGAATTTAAGCATAAGTTAAAAGATATTTGTGTAACTTTTGGTACTAAACTTCGAGATAAATTTACTCAAAATGGAAAAGTTAACTTGAATGCAACTGATGTAAAAAACGAATTAGGCATTAAAAAAACACCGTCAGCAAGTAAAAAGATACTGTACGGTGTTAATTCTGATCAAAGAACAAGAGAAGCATTTAGAGAAAAACGCCCTCTTAAATTATCTCCTCAACAACGAAAAGAAATTCAACAAGCAGAGATATTTAAAGAGTTGAATCGTCATCGTGGTAAGGAAATTGGAAGATAATTAAGTTTTAGTTTAGCTGACCGTTTAAATAAGCTGTAATCAAAACTAATCCCAATCCTATAATTATTAATAAAAGCCCAATTAGAGATAGAGGACTATGTGTCGATTCGTAGTAATATCCTTGCCATCTAGATGTTATGATAGATAACAAAATGCCAATAACGAATAAAATAATTCCTAAAATTATAAATATCCTCACGTTTTTACCTCTTTTTAATGATTAATAAAGGTTGCTAGTAAATAAATAATAATTATATGCGATGGGTAAAATATATAGAAAAACCACTTCATACTTCTTCCTTTTTCCCCATTGTACATAAGAATTAATAATATTGATAATACCATCCACGACTGTATTACATTTCCAGTCAATAAACACAATGCTGATAGTACTAAAATAACAGCACACTGAAGGTATCTATTTTTTCTAAAAATATGAAGTAATAATGCTAATATAACAAATGCTAAACCACCTTCAACTGTTATGACGTTAGGTATATACATTATTAAGTTTATTAAAGCAACGTTATATGTACTTAGAATCATTGCACAAATCAAAGGCATGATAATAATAAAAGCCCATGCGGACAAGCCTAATAAAAATCGTTTTCTATCTGTTTTATATACGAACATACTATCCCAAGCCCACATAGCAAGGACTCCTAAGAAAAGCGTTCCCATCATAGAATTAATTAAAACCAAATTATCATTTGGTACTAGTTTAGTAACTACATTTATCGCAAAAGTTGTAATCCAAAAAAACGATAGTAAGTTCATCATGTATCGAGATTTAGAGCGCGTATAATGATAACCTTCAACAGTTAAAAATATAAAAATTGGTGCAACAGATCTTCCTAAAATAGTAAGAATTTCAGGTGCTCCTTGATTTACAAATGCATCAAAAATATGATCTCCAACCATTAACACAATACCTAATATTTTCAAATCAAAGTTTGAAAGTATTTTTAACTTTTTCATATTTCCACACTTTCCTTTTTTTATTACTGATGTTAATTCTATCACATATATAGATGGTAATTATATAAAATTCACAGAACTGCAGTTACCAAAATGAAGAAAATATTTTAATTTATTTTAAAGTTCTTTTTTGTTTACTTCAGGAAACTCGCATTCCTTGAACACTAAAAAAGCAGTCATTTCTGACTGCTTTTTCGCTTATAATTATGTTATACAAATGCACTGCTTACTTAAAAATAATTACTTGATTTGTCTATAATAATTTTCAATAAATTCGTCTAGTCCCTTAATATCTCTGTTAGAAATTCTGCCAATAATATTGAAGTTAACGCGACCATTAGGTAGTAATACTCTGTTCTTTATATCTACCCATGTAGGTTTATTTAAACCTGCATCATTCCAGTCTTTTAATTCATAGTATTGTTTTTTTATAACGCTTGACTTTTTATCATATTGAGATGTCAAAGCTAGCGCAGATATTACTGCATTACTAACAGTTAAAACTAAAACAGGCCGACTTTTTCCACCACTTTTATCAGAAAATTGAACAAAGGCTATCGATACATCATTTTTTGTACTTCTGTCATTCTTCATCAAACCATGCCTTTAAATCTGTATCATTGCGGGTCAAATCACGAACAGGTATTTGATCGGTTACTTTTAATAAATTATTAGTTAAAAGTTCACGTTCCGTTAACTTAAGTTCAAATGGAATGCTACCAGATGCAGCAACACGTTTATATAAAGCATTGATTAAAGTTGTTTGATTAATTCCCAGTTTAGATAAAATAGAGTCTACATCGTTCTTTAAATACGAATCAACTTTAACTTGAATGCGTTTTTCTTTTTCTGTTGAAATTCTCATAAAATTTCTCCTTTTCACTTTAATGTTTAAACCTATTATACTCCCAGAGGGAGAATAATGGTAGTTAAAAATTAACTATGTCTACTTCTTGGTATAACCATTCCTTGAATATCAAAAAAACACCCGAAAGGGTGTTTTTTTATTGCTTAAAAATTAACTATTTGGTTATAGTATCAACTATTTTATTAATAGCTTTTTTACTTTCAGGAATATGTAGATATAAGGGATAAATATGATTCATTTTATACCCCACACATAATTCAGATTCTACATTTTGACCAACTATTTTTTTATAAAATTTGTATATATCAGGATAAATTACTTCATGAGTACCAGTAAAAATCAATGTTTTCGGCAGATTGATACTGTTTCCATATAGTGGACTAACTTTATAATCTTTTGAATCTAATTCATCAGCCCATGTTGCTCCTAAAACTTTTGTTCCTGCAATTCCAAGCATAGGATCTTTTTTTTCGTATTTTATCAGTTCAGGATTTGACATAGATATATCTACCCATGGAGAAATACAAATTAATAGATCTGGTGTTTGAATATTTATATTTTTAATATACTGACAAAAGCCGAGAATAAAGCCACCACCTGCTGAATCTCCCATAAGCGTTAATTTATTTGGATTTTGATTCAATAAACGTTTATAAATGCTCGTGATTGTTTTATAAGTTTCTTTATATGTGTGATTTGGTGCTAATTTATAAATTGGTGCAATAATATATGAGTTAGCTAATTTAGCTATTCTATTCAAAAATCTAATATGCAAAGGATGAATTTCGTCAACATAAGCTCCGCCGTGTATGTATAGAACTGTATTGGTAGCTGTGCTTTTGTTCCCAAAAGTTAAAACTTGTATTCCATCTATATATTCTAAATTCACATTTCCTTTATATTTTTTTAAATTAATATCTAATGGTTCATCTTGGATAAGAGACCGCTTTTTTAAGTGTTTTTTTGCTGAATCTTCATAAATAAAATGATTTGTATTCACACATCTTATTGCTGTTTCTACAATTTTAGACATTATAGATCTCTTGTTTTTTTTCATAATAAAACTCCTTTTAATTTTTGATTGTACACTAATTAATATGTATTAAGTATATAAAAATAGGTGACAAGTCCAAAGTATTTTACTAAAGACTTATCACCTACTTCAACTAAATAGATATAACAAACTTGTACGTTATTTAGTTTTTTATTTGTTTTCTGTGCTAGAAACAGCACCATCAATTACTCCACTGTCATCACTTAAAATAAGAGATGCGTTTTTATAATCCAAAATAAGATTTTCACCTAAGAAGGCTACTTCTTCTTTTGAAGTTGTTAATTTCAAGTTTAAATTGTTTTCAATGTCTTGGTTGTAATCAGTATCTTCTCGAGCACTAAATACAAATTGAAATTTATTTCCGATGGCACATGTACCACCTAATTTTGAAAATTTATTTGATCCATCATCTAGTGCCAAAAAAACATAACTATCTTTTGATGGCATTTTATCTTGTAAATATTTTTGAGCTGCATCTTTAATATTTAGTTTCATAACATAATACCCCCGCTTTTATTTAATAGGTTTTGCACAATTATTATAACTCTTTAAATCTATATTTTTCAAATATTATTTGCTTAGACTGTTTATGTTAGTTACTGGTATAACCGTTCCCCTTGATACGTTTTTGAGCACAAAAAAAGAGCCGTACAGGCTCTTTTTCTGTTACTATTTTTAGATATTAACTATTTGAGAATCCCCACAAATTTGCTAAATTATGTAATTAATAAATAAACATATAAGAGCTACTATAGCTGGAAGTCCTTGGGTTAGTATGATTTTTTTGTTAACTGTCATAGCACCAAATATTGCGGCTATTATCACAAACATAACAAATAAAAATAATCCGTATGGTGTAGCATTATTTGGAAATATAAATAAACTAGCCAAAATTCCTAAACCAATAAATCCATTATATAGCCCTTGATTTGCCATACTTATTTTTGCTTCATGTTGCTTCAAATAGCTAAGTGGTAAATCAAAAGCTTTTTGAGCAACTTTAGAGGTATTTGCAAACATCTCTATAAACATTATTATAAAAGCCTCTATGGCAACTATGACTGTAGTTATAGTTGTTAAACTTTGTATCATTTATTGACCTTCTATCATATTTTTTACTTAATTTGAAGTGTACTTCTTGGTGTAACCATTCCCAGGTAGGTTTTTTTGAGCATAAAAAAAGCCCTACAGGCTCTTTTTTGTTACTATTTTTGGATATTAACTGCTTGAGGTCCACGATCACTTTGTTCAATTTCAAAAGTAACCGTTTGTCCTTCGTCTAAAGTTTTAAAACCATTTGATTGAATAGCTGAGAAATGAGCAAACACATCTTCACCATTTTCTTGAGTAATAAAACCAAAACCTTTGTCTGCGTTAAACCATTTAACTGTACCGTTAATCATATATAATTTCCTCCTGATGCATATTAAATATGCGTTTTGTTGCAATAAATATTTGATAAGTAAAAGGAAAAATTATAGATATGTATAATGTTACAGTTCACGTTTCAAAATCAATTACATACGTAGTATAACATAAAAAAAGAAATAAATAATACAATTATAAAAAATAAATTATTTTTTTATAATTTCTTGGTGAAGCTATTCTTCGAATATAAATTATATAAGTGCTAGAATTAGAGTATACAATTAATTTTTGCTGTAAAGGAGTAGGGTTATGACTAAAAGAAGTGAAATTTTTGAATATGTTCAAGATACTTACAATGTTGCTCCAGAACAAATATTTTCTAAGTTTCCTAGCTATTATATACTACGTCATAATA
>NZ_JBSJXZ010000004.1:0-9179 GCF_053667655.1 Holzapfeliella sp. JNUCC 80 | reverse complement strand
CGGCTGTTATACATTTTGATGAAAATACACCACACATGCAGGTACTATCTTCCGTTTTAAACGAACAGACATTAAAAAGTGATGCAAGTTTTGTTGTCGGTAATAAATCAAAACTAAGTAATAAACAAGATATTGTCGCTAATGGTATGAAAGCAAAGGGTTGGAATGTTAAACGAGGAATCAAAAGGATTGATAATCCTGACTATCAAAATTTCAAAAGTGAATTAACACAACAAGGTTTTAAATTAAATCGGTACAATGATAAAAAATTGATGCAAGATTTCACAAAGAAAAAAGAAAGAATAGAAAGTTTAACTCAATATGTTTCTGAAAAAATTTCTAAAAAAGATGATCAACAAAAAAAGAAGTCTAAGTTTTTAGATAATCGAGAAAGCAAAATAATACTCTTAGAAGAGATTTTGAAAGAAAATCAAAGTAAACATGCACAAGATGTGCAAAAATTCTTAGAATGGCAAAGAATACGTGAGAAAAAACTAAAAGAAAAAGAAAAAAAGTTAAACAAGCTAGAAAAAGAGCTTCAGGAAAGAGAAAAAAATATTGTAAGTCGTGAATCTAAAGCAGATGATAGAGATTTTAGTAATAAGGAATTTTTAAAAAATGTTAATCATAGGATGAAAGATGTTAACAGGGTTAAAGAATATATTTCTGAAAAATTACCCAAATTTAGAGAAGATGCTCTTAACGGGGGATTACATCAAGAAAAGCTGTATAAAGAGGCTTATTTAGAGTTTCTTAAAATGCTTAAAGAACAAAACATAAACTTAGATGGACCTATTTTATAAACAAGAATTTTTTAACTAGTATTGATTTTTAATTAATTGGGACGCAGTCCCTTTTATAACCCTTTTATAACCCTTTTATAACCCTTTTAGGCAAGCTATAAGGCATGTGGCTCTAAGAGTTAAGTGGTGTGAGGGTGTAAAAAAATTGCACTAGGGGTGTAAAAAAATTGCACTGGGGGTGTAAAAAAATTGCACTAGGGGTGTAAAAAAATTGCACTAGGGTGATTTTTTTAAAAATAATTTTACACCTTAACTTTCTTATGCTAATCTTAAATCAAGTTAAATTATGGAGGGAACAATAATGAACAACAAAATAAAAATGGGAGAAAAGACTATAGTTAAGTATCATCCAAGGATGAATAATTTTATTGTTTCACAGCTTAATTCTAAAGAATTAGACCTATTTGTAACATTAATTACACAAATGAAAGACGAAAAAAATACGTTACAAACAATTAATATTCAGCAACTAAAACGACTGTTGAATATTACGTATAGAGGAAAAAAATTACAAGATGTATTAGAAAAGCTAATAGTGAATTTATCGGCTGTAAGATATATAAATAGCGAAAAAACAGGAGATTTTAAAGTTTTAGAAATTAGAAATATTTTCTCTGTTTTAAAATTAACATTAGACGAAAAAACGGTAGGTAATTCAAGACTAGACATGAAAATATCAGATGATGCAGTAAGTTTAATTAACGACTTAGACAGATATGTACTTTTTGATTTAAAAGAATTTACTTCTATTAGTGGAAAAAATTCAAAAATCGCAAAAATTTTATATAAATATTTCAAACAGTTTCGAACAACGGGTATCGTTAAAATCCCACTAGAAAAATATAAAACTATGCTAGGAATTGATGAAAAGTATAAAACTAAAGAAATCAATAGAACTTATGTAAATGCGCCAATGAAGAAATTAGCCCCATTCTTTAAAGATTTAAAAGTAGAAAAAGAAAAAGACAGCTTAACAAGAAAGATCACAGGCTATACATTCACTTTTGAACCTGAACAAATAAGTAAACCAACGCAAAATCCTAAAAAAGGATATAAAAAAAGACCAGTCACTAGCCATAAAGAAGTAGCTACGGACTGGTCAAAATATGCTCTGTCTCTAACCAATAAGAACGGTGCAGAAATCAAAAAAAATAATAGTGATTTAGATAATATACTATCGCAGTTAGACAGTCAAGAAATCAAATCTTGATATGATAAAATAGTTATGTGGGGAAAACCCTCGCCATTCCTACTTAACCACCTTTGTATTGAAGGTGGTTTTTTGTATAGTCTTTGTCAATGACATATTATGTAATATGTCATTGACAAAGACTATACAAAGTCCATATAATATACCTATAGAAAGCACAAAAAAGCCCCTGCTCCAACAGGGGCAGAGACATTTGACCTCAGCTATAAAATTACATTATAACCTACGTCATAACCTGTTAGGATTGCGACCTAAGACAGGTTATTTTTTTTTGCTGTCTTTAGTCCATATAATAATAATAGCAACGGTGCTAAGAACGTTGAATATTAATGTACTGACCAAAACAATATCATTAAGAGACATTATATATCTTTTCCTTATCAGATTTTACCGTAAGGAAGGTACGCATTTCTTACTTGTGTAGTCATCGCAACACCTCCTAAAAAAACTGAAGTCAAAGAGGTCTCCGACTTGATTATAAATAAAATCTATATTTATTACAACGAGATTAATTTTAAAAGTAAACTATATTTATAAATATAGTTTACTTTTAAAGTGATTAAATTCTATAATTAAACATGGATAAAATGGTTTACAATGGTAAAAAATTGGACGGTTTTTAATCACAAAAATAGTCCTATTGGCGTAGGACTATTTTAAATATTTTATCTATACTAAAGTATGGGATCATAACTTATTGTTATGGTCTTTTTTTATTAAACTAATAATCTTTATTGTAAAGCCTAATATTGTACATAAACTGGCGACATCACCTAAATTTAAAACGAATAATATCATTCTTAACACCTCCTCATAGTGGATACGAATAGTGTTTTTGAATAGATAAAATATTTAATATCTCGATTATAAATCATCTTATTTTTAAAATGTAAAATTCACACTAAAAATATATTTTGATTATATCAACTTTCAGAATAAAAGAATTGATTATAACGCAAGAAAACCCCAACTGAAAAAGTTGGGGTTTTCTTTATCACTGAATAATACTGTTTTACTTTAATAAGCTGTATCTTACTCTCTTTGTTAATTCTCAGATTTAATCATATTTTTTAAATTAGCAATATTGTCAGCATATTGTTGTTTTTGATCAGGTTTTAAAGCGTTGAAAATTGATATTGAAACGGATTTGTCATATTTATTGATTAATTCTTTGATATCTTGCTCCATCTCATTTAGCACATTTTTACTGTTCATATTTTCGTACAAACCTCGTTTAGGGGATACAATATGTCCCTTTATTTTTAGCTGTCTTATTGCTCCTGAAATTTGACCATTTGAGTATCCTTGATTTAAGAAGTAGCCATATACTTCTTTAGAAGTTACAGCTTTTCCTGATTCTTTTATATATTTGGTTAATGCGTTAGCTAAATTGTTATCCATAGTTAACTTCCTCTCTTTATTTTATACATTAAATATATATGTTTAAGCATAAAATGTCAATACATTAAACAAAAATAATTAAATTAAACTTTTGGGTGTTAAAAAACCTCATGTTTAGTGAGGTTTTTAGCTTGAATTTTAATTTCTATAAATTAATGTGTGCAATATTGGTATTATTTATAGTAAGAATCTGGCATTTTATTATTAAATGGTGCATCAAGCATTTAATATCCAGGTAAAGTTTTATTACCAACAATGTTATGACCAGAAAGTAGAAAAAGAAAAAGATAGTGTAACAAGAGAAATCACAGGCTACATATTCACTTTTAAACCTGAACAAACTAAAACAGGGTATAAAAAAGACCAGCCACTAGCCATAAAGAAATAGCTACAGACTGGTCCAAATATGCTCCGTCTCCAACCAATAAGAACGGTGCAAAAATCAAAAAATAAAAGAGATTTAGATAGTCAAGGGATCAAATCTTGATGTGGTAAATGGTTATGTGAGGAAGAATGTCGTTATTCCTACTAAATACACTAAACTCATAAAAACACAAAAAGCCCCTGCGTCAACAGAGGCAGAGACATTTGACTTTCAGCTATAATATTACAATATAATCTGTATCATAACCTGTTAGGGTTCAGACCTAAAGTATGCTTTTTTAAAAAATCATTAAAATGTAAGACAGTAAGTTATTTAAGACATGAATAGATATACTAGTAGCCAAATTTTTGGTTTTTAAATATACAGTTGAAAGAACAATTCCTATTATCAAATAAATTAATCCTTCAAATCTAAAACTTAATCCCATGTGTATTATGTAAAATAAGCCTCCATTTCCTAGAATACGTAACAAATCTTGTACTAGAGAGTTGTTTTTAGAAAATATTTCAAAAAATATGCCCCTAAAAATAATTTCTTCAACAAATGGAGCAAAAATTACTATAAAAAAGGCATATAATAAGTTTAAATTTTTTATAGATAATAAAATTTGATGTTGATTGGATGGAACATTTAATCCTAACTGTGAGGTTAGAAATCCTAAAAAAAATTGAAAAAATATAATTATTAAAAAACTCATGATAATTATCACGAAATCTTTTGAAGTAAGTTTGCTTACTTTAAAACTGTTACTTTGATTTATTAGATGCGAATAATACGTATAGCATATATACATAAAAATTAACGCTACTAAAAAGTTTAGTAAAATCATTAAAAAGTAGGGAAGAGACCATTGATTGTAGTGTACCTTTAATAAAGGTACTATTAAAAGTTGTTCTAAGAGAAAAAGAATTAGTGCAATTCCTAAAACTCGCAGTTTTTTAATTATATAATACACAAAATCACCTCTTAATATATTTACGCGTGAACAACTTTTTGATTATATTTTATGTATTTTTTAAAAAAGTCAAAAAGAGCTACTGAGAGTTTTTTAGAAATGGGGTATAGAATAATTCCCACTACAATAAGAAATAGGCTGAGTAAAAATTGCCACCAAGTAAATACTTGAAGATGCATTATTATCAAAATCCCAAATATAGCCGGGGCAGCGATGAATGACGCTGTGATAATCCATAGTGATAAAAGTAATGCTAATACTGTAATACTTAAGGCCAGTCCTAAAATCAGATTAAAAAGAATGACACCTATTACACCAATAATGTTTATATGCTTTTTTTCGTCCATAATTTCCTCCAGATGTCTTTTATTTAATAGGTATTAATGAAAACAAATCATCATGTGCCATATATCCATTACCACAGGTAAGACATTCGGTATTTTTCTTAAATTCAACAACTTTAGTTACATTGAAACTCGAAAAATCTAATCTGATAATTTGATTTAAATTAGGTTTTTTATAAATTAATAAATCCAGCCAATTTTTTATCATCAAATCGCATAAGAGACTAATTGTGATAGCAGTAGCAGATGTTACAGGTTTGAAATCGGAATTTTTTAAAGCTTTAACCATATGTTTAAAATGATTATCTGATACTTGAGAAAATAAGCAATCGACACAACCTGATTCATAAGGATCCACAATAAAAGTTCTTCCGTTTTCTTTTTGACAAAAGCCATACACCACTGGTTTTTTTTCATTATAACAAGCTCGGTTCACAATTCTTTGAGCCACGTATGCAGGTTCATCCATACAGCAAAAAACCCAGTCCGCATTTTTTATTTCCTTTTCAGCGTCTCTTACACTAGAAATTTTTTTGTAACTTTTAGTTATGTTAATACTTTTATTCCTAGCTTGAGCATACGCAACTCCAACATCAACCTTATATTTTCCAATATCTGATTCAGTAAAATGTACTTGTCGATTTAAGTTGGATTCTTCAACACAATCAAAATCTACAATATGTATATTTTCTATTCCTAGACTAATTAAATCAGATAAGATGGTAAAACCGCCCCCGCCTAATCCTAATACGGTGACATTTAATGAATTTAGTTTCTTTTGAACTGCGAATCCATTGAAATCTTTTCCCATAAAATAAGAAATATTTGTTTTGTACCTTTCCGTCCAAGCATTTTTACGATATGGTGATTTTAAGAAGACTAGGCATCCAGTATTCTTTAATTGGTTTACTCCACTCATTATTTCATTTTCATTAGTTTCGAAACGAGATATTACTTTTTTAATAATTTGTGATAATGAATTGGTCCCAGAACAAATACTAATCATGTACTCCCATTTTCCATCTGTATCTGTTATGTTCCATGAACCAGTATCATCTGTCCCTACTCTCAATATGTTTTTATCCCATTTGTAATAAAATTTATCCATCATCCAAAGAGGGTATATAACTTCATTCATTCTTTAAACAGCTCCTTATAAAAACGAAAAGTCCCACTTAAAAAGTGAGACTTTTTGCTAAAAATTAGATAAAATACCAGTTAAAATCTGATGCGGCTGCTTCTACAGATACCATTTCCATGATGTAATCGCCTCTTTTCTTAATCAACATGGCAATACTAACGCTCATATCGATATAACACAAATAATAGCTCTTATTTTACGACTAAACATCTTTTGACAAGTCAATCACTTTGTCATAGCGCTGTAATAAACTTTGATCATAATGGTGTATGGTTTCAATTATTGTAAAATTTGAATTTAGTAAAAAATTATGTATATTTTTGGAATTGTTATTATCCAATGAAGCATTAAATTCATCTAATAAAATAATTTCTCTTTGAGATAGAATTGCTCTAGCTAGTTCAATCCGCGCTAATTGTCCTCCTGATAAATTATCAACATTATATCCAATCACATAATCGAACCCTTTTTCTGACAGTAATTTTGATAGTCCGACTGACTTACAAACCTCTTTCACCTTGTCAACTCCAATATGGGAACCCATTGTTAAATTAAACCAAATTGTATCCGAGAAGATAACTGGATTTTGTCCAGAGTAAGAAAAAAGAGATTGGTTTTCTTTTAGATCGACACTATTTGAATCTAATTCAACTTTCTTTGCAAACCCTTGTACCGTATCTGAATTTATCAAATAATCAAGTAGTGTAGATTTACCTGATCCTGATTTACCTATAATTGCTATTTTTTCGTGCTTTTTTATGAATAAATCAATATTACTTACTATTAAGTCTTTACCCCTATGTATATTTAAGCCTTCTATTACAAGATGTTTATCAAAATTAGAAATACTGGTCTTGGTTTTTTGAGGAATGTTACATAAATGCTTTAGTTTTTTAACAATATCATTTGTTGTAGAAATATTGTTTCGGTTTTTTAATAATTGTAGTACTGGTCTTACAAAAGCATTAGAAATTTGAACTATAGCAAATAAGCTACCTAATGTTGCTTGACCATTTATTACCATGTAAATTCCTAAAGAAAATGGAAGTAAAAATGTGCATACGTTAGCAATGCTAGAAATATAAGAACTAGAATTTAAATTCACAATATTCATTTTCTTTAAACTATTTTCTAGATTATGGATAACTGTATTGGTACTGTTAACCGCGTTTAGCTGTTTATCATATAAATATATTTCTTTCGCACCTGATAAAACATTCTTTGTTTTATTGATGTACTCACTATTTTTATTACTCCAATTTTTTGAACTATTTTCAATTTTTTTCTGAAAAACCTTTGAAATTAACATTGGGATACTCGACCCAAAGAAAAAAACAATAGTCAAAATCCAATTTGTACTAACAGAATAAATAACAGACAATATCAAAGTATAAAAAGCAGCTAAGTTAGATAATTCTGAATTAAATCTATTAGATTCTAACAACTTTAAATCATTCGTCAAAAAACTTAATTGTTCTGTAGACTCAGTATCGTTTTCACTCAAAATTCCATACAATGCATTCCGTCTTAAGCTCATATTTGCATTTCTTATCATTTGAACTTTCATTTTGTTTAAAATCAAATTACATATTAGTAGCACTATAACAGAAAATACTACCACAGAAACAAAAAAAGGGAGTCTGTCTATTTTTTTTGTTTCTGCTATAGTTATTAAACTATTCACAATATACGCTAGTATGACACTTTCTGAACAACTTATTAATGTTAATATATTGAATATGACTAATTTTTTTTTGGATATATAATTAAAAATCATGTTACCTCCTGATTGCTTTTCGCACTATTTGAAGCATACCACTTTCAGTCAATTAATTGTCATATTAGCAATTGTTCTATAGATAATATTACAAGCTTTTTCAATCAAAATGCCCCGACCAAATACTTTTTCTCAAATTGATGTGACCCCAAAAAGTTGGACACATTGATTTAGTTAAATTGGGTGGTGAGTTTTGTCTGCTTTTTAAAAGTAGACGAGCGTTACCTTTAGGTAACACTAGCGAGCTATCTTACCTAAATATATTGTATACAATTCTATAAAAATACAGTCTAAATAAAAAACATCACTGAAACACACATTTTTACACAAAACTACACACTAACAGCACATAACTGATACAAAAAGACACATACTATTACAAAAAACGCACATTTTAGCGCAATTTAGAGAAGTATTTTTTTAGATATTAATATTTTGATACATATTTTATTTCAAAAGAAATATCAATATCACTAAAACACACATTTTAATACAGTTATTCCGTCACTAAAACGCACACAACTTACCATTTTTTACACATTTTGTAGCAACCTTACCCATTTTAATTTTAGCGTTAAAATTTCACTTTTAACGAATTAAGGCAATGACTATCATTGCGCGTGAAATGACATCTTACCTGGTGTTATTATTACTTAAATTAGTGTTTAAGGGGGATTTAATTATGACAGGAATTATTTCAGTAAACGTCAAGAAAATAAAAGCTACAACGAAAGTAAATAGATTGCTTGATGAAAATTATCGAACACAAAAAACAGCTCAAAAATATGATGATGGTAAAAGAATAATCTCAACTGATAAAACAGTAGAAAATATTTTTTTGTTAGATCGTCCTGAAAATTTTGACAGAACTAGGAAAGAACGATTTAAACAAATTAATTTAAAACGTAGTCAAAGAAGAGACACAAGACTAGATAATGATAAATTTAAGTGTAATTTATCTAAACAAGAATTACGAAAATTAACAAATCAAAATATTAACAAAACTAGAAAATTAAGATCTGATACGGTTGATCTATTAGGTCTTGTAATTCAACCTGACGCTGAATTTATAAATAGGTTAAATCGAGATGAACAAATTAAGTATTTTGATGATGCCTTGAGTGTGCTGCAAGATAACTATACTGAATTTGGGGCAATTGCAA
>NZ_JBSJXZ010000003.1:0-35516 GCF_053667655.1 Holzapfeliella sp. JNUCC 80 | reverse complement strand
GGTTTGTCTGTGTCTAATAGTATGGGTTCGGTGGCTATCACATCAACTAACATCAGTATCAACGGACATGTTTTGTCTGTAAGCGGTTCAGATGGCCACCTCTACCTTGATGGTGGGAAGATTCCGTTTATGGGTGATATCCCACAAAAATAAATTAAAGGAGTGATTACATGGCTTTAAATCAGATTGCTTTAGATAGCAATAAAAACATTATCTACAATCCTAAGCCACTGGCAATCCGTCAGGGCGAAAAAGGAGTTACCTTACCAGTTGTTTTAACAGCTAAAAACATTGGTGTTAAAGACTTAATAAGCGTTAACTTAAACTTTGAAGCAACCAAACCTGATGGCAAAATTATTCTTGATGAAAATCAAGACCACTTTACTAAGTCAGATGGTTACTTTGAGTACGTCTTACCAGCCGAAGTATATCAAGCTGTAGGAGAAGTCAAAGGACACTTCATCTTGAAGTACAATGATGATGTGATTGATACCACTTCTGACTTCTCTATCAAAGTCTTATCAAGAACTGGTCAAGATGAAAAGTCATCTGATTATATTTCTGCTGCGGAAACAATCGTAGAAGAAAGTAGAAAGAAATTACAACAAATTATAGATGTGGTTATAACTGCCACTGATCAAGTTGACTTGACTAAAAGTAATTTAACAGGTGATGTAAGTAAATTTTTATCAGACACTCAAACCACCGTTAACAGCAATATTAAGACCTTAACAGACAATCTTAACCAACTAAAAAACACCTTCAACTCAAATATCACGAGTGCAGAAGGTGTTTTTAAATCCAAAAAATCAGAAATTGATGATTGGTTTACTGCTAAACAGGTTGATTATACAGCACAAAAACAATTTATTGATAGCGAGTGGTCAGCTAAGAAAGCTGAAAAAGACAACGACTGGCTTAAATTAAAAGCCAGTTATGATAATAAAATCTCTAGCTTAACTAACCAGTATCAACAGTCGGTTGACGCACAGAAACAACAACTATCTGATGACCTATCTAGCTTTAAATCTCAACTAAAATCACAGCTAGATAGTACACAAAGCACTATCAACCAACTTAAAAACACCGATGTTCCAGCAATATCTAAAAAACTGGATTCTATTCGTGCAGACATCGACAAAATCGACTTAGACAGCGTTAAGAAAAAAGCTGATGATGCTTACACAATAGCTGATTCAACAGCTAAAAAGGTTGATGAGTTTGACAGCAAATTGAGTAAAAAAGCCGAAAACTCACGCATAGACGATTTAGATAAATATTTTGCGGGATTAATGTTAGAATTTAATCGTAGGTCAACTACGAACTCATACGACATCAATAATTTAAAGAAGTCTAAACCCGACTTGTCGGGTTACTACCAGAAGTCAGAAACATTAAGCAGGCAAGAGATTGAAAACAAAGACTTAGCTGTGCAAAACCAAGCAGTAGAGTTAGTTAAGAGTCAACTTGTCGGCGACAAAAGCAATCTTACTACTGACGACAGAAGTAGTGTAGTCAGTGCTATCAACTGGCTGTATCAAAAGATTAACGGTGCTTTTGACTTGTCTAGTCCTGTTGTACCATATGTAAATGATTCAGCTAACTACACAAATCAGAACATGATTTATTTAAACTCATCAGGCAGTTACAACTTTGATAATAGCCACGTTATTAATTATGATTCTAATTTTGCAAACTCAACACTTTCAAACATCGGCGATGGTCTTAAACTTTGGGTAAAATTGCGAAAAAAAGCATATATCAACGGCGTTCAGCAAGCAGATAATAATGATTATCCAGTATCTTACAGTTCCAGCGATTATGTAAATGGGCAATTTTCTGCAAGTGTTCAAAGTCCTATAATCATTAATAAGTCAGATATTGTGGTATCAAGTCCTAGTGAGAGTAAGACCATTGTTGTTGAACTTTCAGGGGTCGGCGAAATGGCAACAGGTAGCAAATTAGCTCCAAAACTCAAAATCACGAATAAAGGCGATAGCAATACATTAGTTGTCGAAAGTATCCAAGGTTACAATTTCGACAATCCTAATAGTCCGAATGTAAACGGTGCTTACTATGATTTAGATGTAGACAGAGTGGCAGAGTTTGGACTGATTAGAACACCTGTAAGAAGTTTGGTTAGTGGGACTAGTTTGATGATAAAAAAAGATAGCAAGATTCAAATTTCCGATACCATTTTTGATTTATCAAATGATTTTAAAGAAGTTGGAGATGGAATAAAGCTAAAATTTGAAAAGTTCATGTACTTAGATAAAGCTGAAAACTTCACTAACAATATAGGGATGAGTGTTTTTAGCAAAATTCCGAGCGAGATTGTTAAGGAATATGACAAAAACACCGTTTATATAAAAATTCCAAAAAAATTATTAATTAACGGGTTCAATTTCAGTACTGAAACCAACGGTAATCAAATCGTAAATCAACCAAGTGGGAGAACTTTTTTTAACTATGGCGTAAACAAAGTATATTTCAAAATTGGAAACAAACAAATAATTATAAGTGCTCAAAGTTATAGTAATAATTATACTTTATGCTTATCAGATATCACAACCTACAAAAACAACGTTTTATTTGACGGTGGCTATAAAATTGGCAAATCAACCAATGATGTGACGATTTCTAAAAAACTGAACGAATTAAAAAATGGGTTGATCATCAAGATTGATAAATTAAAACTTGAAACAAAAGAATATACTGATATTGACTTATTAAAAAGGGCTTTAAAATCAAGTGATGATGTATCAGTTACTTACGAAGAAAATCCTAACTTTGCTATTTTAACAATTCCAAAAAGCAAAATCGCAACTGGCACAACTGTGCAGACGGCTAACGTTGGCGAAGTTGTCAGAGATAACTCTGGAAACTGGCTATATTCTAGCGGTGGTACAAACCAAAAATTAAATATCAATTTCAAAAATGACAACACAATAAACTTTTCAGCTGGACTTTACACAAGTAATGACTCAGCTATTTTTATCAGCGAAATTCAAGAATATTAGGAGAATTATATGCAAAACGAACAAGTTACAACTAGATATTTTAAAGACGGCAAAATTCAAATGATTGATAAACCAATTTGGGATGAGTGGACTTTTGGCAATCCTGAGCAGAAAGTGGCGAACGGCTTAACCACCGTTGAAGTACCACAGAATTTACTTGATAAAGCGATTAAATTTAACACCCAAACTATGACTTGGGAGGACGCTTCTGAAGATGAAATTAACCGAGTGAAAACACAGATTAAACAAGTGTCTGACGAACTTAAAAAAGCACAAGAAGAGCGTGAGAACACTAAAACTGATAGTGAAGAAAAACAAAAAACTATCGAAGAACTTCAAACTCGCCTAACTGGTTTAGACGACACAATCGCAGACCTAACTTTCCAAATTATGCAAAATCAAGGAGGCACCCAATAATGAAATTTCCAAACTTCAAAACAATCAAAGGATTTTATGATAGAAAATTGTGGGACATTGAAAGAGTTAAGAAAGCAACAGAATGGGATTATTTGACTGCTGATGAGTTCAAGCAAATTACTGGTCAAGACTACACCAATGATCAACTACAAGAAAATACAGATGAAGCTACTGAAAAGTAGCTTTTTTATTTTGGAGGAGAGAATATTTTGAGTACACATTTTTTAAATGGCTTAACTATGGAGGGTAATGATTGGGCTTTGGTTTTTCTTTTCATTACTCTGTTTTTTGAGTTTACAACAGGCATCACTAAAGCAATCGTTTTCCACAGACTAAAAAGTTCAACAGGTTTATTAGGTGTTTTTAAACACATGATTATTCTCACGCCTTTTTTGTTTCTGTTTTTATACGCCTTAGCTGTACCGTCGCCAACGATTGATTTCGGCTTTTTTAAGACTGAAACAGGCGATGCTTTCGCATACCTTTTTTATGTCGTTTATATCCTTTCACTTTGGGTTTCTATCGCTGAAAATCTAGATGCTTTAGGAGTTCCGTTACCTAAGTTTGTCACAAAAATTCTTTATGACACTAACAACACACTTAAAAATGGTAGCGCCAAAGAGGTAGCTGAATTAGGTTCTAAAGCGTTAAAAACAGTCAGCGACCCAACTAAAGCAGTTCATGAATTGTTGGACGACAAAGAAGAAAATAAAGACGATTTAAGCGAGTCTAAACCAACTGAATATAATCAGTCACAACATACTAAAAAAGACCCGCAGGAAGCACCTGACAAGGTCAATAAGCCTAATAGATTGAATTAAGGAGGAAACTATATGGAAATTATAAAAGATTTTATTCAAGGAACACCACAAACGCCAACACAAAATCGTTTTATCGTGGTGCATGACACAGGTAACGACAAATCCACCATTGATGGTGAAGTGTCATATATGAAGCGTGCAGGACTTCAGAACCAAGCCTATGTAACGCATTTTGTCGATGATAAAAAAGTTGTACAAACTGCTCCAAGTGGCAAAATCTCATGGGGAGCTGGCAACATTAATCAATTCGCCTATGCACAAATTGAAATGGTACACGTTGCACCTGATAAATTTAGTCAACAAGTAGAATTATTAGGTCAACTTTTAAAACAACTCTGCTCTGAAAGTGGAATACCTGGCTATTTCACGAACGGTACAAACAACGGGATTATTACGCATAACCAAGCAGCTAAATATTTTGGAGGAAGTGACCATACAGACCCTGACAGCTACATTGTTAGTCGTGGCTGGACGATGGATAAGTTTAGAGGTCGAATTTCTGAAATCATCAACAGTCAGTCCTCACAAGCACCGAAGCCTACTCAAGTAAAACTTGAAGATTTAACTTTATCTGTCCCCTTTAGAGCCAAAGGTGCGTGTTGGATTTCAAACCCTGATGGGGCGATTGTCTATAAAGATGCAGAACTAAAAGAACCAACCACCCAAGTAGTTCCTTTTGGTTCAGCATGGCAAATTTACGGAGCTGGAGACGGTGGCATTTTTACAATCGGAAACAGCTTGTACATCTCGCAATCTGATGCAGTAGCCAAATTTAGTCGTGGCATGGGTATGGGCGACTACACAGGTATGACTGCAGTTGTTACCACAGGTGACTGCTATACGCAGACTATACCCGAAGCAGGACAAGCTGGAGTTACACATCTTGAAAAAGGTGGAGCGTACCGTATCAATCGCCAATCAGAAGATTTTAAATTTGTAGATTTAGGTTTGAATCAGTGGGTAGATACAGGTAAGCTTAATGTAGTTTTATAAAAGTGGTATCCTCGTCGATTTTGCGATAAAATTATACTATAAGTACTGTTTTAGAGGAGGGTGCATATGAGTGAAGCAATGGATGTAGCAGACTACATTATATATAAAGCCAAAGATTATGGGATGGTATCAAATCTACAACTACAAAAGATTATGTATTTTCTAAACGCAAAAAAGCTAGTCGTAGATAATGAGCCATTAGTAGATGAATCTTTTGAGAGATGGGACTATGGTCCAGTGATTAGATCAGTTTATACCGAATACTCTATGAACGGCGGGAGAAAAATTTCAATGCCTGAAAACCATATAGCGCTTGATGAAAATCAAGAATTAGTTGAAAAAGAATTTGATGTTAACAAATTACAAATAGATGAAAATAGCAAAAAAATTATAGATGATAACATTAAATTTTTAGTAGATATCAGCCCATTTCATTTGGTTGACAAAAGTCACGAAGAAACTCAATGGAATAATTTAGGCAACAACATGGCATATTCTGACAATGAAACTATTAAATTTTATCGAAATAAATTCAAAAAAGACGAACAAATGAAATGGCTATCACCACATCATTAAGTTCTCCGTCTGAAGTTGTTGCAGGTTTGATTTGTCAAAGTGGGGCACTGACGAAAAAAACAAGAAAAACTTTATAGACATAATAAAAAGCCTTACTCTTTTGAGTAGGGCTTTTTTTGTGTGTTTAAAATTCTTATCATAAATATAGGTTATTCTCTTGTAATGTCAACAGTTCCCTTGACATATTGTTCAGCGTACATAGGGTTAATTTCAAATTTAACATAATAGCTTTGACCTTGATCTCCATTTTTAGCATATGCTCTAAATGAATCGCTAATATCTGTTGGTTTAGAGTGATAGTTAGTGTAACAATATGCTACACGTTTATCAAAACCCCAAGGTTGTATTTGGTAAAGAGAAGCTCGCAGCTCAAACCCTTGTGATAAATGCGTTGTCATAGTAAATTTACCATTCCCTAGCGGAAAATAGCCTGTTGTTTTATCATACTGCGAGTTTATTGTTCTATGAACACTAGTTGCAGCACTCGCTTGATGTGAACCTACCCCTGATATATTAACAAACATAACAGCAGCAAATACTGCTGTAATTAAACCAAAAATCGTTTTCTTGAATGACATTAATAATTCCTCCTATAGATTTAATCTTGAAAACAATTACAAAGATACTCTTTTATTTCGAAAAGTCAAGGATGTTTATTAATTTTTTCTAAAACTAGCATTTAAAAATTGACATTATAGATGACTGTATGTTTCATAGATAAACATAAAAATAGCCGCTCTATTGAGTGGCTATCAGGAATGGTGAGGTTTATCCTCGTATGTAGTTTAACACATTACGACTTAACTTCTTCTTTTCTGCTATCATCCAATGTCTTCAACAAGTCGCTCACTGAATTAATATCAGTTTTTGGAGCGGCTTTTTTCTTTGACCAATCGGTTGCAATTTCTTTGTGAACTTTTTGAGTTGGCTTTTTGTAAGTTTTTTTGACTTGGTAGTCGTCTGAGTTTTTAGGTTCAGGTGTGAAAGTGAAAGTGTAGCCTTTAAGAGGTTTTCCGGGTTTTCTTGTATTATAATCTTTCACAACTTTAAAGTTCTTAAAGAATGGCTTTAATTGTTCAACTGATGGTTCTAGTATTCTTTTATTGATATTGCTTTGTCTATAGCTTTTCGGAACAGCTAAAAGTTCGTTAAATTTATCTTTGGGGACTATAGCTTTACCTGTAGTTCTATATTGTTTTAATAATCTAAAAAGTGTCTTAGCATAAGCGGTTTTTAAGCTGTTAAATTCATGTAATGAATAACGTACCCATTGGTCTAAATTATTTAAGAGCGGTAAAGCTTTATCGTAAACTTGGATTTCTACATATGGATCATCAGCTTTTTGATTAATTTCAAATTCCGAAAATAAAATAAAATGTTTTTCAATCAGACCATCTTTTGATGACATTCCAAAGTTTAAAGTCAAAATCTTTTTATAAGTTTTTCTGAGGGCATCTACAAATCTAGCATGACTTTTGCCTTTAAATTCTGATAGTTCTTGCAATTCGGTAAACTTCAGCTTAACTAACTTATCTCCTTGCTCTTTCATTCTTGTAATAATAGCAAAAAAAATATCCATTTCTGTACTGTTAAGTTTGCCTAGTGGAATTGTATTTAGTTCTTTGTCGTATTTAGTAATTTCATTAGTTGCCATTGCTTATTCCTCCTGTGTTAAGCATATAGTAACATTTGGGTACATATATTTCAATACATGTTATAAAATAATGTTACGAAACCCCGCAAAATGATACCCAAATGTCCGCAAAATGATACCCAAATGTCCGCAAAATGATACCCAAATGTCCGCAAAATGATACCCAAATACTTCAATGAGCCTTAGAGCCACGTGGCTCGCAGAACCCCTAAAAGAATTATAAAAGAATTATAAAAGAATATATAAAAGGGGCTAACGCCCTTCTAAATAAAAATTAGATTCAAATTCTCTTCAAAACCATCGGATAAGCACATAAATATTAGGGTACTGTTTTGCGGAAAAGTATTCCCGAGAGTGGATAAGTTATTCCTATGAGAACCTTATGGCTTATTAATTTTACCCGTAACTAATATTCTGTTTACTATTCAATATTCTTTATGGCCAGTGTTTTTAGCTTCTTGGGAATACTTTATCCACTCCGCAAAATGATACCCAAATAATTTAGAGTAATTACTTCAAGGGTGAACTTATGACTAACACAATTTACGCGATCATTTGGTTAAATGCTGATTACTTTAATTTAAGCAAACAAGAAAAAGAAGACCTTGAACAACTAATTAAAGAATTAAGCAAATAAACACGATATAAGACGTTTTATATCTATTGAGGGTAATTACACTATAAAAGGTAATAAACCGCCTAGAGATATCAAAATATCCAACTTATCTATATAAAAAAGAAAAGACACCTCTTAATTGAGATGTCTTGTTTTATTTCCAGAATTTCCACCAGGATTTAGATTGAGAACTATTTTTTTGTTTGTCGTCGTCAGCCTGCTGTAAGTCTGCTGGTGCGTTGTCGTCAGTCTGTTGGCGCACTGTTGACACGCTGTCGTCAAACTCTTTAGGCTGTTCAAGCAGTTTTTCTTTAGCTTCACGTTCTTTTTTTAACTCTTCTTTTAGTTCTGCAATTGATGAATTGGATTGTAAAGAAAGTCGCTGTTGTTGGTCAACTAGTTTTTGCATGTTCTGAATTTCGTAACTACGTTGTTTAAGCTCTTCGTTTCTGTTTTCTAATTCTTTTTTTAGTGTGTCGATAAGCTGTTGAGAGTCTGTCGGTACGTTATCGTCAGGCTTACGTGAGTGTGTCGACACACTGTCATCAGGTTGATGGTAGGTTGTTGACACGCTGTCATCATGCTGTTTATCTTGTTTTTTGATTTTAACCTGCAAAGATTGTTCAAAATACTCTTTTAGTTCTTTTTGACCATCTTCATTAACGTAGTTAGTTCTATCTTTAGTAGTAACGCAATTCTTTTTAAAGTCTTTCTGTTTGTTGATATATCGATTAATCGACTGCTTTGACACATCTAAGTCTTCTGATATTTCTCGAATTGTTTTATCCATTAACTTCACCTCAGATATATTTTAGCATATAAAAAAAGCCACTGGATTAGTGGCTTGGGTTTTACAATCCTAAAAGTTCTTTCTTCTTAGCATCAAATTCATCTTGAGTTAAGATATCTTGATCAAGTAGCTCTTTAAGTTTCTTGATTTCATCCGCTGCAGACGAAGTGGCTTGTTGTGGTTCAGGTTGTTTATGAATTATTGATTCAATATGTGATTTTAGTTCTTCAGCTATTTGGTTTTCATCGTTAAAAAAAGTAATGCTGTTTTCGTCTTTAAAGGCATCTCGAGCACTTCCTTTGCTTTCTAAACTTCCAGGGAAAACGAATTGTAGGAAACCTCTGCTAAAAGTTTTTGCTGGTTTAAATTGTATGCTAGTTATATCTTTTAGATTTATACTTTTAGATCCTTTTGAACCAAATTCAATAAAATTCCAAAAACCTTTTCTCGAAAAAGATAAAGTATAATCATCAACAATTACAGTTATTTTATTTGTTTTAAAATAAAACTCTTTCTCCATGGTATTCCTCCTAAGTGTTATATGACTATTGTAACAAAAAAAGACCACAAACGCGGTCTTTAATCAACATTGAATACATCTTGTAAATGATAAGTAGATATAGCTCCACAATTGTGACAAAATTTAAACTGACTGGGTAGGTATGTTACAGGGCATTCTTTAGTTTCGCCTACTTCAACAATCTTATAATTAAATGGAGCATCATCAAAATCAAAACTATTGTCATAAACACCAGAGCATCTGTTAATTATATATTCGCCACACGATGAACAAAAGTTTTGTCCTTTAACTTGTTCTTTTAGTCCACACTTAGGACAAACTAATTCAGGACGCGAAAAAACGATAGGATTTGGATTAATCATGAAACTTGGACCTTTCTTTTCAAAAAGTTTAGCTGTTGGTAGGCACTTTCCCCACCGCAATAAAAACAATAGTTAGCATTATCTGGTAATAAATAATTTTTACAATCAATACCAGTATCATCTTTTTTATTTAAACAAAAATTTTTGATGTAAAAACCGCAATTGGTGCAAAAAACACTAAAAGGATTGTCAATAACGTTCAAAACTTGGCATTTTAAGCAAGTTTTACTTTTATAAATACTTGTGTTCAAAACAGAAACATTTTCAAGCATTTTTTCGTTTTTATTTTTGAAAAATTGATAGATGGAAAATTTTTCTGAAATATATTTTTGACAATTTGGGCAATGTACAGCACCACTATCTGATGCGTTGTAATTGATTATGAAAGTGTGATAACAATTTTCGCACTTGTATAAGTAATATTGAAATATTGTAGATTGGTTTCCTGTTGCTCCTAAAAATCGAGTTAAAAGAAAAGCCCAGTTCATAGCGTATCCATTATCTTCAGGCTTTAATTTTTCTGAAAGAGACAAGTATATTTCAAATATACTTTTCCCTTCATTAATAGCTGCGTTGATATAGTCCTGATTCTCTATTAAAAAAAGAATGAAGGTATCTCTTTCATAAAAAAATTTATTTATAATGTTTTTAATGACTTCATCACTAGATACTTTTAAATTAAATTCTAAATAATTCCAAATTCTCCTATAAAGAGCTTGGCTACTCAAAGAAAATTCGGTCATTATTTCGTCTTTGTTTAACCTTTTTTTGGCAACTGTTTTTAAATTATAGTCACTTAGCAATAGCAAAGAGGCAACAGTATTTGCATGTATTTCTGTTGGATCAACCTCGCTTGAAAAAGTATCAGAAAATTCGATATCTTTAAAGTTACCTCCGCTTTTAGAATCATCTAATAAGTGAATATATTCATGAGCTTTTGTAAAATTTTGCCTACTTTTGTATAGATTGTTATCTTCATTTATAAAAACAATAGCCGACCCGTTAAAAACTTTTAACATTCCTATTATTTTATTCGAAACAGCTGGAATATTGTCTACTCTTTGTATTAAGCACTGCACATCATAATTAATTTCAACAAATTTGAAAAAATAATCTATTCGAAAATTTACTTCTTTAATGCCAAAATATTGACAAACATCATGTATTTTTTCTGTTGCACTTTTGAGTGCATGAATATATTGCTCTTTTTTTTGAGGTATATTTTTTTCCATGATGAAAGCCTTTCTTAATTATTTTTTCGTTTTTCAATTATCTTGCTAGTCAGATAGTTTTGTAAAAAGTCTATTTCTTTTTGAAGTTCATTTTTTTCATCGTCATTTAAACCAGTTGAATCCATTCTAAAATAAACCTCATTAGAGTCTTTTTTCTTTGTATCGTCTGTTAATCCTAGTAAGTAGTCCGTTGAAACTCCAAAGAATTTTGCGACCTCAGCTACTTTTGCAGAGCTAGGAGATGTTCGTTTCCATTTTCCGATTGAATTAGCAGAAAAATCTAATTTACGTTCTATTTCAGCTATGCTATATCCATTCATATTTGCTAGTTTTAAAATGCGATCATATACATTCATAAAATAACCTCTTTGATTCTTTCTAAGAATTTTTTCTTGTCCTAAGAATATTTTCTTGCAAGAAAATTATCGGCGTGTTATTATGAAAATGTCCTACCAAGACAAAACAAATAAACACGTTTTTTTGATATATTTGAAAAAATGCCGTCTTTTTTGAAGGCTTATTTTTCTATCCTTATAATAGAAAATTTTCCTATATATGTCAATAGTTCCGTGGTAAAAAGGAGGTTTTTTATGTGTATACGGTAATAAAAAGAATCGCAGAGGCCAAAAACATTAGTATTTATCGTATTGAAAAAGAACTAAAACTATCAAATGGTTCCATTTCAAAATGGAACAGAAGTATGCCTAGTGCAGACAAATTAGTAAAAATATCGATTTTGTTGGGAACAAATATCGAAGATATTTTTCATCAATATCAAAAATTACAAAAAGGAGAGGTAAAACATAATGAGTAAACAAGGATATGAAATGGAAACAGGATTAATTCAAAACAAATTTATTAATTGCGTCAAGATTGGAAATCAAACATTCTTTTCAGCTAGCCAAGTTGCAAAAGACTTATTGGGATATGCAGGTATCAATCGACAAACAATTGATAAAAGAGTGAGTTCAGAAAATGTTAAAAAAGTTTATATCAATCGTATTAAATCTGATATGAATGTTTTGAATCTAATGGGTATTTATGAATTAGCGATTAATTCAGACCGTGGATCTAACGAATTATTAAGTTGGTTAAGCGGTCAATTAGGATTAGAGATTCAAAGAAAAGAAGCAACTTATTCTTACAATAATCAAGAATTAAAGCCTAAAGAATTTAAGTTTAACGGTTTTGAAGTAACGGCGTTTGAGATTGAAGGAGAGCCTTACTTTTTAGGTGCAGAATTAACAAAGTTGTTAGGCTATTCTAACGATGCTGACGCGCTAAGTAAACACGTTAGAGATAGGGATAAACTTAATATCGTAAAACGCGATAGTAAATTTAGGGGGTACCCATTTAGAACCGCCATTAATGAACCTGGTTTATACGACTTAATCAGAGGTAGCCACTTACCTGGTGCTGAACGGTTTAAATATTGGGTATCTCATGAAGTTCTGCCATCTATTCGCAAGACTGGAACATACATGACAGACAGTGCAATCGATAAAATTCTTGAAGATCCTGATTCTTTCATTAAAGTGTTGAATGAATATAAAAAAGAAAAAGAACAACGATTACTAGCACAACAGCAAGTTAAAGAGCTACAGCCAAAAGCTACTTACTATGATTTGATTTTACAAAACAAATCACTGCTATCTGTGACTCAAATTGCTAAAGATTATGGTATGAGTGCTAAAAAGTTAAATAGCCTGCTGAACGAGTTTAAGGTGCAATTCAAACAAGGAAAAACGTGGATTTTGTATGCTAAGTACCAAGATAAAGGGTATACACAAACAGCAACATACGCCGTAGACTCCGAATACTCCAAACCACTTACAAAGTGGACACAAAAAGGAAGATTATTCTTGTATGACTTACTTAAAAACCATGGGATTGTTCCAAAAATCGAACAAGAGCAGGCATCTTAATATGAAAAACATCTACGAATACGATGGAAAATTAATTGAACCAGGTTCAGGTTACTACCACATTGAACTAGTCACTGATGAAGTGGTTAACGTCAGATTCGGTCATGCTTCACAGTATATCGAAGATTTATCAAATCAGCTTAAAAGCACGCTAAATGCATTGTTTTGCGTTGGTGTATCACGTTCAGATGTTGATTGGATTTTGGATTGTGCTATGGGGGGCCAATTTGTAGAAGCTGAAATGATACTAAGTGAAATTGGTGATGAAAGGATGGTGCAGGAATGATTTTAGCACAAAAAAATACCAACGCAGTTTATTCTAAAAACACGTTGGTCAAATTAAAAAGTGACCTTAATTATAACACAGAAAAAAAGAAAGAGGCGAAAGCAAAATGGAAAGTAAATATCTAACTTACAAACAAGCTATGGCTCACATGAACATCAAAAGCCATTCAACTTTATACAAGTTCATAGATCAAGGACTAAAAGTTGTTAGTATTGGCGGAATTAAACGTATCAGTCAAGACGATATAGACGACTTCATGCAGAAACATGCAAAGGCGGTGGAAAAATGAAACTAGACGACTTAATCGTAACGATCCAACTATTTCAAAGTAAATTAGCCGCTGAAGAAATTGATGAGAAAACCTACCACGATTCAATGGAATCCTTAGAGGGTAGTATCGATGACAAGCTCGATGCCTACGTGGCAGTTCTAAAGAAGATGAAAGTTGATAAAGATTATTTCAAGAAAGTTAAAGCAGAGTATCAACGAAAAATTGAGCGTATCGAAAAAGACGAAACTTACATGAAAGATATGTTAGATCGATTCCTGGTAACTTCTGGTAAAGATAAGGTTAAGACCCGTAACTCAACGGTTTACAGACAATCAAGTAAATCAGTTGAAATTGAAGATATTGACTTTCTACCACTTAAATACAGAGTCCAGCCGCCTGAAAAAGCTGATAAGACGGCTATCCGTGAAGCTTTGGTTAAAGGCGAAGAGGTCAGAGGGGCTAAGTTGGTGGAAAAAGAAGGTATTAGGTTTAGATGACGTTTCAACTACGTGATTACCAACTCGAAACTCTGACTAACATCTATAACTCACTAGCTAAAGGCCACAAATCAATAGTGGTCCAGTCTCCACCTAGGACAGGAAAAACAGTTGTCATGGCTGAAATTGCAAGACGAGCAACAGATAAAGGTAACAAAGTTCTTTTTGTTGTTCACAGAAAAGAAATTGTTGATCAAGTAAAACGTACGTTTGCTGAAAACGATGTTGATTTCAACCTTTGCCGTGTATGTATGGTCCAAAGTGCTAAAAAACTAAAGTTTAAACCGAACATTATTTTAGTTGATGAAGCACACCACGCTTTAGCTAAAACTTACGTTGACTTACTGGATAAGAACCCACAAGCAGTTAAGTTACTTTTTACTGCAACACCAGTTAGATTGAATGGCCAAGGATTCGACAGTATCGCAACCGACTTAATCCAAGGTAAACAAATACAGTGGTTAATTGACAATGGGTTTCTCGCTGATTTTGATTATTACGCACCCAGCCAGATAAAAACGATGGACTTAAAGGTTAAGCGAACCGGTGAATTTGATGAAAAATCAATCGAACAAGCACTAAAACCTAAAATATACGGAAACGTGGTTCATGAGTATAAAAAACTATCACTAGGTAAACAAGCCATAGCTTACACGTATAACGTAGCATCGGCTGAACATTTAGCTGACACTTTTAACCGTACCGGAATTACAGCTAAAGCAGTAACGGGAAAAACACCTAAAGCCAAGCGTGATGCAATTGTTGAGGCTTACAGGCAAGGAAAGATACAGGTCGTAACTAACGCTGAATTATTTACTGAAGGTATTGATTTGCCGAATGTAGACACCGTGATTATGCTACGTCCTACACAGTCACTAGCTTTATTCTTACAGTTTGCCATGCGTTCAATGAATCCTAGGGAAGGTAAAAAAGCTTTAATTATTGACCACGTTCAAAACGTTATGCGTTTTGGGTTCCCAAGTGATGACCGTGATTGGTCTTTATATGGTAGTAAGAAGAAAAGTAAATCTACTTCAACTACTACTAAACCATCGCCGACAGTATGTGATAACTGTTTTGCCACTTTTATTAAAACAGACAAAACGTGTCCGTATTGTGGCTATGACTTATCTAACAGCCCACGTGAGTTACAACGTGTAGAAGAAGCAAAGCTTGAAAAATTAGATAAAAGCCCAATAAAAGATAGGGTTAAAAAAATCTTACACGATCCAGAGATTATGGCAGTTGCTGGAAAATTACCGTCAGAGCTGAAGACGATAGCTGAGTTGAAAGCTTATAGGAAGTACAAAGGTTATAAGCCTCAATGGGTTAACCGAATGAAGAAACTTTATCACATCTATAAATAGGAGGAAAAATTTTGAGTATATTACCAGAAAACAAGCCACAACAAACACGTGATACCCCTCGTAACTTTTTTATCTGGGGAGCAACTATGTCAGGAAAAAGTTATTTAGCTGAACGATTTCCAAATCCTCTGTTTTTAAACACAGATGGAAACGCACTAGCCAACAAGGCACCAAGTATTCAGATGAGAAACATTAAGCGTGAAGATGGTACTTTAAAACAGTCAGTTTTAACGCAGCTTGAAGGTGTTATCAGAGCTTTACAGAATGAACAACACACTTACGAAACAGTAGTCATTGATGTTATTGAAGATTTAGTTGTCATGATTGAACAGGAAATCTCAATCAAAAACAACGTTCAAACCATCTCTGATGTTGGTTACGGAAAAGGCTATGCACTGTTAAATCAAGTGTTACAAGAGTTAGTTCTAGACTTTAAAAATCTAGGTATGAACGTGGTTTACATTTCGAGAATTGCCGAAAAAACAGATGCAAACGATGAACCTGTAGAAGTGCCAGGTTTAAAAACTAAGTACTATAACATTGTTAACGGAAATTCGGATTTAGTTATCAAAACCACTCGTAAAAACAAGAACTACCTACGTTTTGTAACTGACAAAAGAAAACAATATCAAAAAGAATTAGTCGATGATCCTAAGATTTTAAGGATTTTAGAAAATGTTGTTGGCGTATTCAAACCAGAAAGAAATACTAAATAAATTTAAAGGAGATTTTACACATGGGACTATTAGAAAGAGCAAATGACGTACTAGGAAAATTTGATGCAAAGAAAGAAAACGCTAACAGCAGTACCAACACAGGACTACCAGCAGGTGATTATGTAGCTTCACTAAAATCAGTTGGAACTTTTGCAGCAGATAGCGGTTTTCACGGACTTAGCTTAGGTTTTGAAGTAGTAGAAGGCGATTGTGTGGGACAACGTGAATCTACAATTTTGAGTTTTGATGAAAAAACACCGAGTGGAAAGAAAATGCCGGACTTCGTTTTAGATAAAAACATCAAATTAGTCGCACGTTTAGCTAACGCAGTAGGTTATGAAATTCAAGATGCAGACTTTGCTGAAGAAGAACATAGCTTAACTGATGCTTTTAAAGCATATCAAGGGAAAGTGATTGAACTAAGCATCGAAGAAGTACCAAACAAAAAAGACCCTGACAATCCATACAGAAATTATGACTTCTTACCAAGTGATGTTGAACCTAAAGCTGACCCATTTGCGGATTCAGGGAATACGATTGATATTTCAGACGAAGATATCCCATTTTAATGGTTTATCTTAAAGGAGGTTAAACCATGAAGATGAAAGATGTTGCTAAAAAATACGCTGCTAAAGGTTTTTACGTTTTACCAATGGACGACAAGTCTAAAAAACCATTGATTAAATTTGCGGATCAACCAGCTTTAACAGAAAGCGATATTGATTATTACTGGGATAAATTCCCACACGCACAATTAGCACTTAGAACCGTTGATTTTTTCGTGATTGATATCGATGTACATGGTGATACTGATGGTTTTGACAGTCTTAGAAAATATAAGCATGTTAGTAAGTTGACTGAAACACTTACTCAGACCACCGGTAGTGGTGGTAGGCAGATGTTTTATAAAAAGCCTACAGATATCGAAGTCAAACAAAACATCGGTTGGTTAACCGGTGTAGATATCAAGGCACACATCAATAACTATGTGATGGTTGCACCCAGCCAGATTCAAGGTAAACCACATCCTTACAAGTGGGATAATCGCAATCCGATTTCAGAATTACCTGAGGTCGTAATCAAAGATATCAACGGTGAAGATACGATTGCAGCTACTGATTACAATGATTTTCAAATTACAGGTAAAAACAAAACAGTAAAACTTTTTGAAACGATCGCCGAGGGCTTTGGTGAAAATGGAAAGCGTAACGATAGTTTAACAAAATTTGTCGGTGCGTTACTCTTCAGAAATGTTGGCGTAAAAGCAACTAAAAAGCTGGCTTATCAAGCTAATCAAAATACGGCTGAACCTTTGCCAGATGATGAATTTGAAAAAACCTTTGAGTCAGTAATTAAGAAAGAAATAAGGAGGCGAAACAACGTTGAGCGACTACGAGAAAAAGTTAGAGGAAATGCAGAAAGCTCAGGTAGTTGACCTCCCTATAACAGGATTCAAGTTAAATAGTGACGATAAAATCGTTGCTAAAAGTGTCAAGAATGTTGTTGTGGCACTTGAACGTGACAAAAACTTACGTGGAGTACTGGCTTGGAACCAATTCACTCACGAAGTAGACGTAGTTAAAGACTCTCCTGAATTAATGATTGAAAAAGGCCCTATGCGTGATGAGTATATCGCAGCAATAATTTATTACTTAGAAGATAAGTACGGCGTTCTATTTTCAGAAAATCTAATTCAATTAGGAATCAAAAAAGTATCACGATTACATGCTTATAACCCAGTAACTGACTACTTAGGTGAATGTTATGAGAACTGGGACCATGAAAAACGTGTGGACTACTTCTTGCCAACTTATTTAGGAGCAGATAAAAGCGAAGTTACAACCTTCATCACTAAAATGTTCTTTACTGGTGCTGTTGCTAAGGCTTACGAGAAAAGCGTTAAGTTTGATTATGTACTTGATTTAGTAGGAGGACAAGGTGTAGGTAAAACCACTTTACTTACCAAGATGGCTCATGGTTGGTATACTGACCAGTTTACAGACCTGAAAAACAAAGATAACTACGCAATCATGCTTTCATCACTGATTATCAATGACGATGAAATGACAGCCACTAAAAATAGTAGTTTTGAAGATTTAAAAAAATTCATCAGTGCAACTGAGTTAACTTATAGAGCACCATATGCTAGATACGCAGTTAAAAGACCTAAATCATTCGTGGTGGCTAGGACCACTAACGAACTGACTTACTTACGTGATAAAACAGGTGAACGTCGTTTTATGCCAGTTATGGCCCATAAATCGCAACAAGTATATAGCCCAGTAACGGATTTAAGTGAGGAACAAGTTGCACAATTGTGGGGTGAGTTCGTCCACTACTATAAGTCAGGTGACTATGATTTTTATATAAATGATGAGATGAATGCAAAAATCGAAGAACACCGCAAAGAGTTTATGTACATTGACACTGTTGAAGACGAAATAGATCACGTACTACAAACTTCAACTGCAGACTTCTTAACTAGTAAAGACATCGCTAGACAAATGGGCGAATCAGATTTAGTTAAGAACAGAACTTTAGCTAAAAAAATTAAGTACGTCATGGATAACCACCCGCAGTGGGAGCCGGGGATGAAACGTATGAGCAGCGGTCCAAGAAGAGGTTACAAAAGACGCAATCGTTTGTAGTCACTTGTAGCCACTTGTAGTCAGTAATTTTGTTTTAGTGACTACATCTATAAACGTTGGTACATCAATGTTTATACACTATATGTATACACTACTACACTAATTTATATATAAACTTTATATATACAAAGTGGTAATAGTATATACCATGTAGAAAAGTTTGAAACGCATTTTTAGTGTAAACATGTCCAAAACCATTGGTATGACAGGGATAGTAGTGTATACATTAGTGACTACATAGTGTATACACTGACTACAATCCAAGGAGTGAAAAATTATTAAACAAACAATTAAATCAGAATCAGAGATACAAACAGAGATACAAACAGAAGTCTGTAAGCACGATGCGATAATTTTTAGAACAAATGTCGGAACTGTACGGACTACAGATGGTCGTTTTTTTAAAACCGGTTTACCTAAAGGACATCCGGACTTATATGGTTTTAAAAAAAATAATGGAAAAATATTTTATATAGAAGTTAAAGATCATAAAGGTAGACCACGTAAAGAACAGGTTAGGTTTCATGAGATGCTAACCAGAAACGGTATCATCCACGGAATCGCCCGGTCACCAGAAGATGCAGTGAAAATAGTAACAGAAGAATTAGTGGGGTATGGATTTTGAAGAGTATAAAAAATTATCAAAAAATTTATGAAAAAGCTACGGAACTAGTAGTACGTGACACACTCGAAGATAACATGATACCTTGTGAATTCAGAAAAATATTTGATGCTATGACTTTGATAGACCATGTCAACGAATTTCACGAGACAGTCGCTGGAGATGAAATTTTAAAGGATAAAATAGAAATTATTGAAGACTACTTATCAAAAGAGAGTGTGTTAGAACTTAAAGAATTTATTTAATGTATTTAATAAAGGAGAAACAATTATGAGAAAAGAAAAGCTAGAAAATGTCAGAGCAATTGATATTTTTGATGGGGTGAGTCACTTCTCGATTGACAACCTAGAAGAAGTTTACATCAGAGATAAAGGTGTGGAAGTGATAAAAAAAGTCAACAAGAAAAAGTACAGATACATTTACGCAACACCAAACTACAGGATTGCTTTTAAGGAGGTAGCAAGTAATGAAAATTGATAGCAACATTAAAAAGATTATAAATGAACTTACCAAAAATATGTCGACATTCGATACAGTAGCGATCAAGTTTTATATAAAGGATCGTCGTGTAGCTACAGAGTATGTAGGTGGTACAAAAGATGTTTATAAAGCGTTTTTAAAAGAAGTTTTCAAAAGGTCTTTGTTTGAAGACAAAATGGTTTCTGAAGTAAAAACATTGCCATATCATCGTGCTAAAGTAACTTTAACCACTCCTGAAGAATTAGAAGAAGAATTTGAGTGTGAACTGCCTTTCTTTTGCAAAGCTCAGCCACGTCTCAAACGCATCTACCAATGTGGCAACTTATATGTCAGTGAACTAACACAATCAGGTACGTTTGAATTTGATACTGATATTAACGCAGCTTTTAATTTTATTGATTGGAGTTATGAAGATTTACTCTATCATGAGTTTTTTAGAAACCAGACAGGTAATTTTTTTACTGGTTGAAGATGGTGTGGTTCGTGGTGAATTACAACTGTTTAGCACCGGAAAATGACATTCCCAGAAGTAAAAAAGGAGAAGAAACATGCAATCAACAGCAGAAAAAATCATAGATTTGATTTGGAAAAAACCAAGAACAACAATATTTGATTATTACGTGAATGGAATACATGCAAGATGTGACACATTACTATTAAAAACCGATGCAAAAGTTAAATCTATCAATTCATTCATCAACAGAAGCGAACTTGTATTGGAATTTGACAAAGTTGAAAGTGACACAGTAACTAAAATTTATTTCAAAGCAAAAACATCTAAAATCGGTGAAGAGATTGAACAGGCACAATCATTCTTTGAAGGTGTCGGCTTTGACAGAACGGTAGAATTAAATGCGCTTTTAAACTCTACTTGCGAAGTTATGGAGGTAGAACAACCAGCAACACACCAGCGTGTCGAAATACTCAAGAAGTTCAACAAGCAAATGAGGAAAAGAGAATAAAAAATGGTTAGGAGGTAAGAAAATGATTGATTTTGTAATTTTACTAGGGACTATCACTGCAACTGTAATCATAACGTGCCTACTAGCAGTGGTATGTTATGCATCAGTTAAAGGAGTTAAGGAAGTTATAAGTGGCAGTAAAGAAAAGGAAAAAATAAAAAAATTGGAGAAAAGAGTTAAAGAGCTAGAGGAATTAAAAAACAATGATTGAATTTGCAGAACACGAAATAAACATCATCTATAAAAACTCTACCTATTATATGGTCAAAGATTTAACCTTCATGTTTGATATCAGCTCAGACTTAATTGAACTGTACTTTGATATCAATGCACACGACTATACCACTACTTATGGCAGTGATTTATATGTAAGTATGGAAGGTATGAGACAAATGTTACTTAAAACCAAAGCTACTGTGACTGCTGATGCTTTTAACTTTTTGAAGTTGGAAAAACTAGAACCTTTGGGTAGAAAAGAACTCTTGAGATTTAAAGCACTAAGAGATTTAGCTTCGTATGTAACTTTGTAAAGGAGGATGCGAATGATTGAAGAACTAGAATTAATTGCAGGGCTTGATGTTTATCAAACTAAAGTTAATACAAAGAAATTTTTAAACAGCTATAAAGCTTTTAAAACTATACTCTCTTCTAAATTTGAACCGAAGGTAACGCAAACTTTTAGTTTAGAATTAAAGAGTTTCGGTGGTAGTGATAACACTAGCCCAATTGAAAGACACATGATCAAACAAGAGAATGCTAAAGAAAAACTAGACATGATGTTTAAAGCTTTGAACTCTTTAGAAACTAAGTATCGTGTACTTCTAGTTTTGAAATATATTGATAAAAGATATACTCACGACTTTGAAATTATGAATCACTTAGGTTATGCAGATGCACAGTACTATAGATTACTTACTGAAGCACTGATTCACTTTGCGTATGCGTATAACAATGGTGAACTAGTTGAAGATTGAAAATGATAGTTTTTTGATAGTTTTTTGATAGTTCATTGATAGTTGAACCTGCTAAGATGTGTATAGTGGCAGTTATGAAAAAGACTACTACTATCTATCCAACGTGAATGTTTTTTACCATTTTTTTGAAGTCTTCCATGGCTTCACCTCCTTTCGATTTGTTATACAACTTGGCTTAACAGCCACAAGTTCCAGCCGACACCAACCATAGGGGTTAAGGGAGTTCAATTCTCCCGGTCGGTTTAGCCACTAGGTTATGGTGGCAAAAAACTAAAAGAAAGATACAAATTCTACTTGAATTTTATCTTTTTGAGTAGTTTTTAAACTTCAGGCTTGCCGTAATGAAGGGCTAAGTAATTTGATACCTCATAAATATTAATTACTGGAATCTAAAATTAGATATCTTCTAGCGAGTCAACTATCATACCTGGTAGTAAGCTGTGGGTTATCAGCACCTACATGAAGCAGCGAAGCTTCACACGGCTTTATACGACACTTTAACGAGTGTCTTTTTTTATTGGAGGAACTACTATGAATCATGAGTTCTACAAATCAAAACGATGGCAGATGAAGCGTGAGAAGATACTTAGACGTGATCAGTACGAGTGCCAAGAGTCAAAGCGTTATGGCAAGACAATACCTGCTGAGATGGTCCATCATATATATCCGGTTACAGATTATCCAGAGCTAAGGTTTCAAGATTGGAACTTAATCTCATTATCAAACAAAGCACATAACACGATGCACAATCGTGATACAAACGAAGTAACAGGACGTGGTTTGTACTGGCAACAAAAAAGAAAAAGAGAATTTAAAAATTTCAAAAATAAATAATCCCCCCCACCTTCTAAAATTTTAAAAACAGCTTAGGAGGAACGAGGGGGTAGAGCTTTTTCCAAGTGCGACGAATATTTTTAGTAAATGGGTGTGAACCCATTTTTTATTTTGCTTAAAAAAGGGGTGTGAGAAATGACAGAAAAAGAAAATCGTAGAAATAAAGTTATCCGGCAAATGAAGGCACTCGGAACATATCAACCCGGATATGCCGATATCATCAATGTTTATGTAGATTTAATGTTGCAATACGATGCACTACAAAGCCAGTATGAAGCCAGTGGTTATCAAGTAACTGAAGAGTACACGAACAAAGCTGGGGCTACTAATCAACGTAAAGTGCCAATACTGAATGCGTTAGAAACTTTAAGAAAAGACATTGCTACTTATTCTGACAGACTGCAACTCAACCCTAAAGCAAATAAACAGGAAGTAGTCACTGATAAAAAAGATAGTGGCAACTCTTTTGACTCTCTAATCTCTCAACTTGGCAAGGAGAGTGGTAATTGATGAGTAAACATTTTGATACTGCTCTTAAATTTGCTAAAGACACAATATCTGGTAAGCGACCAGCTAACGTTGAGCAGATACAAGCGTGTCAACGTTTTATAAATGACTTAAAACGTACAGATGAGTTTGATTTTAGGATGGACCAAGCCACATTCGTTATTGATCTAATTCAAACTACCATCGTTCATCAGCAAGGAGAAGACCTTGAAGGTAATTCTCTTCCTGGGACACCTTTCAAATTACAGCCGTGGCAAATTTTCGTGATTGTTAATTTGCTTGGTTTTTTCAAGAAAGGAACTAACCTAAGACGTTTTCACGAGTCACTGGTTTTGATACCTCGTAAAAATGGTAAGACTGCTTTTTCTGCTGCTCTTGGTTGGGCTTTATCAATCCTTGAAAGTAATTCAGGTTCTAAACTATATATTCTGGCCAATTCGTTGAAACAAACGTTAGAGTCTTTTTCTTTTCTTCAGTACAACATTGATAAGTTCAACGACAAAAGCTTCAAAGTTAGAAACAATAATGCTGAGCACTCTATCAGCCGTAAAGTAGGCGATGGCTCAATTTACATTCAAGCTTTAGCTAGTGATGAAAAGCGTTTGGACTCATTAAATGCTAACTTGCTTATTTTAGATGAGTTACACACTTTTAGAAGTTCAAAAAAATATATTTTGATGAAAAATGCTCAGAAAGCATATCGAAACAAATTACTAATTGGTATTTCTACTGCTGGTGATGTTCCTAATGGGTTTCTTGCTCAGAGATTGAAATACGTTCAAAGAATTTTAGACAATACCATCAAAGCTGATGACTATTTCGTTTTCGTAGCTAAAGCTGACCAAGATGAGAAAGGCGATGTGCCAGATTTTACTAATCCAGATGTTTTAGCTGCTGCTAATCCATCTGTTGGTGTATCAGTATCAATCGATGATCTAGTCGAAGATGCTTTACTTGCACAAAATGACCCACAAACAAGACTTGAGTTTTTTAATAAGACTTTGAATGTGTTTACTGCTTCAAGTAATGCTTACTTTGACCTCAACGAATTTAGAGCCAGCGATGATAGTTACGACTGGTCACTAGATGATTTAAGAAAGATGGATATCGAGTGGTACGGAGGTGCCGACTTGTCTAAGCTACACGACTTAACCGCTGCTGCTTTATATGGTAGATATGGCGATGTTGATATCGTAATTACTCATGCTTTCTTCCCACGAGCCAATGCCCATAAAAAGGCTGATGAAGATGGTATCCCTCTTTTTGGGTGGGAAGACGATGGTTTCCTAACCATGTCTAACACACCGACTGTTTTATATGACGATATCGTCCAGTGGTTTATCGACATGAGAGATAAAGGCTTCAAAATAAAACGTGTTGGTTTTGATAAAAAGTTTGGTAGAGAATTTTTTATTAAGATGAAGCAACACTACTTCAAGATGGTTGACCAGCCTCAACTCTACTATGTAAAAAGTGAAGGGTTTAGACGTATTGAAATGAAAGTTAAGAACAAGCAGTTCTACTACTTACACTCAGAAGCCTATGAGTACAACGTGGCTAACGTTAAGGCAATTGAAAAAGTAGATGATGCGATTCAATACGAAAAGATTGATGGAGACGGTGGCCACCACCGTATCGACTTGTTCGATGCTTCTGTTTTTGGAGCGGTGCAGATGTTAAAAGATATCAAACTAAGAGTTGATACAAGCGATTTCTTTGGTTAAAGGAGGTGAAAATAATGTGGAATCCTTTTAAAAAGGCTGAGAAAAGAAGCTCAGTCAACCAGGTTTACAGAACAGTCTCAGTGAATGACTTTCAAACACTACTAAGCGACAACACACACGCTACACTTGCAGACAATCCGCAAGTAAGAGCTGCAGTCGATGTGGTGGCTGACTTAGTAAGTAATATGTCAATTCATCTGATGCAATCAACAGATAAAGGCGCACTAAGGGTCAACAATGGACTTTCTAAACTAATTGATATTAGTCCAGCAAAGAATATGACTCGCAAGTCATGGATTACAAAGATTGTGCGTGACCTTTTCTTATATGGCGATGGCAATTCTATTGCTCGAATTGTCGTTCAACCTGGTTCTGATTATTTAACAGAACTACAGCCGCTCGATATGTCACGAGTGATTTACAAATACAGCGAAGATACAAATGAACTAGTGATTAACTACAAGAATGAAGATTTAAGTAGTGATCAATTAGTTCATTTTTTAATTAATCCAGACCCAGCGGTACCACAGATAGGTACTTCTGTTCGTGATGTTTTACAACCTATCATCACTAATCTTGCTCAAGCAGCACAGACTAAGTCTACTTTCATGCGTGGCAAATATATGCCGAACTTAATTGTGAAAGTTGATGCTGAAGACCAGTCGTTAAAAAGTAAAGAAGCAAGACAAAAAGTGGTCGATAGTTACACTACCTCAGCTAACGGCTTAGCTCCGTGGGTAATTCCAGCAGGAATGGATGTTGAACAAGTTAAACCACTATCTTTAAAAGATATTGCTTTAAATGAGTCGGTTGAACTAGACAATCGCACCATTGCCGCTGCTTTTGGCATACCACCTTTTTTACTTGGTGTAGGGAACTTCGATAAACAACAATTTAACAACTTTGTAAACACAAAGATTGCAAGTATTGGTCAAATGATTGCCCAGACACTAACCAAAGATATTTTATACAGTCCGGATTTATACTTCCAATTCAACCCTCGCAGTCTTTATTCCTATGATATCTCCGAGTTAATCAATTCTGGTAAGGAAATGGTTGATAGAACCGCCATGTCACGTAACGAACTACGTGGTTGGGTGGGTCTTGAGCCTAGGGAAGATATGGAAGAACTAATTACTTTAGAAAACTATATTCCAAGCTCTGCACTTGGTGACCAATCTAAATTGAAAGGTGGTGATACAGATGACAATCAAGAAAAGAACTAGTTTAGTTGATGATGCGAAATTCAGAACTGCCGAAACTGATAACGGCGAGAAAGTAATCGAAGGCTATTTTGTAGTTTTTGATGAACTAACCAATTTATTTGGTGATTTCTATGAAAAAGTTTCGTCAGATGCAATCTCTGACAACATTAATAATCAGGATGTTAGAGCTTTGTATGATCATGACACTTCTAAAGTATTAGGTCGTACGAAATCAGGAACTTTAACACTAACTAAGGATAGCAAAGGGCTTTGGGGCAAAATCACTGTGAACGAAGATGACTCCGAGGCCCTTTCGATTTACTCAAAAATAAAACGTGGCGATGTGTCACAAGCTAGCTTTGGTTTCTACATCAACGACGAAGACTACACGTCAAATGGGAACAGCACTATTTCAACACTTACTGATATTGAATTATTTGAAGTGAGTGTGATTGCTTTTCCAGCTTACGCATCAACTGAGATTAGTGCTCGTAGCAAAGATGTTGAAAGCTTTAAACAACGTCAATTTGAAGCACGTAAAAATAAACTTTTAAATCAATTAAAGGAGAGATCACATGCCTAGTCCAATCATTTTAAATCAACGACTAAACTTAAAAACTAAAGCTCTTGAAGAAAAGCGTAGCGCTTTAAAAGAGCTTGCAAAATCTGAAAAAGAAATTGAAACAAGAGCTGCAGCAGTTACTACTGACGAAGAGTTAGATGCAATTTCTAAAGAATCAGATGAACTTGAAACAGTTAAAACATCACTTAGAAGTGAAGTTACAGAGTTAGAAAGTGCTGTTGCAAATTTAGAGGAAGAAGTACGTAAAGCTTCTGGATCTACTACCAAAGAAAGAAAAGAGGAAGATAATATGCCAACAACAGAAAATTTTAAAGAAGTCCGTTCAGGTAATGAAAAAGAAAAACAACTACGTGGTTTAATGAAATTTATTCAATCTCGTGGTGAAGACAAATCCGGTATCACAACTGATAGTGAAAATTTTGGTGCTTTAATTCCTAAAGATATCCAATACAGCTTAAATCCTGCCGTAGAAACAACTTACGACTTATCTCAATATGTAAATGTTGAAAACGTTCCAATGTCAGGTGGTCAATACTTTGTGCAAAAGAACGCTACTGATAGACTTTATGAAAAGGAAGAACTTGATACTCACCCAGAGCTTGATACCCAAGCTTACAAAACAATTAAGTGGAATGTGACTACTCGTTCTGGCTCTATCATGTACTCTTTTGAAGCAATGCAAGATGTTTACCAATTAGAAAACTTTTTACAAAAGCATGTTAGTCAACGTGTTGTGAATACTAAGAATGCAATGATTGGTCAAGCAATTAAAAAATCTGAAATTAAAGAAGTAGAAGACCTCGACGCAATTAAAGATGTCATTGATGATTTAGATCCAGCATATCAAGAAGTGAAAATCTACTTAACCAAAAGTGCATTCAACTTCCTAAATAAACTAAAAGACAAGAACGGCAATTACTTGCTAGAAAAAGACCCTCAAGCTCCATCCGGTAAAGCTGTAGACGGTGTTCCAATCGTTAAAATTAGTGATAATTTATTGGGCAAAGGTGCAGGATTCGTTGGTAGCCTACGTAGTTATACCACCCTTTTTGATAGAGCCGAAGTATCACTTGGTTGGGACACACCACAACGCTTCGCAAAAAACATTGGTGTAGCCACTCGTTCAGATATTAAAGTTACCGATGAAGATGCAGGTAAAATGATTCAAATTAAATCAATTCCTAACACAGGATACACTGCAGATTACACAGTGGTTGACTCTAAAAAGGACCAAGATTCTACAACTAAAAAGTAAGGAGTTGATTTAAATGAACCAACTACAACTTTTAAAAGCTAACTTAGGTATCACGACTGATAAACGTGATGCCTACTTGCAATTTGTTTTAGATTCCACTCAGGAAGAATTAACTAAGGGTAAAGGTATCAAATTCGATACCTCCGAGGCTAGTTCTTTTTTAATTGATTATGCAGCATGGCAGTTTAGAAATCGTGGCGAAGGTGTTATGCCACGTTACTTAGAGTACCGTATGCGTAACTTAATGATTAAGACTTATGGTGATGAAGATGCTTGATTGGGCTGATGACTTAACTTTAGTTAAGCAGACACATAAAACTGATGATTATGGTAACCGTAAAGCTGTTGAAAGCTTGACAACAATTCAAGCTAATAAAAAAGACATCATGCGTAATGAATTTTACCAAGCAGCACAAGCAGGTATCAGACCTGCTTTTTTGTTTGTTATTCATCCTTTTGAATACGATGATGAAACAATCGTTATATACGAAGGCAAGCGGTATACAGTAGTTCGTCAGTTCCAACGTTCAGACGATGAGCTGGAACTGTATGTAGAAAGGAAGGTGGTTAACTGATGAACTTGGAAGAACAAATCAGTCAAATTCTAAATGGTTTTTCCGATGAGGTTAAATCCACCATCACTACTGCTACTGAGGAATCAGCAGATAAAGCGATTGATTATCTTAAAAACAATTCGCCTAAGCATACAGGTAAGTACGCTAAGAGCTGGACTAAAACAAAACGTGGTAAAGCTATCATTGTTAATAATAAAAAGTTTTACGGGCTTACTCACTTACTAGAATACGGTCATCAAAAGCGGAGTGGTGGTAGAACTAAAGCTTTACCGCATATTGCTAAAGCAGAAAAATTAGCTAACGATAATTTTGAAAGAGAGATTAGAAACATTGGAACTTAAAACACTTATTAACACTTTGAAGCAGACTGGCCTATCAGTCGCTTACGGTAGTTTTGGTGGTACTGATGACGATACAGATATTCCTCAACCACCTTATCTAGTGGTTTTAGAAGACGCACGTAGCGACTTTATCGCTGATAACGTCAATTATTCTAAGTCCCACAACTACCACGTTGAATTTTACTTTGATGAAAAGAATCCAGAATTAGAAGAAGAAGTTGAAGCGGTGCTGACAAATAACAGTATCGCTTTTTCTGTGTCCGAAGATATGTGGATTCCTGAAGAAAGATTTTTTGAAAAAATTTACTCACTATAAAGGAGACTAACCATGACACAAAATAAAGTAAGTTTTGGCCTAAGTAGCGTACGGATTGCGTTACTTAATGATGACGGAACCAAACTAAATTATGAAGCACCTTTTGCTTTGCCTGGAGCAGTTGAGCTTTCACTTGATCCAGAAGGAGACACATCTCCTTTTTACGCTGATAACCAGCTTTACTACAACGCAACTTCTAATAATGGTTACAGCGGTAAGTTAACAATCGCTGAAATCACAGACGATTTCAGACAAAAAGTATTAGGTGAAAAAGTGGATGCTGATGGTAACCAAGCTGAGTTTTCAGACGCTCCAAGTAAGCCTTTTGGCATAATGTTTGAAATCGAAGGCGATGCTAACGCTACTCGCCATGCTCTTTTTAACGTAACTGTTAAACGTCCTTCTTTATCTTCGAAAACGAAAGAAGATAAAACAGAAGTTCAAACTAACGAACTTAGTTTTACAGCAACGCCTGATAACTACACAAAAATTCCAAAGATGAAAAACTCAAATCCACAATCTGACACTTATAAAAATTGGTTTACTCAAATGCCTAAATACCAAGTAGGAGGTAATAAATAATGCAAAAAATCATTCATACGACTAGTGGCGACATTCGACTTCGGTCGAGTGCTGCTACTGTAATCTTTTATAAGAGCGAATTCGGAAAGGACTTCTTTTCTGATGCCATTGCAACAGCTAAGATGTTTGAATCTTTGAGCTTTAAAGAAGGCGAAGAACCTGACTTCTCTGAACTTTCTATGGAAGAAATTGAAAGAATCGATTTAAGCCTTATCTATAAAATGCTGTGGTGTTTCGCCCGTGGTGCAGATAAAGATATCGAACCATTGGCAGAATGGTTAGATAACTACGATGATTTGCCACTCGAAGAAGTCACACCTGCAATTTCAGAGTTGATGGAAGCCACTTTTAAAACAACAAAAAAGTCGAAGCTGAAAACCAATCAAAAGAATTAATTGATACCGACTCATTTCTTTTTATTACGAAAGAAATGGGTTTTTCTTTGTCCGAAATTAACGAAATGCAGATAGGGCAAGTCTTAGATTACATGGCTGAGTACGTTAAGCAAAAAGACGACTCAGGCAAAACTAAACGTAAAGCTACCCAAGCTGATATCGATGCATTTTAGGAAGGAGGTAATTTATGGCTGGGAATATTAAAGGAATCACTATTGAACTTAACGGTGATACAACAAAACTAGATCAGTCGTTAAGCAAAACAGAAAAAAGCGTTAAGTCTGTTAATGGTGAGTTACGAAATGTAAATAATTTACTCCGTTTCAATCCTGGGAACACAGAACTGTTAGGACAAAAACAACAGCTACTTTCACAACAAATCAGCAATACTTCTTCTAAGTTGAACACCTTAAAAGATGCACAATCTCAAGTAGAAAAACAGTTTAAGTCCGGTGATTTGGGTGAAGATAAGTATCGTGCTTTTCAACGTGAAGTTATCTCTACTGAAAGTAAGTTGAACACTTATAAAGGACAGTTGCAGGCTTCACAAAACGAAGAAAAGAACTTAAAAGAAGAAACCAACAGGCTTACTGCGCTCTTCCAGTCAACTGGTAAGAAGGTTGATGACTTTTCAGATTTACTCGGCCCTAAGATGACTGCAAAAATCAGAGAAGGTAAAGCTAGTTCGACCGAAATTAAAGACTCTATCAACAAAATTGGTAGAGCTGTAACAGATTCTGAAAAAGACTTCACAGGCTTTAACAAGGCTTTATCTAGCATCAATGACGGCGGTTCAATTAAACGAATCAAAAAAGAATTAGATGGGTTAGGTGACAGCTCTAACTCTGCTCTTCAAAAAATTAAAAGTTCCGCTTTTGCACAAAAGATGAAAGTAGTGGCTGACGGCTTAAAGCAAGCTGGTGATATGGCTAAACAACTAGCTGGTAAAGCGACTTCTGCTGGTGATGAGTTTAGAAATGCATCAAATTCAATGATCAAGCAAACTGGTAAGACTGGTGATGCTGCTAAAGACATGCAAAAGGTTTTTGATAACATCTACGGCTCAACGGTAATCGCTGATAGTGGTGTACTTGCCGATACAATTTCAAATGTTACTAAGCGTTTTAACTTGCAAGGTAAAGAACTGGAAAGCGTTACTAAAAGTATTATTAGTTATTCAAAAGCTACTGGACAAGATAGTGCATCTGCCACTAATAACTTAGCTGATGTGATGAACAAATTTAACATCCAAGCTAAAGATAGTGGCAAAGTCTTAGATGCTTTGGTTGCCGGCTATCAACAAGGAACATTCCAAACTGGAGAACTAGAAAGTGCAGTCTCAAGTGCTGCACCTTTTTTCAATGAACTTGGTTTATCAGTTGAAAGTAGTATCAGTATGATTGCAAAGTGGAGTGCTGCAGGTGTTGAGAGTAATGAAGTTTTAGCTGGGTTTAGGAAAGCTAGACAGAACCTTACTAAAGACGGTGGCGATTTTAACGCAGGACTTCAAAAGACTTATGATGCAATCAAAAATTCAACTTCAGTTACTGAAGCTGCTTCTACTGCCTCAGAAGTCTTTGGAAACAAAGCTGGACCAGGATTGGCAACAGCTATTAAACAGGGGAGACTGTCGCTCGATGATTTAAAAGGTGGTGCTACTGATACTTCTAATACCTTAAAAAACACAATGGGGGCTTTAGACGGTACTTCACAAGCACAAATGGCAGTTCAAAGCCAAAACTTAAAACGTGCATTGTCTGAATTAGGTCAAGCAATTTCTAGTGCTGTTTTACCTTTTATCAAGGCTTTAACGCCTTTTGTAAAAGATATGGCAGAAAAGTTTAGAAATTTACCAGAAGGTGTTCAAAGTGCAATAGTTGCTGTTGGTTCTATAGGTGCAGCACTAGCTATACTGGCACCAATAATCACCAGTGTTATCAGTGTTATGGGCAGTTTACGAGCTGCATATGAGTTTATTAAAAAATTGAAGATTTTCAGCAGAATCGCTAAGTTAATTCCCCTTATAACAAGTATAAGTTGGCCCATTTTAGCAGTTGTAGCTGCAATTGCTGCAGTTATAGCAATCATCATGAACTGGGGAACAATTGTAGAGTGGTTTAAAGGAATTTTTTCTGGGTTAGGTATTTGGATAGGACAAGTCATTGAAAATGTTAAGAACTTTTTCTTAGGCTTATGGAATTGGTTTCAACCATTCCTCGCGATGTTTATCGCATTTTTCCAAGGTTACTTAAATTTTGTAATTAGTTTTTGGACTGGTGTTTGGAACGTTATTGTTTCGATAGTTCAAACTGTTTGGAATGTTATTCAAACAATTATAACTTATGCAATCGCTATAGTAGCCACAATTATAATGACTACTTTAAATATAATTTTAGGGATATGGAATGCTATTTGGGGATTGTTGGGCCCTATTGTTCAAACAGTTTGGGACGGTATCATAACTGCTGTTTCAACAGCAATAAATATCGTTTCTATAATTATTAGTACCGTTATGAATTTTATATCAACAACGTGGCAAACTATTTGGAATGGAATCGTTGCTTTCATACAACCAATTTTAGAAACGATTTCAACCGTGATTTCAACAGTAATAAATGCCATATCTACAACATGGCAAACTGTATGGAATGGCATTAGTAGTTTCTTTACAACGGTTTGGAACACGATTTCAAATACAGTTTCAAGCGTTATAAACGGTGTTTCTTCAACAATTTCTAGCGTATGGAACGGAATTAAAAGTACTACTGAATCTGTTTGGAATGGCATTAAATCAGCTATTCAAGGACCAATTGAAACAGCAAGAGATATTGTTAAAAGTGTGATTGATGCCATAAAAGGGTTCTTTAGTTTTAAAATCAGTTGGCCACATATCCCACTACCTCACTTTGGTATCAATCCACCTGGATGGCAAATTGGAGACTTACTAAAAGGCTCAATTCCCACACTAGATATCGCATGGCACGCAAAAGGTGGGATTTTGAATAAACCTACGCTTTTCACGGATGATGCCGGTGGATTGCATGGAGCTGGCGAAGCAGGGCCGGAAGCTGTAATTCCTTTAAATGACGATACCTTCAATAAACTAGGGAATGCCATTGCTGAGAACACCGATGCCGGTAACGTAAACTTAAACTTAACTGTGTACGGTGACTTAGATAGTCGCACAGCTAAAAAGTGGGCCAAAGTCATGGCAAACGAGCTTGAAAATCTTAATCGCAGACGTGGACTAGGAGGTGCTTAACTATGAAAGACGGAGCATTTTACTTTAATGGTACTTACTCAATGGGCTATGAGTTAGTGATACAAAGTAGGCCTGATAGAAGCTTTCCAATCAGACGAACTAACACCTATACAGTGAGTGGTAGGAACGGCACTATATATCAAAGCAAAAACACTTACGATAACTCAACTTTGTCGCTTAGTTTAGTGTTCTTGAGTGAACCTGATTCATACCGCCTAGAGCAAGTGTCCGAGTGGTTTAACACCTCTGACTATGTAAAATTTATCCCTTATTTTGACGACAAACACAGCTATAGAGCTAAAGTGGTGGATAAAGTAACTGTTCAAAACAAAAGAAGTTTTGGCAAAGCTTATACTTTGGATTTAACTTTATCAGTGTATCCGATGAAGTATGTTATAGATGCACTTGATCCAGTTACTTTAACTGGCGAGCAAACGATTTTTAACACTTCGAGCTTAAGAAGTGAACCAACAATAACTCTGTATGGGAATGGTAGTTTATCACTGACTGTAAACGGTACTGTTTACCAGTATGTAAATGTTAACAGGAAAATTACCATCAACACAGAAGAACGTACAGTCTATGATGAGTTCGGCAATCCTGCACCAAATAAAGCACTTGGACTTGATTTTCCTTTCTTTACCGAAGGACAAAACCATATCAGTACTTCTGCTACTAGTTATGAAGTGGTTAAAAAATTCGTTAGATTGGCGGTGTGATAGTGAATTTAGCAATCTATAAGAATGATGAAACCGAGTTTAAAACTCAGGGTTTAGGTATTTTAAAAGATGTTTTATCTGCCAGAACTATAGAAGAGGTTCAAGGTAACGGAAACGTTAAGTATGAATTAGAGTTGGAATACCCTAGTCATACATCGCTATCTAAGTACTTAAAAGAAACCAACTTTATAAAATGTGGTTCTGATATTTTTGAAATCTATGACGTTGAAGAAGTTAACTCAGTCATCAACATAACTGCTCAAGCTTATGACTATAGGTATATGAAGTTTCCTTTCAATAATGGTGGTCAGATAAAAGCCATCGGGACACCACAACAGATACTAAGTACTGCAATAGCTTTGGTGGACGGGTTAAATGGATTCAGTATTTACTCAGATGTAGACACAATTATCAGCATAGATGGTGATTATGATAATTTAGGCAAGTTGATTGAAGACATCTTGAGTCAAACCAAAATGGAACTCCAGCATGGTTTTAATAAAATGTCTTTACTCAAAAGCCGTGGTCATGATTCGGATTTGATTTTAAGAGACGATAAAAACGTTGAAGAGATACGTATAAAACATAACTTCGATGAAATTATCAATAAAATTATCCCTTTGTACAAACAACCTAAAGATGATAAATCAAGTGGCGATGACTACAAAGCTGGACCACCTCTGGTTCCTTCTGAACCTTTTAAAATCTTCAAATATTGGAGAGGCAAAACAGTAAAGTTTGATAACTTTAACGATGCTTACGGTTACTTTGAACGTGAAGAACTCGACAAACCTAAAGTGACAGTTGAGGTCACACCGAGATTAACACAGGAAGAAATTAACAAGCTGTCTGTGTTTGATCGTGTGACTTTATATAGTACTGAGTATGACTTTACTAAAAAGTTGAGACTCATAAAGCTAGAAAAAGATGTGTTAGACGACAGCGTTTTAACTGCCACTTTTGGCGATGTGGTTAAAGATTTTATCAGTTCACAGTCCAAGAAAAACCAAGACTTACAAGAACAGGTTAAGCAAACTGATGAAAAGTTAGACCAACAAAAACAAGAGTCTGACAAAGCTCTACAAGACCAACAAAAAAAGGTTGATGACTACCAAGCTAAAATTCAGCGTGATGTTGATAGAGCACAGTCACAAATCAGCAACTACTTAACTCAACGTAATTCGGACACAATTACTTTGATTGGTTCTGATGGCTTGCCAGTTCCAGGATTACCACCTATAAAGGCTATTCAGTCTACTAACGGTATGCTGATAAACTCGTTAGGCTTTAGTTGGGCTGGCAACGTTTTGGGCGATAACACAGGTAGATTCAGAGCTACTGAAATCTACGGAAACTTACTTGAAGGCACGACTATCAAGGGTGGAATTATCCGTGGTGGTCAAATCACAGGTGATGTGTATGTTAGCTCTAGTGGTGGTCAGTACTTTGCTGTTTTATCAACTGACTAC
>NZ_JBSJXZ010000002.1:0-99157 GCF_053667655.1 Holzapfeliella sp. JNUCC 80 | reverse complement strand
TTTAGTAATGACAGACCGTAGCATCTTTTGGTTAATCATTGCTTTACTGGGTGTGATTTTTGCTGTGTGGGAAGTCCATGATTTAATTAAAAAACGCCGAGAATAAAGCGAAACTTGCCCTATTTTCACCTCCCTGTGATAAGATGAATGGTATTAAGGAGGAGAAAGTATTGGGCAAGTTTTTTAAATGTTTGGGGATAACCGTACTAGTGCTTATTCTTATCGCGCTAGCTATTTCGGTTGTTAACACGCTATACCATGATCATAATATGCAGAAAAACGAACTGCCAGTTACAGCTACTCAAGATATTAAGAAGTTGACGGTGTCATCGCGTTATCACATTGATATTAAATATGGTGATGATTTTCACTTAATATCTTATACTGATCCGGGTAGCCAACCAATTATTGAAACGAGTGATGGTGAATTATCAATTTCAACACCTACTAGTTGGGTTTCAGAAGTTTTTTCAGGTCTTAGATTTGGGAATCCACCTGACTACATTGAATTGACGATACCAAGACAAGTAAAATTAGATAACTTTGATTATCATGGACAAAACGGCTTGACTTTACCTGAGCAATTCAACAGTCAAAACGTAAAATTGTCATCACAATTCGGAAATATTCAGCTTACCGAGTTACAAGCTAGTCAAGTTGATGTGTCACTTCAATTTGGGAATATTAGTTTCAACAATACAGATTTAAATACTGTCAAAAGTTCAGTTCAGTTTGGGAATCTATCTTTCAAAGACACGAAGGTCAACGATTTGGACGGGTCAGTCCAATTTGGGAATATTGAGGTTAAAAACCAACTCCCTTTAATTTATGATCGAATGAAATTTGAGACACAATCTGGTAGTGTTAAATTAGATACACTTGAAGTGAATAAATTAACGACTTCTGCTGTTTTTGGCGGTATCACTAAAGATAATGTTACTGAAAAATAAAAAAGCATAATATAATATATTATGCTTTTTTATATTGTGTTATGATATGTTGTATCAGAATAAAGGAGTTAATTAACGATGACTGAACCGGTGATTAAGATTTCAAATATAAAAACCAAGTCAAAGCTCGATTTAAGTAACCAAACTTTAACAATCAATCGTGGAGATAAGGTTGCAATTCTAGGACAACAAGATTCAGGGAAGTCGCTTATTTTTGAAGTTCTGCTCAATAATCTGCCTTATTCAGGTACTATTGAATTCAGTGATTCAGATGATAAGTTGGGCATGTATCTCAAGCAAAACGACTATCCTAGTCGTTTAAAAGTGAAAGAACTAGTCAAATTAGTTTTAGATAAATCACAGCAATCCAAAGATTTTTATCACGTTAATCAACTAGATGAAATTAAAAATGTGATGCTTCAAAATCTAACTGAACTGGAGCAACGTCAATTAACATTAGCACTTGTGTTAGCACAATCACCTGCGATTGCTTTAATTGATGAGTTGACTACAGGACTTGATACTAAGAGTCGTCAGGAATTGACCCAACAGCTACATCAACAAACCCAAGATGCCACTGTTTTAAATGCAACCTATTATTTTGATGAGGTTGAAAGTTGGGCGAATAAAGTATGGTTGCTGCATCACGGACAATCCCTATTTTTTGGTAAGATTGAAGATTTCTTATCAGACCATCAACACTATGCCTATCTTAAAGTCAGCTACAATCATTTACCAGATGACTTAATTGCTCAGATTAATCAACAAGCCATCGTCCTTTCTAAAAAAGGTGATGTGTTTGTTGATTCTGAAGAGAAGTCAGATGTGATTTTGAATCTATTGATTCAACAAAAACAATCCTATCAACTTTATCAGCAAAATTTACAGACAACCTTTTTACTTGCACTACTTCAAAAAGAGGGGGATTGTCAATGATTTGGTTAAGTCTCAAACAAAAATTACGGAATCCATTTTTAGTGATAGGTGGATTAATGCTACCTGTCTTAATTTTAATGACAAAAGTGAATGCACTTGGGAATTATCAAGTTCGGCCAGATCAAAACTTTGCCGATTTATACATTGGTGTTAGCATGATGGCTGGTATTTTGTTAATTGCTTTATTAGGCTTTCCGACTTTAATTGCTCAAAGACAAAATGATGGGGTTCTTAAGCGATTGAAATATTTTGGTGTTTCAACTTCAAAATATTTGATGTCAGAATTGATTGCCTATTTATTGGTTATGGCAGTTAGTCTAATCATCAGCATGGTAGTAGGCGTTATCTTCTTCAAGCTACATCTACCTGGTATCTTGAACTTAGTTTCGTTCATGCTACACCTGATTTATGCAGGTCTGCCAGTTATGCTCGTTGGTCTGTTGGTTACTCAGATTGTAAGAAAAACAAGCTATGCAGTTTTAATTAACCTCATCATTTTAATTGGGCTCTATTATATGATGGGCATATTTGGCACTCCACAGGCAATAACTATTGATCAGCAATTCTTAACTTTTTCATTCCCATTAACGAGTATTGTCCATTACGAATTTTATCCGATTTGGATTAACCACCTCTTAATCCATGACAAATTCCTGATAGTGAATACTTCAGCAGTTGTGGGTCTTGGCTTACTCAATGCAATTATTTGTCTCTTTAGACAAAACAAACACTCACATTAATTTGCGAGTGTTTTTTATTTAAAAGTAATGGTTTAATAAAATATATGATAAAATTGTTAGGCATCTAACTTACCCCGCTATCAAGGAGTTATTATGAACAAGAAAAACCAAATTAGGCTAATGAGTGTCCTTATTGGATTGCTCGCTATTATTATTATCGGTGTATTCTGGTATCAAAGAAATCAAACAACTCATCAGCAAGCACTCGAACAATCATTATCTCAATCTCAACAATTAACAGAATCAATAAGTAAACAAGAACAAACCGATAATCCTGTCAAAATTTATGGTATGGAAGCTAGAAAAGAACTTGAAAGTCGTCAGCTTAATGCAAATTTGATTTTGCAGCGAGATGAACGTTTTGCCAAACTAGATTATGGTCATGGTGATTATCATACGTTGGATAAGAATGGGTGTGCAATTGTTGCGCTATCTATGATTAATGCGTACTTTGATCATGAGACAACGACCCCGAACAAAGTGCTAGATTGGGCGCAGAACCGTTACTTTACGGATTATGGCACTTCTTGGCAAATATTTGATGATTTCGCCAAGAACTATGGCTATCATGTTGCGGATTTAACCGATAATCTTGAACTAGCCACTTCTTATTTAAAAATTGGAATTCCAGTTGTGATTTCAGTTAATCCTGGTAAATTTACTAAAGTCGGTCATATTATGGTATTAACAAGTATGGATGAGCAAGGTATTCATTTGCTTGATCCAAATGATGATGATACTAAAAAGCATAGTCTGACAACTTATACCGTTGAGGATATCAAAAGTGAACTCAAAAACATGTGGGTTTATACTAAATAATTATTTTTAACGTGACAATAAAAACAGATATAAAATATGTAGCAAAACAGCAACAACCTTAATAATTAATGAGGTTGTTGCTGTTTAATTTATTGTTAATCCTGTTTTGAAGTGAGTTGAAATTTCAAATAAGTTCCTAGTCAAAATATGGAAAATTGTTGCTGAAATAATTTTCAATACATCTTTTATGCTGTTCATTTATAATATCGGGAAGATTTTCCTTGCAAAAAAACCGTAAATCTAATGTTTCAGGACTTGATGTGTCGAACTTTTCAGAATTAGCGGTAACAAGAAATTCAATAACAACTGCTTGAGCCACATCACCATTTGGATATTTTTGAATTTGTTGTGTGGTCACACCGACAAGTTTACTTATGTTAACTTCTAGACCTGTTTCTTCCAAAAATTCTCGTTTACATGCTTCAGGTGCAGTTTCGCCAAATTCCAAAGCACCACCAGGAAGTCCCCATTTTGAAAAGTCTGCTCTTTTTTGTAGCAGGATCTCATTTTTGGAATTAGCTAGAATACCTCCAGCAAATACTAATATAACAGGTTCATGTCCAATCAAGTTTCTTAAATTTGTAATGTAGTCTATAGACATATATATTCTCTTTTCTAAAATATCTAATAATACAAGCATTATAACAAAGTTAAGGATTGTATTTTTATATAAAGAATAATCATTTATTGGCTATAGTCAAAAACAATTAGAAAAAGTATCTAGTCTTAGTACTATTTTGTTTTATCTTTATCTACTGTAATAAATAATAAAAGATAAAAGAATAAATCTTAAAATCATAATATAATATATTGTGTTGTATTATGATAACAAAAAAGAAGCATTCAAAGGTGTCAAAACCTTGGATGCTTCTTTTTTAATTAAATTAAGTTAATTTTCTCTTTTTTTTCGACATAATTATAAAGTAGTTGTAACGCTTTGATATAATCATCATTTTTGACACCGAATAAGACTTTAACATCAGTGCTGCTTTGATTAACGAACTGCACATCAATTTCATTTTGATTCAACTGTTCGATTAGATCACTGACTAAGTAAGGCTTAGCTGAGAACTTATCTGAGACAGCAGCAATTAATGAAATATCTTCTTTAAGTGTAATTTGGCAATCGGTAGGGAAAAGCGTTTGAAGTTTATCAAAAAGTAACGCTTTGTTTTTGTTTAACTGTGAACTTTCAACAATCAGATCAATGTGGTCTTTGCCAGAAAATGTGTAAGACACAGCCAATGATAAATCAGACATTAATTTAAAGATTTCAACAAAGTTTGAGTAGTCACGGCTCAAACTGAACTTCTTGATATGGATAATCGTATAATTTTGTTGTCCAACGAGTCCTGTAATTAGCTGGTTAGAAGACTCATCACAGATTGTTGTTCCAAAAGCATCAGGGTGGTTCGTATCTAAAATGCGAGTAGGAATATTTTTATCCTTGATAGGCTTAATGGCATCTTCTTGAAAGACGGATAGTCCCATGTAAGCGAGTTCTTGTAGTTCATCATAAGTTAGCTGTTCAATACGTTTTGGGTTGTCAATTAAACGGGGGTCTGCGGCTTTTATTCCAGCTACATCTGTCCAGTTCTCGTACAAATCAGCATCAAGTAAGTTAGCAATAACTGATCCCGACGTATCACTACCACTTCTTGGCATAAGTTGAATGTGACCTTGGTTATCTAACCCATAAAATCCAGGGAAAACACAGGGAGTAGACTGTAAATTAAGAGCAGCAAACTTTTCTTGTGAAGCTTCTAAGTCCACTTGGTTTTGATTAAGGACTAAGAAGTCGATAGCATCAACAAATTGATAACCTAAACACTGAGCCATTAATTGAGCGGTGAAATATTCACCACGGCTCACACATTCAGCGTAAGATAAGTGGTTTAAGTTACGATAAAAGTCTTCAAGTTGATAATCAATATTAACTGTTAAAGCAAGGTCTTTTTTAGTGTTAAAAGACGCGCTTTAATACGTTCAAAATGTTCAGTGACCAACTTAACATTGTTTTGATTATCATAAAGTGCGATTAACTCATCAGTGAGTTTAATGGGATTTGCTTCATCCTTTCCCATGGCACTGACCACAATGTGAGTTCTATTACTATTACTTGTGACAAGATTTTTCACTTTATTAAATTGTTCAGCACTGGCTAGTGAACTACCACCAAATTTTGCAATAATCATAAGACCCGCTCCTTATCTTCATCTGAAATATTGACCATAAACGCACTTTCGTCATCAGCTAAGACTTTGGTCATCACTTGATGCATAGAACCTGCGGGCATGTTTTCAATAAGAGAAAACTCAGAATTAATTGATTTAACTTCATGATTACCTAAATACTTATCAATGTTAACGTGTGTACGAACAAGATAATGGTTCTTTGAAAGGTTAGTATTTAGTTTTAGCGTTGATTTTTCAGCAGGGATTACACGTGGTGTTTGATCTACAATATCTAAAATGTCTTGAATGACAGCGTTAGCAGTTGGGAATTTACCAGCACCTTGACCCATGAAGCCAAGTTCTCCAATTGTGTCCCCATTTAGACTGGCGTAGTTAAAATTATCATTGATGCTGGATTCGATATGGTTTGAATTGTATAAAGTAGGTTCAATCACATAGTCGAAGGCATCTTGCTGGCGAGAACTTTTACCCATTAATTTGACAATTAAGCCAAGTTCATTGAAATAAGCGATATCTTTATCTCTGATATTGCGGATACCAAAGCAAGGTAAATCAGCGCTTGGCTTGATTGAAGTATTGTAAGCTAGGTTTAAACTAATACACAATTTGTTTTCAATATCATAACCATCAATATCAGCACTTGGATCAGCTTCAGCATATCCCAAGTCTTGCGCTTCTTTTAAGATATCAGCAAATGGTTTTCCTGTTTTTTTCATTTGATCCAAAATAAAGTTGCTTGTTCCATTAAAGATACCGCTAATACTTGAAACATTATCTATTCTAAGTGAGCGTTCCAAGTTCTTAATCCAAGGGATACCCCCAGCCACGCTTGATTCAAAGTAGAAATCAACATTATTTTCTTGTGCAACTTTTACAAACTCATCCATATATTTAGCAATAACTGCCTTGTTAGCACTGACAACATGTTTACCATTTTGAAGTGCTTTTAGGATATAGTCACGAGCAGGTTCAATACCTCCCATTACTTCAACAACTACATCAACCTCGTCATTAAGTAAAATGTCATCAATGTTAGACGTCATTTCAGGTAAGTCCTTTGTTCGAGTTTCACGAACAAAAATATGAGACACGGTTAGGTTGGTAGTGTGTGCTGTATTTCCTTTCTTAATAATGTCATAAACACCCGTTCCAACGGTACCAAAACCTAAAATCGCAATGTTCATCAATAAAGACTTCCTTGAAATATTTGTTTATTTTTAATAAACACTTGTTTTTATTTAATAAACACTTTATCATAAACATATTGAATAAGCAACAAACGTTAAGGAGAATATTTATGGCTCAGTATACAAGTACTAGAAACCACGAAATAGGGGTTAATGCAAAACGTGCAATCTTTCAAGGATTTTCAAAAGACAAAGGATTGTTTGTTTTACCTGATATCAAAAATCATCAATTAGATATTTACCAGTTAGGTGGCTTGAGTTATCAAGACATTGCAAAACAAGTTTTAACAGAATTATTACCTGATTTTACGTCAGATGAAATTAATGACAGCATTGAAAGTGCTTATCATGATAATTTTGATAGTTCAGAAATTGCACCAATCAAAGCAGTCGATAATTTTTATGTTTTAGAATTATTCCACGGTCCAACAAGTGCATTCAAAGATGTGGGGTTACAGTTGTTACCTAAGTTAATGCAATATGTTCTGGAAGATCAAGAAAAGGTAATGATTCTAACTGCAACTAGTGGAGATACAGGAACGGCTGCGTTGAATGGATTTAAAGATAATAAGAACACAGGAATTACAGTATTTTATCCTAATGGTGGTGTGAGTTTTGTTCAAGAAACACAAATGCTTTCAACCTATGGTGACAATACAAACTTAGCAGCAATTGAAGGTAACTTTGATGATGCTCAAACTAAAGTTAAGCAAATTCTAAATGATGAACAACTGAGCCAGAAATTAGGTGAAAATATTAGTTTATCAAGTGCTAATTCAATTAATATTGGTCGCTTAATTCCACAAGTTGTCTACTACTTCAACGCTTACAAACAACTACTTGACCAAAATAAAATTAAAGCAGGAGATAAAGTAAACTTTACCGTGCCAACAGGGAACTTTGGTGATGTTTTGGCAGGGTACTATGCTAAGTTGATGGGGCTTCCAGTCAACAAATTGATTATTGCCTGCAACGCAAACAATGTTATCGCTGACTTTTTCGAAGAAGGTGTTTATGATCGTAATCGTCCTTTCTTCAAGACTTGTGCACCAAGTATGGATATTCAAATTTCAAGTAACTTTGAAAGATTGCTTTACTATAAGAGTGGTGAAGATACGAATCTAGTTAGTCAGTTGATGTCAGATTTAGAATCAACAGGTCAATTTAAAGTTGATGAAGACCTACTAGCAACTATCAAACAAGATTTTGATTGTGGGTTTTGTACAGATGAAGAAATCAAACAAGAAATTCGCTCATTATATGAAGAAACAGGGTACTTAATGGATCCACATACTGCTTGTGGGTATAAAGTGATGCGCGACTTTGAGGATAAAGCCTCAGATATTCCAAACATCTTATTAAGTACAGCTAGTCCTTACAAATTTATTGATACGGTTTATGATGCGGTAATTGATGAAAAAGAAGAGGACCAAGAAGCTATGCAAAAAATCATGGCAGTTGAACGTCAAACAGGGTTTACTGCACCAGATGCAATCAAAGAACTCTTTGGTATTCATACTAAAGAACAAGACTTCGTATCTATTGAAGAAATGCGTGATTACGTCAAGAATAAAGCAAAGGAGTTGTAAAATATGATTAAAATCACAGTACCTGCAACAAGTGCAAACGTAGGCCCTGGTTTTGACTGTTTAGGATTAGCCGTGAATATGTACGGTACTTTTATCTTTGAACCTAGTTCACAACGACTTGAAATTACAGGGTGTGAGCCAATTTATCAAAATGATTCAAATCTTGTATATCAGGCATTTGTCAAAGGTTGCGAGTACTTGAATCAAGAGGTTCCCTCAGTGAAGCTGACAATTGATAGTGAAATTCCAGTCTCAAGAGGCTTAGGCAGTTCTGCTAGTTGTATTGTGGCTGGTATTAAAGCAGCAGGATTGTGGTTTGATCAAGATTTTACTGACGATAGGTTAGTCCAATTAGCAACTCAAATGGAAAAGCACCCAGACAATATTGCACCTGCTGTCTATGGTAAATTATGTTCAGCTTTCTTGGATGGCGATAAGGTTGAACTCACTCAATACGAGGTTAGTCCAAGCTTGAAATTTACAGCGATTATCCCCAACTATAAAATGAGTACCAAAGAAGCAAGAGCTGCCTTGCCTAAGCAGATGACATATGCAGATATTACTTTTCAGATTAGTCACAGTCTGGCACTAGTTCAGGCACTTGCTCAAGGTAATTTTGATAAATTATCAGCTACTTTAAAAGATAAAATGCATCAACCTTATCGCACCAAATTAATTAAAGATTATGATGAGATTGAACGTATTACACAACAACATAATAGTCTGATTTATTTAAGTGGTAGTGGTTCAACTATGATGTTAATTTCACCTGATGAAGAAAAACGTGCTAAAATGGTAGAAGTTTTGGCTCAAAAGTTCTCTGATTTCATGGTGAAACCGATAGAAGTCGAACAAAAAGGATTAAGTATGAAGGTGCAAAATGATTAATAAATATTATATAGTGGATAAGTCCATTTTACCGGACTCATTTGAGAAGGTTATTCAGGCTCGAAAGCTGATTGATACGGGTGAAGTGACACAAGTTAGCGAAGCAACCAAAAGAGTCGGTATTAGTCGGGGAACTTATTATAAATACAAAGATTTAGTTTTTAATAATGAGCGTGGTGATTGGAACAAAAAAGCCGTTATTTCGTTCATGCTAGATCATCAAAAGGGTATTTTATCCAAAGTTTTAACTGTCATATCAAAGAAAAATGCTAGTATTTTGACAATTAATCAAAATATCCCAATTCACAGCATTGCAAGTGTGATGATTTCGCTAGATTTTAGTGAACTTATTTGTTCAGTAGATGAATTGCTATCAGCTATTGGTGAAATTCCAGGTGCAACAAAAGTTGAATTGGTATCAATAGAATAGCTTTATATTTATTGATTCTGTTTGATTACCCTGATATAATTTTTAAAAAAGAATAAGCGGTTTTGCTGTCCCCGGGCAGTTAAAACATTACGCACCTAATTTAATTTCTACTAGGGCACATCAAAGATGTGAGGAAATTATGTTAGGTGCGTTTTTATTTAGGAAAGGAAATTTTAAGCTATGAAAATTGAAATTAAAAAAACCAATGAGTTAACTATTGATCAGTTATTGACAATAATGAAGGAACGCGTGAAGGTTTTTGTTGTAGAACAGCAGAGTCCTTACCAAGAAGTTGACGATGCAGATGATGATGCAACTCATGTTATGTTTTGGACGGCAGATAATGAGTTAGCAGCCTATGCGAGGATTTTAGAAAAAGAGCACAGCGTTAATTTTGGTCGAGTACTTGTTCCTGAAAAATTTAGAAAACAAAAACTAGGAAGAAAATTGATTGAGGTTGTTCTAGATCAAATCAAACTTCAGTACCCACAAGCGGTTATCAAAATAGCCGCTCAATCATATCTGAATAATTTTTATGGCAGTTATGGGTTTGAACAAACCTCAAAACCTTATTTAGAAGATGGTATTGAGCATATTGATATGGTTTTGGAATAATATATTATATTCAATTATATTGTGTTATAATATATTATCTTTTCGCCATAATGTATTCATTTTGTAACGGTTTAGTAACAATAATCTGCTAAAATTATCATGATTACGAAAGGTATCAGTAACGGAGGAAGAAGTTACAATGAACAAAAAAAATAAACTCGTTTCAACTCTAACACTTGCTTCAGTACTTCTAGGAGCAACAACTTTACCACTAAATCATGAAGTAAAAGCCGATAGCAGTTTACAAATCGCAACAGGAAATTTCGTTGACGGACAAAAAATTGCATCTTGGCAAAATGTAACGACTAACCCAACAGTAAAGAACTATTTACCTAATGACGGTCAATGGCTAGTCCACAATGAAGCCAAAGACCCTCAAGGTCACTCATACTACTTAGTGGGTAACAATGAATATGTTATGGCAAAATATACCGACTTATTAGGTGAAAACTCAGCACAAGAAATGGACGCAACTGTTACTATTTCTTATATACCAGGATACAATTTGAGAATATGGTCTGAACCAAACAGTACACAAGCGACTGGTATCGTCCAAGATCAACAAGATTATCATGTGTATCAAAGACGTGTTGTTCACGGTCAAACTTGGTATGAATTAGGGGCTAACCAATGGGTAAATGGTGATTATGCAAAAATTAAAGTTGAAGAAAAGCGTGAAGATAAAAACGATAATCAACAAATTGAACCTGAAGCACCAGCAACCAATCCTATGCAAGCTTACGCGCAACAAGTTTCAGCTAAGCTAAAGCAAGATAGCCTCAATTCACATTTGATTTTGCAAACTGATGAAAGATATAAGAGCTTGCCATATGGTACAGGGGCTGGGACACTTGATGAAAACGGCTGTGCGGTTGCTTCTTTAGCTATGGTGAGTGCTTTCTTTGATAATTCAATTAAAACTTCACCTGCCGACATATTAAATTGGTCTGGCAGTCGATACTTTGTAGATGGCCAAGGGACTTCATGGGATATTTTCCCAGCTTTTGCGACTCAATTTGGTTATCAATACCATGATTTAGGCAACGATATTAATAATGCCATTCCTTACCTCAAACAAGGAATTCCGGTTGTTATTTCCGTAGGTCCTGGTCAATTTACCCAAAGTGGTCACTTTATGGTATTGTCTTATTCAGATGATAATGGTATTCGTTTACTAGATCCTAATGATGATCCTAATAAAAATCATAGTTTAACTATTTATAATCCTGCAGAAATTCAAAAAGATATGATGCATATTTGGGCATTCACAAAATAAAAACCACTTTTTAAAGTGGTTTTTTATTTGTGTTGACTGATAATAAATCCAATGATGGGGGACGCAATAAAAAAGCAAATAAATTGAAGTTTGTATCAATAAGTAAAAATTATTTTGATAAAGTTTTAAACTCAGAGAACCGTATCAGGATAGGGGATAAGAAGGTGTTTTTATGAGTTGTAAATTAAAAAATTAAATAAAAGTGAATTTAAAGGTTGATTTTTTAATTTTACTCGTTATAATTGGTAACAAGATTTAGTTAATAACTCAACACAAACGAGTATCAGCTATTTCGAAGATGATCATTATTTGATTAATTTAGGACGTTTTTAGAAGGGGGTGGTTCCAATGGAATCTGCGATTGAAGTCTCAACCGATGATTATTTTTTAGAGGTGAAAAACTATAAACACACTGATGATTCTGTTAGACCACTTATAGATGTAGGTGGCTAACTCATGTAAGGAGAGATTACTATGACTGCAAAAGCCAAAGCAACACAAGCAACGTTAACTAAACCGAAACCCATGAAAGGCGAATTAAAAGCATTACGCCAAGCCTTTCATGAGCAGAAAACCAAATTAATGTCTAAATATAGCCAACTGGTAACAGCTGAAGCTTTAGCAGACCGAGTCTCTCGCCACCGAATTCATTTAACACGTTTTAAATCCGAATTCGAAAAAATGCGATATTCTTTAAAATTTGAATTAAACCAATCAATGACTAACTTTCGTTTTTCTAGCGGATAGAGTAAAATTATTATGTAAATAAAAGTGTCAAAAATATGTAGTGAAATATATTATATCAAGCCCACGAATTGGTGTTTAATTACCCTTTTCGTGGGTTTTTGTATAATTAAAAAAATATTAAAATAAGGGTTGATTTTTTAATAATATGAGTTATACTAGCAACAAGTTAAATAAAGAAAGCAACTTAATAGTAATTGTTTTCTTTACTATCTAAGAAATCTTTAGGAGGTGGTCGACATGGAATCTGCGATTAGTTACACATCAGATGAAGGTCCAATTAATATTATAAATTTAGATTTTGTTAGACCACTTTTAAAGATTGGTCGTTTTTAAAAGTGGGTTCTAGCATATGGAGGAGAACTTGCTATGACTGTAAACTTAAAAGAACGACAACAAAAATTATCAAAATTAGAAGAATCTGTAGCTCAAGATTTGTATCAGGCTTATCACTCAAAGCAACCACTACAAATGGTTCAATATACTGAAGCTTTAACAGATGAAGCAGCCAGCTACCGAGTTCAACAAAGAGTAACAGAACTCAAGGGGGAAGAATTCGGGGGATATAAGGTTAGTCTAACTAGCCAACAAACACAAGACATGTTTGATTCAGATGAACCGCTATATGGCGCGCAAGTCGCTAGCCATTTTGTCAAAAGCGGAGCAACACTTGAAATGAAATCAGACTTAATGGCGCCGCTTGCTGAAGTTGAATTGGTTTTCAAGGCTAAGGAGGCATTGTCACCGGAAGATAGTTTAGCAGAGTTAGCCGCAAAAACAACGGTGGCTCCTGGAGTTGAAGTACCTGATTCCAGGTTTGCAGACTGGTTCCCAGCATTATCAAAGTATTTAGTAATGGCAGATTCGGCTGTTGGCGGATACGTTGTTTATGGTAAAGAACTTGAAACTTCAACGCTATCAATGAGTCAGTTAAGTAATGTGAACTGCCAATTATTTTATAATAATCGAGAAGTTGCACGTGGTAATTCAGCAGAAGTACTGGGAAATCCATTAAATGCTTTGAAATGGTTGGTAAATAAACTTGATCAACAAGGAAAAACTTTATCTGAAGGTGAACAAGTTTCTTCAGGCACCTTTTTACTACCGGTAGATGTGAAACCAGGTGAATGGCGCGTAACCTTTGATAATTACTTTGAAGATGTTCATTTCAGTGTTAAAGCGATGTCGAAATAAAATACTACTAAAATCCTGTAAAACAAAAAAACCACTTTTTATAAGTGGTTTTTTTGTTTTGAAAATGAGATTTTAACTCATTTTACGAGATTAATGTTTTATGTTTAAAACATTGATTTATCAACCTTTTTATCATATTAAAATAAATAATAAACACTTTTATTAAAAAAAAATAAAAATAAATGTTGCCTTTTATTAGAAAACATGTTGTAATTCTAATAATACAAAAAACAAACACAACACGAAAGGAGTTCTTTACATTATGAAAGAGAACACAGCTAATCAGGCCAAGAAGCCGATGGATTATGTTTATCAAGTTTCCGCAGGGGTATCTAATGCTATTTTAGTCTGCTTGGGAATTGGACTATTATTACAATCAGTCGGGAAAATGGCTAACATTCAGGCCCTATATCAAATTGGGACAATTTCTCAAGTCCTCTTAGGCCCTGCAATTGGTGTCGCAATTGCGGCATGTTTAAAGAGTAATACGTTGGTTATTTTCAGTGCGATGATTTCATCGACAATTGGTGCTAATAGCGTGTTCTTTTCAGAAAGTGGCATGGGAGCCATAACTGCAACAGGACATCATATGACTTTGGCAGGAAATAGTACAATGTTTACCTCAGGTCAGCCTATTTCAGCTGTTGCAGCAGGTTTAATTGCCGCTTTATTAGGGAACTACTTAACAGGAAAAACACCTTTAGATATGATGTTAGTACCACTTTCATCAACGGTAGTTGGAACAGTTTCTGGTCTGATCTTAGCAGCTGTAACAACACCAGCGTTGGTTTGGATGAGTCAATTCATCTATGATTCAGTTACAATCAATCCTATTGTAGGATCAATCGCAGTTGCGGTTGTTTGGGCAATCTTCATGATGACCCCTGCATCTTCTGCAGCACTAGCTATCGCAATTATGTTAGATCCTGTCTCATCAGGAGCAGCCTTAATCGGAACTACAGCTCAATTTGTAGGCTACACAGTGATGTCATTCAACCAAAATAACTTAGGAGCTAACATTGCTCAAGGGCTAATTACACCTAAAGTCCAATTTGCAAACTTACTAGCTAATCCAAGACTTGCAATTCCGCCAATGGTAGCAGCAATCATATGTGCACCGATTGCAACTGTTGCCTTTGGTTTCACAACAACACCACAACTAGCAGGACTAGGACTAACTTCATTTATCGCACCAATTAACCTAGCTTCATCAAATATCAGTGATTTAATGGTTTACATTGGAGTAGGAATGGTATTACCAGCTATCATTTCATATGGCGTTTATCGTCTTCAATTGGCTATTAAATGGGTAGAACACGGACAGTTAAAACTAAAAATCGTTTAATCTTAAACAACTTACTTTGTAAGTTGTTTTTTATTATGCTAACTCATGATATGCTATAACTATTGTTCAGAAGGGAAATAAACATGACAATTTTTAGCATTATTCTTGATATTTTATTCATTATTATTATCGTATTAGTTGATGTGACACTCTTTTTTAAAGAGCTTGAAAAACCTCGCAAAAAAAGAAGTCAACTTATCTTGCTACTAGCTGTTATTTCATTTGTGATAATAGTGGGGTATGCAGGAAGTTTAATTGTAAAATTAATAGCTGGATCATAAAAAGCACTTCGCAATTTTGCGAAGTGCTTTTTTTATGATTAATCTAATGCAAGTAGTGTACTTTGAGCAGAAATAATTTCGTCATAGAGCTGGTTGAATAAAGCCTGACTATATTTATTATTACGGTAATTGTCTATGATGACCGTTAATTCATACTGTAATAATGCCATAAGATGCTGGTTTTCAGACAATTTGGAATCTAATTGGCCATCAACTTGTGTACTTTGTAAAACCAGTAACTGTCTTAAAGCCATGACTTTTTGCTTGTCCTCAGTTTGATAATCATAATCTTTTAAGAATTTAACTGTAACAGGTTTTAAAACATCTTTTAATTCTGTGAAAGCTGATTTTAAAGAGTCAGAGACAATCACTTTTTTGAAATAAGATAAATATTCATAATCTGTTTTAAGTTTTCTTCTGCGTTTTAGTAATAAATTATTATATATAGGTAATTTAGCAAACTTGAGGTGTTTATCAATCCGACTGATTTTATCTTTGATTTTGTTTAATTTTGCTTCGGTAATCTCGGGCGAGTTTTCCATTTGAAGAGATTTGAACTCACGTTTTCTTCTTCTAAAAGAGAACAAAACATTTAAAGAGGTTTGGCTATTTTGCTGAGCTGATTTTAGTCTGTTGAATAAGTCGATAGCTTCAGGTGAGAGTTGACCTTTAACAGATGCTTGCTGAACAGCTAGATAATAGTCGTGACTTAAATCTGTTGTGATTTGCTTAAATTCTTTAGGAGAAAATAGTGTTCGTTTTGAAAATCCAGTTTGGGTTTGAATACGACGGCTTAGATTTAATTTAGTCTTGTTATCAAGTGGCAGTGTGTCAATGTGAGTAATCGTAGATTGGACAATTTCGCGATGGGCTTCTTGGATTTCGTCAATTGTAAGTTCTATTTTTCGATCAGGTAATAAGAATGGTAAAACTGATAAGGGAATAATGAAACTAAGTACAATGACAAAAGAAGCGACGACTAAAATATTATTTCTAAAGTCAAGCAAGCCAACGGTTGGAAGTGATAAAGCCATGGCTAGTGTTACACTCCCGTGAACGCCACTAATCCCAAAAATAATCGCATTCTTCCATTGAAAGCGCTTATCAAGCGTGTCGTCTCCCGTATAGAAATAAAACAAGGTCCGTATAACGAAAAAGATTAATAATGCGCATAAGCTAACACCAATTAATTCATAGTAGTGAAGGTCTGTTAGAAACTCGATATTTTTAAAAATAATAACCAAACTAACGCCCAAAATACCAAAGACAACACCATTAAGAATTTGGCTGAGAACATCCCACAACTGTGTCATAAGGTTTGTCATTTGAGAAGACATTAACAGGGTTTGTTCTTGTTCTTCATGATGGAAGATTCCGGCAATAACGACTGCAATAAAAGCTGAAACACCGATTTCTTCAGCAAGGATATAAATTAAGATGGGTGTTAACAATTGAATTAATACTTGAGAGGTGGAATCATTAAAGTGGTTTTTGAGTAAGTAATTACGAAAGAATATAATGATAACTGAAGCAATAACCCCAAAAGCAATTCCGCCTAATGCTGCATAAGCAAATGTCAGTAGACCTTCGGCTGGATTGATATGTCCGGTCTTGACCCAAATCAGCGACAATTCTAATGCGACAACAACTGTTGCATCATTAAACATAGATTCCATTTCTAAATCATCACTTAATTTTTCGGGTGTTTCAAAGTTTGACTTGATTGAGCCAAGTGCTGTTGCGTCAGTAGGTGTTACGATTGCCGCAATGCAGAGCGCAATACTGAATGGCCACCCTAATGCATAATGAATGAACAGCATTAGAGCTGCCATACACATAAAGGCTAGCCAAAATGATAATTGAAAGATTTCCTTTGAATTTTCAATAATATATTTTCTTGTGGTCTGTTGGCCTTCATAAAATAGCAGGGGAGCAATAATAATCGGCAAGAACCATTGAGGATCAAGTGAGGTAACATAGTTTTGCATACTTGGAATCATAGCTAAAACAATTCCAAGTAATGTTTGCCAAATAGCTTGGGGGATTTTTGGGAAAAGATTAGCTAAAAAGTTAGCTAATATAATCACGAAAAATAATCCCATTAAAAAAATTAACATAGATAGATGTCTCCTTATCAGTATTGATATACCTAATCATACACTTTTTTAGTTTATTTTAAAAAAAGGAAAATTCATTAAAATTAATAATAAATTAATTTTTTAATTTACTTTTATTAATTGTAGTGGTAAAGTCTAATAACAAACTAATATATAAAAGGAGATTTTACACATGGACTTATTTATTCCAGAATCTTATGATTCAAAATTATCTGTCAAACAGACCCAACTAGCAATTCAAGAACTTCGCGAGCTATTTCAAAATAATTTGGGCAATGCGCTTAATTTGAACAGAGTTTCAGCCCCAATGTTTGTTTTGAAGAATACGGGATTGAATGATAATTTGAATGGTGTAGAATCTCCAGTTTCATTTCAAATCAAAGATATTCTAGGAGAAGACATTGAAATTGTTCATTCTTTGGCTAAGTGGAAAAGAAACGCACTAGGCCGCTTTGGTTTTGAGAATGGCACAGGTTTATATACTAATATGAACGCTATACGTAAAGATGAAGAATTAGACAATGTTCACTCTATTTATGTCGATCAATGGGATTGGGAGCGTGTCATCCAAAAAGACGAACGTAACCCCCAAACGCTTAAACAAACCGTTAAAAAAATCTTTGAAGCAATTAAACAAACACAACAACAACTAAAAGCAACTTATGGTGATGCAGTTTATGACTTACCAGAAGAAATCACATTCATCTCAACCCAAGAACTAGAAAATAAATATCCTGATTTAACACCGAAAGAAAGAGAAAATGCGATTACCAAAGAACTTGGGGCAGTCTTCTTAATGCAAATTGGTGGTAAATTAGATAGTGGTGAGCCTCATGATGGTCGAGCACCTGATTATGATGACTGGCAATTAAATGGTGATATCTTATTTTGGTTTGAACCTCTTCAAAGTGTACTAGAAATTTCTAGTATGGGGATTCGTGTTGATGAGGACTCTTTGAAATCGCAACTTGAAATAACAGGTTTAACAGATCGTGCTGATTTACCTTATCATCATAAGATATTAAACAAAGAGCTACCTTATACTATCGGTGGTGGAATCGGCCAGTCTCGTTTATGTATGTTACTTTTACAAAAAGCACATATTGGTGAAGTTCAAACAAGTGTTTGGCCACAAGAGATGATTGACAAATGTGAAGCTCACGGTATTCATATTCTATAATCAAAAAAACATCAGTCTTATTGACTGATGTTTTTTATTTTGACTTTAAACGTCCGTATAGTGTAATGGCTTGAGCCGTCGTTAAATGATACGTATCACGAATCGTTTCGACAGCTTTTGGGGTATCTTCTGTTTCAGCAATGATTTTACTTATTGCTTTTGCTTGTTCATCATTAACTACAAAAGAATCAATAAGCTTTTTTTCATCTTTGTTTTTGAGATAATAAGTAACAACGATTGCGATACCCAGTAAAAAAGTGATAATTGGTAAAATAACTTCCATTATAAACCTCCAAAGTTTTAATCTATAGTCAATTATACTGTAGATTAAAGTCGAAGTATCATTCAGATGGTAGGTTAAGTAAATCTTTTAAAAAAATTAATATCCAAATAAAAAGTATGGGAATCATTCCCATACTTTTTAAACTGTAACTAAACCAACGAAATCAAGCTTATCTTGATCGATTTCCATATAAGGCACTTTAATAGTTGTGCCAACCTTTTTGGCATTTATGATATATTGACCTAGGTTAATATTTTTTGATAATTTTGAAGCTTCAAGTAAAGCTTTTTGAATGTTGTGAATACCTATTTGTACATCGAAACTACCTGTTGCTTGTGGGTACACTTCATTTAGAAGTGCTACTTTTTGATAAGGGGTATCCATTCCAAGCTCTGATTGTTGGATTTGTTCTCTTTTTTCAAGAATTTCGATTACAGCAGGATTATCGTTATTTTGAGTTTGATTAATAAACTTATGTTCATGATCCAAATCAAAATCCATATTATAGATGCTTAAATCACTATTGTCTTTTTGGATATTATCGATTAGTTGTCTACCTGTTTTCATTTTGGGATTATGATTTTTGGTGCTTACAAATTCACCAACCCATAAATCATCGTGATAATAAAAAGCAATTTGATAACTGTTCCACACTTTACTAAAAAATTGTTTACCTAAAAAATCGAAAGTTTGTAATGTACCGATTGATAATTTCATTTGTTGTATTTCTCCTTAACTTGCTAGGATTAATGTATGAATGATAAAAAAGCATCAGAACCTGTCCGTGCTTTTTAAATGTTTTTATTTTAAGTGATCAAAAATTCCACGAATAAAATCCCACATACAAAATCCTCCTTAACACTATCATTGTCACCTAATTATAACTGTTATTGACAAAATAAAAAAGAGGCTATTATATAACAATAATAGTCTCTTCTTTATAAGGTAAGTTGATAGTATCTTCATTATAAATATGTTTTATCTGTTTACGAAATTTATAAGTGGAATTCTTTTAAACGAGAAGTTCACGATAATAAAAACACTATAAACAAACCTTATAACAAGTTCCTTACTGTAGCTATTTCAACGATTACATTATAGTAAGCATAACTGGCCTTCATTATAAAAACTTAAAAAAGACTACCCCCCGAATAATGCTATCTTGCTAATAAATGTAAGGGAACAATAGCGTTATAATGAACAATTTAACTATAAAACAAACACCTTTAAAAGTGTAGCTGAAAAGTAGAACTTCAAAATGCTAAGGAGCTTAGACACAAAAAACGCAAACCTAATTTCATCAAGGTTTGCGTTTTTTGTGAAAAAAGAGGTGTCTTATTTCAAATAAGACGTACATACTAACACTTAACAGAATAACCATAATTGCCTTGCCGACAATAGCACCATTTAAGTAGTAGATATTAGGCTGATTAGTGATAAACTCTTGAACAAGTCCTGTAAATCCTAAAATTGAATTAGTCAGTAAGCAAATAATCAAAAAAAGCAAACTGTTTCGCTTATAAGTTCTCAAGGTGTTAACAGGAAAATTACGCGAGCTGTGGTGGTAAGTGACTAGTGTGATGAAGAGTAAAATTAAGGTAGTTAATGGGAAATTGATAACCTCTAGTAACGATAAATAGCCAATAAAGATAAACATTAATTGAACCAAGCATAAGTGTTTAAGCGAGCTTTTTTCATGGCTTTTTGGAAATAAGTGTGAAATATATTTTTTTGTAGTTAAATCTTGTTCTAACAACTGATTAATTGGAATTTCAAATTGATGACTTAGCTTTTTTAAAGTCTCAATATCCGGAAAACTTCGTTCAGTTTCCCAACTTGAAATAGTTTTTCGTGAAACATTTAGTAATTGTGCTAAATCTTCTTGAGTCAGTTTGTTATCAGTTCTAATTTTTTTGATGTTATGAGAAAACTTCATGAGTCATCCTTTAATCCTATTTAATTACAATGGCGCGTACATAAATTAGTATATAAAAAATGCTGATAGTTTAAAAGTAAAATCATAACAAGTTTAAAGAAAAAGTAATATTTTAAAAATAGCTCGACTTTTATTAAAAAAAAATGATATTATAATATTAATAATTGGTTCACGGAGGATTAATATGAAAAATATTGTTGAAATTAAACAGCGTGACAGCATTCAGATGTCTCAAACCGATACTAGAAACTGGAAAATAACAGATGAAGGTCAAAGCTATAACCTACTGAAGCAAAGAGGTATGCGACTAGAAGATTGGTTTTATGATAATCAAAGTATCATTCCTCGAACGATTTATTTCAATAATAATGAGTTATTCATGTATTCAACATTTTTAGAATTAGGAGAAAATATTGCTATCTTAGAAACTTTTACTAAAGAAAACTTTGGTGATTTAGTAACGGTTTAAGTAATACTATATCAAATACTTGGAATATGACTGTCATTTTGGAACGTTATTTTTTGTTAAATCTTAATATAAGGGTTACGATAACCGTTGTAAAGACAAGCACCAGCATTTTTGGTGTATTTTAGACAAAGGTGATGAGTTTATGACAGAAACACATCGTAAGAATAACGATTCTGAACGAGATTGTATCCAAGAGATGGCTTATTTACGCTTAAAGTATGAACAGCAATTAGTACATAGCCATAAAAGCGACTATGACCTGGGCTATGATCAAGCTTTAGAAGAAGTAACTAATCAAGAAGCAATTCATCATTATCCTGAAAAAATCCCTAGTTTAGGCCAATTTTCACAATTATTAACAAATGGCTCATTTAACAATTATCAACGTGGGTATCACGATGGATTAGCAATGTGATAACGAGACTCTTTCAAGAGTCTCGTTTCTTTTTTGTTGAATAAATTAAAAATTAATGATAAAGTTAATGAAAAGTTTATCTAACAGGGGAGAAGTATGTCATATATTACAATGAATCGGGTTAATTATGGGTATCAAACCTATCAAAAAAAGTCGGGGATAAGATCAGCCATAGTTGATGTTTTCAAAAGACGATACCAACAAAAAGATGTTCTAAAAGACGTTTCCTTTACTCTTGAAAAAGGCGAAAAAGTTGGATTACTCGGTCCTAATGGCTCAGGAAAATCAACCATTATCAAATTGCTCACAGGGATTTTGCAGCCTGAAGAAGGGGAGGTCAAAGTTGCTGGGACAAGACCTGATACTAATAATGCGACTTTTTTATCAAAAATCGGGGTAGTAATGGGACAAAAAAGTCAATTAAATTGGAATTTACCAGCTGCGGATACATTTGAAATGTTGAAATCTATCTATAAAATTGATGCAATAGATTATCAGCAAAGACTGAATCGTTATTTAAAAATGTTCCGTCTAGAAGAAGTTGTTTATGTTCCAGTTCGCAAATTATCTCTTGGTGAAAGAACAAAATTAGAAGTTATTGCGGCGTTATTACACGGTCCAGAGCTACTTATACTAGATGAACCAACTATTGGGATGGATATCGTGAGCCAACGTGCTTTGCACGATTTTATAAATAAAGTTAATCAAACGGAAGGCGTTACCGTACTGTTAATTAGTCATCAAATGACAGATATTGAAGCAGTGACTGAGCGTATGATGGTTTTATTGAATGGGAACATTGCTTTTGATGGTTTAGTTAAAACCTTTGTCGAAAAAGCACAATTAAAACGTCCCTCAATCGTGATCGATCACCATCATCATCAAAGGCCCGTTATGAGTAGTCATCATGCCCAACTGACAAATACAACGCATCAAACAACTATTTCAGATTATGATGAAAAAGCGAGTATCACACTCAAATTAAGCGATATTCAAAATATTCATATTCAACACCCTTCTTTAGAAGAAACTTTGTATCAACTTTTTAATCAAAGAAAGGATTAATATTTTGAAATATTTAGCTAGTGCGAAAACAAGTTTATTGAGTTTACTAACTTACAAAACTAACTTTTTTATTTCATTGCTATCTCGAGCAATTCAACTCGGGTTATCATTTTTGATGTGGATTGCCATTTACAAAAGTTCTCAAGAGACAGTAATTAATGGGTATACACAGTCTCAAATGTTGCAATATTTACTACTAACAGCGCTATTGTCTTTCGTGTTTACATTTAGCCCCCTTTTTGATTTAGCTAGTAATATTAAATCTGGGCAATTGAATACGTTATTATTAAGACCCGTTAATATCAAAACAAATAGTTTTGCGATATTTTTGGGCAGTAGTAGTCCATTTATTTTGCTTGTCGTTCTCATGTTGGCCGTAACACAGTTAAATATACTAATTACACTCAGTTTAGTGCTTTATCTTATTTTAAGTTTAATTGTTTGGCATGAATTAATGTTTATTATGGGTACGTTAGCTTTTTGGCTAATCCAAATTTGGCCACTAAGACCTATCATTAGTGCGCTCTATATGTTTTTTGGCGGATTATTATTTCCTCTAGATGTTTTATCTAGTGCCATTTATCAAATTTTTCGTTTTTCACCGATTTCGTTAGTCTCTAGTGATTTCGTTGAACTATTTATCAAAGAAAGTCACAATAGTGAGCGCTTTGTAAGCTATATTATGACGCTAGTTATTTGGTGTGTGATTTTTAAGATTATCTCTAACTATTTATTTAAAAGAGGGTTAGCTAGATTCGAAGGAGTGGGCGTATGACACTAAAACTTTATGGCATTTTAGCTAAGCAAAGTTTTAAAGAATTCATCACTTATCGCACGACCTCCGTCTTAGTTACTTTGTTTGGGTTTATTTTTACAATCGTTGAACTTTTGGCGGGAACTATTTATTATTCATTTAGTTCTGATATAGGGGGATTGAGCCAGGATCAATATCTTGTAATGATTATGTCATTGTCTTGTATAACATCGACTTATCAGTTTTTGTTTATTGGTGCGCATGAGAATTTAGCAGATAATATTGTATCAGGCAATTTAGACCATGTTTTTTTGAAACCTGTAAATTCTTACTTTTATTATGCATTTGGTAAATTGGATTTCCCAAGTTTAATGAACTTGATAATTTACTTACCTGCAACGTGCTTCTTAATGGCTAAATTTCATCTTGGATTGACACAGTGGTTGTTGGTCGGCTTATTTTATATCATTGGTATTTTGTTTGTTTTTTCAATTAATCAAATTGTTGTAGAAGTTGCTTTTTTCAAAGAAAACTTAACTGCCTTGAATGGTGTGCCTGAATATTTAATTGATTCTGCTAATCGTCCGCAGGGCGTTTATCCGACAAAAATTAGATTGATCTTACTTTATTTAGTTCCAGTCTTGTCTCTTTCAAATGGGTTAATTTATTTGGTTACAACCGATACTGCCATTTCACTAGGAATTGAAATGTTTATAGCTTTAAGTACCATGACAATTTTATTCTTTCTTTTTTCATATGTATTATGGCAAAAGGGAATTAAACGATATATTTCGACTAATTAAAATAAGGTGCGTTTGCACCTTATTTTTTATTAATTTTTACTTCCGGGAATACTGATTTTCAGAAGTTACATATTTTTTACAAAATAATTCTTAAAAGTTACTATAAATTTTTAAATCAGACCAAATGAGTTACTATATAATAGGTAGAAACACGTTATTAAGTATTTATAAACAAAATTGTTATTTTAAATTTGGTATATTACAATAAAACAGATGTATTGATACAAAAGGAGATTAAATAATGGCAATTTTAGTTTTAGGTGGCGCCGGTTATATCGGCTCCCAAATGGTTAAAGAGTTAGTCGATAAAAATGAAGAGGTTGTTGTCGTAGATAATCTAAGTCGCGGGCATCGAGAAGCTGTTGATGAACAGGCTAAATTTTATCAAGGTGATATTCGCGATACTGACTTTTTAAGTCATGTTTTTGAGCAAGAAAAAATAGAAGCAGTTATTCATTTTTGTGCAGATAGCGTGGTACCAGAATCAGTTGTTAATCCGCTAAAATATTTTGATAACAATGTTAATGGTTTAATTAAGCTTTTAGAGGTAATGGTTAAATTTGATGTCAAAAAACTAATTTTTTCTTCAACAGCGGCTGTTTATGGTATGCCAGAAACAATGCCAATCAAAGAAACTGATCCAACCAATCCAATCAATCCATATGGGCAAAGTAAATTAATGATGGAACAAATTATGAAGTGGGCTGAACAAGCTTATGGCATTAGTTATGTAGCTTTACGTTACTTTAACGTGGCTGGTGCTAGTTTAGACGGTAAGTTAGGCGAAGATCACAATCCAGAAACGCATCTGATTCCTATTGTTTTGGAAGCTGCTGATGGTGTTCGTGATAAAGTGCAAATGTTTGGAAATGACTATAATACACGCGATGGTTATAACGTTAGAGATTACGTTCACGTTGTTGATTTAGTACATGCGCATTATCTGAGTCTAGGTTATCTTAATAATGGTGGTAAAAGTGACATTTTTAATTTAGGATCTAAAACAGGATTTACTGTTAAAGAAATTGTTGAAGCAGCACGTGAAATTACAGGACAAGAAATTATAGCAGAAGATGCACCTAGACGCGGTGGTGATCCTGATGAATTAGTGGCTGATAGTACTAAAGCGGAAACTATTTTAGGATGGCAACCAAGATATACAAACTTAGAGACGATTATTTCGACAGCATTTGAGTGGACTAAAAATAATCAAAAAAAATAAGAGATCAATTTGATCTCTTATTTTTTTACATTGACTTCAACTTTCCTTTAAAATCATCAACACTTTGATAGCCTTTGTCATCCATAATAGCTAGTAACTCTTGATTCAATTTTTTGAATAAGCCAATCCCTTGTCGTTGTAACTCAGTTCCGATGGAAACTAAGTCTGCGCCGCATAAAATGTGAGCAAAAACATCTTCACCGCTGGTTACCCCACCTGTTCCAATGATTTTAATATCATCATTTAATCGTTCACGAAATGCACGAACGTTCGCTAATGCTGTTGGTAAAATTATTGCACCACCAAGACCGCCAAATCCTTTTTTGGGTTTGATAACTGATGATTCAGTTTCTACATCAACATATAGACCATTTCCAATTGAGTTAACTGAGTTAATATGTGACAGTGGGAACTGATTTAAAATAGCTGCCATTTGGTCAAAATGCGCAAAGTCAAAGAATGGTGGGAGTTTGACACCTAGTGGTTTTTTGAAGAATTTAAAAACTTCGGTCAAAATATTCTTAGTAGCTACAAAATCATAAGCAACTTGTGGCTTACCCACAACATTGGGACAAGATAAATTAAACTCTGTAATCCCTTGAAAATCCGAATCTTGAACGCGTTGAAGTAACTCAATACCCTCTTCCATAGACAAGCTAGCAACGGATAAAATCACTGGCTTTTGCGAGTGATCTTGGCTAACATAGTCCAGATAATAATCTAACCCGTTGTTTGGTAGCCCCATTGAGTTAATGGAACCTTGTTCAAATTCGTAGTAAGAAGGTCTTGGATTACCTTCTCTTACTTCTTTTGTTGAACTTTTGGTCACAGCAGTTGCGACTTCGGGTGAGTTCAGCAGTTCATCTAATTCTTCTTTTGTTTGGCAATGTACACCTGAGGCATTAGCTAAAACACCATTAAAATGATTATCTGCAATAGTTGCGTGTAAACGGTTAGTCATATGTGTGCTCCTTTAGTAAACTTCTGTCACTTCTAGTTGGTCAATATTAGTATCTAGGATGGATAAGTAGGCGTTAACCGTATCAAGGGCTGTGAATAAACTTAAATTATCTTCGATAGCAGCACCTCTAATTAGGCGATTTTCTTTTGAATCTAAGTCAACGTTTTCACAAGTATTGATGACGATTCCCACGTCTTTTTGACGTAAATAAGCTAATGCATCTGTCGTTAATTCTTGTGTTTGTGCTAGTTCAGACACGATTTTTGCTTGAGTCAAAATATCATGGTTACTTTCAATGGCAAGTAGCTTGAATCCTTTTTGGATAAAGGCTTGGGCAGTTGTCACTAACGCTTTTTGGTTAGTTGGATCCATAGCCAGTAAGACTGTCGCATCTTTCAAAATCTTAGTCCCACCACCGACAAAAGCTTTGTATAATGCGTCTTGATAAGTCTTTCCTGTTCCCATAACTTCACCTGTCGACTTCATTTCAGGTCCTAATAACGTATTAATGTTGTGTATTTTATTGAAGCTGAACACCGGCGCTTTAACATGGAATAACTGACTTTCAGGCAATACACCATCTTCAAAGCCTAAATCAACTAATTTTTGGCCTAGCATCACTTGAGTGGCAAGTTGAGCTAATAACGTATTAGTGATTTTTGAAATAAAGGGCACAGTTCTTGACGCACGAGGATTGACTTCAATCACGTAAGCAACTTCATCTTTAATGACGAATTGGATATTCATCATACCTACGATTTTTAATTCTTTAGCTAACTTGATAGAGGCAGTTGTCATCTGGTCTTTGACTGATTGTGATAGTCGTTGTGTTGGATAAACCGCCATAGAATCTCCAGAATGAACACCCGCTCTTTCAATATGTTCCATAATTCCTGGTATGACCGCGGTTTCGCCATCAGATAAAACATCTACTTCCGCTTCAAATCCTTCAAGATACGAGTCAATTAAAACCGAGTGATCATGCGAAACAGCAACTGCTTTTGTCATGTAGTTAATGAGTTCTTTATCTGATTGTACAACTTCCATTCCACGGCCACCTAGCACATAAGAAGGGCGAACGAGTACTGGATAGGATAATTCATTGGCAATTTTGACCGCTTCTTCAATCGTTGTTGCGGTACTACCAGCAGGTTGTGCCAGTTGTGAGTTTTTGATAACTTGGTTGAACAAGTCACGATCTTCAGCTCGATTAATATCATCAACCGTTGTTCCTAAAATATTAACGCCATAATCCTGTAGCTTTTTGGCCAAATTAATACTGGTTTGTCCCCCAAACTGGACAACAACACCTAGTGGTTGTTCAAGGTCAATAATGTTTAAAATATCTTCTAAATCAAGTGGCTCAAAGTATAATTTGTCTGAAATTGAGAAGTCTGTTGAAACGGTTTCGGGATTTGAATTAACAATAATCGCTTCGTATCCTAGTTTTTGAATAGCTTTAACGCTGTGAACAGTTGCGTAATCAAATTCCACACCCTGTCCAATTCTAATAGGGCCTGAACCTAGTACTAGCACTGATTTTTTATCAGAAGATTGTGATTCATTCTTGTGATCATAAGTTGAGTAATAATAAGGTGTTTTAGATTCAAACTCACCCGCCACTGTATCAACCATCTTGTAAACGGGTACGATACCAGCTTCTTTTCTAAGTTGACGTACTTCATCAGGTGTTGACTGAGTATAATAAGCAATTGTTTTATCCGTAAATCCATTTTGTTTAGCCATTGTTAAGACTTTCACGTCTGTTGGATTTGCTTTAAGGTCACTTGCGATTTCTAAAATATGAAGTAGCTTGTCTAAGAAGAAAACATTAATTTGTGTTAAGTCTGCTAGTTCATCAATATCAACGCCACGACTCAACAGTTCAAACAAGATAAACAAACGGTCATCCGTAGCTGGGTTGAGCTTGCGCATCAAGTCTGCCGTTGACACATCTTGATAGTCGATTTCTTCAATCCCGGTGATGTCAATTTCAAGAGAACGAATCGCTTTTTGGATGGATTCTTCAAAGTTACGTCCAATTGCCATGACTTCTCCGGTTGCTTTCATCTGAGTTCCTAAGGTATTGTCAGCTGTTGGGAACTTATCAAAGGGCCATCTTGGAATTTTGGTAACCACATAGTCCATAGCGGGTTCAAAGTTCGTAACCGTTGTTTTGGTAATAGGATTGGTAATTTCATTAAGCGAATAGCCAACCGCAATTTTGGCGGCGATTTTGGCGATTGGATAGCCGGTTGCTTTGGATGCTAGGGCTGAAGAACGCGATACTCGCGGATTAACTTCAATAATGTAGTATTGTAAGCTACTTGGATCAAGCGCCATTTGAACGTTACAGCCCCCTTCAATTTTGAGGGCTTTAATAATTTTAATCGCTGCATCACGCATCATTTGATATTCACGATCAGATAGTGTTTGAACAGGTGATGTGACAATTGAATCACCTGTGTGAACGCCGACAGGGTCAATGTTTTCCATTGAAGCTACAATTAGAGTATTATCTTCGTGATCACGCATCACTTCAAACTCAATTTCTTTAAATCCCGAGATCGATTTTTCAACTAAAACTTGATTAACCGGTGACAACTCAAGCCCATTCGTGACAATCTCTTCAAGTTCTTTATCACTATGGGCGAATCCACCACCTGTTCCACCCAGCGTATAAGCCGGTCTAATCACAAGTGGGTAGTCAATTTGACGAGCGATTGCTTTGGCTTCAGTTAAGGTATTGGCAATCGCAGATTCTGGCACGGGTTCATGTAAGCGGTCCATCAATTGTTTAAACTTATCCCGGTCTTCTGCTTCTTCAATAGTCTGTAAGTTAATCCCTAAAACTTCTACATTATACTGGCTTAATACTCCAGCATCACTCAGTTCTTTAGCCATGTTAAGTCCTGTTTGTCCACCTAAAGTGGCTAAAATTGCATCTGGACGCTCTTTTTCGATTACTTTTGTCACGAAATCAAGCGTGATTGGTTCAATGTAGACTTTATCTGCAATGTCGTGGTCAGTCATAATGGTAGCCGGGTTTGAGTTAATCAAAACAACCTCATACCCATCTTCTTTCAGTGATAAACAAGCTTGTGAACCAGAATAATCAAACTCTGCAGCCTGACCAATAATGATAGGACCTGATCCCACCACTAAAATCTTTTGAATATCTTGACGCTTAGGCATGTTGTAATCTCCTTTCGGCTTTTGTCATCATTTTGGCAAAACGATCAAACATGTACGCTGCATCGTGTGGGCCAGGACAAGCATCGGGGTGGTATTGAACAGAAAATGCAGGACGATTCATCAATTTCAATCCTTCAACCGTGTGGTCATTGACTTCTTTTTGTGTGACTTGTAAGTAAGTGTTTTGGACAGACTCTTCTGCAACAGCGTAACTGTGGTTTTGAGAAGTAAAGTTTGATTGACCTGTTTCAAAATCTGAAACGGCATGGTTGAAGCCACGATGACCATACTTCATTTTGTAAGTCGTAGCGCCATTAGCTAAGGCAAATAATTGGTGTCCTAAGCAAATACCCATGAGTGGATAATTTTCTTGTAGTTGTCTAATTAAAGGTAATGCTTGCTTGTAGTTTGTCGGGTCACCTGGTCCATTCGATAGTAAGATACCAGCTGGATTAACCGCTTTGACTTCTTCAAAAGTTGTGGTGTAAGGAAATAAGATAACGTGTAGGTGGCGTTCTTGTAGTGCTTTAATGATAGAATCTTTAATGCCAAAGTTGATAACCGCAACCGTATGTCCTGTATTTTGATCAAGTGCTTCACCTTTTTGACTGCTGTTTTTAAAGGTGTTGTTAAGCGGTGTTTTAAAAATCGCTTCAAGTTTAGCTTGATTAATTTCTGATACGATAACGGCTTTCATTGACCCATAGTCTCTAATTTTTTGTGTTAATTCACGTGTATCAATCCCCATTAATCCTGGTAATTCATGTTGATTAGCGTATTCTTGTAGCGTCATATCTGCTCTTTTATTACCAATCCGACGTGCTAATTCGTGTACGATAATCGCTGAAGCCGCAGGTTTATCCGCTTCTGAATCTTGTAAGTTAATGCCGTAATTACCAATCAATGGATAAGTGAAATTGACAATTTGACCTTGATAACTGTTATCCGTGATAGTTTCTTGGTAACCGGTCATTCCTGTGTTAAACACAAGCTCTGCATAAACATCTTGAGTAGAACCAAAGCTTTCACCTGTATAAACGCTGCCATCTTCTAAAACTAAATATTTCTTCATTACCTTTACCCCCTGAACTTAACCTTTATAAACAACTTTACCGTCAACAACTGTATATTTTGTCTGTCCAAAAACTTGCCATCCTAAAAATGGTGTATTCGTTCCTTTAGATAGGAAGTCTTTTGCTTGAATCTCATACTGTTTGTCTAAATCCATAATAGTCAAATCTGCTGGTTGTCCGACTGCTAGTCGGCCTCCTGAAATATTGAATGCTTTTGCGGGATTCTTTGACATCCAATTGATTAGCGTATTCAAATCAACTAATCCGCTTTTGACAAATTTGGTATAAATCAAGCTAAATGATGTTTCAATTCCAACAATACCAAAGGCTGCTTCTAGCATACTGCCTTGTTTTTCTTCTTCACTATGAGGTGCATGATCCGTGGCAATCATGTCAATAGTGCCATCAATTAGTCCTGCAATTAGTGCTTTTCGGTCTGCTTTTGATCGCAGTGGTGGGTTCATTTTCATCATTGGGTTATCGTTTTCAACCATTGAATCATCAAGTAATAAGTGGTGTGGCGAAACTTCAGCAGTCACGTGAACGCCCATTTGTTTAGCGATTCTGACTAATTCAACTGATTCTTTTGTTGAAATATGAGCAACATGATAATGCACACCTGTGTGATGTGCCAAAACCAAGTCTCTCGCTAATTGTGAAGACTCACTTAGGCTGTTAATCCCCGGTAAGTTAAGCTTTCTTGAACTTTCCCCTTCGTTCATCACGCCTTTATTAGTTAAGCTATTATCTTCAACATGAGCGATGATGGGTTTTTGAACTTCTTTTGCTTTAAGCATAGCTTCATACATAATGTTAGCTTGTTGAACCCCACAACCATCATTTGTAAATCCAATAGCGCCCATTTCAGCCATTTTAGAAATATCAGTGTTATCTAATGCGCTAAGATTGCTTGAAATAGCCGCATATTGCAATGTCTTTACCACGCTGTCTCGTTCATTTAAGTCAAACATATGCTGCAGGGATTTTGGATTATCTACAACTGGTTTAACATTTGGCATGGCAAAAACAGTTGTAAATCCACCATGTGCTGCTGCTTTTGTTCCTGTTTCGATAGTCTCTTTATAGGTTAGCCCTGGTTCACGAAAGTGAACATGAACATCAATCAACCCTGGCAAAACCGTGTTTTGTTGCCCATCAATGACGGTCATTTCTGCTTTTTCTGCAATAGTAGGTGCGAGCTGTTTAATAATACCGTCTTCGATTAGAATCGCTGTTGATGTTCCATCTAGTATCACATTTTTTATCAAAGTTGATTTAGTCAATGTTCAATTCCTCCTGTAATAACCCATTTTCATTAAGTAGACTTGCCAGTATTGCCATTCTTGCAAAAACACCGTTTGCCATTTGCTTAAAAATTCGTGACTGAGTGGCTTCTACTAAGTCAGAATCGATTTCGACACCGCGGTTAACGGGGGCTGGGTGCATAATAATTGCATGAGGCGCTGCTTTTTCAAATCTTTCTTTAGTTAGGCCAAACTGATTATGATAGTCCAGTGCTTTAAACTGTTTGACTGAATTTTTGTTAAGTCGTTCAAGTTGAACACGTAATAGCATCACCACATCTAATTTTTCAATCAATGAATCAACATTTTCAACATATTGGCCGTATTGATCAAACGTTTTGTCATACCATTCTTTTGGTCCTGAAAAATAAAGGTTAGCACCTAATTTGTGTAATAGTTGCGCATCTGATTTAGCAACACGCGAGTGAGCTAAATCACCAATAATGCCAACATTGAGTCCCTCAAAACTATCGAACTCTTCGTGAATTGTCATTAGGTCTAACAAACATTGAGATGGATGCTGTCCAGAACCATCACCGCCGTTCACTAACGAGGTCTTCAAACTTTTATCTGCTGCCATCCCTTCATACCAGCCATCTTGACTATGACGGATGACTTCAATATCTGTTCCTAATGCTTGAAGTGTTTTAACAGTATCTTCTAAAGACTCGCCTTTTTGGGTTGAACTAGTAGCCATGTTCAGATCCAAAACGTTGATACCTAATCGCTGCTCAGCCATATAGAATGAAGCATGTGTTCGTGTGCTGTTTTCAAAAAATAAGTTAGCGGCATAAACTGGACGTTTAAGTTTTATTTGCAGTCCTGATTTGAACTTTTCGCTTAATTTAATTAAATTGGTTATTTGAGTTTTTGAATACTCATTCATATTGACAAAATGCGTTGTCATTTTCTGCCTCCTAATTAATTTACCCTCACTGAAGTAATCTTTATTAATCACAGAATCAAAACCAATAAAAAAGACTCTTTGGAAATTTCCAAAGAGTCTAAAAGTCTAGTCTTAATGATGAATGCAGGTTATTGTGGTAAAAATTGGGTGTGAATCTTGGCTTAATACCGTGCCTAAATCCACTTCCGCTAAAATTGTGTTCCTGCTTCTTGGTTATTATCATAAGACCTTTGTGACTCTCTGGCCAACATTAAAGGTTCTAACTTGTTTTGTGCTTGTATTGATAATAACATCCTTGCTATTAAAAAGAAAGGAAAGTTTTGATTTTATCTTAATCAGCTTCAACTGAAATAAATTTTTGCTGATTAAAGTCGTACAGACCTTGATCAGTCAACTTGATAGATGGAATAACAGGAAGTGTTAAAAAGGATAATGTGATAAATGGATCAAATACACGATTAGTACTGATTTTTTGATAAGCGGCATTGACTAAATCTAAGTCTTTTTCCGCTTCTTGATAAGGCTTAGCTGACATTAATCCAGCAATTTCAAGCGGCATTGAACTCAACACTTCACCATTTTGAGTCACGGCAATTCCACCACCCGATTGGGTTACTTCTTGGATGGCTTTATTAATTGATTCATCATCGCTTCCAACTGCCACTAAATTATGTGAATCGTGAGCAACTGTAATGGCTACAGCACCATTTTGAATTTCAAATCCTTTAACTAGGCCTAAACCATAAGTTCCTAGATTATTGTGACGTTCAATGACAACCATTTTCAAAATATCTTGGTCAATATCTTGTTCAAAATGGCCATCATTTAATTTAACAGATGTTTTCAAATGATCTGTCACAATGTGATTAGGCTGAATTTGGATCACATTGCAGTAATCACTGTGTAAAGGCATTTTTAAGTCTTCTAATTGGAAATGGTGGTGAACGGTTGATTCTGAGAATAGAGCTGGTTGTGTTGTTGGTTCTGCTAAAATTTCACCGTTTTTCATAACGTGGTCAATATCAACTTGTTCTAAATCATTCAAGAAAACAATGTCAGCTTGATATCCAGTAGCTAAAGCACCTGAGTTGGTTAACTTGTGTGCTTTAGCCGCATTGAAGCTTGCCATAGTAAAGGCTGTTTCAGGTCGAACGCCATGTTGAATAGCCAATTTAATGCAGTAATCAATTGAACCTTCTCTATCTAAATCAGTGATTAGTTTGTCGTCTGTACAAAAAGCTAAACGCTGTGCGTTTGATTCGGTAACAGCACCAATTGTATTTTTAATATCTCGCTCAACGGTTCCTTCACGCAAGAACACATAGTATCCAGCACTTAAACGGTCTTTAACTTCTTGGACGCTTGTAGCTTCATGATCTGTATCAATGCCAACTTGACGGTAAATATCTAATTGTTCTGGTGTTAATCCCGCACCGTGACCATCAGCATGGTAACCTTCATCTTGTGCATCTTTGATTTTTTGCATAATTTCATGACTTTGGCTTGCCACTGCGGGAAAGTCCATAACCTCAGCTAGCCCATTAACTTCTGGATAACGGTATAACGGTTTTAAATCTTTCGCGTTTAAAACTGCCCCACTATGATCAAAAGGCACACAAGGAACAGATGATGGCAACATAAACTTAACATCAAGTGGTGTTTGTCGAGCGTCTTCAATCATATACTCAATTCCCTGTGTCCCCATCACGTTACCAATTTCATGTGGGTCAGTCACAATCGTTGTTACACCGTGTTTTAGAAGTACTTTTGCAAGCTCACTAGGTGAAACCATGGCACTTTCAATATGCACATGTGCATCAATAAATCCAGGTACTAAATATTGATTTTTTGCATCAATTGTTTGACTCGCTTTTAAGGTTTCACTTTCACCAACAGACACAATGCGACCTGCTTTAATCCATAATGTATTAGGTTCAAACTCTCTTGTGAAAACATTCAAAACCAGCCCATTTTGAATACATGTATCAACCAATTCCATAATCCTATTTCCTCCCGAATGAAAAATATTTTATAGACTATCTTATAAGAAAAACTGATTTATTTCCAGTTTTTTTACAAAAAAGTTCGGTTTCTAATTAAATTCTCAATAAAAAAACAGACAACAAGTGTCTGCTTTTAAAACCAATGAAGGTATAATAGATAAAAATTAACAGCCATTACTAGGCGGCAAAGCTGCCTAAACCACAGTTCAAACGTGCCGTTAACACGATAATAATACCAGCGGTATTTTCTCTTTTTTTGATACGACTTGAACCGGGCATTGTATTTATATCGACCTAAAGGAAAAAACCAATTAACCCCTTGTTTTGAAAAGTTATCGAGTAACAGATGTAAGGCATAACTGATTGTAAATCCTAAAACCAAATTACGTAGCAAATAGTCATTTGTTCCGAGTTGTGGCATCTGATAAAACAACAAAACTAGTAACCCAATCACCCAAACCGTATGTGTGTAAGTTCGATGGGGGATATATTGCAACAGATTGAATTTACCCAGTAGTCTTGTCAATTCTGAATCGTAAGTGTCACCACCATCTAAATCGGGTGAAAAAGCACCAAAGTGGGCCCCAACAAATAATGGTAGTGCGGCTTTGATTGGATAATTCGCCATTAAAACACCACTTGAAATAACAGCGTGTGAAAAGGCAATATGGGATTTCTTTAACAATTAAATCTACTTTCTAGTCAAGTGTTTTTCCATATTGATAGTTATGGATTTTTTCGTTATCAGGCATCAAACTACCGCCTGTTGCCCAAACAATATGAGTTGTTTTAGGTGTATTCATTGCCACTTCATGAGCAACTAATGCCTTTAGACCACAAAAACCTGCTGTCGCAGAAGGTTCAACTGAAATATGTTCGGTATCTTCTAGTCTTGCAAGATAACGGTAGACATCTTTATCTTCAAATGTTGCACTTGCAAACAATAAGGTTCTCATGATAGGGCCAGCAATTTTTGAAGGACGACTAACTGCTAAGCCATCGGCAGCTGTTAAGCCATCAAGTCCAAAGTCTTCCACACAGATATGGTTATTTTGACCTGTGATAAGTCCTAAAGTGACAGAAGGCACGTGTGTGGGTTCACAAAACACGGGGTAAACGTGGTCACCAAAAAGCTGTTTCAAACCAAATGAAACCCCGCTTGGACTGCCACCAACACCAGCTGGCAAGTAGACAACTAACGGATGTTTTTCATCAACGACAATATTGTGATCTTTTAATTGTTTTTGGATACCTAAAGCGGCTACTGAATAGCCTAAGAACAAATCAGATGAACTTTCATCATCAACAAAATATGTATTGGCGTCAGCTTGTGCACATTTTCTGCCTTCAGTAATTGCGTGAGAGAAATCACTATCATATTCAACTACTTCTACCCCATTTGAACGTAGTTTATCTTTCTTCCAGTCTTTTGCATCATGTGACATATAAACAGTCGTTCTAAAGCCAAAACTAGCTGCAGCAATTCCAACGCTTAAGCCTAAGTTCCCTGTTGACCCTACTGCTACCTTGTATTTAGCAAAGATATTCATGAACTTCTCTTCTGCTAAGACAGCGTAATTATCACGGTAAGTCAAGTCACCTTTAGTCATTGCAATATGTTCGGCAAATTTTAGAACTTCATAAATTCCACCACGAGACTTAATCGACCCAGTAATAGGAAGTAAATTATCTGCTTTTAAGAATAGTGATCCTTTCACTTGATGGTCATCATCCATTTCTTGATTCCATTGCTTGTGAAATTCATCTATTTTAATTAAAGGTGATTCAATCACACCACCGTCTGCCTTTGTTTCCGGGAAAACTTTAGCAATAAAAGGTGCAAATCTTTGCCATCTCGCATCTGCATCAAAAATATCTGCTAAGTCAAATCTTAAATCTGCTTTTTGGTTATAATTTGGATTTTTCCAAAATATTGGTTGTTTATTTTCGATATCAGAAATTTCTGGTATATGTTTATAATCTTCTTTAGATATTGTCATGATGATACCCCACTTTTTAATCATTTATTGGCTTCATTTTATCATTAAGAGCATATAATATCAGTAGGTGATGTGAATAAAATTGACACTAGTAAAAATAAACCGCCTTTTTTTGTGAAATAAAGACTTTCTATTTATTAAAGAAGTCGTTTATAGTAACATTTAGATGTATCTTATTTAAAATGAAAGTAGGACTAATACATTGAAAAGAAAACGTGAACGCCACAATCGTTCGAATATAGGTATTATACTTATCATTCTTTTTGCTTTAGCTGTTATTGCGCTCGGTGGATGGTCGTTATTTCTAACGCCCCACAATACCCAAACATCTTCAGAACAAAGTAGCCCTCAAACTTCGCAAAGCATCTCACAGTCAGAAGCGAGTTCACAAACTTCAAGTAAAGTGACCGCAGGCTTTGATGCAACTAAGATTGCAAAAATGGATAACTACATGAGCGACTTTAGTACTTATATGGGCCAAAACTACAAACGTTACTATCCTAAAGTACAAGACCAAACGAAATTAAACTTCTATGGTTTTGATATTACGACTGATTTAGATGACTTTAACTATTATGTTGATAATAAACCTGCGACATTCCGCTTGGCTTCAATAAAAGAGACATCTTACAACAATTCTGATTATAATATTGTTGGTGTCTACAGTGATGCTGAAACAGCGCCATTTGCAGGAGCGCATCTGTATTTGTTAACTATCTATAACCAAAAGCCACAAGTCTTGATTACAATGCAAAACCAAGGTATGCCTGGCAATGCCATGTATTTCAAACAAACGGAAAATTCAAATCTTGCAAGTAACTTCGAAAAAATATATCAGGGTTAATGAAAACGATCATAATTGATCGTTTTTTTTTATTAAAAAAGAGTTGATTTATTAGAGTAAAATTAGTATTATATTAATAACAACAAAATAAACCTTAACTCAACTACTGGTTATCTTCTTTATTAGAAGCGTTGGTTCGACTCCAACTTGAGTATTTATCTTAGTGAATTGTTCCAATTTCATTCCTTTTCCGTTATACTAATTTAATTTTTTCATAATTAATTCACTAAGATATTAGGATTCATCGTACAGGCGTACAATTATTAACTGGTTCAATTCCAGATTGAATCTACCAAAAAGCTAAGTATAAACTTAGCTTTTTTTTGCTTATTTTCAAATAAACTTGTATCATTTGTATTAATTAGACTTATATCATTATAAAAAAGGACTATCATTCAAATGAAGAAAAGAAAAGATTACCTAAAGGAACAAGCAAAATTCAACTCAACACCTTGGATTGTTGGCGGTTTTATTGGCTTAATTATAATTTTTTTAATCGGAGCTACTCTGTTAATGCCTAAGAATACAAGTAGTCAATCACAAGTATCTTCTTCACAAGACTCAACTAGCCAATCGTCAAACCAGTCACAGGCCCAATCTAGTCAAAGTAGTAATCGTTCACCTGAACCTAAAACTACTGATATTACTAACTTGATAAAAAATATGGATGCTTTTATGCGTTCTTTCAGTAGTCAAATGGGACAAGCTTATCAACGTTACTACCCACACCAATCCAATCACACCACTTTTTATGGTTTTGACTTTGTTAATGGGTTAGATCTTTATAACTACTATGTTGATGGTAATGCTGCAACAATCGGTTACATTAATCAAAAAACGATGCGTGGAACAGCCGACTATAACATCATTATGGCTTACAGTGATATTCAAGATAAATCAACAACTTATACCGATCGACACCTGTATCTCTTAACACTACATAACAATAAACCAGAGGTTATTGTTGCAACGCAAAATCAAGCAGCAGCTGGAACAGTTTATTTTAGACATACTGAAAACACGACTTTAAAAACTGGATTTGAAAATTTATATAACCAATAAAAAAGAAAGCCGCTTGGCTTTCTTTTTTTATTGTCTTTCTTCTTCAAATGTTTCATATTGACGCGCTTTTTTGTGATTAATTCGGCGTAACTTGATATGAGGTTTGTACCCAAGATTAACCGGAACGTTTTCAATCCTAACGTCACTAAATGACAATCCAAACCATTGAATTGGTGTTGCTGTATGGTTTTGAAGCCAAATTCTTGCTGATACCAACCATCTGTCAAAGCCAGATATATTCGTTGCTAAAGAAAGTGCTTCTTTTAAAATAACGAACTTAAAGTCTCCTACACGACGCCCTTTTGAAGTTGTATATCTTTGAGGCTGTGGATCAATTGTTCCTTGGTCAATCAAATCATTGATAATTTGACGCAAGTACACATTCACCTTTTGCGATTTTTTGAAACCTAAGTAAATCGTTACTTGTACAACATTTTTAGTGCCATAAGTTTCAACCGTATAGTCATGTGTATAGGGACTGTCGGTTGTTACCATTGTGATGAACCAATAAACCTTAGCACGTTTTGGTCGTTTATCTAAAATAGAATATAAAATTGATTTTTTGATTTGATGTCCTTTTTTAACCTTAGCCATATAAACTAAATTCGTCGAACTAACTGGATATTGTTCATCACGACTTAATGAAACCAATTGATCTTTATAGTCCGTTAAACAACCATATTCATAGTCTGTTTCATATTTAGAACGAACTTTATTCCCAAAGTACCAAATATACATTACTAAAATGATAGCTAGTGTAATTAGCACCGTAACGTAACCACCATGTTCAAACTTAACCGCACTAGAAATAAAGAATGAAAATTCAACGACTAAGAAGAACGCCGTTAATACCCATGATAACCATTTTGGTACCTTGAGGTCTAAGAAATTATGTAGCAAGATTGTAGTCATTAACATCGTAACTGTAATAGCTAAACCATAAGCGGCTTCCATATGTTGCGAGTTTTGGAAATATAAAACCAAGGCAATTGTAATAATACATAACAACCAATTAACTGTTCCAATATAGATTTGACCGCGTTTGTTACCAGGATGATGGATAATCATGCGAGGTAGAATTTTAAGTCGAATAGCTTCTGATACTAATGTATAAGACCCTGTGATAAGCGCTTGTGAAGCAATAACAGCAGCAAGTGTTGCCAAAATAATAGCGAAAAATGTCAAACTGTCAGGTACTACTGCGTAAAATGGATTAAGAGCTGAACTTTGAACAGTCATGTGATTATTAATCAACCATGCACCTTGACCCATGTAACTTAAAACTAATGATAGGTAGACAATTGGCCAACTAAAGTAAATATTATGTTTACCAACATGTCCCATATCGGAATAAAGAGCTTCAGCACCCGTTGTAGCTAAGAAAATACTTCCTAGAATAAAGAAACCAGATTTGTTAGCGGGGCTAAACAAAACTTGCAAGCCATAAACAGGTGATAAGGCTTTTAAAATACCTGGATAGCTTAATAAATTGCAAAAGCCAACGATTGCAATAAAGAAGAACCACCCACACATAATAGGTCCAAAAGCCTGACCAATCTTAGCCGTCCCAAATCGTTGCATAGCGAATACGACTAATAATATCGCAATTACCACAGCAATTACCACGTTTTGATCACTACTGAAGGTAAATAATCCTAGATTTTGCGACTTCAATCCTTCAATCGCACTCGTTACCGTCACAGCTGGTGTAATTGTACCATCAGCAAGTAACGCTGCCCCACCAATCAAAGCGGGCACAATCAACCATTTCTTTTTGCGACGAACTAAGGTATAAAGGGCAAAAATCCCCCCTTCACCGTGATTAGATGCCTGCATGGCAATAATGACATATTTTAATGTCGTAATAATCATTAAGGTCCATATAATTAAAGAAATACTTCCTATAATATAATCTGGCTGCAAATTCTTAAATCCGCCACCATCGCGAATGATCGCGTTCATCGTATACAAAGGAGACGTTCCGATATCTCCGTATACAATCCCAAAAGAAACAAGCACGCCCATTAGCGAGAGCTTCTTTTTGTTTTGAGTCAAACTCATATTACCACCTCTAAACTTGTTATCGCCTACATTTTAGAATTCCACCTACCAAAACGCAAAGATTTTGTCACTTTTTATTAGTAAGTCCTTGATTTTTTTGGTTTTCACTTATACAATGTAAGTCAACCCTAAACAAAGGAGACTTATTTAAATGAGTAAAATTGCTGTAATCGTTACAAATTTTGTCGAAGATATCGAATACACATCACCTGTTGAAGCTTTAGAAGCTGCAGGTCACGAAGTTATTACAATTGAAAATGAAGCCAACAAAACATTCGAAGGGAAAAATGGAACAAAAATCCATACAGACTTAAGCATTGATGATACTAACCCTTCAGATTTTGATGGTCTATTAATCCCGGGTGGATTTTCACCTGATATTTTAAGAGCAGACAACCGTTATGTTGAATTTACAAAACATTTCTTCCTATCTAATAAAGCTATTTTTGCAATTTGCCACGGTCCACAAATTTTCATCCAAACTGGACTAACTAAAGGTCGTAAAATGACAGCGTATAATTCTGTATTACCTGACTTATACTACGCTGGTGCTATCACAGAAGATAAAGCGGTTGTGATTGATGAAAACCTTGTCACAAGTCGTACACCAGATGATTTAGATGACTTTAACAACGCAATCGTTAAAGTTTTAAACTAAACTAAAATTCTTTTTTAAAAAATTTAAAGATTTTCTATTAAACTACGTCTATAGGCGTAGTTTTTTTATATCAAGGAGGAACTTTTATTTTAATCTTTAAAGACGTTACTAGCCAAAATTCAAGTATTCAGGAAAAAGTAAAGCAACTTTACTTAGATGCTTTCCCTGAACATGAACGTTTAGACTTCTCATTTATTGTTGAACGTGCTAAACTCAACCAAAATCATTTCTTAGCTATTTTAGATGATGAAGCATTCGTAGGACTGATCTACTACACAGTAGACAATCACAATTTGCTTGTCTCATACCTAGCTATGGATCCTTCAACACGTTCAAAAGGTTATGGAAGTAAGATTTTGACACACTTAAAATCACAACATCCAAAAGAAAATATCTTTTTAGAAATTGAAGAAGTGGTTGAAGAAGCTGATAATTATAAACAACGTATTAAACGTCAGTCTTTCTATGAAAAGAATGGGTTTGCCAAAAGTAATATCTATATGAAAACAGATATCGAAGGTAATGGATTAGAAATCATGACAACCAGTCCCATCGTTTTCGATGATTACAAAGACACTATCACAGCTTACTTAGGTGTCGAAAATATGAGCGAGTGGACTAGTTACTTTAAGGCCATCATCAAATAATCAAAACTAGATAGCATGCTATTTAATGGTATGCTATTTTTTTGTGAAATTTTGTTTGAATTATAACTTGTATCATTCTTAGGGAACTCAATGTCTACTATAGTTTCTTTTTAAAATCAGTTAAGATATAATAAAAAAATACCAACAAACGCTGTCTATCAGCTATAGTTTCCTTTTAAAATCAGTTAAGATATAATTCAGGGTTTTTGAACCATAAGTTTTGTGAAAGCTATAGTTTCCTTTTAAAATCAGTTAAGATATAATAATCGATTGAAGGCAATCGTACTTTTTTAACGCTATAGTTTCCTTTTAAAATCAGTTAAGATATAATTTTTGTTCATTTTTGCAGCTATCCCATCTCGCTATAGTTTCCTTTTAAAATCAGTTAAGATATAATAGTTAGTGATGATATAATCACTATTGCTACGCTATAGTTTCCTTTTAAAATCAGTTAAGATATAATATATATTAGCCAATATAAGTCTTGTTAAATCAGTGTTTAAGCGTTTTTTATGTTGGACATTTTGAACCTCTAATCCTAAAATTTGGACAAATATTGGTATTTCTGGATTTAAAATGGACAGATATTTTTAAAAAGGAAATTATAGTAAAGGGTTCTTATTAGAATTCCTGTAAAGTTCTAACCCTATTAGATTGAAAATCTAATGGGGTTATCTTATTTTTTAATGCAAAAAGCGCAATTGATAATTAACTACCAATTGCGCTTTTTTAAAATTCATTAAATGAATTATCTGTTATTTTCTCTTCGGTTGGTGAACGATACCCAACTAAAACATCCATCTCTTTAAATTGTTTTTCGGTAACTTTTAATAATCTAATTGATCCGCGACTAGGAACAACCTGTTTGATTCTTTTTTCATATTTTTCAGCCATATCTATACCTGTTACAATGCGATAATAAATCGAATACTGCAACATAACATAACCATCCTTCAAGAGATAATTTCTGAACTTGCTTGCATTTCTGCGATCCTCCGAATTACTCACAGGCAAGTCAAACATAACTACTAATCTCATAAATTTATCGGAATTCATGTTCACTTAATGACAATAATGTTGGCAGTTTTAGACTGGAGGAAGTTTTCAACTTACAACATTTCATATAAGATTCAATCATGATATAAACAGCATTAGAAAAACTTTGAAATTGTCCGTCAATTTCAACATTACAACTTAACATCTTAATAATTTGCTGTTTATCAAGATTATCTTTATTGAAGAGACACCGCTTTAAAACCCATTTGTCAACTAAACCGCGAAAAGGTTCAATCAAATCATCAGCTAAGTTAAAACCGTTCAACCGATTATGATGACTAAGACCCAGAGCAGGTTCTAATCCAAATACACACAAATCACGACAAATCACTCCTCTAACTAGGGCATAAGCATAATTCAATGAACCATTAACTAGAGATTATCCGTACGCCTAGTAAACTTACTATCAAATACAATTTCGAAATACAATCGAGCCGCAACAGCTTCTTGATTGGTTTTATCATATTCGCTAACTTTTTTTAAGCACTTGTTCATAGCGTTATAAGTATGTTGATCAACATTTTTTATGTTCTGTGCTTGATTAATCACCTTTTGCCTAACGATTTTTCGCCATAATCGTCCTTTGACCTTGGACGATAACTTGAATTGTTCTTCGAGACGAGGCAGTTTATGATAATACGATTGAAAAGACGTCATAACACCACAAGGAATATGCTTACTATCGCATATAAAACAAACCACTTTTTCTTCAGCTAATTTAGCAAAAAGACCAGTTGAAATGATACTCCTCTGATTATCAACGATTAAACTATTCATGTCATTTAGTGGTACTTTATACTCCGTATTGTGTACTTTAATAACTAATTGATTTAGCCTTTCATACAATTTAGCTTCATGACTAATCAATATATTTCTATATCCCATAAATATCCCCTTAATTAATCCGTTGACGCTTTTTCTCCGTAACTTTCTTGTAGTTTCCCAGATAGTCAACTTGATACTTAGAAATCTTCTTTAAGCCAGCAATACCAATGCCTTGTAACTTAATAGAATTATCGTGACTTCTAATACTAATAGAAGCTGTACTGATATTTGCACTAATATAATAACCATAGATTTCATCAATGGACTGCGTTATCTTATTACCTTTATGTAGATAACTTATTGACTTAGGCTTACTAAAATTAATATACAATAAGTCGGAAGGATAAACTGAGAATAAAAATTTATCCTCTGCTGATAATTTTCGGTCGCTTTTTCCTGAAGTCGCAATTGTATTTGGTAGCATCCGCTCTCTGGCGCTACTTTTGTATACTGGCACGAACAAATAACCCGTTTTATCGTTTTCGAAAATATCAATACGGTACATCGAACCTTTGGCATTTTCAGCAATTGCTTGTTGCTTTAACCTAACACCTGAAACTGAATGTTCAAATACTTTTACTTTGCGGACATTATGAGTATTACCCTTATCAGTATATTCAGGTTTATTTCCTGGAAATATATCTTGTATCTTTTGACTAATTTGTTTCTTTTCATCTTTACTACTAGTTGATAATTGACTTTCCAAGTGTTGTTTTTGTTTTAATTTATCAAATAATAAATTCCAAACTTTTAAATTACCTCCATCATCTGCCTTCATATATTTAGAATTCTTACCGCTCACAATTTCTCCTTTTTCATTCAACTTCAACTGCGTAACACTCACACGCTGCATCTTGTATCCAGAATCAAGATATTTCGCACTTTTTATCGTTTCATTATGAATAGCTCCTTTTAATTTCTTGTTAGGCATTCTCACGACAAAAACAGGTTTAATAGTTTGTATTTCCTCTGGTGAATAGTTTGACCATTGTCGACCAGACATTAATTTTTGAGGATCATCAGATATTCTAGCATTAAGTTCTTCTCGAAAATCAGGCCAAGGTAATGGAAAATCATTAAATAATTTCAGTTCCTTGGCTGAATGAACATTTGCTTCCATTGACTTGGACCATAACTTTGTATTGTATTTTATTTCATTATCATGACTATACTGCGTTACCTTTTTCACAAATCCCGGAGTTATAGCGGCAATAACTACTGCATCTACTGCATGATGCAAGTCACTTTCATCTCGGTCTTTTGTAATCCCCCATCGACTTCTGATTTTAGAGGTCACACTTCCACTTAAAGTATGTACTTTTTGTTTTTTAGACGATTCAGCGAACTCAATATTTTGTTCTAAGTAACTTTTTAATAACTTCGTCATATAACTTGTATCTTGAATATTACGATTTTTCCAGCTCTTGCAATCTTCAGCTGTTAATTCCTTCTTTAATAGATGCATTTTTTTATTGTTATTTGGAAGTTCTCTCGCAAAAGATTCCAAATGTGACACACTATCTTCATCATGAGAAAGATAATCCATTGGAATTCGGTTTCCCTTTTCTTGATTAAATTTAGAGCGAGTTAACACTTTATTAGTGTAACTGTCATCAAATGAAATACTATATGGAATGATGTGGTCTATCTCATATGAATTTCCATCGATAGCCTGCGCTAAATCAATAGGTTTTCGACTTTTGTCATAAGGATCTATCCCTTTTTGTTCATCATAAAGCTTAAGTTTTAGTATTGTTTGACCGTTGACTGGACAGCCTAATTCTCTCAACCTACTTGCAATTTTTTCATTAGTTTTACGATTATCATTTTGATTTTTTTCGATTTTTTTGCGTTCTTGTTTTGTCTTTCCTAAATCTCTAGCTAGCTCAATATTAATAGCCGTAGGTGGGCCATATTTTCTAATAATTTGATTGATTATTTTAATACTTTTTCTAACGGTTCTTTTGACTACTGGGTTAGTCACATTTTCAAAAATATAATCATCGTCTATTTTGACATTTTGAAAATCATAACCTGCTTTTTCTGCAGCTTCATTATATATTAGCCCTTCTTCTAAATAGGGAATAATAGCTCGCATTGTTTTTAATGATAATTTCCCAAATTTAGAATAGTTAAGCTTCAATAATTCGTCATATGCTGAGCAAATATCAACACGCAGTTCGTTCAGTGCACCAATTCTTGCTTGGTCACTTTTATAAGAAGTTAAAATAGTTCCCAGTTGGTCTATTAACGCATAATTTTTAGCATACTTATCCGGTAAAACTTTTTGAATAGCCTGAATATCTGAAAAATCACTTAACTTAGTTTTTCCTTCCGTACTTTGATCGTACCTGACCAAATTAAATACTGCTGTCTCGGGTAACTGAAGTTGTTTTTTTACTTGTTTAAAATTAACCGTTTTATGAGTCAAAGCAAATTTTACAATTTCCTTTCTTTGCTCCTGATTTAAGGACAGGTAATTTCCTCCCACATCTTCTTTGTACTGTAAGATATTTAAATCAGATAGAAGCTTGAAATATTGAAATGTAAATGTTGCTTTAGCAGCTCGCGTCTGACTTCTATCAAGCGAATCTAACCCAACCATCTTTTCTATTTGATTGCCTGCATAGGGAGAATTCACTCCAGGTCCCTCATCAAAAGATCTTTGCGAGTTAAATATTTCAAGGTACTCTTCTTTAAACCTATCTGGCAGATTTTGCTGATTGTCCAATATCCTCTCAATCTCATCTACTACTAAGTTTCGATATGAAGAACCAATATATCCTTCTTCATAACCTTTATTTCTTTTGTGTTTAGCAAATTTAGGACTTTTTAAATAGAGTTCTCCTAGTGTTCGATACTTACTCTCGAGCAATTCTTTTTCTGTCTCATTCAAGGATTTCAGTAAGATTCCCATATCTTTACTTTGTAACTCAGATTTCCTATTTGATTTAAACCCACGATGACCTGCAAAATAATACAACACAACAAAAAGTTCTGGATAACTTAGCTGATTGTCAAGTCCTCGAACTCTTAAATCATATACCGAATCAACACCACTGAATATTTCAGAAACCTGTTGGTTTTTTAATAAATTATATCGAACAAATAATTGTCTGACGCGGTGTTTACGAAACTTTCGTCGTCTTGTAATTCGTCGAGCCCTTCTTAAATCCCCCCTCTCACTAGCCTTTGATTCTCCTTTTTCATTCTCTGCTATTGGAAACATTACAGAATTTAACGTTTCGACTTTGTAAGGATTTCCATCATCATTTAAAGCTAGTACAGCATATCCAACTGACGTGATTCCTAAATCTAACCCTAGTATGTAATTCATATTAATTCCTCCTTTTATTGTTTATAATAACATGGTTTACCATGCTATTTTTATAACTATCTTGACAGATTATTATAAATGGTCTAAACTTCATAAGTGGTAATCCTTTTATTTTTTAACTGATTTTAAAAGGGAACTATAGTAAAGGATTCATTAGAATTCCTGTAAAGCTCTGGCCTCATTAAGATACTCTCTTGATGGGGCCATCTTCTTTTCTATAAGAAAAAATAAAAATAGCCGTATACTCACTCAATAAGAAGTATACGGCTATTTTTATTTTTTTAGACTTTCTACAATATCACGAACTTCAGGTTCTGATGTGCAACAACAGCCACCAATCCATTTAGCGCTTTTATCATGCCATTGCTTCGTGTAATCCGCAAATGTTTGATGGCTGTGAGGCGTATTATCCCACTCTTTAACCTCAGGTGAGTAGCTAGCACCAGAGTTAGGATAGATAACCAAATCCTTATGAGCATTAGGCTTGACTTGCTCAAGAAATGGTGTAACTAGTTCAGGTGCGATACAATTTGCCCCATAGGCAATTACCTGAGGGTTTTCTTCCAAAAGAGTTTGAACTTTATCAAACGGCGTTCCATCACTTAATGTCTTTTCATCTTTTAATGTGCAAGACACCCAGACGGGAATGTCTTTAAAATCAGCCAATAAGTCTAAAATTACCTTGATTTCTTGATAACTAGGTTGGGTTTCAATTGCAAGCAAATCACAGCCTTCATTAATTAGAACTTCAATTCGGCCGCGATGAAAGTCTCGATAAGCATCATCAGACAACTCATAATCTCCTCGATATTCTGAACCATCTGCTAAATAAGCACCGTAAGGACCAATCGCTCCCGCTAAAAATTTAGGCTGAGATGAATCACTATCACGTCGTGCTTCATCTGCTAGCTTAACTGCACGTTTAATTAATGCCTTCGCTTCATCAACAGAATAACCTTGATCCAGATAACCTTGAACACTCGCTTGATAGGTTGAAACAATGGCCACGTTTGCGCCTTCATCAAAATAAGATTGATGAACAGCTTTTATTTTTTCGGGATAATAGTCTATTGCTGAAGCTGTCCACAATTTATTGTTGAGGTTCACATCTCTTTCTTCTAGTCCTAAAGACATTGCCCCATCAATAACGATACTATTTTGTTGCTTTGCCCACTCTTTGATTAATTGCTTTGTCATTTCTTCTTTTCTCCTTTTTTTCGATTACAAAATGATAATAACTAAATACGGCTGCTGAAAATATTAACCCTGCCCAAAGGGAAGCCTGTTGCTCTGGATCAAACCCGATTCCAACAAGTGATATCACACATAAGATAATAACTAGCCATGGAATCACAGGATAAAACGGCGTTTTGTATTTCAAATCTGAGAGTTTATTACCAGCTTTCAAATATTGCTTTCTAAACCTTAACTGTGCTACACCAACTGATAACCAAACAGAGACTACCGCAAAACCTGATAACGAGGTTAATACTAAGTAAACCGTTCCTGGTGCATAGATGCTAGAAAACAGCGATAGTAACCCGCCTAATAAAGTTAAGGTTAAGCCATACACGGGTAGTCCGTTTTTATTTAATTTTGCCAGTTTCTTAGGCAATGGTCCTTGATTAGCCAATGACCAAATCATCCGCGATGCTGCATAAACACCAGAGTTTGCGCCGGATAAAACCGTTACGAATAAAACCACGGACATAATGTTACCTGCATAAGCAAATCCCGCATTATTTAAGATTGAAACAAATGGACTATTGGTTAATCCTGAGGATTCTTCTGGCAATAAAGCACCAATGACAAAAATAGCACCAATAAATAAAACAACCAGAATCACTAATGTTTTCAAAATAGCTTTAGGCAAAACCTTTTGTGGATTTTTGGTTTCACCAGCTGCTACCGCAATGATTTCTGTCCCCGAAAAAGCAAAGTTGGCGGCTAGGATAACTGAAATAACAGGTAAAAAGCCATGCGGTAAAATACCGTTTTTAGTGAAGTTAGATAATAATATCGGTTGAGTCTGTCCTGCTGACTTAATAATACCAAATACTAAAGCCAATCCGATTAGAATAAAAACTAATAGTGCTACTGCCTTCAGAATTGACATAACGAGCTCACTTGCTGCGAACCACTTCACTTGTGACAAGTTCAATGCCGCAATCAATACGATAAAAACCAAACACCAAATCCAAACCGCAATGCTTGGATAAAAGCCATTGGCTATCATGGCTAGGGTAATTAACTGTGACCCTAATGATACCGTCCATGTTAGCCAGTATAACCAAGCCACTACGAATCCGACACCTGGATGAATATGTTGACTAGCATAAGTATGAAAAGATCCTGTCGTCGGGTTTTGTACACATAATTCACCCAAGCACAACATCACAAGACACACCAAGATTGCTCCGATGATATAAGCAGCTAAAGTCCCTACAGGTCCTGCTGATTGAATTAAATAACCAGAACTCATAAAAATACCCGTTCCAATTACACCACCTAGTGACAATGTCACTAGATGCTTACTTTGCATTTCTTTTGCAAATGATTCTTTTGCCATTTTTGACTCCTCCTTTTTAATAAATGAAATAAAAAAAGACACCCGCCCTGAAAAAGGGCGAGTGTCTCTCGCGGTACCACCTTAATTTTAAGTTTAACTTCCTATCATCTATGGAAATAAACTTTCTCAATCCGGAACTATCATTCCTTCACGCTATATCAGGCGTACCCGTTGCAAGCTCAACTACTTTACCTACAAAAGCTCAAAGACCATTTTCGTTCTGCTTCTAATATCTACTCTCACCAGTTGTAGACTCTCTTTGAAAAGAAGTTAAGAAGTACTTTTCTTATCATCGCTTAATCATTTCATTTTTTTATAATGTTCACATGCTTTTTAATTTTTGTCAACCTTTTTGTGGAACCAAGGAATGTTTTTATCAAAAATAGCTAAAGCATCATTTAGTAGATACAAGGTGTATGTGAATAGTAGTGTGAAGTTAGCATCACCTTGAAAGGCTGTTGTTCCCCATAGAATCACACTCATCACACCTTGGAAAATCCAAAAGTAATATTGTTCTCTAAATCGTAATGTTGCAAGAATTGATCCTGTAATACCAACAGCTCCTGCAAAGGCATCTAGTACTGGTCGTGGACTGATGAATAAGTTTGTGTCCATTAAGTAAAGCAGGCCAAATACAACAATAAAGAATGATGCTGTTAAACCCCAATCTCTAACAGGTTTTGAGTCAGAAAGACCTCTGATATGTTCTTGTACATTTTCAGACCATTTTGGTAAAAGTAATACCGGAATATCTAATAAAACTATGTATGCTGCTTGTAGAACAACGTCAGCATAGTTTCTCGCTGAAATTGCCACAATAATATATAAAATAGCACTGATTAATCCAAACATACCGTTAACAGGTTTGGCATTAGTAATAGCTAATGTTGTTGTATACCCTAAAATCCCCGCAAACATCGTTGTAATGGAAATGGCATTAATTTCACTAGTAATTGTTGTCAAAATCACGACAAGAATTCCTAATGCTAATAGCTGATAACTTCGCTTAGTCCACCCCTTCATTTGATGAATATACCAGCTTGGTTTTAAAACACGTAGTGCGTCTTGATTCAATTTCTTTCCCCTTCTCTATAAAAAATCAACACTAGATATTGTACACCGCATTCAAAAAAACGCAATATTTTTCTATATATTGTGTTTTTCGAAAAAGTCAAGTTTTTTAATATTTGATTTTTATGTAATAAATGTTAAAATTTAATAAATCTATAATATTCGGAGGTAATTAATATGAGATATGCAGTTTTGGGTTCAGGAGCTATGGGGTTTCGATACGGTGTCATGTTACAAGAAAATGCAGGTGCAACAGTTGACTTTGTCGACTCATGGGAGCCTAATATCGAAGCCGTCAAAAAACAAGGTGGTGTTCGTGTTCAACGTGATCATGAAAATGAACAATTAATTAACGTTAACATTTACTCACCTGAAACTTATGATCAAAAACCAGATGTTTGGTTAGTTTTTGCAAAACAAATGGAACTCCAAAATCTACTGGAACGTTGTCAAAAGGCTAACTTATTCAACGATAATCAATATGTTGTCAGTGCCATGAATGGGATTGGCCATATGGACAAAATTGTTCAGTTCTTCCCAGAAAAAAATGTTCTAGGTGGAACGGCTATGATTGCAACATTAATGCCTGAACCTGGATTCGTTGACTTTATGGGTAAAGAAGGTAAAGAAAGCATGCACCTTGCTACTTACGGTGACAACGAACCAGACGACACTCAAAAACAAATTATGGCTGACTTAGAAAGTGCCAAGCTTCACCCTATCTATAGTGAAGACTACTTGAGCATGGCTATGACCAAACTATTATTTAACTCAGTAGTGAACACCATTTGTACAATGTTTGAAATCCCAATGGGACAATTTGGCGATTTCAAAGGGGCAAAAGAAATGACAACTCAAATGATGGATGAAGCATTTGAAGCCTGTGAAAGAAATCATATTAACTTACCTCAAACTAAAGAAGAAGCCATTCAAAGTGTTTTAGATGGCTGCGTTGATTACAAATACCACCACCCTTCTATGTATCAAGACCTTTCAAAAAACCGTCCAACAGAAGTAGATTACATTAACGGCTACATTGTCGAACTTGGCGACAAAGTGGGTTATAATTGTGCGGTTCACCGTTTTGTAGTCAATGAAGTTCACTTAGCAGAATCAATCAAACAAGCCAAAAAATAGTTTGATATTCAAAGTTTTTTATAAGTTATTAAAAAGTCGCCAAAACCTTTTCAAATAAAGGTTTTTGACGACTTTTTTTGTGTAACTATTTAAATTTTTGATAACAGATTTTAAAAAAAGGTTTGATATTCAAACAAAAATAATATACCATAAATTCCAGTTCAGAAAGTACCACAATTGCTGAACAATAGGAGGAAATTATGGAGCCAGTTTTAACTGCAAGCGAAATTATGAAAATGATTCCCAACCGTTATCCTATTCTTTTTATGGATTACGTTGATGAAATCAATCCCGGAGAATCAATCGTGGCAACTAAAAATGTCACAATTAACGAAGAGTTTTTCCAAGGACACTTCCCTGGAAACCCTGTTATGCCGGGTGTCTTAATTATTGAAGCTCTTGCTCAAGCCGCTTCTATTTTAATTTTAAAATCTAAAGAATTCGAAGGCAAAACTGCTTATATGGGCGCTATCAAAAACGCTAAATTCAGAAAAGTAGTTGAACCTGGTGATGTCTTAAAACTTCACGTCAAAATGATTAAGCAACGTGCCAACATGGGTATTGTTGAAACTTACGCAGAAGTTAATGGTAAGAAAGCTTGTCAAGCAGAGCTTACATTTATCGTAGCTAATCGCGATTAAATCAGGTATACGTTGCGCTTATAACTTAACTGAGGAGAAAAGTATGTCAGTTTATGATGACGAAACAAAGTTCAAAAAAGCGGAACATGATTTTATTAATGAAGCTTTAGCTAATGTCTATGACAATATTTTAAGAATCGAAGAAAAGGAGTTAAAAAAGAGCTCTTTTAGCGATATTACTGTCAAAGAAGTTCACTTAGTGCATGCTATTAGTTTGCACGAACCTAAAAGTGCTTCCCAGATTGCTAAAAAAATGCATTTATCAAGAGGAACACTAACGATTAACTTAAGAAACCTTGAACGAAAAGGCCTTATCAATCGTACCAAAAATCCTCATGATCAGCGAGTAACAGATATCACACTAACCAAAAGAGGCCGTGTGTTGTATCGTGCTCATAATGCTTTTCATTCGAAAATGGTCGACCGTTTTTTAGCAGGTTTCAGCCTTGACGAACTCAAGGTTGTCAAACATGCTTTAGTCAACTTACAAGACTTTTTGGATGAGCTCACTTAAAACCGACATGAAAAATTTTTCTATCGAACAAACTGCTCACGTTGTTCCTGAAAATGTTGTCACCAATAATGACTTAACGGCATTTATGGAAACATCAGACGAGTGGATTTCAAAGCGAACCGGCATCAAACAACGACATATTTCAAATCAGCAAACAACAAGTGACTTGTGTTTAAGCGTTGCTGAGAATTTGATTACTAACAGCCAATACAATGCCGAAGACATTGACTTGATTATCGTTGCAACAATGTCTCCTGACTACATGACACCGAACGTGGCATCAATGGTTCAAGGTAGACTAGGTGCAACTAACGCGATGGCATTTGATATCAATACTGCCTGCTCAGGCTTTGTCTACGGATTGAAAATGGCACATTCATTATTTAATGATGACAAAATTTCAACCGCTATTGTAATTGGTGGTGAAGTATTAAGTAAATTAGTCGACTTTAGTGACCGTTCAACAGCGATTCTTTTCGGAGATGGCGCTGGTGGTGCTTTAATTACAAAAAATAACAGCACGGGTTACTACCTAGGTGATAATTTTGAAACTTACGGCGATATGGGACGTTACCTAACAGCCGGACATTTCAATACCCAAACACCCTTCAATCAATTGCTTGATACCACTCCCCTATCTTTTGAAATGAATGGCCGTAAAGTTTATGACTTTGCGACTTCAGCTATTCCTGAGTCATTAAATAAAGCTCTTGAAGATGCTGGCTTAGGCTTAGAAGATATTGATCATTTTATTTTTCATCAAGCTAATGCGCGAATTATAAAAACCGTGGTCAAAAAATTAAAACTAGATCCAGCTAAAGCTCATATCAATATTGATAAATTTGGTAATACAGCAGCTGCCAGTGAACCCATCTTACTTGATGAGGTGATTAAAGATGGCACTGTTCAAAAAGCCCAAACACTGGCTTTAATTGGATTTGGTGGCGGTCTTGAAATTGGAACCGTTATTTTAAAATACTAAAAACAACAAAAAAATATAATAATAAAACTATTGGAAAATTGAGAGGAAATTTAATTATGACTAACGAACAAATTTTAAACAAAATCAAAGCTATCGTGGAAGAACAAACAGATGCAGATGTAGAAAGCATTGTAGAATCAACAAACTTTAAAGATGACTTAGACCTAGATAGTTTAGATGTTTTTGAAATCGTTAACGAAATCGAAGATGAATTTGATATTGAAATCGAAACAGAAGACGAAAGTCTAGACACTGTTGGTGAAGTTGTTAACTACGTTAGCAAAAAATTAGGCGAATAATCGAGGTTCGCTTATGAATTTTAGTTATTTATTTGCTGGCCAAGGTCAACAGTCTAAAGGTATGGGACAAGACTTATATGAAGCAGAACCTTTGTATCGTCAAACCATACAAGAAGCTTCAAAAGCATTAGACCTTGATTTAACTGACCCTGAAGTCTTTGACGCAGAAGAAAATACACAAGTTGCAATTGTTGCAATGAGTCTTGGAATTTTCAGAATTTTAAATCATGAATTTGGTCAAGCTAGCAGCTATATTGGCCTTAGTTTAGGTGAATATAGTGCCCTACTCGCTACTAACAGTTTAGATTTTAGCCAAGGCTTTCCACTTTTAGCTGACAGAATGCGCTACATGCAAGAAGCCGGCGAAAATAATCCTGGAAAAATGATGGCTGTTTTGAACTGTGATGCAGAACTTCTTCAAGAAGTACTAACCGACGTCAACCAGACAGATGCCGCTTATCCTGCAAACTACAATACCCCTGATCAAACAGTTATCGGTGGAAGCGCAAGTGGTTTAAAACAAGTGAAGAAAACACTAAAAGAGCATGGCGTTAAAAAGGCCATTCCACTTAAAATGTCTGTTGCTTCACATACACCACTTATGCAAGAAGCGAGCGATAAGTTAGCTAAACGTCTTGAAAACGTTGATTTCAAAACCCCTGACTTTCCTGTTATGAGTAACACAACCGTCACACCTTTTGACCTTTCAACAATCAAGCAAACACTAACTGATCAACTCGTTCAACCTACCCACTTTTACCAAGGATTAGAAAAATTAGTAGAGATGGATGACTTATCTGCTGTAATTGAAATTGGTCCTGGCCAAACACTAAGTCGTTTCGCTAAAAAAACATGTCCAAAGCTTGAAACTTATGCTGTTCATGATTTAGAAAGTCTTAATCAATTGCGTCAAAAATGGACAAAATAGGAGACATTATTTTAAATGAGTACTGAAAAAAAAGTTGCCCTAATCACTGGTGGTGCCAAAGGTATCGGATTAGCAACTGCTAAACGTTTAAGTAAAGATTTTAAAGTCGTTATCAACATTCACAGCGACCCAACACCTGAACAATTGAAAATTTTTGATGAATATCACCTAACTTATGTTAAAGGTGATGTTGCTTCCGAAGCTGACAGCAAACAAATTATTTCAGATATTGTTGATGAACATGGTCATTTAGATGTCCTAGTTAATAACGCAGGTATCACACGTGACAAATTAATGACACGTATGAAACAAGCTGATTTTGAAGATGTAATTAACACTAACCTAACCGGAACATTTAACATGTCTAAATTTGCTTTAAAACAAATGCAACGTCAACGTTCTGGTAACATTATCAACCTTTCAAGTATCGTTGGTCTAAATGGAAATATTGGTCAAGCTAACTATGCTGCAAGTAAAGCTGGAATTATTGGTTTAACCAAGACAATCGCACGTGAAGGTGCACTTCGTGGCGTTCGTTGTAACGCTGTTGCACCCGGTATGATTGAAACTAGCATGACTGATGCACTTAGTGATAAAACAATGGATTACTACAAAGAAACAATTCCTTTGAAACGTTTTGGAACAGCTGATGAAGTTGCCCAAACTGTGGGATTCTTAATTCAAAATCCATATATCACCGGACAAGTTATCGCCGTTGATGGCGGTTTGACAATTTAGGAGGGCTTTTTATGACTAGAGTTGTAATTACAGGAATGGGAGCTGTTACCTCACTTGGTAACGATAGCCAATCATTCATCAAATCTATCTTAGATTCAAAATTAGGTATTTCTAAAATCGAAAAATTCGATGCAAGTAATACAGGTGTTTCTGTTGCGGGTGAAATCAAAGATTTCGACGCTACAAAACGCTTAGAAAAAAAGCAAGCTAAAAGAATGGACTTGTTCTCACAATACGCACTTTACAGTGCCATTGAAGCAATGGAACAATCAGGATTAACTGAAGACACTATTGATCCTGAACGTCTAGGTGTTATTTATGGTTCAGGTATTGGTGGTTTAACAACTATCCAAGAACAAGTTACAAAAATGAATAACAAAGGGCCTAAACGTGTTTCACCTATGTTTGTACCAAACGCTATTATTAATATGGCTGCTGGTAATATTTCAATGCACTTCAATGCCAAAAACACAAGTCAAGCGATTGTTACAGCTTGTGCATCTGGTACAAATGCCATTGGTAATGCGTTTGAATTAATCAAACAAAACAAAGCTGATGCCATCATTACAGGTGGTTCTGAAGCTTCTGTTAACGAAATTGGAATTGCTGGTTTTGCTTCTCTAACAGCTCTTTCTACTGCTGAAGACCCAGCTAAAGCTTCAATGCCTTTTGACAAAAACCGTCGTGGTTTTGTTATGGGTGAAGGTGCTGGTACATTGGTTCTTGAAAGTCTAGAACATGCACAAGCTCGTGGTGCTAATATCTTAGGTGAAGTGATTGGTTATGGTAGCACAAGTGATGCTTTCCACATTACACAACCTGACCCTGAAGGTAAAGGTGCTATTCGTGCTATGAAAGAAGCAATCGACGAAGCTGGTATTTCTGTTGATGAAGTTGATTATATCAATGCTCACGGAACAGCTACTGGTGCTAATGATTCTGGTGAATCAAAAGCCATCGCAAGTTTATTCGGCACAAATGATCACGTTAGAACAAGTAGTACTAAAGGTATGACAGGTCACTTATTAGGTGCTGCTGGTGCAATCGAAGCTGTTGCAACAGTAGGTAGTTTGTTAAACAGCCAAATGCCTGAAAACGTCGGTGTTTATGAACAAGACGATGCTTGTCAAATCGAACTTGTTAACAAAGAAAATGCGAAAGCAGATATTACATATGCCATCAGTAATTCATTTGGATTCGGTGGTCACAATGCGGTAGTTGCTTTCAAAAAATGGAGTTAATCGCTAATGAATGAGAAACAAATTGAACAATTATTTGATAAATTTGAAAATTCTTCACTCAAAGAGTTTGAGCTAGTTAAAGGTGACTTTAAACTTTCACTAAGTAAAAGAGAAAGTGCTGCTCCTCAAGTAGCTGCTCCTGAAGCTATTGCACCCGCTCCTGCAACAACTCAAAACACTCCTATGACAACTGATATGCCAACAGAAACAGAAGGGACAGCATCTGCTGCCCCTTCTAATATTGAAGACATCAAAAGCCCACTTGTTGGTGTGGCTTACCTAGCACCAAAACCTGATGCAGATGTCTTCAAAAAAGTTGGCGACCTTGTCAAAAAAGGTGATGTTGTTTGTGTGATTGAAGCAATGAAAATGATTAATGAAGTCAAAAGTACCGTTGATGGTGTTGTCAGCTCAGTAAATGTTGAAGACGGCACAATGGTTGAATTTGACCAATCACTATTTTCAATTGAACCTAAGGAGTAACTTATGACTCAATACAATAGCCATGATGTCTTTGAAGCAATTCCTCAACGCTACCCGTTTATGATGATTGATACGATTAAAGAAATCAATCCTGGTCAAAACGCCATTGCCACCAAAAACGTCACGATTAATGAATGGTTCTTCAAAAGTCAAGATCCTGATCATTTAGAAATGCCTCGTCCTTTGATTATTGAAGCACTTGCTCAAACAGGTGTTTGTGCGTTGCTTTCACAACCAGAATTCGAAGGTAAAAATGCCTTTTTTGGTGGGATAAAGTCAGCTGAATTCTCAGATGGTTTTTACCCTGGTGATGAATTGACTCTTGAAGTTAAGCTAAACAAAATCAAACGCAATATCGGATTAGGGACAGGACAAGTCGTTCGAGATAGCAAGGTTATTTGTGAAGCGGAGCTCATGTTTGCTATCCAATAATCCGAGGAGGAATGACATCATGTTTAGTAAAGTCTTAGTGGCTAATCGTGGAGAGATTGCCTTACAAATTATTAGATCTTTACAAGAAATGAATATTAAAGCTGTTGCAATTTATTCAACTGCTGACAAAAACGAATTATTCGTTAAACAAGCTGATGAAGCGGTTTGTATCGGTGAAGGACAACCTGCCAAATCATATCTGGATATGTCAGAAGTCATTAGTGCAGCTGTTCTAACCGGATGTGAAGCACTTCATCCAGGATATGGATTCTTATCTGAAAATGCTGAATTCGCTGAATTATGTGAAACTTGTGGCATTACTTATATTGGTCCTAAATACCAAACAATTAACCTAATGGGGAATAAATCAAATGCACGTCTAGCTATGAAAAATAGCGGTGTGCCAGTTATCCCTGGTAGTGACGGCTTGGTAGATACTGCTGAAGATGCTGTCAAAATTGCTGAACAAATCGGCTACCCTGTCATGCTAAAAGCAGCTGATGGTGGTGGTGGTAAAGGTATGCGTCAAGCAAACAACAAAGAAGAAGTGCTTTACTTGTTTGAACAAACTCAACAAGAAGCTAAACTGTCTTTCAACAACGGTAGTCTTTATTTAGAAAAGATTATCGAAAATGCTAAGCATATTGAAGTTCAAGTCATGAGTGATCAATTTGGCAATACTGTTTATTTCCCTGAACGTGATTGTTCACTTCAATTCCATCACCAAAAGGTATTAGAAGAAACCCCTTGTCGTTTAATCAACGATACTCAACGTCAAAAATTGGGTGAAATTGTTGTTAAAGCTTGTCAAGAAATAGGGTACTTAAATACTGGTACTTTTGAGTTCTTAATGGATGAAGACCAAAACTTTTATTTCATGGAAATGAATACAAGATTACAAGTTGAACACACTGTTACTGAAGAAGTCAGTGGTGTTGAAATGATTAAGACACAAATTAAAGTAGCTGCTGGTGAAAAACTTCCCTTCAAACAAGAAGATGTTAAAGCCACAGGTCATGCTTTAGAGTGTCGTATTAATGCTCAAAACCCAGCCCAAAACTTCGCCCCTTCTCCTGGTCAAATCAAGAAATTGACTTTACCTATGGGAACATTAGGTGTTCGTATTGATACTGGAATCACGGCCAATAGCTTCATCTCCCCTTACTACGATTCAATGATTGCAAAATTAATTGTTCACATGGATACACGTGAACAAACCATTAACAAGATGAAGCGTTTATTAGGTGAATTTGATATTGAAGGTGTCAAAAGTAATCACCTCTTCTTGAGAGATTTACTTTCTGACAAAACAGTTGAAAATGAAAACTTCAATAACGATTACATCGAGCATTCATTCTTCAAAAGGTGGGTATCTGATGACGCAAAATAATTTATTTCAATCACCAACACCAGAACAGTTAACCGAACGTATGGATCACATTCCATCAAATACGATGATTGCTTGTCCATATTGCCAAACTAAGTTCTTCAAAACACAACTTGATGAGTTTCGCCAATGTCCTGAATGTCATTACGGCTTTCGTCTTTTGGCACATGATCGTATTAAGCTATTATGTGATTCTTTTGAAGAAACAGAAAAAGATTTGGCACCTTCAGCTACTGATTTCCCAGATGAAAAATACCAAAACAAGATTAAACAAGCTAAAGCTACGACAGGTCTTAACGAAAGTGTTTTGAGTGGTTTAGCTAAAATTGCTGATCAAGATCTTGCTCTAGGTGTTATGGATCCTTACTTTATTATGGGGAGTCTTGGAAGTCAGACTGGTGAAAAAATTACACGTTTATTTGAACTAGCAACTGAGAAAAAATTACCTGTTGTCTTATTTACGGCTTCAGGTGGGGCTAGAATGCAAGAACGTATCTTTTCATTGATGCAAATGGCTAAGGTTTCACGTGCTGTTAGTGAACACAAAAAAGCTGGATTATTCTACTTAACCGTATTAACTGATCCAACAACTGGTGGGGTAACTGCTAGTTTTGCTATGCAAGGTAATATCACAATGGCTGAGCCTCACGCTTTAATTGGTTTTGCTGGTCAACGTGTTATTGAACAAACCATTCACCAAAAGGCCCCTAAAGATTTTCAAAGAGCGGAAACGCTTATGAAAAATGGATTTGTTGATTTAATTACCCCACGAGACAAACAAAAAGAAGTGATTGCCAAGCTATTGCGTTGGCATCAAACAAAGTAACGAGGTGATTTTATGACAAAACAAACCGCTTATGATAAAGTTCAAGCTGCTCGTCATCCTTCAAAAATCACGGCTGATAATTTAATTAGCGCGCTTTTTGAAGACTTTATTGAGCTTCACGGGGACCGCCACAATAAAGATGATGAAGCAATTAAAGCTGGTATTGGCACATTGAATCACCAACCAGTTACAATCATTGCCACACAAAAAGGTACTGATACAAAAGAAAACATCGATCGCCACTTTGGAAGTCCTGAACCTCAAGGTTATCGTAAAGCCTTGCGATTAATGAAAGAAGCTGAGCGCTTCAACCGCCCTATTATTACTTTCGTCAATACGCCTGGTGCTTATCCTGGTGTTGATGCCGAGTACAATGGACAAGGTGACGCTATTGCGCAATGTTTAATCGAAGGGGCTCAACTTTCTGTTCCTTACCTCTCTGTTATTTATGGAGAAGGTGGAAGTGGTGGTGCTTTAGCACTTGCTTGCGGAGATCAAGTTTGGATGTTTGAAAATAGTACTTATTCTGTTTTATCTCCTGAAGGTTACGCTGCTATTTTATGGAAAGATGCTAAGCTAGTTGAACAAGCTTCAGAAGAACTCAAATTAACGCCTGAACAATTAATCAAAGAAGAAATTATTGATAAAATTGTCCCAGAAGTTCAAGATGTTCCTTCTGCTCAAAAGCTAAAAGACCTACTAGCAGCTGAAATCGATAAATTACAAGCACTTTCAACAGAAGATTTATTAAACCAAAGAAAACAACGTTTTAGAAAATTTTAATTGATGGAGTGAAGACTTAATGAGTACGTTAATGCAAGGAAAGAAAATTGTCGTAATGGGAGTTGCTAACTCTCGTAGTATTGCTTGGGGTTGTGCTAAAGCGCTAGAAGAAAACGGTGCTGAAGTTATCTATACTTACCAAAACGATCGTATGAAAAAAAGCCTAACAAGAACTGTTGGCGAAGATAAATCAATGATTGCTTGTGATGTTGCTGATGACGATAACGTCACAAAAGCATTTGAAGAAATTCATGAAAAACACGGTAATATTGATGGTGTTATCCATGCGATTGCTTTTGCTGATAAAGAAACACTTGAAGGTGGCGTGTTAAACACAAAACGTGATGGTTACCGTATGGCTCAAGATATTAGTTCATATTCACTAATTGCGGTATCTCGTGCTGCAAGCCGTATCATGAACGAAGGCGGAAGTATTGCAACACTAACTTACTTCGGTTCAACTCGTGCTATCCCTAACTACAACATGATGGGAATTGCAAAAGCTGCCCTTGAATCAAGTGTCCGTTACTTAGCTCGTGACCTTGGTCCACAAAAGATTCGTGTGAACTCAATTTCTGCTGGTGCAATGAAAACACTAGCTGTTACAGGAATTAAAGAACATTCTAAATTGCTACAACTTTCACGTGACTTAACCGTTGACGGTAACGAAGTGACACTTGAAGAGATTGGAAATGTTGCGACATTCCTAATGAGTCCACTTTCAACTGGTGTTACTGGTGACGTTATCTACGTTGATAAAGGTGTTCACCTTTCATAAAAAACTGCCATTTTTCGGAGGTACCATGTCAAGTCATTATCATCTCAAATACGATACGACAGACAATACCCTTCATCAACCACTCTTTCAACAATTCAATCAATCGAAGCATTGCTTTGAGTTGCCAAAAACCGAATTGAAACAAAAACAATTCATTTTAGGTAGAAAATTATTGGCTGACCTTTCTGGTCTCCCCCTTAAAAATCTCCTATCCAATGAATTATTCGAATTCAATTCACTTGGTAAACCAACTCTCAAAAAAAGCAATGCTTTTTTCTTTAGTATTGCCCATTCACACAATCACGTCATTGTCGTGACTAGCCAAACAAATATTGGTGCGGATATTGAGCAATACCAACCAATCAATCCAAAACGATTTCATCGGGCTTTTTCAACCAAAGAATGGGATTACTTGATGACACTTAGTCAAGATGAACAATCCTACACCGCACTCAAACTCTGGACAATTAAAGAAGCGGTTCTTAAAGCAATTGGTGTTGGCCTTCCGGGTAACCCAAAGTCCGTTGAAATTGATCTTTCAACTTTCAAATCAGCCAAACGATATAACCGAGAATTCACATTGTTTGATCATTCAACACAACACTACTTACTCAGTGTTGCGTTAGAAAATTCAGCACAATCAAAGGATAATTAACATGGTTTCACCCCTTTCAAAAACTGACTTACTTCATCATCAATCTCACCTGAAATCATTCAATATTGAGTTATTTGAGAGTATTGATTCCACCAGTACTTATGCTAAACATTATATTGAATCAGCTCATCTTGTTCTGCCAAGTATCTTTGCAACAACTCAACAAACTGCTGCTTATGGCAAAGAAAGTCGACCATTTTTTACCCCTAAGGGGTTATATGTCACACTCGTCTTACCTATTACAAATCTGAAAGAACTCAATCCGGGGCTATTAACGATTTCAGCAGGTTTAGGTGTATTAGATACTTTAACCAATTACTTCCCTAATCAACTATTTCAATTGAAATGGGTCAACGATGTCTTGCTAAATCGTAAAAAATGCGGTGGCATCTTAACTGAACTCATTCAACATGATGACCAGCACTATTACTTGGCTCTAGGAATTGGATTGAATATCCAAACTCCTGACCTACCAGATGAACTCAAAGCGACTGCAACAGCTATTGATGCTAAAAATGTTAATCAATCAAACTTGCTAGCTGATTTGGTAACCCATGTGATTCATCGTTTGAATAATCAAGCTAATCCAAGTCTCATCAACGAATATCAAGCTAATTCCTACTTACTAGGACGCACAGTTACTATCAAAGGCCATCAAAAAGCTTACACGGGTTTAGTTCAAGGTTTTGATGAATTGGGCGGGCTGATACTCGAAAACGAGTCGGATAAGCAATTGTTAACTTTTTATAGTGGTGATGTTTTCAAAATTCTATACTAATCCTGGAGGATTTATGACAATTAAAGATGTAACTTACACTGCCTTATTCACGGCATTAATTATTGTTCTGGGCGTATTTCCGCCTATTACAATTGCCATTCTTCCCGTTCCTTTGGTCATTCAAAACTTTGGTGTGCTACTAGCTGCCATGATATTGGGTCCTAAAAGAGGAACACTATCCGTTTTTATATTTTTAGTTCTTGTTGCATTAGGCTTACCTTTTCTAACAGGTGGTCGAGGTGGATTTGGTGTCTTCTTCGGCGCAACAAGCGGGTATTTAATCGCTTGGTTGGGTATGCCACTGGTTATTGGCCTAGTCAAACGTCTTTTTGGCCAGTCTGAGAAATGGTATGCGACGCTACTGAGCCTGATAATTGGCGGTATCTTATTCGCTGACATTGTCGGTTCAATCGGTATTACCTTAGTGTCTGGTATCCCCTACTTCAAAGCGTTGAGCTCTAATCTTGTCTTTCTGCCAGGTGATTTAGTTAAAGTAATTTTGACCTTTATCATCTATCAACGTGTGAAAAAACATATTTAAGCTAAAAAAACGGTACATCCTGATTTAATCAAGATGTACCGTTTTTTATTTTAGCGTGTTTCTTGTACGCGACTATTTAGGAAGTGAAGACCTTCTGCATTAATTTTATCAATTAATAAGCTGAAGTAATCACTATTAGGTTTTTGACGAATACTGATTTTAACGAAGTTACGTTCTTTGAAATCATCTAAAGATGCTTTGATTTGATCAAAGTTCACGTCGTTTTCTTCTTCGAATTTCTCTAAATCTTTACGATTGACAAATCCTTTTCTGTTCATTTCATTATAAATATAAACCATTAATAAGGTTTCTAATCTTTCAGATGTCATTTAATTAATCATTCCTTCTCTGTTAGTAGAATTATTCTAGCATAAGCTAAGTAAAATAATCTAATTTAACTTAAATCAAAATTCACTAAACAGGATAAAAACCGCGTGAATACAGTGATTAATTTTTTTGATAATCCTTGCGCTTTGTCAGTACTATCCACAATCAGTAGCGTTTACTTATTTTTTGTGTACAGGATATAGTGTTTTTAACGTTTTCTTTGAAATAAACGATAGCCTGCAAAAATAACCATCAAAAGCATCGCAATGAAGAAAATATTGGCAGTCATACCAAAAATTCCTGTGTTAGGATTGAGTAAACTTCCTGAATAAGATCCTAGAAATTGGTTAGCTTTTTCGCTGACGTAATACATCATAAATCCAAAAATTCCAACTTCCAAAAGTGCTGCGACAAATCCTAAAAATCGTAATATTTTTGAACGTGTAAAGCAAGAAAGTATAATAACAAGTATTGGCATCAAGACTAGTCCATATCCTAAAGATTGGATGAATCCTGCTCCACCACCAGAAGAACTGCCAAAAAATCGACCAACGCCTTCAATCATTTTGATATATGAACTAGTTTGACCAACAAGACCATATAAACTGGCGTTACTATTTGCGATGAATCCCGCACCTAAAACACCATATAATGTTACAAGGCTAGAGATTAATAATAAGAAAGATGAGAATCCTGAGCCACTTTTCTTAACGTAATTCTTTTTTTGGTAATACGTTTTGTACTGTTGGTGAGTAATACGTTTTTGACCAGCTGATTGAGTGGGGGCATCACTTTCATTGCTTTCACTCTTTTCAGATTTTGAAACAGCACCACTATCTTCGGGGGTTTCATCAGAATGTTTGTACTTTGCGTTTACTTCATTTGCTTCTTGAACACCATCTTGAAATTTTCGTGTCATTTTCCTATAAAAGTCACGTACCTGTTGATTGGCTTTGATTGTTTTGCCCTTATGTGAAAGTGCCTTCATATATAACACAATCGTAGCTATAATGAGTAACAAAACGCCTAGCCATTTAGAAAATAAGGTGAACAAGAACACTAATCCGTAAACGGTATATGACAATTCAAAATTGTTCTGCAAGAACTGCTTTAATCTAATTAGTCGTTCTTTGTTAGGCTTATACTTCTCAAAATCTTGTTCTACTTTTTTACCTGCTCCTACTTTTTGACCACATTTTGGACAAAACAGAGCGTCTTCACTAAGAATTGTGCCACACTTTGAGCATTTCTTAGCTTCTTTATCATTTTTTCTGGTTAATTTTTCGGTCATTAACCTCACAACCTTTCTGGGTTTGTTTCAATTTTTTATTTTTTAAAATCATTGACGGCTGACAATCTCTCAATTTATGCTAGAATTATTACCATAATAACGATATAAAAGAGAGGTTCATCAGTATGAACGAACAAGAAAAGCAACAGCAAAAGTTAATTAAACGTACCTATATCTACTTCATTGTTGGGTTCGTCTTTTTCACGTTTATCTTTATTGCAGCCCTTATTCAAAATATTTCACTGTTTACTATCATCGGACTGATTGGTGCCATTGCTTGTGTAGCCAGTGGTTGGGTTATGTATCGTAAACTCAAACATCTCTAAAGGGTTTTGATCATCCAGATATGTTCGATTGGGGCGTTATCTAATAGGTAAACTTCACCAAAAGGCTCATAGCCTTTCTTTTCATAGAACTTCTGAGCTGAAACGCGTGCTTCAAGCACGACTTCAGCTCTTTTTTGATAGTTGGCTTCTGTTTCCATCGCCATAAGCAAGTTACTACCCACGCCTGAAGCTTGAATCTCAGTATCTACACATAGGTAATCCACTTTGGCGCGCTTGTCATTCACATAGGACAAACTCCCCATACCAAGCAGTTGTTCTCCGTCAAAAGCGCCAATGATATAGCCATGGGCTTCTCCTGATAAATCTTCATCACGAATATCCAAGTTCAATGGCTTCTTCATCACACTATTGCGTAAATCAAGTGTTTCTTGGTAACGGTCAGAACCATAATCAATTGCTTTTAATTGCATTTGTCTAAAACTCCTTAAACTAATAAAAATGTAATTGTTTGATCACTATAAGACGTCACGATTTTATCACGCGTTGGGTTTTCGTTAAAACGCTTCAAGGCTTCTTCAAAAGTCATCGTTGATTTACTTTCTTTTGAAAACGCAATCTCACGATGCTCTTTCACAGAAGAAATCCCTTGAATATAACCTGCTGCGATAAACTCATGGTTGAAGTTAAAAATCACGCCGTAAACTTCAAGCTCATGGTGAGGATTCTCATCCAAACAGTCTCGATAAGCTCGCACTAAAACATCTTTAGTTGTAAAAGTTGGATTATCATTGCCTTTATCCAACAAAATCGCTTTACGCGAAAGCTTGCGTAACAAGTAAGCTAAGGGCTTATACAATAACGCTGAAGCAATTGTTGATATCACAAAAGTCAGTAGTAGAGTGACTGGATTATTAAAGTCTGCCAGTTGTGGTTCTTTCATCCAACTGGACAACCCAAAGCAAACCGACAATCCAATCAAACTAGGAAGTAGTGAAAATCCTAATACAAAAACTCGCTTATCTCCTTCACTCCCATCTAATGAGAGATAGCCTCTTTGACTTAGAAAACGATACAATAAGTATCCTGGAAATCCACCTGTAATTAGTGGAATTGATAAACTTGTAAACATTTTTCTCCTCCTTTATTTTTAATATACACTTGATTAACTTTATTGAAAATCCCCAACCTTTTTTAATCCACATTTTTTTGCATTTAGAGTATACTAAAATTAATACATAGAATTGGAGGAATTAAAATGGATTTTGTTAAATCAGAAAAAGTGAAGTATTTTTGTTTGGGGATTTTGACTGTAGCGATTCTTGTCGGAATTGTCTTCATCATTCCTTGGGCTAAAGTTTGGGATACTTTGACAACCTCATTAGTCATTGCCTTTGTGGCAGTTGTTGCTTTAATCGTGATTTTGCTTGTTTACAATTACCTAAGCAAAGACCAACTTGGCAACAAAGAAGGTCAAAACCAACTTTCTATGGCACTAGCTGCTGTTCAAACCCCTACTCAAGAAGATTTGTTGAAGCTACAGTCTTTAATCAATCCACTACCTTTTAAACAAGAACATTATGCTAACCATAACAAGTTAGAAGCTTTAATTACCTTGTTCTGTCAAAAACATAAAGAAGATGCCAAATTGAACAAAAAAGAAGATCAAGAAATCTTCCGCTTACTTGCTCACTTAGTCCTTGTTTATAATAATGAATTGAAATACAAATCAATTATCAGAAGTAATGCTAGTGTTGAAGCGCAACTTGTTCAAAACTACAAGCTAGATGACTTACTACACGAATTACAAAAATAAACCAAAAAAGACCCGACTGATTAGTCAGGTCTTTTTTTATTGTTCATAATCGTCAAATCTTTGAGGATTATCTACCACTTGCTTAATTACTGTGCCACATCTGCCACAAAAATAATAAGTAATATTAGAACCTACTCCAAAAATTCGACTACCACGATAACTGCGTAATCTTCCGTAATCTCTTTGACGACCAATTTTGATTTGCATACTCCCACAATCAGGACAGCTTAACTTCTTATTCATTAGACTAACCTCCGTTTTTTGATAACTTGGTTATAGTCTAACACTGAACTGGGGAAGTTCAAGAATTAGACTTCTACATAATTCATAAGTTGTATAATTTTCTCAAACCTGTATTATCTAAGATAATGTTGATTTTACATAGTGGGGGATTTTTACATGGGATTAAGTATTAGTGACAAATATACTCTTTTCTGTTTTTTTGAAAACATTAAAGAACTTCATGACTGTGACATAGATATTTTAAATTTAATATCTAATAACATTTTAAAAAAAGAAGTATTTTCTGAAGAGATAGACTCAAGGACAAGTATTAAGAATGTAATATTTGATTCAAATTTATCAGTTGAAAAAGTTTTTAATTTCGTTCAGGAAATAGCTAGTGTTGTTGTTAGACAATGTGAAAATGGTCTGATGGAACAAAGTGATTTAAATCATCTTATAGATATGGATAGCCTAATGGGAAATTATAAATTCGATAATCCAATTTTCGAAGATTTTAACGCTCATGAAATTATGCAAAAAGATATGATTACAAAAATTATTCAAAAAATGCTGGTTGATTCTGAGAATTATCCCGAAGATTCTATAGGAAAAGCAAAAGAATTAATGGAAGCCGTTATGAAAACTATTTTAGATAAACGTGATGTTAACTATAAAAGGAAAGTTAACATGCCTACATTATTTAAAAAGGTCTATCAAACACTTAATCTGAATCCAGATACAAGCTCAGATTCAAAACTAAGTGATATTACTAAACAAATTCTTGATGGATTTAAGGATTCAACTGAAGGCTTAAAAGATTTACGCAATAATTTTGGTTCTGGGCATGGTAAATCAGAAGAAGAAATCATAAAAATAACACCAAGATATGCTCACCTAGCTATTAACTCAGTCTATACGATTATAATTTTTTTAATTGAAACCTATGATTATGTTTCAAATCCTGATGATAACAAAGAAAATGTTCTGCCATTTTAGCAGAACATTTTTTGTAGATAAGCTTTTTTAAGTTGTTTTAAGTTGTCGACTTTTTGCTGGTATAAATTGATTTCTTGGTCAATTGAACTAAATAGTTGACCAATTTTTTGTTGCTCTATTAATCTAGGAACCTTAGTCTTAGTATTTTGTACTATGGAAATATAATGACGAGCATGTCCTTCTTTTAAAATTTTTTCGGAATTAAGTCTCTTATATGCAAAAAATAAGTCGAAATTTTCCTTTGCTGTAAGAATTTTAATAGCTGATGATTTCACTTTATAATCGAAATTGACAAATTTATTATCTAATGTGAAGTCATCAAACACTATAGAGTTCCCTCTACCATAGATGTTTTTTTCTTTTGTATAACCTAATACAAAAGATTTATTAGCTGTTAGTACTGGTGTTCCATCATCAGAATAATTATCATCCTCTACTATATACTTATCGGGTCTTTCATAGTCAAAAATACATTTAAAATATGTGCTATGCCAATCGTCTTCAAATTGACTAAATCTCATTAGTGGTTTTAAATTAACATCATGATAGTCAACAAACATTTTTTGGGTTAACACTTCATTTAGTTCTTGTTTTAATCGTAACTTTTTGCTATTGAGTTCAATCAACTTGTCTAACTTAGCAAAAAACTTTCCTATCTTTTCTTGCTCTTTCACATCATTAGTTACTATAACCTTATTGCTTAACAGTTCTTTTTTAGTAACTCCTTTTATAGACGTTCCCTGTAGGTGATTTTTGACTATATTCATGATTTTATAAAGTGAATAAGTCACGAAATAAGGATTATAATTTAACTCACTTAAGGATAAAAAATCCTGACTAGTTGAATATTCATAGGGTATATAAGCTAATTTTCCAACACCAACACGAGATACTATAGCAATAGACTCAGAAGGGACAAGCTTTGCACTAGATTCATTTACTGCATTTTGCGTTATGTGTTTTTTAAGATTAATATTTATGACATCATCTTGTTCCAAATCAGAACTCTGAATCCATGGTATTGTACCATTAGTCCAATAGGTTTTATCCTTTGTTTTTGGCGTTCCCCCACCAATAAAATTATTAGCTAATGCTTCAACTTTAACTTCTTCCCACTCATCTTGAAATCCCTTAAATCTTAACTTTGGTACTCGAGTTTTATTACTCATGCCATCAACTCTCCATAACTGTCTTTGATAAGTTTATTATATCGTTTAACACCATCTTAACCAAGTTATGACAGAATTAATTTCCTAACCTACCCTTATTAACTCTTTTATAAGATACTTTATGAATTGTGATTTTGACCCTTATTCTTGTTATAGTGGGCTTAGTTTTTAAATGGAGGATAGAATTAATGAAGAAAAGTTTAACTGTATTAACATTGAGTGGGGCTTTATTGCTAGCAGGTTGTTCTGCTAATAACAATTCAATCCACACCAATTCTCAATCAGCTGTTTCAAAAGATGATGACGTGACTTATAAAGATAACGTAGCTAATACTAAACGGATGCGAGTAGAAATCACGGATCATAAAGTCATTAATCCCGGGGAAAAAGGTAATGAAGAAGGTGTTACCCCAATCATGGTGTTTTGGTACACAGCAACGAACAAGACAGACCAAGGGCTAACTCCTAGCGATATTTGGGGTCTGCTTTTTACTGCCTATCAAGGCAATACAACGCCACTTGAGGGACAAGATGTTGAAGAGTCTATTCGGATTGGTCACCCTTTGGCTCCTATTGAACAAAATCACAGTGCACAAAACATGATTGCCTTCAAATTACATGATAAGACTGCCCCATTGAAACTGGTGATTGAAGATAAATTTAATAATCAAAAACTTGGCGAACAAGAATTTCCAATTAAATGATACAAAAAAGACAGCTATAAGAGCTGTCTTTTTGTTTACTTATGATAATAACAGGATTAGTTTAATGGTCTAGCCTTTTTAACTCTTTTATAAGATGCCTTATAAATTATGATTTCACCCCTTATTCTTGTTATAGTAAATTCACTTTTAGAATGGAGGGTAAAATTAATGAAGAAAAGTTTAGCCATATTAACAATGAGCGGTACTTTATTGTTAGCAGGTTGTTCTGCTAATGATTCAGCTGCTAACACCAGTTCACAAGTCGATACACCAAAAGATGATGAATACACCTACAAGAATGGCGTTGCCAATACTAAACGAATGCGAGTGGAAATCACTGATCATAAAGTCATTAATCCTGGGGAAAAAGGTAATGAAGAGGGTGACATGCCTGTTATGGCCTTTTGGTATACAGCTACAAACAAATCCAAAGAAGATATTTCATTAGACTTAATGTGGTCACTTCTGTTTTCCGGTTACCAAAGTGGAGCAGAACAGTTATCAGGACAAGGAATTGAGGGCATTAGTTTTGCTAGTCATACTCGTAATGTTAAACCCGGCCAAACAGCCAAAAGTGCAATGGGATTCAAACTAACTGATAAGACAACTCCGTTAAAATTAGTTGTGCAAGACATCTTTACTAATCAAAAACTAGGCGAACAAGAATTTCCTGTTGAATAGCACAAAAAAAGACAGCTCTTATAGCTGTCTTTTTGTTTACTTATGATAAATGTTTGACTTTGGTTTTTAATTAATGTTTAATTAAATTATGAATAAAAAAAACGACCGTTCCGGCAAGAACGGTCGACAATATTAGATTTTTAAAAATGAAGATCATGAAGATATAAAACGTAGTAGTTTTTAATGGAGATCAATCAAAATTAAAAAACTATAAGAAAAGTTTGACACACATTTCTTTAATTTATACGTTAATTATACCATCTTCATTTTAAAAATCAAAAAAATTTAAGGAGATTTTTAAAATGAATCAATTTTTTATGTTTGATAAACAACTACTCGAGGACAAAAGACTAACTAATGATGAAAGAGTTTGCTATATGTTGCTAGCTGATCGCATGAAGTCATCAGTTAAGAGAAGTGACTTTTTTGACGCCAAAGCAAAAGCTCACTATGTCATCTACACTATTGTTGAACTAATCGAAACATTGGGAACTAAACGTAACAAGACAATCAAAATCCTCAAGAACTTGGAAAAATACGGCTACATTATCAAAAAGAGAACTTACAGCAAAGCAACCAAATTGTTCTTGCCAAACTTTGAAGATGTGACAACTCAAGAAGTTGTAAGTTTAGATGACAAACCTACAGAAGTTTACGAAACAAACTCTAATCAAACTAACCTTAACCAAACTCATACAAATGATACAACTGACACATGGGACATTTTGGAAGAAATTATTGAAAACAAGGTTAAACCTCAAACCAAAGAGACCCAATCAGAAGAATTAATTCAAGAACCAACTGTTGATATTAATGCTACTATCCAAAAAGATGCACTTGAGGTCTTAAAAGCTTCACTAGTTGCAACGGGACTTCCTGAACCTTTGGTCAACACCCTGAGAGCCTATGCTTTCAATAATGCTGATAAGTTATATCAGTATGCTGGCTTAATTTTTAAAGCCAAAAGTGTCGCTAAGAAGAATGCTGAACGACTAATTGGGCGAGCTGAAGCTGCCTTCAAGTTTGAATCAAATCAGTTTATGACGATGAAATTAACTTCTGATATCAAAAAAATCATCCTCACCTCACAACGTGTCGCTAAAAACAAAGCCGCTTACATCATGCGTTCGCTTATCAATTTATTTGAAGAGCAAGCCAACGCTTATTTGATAGCGTAATCTGTTTAAACAAAAAAAACACCTCCTAATGATTAATTAGAAGATGCTTTTTAAAACTATCTTTTACGACTTAAAATGTTATTAATAGCTTCTTGTTCAACTTGTTTTTTGTTTTCATTAATAATTCCTGGAATTAAAAACAAGTCTACAAAAGCCCAAACAGCACTAACAACAGATCCTACAACGGTAATGGCTAAAACCGTCATTAAAATGGCAGAACCTTTTTTACCTAAATAGTATCTATGAATACCTAGTACCCCAAAAAACAAGCATAGTAAGTACGCAACAACGATGTTTTTACTGTTCTTTTCTACCTCAGAATTAACCAAAATTTGCTCTTCAGTTGTCAAATTATAATTCATTTTATATCTCCTCTAAAATCATATTCCTTTTAACTTTACCACACATTGATTGACAACCGTTTAAATCTCACTTTTTTAAGCTATAAAACAACTATTATAACGATTACGTTTTCCCAAACATGTTAGGATGAGACCTGTCAATCCTCCACAACTATGATATACTCACAACACTAAGGTAGTTGGAGGATAATTTTGATGAAGAAATATTTAATTGGGATTGCAGTAATTGGTTTAATTGCAATTAGAGTAACGCTAGACAACCACAAAGTTGGTCAACAACCTGTGATGGCTGAAACGCCTGCGCAGAATCTATCATTTGAAAACGGTATTGCCAAAACGAGTTTTGCGACAGTTGAAGTAACTGGACATCAGATAATCAAACCTGACAAAAACCGAGAATTGTATAAAGATTCCACATTAATGTTGATTAACTTTAAAGCAACAAACAAAGCTTTTGAAGAAGGTCCAACGACACCTGAATTCCTATTCTCAACCGCTTTTGCTGGTACACAAGAAGACAAAGTTAACAAGTCCGAACAAGGACTTGATAGCCTTTCAGTAGAATATTTAGGTATTCATAATTCTGAAGATCGAGTTGAAATTGGCCAAACAGCCGAAGGTAGTGTGGCTTTTGTCATTCGAGACAACTCAAGACCCTTGAAGCTAGTAGCCAATAACTTTGCTGAAAAAGAAATCGGTTACCAATATTTACCACTTGAATAATCAAATCCACTATATCAGTGGGTTTTTTGTTTTCCCAAAAATGTAAGGATGAAGATTAGGGTAAATAAAAAGATTAACGGTATAGTGGATTAATTTGTTGTCTAATTACGGAAGCATAACACAGGATTTATTACGTTTAACTAACTATTTATACATATTCATTAATTCATCAATTGTTGATACTTCTATATATTCTTTATCAAGATACATACGCATTTTTTGAATAAATTTGATTTTATCAGCATATAGGTTCGTAATACCTTTCGTAGTCTGATTAAAATATTCACTTTTTTTCGTGTCAAGTTTATATAAATGAAAATCACCGTTACAAGCCTTAGGGTGTCTTCCAGAAATATATTTACTACCAGAAGTACCTAAAACATAAATATTATTAGGATTATTTGACTCTATATCATCCAAGATAATTTTATATAGTTCTTGATAACTTCTCGTTTTCTTCTTCGATGGGGTATCTTCTATCTCGCCTGTTGCCAATAAAAAATCAAAATTAGTTAATTCTTCATTAATATAACGATTAATAAACTTTCTATTTATTTCTAAACTAATATTTTCATTTTGTAGTTTTTCTTCTGCAAATTTAGAATTTCCATCTACTAATGGAGATAAATTAAAAATCACAATTCGTGAGTATTCCATACAAAAATTATCTATTATAGTTGAAACTGTATTATCCATTTGATTTTCGTTCGCGGTGCTTGGATTTTTCATTAAAATAACTAGTGTTTTACTATTATTTTGATATTTCATTTTTATATTCAAAATAAATCTATAAATCGAATTATTTAGTAGTTGCTTCAAGTTATCCAGTTGTTCATATTGACATATCGTTTCTTTTAAAATATTATTCATAGTTTCTGGTTTATGGGTTGCAAAGTGCCATTCTTTATTAGTCAAAATATTCTCCAATAATGATATTATTTTTAATACAGTTAGTTATAAATAGTAAAAAAAGCCCTTTTTTAATATTCATCAATATGTTCTGATAAGATTTTTTCAAGTAAACGTGAACTTGAACCGAATCCTGTTTCTTCTGATTTATCATCTAAACGAGCCTTTAGTGAAGGTGTTAGGGTAAATGAGAATGATTGCTTACGTTCTTTTTTAGGTTTTAAGTGACGATTATTAATTTTTTGTCTTAATGAATCTTGTTCTAGTTTGTTGATTTCAAATGCCATTATTGTGAAATCCTTTCTGTTAAATTACTAAAGATGTCATCTAATTGTTTATATAGTGTATGAGCTGATTGTGTATTTTGTTCTTCAAGTAAAGTGAAGACTGACTTATTTTCAAGCGTTGATTTATTGAATACTTCTCGATAAGGCACAGACAAATCTGTTGCCACATTATCAAACTGTGCAACGCTATCTAAGAACTCGCGTGAGGATTTAGTATTATGTTTAATCATGTTAGGGACATAAAGTGTTTTGGCATCAATGTAACTTTCACGTGTGCGAATATCGATTGTCTCTTGCTTCAATTCTTCCATACGCGCATTAAAGATACCCAAGTTCATGAACCCAAACTCACTCGGTTCTAGCGGACTAATCACGTAGTGACTGACTGCAATCATATTCTTAGTAATTGTCATGAAATCAGGGTGACAATCAATCAAGATATAATCGAAGTCTTGAATTTGTTCAACGTTATCTTGTAACCACATCATGAATAACAAGTTTTGGTTGTTACGTGTAGCTAAAGTTGCTTCAAGACGATCTAGTTCAGGCGAACTAGGTAAGATGCTAAGTTGATCATTGATTTTATGCAAATCAATATTCTGACCTGTGAACACATCATATAATGTATCCGTTTCAGTTAGTGCGCCATAGATATGACTCAAACTGCCTTGGTGGTCACTATCAACCAACAACACTTTTTTACCTTGTCCAATTAAATATTCTGCAAAGTTGAAAGTCAATGTGGTCTTGCCAACACCGCCTTTAACCGCAGCAAAGCTGATAATTTTCATAATAACCTCCTATAACATAATATAGTATATCATAGCTTATTAAAATATAAAATATTATATTGTAATATATTATATTTCAAAAAAAAGCTGGTACGTGCGTACCAACCTCTTTGAAGTTTTATAGAGTCTTCACTATAAAGCCCCGGAAATAATAACTCGATTATATCAGGAATTAGTGTGTGAAACTAGCAATAATCAATAAGATTATTGTCCGTTATTAATATTTTCAACAGCATAATTAATTTCATCGGTCATGAAATTTCTGGCTTGTAATTGTGTGCGATAGAAATTATCGTCTTTTGGTCCTGTATAGGCCCCATTTTCTTTAAGATATAGTGCATATCTCAATGCTTGCTTGTTGAAATCCCAGTTCATGTTATGAAGGATGAACCAAGCAGATTCCGCTCCACATTCATGTTTAACTGTATCAAACATGCCAAGTTCTGAGTAACCTAACGCAATTAATTGTTGGGCTCTTTTGACACCTTGTTGATATTGATCAGGGATAATATCGGTTGATAAAATACTAAAATCAAATTCAGTAAAGGTTTTATCATCACGTGATTGTTCAGACTGAATATGAGCTTTTGTCCCATCTAACCATTGCTTTTGTCCTAGTTGATACCAAGTTTTGCCATCAACGACTTGACGGTTAAAGGCCTGCCAGCTTGTCCCAGCGTCTACAAATCCTGTTGGGGTGGTGGGACTGCCGACCATATTAAATTTGCTATCTGTCGGTGATGACCATAACTGACTGCTTTGATCAGCAACAACAACTGCATTAAGTGCTTGCGTTGAATTCTCTCCACCCACATCATAGTACTTACTACTTGCATATTCATTATTCAGAATGGGTTTCCTGGGTGATTTAAACCGCCATAAACGATGGAAGGCGGTAGAATAGCTGTCATTGCACGTGTATTCCCCATCGGAAAAATATCAGAGTTAATATCATTCGTTAGCCATTGTGATCCCGTTGATAAATAGTGACCAACGGGTTCTGGTGTCGACCCCACATTTTTCCAAGTGGTAATCCCATAGCCTTTGACATAATTAACGGTTGCTGTGTGGTCTGGTGCGGTTGCTGCTTGTGTTTGATTATGTCCACTTGTTGCCAAACATAACGTTGCTGCACAAATCACACCTAAACCAAATACTGTCTTGTTCATCTTAATGCCTCCTAATTACGGCTATCTTAGCATAATAATTTTTGAAATCGAAATAAAAGCAATCAAAAAAGACTGCGGTGATAATGGCAGTCTTTTTTGATGTAAGTTTTGTCTGTTTTTAACCCAGTTTATCTAAATAAACAACCTGATCATATTTTTTAAGTTGGTCATCTGATACTTTATGCGAAACCTCGACTAAAGTCTGTTTAGCATTAAGCAAATAGTTAGAAATTTTGTCACCTGTTTCAACATCTAAAGCCGATGTAACTTCGTCTGCCAAGATCATGGAACGATTAGCTAATAATCCCCTAGCAATTTCCAGACGCTGAATTTGTCCTCCTGAAAGGTTATTCCCATTTTCGCCAACTTGATAATCTAAACCTTTTGAGGCAACAACGTCTTCAAGTTGCGCCGATTGAATAACAGCTTCCAAATCAGACTGACGGTACTCATTTCCCATTGTGATATTAAACAAAATCGTGTTATCAAAGATGAAAGGATCTTGTTTAATCAGAGCTGCTGCTGTTTTTAAGGAAGCATGAGATGAACTCTGTCCATTAATATAATAACTTCCTTCTGAAAAATCTAAAAATCCGGCAATCGCTTTCAATAAAGTTGACTTTCCATAACCTGAAGGTGCAACGATTAATACTTTTTCACCTTTATTGATTGTTAAATTTAAATTATCAAACAATGTTTTTCCTTCAAGTGCAATAGCCCCATTTTGAATCTGTAGCGAGTTCACTTCGATATTGTCTTTATCTTGATGGTTGTCATCATTGATACTTCTAAGCAGTTGACTTGTATCAGCAGTTGTTTGGCGCTCATTAATAGCTCCTAACATTGCTAGCAATGGATTAATTAAGTTATTTGAAATCTGAACAATAGCAATTAGCTGTCCAACCGTTAGAAATCCACTCAACACTCGAAAGATACCAAAGCCAATCGCTAAACTTAGAATAGCTAAGTTAGCGACAGCGTTAACCGTGTATGTACTAATGCCAACCATGTCATTCATTTTTGTTAGCGCTTTTTCTAATGCCGTTGCAGATTGATTAAAGTTCTTTTCTGCTACGTTTTGAGCTTTGTAGTTTACAATCGTGTCTATACCAGAAATATAGTCGGTTGTTTTTCCCATGTAAGCACTGTTTTCTTTTGACCATTCTTGTGAAGTTGCTTTGATTTTGCTTGAGAAAATTTTTGAAGCTAAAACTGGTAATAAAGAAGCCCCGAAAAAGACTAATATAGTCACATAATCTAGCAAGATTCCATATCCAATAGCAAATAAAAACATCAACACATTACGCATAATCGAAATTTCGTTCAAAATGCCTTTAGTCTCTAATTGTTTCAAATCATTGGTCATTAAGGAAACATCTTCCTTAACGGGATCACCATGAGATTTGGACATCAGATGTTTAAACAACTTAATTTTAATGTTCTCATTACAGCTTTGTACAAGCCGATTTTTCACTCTAATATAGATAATATCCAATCCGAACAAAATAATTAATCCAACAACAGAAATCACAATTGTCTGTATTAGCTCACTATAATTTCCCTGAGTTGCAATTGTAATAAAGTTGTTCACGACCCACGCGAAAAAGACCGATTCAGTACTCACCAGAACTGAAAAAATAACCGTCAAATAAAACCACTTTTTGTCCCCGTAATTGTATGCATTCATTCGATAATAATTGCTCCTTTTTAATTTTTTGTTAATTTTCGTTTAATGTTAGCGATTAGGATAGTGTCTGTCAAGTTTATTTCTTTTTTTAACCTAAAATCGACTGTTAAAATTCAAAAGCATGTTAAAATTAAACAAAAAACGAACTTTATAATATTCAAATTAAATAAAGTTCGTTTGTTGGAGGTTTTTATGTCTGCTTTAGTTTTATGTCTAATGGCTCTGGCATCATCTGTCAGTCGAGGTCTTATCAGTGTCATCGATCGGTTTCAAATGGGGATTAAAAAACAAGATATCACTATCGTTAATTTCAAAAATAATTTATATACTTTTGGTTTAGCGACCCTCTTGGCTGTTGTCTTTTTGAAACAGGATATTTGGCCCATGTTATTAGACTACAAAATCATGTTGTACGCGCTATTGGCACAAGCTGTAGCAATTGGCTATAGCTATTTATTCAAGTCATTGACGGTGGCTGAATCTGTTGTAGCAAGTAAATTCTCAGACTTGTTAATTCCCATCGCACTTTTTGCTAGCTCGGGGAGCTTCAGTCCGTCGAGTTATCTCATCTCGATTTTAACAACCGTAATCGTTTTTACTTTGATGATTACAAAGTACGACCGCAGTATTCTGAGCGGGATTGCCATTATCACGCCACTTTTAGTGATACAATCTGTTTTATCACCAATTTTGACGAGTGGTTATTCAATCACAACTAATCGTTTATTGGCGTTTACATACTGCACAATCGTTTTTAGGCTTATTATCGTACTCTTTATGCTATTTGCTAAAAAAACACCGCTAAAGGGGCAAAAATCGCAAAATAAGGAATCAACAGCTAAAGAGGTGCTCATTTACTTCTCTAGAACAGTCTTAACGTTAGTTGCTCAAATTGGATTCACTTTTGCAACATCGGGAAATTCGAGTCTAGCTTGGATCTTGTTAAATATCACCTCACTTTATGGCGTTGTCTTTTCAAGCTTTATCCTCAAAGAAAAGCTCAATTTAAAAGCAATCATCGCATTGGTTCTAGTATCAGGTTTAACAGTCATCAAATCTTATTGGGGTTAACCAAATAAAAAAACACATCACAGTTAACGTGATGTGTTTTTTTAATGTAAGTTTTGTCTGTTGGTTTAAGCGTGTACTTCATCAATTTGAGTTAAGATATCGTCTAATTGATGGTTAACAGCTGTTGTTTGAACAGCCTTTTTCTTCGACCAATCTGTTGCAATTTCTTGGTGAGTTGCTTTTGCAGGTTGGTTAGTTGTGGTTTCTTTGAAGTTAAAATCATCTTGTTTACGTTCTTCAGGTTTGAAGGTGAATTGATAAGCAGCAATCGGATTGCCTCGTCCTTTTTTGTGAATAGGCGTAATTGTCAAATCTTCAAAAAACTCGTCTAAATTCTTTTGGATTGTCTTCAAAACCGTACGTGTAACTTCAGCGTTACTGTAAGATTTTGGGATATCCATTAACTCTCTGAATTCGTCCTTTTTGAAGTAAGCAAAACCTGTTGTTCGATATTGTTTAAGCAATCTAAATGCTGTTTTGGCATATGTGCTGTTGATGTTGTTAAACTCGTGAAGTGAATACCGTACCCACTCTTCTAAGTTGTTGAGTAGCGGCAGGGCTTCTTCGTAAATCTTGATGTCAACATACGGCTCATCTGCCGTTCCCCGAATTGTGAATTTTGAAAATAGCACAAAGACTGTTTCATCAAGTCCATTGGCATTTTGATCAATAAATTTTAAGTCTAAAATTTTCTTGTAAGTCTTGCGTAAGTCATTAACAAACCGCTTATTGGCTGTTGGCTTGTACTCACTTAGATCTTTTAACTTGCTAAAAGTAAATCTTACCGTCTCGTCTTTTCGATCTCGCATTTTTGAGATAATCGAAAAAAATAAATTCATTTCAGTTGCTGTGAATTTTTTGAGAGGGATAGTATTTAACTTGGGACTGTATTTCGTTATCTCGTTATTTGCCATCTCGTTCTCCTCCAAACTGCTTATAGCCATACTATAAATCTTTTGATGTGATTAGTCAATTATATTTACATCAAAGATTTATTTTTTTTTAGACAAAATTTACATCAAATAAAATCACTTATTTTTAGACAAAATTTACATCAAATCACCTCTTTTTTTGAGGGGGGGTCTTTTATATATTCTTTTTAAATTCTTTTTAAGTTCTTTTTAGGGGGGTTTCAGCCCACGCCCAGCAAGGCTCGCAGAATCTTTTGATGTAAGTTTTGTCTGTTTTTGATGTAAGTTTTGTCTGTTTTTGATGTAAGTTTTGTCTGTTTTTGATGTAAGTTTTGTCTGTAAAAAACACGATTTAATGTAAATTTTGTCTGTTTTGATGTAAGTTTTGTCTATTGAAACAATAAAAACCCTTATTCTTATTAGGATTTAGGGCTTTTTTAATGATTAAAAGTATTAAAAGAACGGTTAGCCAAGCATCATAAAGATAAAACCACATGGCATATATCATCAGCGATAAACCTAAAGCGATGATAAATAAAATGAGGATATTCAATATTATATTGTAATATAATATGTTTTACTATCACATAGTATATTATTTTATGACATAATAAAAAACCCGCTGATAGCGGGTTTTTTGGTGAGTTAAAAGCATTAACTCATATTTAAGTCTTATAACAATACTTGGAGGAGTAAGAAATAAGAAATATAAATGTGGCTTTAGCCACACGTTGAATATAGTCCATTTCACATCAGATTGCAATAATTTGGTTCTGAAATAACCAAAAACAACTCAATTTTATCTATCCAGATTATATTGTTTAAGATAGTATCCTGTGAGAGATTCTGAATCTGACATTGCTGCTTTTGGTCGGCCTGTATAAAGAATGCGGCCACCATAGATACCAGCTCGAGGGCCAACATCAATCAACCAATCAGCTTGGCTCATAATCTCTAAATTATGTTCAACAATAATTAGGGTGTTCCCTTGATTAACTAAGTCATCAAATAATGCTTCAATTACCTTAACATCTTGCATGTGTAATCCAGCAGTAGGTTCGTCTAGGAGATAGACAGTTCCTTCATTATTTAATTGGTCAGCTAATTTTAGACGTTGGACTTCTCCACCAGAAAGCGTATCAAGTGATTGACCTAAAGAAAGGTAGTCAAGACCAACACGTTTCATATTCGTTAACTTGCTTGAAATTTCTTTGATATCGCTAAAGAAAGTTAAAGCGTCCGCAATAGATAATTCTAAGACATCACTGATGGTTTTGTCATGGTAGGTATAGCTTAGTGCTTCGTCATTATAGCGTTTACCGTGACATTTTTCGCAGACTTGAATAACTGGATCCATGAATGCCATGTTGGTAATCTGGACGCCGCGTCCCTTACACAATGGACATTTTCCCTTGCCATTATAGCTAAATAAGGCCCGAGATACTTTGTTTTCTTTAGCAAATAGTTTTCTAATCGTGTCTAAAATATCAAGATAAGTAGCAGAAGTTGAGCGGATATTAACTCCTACGGCATCTTGGGTCAAATCAATATAAGGTCCTGTTAATTTTTGCTTGACCGCTTCAACCAGTGAACTTTTACCTGATCCAGCTACACCAGAAATGACGGTTTGTGCATTGAGTGGAATTTTGACATCGACATCTTTTAGATTGTGAACTTTAACGTCTGACAGGTCAACGGTGTTGGTGATAGGTCTGTGATTTGGAAAGGTTAATTTTTGCTTGAGCATTTTACCTGTTAAGGTATTTGAATTAAGTATCTCGTCATAAGTACCTGCAAAGGTAACTTCTCCACCTTCTTTACCAGCCTTTGGTCCGATTTCAAAAATATAATCAGCAATCGGAATTAGTAGGGGATTGTGTTCGACAATGACAACGGTATTGCCACGATCACGAAGCTTGATGAGGGCTTTTTTGATTAGTTCAATGTCATGAGGATGAAGGCCGACACTGGGTTCATCTAAGATATAAAGCATGTCAACTAGTGCGCTATTCATAAATTTTGCAATCTTAATACGTTGCACTTCCCCACCGGATAACGTATCAGTACTGCGATCAAGTGTTAAATAAGACAATCCAAGATCAATAAGTGCTTGAATCTTATTATTGAGTTCACGGATTAAATCTTTAACGAGTGGTTGTGTGATTGTCTTCAAAAATGTCATGACTTCATCGAGATTCATTGCTAAAACATCGCTGATGTTCTTGTTGTCTATGCGACAACTAAGTGTTTTTTGGTTGAGTTTTTGTCCCTGACAAGTTGGACAAGTTTTGCGAGTGACGACTTCTGCAATAGCTTTTTTGTGGTGTTGACCCTCACGACTTTCAAGAATCGAGCGCTTGATTCTAGGAATAAGTCCTTCATATAAAATAGAGTTATTCCATTCGGGAGCGGCATCTTTTAGTTTTTGTTGAGGGGCATAGAGTAGATTGTCTAATTCTTCTTTTGAATAATCTTTGATTTTCTTGTCATTATCAAAAAGACCGGTTTGTGCATATCGTTTCCAGCGCCAAGTGTTTGGACCAAAACTGACAAAGGTAATACCACCTTCATTCAGTGATTTATTATAGTCAATGATTTTGTCAGGATTGATTTCGTCAACATAGCCGAGTCCTTGACATTGTTCACACATACCTTGAGGTAAGTTGAAAGAAAAAGAGTCTGAATAACCCACCCAGGGTTTCCCCACTCTTGAAAAAAGTAATCTCAAAAGTGAGTAGATACCAGTATAGGTAGAAAGTGTTGAACGCGGATTTTTGCCAACGGTTTTTTGTTGGATAACAATCGCAACGGGTAAATTATCAATCTGTCCGACTTCAGGAGAACCGTATTTAGGTAGATACTGTTGTGTAAAACTAGGAAAAGTTTCGTTCAGTTCTCGTCTTGAATTCGCAGCTAAAGTATCAAAGACTAATGATGATTTTCCTGAACCAGATAAACCTGTGAAGACATTTATCTGATGTTTTGGAATTGATAGGTTAATATTTTTGAGGTTATTTTGGTGAGCGTCCTTAATCTCAATAAAATCTTGTTTCATAATCGCACTCCTTACAATTGATTAGTTAGGTTCATTATAGAAGTTATGGCGCATAAATCCAAATGATGAATGATCTACTCTTCATTGATTGGTGTAATTTGTTTGATTAAAAGTCCCCTATTGGTATTAACTACACGCCAAATTTCGGTAAATCGTTCAATTTGGGCACTATTTTCTTGTGCTTGATTATAGTCTGATGAGTGATAACGATTCTCGAACCAATCTCTCGCTTGACCTGTAATTAGTAGGCGCATTTGATTAGAATGGTGCGCTTTTAGTTGTGAAATTGTTACTAAGTCAATACTATCAACGTGATTGACTTTGCCAAACAACTTCCAGCGCATGAGCAATCTGGCTTGATTGAAGTAGTATCTTCTAGTCATACATGAAGCTAGTGTTCGCTTGTCTTGTTGGTCCCAGGCTTCTTCAACTTTATAAAAAAGGTCAGTCGCTTGTTTTTCAGTTTGGGGATCAAGTGGCGTCGCTTCTCCTTTTTTCTTGTTCCATCTTTTTTTGGCAAGAGATTGTGAGCCTAGGGCAGAAAGCAATAAAAGAATCAGCAATGTATTATCATTGTCGAAAACATAAGGACCAAGTCGGGTGTATCCAAAAAAACTTCCTCCTTCATAATCATTGTTATTGCTACTAGTGGAGGTATGGCTACTGCCACCGCCACCACCACTTCCACCTCCAACACGAGCTAAAACGGGTGTTGATTGTATAGATAATAGTAGAAAAAGACTACTGATAATTAATAGTGACCGCAAAATTTTTTTCATAAATAGGTATCCTCCATAATACAGTGACTAGTTTAGTCGAAATTATCACTAATTGTGTGGTGGTGCAAGGTTAAGGAATCTACTGTAAAGGACTGCAAATAAAAAACGTCCGCGATTTTTAATCGGGACGTTACAGTATTTCTAAAAAAGTTACTTCAAAGCGGTTAATTTGTTAACCCTGATAATTTTCAAAGAAAGCAAATATGTCATCAAGTGAATCAGAAAAGAATAGTTTTTGGCGGTTTTCTTTTGATAAATAACCTTGAACAACCATATTGTCATACATTGCTTCCATAGGTGTATAAAAACCGTCGATATTATAAAAAGCACAAGGGTTATTGACTTGCCCCAATATATGCCATGAATAAGCTTCTACGATTTCTTCTAATGTTCCCGCACCACCAGGCATGGCTATACAAAAGTCTGATAGTTCTAGCATACGTTGCTTTCTAACAGACATGCTGTCGACAATTTCGGTGTGTTGCGCTTCGTCTTCAAAACCTTCTAAGTCCTTGAGAAACTTAGGCATGATTGCATAGACTTCGCCGTTTTGTTGCAGTACGGTTTCTGCAATGACACCCATTAACCCGACTGTTCCGCCTCCATAAACAAGATCAAAATTATGATTAATTATTTTTTGACCTAGTGACATGACAGCCTCTTTATATTTGATATTGTTGCCAATCTTGGCACCACAATATACCGCTAAACGTTTATTTCTCATAATATTATTCTTCTTTCAACTAAGTACTTTATAGTATACAGCGATTAATTAAATTAGTAAAAATGTAGCGGCTATTATTATATGATTTTTAAAGTTTGAGAGGTTGCTCTCGCGTGTGCGAGAAAAAGTGATGGTGCAAGGCAACTTGATACCTCATAATAGGATCACTCTCGCGTGTGCGAGAAAAAGTTCGTTCCCGAGCTTTATATTGTTCGTCGTTCAGGATCACTCTCGCGTGTGCGAGAAAAAGGGGTTACAGGTGTTAAAAAAGGTAAAGGCAGTAGGATCACTCTCGCGTGTGCGAGAAAAAGTGTAACTTACTTTATCATAAATATCTTGTTTTGGGATCACTCTCGCGTGTGCGAGAAAAAGACTAACAGAATCCCATCAAATCAACGTTTCATTTTTTATAGTGTATCAAATTCAGACACTTTTTACCAGTTGCCGTTATGGTCAACTAGCACAATCAACAAGGATAACTTTGTCAATGAGTTCACGTGGATAAATTAGAAAAAATCACCATCAAAAAAACGTCCAATAACATGGACGTTTTTTTGTTTTATTACTAAACTTTCTCAGCACTTAAAAATTTAATTCCTTTACTACCAATATCTGTTCGGTAATGATAATGAGCTTTGTTAACAGACTGAGCTAAAGCATCATTAAGTTTTGTTTGTGCCTTAGCTAAATCTTGATCATGAGCAATTGCCATCAATACGCGACCGCCAGAACTAACAAATTGATTATTGATTTCTTTAACACCAGCATAATCAACGTCAATCGTATCGTTAAATACGGGTAACGGTTGGCTGTCTAAGACTTTTTTGGGATAGCCCATAGAAGCCACAACATTGCCAATATAGTATTGCCCTTGTTGCCAAGCCAGTTGACTAGTTTTGCCAGCAAGTAATTGCACAATAGCGTCACCTAAGTCTGATTCAAGTTGAGGTAGCACAACTTGTGTTTCAGGATCCCCCATACGAACGTTGAATTCAATAACTTGAATACCTTCTTTAGTCAAAATCAAGCCGGCATATAAGAATCCAGTGAATGAATGCCCTTCTTTAACCATTTGTCTTAAAACAGGTTTAACAACTTCGTTGATAGCAGTATCTTGAATGGACTGGCTAATTTGAGGAACAGGACTATAAGCACCCATTCCACCAGTATTTGGTCCTTCGTCATTGTCAAGTAAACGCTTGTGGTCTTGAGAAGGTGGCATCGCCATAAATTGTTTGCCATTTGCCATCACAAATAGTGAAAATTCTTCCCCTTCTAAGAAGTCTTCAACCAAGATAGAGCTATGATGCCCATTTGTCAATAACTCGGCAATAGCTTGGTCAGCTTCATCTTGAGTTTGAGCAATGATAACTCCTTTTCCTGATGCAAGTCCATCAGCCTTAATAACAATAGGAAGAGAGCGACTAGCGATGTAGTCTTTAGCTTCTTCAACCTTGGTAAAAGTTTGGTGCTTAGCAGTTTTAACACCAGCTCTTTGCATGATTGATTTGGCAAAATCTTTTGAACTTTCTAATCTAGCTGCGGATTGAGTTGGCCCGAAGATAGGAAGAGATTGTAAGTTGAATTCATCAACAATCCCTTTTGATAAAGGGACTTCAGGTCCGACTAATGTGCAGGTTACATCGTTTTCACGAGCAAAAGTAGCTAAAGCTGAAACATCGGTTTCACTGATTGAAACGGTTGAAACATTTTGTAAGTTATTCATCATAGGATTGCCAGGTGCGACAAGAATCAGACGCTCATTGTGGCGTGATAGCGATTTAGCAAAAGCATATTCACGACCACCAGACCCAATAATTAACCATTTTTCCATTATAAGATACTCCTCTGTTAAGACTTAATTAGTGTTTGAAGTGACGTTTTGCTGAAAAGACCATCGCAATACCAAGTTTGTCAGCCATTGCAATTGAATCTTTATCACGGATACTACCACCAGGTTGAACAATTGCTTTGATACCATGTTTAGCTGCGTATTCAACACAGTCATCCATTGGGAAGAAGGCATCTGAAGCCATAATGGCATTTTCAAAACCTGATTTTGAAGCGGCATTTTCAATTGCGATTTTTGTAGAGTCGATACGGTTCATCTGACCAGCACCTACTCCTAAAGTTTGAGAAGCAGTTGTGATGACAATGGCGTTACTTTTGACGTGTTTAACGACAGTTTGACCAAATTCAAGTGCTTCAAGTTGTTCTTTTGTGGGTTGTGTTTTTGTGACGACTTCAAAGTCGGAGATAGACTCGTGTGCTAAGTCACGGTCTTGAATTAACGCACCACCAAGAACTGAAACGAGGTCTTTTTGGTTAGCATCAATTTTAGAGAAGTCTAGTTGAAGTAGACGTAAGTTCTTCTTCTTAGCTAAAACATCGTAAGCTTCATCTGTAAATGAAGGTGCGATAATAATTTCTAAGAAGATTTCGTGCATTTTTTCAGCGGTAGCCAAGTCAACTTCACGGTTTGATACGATAATTCCACCAAAAATTGAGATTGGGTCAGCATCATAAGCTTTTTGCCAAGCATCCAAAACGGTTTCAGCAAGACCAACACCACAAGGGTTCATGTGTTTTAGAGCCACAACAGCTGGTTGATCAAATTCAGCAGCAATACGAAGTGCAGCATCTGCATCACGGATGTTATTGTAAGAAAGTTGTTTGCCGTGTAACTGTTTAGCATTAGCTAGTGAATATTTTTCGGGAATAGCATCTTTATAATAAGCAGCTTGTTGATGGTTGTTTTCACCATAACGCATGTCGTCCACTTTTTCATAAGTGACTGTTAGTTTTTCTGGGAACTCTTCAGCAGTTAAATAGTTAGCAATTAATGCATCATAAGCGGCTGTTTGTCTGAAAACTTTAGCAGAAAGTTGACGTTTGAATTCAACTGTAAGGTTGTCTGCCTTAAGACGGTCAATAACTTCATCATAATCGCTAGGTTCAGTTATGACTGCAACATCTTGGTAGTTTTTAGCAGCTGCACGAAGCATTGAAGGGCCACCGATATCGATGTTTTCAATGGCATCTTCATCTGTTACATCAGGCTTTTGGATAGTTTCTTTAAAGGGATATAAATTAACGCAAACCAGGTCAATGGGATTGATGCCACTTTCCTTAATTTGGGCCATATGAGTTGGGTTAGCGCGTTGTGCTAAAATCCCACCATGAATCATTGGATGAAGTGTTTTGACACGACCGTCCAACATTTCTTTGAATTGTGTAATATCTTCAACGGGGGTAGCAGCCACATTATGATCCACTAAAGTTTTAAGTGTCCCTCCGGTTGAGATAACATCATATCCTTGTTCGATTAAGTTTTTGGCAAATTCGACGATGCCTGTCTTGTCAGATACGCTAATTAAAGCTAATTTTTTCAACTTAAAGTTCTCCTTTTTCGATTAAATTGCGAATTGTGTCAGGGTACAGCACATGTTCAATGCTATGAATTCTAGTTTCTAAATCTTCTAGGCTATCACTTTTGTAGCGAGGGACTTTTTGTTGACGAATAATGTGACCAGTATCAACACCTTCATCAACATAGTGAACAGTCACACCAGTCTCACTCACACCAGCTTTATAAGCATCACCAATACCATCTTTACCAGGGAAATTAGGAAGATAAGCGGGATGGATATTGATGATTTTTTGAGCAAAAGCGTTTAAAAGTGTGGCATGAATAATTTTCATATAGCCAGCTAAAATAATGAAGTCAATGTCATGCTGGTGTAACTGTTCTAAAATTTGGGTTTCATAATCAGTTTTGTCCGCGCAATTTTTGAGTTCTAAAACAAAAGTCTCAATCCCATGATTGTGGGCACGTTCGATAACTTTAGCATGGGGGTTATCGCACACCACAAGTGAGAGATTAATTGGTAAATCTGCACGGGCAATTGATTCAAAATTAGAACCGTTTCCCGAAGCAAAAACAGCGACATTCTTTAGCTTAGTAGATGATTTCGACTGGTTTGTCATGTCTATTTTCCACCTGACCTATTTGGTAACAATCATCACCAAGAATTGTTTTGACTTGTTCAACGTTTTCAGGCGCAACAGCCATAATCATACCTAGCCCCATGTTGAAGACAGAGTCCATTTCTTCTTGTGAAACTTGCCCTTCTCTTTGTAAAAGATCGAAGATAGCAGGTTGTTGCCAAGTGTTTTTGTAAACTTTTGCAGTCAAGTCTTCTGGGATGATGCGCTCCAAGTTTTCTGTAATCCCGCCACCTGTAATATGAGCGACAGCATGTACTAAACTTTCTTCAAATAACGGGTTAAGTTGATTGAAGTAGATTTGAGTAGGTGCCATCACAACATCAAGTAGTGTGCCGTTCAATTCTTCACGATACTCATTCAAGTCTAGTTGATTGTCATCAATAATTTTTCTCACTAGGGAATAACCGTTTGAGTGAATACCACTTGAAGCTAGACCAATTAAGACATCGCCTTCTTTAACATTTTGCTTAGTTAGGATTTTACTTTTATCAACTAAACCAACTGCAAAACCAGATAAATCGTATTCGTCAGTGTCATAAAGACCCGGCATTTCAGCCATTTCACCACCGATTAGAGCCATGTTTCCTAGCTTACAACCTTCGGCAATGCCGTTTACGATTTCTTTCATATTAGCTGGTTCAAGTTTACCAACACCCACGTAGTCTAAGAAGAATAGTGGATTAGCACCTTGAGCTAGAATGTCATTCACACACATCGCAACTAAGTCAATCCCGATATTTTCATTACGGTTATGTTTGAGTGCAAGCATTAACTTAGTTCCAACACCATCAGTACCTGAAATCAAAACAGGTTCTTTGATGCCTTTTAAGACATTAGTCAATTCATATTCAGCACCAAAGCCACCAATAGTTGAGAGAACATTGGCATTTTGAGTTGCTTTTACAATTGGCTTGATAGCGTCAACAGCATTTTCTCCTGCTTTAATATCAACACCGGCTTTTTTATATTGGTTAGTCAATTTTACGTTCCTCCGTGTAAAGTCCTAATTCTTGAGCTTTTTGATCAAATTCTTCTTGATAATCGTATAAGGGGGTTGGATAGTTACCGTCAAAGTAAGCGGTACACAAGCCATGATAAGTGTTATCACTTTTGAGTCCGATGGCATCAATCAAACCTTCAACACTCAAAAATCCAAGTGAATCGGCATTGATAATTTCGGTGATTTCATCAATTGAATGATTAGCAGCAATTAATTCTTGTGTCGTTTGGATATCAATTCCGTAGAAACAAGGGAATTTAAGTGCAGGAGAACCAATACGAACATGAACCTCTTTAGCACCTGCATCACGAATTAATTTCACAATGTATTTAATTGTTGTGCCACGAACAATAGAATCATCAACTAAAATGACACGCTTGTCTTTAACAACTGAGCGAACAGCTGACAACTTCATAGAAACACCGTTTTCACGTTTTTCTTGAGTCGGTTCAATGAAGGTTCTAGCGACATATTGGTTCTTGATTAATCCCATATCATAAGGGATACCGCTACCTTGTGCGTAACCTCCTGCAGCAGACAAAGCAGAGTTTTGGACACCGACAACAACGTCGGCATCAACAGGATTTTCTTTAGCACAAAGCTCACCCATACGTTTTCTAGCTTCATGAACAGACACATTACGAATAACTGAGTCAGGACGTGCAAAGTAGATGTATTCCATTGAACAAATGGTCAAGTTAGTATCAGTTGTGAAGTGGTCAGTTGTAATTCCTGATTTATTGATGATAATCACTTCACCGGGTTCAACGTCACGGACGTATGTTGCGTGAACTTGATCAAGGGCACAAGTTTCGCTTGCAATAACGTATGAACCGTCGTCACGTTTACCAATAACTAAAGGACGAAAACCATTACGGTCAAGTGCAGCAATTAAAGTGTCTTCTGTTGAAAGTAAGAAAGCAAAACCACCTTCAATTTGTTGAAGCGCTTCTTTCAAACGATCTAAGAAGTCATCTTTTTGGCTCATCTTGATAAGTTGTCCTAGAATTTCACTATCTGAGTCAGAGTGAAAAACAGCGCCTTTGTCTTGTAACTTCTTCTTCAAAGTATCGGCATTGGTTAAGTTACCATTATGTGCAAGTGAAAAATCAGTGAAGTTATCCAAGTGAAAAATGAATGGTTGGATATTTTTGATACCATGACTTCCGGCTGTGGCATATCTGACATGCCCCACACCAATTGAACCTTTTAACGTCTTGAAAGTTTCTTGATCGGCAAAAACATTAGAAATCAGGCCTAAGTCACGTTGACGGTGCATGATTCTGTCGTCATCAGTCACGACCATACCCGCGCCTTCTTGACCACGGTGTTGTAAGCTGTGTAGTCCGTGATAAATTAGGCCAGCTGTTTCATCTGGATTGGATCCCCAAATACCAAAGACACCGCATTCTTCATTTAAACTTTTTATTTCATTAGGCATGTTAGACTGTCCTTCCAAGAATTTTTCAAATCAGAAACCTGAGTGATTAAGTGCTGATCTGCTAATTCAATATCAACTGTTGGTTCTTGTGTTAATTCACCAATTAATGTGGCAGAATCTTGCATTAAAGCTTCAAATTCTGCTTTATGTTCAGGCTTAATACTGATGACAAAACGACTTTGAGATTCAGAGAACAATTGTGCAGCCGTTAGGTCAAGTTTTCCTTTAATTCCCAATTCTTGAGCAAAAGCACTTTCTGCAAGTGCGACACCTAATCCACCTTCACTTAAATCGTGGGCGCTTTGAACCAAGTTTTGTTTAATCGCTTTCGATACTAATTGTTGGTTGTGTTGTTCAGTTGCTAAATCAAAGTGGTCAAATGAACCGTAGATTTCACCTGTCATCATTTTTTGAATTTCAGAACCGCTGAAGTCATCAAAAGTTTGACCAACAACATAAACTAAATCGCCAGCAGTTTTGAAATCTTGTGTTGTGATGTGTTGGTTATCTTCAATCAAACCAACCATTCCAATAACTGGTGTTGGATAAATCGCTTTTTTATCAGTTTCGTTATAAAGTGATACGTTACCTGAAATAACAGGCGCATCAAAGGTTTGACAAGCTTTCGAAATTCCTTGAACAGATTGATCCATTTCATAGAAACGTTCATCATTTTCAGGATTACCAAAGTTCAAACAGTCTGTAATACCAATCGGTGTTCCACCTGAAGCAACAATGTTTCGAGCAGATTCACTAACTGCGATTTGACCACCAATGTAAGGATCTAAGTAGATGTAACGTGCATTGCTATCCATTGTCATCGCAAGAGATTTGTTGGTATCTCTAACACGGATAACAGCTGCATCACTACCAGGCGCCACAACCGTGTTTGCTTGCACACGTGAATCGTATTGACGAAAGACCGATTCTTTTGAAGCTACTGTTGGTTGAGCTAAAACTTTTGATAGAGTTTCAGCAACGTCTGTTACTTCTGGAACAAAGTTTTCTTTTGTTTCAAGTAGGTGTTTTGGCTTTTGACCAACGTGTTGATATTCAGGAACGTCATCAACCAAACTTGAAGTTGGGATATCACAGACAACTTCACCTTGATGAGTTAAAGTGTAGTGACCGTCATTGACAACTTCACCAATGGTTACGGCGTCAAGATTATATTTTTTGAAAACATCAAAAATTTCTTGTTCGTGTCCTTTTTTGATACAAAATACCATACGCTCTTGTGATTCAGACAACATGATTTCATAAGGTGTCATATGATCTTCACGCTGTGGCACTAAGTCAAGGTTAAGATTAAGACCACTTCCGGCTTTTGAAGCCATTTCAGCAGATGAAGAAACAAGTCCACAAGCCCCCATGTCTTGAATACCAACTAGAATATCAGAATGTTTGTCAATAACTTCTAGACAAGCATCTACTAGTAGTTTTTCCATAAAAGGATCACCTACTTGAACAGCTGAACGGTTCAAATCTTCACCATCGCTGAATTCACTTGAAGCAAAAGACGCACCGTTAATCCCATCACGTCCAGTTTTTGCGCCAACATAGATAATTGAGTTACCTTCACCTTTAGCAACACCGGATTTCAGTTTGTCTTTATCCATTAAGCCAACACACATGGCATTAACTAGTGGGTTACCGTCATAAGAAGCATCAAAGGCAATTTCGCCACCGACAGTTGGGACACCGATACTATTTCCGTAATGAGAAATTCCAGCAACAACTTGATCAAGGAGATACTTGTTTTTAGGTGTAGACAATTCACCAAAACGAAGACTATCAAGCAAAGCAACTGGTTTTGCTCCCATTGAGAAAATGTCACGAATAATTCCACCAACCCCTGTTGTAGCACCTTGGAAGGGTTCCACAAAGCTAGGATGGTTATGACTTTCGGCTTTAAACACAACTGCTTGGTTATCGCCAATGTCTAAAACACCAGCCCCTTCACCAGGACCTTGAAGTACGCGACTACCTTCAGTCCAGAATTTTTTAAGCACTTGTTTTGAGTTTTTGTATGAACAGTGTTCACTCCACATTCCTGAAAATAAGCCAGTTTCGGTGTAGTTAGGAAGACGACCTAGTAGTTTTTCGGAGATAGTCGTATATTCTTCTTCAGTCAAGCCCCATTCAAGGTAGACTTTTTGGTCTTTGATTTCTTGAGGTGATAGTTCAGGTTTAGTTAACACGATTTAATTCTCCTTTAAAGCTTTTTAGAATTGATTGGAATAAAGTGAGTCCTTCTTCACTACCAAGGATGGTTTCAACTGCACGTTCAGGGTGAGGCATCATACCTAAGACGTTACGTGCTTGATTAGTAATACCTGCGATATCTGCGCAACTACCATTAGGGTTGTTATCGTAAGTGAATACGATTTGATTATTAGCTTTCAGTTCAGCTAACTGGGCATCATCACAATAGTAGTTCCCTTCACCATGGGCGATTGGAATGTTGATGTGTTGCCCTTTGCTATAAAGATTGGTAAACAGTGTTTCATTGTTCACAACGGTTAAAGGCTCAATTTGAGAAATGAATGACATACTTTTGTTGTGTTGTAGCGCACCAGGTAAAAGGCCAATTTCAGTCAAAATTTGAAAACCGTTGCAAACACCTAATACAGGTTTGTTTGCATTAGCGAATTCAATTAAAGCAGGAATGATGTTAGCAAATTTTGCAATGGCACCACTTCTTAAATAATCCCCATATGAAAATCCACCAGGAATTAAAGCAGCATCAAAGCCATCAAGACTAGTTTCATCACAAGAAATCATTTCAACCTCTTCTTGCAAGGCATCTTTAATCGCATAGTACATATCGTAGTCGCAGTTTGATCCGGGGAAACTGATAACAGCAAATTTCAAGATTAGTCCTCCACTTTCTCAACAGTAAAACGGAATGTTTCCATGTTTTGGTTGGCTAGTAATGATTCACAAATAGAACGAGTAGTTGCTTCAGCTTGTTCTTTTGAGTCACTAGTTAAAGTTGTTTCAAAATACTTACCTGCCGTAATGTTTGAAACATCTTGATAATCTAGGCGGTGTAGCGCGTTTTTGATAGCCTCACCTTGAGGGTCTAAGATTGATGCTTTATGAGTGATGTGGATTTTTGCAAGATACATATTTTTTTCCTCCAAGAAATAATTAGTTAACTTCTGCTTCAAGTCTAGCTAGAACGGTTTGGTAACCTTCGATAATATTACCAAGGTTCTTTCTGAAAACGTCTTTGTCTAATGATTGTTTGGTATCTTTATCAACTAAGCGACATGAGTCTGGTGAAATTTCGTCACCTAATACAATATTGCCATCGGCATCAAAACCAAATTCGATTTTGAAATCGACCAATAAAATGTTTGCTTTAATAAATAATTCCTTTAAAAGTGTATTAATTTTGAACGCAGTCTGACGCAATTCTTCAATTTGATCTTCTGTCACGATATCTAAAGCAAGAATTTGGTCATTGTTCATGAAAGGATCATCAAGTTCATCGCTTTTTAGGCAGAATTCTTGCACAGGTTGCTTGAGTTCTGCGAGATAGTCAGTTCCGAATTTCTTTTGAAAACTACCGGAGGCTAAGTTTCTAATAATAACTTCTAAAGGAATCATAGTTAGTTTTTTATTCAATTGTTCTGTTTCAGATAATTGTTCAATGAAACAAGTTTTAATCCCGTTTTTTGCAAGGTAAGCAAAAATCAAACTAGAGATACGGTTGTTTAAAGTTCCCTTTTGGTCGATATCTTCTTTACGTTTACCATTTAAAGCGGTTGCGTGGTTGGTGTAAGCTACTTTGATGATGTTTTCGTCATTAGTTGTGTATAGTTTTTTTGTTTTACCTTCTGAAATTAATGTACTCATGTTTGTTCTCCAATTATCTAAATTTTTTTAGTGAGTCAAGTAAGTCTTGGCTATCGTTGCCAACAACTGTGATATGCCCCATTTTACGTTTAGCTTTGATTTCATCTTTACCATAATCGTGAAAGTGCCAATCAGGGTGAGTCACTAAGCCTTCTCTACCCACGGTCAAATCATCACCTAACAAGTTGACCATAACAGCATTTTGGTTCAATTTAACGTCTGGTAATTCAAGCCCACAAATACTTCTGATATGAGCTTCGAATTGTGAAATATTGCAAGCTTCAATTGTGTAATGACCAGAGTTATGAGGTCTAGGTGCAAGTTCGTTGACTAGGAGTTGATCGTTCTTTAGAACAAAAAATTCAATTCCTAAAACACCTGCAAGTGACATTGAATCTGCAATTTTTTCGGCAATCTCAGCTGCTTTTTGGTGAACTTTATCGCCTACTTTTGCTGGGACAACACTGGTATGTAGAATGTGGTCTTTGTGTGTGTTTTCACTTAGTGGAAAGGTTTGAACTTTTCCAGTGAAGTCACGAGTGACCATTACGGAGACCTCTTTTTCAAAGTTTTGACGTTTTTCAAAAATCCATTCAGTTTTTTCGAGTTCAGGAAGTACGGTGGCAATGTCTGCTTCGCTGTTTAAGTCGAATTGACCGTGACCATCGTAGCCACCTTCAGTTGTTTTAAGAATGCCAGGGAATCCAACTAGCATAATGGCTCTTTCTAAACTTTCTTGGTCAATTACTCTAGCGTAAGGTGTGACGGGTAAGTTGTTTTCAGTCAGAAATGCTTTCTCACGAAGGCGGTTACTGCTGATGATTAGCTCATCAATATGTTGTGGAATATGAGTGAGATGTGCTACACGTTGAAGATTGGTTTGGTCAACATTTTCAAATTCATAAGTCAAAACGTCAGATTTTTCAGCTAACTCACGAAGTGCTTCTTGATCGGTGTATTCGGCAATAATTTGGAAATCTGCCACTTGGCTGGCTGAAGAATTGGGTGTTGGATCTAAAATTCCAACCTTATAGCCCATTGACTTAGCAGAAAGCGTCATCATTTGACCAAGCTGTCCACCACCAATAATTCCAATGGTAGCTGGGGGTAGTATTTTACTCGTGAAGTTGTTCATTGCTAGCAATGGCCTCCTTAGTTTGTTGAGCTCTGAACTCAGTTAAACGCTCGTAAGTTTTAGGATCAGAAATGGCAATCATTTCAGCTGCTAAGATAGCAGCATTCTTTGCACCGGCTTTACCTACAGCAACAGTTGCAACTGGTACCCCAGCTGGCATTTGCACGATGGATAGCAGTGAATCAACACCGTTAAGTGCTTGAGTCAAAACAGGAATCCCAATTACTGGAACAGAAGTATTGGGCGCTAACATACCTGGTAGGTGAGCAGCACCTCCGGCTGCAGCGATGATCACGCTGTAATGTTCGTTTTTTGCATTTTGCCCAAATTCCTGTAATTCATTAGGCATGCGATGTGCGGATATTATTTTTTTGTCGAATTCAATATTTAATGTCTCTAACATATCAGCTGTATCCTTTACAATAGACCAGTCTGAAATGGAGCCCATGACCAGAGCAACTTTCATAATTAATGAGTCATCCTTTCCTTTAGTAATTAAACAATAACAAAACACTAAACTATCGTCAAACAAAAAACGAACAATTTTAAAATATAATTTCAAAATCGTTCGTTAATTAACAAATTAATATTTATTATAAAGAAAAGACATACGGCTAAAGCCGCATGTCTTTTTTAATCGAATTAATTTTTGATTTTATTTTGAACTAATAGAAGTTGAGGTGTTAAATTGACAGGAGCTACCGATTCATCAATACATTGATACCAATAATTGATGTGAATTTGATCGATTTTACTAGTCGATTGTTCTACTGGTTGCCCACCCTCTTCTTCTAAAGTGTACCAGTAAAGGTATGTTACATTATCAATCGTTTCTTTAAAAATCGATTCAACGTATATTTTTTCTTGGTTCAAAGTTAATGTTGTTTCTTCAATATGGTTGTTCAAAAAAGCCAACCATTCATCTACTAATAGTTCTTTACCAGGTTTAACTTTAAACCGAGTTAAGGAGTATAGCATTAACCAATGGCTTCTTTCGTTTTTTGTTTGATAAAGTCAGCTGAGTATTGCAATTTTTCTAACTCTTCTTTAGTAAGGTCAAGTTTGGTTGAGGTGACAACACCATTTCGTCCAACAATAACCGGATAAGATAAGTAAACGCCGTATTCTTCACGATAATTTGAGACACAAAGTTCTTCGTTTGCGTCAGATAAAATTGCTAAAGCAGCACGAACACCAGCGGTTGAAACGCCATAGTTTGTGTAATGTTTACCATTGAAAACAGTGAAACCACCAACACGAGCTTCTTGATCAATCTTATCTAAATCAAGATTTTTTTCTCTAGCAATTTCAGTAATAGGTTGCCCTAATGCTTTAACTGTTGACCAAGCAGCAAACTGAGAATTACCGTGTTCCCCTAAGTTGTAACCACTGACACAGCGAGAATCAATGTTTAAGTTTTTGGCAACAGCACGCTTCATACGGGCTGAGTCAAGTAATGTACCTGTTCCAATTACTTGATTTTTAGGTAGGCCTGTCACTTCTTGAAATAGTCCTGTAATGACGTCAACGGGGTTAGTAATCACAACTAGCACACCGTTGAATCCTGAGGCTTTGATTTTTTCACCGACATCTTTGACCTTTTCCACGTTTCCAGGCAGTTCAATGAAACGATCGCCATTAGAAACTAATTGTAATGAAATATCGCCAATAGCGGAGATAATGACATCAGCATCTTTTAAGCTATCGTAATCGTTAATTGTGATATTAGTGTGGAAGGGTAAGTTCGGCATTGCTTCTTCAAAATCAACAGCATCAGAAGTTACCTTAGCTTTATTCTTATCAATTAAGACAAGGTCATCAGCGTATCCACCTGCGACAATATAATGTGCAGCAGCAGCGCCAACATTTCCCATACCGATGATTCCAATTTTTCGTGACATAGTATCCAGCTCCTAAAAATTAAATTTTTAATATTAGAATCATTATAACTTAATATAACGAAAAATCAACTCTGATTCTACTTTACCAATATTCAAAAAAAGTGGTAGAATAGCTTGACTGTAAATAAATAGGAGGCAATATTTATGAGACAACTTAGAATTTATACATTGGCCGACGCAGAGAGTGCCAAAACTTATTTTGATATTCATTGGAAGCGTCACTTAGAAAGCTTACCTAAACATCATATCCAAGTTGCTAATGTTCATTTGGAAGTTCAACCTGACAAATCGCAACCTACCTGTATCTTTGCAACGGTGTTTGCTGATGATCAATATGATCTTAATCAGTTGAATGCTGACTATATGGAGAGTCCAGAATTTCATGAAGATATGGCTGGATTTGATATGAGTAAAATTTTGAATGTAGAAACGATTGATTTGAAGCCATTTAAAGATGCTGGTTTGGATTAATGAAAGACTTTGTAATGCCAGTTTTACTTCTTTTAATCAGTATTTTCAG
>NZ_CM132205.1:0-1171172 GCF_053667655.1 Holzapfeliella sp. JNUCC 80 | reverse complement strand
AGAAGAAATAGCACGCATAACATGGTTTAAGTGGTTAATAAATTTGTTTCGATCAATTGTAAATTTCATCTAAAAAATCCTCTTTTTCTATTTAATTTATATTTATATATAGTTAGTAATAGTAGTAGGTACTGTGGATACTGTTAATAAGTCTGTTGACAGTTGATTAAATAAGTATTTTACCTGTGCATAAACTGTGTATAACTAGAGGGTCTTTTCCACACTAGTTGTGTGTAAGTTTTTGGGCAATATCATTGATTTGGTTCTTAATATCGGAGTCTATTTTAACTAATTCAGTAATTCGTTCATGTGCATGCATCACAGTCGTGTGATCTTTGCCACCAAATTCCTGTCCTATTTTAGGCAGTGATTTATCTGTCATGTTTCGAGAGAGATACATGGCAATTTGACGCGGTAGAACAATTGTTTTTACGCGTTTCTTTCCTTTTAAGTCACTGGTTGATATCTGGTAGTAGTTAGCCACAACCTCTTGAATTTTTGGAATAGTGACACTACTAAATTGTTGAACTAGGTTAAGATTTTGTAAGGCTTCTTGTGCTAATTGCGGATTGATATCTTGGCGTTTGATTGTGGCATGTGCCTGTACGCGAACAAGCGCGCCTTCAAGATTTCTAATGTTGGTATCAACTTGCTTAGCAATGTAGCTAATTGTTGCATCGTTGATTTTGATTTTTTCAGCATCAGCTTTCTTTTTAAGAATTGCGATACGAGTTTCAAAATCAGGAGGAGTAATTTCAACCTGTAATCCCCAAGCAAATCGGTTACTAAGCCTTTCAGAAAGACTTTTAATTTCATTAGGTAGACGATCACTAGTCATTACAATTTGTTTTTGATTGCTATAAAGTGTTTCAAAAGTATGGAAGAACTCTTCCTGGATACCTTGTTTATTAGCAAAAAACTGAATGTCATCAACCAAGAAGAGGTCGGCATTACGATATTTGCGTCTAAAAGCTTCTTGTGTATTGTTTTTGATAGAATTAATCAAATCGTTGACAAAGGTTTCACTTTGAATATAAACAACACGACAGTTTGGATCTTCTCTTAGCATTTGATGGGCAATGGCCTGCATCAAATGAGTTTTACCGAGACCAACACCACCAAAAATAAAGAGCGGGTTATAAAAATCACCGGGATTATCTGCGATAGCCATCGCAGCACCAGCAGCTAATTTGTTCCCCTCTCCTTGAACAAATGTATCAAATGTATACTTATTATTTAAGCGTAAATCAGAAGCAAGTCGGGTATGTTGAGAATTAGTGGTACTCGAATCTGACTCAACCCCTGTTGAGTCAGGCATAGATGTGGGTTGTGAAGTATATGTTTTTGCCTCAGGTTCAGGTTGCTTTTGACTTTCTACATAAAAAACAGGTGATATTTCAAGATCAGCATAACCATATGCTTCTTGAATTAAGTCAGATGACAGATTTTTTTCCCAATATCCTTTACTGACAGCTGTTTCAACACTAATAGTCATTTGCTTAGTGTTTTCGTCAAATGAAATCGGATGAGTATTTCTGAACCAAGCATTGTAGGTTACTTCGTTGTATCTTTTTTTCATTTCGTTTGTAAAATATTCCCAAAAACTATTTAAGTTAAACAATCAGTTGTTCCTCCAATCTTTAAAAATAGTATTAATATCAAAAAATATTTTAACATTTTATAGTGAACTTTTCCACAAACCCAAAAAATAGTTTTCCACAAAATCACAGCTGTGAAAAACTAAAAAGTAAACCTTGTGGATAAAGAGTTATTTAAAAAAGAGTTTGTTAAAGATTATTTTGAAAGTTAAAATAAATCTTTGTATATAAGCAAATATAACTTGTGGATAAAGAAAATAACATTTGTTTATCTGTGGATAAAACTGTTAGTTAGTCTGTGGATAAAAAAACGACCTATTTTTTGCCTTTTTTTATCCACACTTTTATCCACCGATTTACTCTATCAAATTGCCCATTAATCATCTGAAATAAAGTAGACTTATTATCTTTTGTATGCTAAAATTTAACAGTATTGTGCTTATATACATTACAGTAATTTATAAAATAATGACGTAACAGTCGAAAGCACTCGAAATAACTAGGAGGTGCAAAAACATGTCAAAAAGAACTTACCAACCTAAAAAACGTCACCGTCAACGTGTTCACGGTTTTAGAAAACGTATGAGTACTAAGAACGGCCGCAAAGTTTTAGCACGACGCCGTCGTAAAGGTAGAAAAGAATTATCTGCTTAAGGCCACTGAATAAACTTCAGTGGTTTTTTTGTTATATAAGGTGGAAATACTCAAATGAGAAAAAAGTATCGTATCAAAAAAGAGCAAGAGTTCCAAACTGTTTATCAAGGTAAGAATTCTTGTGCGAATCGAGCTTTTGTTATTTATCAAATGTCTAAACCGAACCAAAAGCATTTTAGAGTAGGAATATCTGTCGGTAAAAAAGTGGGTCATCACGCTGTTGTTCGAAATCGCTTAAAACGTTATATTCGTCAAACACTAACTGAAGAGTTACAAGACTTACCTAAAGAATTGGATTTTTTAGTTATTGCTAGACCTTATATTCGTGATTTTACAATGGCTGAGGTTAGACAGAATTTACGACATGCTTTAAAGGTTGCTAAAATTTTAGAAAAATAAACGTTTAACTCAAGGAGACAATATTGACTAATTTTATAAAGAAACATCGTAAAAAAATATTACTGATGGCAACTTTAATGTTATTTACATTAGTTTTAACAGGTTGTTCGTCAACCAATCAGCCAATTGATCCAAGTACATCAAACTTTTGGGATCGTTATATTTTATATAATATGTCACAATTGCTAATTTGGATTTCAAAGAGTGTTGGGAATAATCCGGGACTAGCCATCATTATCTTTACTATTGTGGTAAAAATCATCTTACTACCATTGAATATCATTTCAATGCGTAACATGAAAAAAATGTCACAACTAAAACCTCAAATGGATGAAATAAAGAAAAAATATCCAGGTAAAGATGCTCAAAGTCAAAAACAAGTTCAAGTAGAAACACAAAAGTTATATTCTGAAGAAGGTATTAATCCAATTTCAGGGTGTTTACCAATGCTACCTCAGTTACCAATTTTACTTGCGTTATATTCTTCAATTTTAAGAACGCCAGAATTACAAGTTGGTAAGTTCTTGTGGATGGAATTAGGAAAACCAGATCCTTACTTTGTGATGCCAATTCTGGCAGCATTGTTGACTTTTGCAACTTCTTACATTAGTTCAATGCAACAGCCTGATACGAATGCAACAACAAAGATTATGACATTTGTTCCTGCAATTATGATTTTGATCGTTGGATTGAACCTACCATCAGCACTAACCGTTTACTGGGTAGCTTCAAACTTATTCCAATTAGCTCAAACATTTATCTTCCAAAATCCATTTAAATATCGTCGCGAAATGCGTGAAAAAGAACAACAAGAACGCGATCGTTGTCGTAAACTTAACAAAGCTAAAAAGAAGATTTACAAAAAATAAAGTACGTTAAAAAGCTCACAACTAATTGTGAGCTTTTTTTTATAATTTAATATGGCGTAATTGGTCAACGTCTGACCAATGAACATCATATCCTTTTCCTTTTTTGAAGAAAATTGAATTAGCGGTATTTTCGATATCACTTTCAGGATCATAGTGGTAATCTGCGATTATTTTTTCTTGATTTTGACATGGAAAGTAGCCTTTTAAAGTTGTTGATAGTTTGCCTTTGTTTTTAGTGAAAGAGGCAAAGTTCAAAGGATAATCAGTGAAGTTTGTGACGGGAACAGCACCTTCGACAATGGTGCTTCCGGCCGTATTATTGGTGATAGGTTCAAGATTTCCGCCCATTTTTATAATGTCTGAGCTGACTTTTCCAATTAAATCAGTAGGAACGGTTAGCTTTATTGTGTACCAAGGTTCTAGTAGTTGATTTGATGTGATGGTTTTCATCAAAGCTTGTCTAACTGCACGATAAGTTGCTTCTCTGAAATCGCCACCTTTTGTTTCAGGAGAATATGCGCGTCCACTTAACAATGTAATGGTAATGTCAGTTAAAGGGGATCCTGTTAGAACGCCTAGATGTTTTTTCTCTGCTAGGTGAGTCATAATTCGCGATTGAAAATTAATATCTAAATCTTCTCTGGAACAATTATTTTTAATCACAATACCTTGTCCCGATTTTCCGGGCTCAAGTTTTAATGCCACTTCTGAATAGTGTCTTAACGGTTCAAAATGTCCAAAACCGATAACAGGTTCGGTGACAGTTTCTTTGTAGAGGACACTTGGTGATAGAAAATCTATTTCAATATTGAAACGTTGAAAGAAGGTTTCTTTTAAGTATTCTAGTTGGATTAGGCCAACAATACTGATATAAAGTTCGCTGATGTCCTTTTTGTAACGTAGGTGGAGCATAGGTTCTTCATCATCTAATAGGTAGAAGTAGCTGACCATTTGATCTCGTTGGCTTTCTTCTTTTGGGATAACTTGGACTTTATAAACAGGGTCTCTGGTGAGTAAGATATTCTCTGGCAAGTCGATATTTTCTGTGCTATCTGCTGCGAAAAATTCACCGGGCAAACCGTTATCTAGTCCGGTTATGACAACAATATCTCCTGCTTTAGCTTGATTGGTTTTGACGAGATGTTGACCTTCGGGGTAAAATAATTCATTAATTTTATCTGGTTTTTCTGAATAAAGAAATTTGATTTTTTCTTTTGAATGAAAACATCCAGAAACTATTTTGGCATGAACTTGCTTTAAGTTATTCTTATCATGCGTGATTTTATAAATTTGGGCTATTGGTTCATCAGAGCTGTTGAAGTTAGTTTGGATACAATCAAGTAGAGATAATAAATCTGACACACCAGCAAAAGTAATGGCTGATCCATAAACAGTAGGCATGATTCTTTTTTGGTTAATCGCCTGATTCAAGCAGCTTAATTTTTGTTGTTGATTGGGTTTATCTGATTGTAGTAGTAAGTTAAGCCAGGATTCATCAAGCATTGCCCATTCCTCTAAAAATTCACTATCATCTTTTAAAGAATCGTGATTGAAAGTGATTGCTTTATCAGAAAAATTCAGTAAATCTTTTTTGATACTAGCTAAATCAACCGTTTCAACATCAGTTTTATTGACGAATAGTAAAACTGGAACGTTGTATTGGTTACATAAGTCAGCTATTGTTTCAGTGTAACCAGTGACACCGTCGGTGGCACTAATGATAATGATGGCCACATCAACGACTTGTAAAATACGTTCCATTTCAAAAGTCAAATCCATATGTCCAGGCGTATCAATGAATGTATAGCGTTGATTGTTAGACGTAAAACTAATCGGCTTGCTAGAAAAAGTGATTTTACGACGCCTTTCAATCGGCTCATTATCTAAAACAGTTGTGCCTTTATTAACATTACCGACTTTTTTAATGACATCATTTTGATAGAGTATTGCTTCCATTAAAGTTGTTTTTCCACCATCAACGTGTGAAAAAACACCAATCGTTTTATTTTGTTGTGTCATAAAAAGTCTCCTTGAAGTTAAAATATATAGCCATTATAAACTTTTGAGTAATGTAGCTGTCAAATCTAATTAAAAAAGTCCCCACAAATTAAGGTGAGAACTTTCAATAATTATTAAGGCTGATTTATTAGTCCATTTTATCGTATTTGAAATTAGGGAATAAAAATTTATCAGCTAAGTCAACAATTTTACCTTGGAAAAATAAAGCAAAAATGGTTCCGATATTAACGGCTGATAGTTGTTTTGAAACAGCGAAAATAATAATGATGACAATGATTGGTGGAGTAAAGGTTAGTAATTGAGCACTAACTGGATTACCCTTTGTGTATTTGAAACGAATAACTTTCATCAAATCATCAACTGGATGCATAATTAAGTTAACACGTTGATAAAGTGAAATACCACATCCGATGAAGACAATCCCAATTAAGTCGATAACTAGTTTCACAAAATAAGGTAACTCAGGAAGTGAGGTCATTAGTAGTAAAGAGGTTAAGTAGTTAACGACTAAACTGAAAGGAACCATAAAAATAATATTCCCAATAACTTGTTTGAGCTTGAGTTGACGCAGTAAGATAACGGTTAATACTGCTGCAAACAAAGCAGTTCCGAAGAGGGTTGATCCTAAGTTCCAAGAAAAAAATGAACTGATATTAACGGCGCTAGCGGTCCAAAGTGCCGAACCTAGGTTCATTGATACTGTTAGGGCATTACCAAGTCCATTGATAAAAATGGCAAATGCGAGAAAAAATAGTCGTGAAGTCATGCTGTTCTTTTGATTCATTGTGAGCTCCTTTTTTAGGCTTTGCTACTATGATAGTTAATTATCGGCAAATAAGCAAAGGAATAATCCGATTTTTTACAACATATAATGGAAGAAACTCGGATAAAAAGTAAAAATGTTTCACGTGAAAACATCGAAACATTGACAAATTTACGGAATACCGCTATATTTTAAATAAATGAATATCGATAAAGTAGTCAAGGTGCTTTATCCACTAGAAGCTTGAAGTCTCAGTGGATATCTAGCACCTTTTTTATTTCAAGGAGGAATTATGGCCACTGCTGTTACTGAATATGATACGATTGCTGCTATTTCTACGCCAATAGGTGAAGGGGCAATCTCGATTGTGAGACTATCCGGTGAGGATGCGATTGACCAAGTTAATCGCCTATTCAAAGGAAAAGATTTGACTGAAGTCGACAGTCATACGATTCATTATGGACACATCTTAGATGCTACAACGAAAAAGCCGATTGACGAAGTTATGGTGAGTGTAATGCGTGCACCTAAAACTTTTACACGTGAAGATATCGTTGAGATTAACTGTCACGGTGGTGTGGTTGCAACCAATAAAATTCTACAAAACTTTTTAGGTGAAGAAGTGCGTTTAGCTGAACCAGGTGAGTTTACTAAAAGAGCCTTTTTGAATGGTCGAATTGATTTGACGCAAGCAGAATCTGTTATGGATTTAATTCGCGCAAAAACAGATAAGGCTATGCAAGTTGCTGTTAACCAGTTAGATGGACAATTAAATAACTTAATTCATAATTTGAGAGAAGAAATTTTACAAGTTTTAGCTCAAGTTGAAGTTAATATTGACTATCCTGAATATGATATGGATGATATGACAACGCAATTGTTACTCGAAAAAGCGCAACATATTCAAACTCAAATTGATGGTCTTCTTCAAACTGCTAAACAAGGAAAAATTTTGCGTCACGGATTGGCAACAGCTCTAGTAGGGCGCCCAAATGTGGGTAAATCTTCATTACTAAACTATTTGATTAAAGAAGACAAAGCCATTGTGACTGATATTGAAGGGACAACACGTGATGTTTTAGAAGAGTATGTGAATGTTCGAGATGTACCGTTGAAATTAGTCGATACAGCGGGTATTCGTCAAACGAAAGACGTTGTTGAAAAAATTGGTGTGGAACGTTCTAAAAAAGCGATTAACGAATCAGATTTGGTTTTACTAGTTATTAATGCAGCAGAGGAGCTAACTGACGAAGATCAGACCTTACTAGAATTAACTGAAGACAAGAATCGCATTATTTTATTAAATAAGATTGATTTGGGAACTAAGATTTCACGTGATGATTTAAGCACTCAAGCACCTGATACGCCAATCATTGAAATTAGTGTGCAAGATACGCTAGGACTTGATCAACTTGAAGAACAAATTGCGACAATGTTCTTTGGTGGAATCGAAACTAACCAGACTGATGTGATGGTAACTAATGCGCGACAAATTGGGTTATTAACTCAAGCGCAACACAGTTTAGACGAAGTGATTGCCGGAATTGCAAATGGTATGCCAATTGATTTAGTTCAAATTGATATGACAGCTTGTTGGGATAAATTAGGTGAAATTACAGGTGAAAGCGCACCTGATGAATTAATCACACAACTATTTAGCCAGTTCTGTCTAGGAAAATAATGAGGAGAGATTAAACACATGAAGACATACGATTCATATGATTACGATGTTATTGTCGTAGGTGCTGGACATGCTGGTTCAGAAGCTGCACTTGCTTCAGCTAGAATGGGACAAAAAACCCTACTATTAACTATTAATTTAGATATGGTAGCCTTTATGCCATGTAATCCATCAATCGGGGGTCCGGCTAAAGGGATTGTCGTACGTGAAGTTGATGCATTAGGTGGTCAAATGGGACAAAATATTGACCAAACTTACATTCAAATGAGAATGCTAAATACGGGTAAAGGTCCAGCTGTTCGTGCACTACGTGCGCAAGCAGATAAAAATCAATACCATGAAACAATGAAACAAGCGATTGAACAAGAAGAAAACTTAACGCTAAGACAAGGTTTAGTTGAAGACTTGATTGTTGAAGATGGAGTTTGCCAAGGTGTTTTAACAAATACAGGGGCTAAATACTATGCTAAATCAGTTGTCTTAACAGCTGGAACTTCTTCACGTGGGAAGATTATTATCGGTGAATTGATGTATTCATCAGGTCCAAATAACTCACTTCCTTCTATTAAATTATCTGAAGGTCTTGAACGTTTAGGATTTAAGTTGAACCGTTTCAAAACCGGAACACCTCCTCGTGTGGATAAGAACACGATTGATTTTTCTAAAACAGAAGAACAACCAGGAGACAAAAATCCTAATCATTTTTCATACCAAACAAAAGACAAAGATTACCTCATTGATCAAATTAGTTGCTGGATGACTTACACTAACGAAAATACCCATGATATTATTCGACAAAATCTTGATCGTGCGCCTATGTTTTCTGGTGTGATTGAAGGAGTAGGTCCTCGTTACTGTCCATCTATTGAAGATAAAATCGTTCGTTTTGCAGACAAACCTCGTCATCAATTATTCTTAGAGCCAGAAGGTCGCAATACAGAAGAATATTATGTGGGAGATTTTTCAACTTCAATGCCTGAAGATGTTCAGTTGAAAATGTTGCATTCAGTTGAAGGGCTTGAAAAAGCTGAAATGATGCGTCCAGGTTATGCAATTGAATATGATGTGATTGAGCCATGGCAATTGACTCACACGTTGGAAACAAAAGTGGTTAAAAACTTATTTACAGCGGGTCAAATGAATGGAACTTCAGGATACGAAGAGGCTGCTGGCCAAGGGATTGTTGCCGGGATTAATGCAGCGCTCCGTGCTCAAGGTAAAGAAGGCTTTACTTTGAAACGTGATGAAGCTTATATTGGTGTGATGATTGACGATTTGGTAACTAAAGGAACAGCGGAACCTTACCGTTTATTGACCAGTCGTGCGGAATATCGTTTAATTTTGCGTCATGATAATGCAGATTTGCGTTTAACACAAAAAGGTCATGATCTTGGGCTAGTGCAAGAACCACAATTTGAACGATTCACACAGAAAAAAGAACAGATTGAATCTGTTTTAAAACAGTTCCAAACAACACGTCTAAAACCGACTGATGAGTTACAAACTTACTTGGAAGAAAATAACCAAGCAAAATTAAAAGATGGTATTTTAGCTAGTGAATTGCTAAAACGTCCGGGAATCAGTTATGGCGATGTTGAACAATTTATGGCGATTGACCACGATATTGATCGTTACGTTAAAGAACAGGTTGAAATTTCGCTTAAATATGAAGGTTATATCAAGAAAGAACAAGGTAAAATCGATAAGCTACGACGCCTAGAGTCTAAAAAGATTCCAAAGAACATTGATTACGAAGCAATTAATGGTTTAGCAACGGAATCTCGTCAAAAATTAATGAAAATTAGACCTGAATCTATCGCGCAAGCTAGCCGTATTAGTGGGGTAAATCCTGCTGATGTCGGAATTCTAAGTGTTTACATTCAACAAGGTCGAATTGCTAAGTTAGAAAATCCAGTTGAATAGTAGGGTTTAATTGATATTTGGGGAGAAGTTAATGAAAAAAGGACACAAGTTTGAGTCGTTACCGATAGCGATTATGCTATCAATAGTAGGTGGATTCGTTGATGCTTTTAGTTACTTGCATCTGGGTCACGTCTTTTCTGCTTTACAAACAGGAAATATTGTTTTGCTTGGATTAAATATTGCAACGTTCAACATAGGTGCGATTTTTCACTATTTGCTACCGATTATTTCATTTTTAGTTGCCAGTGCGATAGCCAACTTCGTTGAATTATCGGGTCCAAAACTGAATAGTTTTGTCTGGCAAGAGATTGTTATCTACATTGAATTAGTGGGATTATTTATCACGCGTTTGCTAATTGATCGTCTAGATACAACTATTATAGTTAGTTTGTTGTCATTCTTTATGGCATTCCAAGTGCATTCGTTTAGAGTGGTTAACAATCATCCATATGCTTCGGCTATGAATACAGGTAATTTGAAAAAAGTAGGGAATTCAGCGATTGCTTATCTATTAGGTGAGAACAGAAGTGAAAATAAAACAATATTTGTTGATTGCTTGCTTATTATTTTGACCTTTGTATTAGGTGCTATTTTGAGTTCATGGTTATCTAGTTGGTTTGGTATCAATGCGATTTTCTTCCCAATGATGTTACTAATTGCAGTTTTAATACTTGTAAGATGGGAATAGAAGTTGATTTAAAGGGATTATTATCCTTTTGAATCAACTTTTTTTATTTTTATCAAAAAAAGTGTTGCCAAGATGTCATATCGATGATATTATATTTTTTGTCGTTAAATAACGGCGCAACACAAAATAAAGAAATCAAAAAGATTTCAAAAAAGTGTTGCAACAAAACTTAATAAATGCTATTATAGTCTTTGTCGTTGAAAAGCGACAGCTAAGCAGCTCAAACGAAATCAAAAAGATTTCAAAAAAGAGTTGCAAAGCAAAAGAGAACATGGTATATTAATTAAGTCGTCAAGTTGAACAAACAAATTATTCTTTCATAAGAAAAAAATAATTTAAAAAATTCTTGACACTGGTTATCAGCTTTGATATAATAGAGAAGTTGTTAAACAAAGTAGACCTTTGAAAACTGAACAAAGTTTCGCATAAATGTGTGGGGGTAATTAACCCCAAGCAATGAGCGAAGTCAATTCGCTAGTAAGTTTTAAAAAGAGCAAGTCAAACAATCTAAAATGAGAGTTTGATCCTGGCTCAGGACGAACGCTGGCGGCGTGCCTAATACATGCAAGTCGAACGAGTTTGCTCTTATGATGGTAGTGCTTGCACTACTTGACTAAGAATCCAAACGAGTGGCGGACGGGTGAGTAACACGTGGGTAACCTACCCTAAAGCGGGGGATAACATTTGGAAACAGATGCTAATACCGCATAACAATAAGAATCGAATGTTTCTTATTTAAAAGATGGTTTCGGCTATCACTTTAGGATGGACCTGCGGCGTATTAGCTAGTTGGTAAGGTAATGGCTTACCAAGGCGATGATACGTAGCCGACCTGAGAGGGTGATCGGCCACATTGGGACTGAGACACGGCCCAAACTCCTACGGGAGGCAGCAGTAGGGAATCTTCCACAATGGACGAAAGTCTGATGGAGCAACGCCGCGTGAGTGAAGAAGGGTTTCGGCTCGTAAAACTCTGTTGTTAGAGAAGAAAGATAGTAAGAGTAACTGTTTATTATTTGACGGTAACTAACCAGAAAGCCACGGCTAACTACGTGCCAGCAGCCGCGGTAATACGTAGGTGGCAAGCGTTGTCCGGATTTATTGGGCGTAAAGCGAGCGCAGGCGGCTAATTAAGTCTGATGTGAAAGCCTTCGGCTTAACCGGAGAAGTGCATTAGAAACTGATTAGCTTGAGTGCAGAAGAGGAGAGTGGAACTCCATGTGTAGCGGTGAAATGCGTAGATATATGGAAGAACACCAGTGGCGAAGGCGACTCTCTGGTCTGTAACTGACGCTGAGGCTCGAAAGCGTGGGTAGCAAACAGGATTAGATACCCTGGTAGTCCACGCCGTAAACGATGAGTGCTAAGTGTTGGAGGGTTTCCGCCCTTCAGTGCTGCAGCTAACGCATTAAGCACTCCGCCTGGGGAGTACGACCGCAAGGTTGAAACTCAAAGGAATTGACGGGGGCCCGCACAAGCGGTGGAGCATGTGGTTTAATTCGATGCAACGCGAAGAACCTTACCAGGTCTTGACATCTTTTGACCACCTAAGAGATTAGGTTTTCCCTTCGGGGACAAAATGACAGGTGGTGCATGGTTGTCGTCAGCTCGTGTCGTGAGATGTTGGGTTAAGTCCCGCAACGAGCGCAACCCTTATTACTAGTTGCCAGCATTAAGTTGGGCACTCTAGTGAGACTGCCGGTGACAAACCGGAGGAAGGTGGGGATGACGTCAAATCATCATGCCCCTTATGACCTGGGCTACACACGTGCTACAATGGATGGTACAACGAGCAGCGATACCGCGAGGTTTAGCTAATCTCCTAAAACCATCCTCAGTTCGGATTGCAGGCTGCAACTCGCCTGCATGAAGCTGGAATCGCTAGTAATCGCAGATCAGCATGCTGCGGTGAATACGTTCCCGGGCCTTGTACACACCGCCCGTCACACCATGAGAGTTTGTAACACCCGAAGCCGGTGAGGTAACCTTTTGGAGCCAACCGTCTAAGGTGGGACAAATGATTAGGGTGAAGTCGTAACAAGGTAGCCGTAGGAGAACCTGCGGCTGGATCACCTCCTTTCTAAGGATATACGGAAACACACATTTGAAACTTTGTTTAGTTTTGAGAGGTTTACTCTCAATCGTTGAACATTGAAAACTGAATATGATTTAAGAACCAAAAGCCGAGGTTATCGAAAAGATAATCAAACACCGCGTTTTTAAGAGTAAATTAAAGAGAAATCACAGGTTAAGTGATAAAGGGCGCATGGTGGATGCCTTGGCACTAGGAGCCGATGAAGGACGGGACAAACACCGAAATGCTTTGGGGAGTTGTAAGTAAGCTTTGATCCAGAGATATCCGAATGGGGGAACCCACTAAGAGTAATCTTAGTATCTGTATGTGAATACATAGCATGCAGGAGGAAGACGCGGGGAACTGAAACATCTCAGTACCTGCAGGAAGAGAAAGAAAAATCGATTTCCTGAGTAGCGGCGAGCGAAACGGAAAGAGCCCAAACCAAGAAGCTTGCTTCTTGGGGTTGTAGGACTACAATAACGGACTTAAATAAGATAGAAGAATGAGTTGGGAAGCTCAGCCAAAGAAGGTGACAGCCCTGTATTTGAAATCTTGTTTATACCAAAGTAGTATCCTGAGTACGGCTGGACACGAGAAATCCAGTCGGAATCCGGGAGGACCATCTCCCAAGGCTAAATACTCCCTAGTGACCGATAGCGAACCAGTACCGTGAGGGAAAGGTGAAAAGCACCCCGGGAGGGGAGTGAAATAGATCCTGAAACCATGTGCCTACAAGTAGTCAAAGCCCGTTAATGGGTGATGGCGTGCCTTTTGTAGAATGAACCGGCGAGTTACGTTATGATGCAAGGTTAAGTTGAAGAGACGGAGCCGAAGCGAAAGCGAGTCTGAATAGGGCGAATAAGTATCATAATGTAGACCCGAAACCAAGTGACCTATCCATGTCCAGGTTGAAGATGCAGTAAAATGCATTGGAGGACCGAACCCACGTACGTTGAAAAGTGCGGGGATGAGGTGTGGATAGCGGTGAAATTCCAAACGAACTTGGAGATAGCTGGTTCTCTCCGAAATAGCTTTAGGGCTAGCCTTGGAGTAAAGGATCGTGGAGGTAGAGCACTGTTTGGACTAGGGGCCCGTCAAGGGTTACTGAATTCAGATAAACTCCGAATGCCATTGATCTATATCCAGGAGTCAGACTATGAGTGATAAGATCCGTAGTCGAAAGGGAAACAGCCCAGATCACCAGTTAAGGTCCCAAAATTTATGCTAAGTGGAAAAGGATGTGGCATTGCGTAGACAACTAGGATGTTGGCTTAGAAGCAGCCATTCATTTAAAGAGTGCGTAATAGCTCACTAGTCGAGTGACGCTGCGCCGAAAATGTACCGGGGCTAAGCATAATACCGAAACTGTGGATGTGTTATTTATAACACGTGGTAGGAGAGCGTTCTAAGGGCGAAGAAGGTAGATCGTAAGGACTGCTGGAGCGCTTAGAAGTGAGAATGCCGGTATGAGTAGCGAAAGATAGGTGAGAATCCTATCCGCCGAAAGACTAAGGTTTCCTGGGGAAGGCTCGTCCTCCCAGGGTTAGTCGGGACCTAAGATGAGGCCGAAAGGCGTAATCGATGGAAAACAGGTTGATATTCCTGTACTATAATGCATTGTTTGAACAATGGAGGGACGCAGCAGGCTAAACGAATGTGCGAATGGAAGAGCACGTCCAAGCAACAAGTTTTATTATGAGTCAAATGCTTATAATTATACGGATGAGTTGTGATGGGGAGCGAAATTATAGTAGCGAAGTCGTTGATGTCACACTGCCGAGAAAAGCTTCTAGTTAGATGTATTGTACCCGTACCGCAAACCGACACAGGTAGTCGAGGAGAGAATCCTAAGGTGAGCGAGCGAACTCTCGTTAAGGAACTCGGCAAAATGACCCCGTAACTTCGGGAGAAGGGGTGCTGATTTTAAATCAGCCGCAGTGAATAGGCCCAAACAACTGTTTATCAAAAACACAGGTCTCTGCTAAATCGAAAGATGACGTATAGGGGCTGACGCCTGCCCGGTGCTGGAAGGTTAAGAGGAGAGCTTAGCGTAAGCGAAGGTTTGAATTGAAGCCCCAGTAAACGGCGGCCGTAACTATAACGGTCCTAAGGTAGCGAAATTCCTTGTCGGGTAAGTTCCGACCCGCACGAAAGGCGCAATGATTTGGGCACTGTCTCAACGAGAGACTCGGTGAAATTATATTACCAGTGAAGATGCTGGTTACCCGCGACAGGACGGAAAGACCCCATGGAGCTTTACTGTAGCTTGATATTGAGTATTTGTGAAACATGTACAGGATAGGTAGGAGTCGATGAAGTGAGAACGCTAGTTTTCATGGAGACATTGTTGGGATACTACCCTTGTTTTATGAATCCTCTAACTTTTGCCAATTATCTTGGTAGAGGACAGTGTCAGGTGGGCAGTTTGACTGGGGCGGTCGCCTCCTAAAGTGTAACGGAGGCGCCCAAAGGTTCCCTCAGAATGGTTGGAAATCATTCGCAGAGTGTAAAGGTATAAGGGAGCTTGACTGCGAGACTTACAAGTCGAGCAGGGACGAAAGTCGGGCTTAGTGATCTGGTGGTACCGTATGGAAGGGCCATCACTCAACGGATAAAAGCTACCCTGGGGATAACAGGCTTATCTCCCCCAAGAGTTCACATCGACGGGGAGGTTTGGCACCTCGATGTCGGCTCGTCGCATCCTGGGGCTGTAGTCGGTCCCAAGGGTTGGGCTGTTCGCCCATTAAAGCGGCACGCGAGCTGGGTTCAGAACGTCGTGAGACAGTTCGGTCCCTATCCGTCGCGGGCGTTGGAAATTTGAGAGGAGCTGTCCTTAGTACGAGAGGACCGGGATGGACATACCGCTGGTGTACCAGTTGTTCTGCCAAGGGCATCGCTGGGTAGCTATGTATGGACGGGATAAGCGCTGAAAGCATCTAAGTGCGAAGCCCCCCTCAAGATGAGATTTCCCATTCCTTTAAGGAAGTAAGACACCTCAGAGATGATGAGGTCGATAGGCTAAGAGTGGAAGTATAGCGATATATGGAGCGGATTAGTACTAATCAGTCGAGGACTTAACCAAGTTAAGCGGTAGGCTTTTGGAAAATAAATCATATTCAGTTTTGAGTGTTCAGCACTCAAGGTAAATAAAAGTGTGGTGGCGATAGCAAGAAGGTTACACCTGTTCTCATGCCGAACACAGAAGTTAAGCTTCTTAACGCCGAAAGTAGTTGGTGGGTGACTACCTGCGAGGATAGGACGTTGCCACGCTTTATATGGAGGATTAGCTCAGCTGGGAGAGCATCTGCCTTACAAGCAGGGGGTCACAGGTTCGATCCCTGTATCCTCCATCATACCGAGTCGTTAGCTCAGTTGGTAGAGCATCTGACTTTTAATCAGAGGGTCGGCAGTTCGAGCCTGCCACGACTCATTGGCTTATATTTATTAATGCCACTTTATTTTTGCGGGTGTGGCGGAATTGGCAGACGCGCTAGATTTAGGTTCTAGTGTCTTAGTGACGTGGGGGTTCAAGTCCCTTCACCCGTATTGGCAAACAATATGCCAAATGTTATAATTAAATATATAGCAAATATGCCGACTTAGCTCAGTTGGTAGAGCATCTGATTTGTAATCAGAGGGTCGGGCGTTCGAATCGTCTAGTCGGCATTATGCGGAAGTAGTTCAGTGGTAGAACATCACCTTGCCATGGTGGGGGTCGCGGGTTCGAATCCCGTCTTCCGCTTTTCATTATTTATCGCCGGGGTGGCGGAACTGGCAGACGCACAGGACTTAAAATCCTGCGAAGAGTAATCTTCGTACCGGTTCGATTCCGGTCCTCGGCATAATAATGATGCACCCATAGCGCAACTGGATAGAGTGTCTGACTACGAATCAGAAGGTTGTAGGTTCGAGTCCTACTGGGTGCATATTCGGGAAGTAGCTCAGCTTGGTAGAGCACCTGGTTTGGGACCAGGGGGTCGCAGGTTCGAATCCTGTCTTCCCGATAGCAGCAAATGTTGCTGAATATATTTTTTGTGGCGGTGTAGCTCAGCTGGCTAGAGCGTCCGGTTCATACCCGGGAGGTCGGGGGTTCGATCCCCTTCGCCGCTATTGGTATCTTGGACCTTTAGCTCAGTTGGTTAGAGCAGACGGCTCATAACCGTCCGGTCGTAGGTTCGAGTCCTACAAGGTCCATCTCGATGGACTATTGTAATGTACTACTTAAATAATTATCGCGGGATGGAGCAGTCTGGTAGCTCGTCGGGCTCATAACCCGAAGGTCGTAGGTTCAAATCCTGCTCCCGCAATATAATAAAATGGTCCCATGGTGTAGGGGTTATCACGCCTGCCTGTCACGCAGGAGATCACCGGTTCAAATCCGGTTGGGACCGTATGATTTATTAATCATTATTTTATATATGCGGGTGTAGTTTAGTGGTAAAACCACAGCCTTCCAAGCTGTTGTCGCGAGTTCGATTCTCGTCACCCGCTTTTATAAATATGGGCCTATAGCTCAGCTGGTTAGAGCGCACGCCTGATAAGCGTGAGGTCGATGGTTCGAGTCCATTTAGGCCCATTTTATGGAGAAGTACTCAAGTGGCTGAAGAGGCGCCCCTGCTAAGGGTGTAGGTTGCGAAAGCGGCGCGAGGGTTCAAATCCCTCCTTCTCCGTATTTTTTATTCAGGCCCGTTGGTCAAGTGGTTAAGACACCGCCCTTTCACGGCGGTATCATGGGTTCAAATCCCGTACGGGTCATTTTAATATCGGAGGATTACCCAAGTCCGGCTGAAGGGAACGGTCTTGAAAACCGTCAGGCGGGTCAAACCGCGCGTGGGTTCGAATCCCACATCCTCCTTTTAATTTAATAATTTTATTATCGCGGGATGGAGCAGTCTGGTAGCTCGTCGGGCTCATAACCCGAAGGTCGTAGGTTCAAATCCTGCTCCCGCAATATAATAAAATGGTCCCATGGTGTAGGGGTTATCACGCCTGCCTGTCACGCAGGAGATCACCGGTTCAAATCCGGTTGGGACCGTATTGGCTCGGTAGCTCAGTTGGTAGAGCAACGGATTGAAGCTCCGTGTGTCGGCAGTTCGATTCTGTCCCGAGCCATTTTCCGGAGGAGTAGCGAAGTGGCTAAACGCAGCGGACTGTAAATCCGCCCCATTATTGGTTCGGTGGTTCGAATCCACTCTCCTCCATTGAATAGGGATATAGTTTAACGGCAAAACTACGGTCTCCAAAACCGTCGATGTGGGTTCGATTCCTACTATCCCTGTTTTGTTATCACGGCGGTATTGGTGAAGTGGTTAACACACCGGTTTGTGGATCCGGCATACATGGGTTCGAACCCCATATACCGCCCTTATTAATGGGTTATAGCCAAGCGGTAAGGCAACGGACTTTGACTCCGTCATGCGCTGGTTCGAATCCAGCTAACCCAATATAATCTTATATGTTTCTGGCGGTATAGCCAAGTGGTAAGGCAGAGGTCTGCAAAACCTTTATCGTCGGTTCGAATCCGACTACCGCCTTTTCACTTGGGCTATTTTAGGATTATGGAATTTTATTATGCCGGTGTGGCGGAATTGGCAGACGCGCTGGACTCAAAATCCAGTGCCCATTATGGGCGTATCGGTTCGACCCCGATCACCGGTATCTTAATGCTTATACGAACAAATAGAACCCTAATAATTATTTAATTATTAGGGTTTTTATTTTTGTAAAAATTACAAAAACTAACTTTTATATCGATTAATTCTTTAACTTTTTTTAACTGTGATCTGTTTGAAGTGGAGAAATATAACCGGTATACTTAATAAGATAGTAATAAGGAGGACATGATATGAATATTGGGATTTTTACGGATACTTATTTTCCACAAATTAGTGGTGTTGCAACGTCAATTCAAACTTTAAAAAATAGCTTGGAAAATTTGGGGCATTCCGTGTTTATATTTACAACAACCGACCCAAAAGTATCATCAGATGATTCTGAACCTAATATATTTAGATTTGGTAGTGTGCCGTTTATTTCTTTTACAGATAGACGTGTTGTGTACAGGGGACTCTTTCACGCTACAGAAATCGCCAAAGAATTAAACTTAGATATTGTCCATACGCAAACCGAATTTTCGATGGGGTGGATTGGAAAATATGTTGCTAAAAGCCTAAAAATCCCAGTAATTCATACTTACCATACGATGTATGAGGACTATTTACACTATGTGTTAAATGGTCATCTATTAAAGCCTGTTCACGTTAAACGCTTTACACGTGCATTTTTACATCATACAAAAGGCGTTGTTGCACCTAGTTTGCGTGTTAAAACAACACTAGAAAGTTATGGGGTTAAACAACCAATAGAAATTATTCCGACAGGAATTGAACTCAATAGTCTAAACGATAGTTATAATAGTGGTTTACGAGAAGAACTAGGGTTATCAGCGGATACGCCTGTTATGTTGACATTGAGTCGTATTTCAATGGAAAAGAAAATCAGTCGTATTCTTGAAGCAATGCCTAAACTGATTGACTCAGTAAAAGGAATCGTTTTGATTGTTGCTGGGGATGGTCCTGATTTAAAGACACTACAAAATGAAGCTAAAGACTTAGGAGTATCTGATTCAGTTAAGTTTATTGGGGCGGTTCCTCATGAAAAAGTAGGCAGTTATTATCGAATTGCAGACCTATTTGTTTCAGCAAGTGATACGGAAGCACAAGGGTTAACTTACATTGAAGCGATGGCAACTGGAACTAAATGTGTTGTGTTCAGCGGGGAATATACTGATCGACTATTTAATACACCCGAATACGGTCGAACATTTACAGACCATGAAGAAATGTATCAAGAAATTGTTGATTATTTACAAGAAGGTCCAGGCAAAATTAAACCTGAATTGTTGGAAGAAAAGTTAGAAGAAATATCAGCCGATACTTTCGGTGAAAAAATAGAGAAGTTCTATCAAACAGTTATTGATGAGAACTAATTAGTATAGTGTCATAAGGAGTATACAAGTGATCAAAATTAATATGTTTTCGCATGCAGACTCAGTACAAGGACAAGGAGTCGGTAGTGCATACAAAGAATTGATTCGATTATTAGATCAGCATTTGAAAGAGACTTTTGAAGTGACGATTAATCAAAAACAACCGGTAGATCTTACGCACTACCACACCATTAACCCTTCTTTTTATTTGAATTCATTCAGCCGTAAAAGAGGCCGTAAAATTGGTTATGTTCACTTCTTACCTGAAACGCTTGAAGGCAGCATTAAATTACCTTGGATTGCGCGAAAAGTATTTTATAAATATGTTATCTCTTTTTATAAACGAATGGACCAGATTGTAGTAGTTAACCCGATTTTTATTGATAAGTTAACACAATATGGTATTCCACGTGAAAAAATCAAATATATTCCAAACTTTGTGACCAAAGATGTCTTCTATGAAAAGACAGCAGAGCAAAAAGCAGAACTGAGAAAAGCTTATAACATCGATCAAGATAAATTTGTTATTTTTGGTGATGGTCAAGTGCAACAAAGAAAAGGTGTGCTTGATTTTGTTAAATTAGCAGAACAAAATCCCGACTTACAGTTTATTTGGGCTGGTGGTTTTTCTTTTGGAAAAATTACAGATGGCTATGAACAACTGAACAAGGTCGTTAAAAATCCGCCTAAAAATTTAATTTTCACAGGAATTATTCCAAGAGATCAGCTTGTTGATTATCTTAATATGGCAAACCTATTCTTATTACCTTCATTTGATGAGTTATTCCCAATGTCAGTACTAGAAGCATTCAGTACAGGAACCCCTGTTATGCTGAGAGACTTAGAACTATACCGTGCTGTGATTGATGGATACTATGAGTCTTGTAAAGATGCAGATGAAATGCAAGCCAAAATCCGTGAATTAATTCATGACGATAATCGATTAGACGAATTAAAATCCTTTTCAAGGACAGCTTCAGACAGATACTCTGAAGAAAACTTAACTAAAATTTGGAAGCAGTTTTATGAAGAACAATACAAAATTGCTAAAGAAAATAATCAAAGTAGAGGATAGCTGGACTTATGACTAGGAAAAATAAATTATGGTTTATCGGGATGCTTTTATTTGGGTCATTTATTTTTTGGCTTGAAGCAAAAGATGTGCCGTTTTCACACTTAGTTAACGCAACAAAAAACTTCAATTGGTTTTACTTAGCTATTGCGTTTTTGTGTATGATTGTCGCTTATTACTTTGAATCTTTGATTTTGAAAGTATTGTTGATAGGTAAAGAAAAATCGAAGTACTCGATGTGGCAGTTTTATCGCATACCGTTAGTACAAGCCTTATTCAATGCTATTACGCCATTCTCATCTGGTGGACAGCCAGCGCAACTTTACGCGTTGTCTACAATGGGAGTTGAAGTTGGGCGTGCGAGTTCGCTGTTAATGACTAAATTTATCATTTACCAATTGGCAGTACTGGTGAACTTCATTTTGACAATGATTTTTGGGTTTCAATTAGTTGCTCAACACTTTGGCGGATTAGCCTTTTTGATCTTATTTGGGTTCATTATTCATGTATTTGCTATCGTGTTTCTTCTATTAGTAATGTTCCAATATAAATTTACCAAAACGATGATGCACACATTCTTGAATATTGGTGTGTACTTTATTGATAAATTTTATGATTTTATCGGATTTGCTATTCGTTCAAGAACCGAAAAAGTTACTGAACTTAAGCGAAATCTACAAGGTAAAAAAGTAAAATGGGAAGAAGCTGTCGATGAAAAGATTGATACTTTCTATAATGAAGGACAGCATTTGAAGAACGAGAAGAAAAAAGTAATGTGGGCTGTATTATACACAATGATGCAATTAGTTGTGTTTTATGCCATTCCGTATTTTGTTTTGCTAGCACTCGGCGTGAAGGCTAACCTTCTGACTGTTATTTTTATGCACATTATGATTGTGATGATTACCTCTATTTTTCCTTTGCCAGGAGGAGCAGGGGGAGCAGAGTACAGCTTCAAGATGTTGTTCTCAACATTTGGACTAGCTCAGCCCCAACTAGTGTTAGCCCTATTCTTATGGCGTTTTATTACCTATTATTTAGGGATGTTTCTGGGAGCCTTTGCCTTCTTATACAAGAAGAAGTCATAGTGCTTCTTTTTTTTATAGAAAAATAGGAAAAAAGGTTGACCCAAAGAAACAGGGATGCTATTATAGTCTTTGTCGTTGAAAAGCGACAGCTAAGCAGCTCAAACGAAATCAAAAAGATTTCAAAAAAGAGTTGCAAAGCAAAAGGGAACATGGTATATTAATTAAGTCGTCAAGTTGAACAAACAAATTATTCTTTCATAAGAAAAAAATAATTTAAAAAATTCTTGACACTGGTTATCAGCTTTGATATAATAGAGAAGTTGTTAAACAAAGTAGACCTTTGAAAACTGAACAAAGTTTCGCATAAATGTGTGGGGGTAATTAACCCCAAGCAATGAGCGAAGTCAATTCGCTAGTAAGTTTTAAAAAGAGCAAGTCAAACAATCTAAAATGAGAGTTTGATCCTGGCTCAGGACGAACGCTGGCGGCGTGCCTAATACATGCAAGTCGAACGAGTTTGCTCTTATGATGGTAGTGCTTGCACTACTTGACTAAGAATCCAAACGAGTGGCGGACGGGTGAGTAACACGTGGGTAACCTACCCTAAAGCGGGGGATAACATTTGGAAACAGATGCTAATACCGCATAACAATAAGAATCGAATGTTTCTTATTTAAAAGATGGTTTCGGCTATCACTTTAGGATGGACCTGCGGCGTATTAGCTAGTTGGTAAGGTAATGGCTTACCAAGGCGATGATACGTAGCCGACCTGAGAGGGTGATCGGCCACATTGGGACTGAGACACGGCCCAAACTCCTACGGGAGGCAGCAGTAGGGAATCTTCCACAATGGACGAAAGTCTGATGGAGCAACGCCGCGTGAGTGAAGAAGGGTTTCGGCTCGTAAAACTCTGTTGTTAGAGAAGAAAGATAGTAAGAGTAACTGTTTATTATTTGACGGTAACTAACCAGAAAGCCACGGCTAACTACGTGCCAGCAGCCGCGGTAATACGTAGGTGGCAAGCGTTGTCCGGATTTATTGGGCGTAAAGCGAGCGCAGGCGGCTAATTAAGTCTGATGTGAAAGCCTTCGGCTTAACCGGAGAAGTGCATTAGAAACTGATTAGCTTGAGTGCAGAAGAGGAGAGTGGAACTCCATGTGTAGCGGTGAAATGCGTAGATATATGGAAGAACACCAGTGGCGAAGGCGACTCTCTGGTCTGTAACTGACGCTGAGGCTCGAAAGCGTGGGTAGCAAACAGGATTAGATACCCTGGTAGTCCACGCCGTAAACGATGAGTGCTAAGTGTTGGAGGGTTTCCGCCCTTCAGTGCTGCAGCTAACGCATTAAGCACTCCGCCTGGGGAGTACGACCGCAAGGTTGAAACTCAAAGGAATTGACGGGGGCCCGCACAAGCGGTGGAGCATGTGGTTTAATTCGATGCAACGCGAAGAACCTTACCAGGTCTTGACATCTTTTGACCACCTAAGAGATTAGGTTTTCCCTTCGGGGACAAAATGACAGGTGGTGCATGGTTGTCGTCAGCTCGTGTCGTGAGATGTTGGGTTAAGTCCCGCAACGAGCGCAACCCTTATTACTAGTTGCCAGCATTAAGTTGGGCACTCTAGTGAGACTGCCGGTGACAAACCGGAGGAAGGTGGGGATGACGTCAAATCATCATGCCCCTTATGACCTGGGCTACACACGTGCTACAATGGATGGTACAACGAGCAGCGATACCGCGAGGTTTAGCTAATCTCCTAAAACCATCCTCAGTTCGGATTGCAGGCTGCAACTCGCCTGCATGAAGCTGGAATCGCTAGTAATCGCAGATCAGCATGCTGCGGTGAATACGTTCCCGGGCCTTGTACACACCGCCCGTCACACCATGAGAGTTTGTAACACCCGAAGCCGGTGAGGTAACCTTTTGGAGCCAACCGTCTAAGGTGGGACAAATGATTAGGGTGAAGTCGTAACAAGGTAGCCGTAGGAGAACCTGCGGCTGGATCACCTCCTTTCTAAGGATATACGGAAACACACATTTGAAACTTTGTTTAGTTTTGAGAGGTTTACTCTCAAAATGGAGCATAATGGATTGGGCCTATAGCTCAGCTGGTTAGAGCGCACGCCTGATAAGCGTGAGGTCGATGGTTCAAGTCCATTTAGGCCCATTTAACTAAATAGTTAATAAACCTGGGGGTTTAGCTCAGCTGGGAGAGCGTCTGCCTTGCACGCAGAAGGTCATCGGTTCGATCCCGTTAACCTCCATAGACAACGAAAGTTGTCGGTTGAACATTGAAAACTGAATATGATTTAAGAACCAAAAGCCGAGGTTATCGAAAAGATAATCAAACACCGCGTTTTTAAGAGTAAATTAAAGAGAAATCACAGGTTAAGTGATAAAGGGCGCATGGTGGATGCCTTGGCACTAGGAGCCGATGAAGGACGGGACAAACACCGAAATGCTTTGGGGAGTTGTAAGTAAGCTTTGATCCAGAGATATCCGAATGGGGGAACCCACTAAGAGTAATCTTAGTATCTGTATGTGAATACATAGCATGCAGGAGGAAGACGCGGGGAACTGAAACATCTCAGTACCTGCAGGAAGAGAAAGAAAAATCGATTTCCTGAGTAGCGGCGAGCGAAACGGAAAGAGCCCAAACCAAGAAGCTTGCTTCTTGGGGTTGTAGGACTACAATAACGGACTTAAATAAGATAGAAGAATGAGTTGGGAAGCTCAGCCAAAGAAGGTGACAGCCCTGTATTTGAAATCTTGTTTATACCAAAGTAGTATCCTGAGTACGGCTGGACACGAGAAATCCAGTCGGAATCCGGGAGGACCATCTCCCAAGGCTAAATACTCCCTAGTGACCGATAGCGAACCAGTACCGTGAGGGAAAGGTGAAAAGCACCCCGGGAGGGGAGTGAAATAGATCCTGAAACCATGTGCCTACAAGTAGTCAAAGCCCGTTAATGGGTGATGGCGTGCCTTTTGTAGAATGAACCGGCGAGTTACGTTATGATGCAAGGTTAAGTTGAAGAGACGGAGCCGAAGCGAAAGCGAGTCTGAATAGGGCGAATAAGTATCATGATGTAGACCCGAAACCAAGTGACCTATCCATGTCCAGGTTGAAGATGCAGTAAAATGCATTGGAGGACCGAACCCACGTACGTTGAAAAGTGCGGGGATGAGGTGTGGATAGCGGTGAAATTCCAAACGAACTTGGAGATAGCTGGTTCTCTCCGAAATAGCTTTAGGGCTAGCCTTGGAGTAAAGGATCGTGGAGGTAGAGCACTGTTTGGACTAGGGGCCCGTCAAGGGTTACTGAATTCAGATAAACTCCGAATGCCATTGATCTATATCCAGGAGTCAGACTATGAGTGATAAGATCCGTAGTCGAAAGGGAAACAGCCCAGATCACCAGTTAAGGTCCCAAAATTTATGCTAAGTGGAAAAGGATGTGGCATTGCGTAGACAACTAGGATGTTGGCTTAGAAGCAGCCATTCATTTAAAGAGTGCGTAATAGCTCACTAGTCGAGTGACGCTGCGCCGAAAATGTACCGGGGCTAAGCATAATACCGAAACTGTGGATGTGTTATTTATAACACGTGGTAGGAGAGCGTTCTAAGGGCGAAGAAGGTAGATCGTAAGGACTGCTGGAGCGCTTAGAAGTGAGAATGCCGGTATGAGTAGCGAAAGATAGGTGAGAATCCTATCCGCCGAAAGACTAAGGTTTCCTGGGGAAGGCTCGTCCTCCCAGGGTTAGTCGGGACCTAAGATGAGGCCGAAAGGCGTAATCGATGGAAAACAGGTTGATATTCCTGTACTATAATGCATTGTTTGAACAATGGAGGGACGCAGCAGGCTAAACGAATGTGCGAATGGAAGAGCACGTCCAAGCAACAAGTTTTATTATGAGTCAAATGCTTATAATTATACGGATGAGTTGTGATGGGGAGCGAAATTATAGTAGCGAAGTCGTTGATGTCACACTGCCGAGAAAAGCTTCTAGTTAGATGTATTGTGCCCGTACCGCAAACCGACACAGGTAGTCGAGGAGAGAATCCTAAGGTGAGCGAGCGAACTCTCGTTAAGGAACTCGGCAAAATGACCCCGTAACTTCGGGAGAAGGGGTGCTGATTTTAAATCAGCCGCAGTGAATAGGCCCAAACAACTGTTTATCAAAAACACAGGTCTCTGCTAAATCGAAAGATGACGTATAGGGGCTGACGCCTGCCCGGTGCTGGAAGGTTAAGAGGAGAGCTTAGCGTAAGCGAAGGTTTGAATTGAAGCCCCAGTAAACGGCGGCCGTAACTATAACGGTCCTAAGGTAGCGAAATTCCTTGTCGGGTAAGTTCCGACCCGCACGAAAGGCGCAATGATTTGGGCACTGTCTCAACGAGAGACTCGGTGAAATTATATTACCAGTGAAGATGCTGGTTACCCGCGACAGGACGGAAAGACCCCATGGAGCTTTACTGTAGCTTGATATTGAGTATTTGTGAAACATGTACAGGATAGGTAGGAGTCGATGAAGTGAGAACGCTAGTTTTCATGGAGACATTGTTGGGATACTACCCTTGTTTTATGAATCCTCTAACTTTTGCCAATTATCTTGGTAGAGGACAGTGTCAGGTGGGCAGTTTGACTGGGGCGGTCGCCTCCTAAAGTGTAACGGAGGCGCCCAAAGGTTCCCTCAGAATGGTTGGAAATCATTCGCAGAGTGTAAAGGTATAAGGGAGCTTGACTGCGAGACTTACAAGTCGAGCAGGGACGAAAGTCGGGCTTAGTGATCTGGTGGTACCGTATGGAAGGGCCATCACTCAACGGATAAAAGCTACCCTGGGGATAACAGGCTTATCTCCCCCAAGAGTTCACATCGACGGGGAGGTTTGGCACCTCGATGTCGGCTCGTCGCATCCTGGGGCTGTAGTCGGTCCCAAGGGTTGGGCTGTTCGCCCATTAAAGCGGCACGCGAGCTGGGTTCAGAACGTCGTGAGACAGTTCGGTCCCTATCCGTCGCGGGCGTTGGAAATTTGAGAGGAGCTGTCCTTAGTACGAGAGGACCGGGATGGACATACCGCTGGTGTACCAGTTGTTCTGCCAAGGGCATCGCTGGGTAGCTATGTATGGACGGGATAAGCGCTGAAAGCATCTAAGTGCGAAGCCCCCCTCAAGATGAGATTTCCCATTCCTTTAAGGAAGTAAGACACCTCAGAGATGATGAGGTCGATAGGCTAAGAGTGGAAGTATAGCGATATATGGAGCGGATTAGTACTAATCAGTCGAGGACTTAACCAAGTTAAGCGGTAGGCTTTTGGAAAATAAATCATATTCAGTTTTGAGTGTTCAGCACTCAAGGTAAATAAAAGTGTGGTGGCGATAGCAAGAAGGTTACACCTGTTCTCATGCCGAACACAGAAGTTAAGCTTCTTAACGCCGAAAGTAGTTGGTGGGTGACTACCTGCGAGGATAGGACGTTGCCACGCTTTTTTTTATTCCGGTTTAGCTCAGTTGGTAGAGCACTTGACTGTTAATCAAGCTGTCGTCAGTTCGAGTCTGACAACCGGAGTTGAAGTTACAAGTAAGAGCCGTAAGCATATTTAATATATGTTTACGGTTTTTTTGATGCATAAACAAAACAATATTCTTAGTTCTTAGATAGAAACTATAGTAATTTGAGCTAAGGATTGCTTTCTAAAAAACTTTTTAAGGATTACTTGTTTCCCCCCTTCTTTGATGATTGGGAAGTAAATAAAGTCTTATTTTGACTATTGAAGTATTTATCTGTGGTCAGAGAAGACCTTTATGAAAGAATCTCACATGAGGGACAATAGTAAAATAAAAACACATAGGCAGTTGCAATTGAATTGCTTTTGCCAGAGTAATCTGTTGCCCGATATTGTGTCCTTAAATAAGCAATCAAGTGAGCATATTTGGATTTGATTTTATAGTGATGCTATGTTCTCTACTACTCATATATTTAAATATCCAGAGAAGAGGATTTTACTGCTTTGTAGAGTCCGACGCTTTATAGTCAACTGTACGGGGAAGTCCGCTAGATTAAAATCAGAGATAAAAAAAAGAGGATCACCAATTACTTGGTGATCCTCTTTTTATATATAGGCTACTATTTGATATTTAACATCCATAAGAAAATCATAAATACGACAGCTAGACCGTACATAATAGGTGAAACTTCTTTACCACGTTTAGCAGCAAGCATTGTGAATGGATAAACAACCATACCTAATGCTAAACCATCTGAGATAGAGTAAGTTAGCGGCATACCGATAATAATTAAGAAAGCAGGAACTGCAATTTCAAATTTATCCCATTCGATTTTTGCAAGTGAGCTTGCCATCAGAGTACCTACAATAATAAGTGCTGGAGCAGTCACTTGATTAATAATTACAGCCAATAATGGTGAGAAGAATAAACTCAAAATGAACATGAAACCAGCAACGATGGCAACGATACCTGTACGACCTTTAGCAGCGATACCAGCTGAAGATTCAACGTAAGCACCAACTGGTGAAGTTCCTAGTAATGAACCCACTAACATAGCTACTGAGTCAGACATTAGTGCACTACCAACACGAGGCATCTTGTTATTCTTCATGAAACCAGCTTGTTCAGCAAGACCAACTAAAGTACCTGCTGTATCAAAGAAAGTAACCAGCAAGAATGTTAAAACAACGATTGCAAGTTGTAGTGTATTGATGTTACCAACATGTGCTAAAGCAACTCCAAATGTAGGTGCAATACTTGGTGGTGTTGCAACGATTGAACTAGGAAGTGCAATCAAACCTGTTGCCATTCCTAAAATAGCACTCAATATCATTCCGATAAAAACAGCACCTTTAACATTTCTAACCATTAAAATAACAGTTACAAGTAATCCGAAAATTGTAATCCAAGTTGCGGGTACATTTAATGAACCTAAAGCAACTAATGTAGAATCACTTTTTTGAATTAAACCACCATTTTTAAGTCCGATAAAAGCGATAAACATTCCAATACCAGCTGAAATGGCTTGTTTAATGTTAGCAGGAATGGCATCAATAATCTTTTCACGTAATTTAAAGACAGTAATTAAGATGAATAAGATTGAAGCAATGAAAACACCTGCAAGAGCGGTTTCCCAAGGAATCTTCATTCCAATAACAACTGTATAAGCAAAGAATGCGTTAACTCCTAGCGCGGGCGCCGAGGCGAAGGGATAGCGTGCAAAGACTCCCATTAAGATACAACCTAAAGCACTTGCTAGAGCAGTAGCTGTAAAGACAGCACCTTTATCCATTCCAGCGTCTCCTAAAACGTTAGGGTTTAAAAATAGAATGTAAGACATGCTAATAAAAGTCGTTAAACCGGCAATAATTTCTGTTTGCCAGCTTGTATTGAATTTATCAAACATGAAATAAGATTTAACTTTATCCATATTTTCCTCCGATTGCGAAATATAATGTTCGCGTTTTTATTTTTAAAATCATATACTAATATCTTAACACTTTCTTAAACGTTTGAAAACCAAACATTAACATCAAAAAAGAAAAAAGCGTACGAAAAAAGACTAATCTGGCGATTAGTCTTCATCTAATTCTACTAATTTATCCTTAATTAGCTTGATAACAGCTTGGCGGTCATCTTCATTTGCAATAAAATCGTATTTATCGCCATCAATAATCATCTTCTTAGAGTAATTATAGTTGTCATACCAAGGCTTATAATAGTCTAATAGGCGCTTATAATAATCTTCAAGATCTGGATTTTGATCAATTTGTTCATATGAGCGGCCACGCTTTTTGATTCGTTTGATCATCGTTTCGTAAGAAACACTAATATGAATTAACAAATCAGGATGTTTTTTAGGCATGCCGTCAAGTTCTTCCATCATATTATCAAGCAATTCGTTGTATAAATCGACTTCGACATCAGTCGCACGACCCATGTCAGCGTTCATTTGGAAGAACAAAGCGTCTTCATAGATTGAGCGGTCTAAAACATTGTGACGATGTGTCAGTGCCTTTTTAATGGAAGCAAAACGTTTATTTAAGAAAAAGATTTGCAATAAAAAAGCATATTTTTCAGGATTATCGTAAAACAAAGGTAAAATTGGATTATCTTGAACTTCTTCAAAAAAAGGTGTTGTACCTAATTCATCGGCAATGATTTGGGTAAGAGTTGATTTTCCGGCGCCAATGGCACCACTAAGTACTAAAACGGTCATCACATTCCTTCTATTCTGGTTGATATTAATTAGAGAAAACATTACTAATCTTACCGCAAAATGTGGCGAAAATCAGCCCAATTTTCATAAATTTTAGTAAGGAAATACCCTCTTATTATCGTGAAGGAATTGGATTTGGTATAATAGAAATAAGGAGTGATATCATGAGAATTTTAGACTATCAAGGCGAAAAAATAAGCGAGCTCGGTATCGGAACTTGGTACTTGGGCGAAGGTTCAGAAATTAAAACCGCTGAAGAAATAACAGCGATGAAGTATGCCTTAGATCGTGGTATTAATATGATTGATACAGCTGAGATGTATGGTAATGGACTAGCTGAAGAACTCGTTGGAAAAGTGATTAAAGACTATAAACGTGAAGATATTTTCTTAACTTCTAAATTTTATCCACACAATGCTTCAACAGGTGATATGAGACAAAGTTTAGAGGCTAGTTTGAAACGCTTACAGACTGATTATTTAGATACATATATGCTACATTGGCGAAGTGAAGAACCACTTGAAGAAACAGTCGAAGGACTAAACAAACTTCAACAAGAAGGCCTTATTCGTCATTGGGGTGTGTCAAACTTCGATGTTGATGATATGCAAGAGCTACTTGCGGTTAATGGTGGTGATAAAGTTGCTGCTAATGAGGTGCTTTATAATATTGATTCCAGAGGAATTGAATATGATTTAATGCCATTTCAAAAGAAAAATGATATTGCTTTGGTGGGATATTCACCGTTCGGTTCAGGATTTGGTGATTCAATTGCAATTACAAATAATTTAAAAGAGATTGCTGAAACTCATCAAGCTACGCCACACCAAATCTTACTGGCTTGGGTTATGCGTAATCACAATCTGATTACTATTCCTAAAGCCGCCAAAGTTGGCCATATGCAAGAAAATATTGCGGCTAGTGATATTGTGTTATCACCAGATGAACTAGCTGTTTTGGATCAAGACTATCCAGCGCCAGATCGCAAAATGATATTGAAAGTTATCTAAAAAAGACAAAATAAAAACGCCGCTAATTTATTAGCGACGTTTTTTTAGTGCGGGATATAAGATAAATCCGCTGAGTAAAACAATAATAATGCCAACATACTTCAGTGTTAAGTTATGTTTTTGACCTGTTTGTGGTAAGTTTGATGTCGGTTTACTAGTGCTTGATTGTGTAGCTGTTGATTGAGTTGTACTGTTTGATGTACTTGAGTCGGAATGACTGTTTTCAGATGATTGAGAAGATTCTTTATCTTGAGGGATAGAAGAATCAGAGTCACTTGAATTTGATTGTGATGACTCGCTGCTACTTGATGAATCTGGTTGAGAAGACTCTTTGTTTTCAGCTGTTCCAGTATTATTCTTATCTTTACCTTCATCTTCATCAGAAGAAGGTTTTTGATTATCAGAATCATGTTCATTAAGTATTGTTTCGGTTAATTCATATAAATTAGGGGAACTAATTCCTATATCAATTTGTTTTTCTTTTGCAATTTTGTAGCCTTCATCGGCAACTGTTTGGATTAATTTGTAGTTATTTCTACTAAGTCCTTCAAATGTGAAACTACCATTATTTGTTACACCTTTATATGTAACATTGTCAGAAGATTCAAGAATAAAAGTACCGTTAATTATAGTATCAGGATTTTCTTTATCCCTTAAATTTAGAGTTAGTGAATAAGGTGCGCTATTAAAAGAAACTTCGGAATCTCCACGGACTGGATTAGGAGCAGTAGCAGAAACCGAGGACAAAATATGATTATTCATAAACAATTGACCAGAGTTGACATAATTACTTTCAGGATCAATTTTTTGAACAGTGGTGGAGTATTCAATTATATAGGGTTTAGATACAGAATTCATAAACTCTATCGTAAATTGATTATTTCCGCTAGATGTAACGACATAGTCTGTACCTTGTACCAGAGTATTGCCACTGTTAGTTATGTTGCTGTCATTATCAACACTGACCTGGTTAATTTTGATGGACTGCATGTCAACAATTTGGTTATCAACAGGGTCATCAAAAAATTTCATATTATCTAGTTTTGATTGAGACTTGTTTAACGTTACTTTCCAGTTAATTTGATTTTTTATATTATTGTCAAATCGTCCTGTTTTTTCTAAAAATTCCCCACTATTTGGGATTTGAACTGTTGAACTAAATTTCATGTCCTGTTTTGACGTTGTACTAGTTATGCTTGATTTGGAGTCGAGAATCATGTTATCCCAGGATACGATGCTCCTTAGTAAGTATATGTCATTGGAGTTGTTTTCAGGTTGAAACTCAACACTTTGCTTGCTTTGATTAATATCAAAATTTTCGCTTTTAATAAGATTATCACTAGATAGAGAACTAGAATCAATTTTTCCATCATTTGATAACTCAATTTTATAAACTTCATATCCAATAATTCTGCCATTTGTTATTTTATTTGTGATGGGACTGTTATTAATTGGTCGTTTACTAGGGTTAACGACACTATCAAATATTATCTGTTTTGTAGGTGTATCAACTGTTGAATAGATAAAACCATCCATATTGTTGGCATTTAGCTCTAGATTATCTTTGCTTGTTAACCTAGTTTCTTTGTCAGTATCTAAATTTTTGATTTTGGCATTTCCAGTTACTTCAAAAATATATTTATTAGTGTTTTGATTTTTACTGGTATCAAAAGCTGTATCAAATCCTATTGTATATCTTTTTGAAACATTAGTAGTTTCAAGTTTGAAATTTTTGCCATTATCTAAAATAGTAAATTTAAATTCAGTGTCTCCATCTTTAGCAGTCAAATCAGAATTTATTTTGATTTGTTTATTATTCTGTCGTATAAAGAAATTTGGGTTATCAGATAATTGGAGTCCTGGTGACATAGTATTCTCAATTAATATATCTTGATTTGGTAAATCCGATAATCTGTGAATGTCATAATACCAGCTAGCATTTGAGTTTTGGTAATCGATTTTTTTATCGTCTTGTTGTAGCGTAAATGCTAGACCATCAACGAATGATTTAGAAATTACATAACTAGTTGTATCAGAATAATTTTGTCCTTCAGGGGATTTAACGGATGAAGTGGAACTAACTGAATTTGACTGGCTGGTGTATGTTCTGTAAGTAACTAGATAAGCATCTTGCGTTGGATTTTTGAAAGTAATGTTTATTGTATTATTTTCAATATCAATGGAATAATCGTTTTCATTTACCTTATCAGACGCAGAAGGATTATATTTTCTTTTAGAAGAATCGCTGTCCTGTGTGTTGAAACGGTAAACGCCATTGTCATCTGTTGATACTTTATATAAGTTAATAGAGTTTCCATCTAAAAAATGAGAATCATCATTTTTCGAGATATCAATTTTTAAAGTGTTATTTTGAGGTAAGCTTTTATGGTTATAGTTATATTCACTGCCCCAAAGGAAAGAAATATTATTACTATTGTAATAAGACCCATTACGTTTCGTTGTTACAAAGCTGTCATAAGGTATAGTTACTCTACTGTCGGATTTCTTAGAAATATCATCTGATAAGTAAATGCTTTGACGAAATTCCTGGCCATTAATTTGACTGTAGCTTAACTTATTAGTATTAATATTGAAGTAATACTTTACTTTTAGTGTATCAGAAGTATTTTTGTGTAGTTCGATTGAACCGTCTTCTTTATTTAAATCATAGTCGGATTCTGAAAGTTGTGCTTTTGGATAGAATTGTCCATTTACACTGTCTAATGTACCCGATGTTACGTCAACCTTAACTAATTCCATTGTGGGGTCGAATGTTGTTAAAATCTTGCTGTTTTTATTAAATTCGCTGCCATTTTGATTAATAGTTGCTTCACTCACTAGTGCTTTACTATTAATAATATTTCTTGAATTGTTAGGAACACCATTTAATCCGTTAAGGACAAAGTCTGATTTAGTATCGCTCTTGATTTTATAACTCGTAGAGGAGTTACTATTTAGAGGGAAACCGGAAAAATCAATAGAATCACCGTTTTTAACATTAGAAGATATTTGACCTTCTACATCCAAAGAGCCATTTATACCATCTTCACTAGTTCTATCAATTTTTTTAAATGTAAAGGTTACATTACCATCTGAGGTTACTTTAAGTGTACCAATTTCTGAACCCGCAGATACAAACCGTCTTTCTTGCTGTACGTAGGTTATATTTTCAGGCAGTTTATATTGGAAAGTGTCACCTTCTTTTGGTTCTTGTCCACTATCTATCTTCCAAACATAATTAAACTTGATGTTATCACTGACTCGAATGTCAGATACATCTACGCTTTGATTATTTCTTGAAATTTGGTAAGAATCATTTTCTTTAGGTTTTATTGTAACATTTGCTGTTCCTTGAGTTTCTGCACTAACATTAACTTGCATTAGTGGGATGACGTATCCTAACGCCATCACAGTAATTATAAGAATATTGATAATATTAAATAGTTTATTTTTCAAGTTATACCTCCTAGTCCTATTAAATATTACTAATCATTTAAAATGACATACCTCAGAATTTTACCACAAAAAAAAGAAGCTGTTAAGCTTCAGGCTTTGAAATATAATATTTATTTAACTTTTTAAATATCATTCGGTAAAACACGAACAATGGCCATGCTGTTAGGATTAGTGGGATATACCAAACAGCAAGTTGAATATTGAATATTGAAGTAAGTTCAAATAGTTTGCCTAAGAACCCATACGAAACGATAATCCCAATAACCACAAGGGACAAGAGTCCATACTTGATGGGTGTTAGTGGTTTGCTTAGGTAAAGTAAAGTGATGAATCCGACTACTGTAATCATAAGTGAAACCATGGTTGAACTATCCGCAAATGGCACTTGTGCGTAGCTTTGTAAAAATGAAAAGATAATGACATAAGTTACAATTGAGAAAGCCGCAGGTGCTGCAATTGATAAGACGTTATCCATAAATCGCCCGGTTGGTCGGCTAAAATCAGGTTCCAAGGCTAAGAAAAATGAGGGGATTCCCACCGTTAACATTGTAGCTGGTGTTAATTGGCTAAGGTGGAATGGATATTGTAGATTAACAAAAATGAAAATAACAGCCAAAATAATCGAATAAATGGTTTTGTTCAAGTACATTGAAGCAACACGTTCAATATTGTTAATAACACGACGCCCTTCATTTAAAATATGGATCATATTATCAAAGTTAGCATTCAATAAAACAAAATCAGCAACAGATTGACTGGCATCGTTTCCACCTGCCACAGCAATCGCACAATCTGATTGTTTAAGCGCTAACACGTCGTTAACGCCATCACCTGTCATTCCAACAGTTTTACCAAGTTTTTGGTAGGACTTGATTAAATTACGTTTTTGAGTAGGGGAAACACGGCCAAAAATATTGTAGTTTTTTACGAGATAAGTAAAATCAACGTTGTCGGTTTGTTGGCTCATATCGACATAATCTTTAGCGCCTTTAATCCCAGCACGTTGGGCAACATTGCTAACGGTTACGGGATTATCACCAGAAATCACTTTTAAGTCGATGCCTTGTTCAGCTAAGTAATTGAAAGTCTGTTTAGCTGAGGGACGAACTTCATCAGCGATTTTGAGCCAACCCATTGGTTTGAGGGATGCATCATCCAGTTTCTTTAAGTCACCAGTTCCTTTAGCAATCAAAATAATTCGAAAACCATCGGCTGTGGCTTGTGCAATTTTTTCAGCCACATCAATAGGAAGTTTTTGGTTTTTAAAGATAAATTCAGGCGCTCCCATTAACCAAAATTCGTCGGGTTTATCAGTGAAACTAGCGCCACTCATTTTTCGATCTGAAGAAAATGGGAGTGTTGCAGAGGCTTCTTTTGTAGTAGGTGTCTTAGTGTAACCCAAAATCACACGTGCAGTAGCATTATCATCTTGATTAGCTTGAACAATGGCTTGTGTTTGGTCGATTAATTCTTCTTTAGTTAAATCAGCAACCGGTTCAATTTCATGAATATGCAGATTACCGGTTGTAATAGTTCCTGTTTTATCTAAACAAAGTGTATCGATACGTGCTAGTGATTCAATCGCATTAATTGAACGCGTTAAGACTTTTTTACGGCTAAGGTTCAATGAACCAACGGCTAATGCAACAGAAGTTAATAAAACAAGTCCTTCCGGAATCATGCCGATGACAGCAGTTGCTGTTCCCAAAATGATTTGGATATAACCGCCACCTTTTAAGTAACTTGAGATGGCTAAAATAATTCCCAGCGGAATAATGATATAGGTTAATATTCTGATGATTTTGTTAATCATATTAAGTAATTGACTTGAAGGCTTTTTCTCAGTTTTAGCTTCAAGTGATAATTTTGAAATAAAACTTTCATGTCCAACTTTTGTCAATTGTACAATAGCTTGACCACTATTAATAAAAGAGCCAGATAAAACTTCATCTTGATCTTTTTTGATAATGTTGCGAGATTCCCCAGTTAAAGGTGATTCATCGACTTCAAGTCCATTGGTTTGTAGCACAATCCCATCTGCAGGGATTTCATTTCCACGTTTTAAGGTAACAACATCACCTTCAACAAGTTCATCTTGTGATAACTGAATTGACTTGCCATCACGTTTAACGGTAATTTGTTGCATAGTGATTAAACTCATGGCGTCAACTTGTCGTTTTGCTCGGAGTTCTTGAAAAATACCAATAACAGTATTGAATAAAACGGGGCCTAAAAACCAAAGGTTGGCGTATTTGCCGGTGATGGCGACCAAAATCGCAAAGAACAGATTAATCGCATTAAATAAGGTTAACGTGTTCTCAGATATAATCTGACCAACGCTTCGGGTTAGCGATTTGACAGGGACGTTAACTTTACCTTCTGATTTTTTTTGTTCGACTAGCTTTGAACTTAGCCCATTTTGAATGAGTTCAGTTGTTGCTTGATTCTTCATTGACACAACCCCAATACTTATATATTTAGAAACGACAGTGGGTTAAAACCCTTCCTATACTACTATGCTTATTTTTCTTTAATAATTCAACCATTTGACCATAATTTTTGCAGATTATTAAGATTTTAACAAAATAAAAAAGACCTGTTAAGGTCTTTTTTATTATTCGCTACGTAGAGCAGTTGAAGCGTCTTTTTTGGAAGCCATTTTTGATGGAATGTGACCACCTAACATTGTTAATGCTGTACTAATAATAATTAGAACAACCGCATGAACGGGGTTAAGGTTGGCAACATTTTCCATTTTGGTAATTTGGTAAAGTAGTGTATTGATTGGGAATAATGCTAAGTAACCAATAACAACACCTAACACACCAGAACCAAGTCCTAAAATAAAGGTTTCAGCATCAAAGACGTGTGTAATATCTGATTTTCTAGCACCTAGCGCTTTTAGAACACCAATTTCTTTTGTACGTTCAATAACAGAAGTGTAAGTTAAGATACCAATCATGATCATACTTGTCACAAGAGAAATACCTGCAAAGGCAACTAGAACGTAAGTAATACCGTCCATTAAACCACCGGTAAGGCTTGAAACAGTACCAGCCATATCAGTATAGATGATTTTATCTTCGTCTGATTTGCCTTCATTATATTTGTCTAGGTAAGTTAAGACATTTTCTTTGTTTTTGAAGTTATCAGTGTAAATTAAAATACTTGATGGAATGCCATTACCCCCAAGAAAAGCAAGTGTTTGGGTCTTAGCCATATCACTTGTAATAGGTTGACCAGTTAACACATTGTTGTTGCTTTCTTTTTGTGCTTTGACGATTTCTGAGTTTGCGTTATCTTGAATGATTTCTTGCGCTAGTTTGTCAGAGTAAGCAATTCCAGGAGCAAGTGCTGTTGTTCTTGAAGTTTCATTTGACTTCAAAATACCGACAACTTTAACTTCACGATTTTGTGAGTTATTGTAAGCCGTTGTTAAATCTTGTGTTGGCATAAAGTTACCTGTCTGTAATTGTTGGTAGTAGTTATTGTTATTAACTAACTTAATACTTGTCCCAATAATTTGGTTATAGTCTAGTTTTTGATCATTTGAAACATCAAATCCTAAGTTCTTAAGTGAGTTGATATTTGTTTTATTGTCTTTATCAACAATTAAAACCACATCAGTTGGGTTTGAAGGATAGTCACCGTTCACAAGTTGGTAGTTATCTTTTAAGAAATTACCTTTATTGGGATCAAGTTGTTCAGGGAAAACAGATACGCCCATTCCTGTCATAGCAGACATTTGTTGAGCCATACTGCTGCCATTGTCGGATTGATTTGAGAATTTAACAGCTTGAACTTTACCATTAACTTCACGAAGTAAGTTCATCCCAGTAGCACGGCTATAACTTATGTTATTACTATCATTAGGATTCATTTTATTAAGGTAATCAAGATAATTGCTGTCGATTTTGTTAGTATGCGTTGCGGCTTCGTTTTGATCTTGCTCAGCAATGACATAGTTAACATTTTCAGATTGAGAAGCATCGGATTTATTCTGCGTAAGTGAAGAACCGGCTGAAGTTTGAGTAGCTACTTGTGAAATTGTAATCGGAAACTTCGATAATGTCTCACCTTGAGTTTGTCCAATTTGAATTCGAAAACCATTGGATAATCCTAGAACAATGGCAATACTAATAATTCCAATACTTGAGGCAAAAGCAGTTAATAAAGTACGCCCTTTTTTAGTTTTAAGGTTGGTGAAGGATAACTTAAGTGCAGTCCACCAACTCATTTTCGTGCGTTTTAAATTGAATTGTTGGTTACGATTGCTATCATCATAAGGATTAGTATCATCTTGAATTTTACCATCAGCAAAACGTACGATACGATCTGAATAATCTTTGGCGAGTTCTTCATCATGGGTAACCATAATAACTAAACGGTCTTTAGAAATTTCTTTAATCAAGTTCATAATTTGAACACTGGTTTTACTATCTAAAGCCCCTGTTGGTTCATCAGCTAGCAGGATTTCTGGGTCATTTGCAATCGCACGCGCAATTGCCACACGTTGCATTTGACCACCAGAAAGTTGTGCGATTTTTTTATTGATATGGTCACCAAGGCCTACACGTTTAAGAGCGTCTACAGCTTTTTGAGTTCTCTCTTCACTGGATACACCACTTAAAGTCATCCCAAGTTCAACATTATCCAAAATAGATAAGTGACCAATAAGGTTGTAGCTTTGGAAGATAAAGCCGACTGAGTTGTTACGATAAGCGTCCCAGTCTGTTTCTTTAAAATTCTTAGTTGATTTATTTTTGATTAATAAATCACCAGAATCATATTTATCTAGTCCACCAATGATGTTAAGCATAGTGGTTTTACCAGAACCACTAGGTCCTAAAATCGAAACGAATTCTTTGTCCCGAAAAGAAAGTGAAACATCATCTAGTGCTTTAGTTGTTGTATTCCCAACATGGAAATACTTTTTAAGATGTTTAAGTTCTAACATGGTTAATGTCCTTCCATATAGTATGATTTATATATATTAATTATTAACAATTGTAAACTGTTTGACAAAATTGTCAATGCACTATATTATTTTTTAGAAAAGGACGTGAAAACTTAATGGAAAATAAAGAAAATAACCCAACCAATTCCTCACTTGAAGTTGTGAGTATTTTAATGCGAGTTTTGTTTCATAATATGAAGTTGAATGGCTCGCTTTCAAGAATGCAATTATTAACGTGTTTCGTTGTAATCGACGAAAAGAAAGTTAAAATGTCAAGATTAGCCGATTTAATGGGCATTTCACGCGTGCAGGTGAGTCATTTAGTTAAGTCACTTGAAGAACAAAATATTGTTGCTAGAAAAACTAACCCTGATAATCGCCGAGTAGTTGAAGTTGAGATGACTCAATATGGTTATGATTATGTCCATGAACAGTCAGAAGAATGGCGTCAAAATTTTGAAAAAGAAATGGTGAGCGTTTCTAAAACTGATTTGGCTGAATTAGATCAGCATTTAAGTCAAGCAGTTGAAATATTGAAGAGAAATGGCAAATAAATTTGCGAATGTAAACTAAATACCAATAATATTAATATAAAATTTAAGTTTAAAAAAATAATTAAATTATTATATTTAGGTATAATAATTTAATGGTTAATTTTATAAATGTTGTTAAAACAACGTTTATATGGTTGACTTGATTAGCTAGAAGTGTATTTTTCACTTATAAAAAATAAATGACCGGTTAATATAATACCTAATCATGATTGGTCATATTTAAAATAGATGACATTTTTGACTAAGAAGAGTACCCTCCTAGATGTAAAATCTAGGGGGTATTTTTTATGAAAAATAAACAAAAGAATTTCGACTCAAAAGTATCTAAAAAAGTAATATATGCCAGTTCTGCATTACTTGCAGCTACAGCATTTGCAACTGTCGCCACATCTGATATGGGACAAAGTATTCAAGGGGTTAACCCTGTTGTTCAAGCAGCTACTGATTTGAAAGTGGCACGCTTGGATGGATTAGTAACTAATACAAGAAATATTAGCTTTTATGTGCCCGGGGCACAAAATCATACTATTTCCTCTATTAGTGTAAAATCTCCTAGAACGGGGAATTGGCTTTCTTGGCGTGCCTCTTCAGTTAAAGTATCATCAGATAAGCAACATTTCGATGTTACATTTACTAATTCAGATAATTTAAATTTTATCAACAACTCTGAAAATGTTGGTAAATCTATGACCTTTGAACTAAAATTTGATGGAGATAACGGTATAAAAATTCCTTATAGTAAGGCCATCGATTCGTCCGAATTAATGAACGCTAAAAAGCAAGGGAAATCAAGTATTGACGCTTTAGTTAATCTAACTGCTCAACAGTCTGAAGATTACAAGACTCAAATTGAAAATAGTCAAAATACAACTCAAGTTAATACAATTGTAAATCAAGCCCAAGCCACTAATGACTTAGCCACTTTAAATCAATATAAAAAACAAAAACAATCTGAATTAAAGCAAAAAGGTAAAGAGATAATTGATTGGATTATGTCTTGGTTTAGGAGAAATCCGATGACTCTACTTAATCCCAAAGAATTAGCAAGACAAACTTCTTTAATTAATCAAATTAATTCATCCTTGAATAAAGCACAAACCGATATTAATAATGCTAATTCAATGGATGAGGTTGACCGAATTGCCAATAATGCAACTACACAATTTAATCAAACAAAAGATACAACAGATACAGCTAATGCAGATGCACTTAAAAAGTCAGCACAAAATCAAGCTAAAAAAGAATTACAAACAAAGTATGATAGCTTAAATGAGCAACTTAATATGATGTCTGATTTAACAGATAAAAGTAGTTTGCAAACAGAACTAACTAATGCGTTAAATTCTGGAAAGACAGCAATTGAAGGAGCTTCTTCAGCAGCCGATACTAATGATAAAAAGGCAGCGGCTATTAGCAATTTAGAAGGAGTTTTAGCAAAAGCTAAAAATGATCAAAAATCTAATCAAGATAATCGCTTATCAACTAGTCGAAATCAAGCTAAACCAGGCTTTGATAACCAATATCAACAACTACAGGCTAAACTAAACAGTTTACCAGATAGTAGTTCAAAAAAATCAGATTTAACTCAACGAGTAACAGATTTTTACTCTCAATCTAATCAAAATAGTTTAACTCAAGCTCCTGATGAAGCAAGTCTAGCTCAAGCCAAGACTGATTTAACACAAACATTTAACACACTATCCAATGACTTAGATATTGCTAAGTTACAACAAGAAGTAACAGATTTAATTACTGCTAAATCTACAGCTGTTAAAGATGCCATTAATGGAATGGGAAGCATCATTGACAAGACTGATATTATAAACTCCATTAAAAATACGACAACAGATTTAACTAAGACTATTCCCAATACACTTTCAGATTTAGCAATTTATAAAGAAAAAGTTAGCCATGCTTTTGATAAAATTCAAGCTGATGCGGGTCTTTTGAATCAAGGTAACTTAGAACAGGCTAAAAATGACGCAAAAAGAGCTATTAATCAAAAAACTGATGAAGTTCAAGCTATTATTGATGAATTAGCTAATCCACAAAAAGCACAGCTACAGTCAGAGTTAAATGCTAAATCAAAAGCAGGCAGAGATAATGTAGATGGTGCGTCAAAATCCTCAGATGCGTTACTTGCTAAAGACAGTTCTTTAATAGATTTAGAAGCTCTTAAACAAAAAGCAAACCAAGCAAAAGCTGGTCAACAAGCCGCTAATAACAATCAACAATTAGCTCAATCTGCTCGAAACTATATTCAAGGTCTGCAACCACTTTCAGATGATAAAAAACTAGGGTTTAACAAACAAGTTAATGATTTGGTAAGTAACTATCAAACTCAATTAGCAGCTGATAATGCTGATGTTAATGCTTTATCAACTAATTTTGCTCAAGACCTTGAAAAAATAAAATCAGCAGCTAATTTAGATAATCAAAAACAAATTTTAGATAGTCAAATCACACAAAAAAATGCTGATGCTCAAAAGGTTATTGATAATAGTTATAACTTAGATAGCGGCCAAAGAAGTCAATTGACTAAAGATTTAACTCAAAAGACAAAAGATTTGCGTCAATCAGTTTCTGGTGCTCAAAATACTGCTGATTTAGAAACTAAGAAGAGTGAGATTGGTCAACTAGATAATTTTGCTAAAAATACAAAATTAGCAGACGATAAAGCAAAAGCAGCCCATGATTTGAAAACCAAGGCACAAGAAGTGAAGAATAATCTTGATAAGTTACCGGGATTAACAAAAGAGCAAATTAAAAGTGCCCAAAAATCAATCGATGATAAGTTAAATGATGGGTTAGCTGATTTAAGTAAACCAGAAACTACAGACGTTAATGGTAAAAAACAAAGTATTGCAAGTACTTTAGATGCTATTTTGAGTCAGAATACACAAAGCTCCAACCAAGTATTAACTGATAAACGTACAGATCTAGAATCGCAATTAGAAAATAAAAGAAGTGAACTAGAAACTAAAATTAAGGCATTATCTTACTTAGATTCAAGCCAGATTAATTCTGGTATTGATAAAGTTAGTGGCCTAAAAAGTAAGGCCGTTACCGATTTAGTTCCAATTGAATCTATTGATCAACTTGAACAAGTTGCTAATTTAGCTCTCGCTAATATGGAGGATGAATACAATCAACTCAAATTAGCAGATGATAAGGCTAAAGCTAGTGCAACATTATCTGAAAATATTGATAGTGAAAATGGTCGAATTGACAATTTGACAGGATTAAGTCCAGATGAACAACAAGCAGCAAAAGCTGAATTAAAAGCAATCAAAGATCAACTACCAGCAGTATTTGATGGTTTAGATAGTGATAATGCAATTGCCCAAAAACAATTGAATTTACAAAATCAAATTAATCAAGTTTATGATAAATATAATCAAAAGAGCAATGCTAATCTTGAAAATGCTAAAGCAAGTGCTAAATCAAGATTAAAAACACAACGTGACGATTTACTAAGTGAACTTGATAATGATGCAGATTTTAATTCCTTAACTGCAGAAGAAAAACAAAATTATATAAATCAAGTTAACGATGCATTCAATGAAACAGCACAAGATAATACGAAAATTGACAAATCGGATTCGACACAAGCTATCGGTTATTTTGAACAAGCTACAAAAGCTAAACTTACTGATTTATCAAATCAAGCTAAATTAGCAAGCATGAAAAATCAAAAAGTTGCTGAACTTTTGGAACAAGCTAAACTTGAAACCTTGCAACGAAATCAACAAACTTCAGTTGATCAGTCAAATGGCGATATCAAATCTGATTATAGCCTTTCTGGTTTAACGGAAGAGGCTAAACGACAATTGCAAGATGAGTTGAATAATTTAGCAAGCACAACGGTAGATTTAACCAATGCCAAAAGCGAGCAAGAAGTTTTATCTGCGTTTAATCAACAGTTAGCTGCAATCAATCACAGATTTGACGAAGCAGCTAACACGAGTCAAAAAAACATAGAAAATGCTAAATCTTCTGCTAAATCTGAGTTAAAATCGCCGATTTTAGATGGATTGAATTTAACTGAAACTCAAAGACAAGAATTTGACAATCAAATTAATCAGAAATTATCTGAGGGCGAATCCAATATAAATAATTCAAAAGAATTTGAAACGATTTCTCAATACAAAGATTCAGCAAATCAAGGGATGCAAGCTATTTTAGAGCAAGCACAACTTCAATCTGATAAGAACACAGCTATTGCCAAAGCAAATCAACATCGAGATAATCAAAAACGTGCTATTGACCAAATGCTAGGCTTGAGTGATTCAGATAAAAACGGTTTGAAAGGTCAAATTGATAATAGCATTAATGCATTAGTTGCCGACAATTCAGAATCGATTTCTGGTGTCAATTCTAGTGAACAAATTACATCCTTAGTAGCTGACAATAATGCTGCTATCGAAAAAATTATGGACGATGCTAAACAAAAGAATCTCGATAAAATTAATGATGTTCGAACAAATGCTAAATCAGAATTACAAAAAGAAATCAATAATAATACGCTTCCAGAATTAATGGATAGTAACTTATCTCAAAGTTATCAAGATGAAATTAATCAAATACAATCTGATATGGAAAATTCAATAAAAGATAACGATAATCCTAGTGATATCGCTTACCAATTAGAACAGGCTAAACTCAAAGTAGCCGATGTCAAAAGACGTGCTGAGCTAGACCAAAAACGTGAAAATGCACGCCAGCAATTGCTTGATTATGCTCAAAAATTGACAGGTCAATTAGATAAGCTACAACCAGTAGATCAAACAGATAAAGATAATGCAAAGGATTTGATTAATCTTATTTCTGATGAAGCAGAATTTGGTTCAGCAAATTCACAAGCAGAAATCACACAAGTTCTAAGCCAAAAACAAAAAGATATGGCAGATTATTATCAATCGGCTGAAGATATTAAACAAGCCAATTTAGAGTCAGAAAGAACGGATAGATTTGAAAAATTAGCTGAACAAGTTGATAATTTACAAAATGAAATTATCAATCAAAGAAGTTTAACACCTGAACAGCAAGAACAATACATTAATCAACTTTATACTGCGTTGTTCAATGCCAATGATGATTTGCAACAAGCCCCATCTAAAGAAGATATGGATGGCATTGAAACTACAATGAATAAAGTGGCACAAGATGTCATTAAAGATGCTAAATTGACCAATAACAATCAACAACCAACACCAACACCAGTTCCAACTGATGATAATAATGACTCACCACAGCCAACCAATCAAAAACCAACTGCAAGTGAAGTGAGTCAAGAAGTTGGTCAAGCAGTTAAACAGGCGCAAGATACAATTAATCAAAATACAACGTTAACTCCTCAACAAAAACAAAGTTATTTAAATGCTTTAACTAACTTGCAAACTGAGTCGAATAATCAATTGAATCAGCCTGGATTTGATCCAAGTACATTCAACATGCCTAACTTAAATCAAAATGTGCAAGCTATTTTAACGAGTTTCAATTATTTTGTTAAGAGTCAACCAACAAAACAAAATAACACAACACCTAATAATCAACCAACTAATGCTAATACAACAGCTAATACTCAAAATGCGGGTAATAATACTATTGCAAATAATAGAAATGGTAATCCTACTCAAAATGCAGGCACAACCAGAACTGATTCAGGCAATAGCTACCGTTATTATCCAGCAACCACAGCTCAAACAATCGGGTCTCAAGGACAACTTGAACCAGCTAACTCAGGCCAAACGCAAAACAGCAATGGTAACAGAGATACTGGCGGTTTAATTCAAAGATCAAACCAAGGTAATAACCGTTCATCTGTTGCTAATGGTGGAAGCAATGGTTCTGTTAATAAGGTAGCAAACCTAAACAAAGATAATGACGCAGGTCAATCTAATAAATGGTGGGATGCTATTCCTTATATTGGTGCTTTAATCGTCGCTATGGGTGGTATTTTCTGGTTAATTGCTAAACGAAGAAAAGACGATAATGAAGAAGAATAGAATTAAAAAAACAGACCTTTTAGGGTCTGTTTTTTTAGTTTGCTTTAGGTTTGCAATTTGAGCATTTCTGGCATAAGCCTTCAAGAACAAATTGATGAGATAAAATTTCAGCTCCTGGAATCTGCGATTGGTAAATCGACATGGGGCATTCTTTAAGTTCAGTGACTAAACCACAGTTTTGGCAAATGAAGTGATGATGGTGATCAAATTCACAAATGACTTTAACCATAGCGTGTCCCATTTGATTATTTTGTTCAAGCAGTCCGGCTTCTTCAAGTTGCTTAAGATTGCGATAGACGGTATTGTAACTCATTGAAGGAAATGTTTGGCGCATTAATTGATCAATTTTTGTAATATCTAAATACGTATCACGGTGTTCAATTAGCAAGTCAATTAAGACTTCACGTTGTTTGGTTATTTTAAGTTGGTTTTGTTTCATCTTGGCTAAGACTTGTTGTTTTAGATGATTCATTTAATTTCCTCTTTTCTTTTGATCAATAATCCTATATAATTATAAATCGTAATGATTATCATTTAAAGGAGAAGTAACTATAATTATGAAAAAAATATTTTCGACAATCGTACTAGCGCTTGCAGCCGTTGTTTTTGTAGGATGTCAAAGTCAATCTCAGCAAACAACAACAACTAGTGGCTCAAATTCGGAAAAAGCAATCAATGTGATTACTTCAACGGATGTTTATAGTAATATTGTATCAGAAATCACACAAGGAACTTCTGCAAATGTGACGCCAATTATTTCAGGTTCTAGTGCAGACCCTCATCACTTTGAACCAACAGCTAATGATGCTAAGAAAATCACGAATGCTGATTTAATTGTGGAAAATGGCTTGGGTTATGACAGCTGGTTTGAAAAACTAGTGAAATCAACCGATACTAAAGCACAAAAAATATCAATTGCAACAGACATTGGCCAACTTAAAGATGGCGATAACGAACACATCTGGTATGATGTTAGCTTAATGAAAAAGTTTGTTGAAACAACCACCCAAAAATTGAGCGAAATTGATTCAGCTAACCAAGCAACTTACCAAAAAAATGCACAAGATTACTTGAAGAAGTTTGATACTTTAACTACAAAGATTAACGATGTCAAAAGTCATCTATCTGATGCCAACAAAAAGGTTAACGTATCAGAACCAGTTGCTGACTATCTCCTTCAACAAATCGGATTTGAAATTAACAACAAGCATTTTGAACAAGCAGTTGCAGAGGAAACTGATCCTTCAGCTCAAGATATTGCCCAAATGCAAAAAGATTTCGAATCAAAAACCGTTTCATTCTTTGTTTACAATACACAAAGTCACAGTCCATTAGCTGACCAAATGGCTGACAAAGCTAAAGCAGCTAACTTACCAATTCTTGAAGTGACTGAAACTAAACCTAACAACATGTCGTACATTGATTGGATGACAGATGTTGTTGATCACATTTCAAAATTAATGAACTAATTTAATTATGATGAGTTATTTTTTCAAAACCTCCAACATGTTTCTAAATGCTATAATGAGATTTAGAATCTGTTAGGAGGTTTTTTATGTTTAAAAAACGCGGAACATTTGAAAAAGTTCTGATGATTTTTATCTTCTGTTTCTTTGATATCTTATTAACTGGATTAATGGGAACAGTTAAGGCAGAACCCATTAGTATGGGATATATCATTAATAATGCCATCAGAATACTTGTGGCAGTAGCGATTATATACGTGATGACCATTGAATATGGATATGAATTAAAGGCTGATAATCAGCGGAAATTCCAATTTGATTGGCGATTTAATAAGCGCAATCTCATGATTACGATTATGGGTGCAGTTACCATGTTAGCTTTTCAATTTTTGATAGCATTAGCAATCCCTGCTAATCAAACTTCATCAAATGAAGCAGGATTGAATGAAATTTTAGCCAGTGTTAACTTTTTATTCCCACTGTTTGTGATGTTTGTAGGGCCTATTGTTGAAGAATATATTTTTAGAGGATTATTTTTCAACTTATTTTTCAAGAAGGATACGCGGTTAAATAACGTTGTCGGGATTTTTGTTAATGGTGTCCTATTTGGGTTAATGCACGAAACATCATTGTCAATATACTTAGTGCTTTATTCGGTGATGGGAATGATACTAGCTTCAGTATACTTGTTCACAAAAGATATTAAGTCATCAATTATCGTGCATATCATTAATAATGTAATTAGTAGTTTATAGTGAGGGGTTAAAAAATGTCGAAAAGTGTCAGCTATGTTGTTCGCTTAATTATGGCGGTTGTCGTTTTTTTCGTTGATCAACTCTTGTTAGTTTTTTTGCAAATGCCAAAAGAAGTTATGAGCTTGGGTTATGTTTTGGGTATTGTTCTTCGGTTAGCTGTTGCGGCAGTTGTCGTTTATGGGATTTATCGTTATTATCGTTACTTACTTGAAAAAGATAATCCTAGACAATTCATGACCAAACAAACCAAGTTTGGCTTTGACAAAGTAAAGCTTGTATTGGGATTATTTGTTGTTTTAATTATTGTTCAAGTTGTTATCAACTTGGTGTTATTAAAAAACCAACCAGAATCAGCTAACCAAGTTAAGATTATCGAATTTGTGAAAGGGAATAACTTTTTATTTGGACTATTCGTTGTCGTCATTGGTCCTATTCTTGAAGAAATTATCTTCAGAGGGTTATTCTTTGATTTATTTTTCAAACAGAGTTCTAATTTAAAGAATACATTAGGTATTATTTTAAACGGGTTACTCTTTGGTCTAGCTCATACTAGTTTTCAGTTTAACTTGAGCTTAGTCACTTATGCAGTGATGGGGGTGCTATTTGCAGGTATTTACCTGAAAACAAAAGATCTTCGCTGTTCAACAGGTGTTCATATGTTGAACAACTTATTATCATTTATTGGCATATTACTTGCAAAATAAAAAGCAGGATAAATTATCCTGCTTTTTTTATATAGTAATTTAACATGAATGGTGTTAAGACGGTTGTTAAAATAACGACAATGATAAGTTGTACATATAAGTCATGTGAAATAATCGATTTGGTTAGGCCGGTTTGTACTAATATTAAAGCAACTTCACCGCGAGCAATCATCCCACTTCCAACAATGTTAGCCTGGTTTTTGGATAGCCCAAAATATTGGCTGACTAATTTGCCAGGTAAAAATTTTGAAAGAATAGCAATTAGGGTGAAAATCAAAATTAATGGCAAGTTATCTAAAGCACCATCTAGTGTCATGTTCAGTCCGATTGAAGCGAAAAATAAGGGGATAAAAATCAGGTAAGCTGTTGCCGATATTTTGTCTGATACTTGATTGAAAAAGGTGGTATCCTTCAAAATAATACCGGCAAAGAATGCGCCCATAATACCGCTAAGTCCGACTTTTTCGGCAAGAATAGATAAGCCAAAAATCATAACTAGTGAAAATATTTCATAGAAATAAGGGAGGTTAATCGACTTTGTTTTGAAAAAATTGTCGATAATAGGGAAGAATTTTTTAAATAGAAAAACAAAACCAAAGAAAATAACTTGCAAGATTAGTGTTTGACATAAAGCAAGGGGATCAAAACTACCTGTACTATTAAAGTTGATGAAAAGACTCAAAATAAATAGCGTCAAAAAGTCATCGACAATTGCAGCACCAATTAGAACATTTCCCATTTTACTTTGCAATAAACCTGATTCTTTTAGAACTTCCAGTGCAATTGAGATGCTCGTTGCAGCGAGTACAATACCTAAAAAGATACTTTCGTTGAATCCGACAGCGAATATTGTGATACTTGCTGTCGCTATCAAAATAATGGGAGCAATAACACCGAGAACAGCGACAGTGAAACTGGATTTAAAGACACTTTTTAGTGTTTTTAAATCACTATGTGAACCCGCAATAAAGAGTAAAAGGATAACTCCGATTTCAGAAACAGTACTAATGGCTTCATCTGTATGAACCCAACCGAGTAAAGCAGGTCCTAGCAAAACACCAGTAAGTAGTTCACCAATTACAAGTGGCAAACTAATTTTTTGAAAACCTGCTTTTAGCAGTGTAGAGACGATTAAAATTAAAAATAAACTTAAAATAAGGTGCATTTTCATCATTCCTTCCAAATAAAAAAACGCACTTTCAAAACTTCTCATCTACCCAAATGAGAGGAAGTCTTGAAAGTGCGTTGCACTCCAACCAAAATACGATTATTTATTTCTATTATACTAAATTTTTAGTAGACTCTCAATATTTTTCGCCACGTGGAGGGAGTTTTGCAAGTAGGCCTAAGACGATTGTGATGGTATCAACGACTTCTTGCAAGATAGCGCCGAATAGTGCTGGAATTAAGCCGAATGAAGCAACTAGCATTAGCATAATCAAAATAACGATACCTGTAATAACGTCTGTTCTTGCAACATTCATGGTACGGCGTGCAATTTTGACAGCACGGCTAACGTGAGCTAAATCGTCAACTAAGATAACAGCATCTGCACTTTCACTAGCGGCAGTTGCACCAGTTGCGCCCATTGCGATACCCACATCAGAAGCAGAAAGAGAAGGCGCATCGTTAACGCCATCACCAACCATCATGACAGGACGATGATTATCTTTGATTGCTTTTAGATAATTGATTTTATCAATGGGTAGACATTCTGCTTTAACTTGATCAATGCCTAACTCTTGAGCTACTTTATTAGCAACCAAGTGATCATCACCCGTTAGCATCATAATATTTTCGACACCTAAAGCTTTTAAATCAGCAATTGTTTGCTTAGCTTCAGGACGGACTTGATCTGAAAAGGTGAGATATCCGGCATATTGTCCAGCAATAGAAACGTGAATGGCAGTTTCGGTCAGTGATAAATCTGGATGATTTAATGAAACGAAGTCTAACTTACCAACTTTGATTTCTTGATTGTTGACAGTTGCAATCACGCCATTACCGGTAACTTCTTTGAGATTAGATACCGGATACAACTTATTATGATTAACTTCGTTTAGTAATGAACGAGCTAAAATATGAGAAGAATTTTGCTCAACACTAGCTGCAAGTTTGAGAAATTCTGCCTCATTAATGTCTGTGTATAATTGCACATCATTAAGCTTTAATTGATTTTTGGTTAACGTTCCTGTTTTATCAAAAGCAACCGTTTTAGTTAAAGCAATTTTTTCGATAGTGGTCCCACTTTTTACGACGATATGATTACGGCTCATGCGGCTCATACCTGCAACTAGTGAAACGGGAGCGGCAAGGATTAAAGGACAAGGTGAAGCGACAACCAAGACTTCGGCAAATCGGACAGGATCTTTGCTGACAGCCCAGGCAACACCAGCGATAACTAGTGCAATGATGGTGAATGGGACGGCATAACGATTTGCCATTTTAACGAATTTCGCTGGTTTTGCTTCAGAGCTTTTTACCAGGTGCACAATTGCTTGATATTGGGATTTTGATGCGACTTTTTCAACCTTCATTGTGACAGAAGAGTCCCCATTAATTGATCCAGACATTAATTTTTGATTTTGCGTCTTTGAAACAGGAGTTGATTCACCAGTTAAAGAAGACTCGTCAAAAGTTGAAGATCCTTGTGTAATGACACCATCTACTGGGACTAATTCCCCAGGTTTAACGACAACTAAATCACCAACATTTAAATCATCTGCGCTGACTTCTTTTAGTTTTGAGTCAGCAGTTAAAAGGTGAGCAGACTGCGGTGCATTTTTGAGTAAAGATTCCAGTTCTTTACCAGCTTGTGAGGCCGCATAATCTTCAAGTGAGTCACCACCTGTTAACATGATTAAAATCATCAAACTGGCCCAATATTCACCAACAATCATAGTAGCAATAATTGCCATAATTGCTAAAATATCGACACCATATTTACCAGATTTGATTGTTTTGACCATTTCGATTACCAACGAAATAGCCATTAAAATTCCGACAATTGTGATTAGCACTCGAGCGCTAATTGGTGAATGAAAAATGAATTCTAAAATTAAAGCCATCACACCAACTAAAAGCGTGACGCCTAGTTTCCATTGATGTTTCACTATTATTCCTCCTCAGGTTAAACTAAAATAACGATAAACTTTGAAACTATCTTTCTAACAATATAAACCCTAAACTAAGGTTTAGGGCAACTAAAATATTTAAAATTGCCAGAATGTGATAGCAAGACAAAGTAGTTAGGTTTACCTAAAATCTAACACAATTAATCCTAAAAGTGAATTAATTAAGGCTAACAAAAAAAGCATTCTAATCGAATGCTTTTAACGTGTATCATGTTGACTGTAATAGTTAGTCATCGGATAAAGCTGATGTTGATATAATTGATCAATGGTGACAAATTCATATCCTGCATTTTTAAGATAATTAATAATAGTGGGTAGAGCATCAGCCGTTGTTTGATGAATATCGTGCATTAAAAGAATAGAACCAGAGCGTACATTTTGTTGAATCGTTTTAAGTAATACGTCTGTGCCTGGTTTCTTCCAGTCCTCACTATCAATGTTCCACTCTATAAGTGGTTTAAAAATAGCTTGGTCAACGACTTGATTTCTCGCACCATAAGGCGGTCTGAACAATGTCGGATAAATATGAGCAGCTTCATAAATTGCTTGATCAGTTTGATTAACTTGATTGTTGAGATCATCTGGCGTCAGTTTAGTTAGCATCGGGTGATTAAAACTATGACTGCCAATAGCGTGACCATTTTCTTTTACTTTGTTAACCAAGTTAGGATAGCGTTTTGCATTCTGGCCTAACATAAAGAATGTGGCCTTAACATCAAATTGATTTAAGGTATTCAAAATACTATCGGTTGAACCAGCTCTTGGACCATCATCGAAAGTCAAAGCAATAACTTTCTTTTGACTTTGAGTAGGCTGTTCAGTAGAAATTTGGTAATCAGGGTTCAATAAATAATTAATTGAAGCTATATCCAAAGTTGCTTGTTTGATAGTTGCGGCATTATCAGGAAGACGCATATCCAGTTGGTTTTGATTTAGTTTGAAATGAGTTGTATCTAAGGAAATGGACTGCAATTGATTTTTTAGTGTAAGGAATTGCTCAGAATTAATAGCGTTTGTTTCAAAAACATGTTTAGTCAAGGCTAGTTTAAAAGCAGCCTGACTCTTGTCATCAGCTTTAATCAAGTCTGCCAGCTTCAAAACTTTACTACCATCTTTTGTAGAATTGAATTCAGCGACTACTTTTGAATCCGTTGTTAGATTCTGACTATTTTTTGGAACACTATAAATTGTGTTCACTGAAATAGTGCTGTTTTCCTTTGATGTGAGGTAATATACATTGCCAGCTTCCAGGTGCTGATTGATTAGTGTTGTGGCAGTATTTTTAATAACTTCATTTTCTGGCAAAAAGTAAGCTTGGGGCTGGTCATTGCTTGTTGTAGTCAATTTTTTTAAGTTAGGATAAGTTTGTTCAATTAGTTGGTCGGCTGTTGGTTCAGAAGGAGAAGATGCCATTTTTATTGTCGCAATAGTAATCAAAGTTAAGACAATAAAAATACTGAATAAAATAAGGCCCCATTTTTTGAAGTTACGATTGTTTTTTCGACTTTGTCGTCTGACTTGTTTGCGCGATCGATGCATAGTGACAGTCCCTTTATCTATATGGTTTTTAGTAATCTATTATTAAGTCTATCATAATCAAATAACTACAAAAACAAAAAAGACATTCGATTTAATCGAATGTCTTTTATTAATCAAATTAGTTAGATGATGATTCTGATGAAGCAGCTTCTGAACTTGATGATTGAGATGATGAATCAGCAGCTGAACTTGATGATTGTGAGCTTGATTGATCACTTGATGATGATTGTGATGATGAATCAGCAGCTGAGCTTGATGATTGTGATGTTTGTGCATCTGATGATGAACTGTTTGAGCTGTTACCGTTTGAACAACCTGTTAATAACAATGCTGAAGCAAATAATGTGCTTCCTAGTACAACTAATTTTTTCATAGTATATTCCCTCCGAATATTTCCAATAAATATATATAAATAAGCTTTTAATGTCATCACGCTTGGACTAAAAATAATATTAATATTATGCAATAAAAAAAACAACTTATAAAATTGTAATTTAAAAAAAACATAATAAATAGAATCAGTTTCTTGTATGTACGAGATAATTGAACTTATGTAATCCAAACAGATTGGTACTAAAAGATTATCTTTAATCCTAATATTGCTACTTATTAACAGTTTTGTCAAGCAAAAAATAGCATAATAAAAAGCCAGCCCGGGGAGGCTGGCTTTTCTTTTGGGTCGACTAAAAAGTCGACGCAACGTTCAATCTACTTGGAGGAGTAAGAATGAATGAAAACAAAAGTTGGGTCATATTTGTTTATAACAAGCCTCAAGGGGGGTAACCTATTGGCTATGGTTAAACTATACTGATAAAATGTGAAAAAAGTGTGACCATTTTATTCAAATTCATTGAAAAATTGTAAAATGACCTGTTTTAGTGTTGTGATTGTCTCTAAATAACTTGATATTGTTGTGAACTCATCAACTTGATGCGCATTTTCCCAAGCATCAGGGCCAAATACTGCTACGGGGAGCGTTGGATTTGCTTTAACAAAATCGCTAGCATCTGTTGCACCATGGATGATTTTTAACTCAGCTTTTTTATCAAAGTTTGCGGTTGAAAGCGAAGTAAGTTGTTTAATTAACTTATCATTAGGGTCAGTGACAACTGGATAAAAGTCATGAATAATTTCAAGTTCAAGGTGGCCAGCTATTTCTTGATTTAATTGGTCAATAGTACGAGTCAAAATATCAATAATAGCTTGGTTAGGAGCAGTACCGGTTGGTCTGATATTACCTGATAATTCAGCATATTCAGGAATGGAATTGATTTGATGACCACCTTCAATTTTGGTAATGCTGTGGGCTAATTCACCTAAAATAGGGTCAGATTCAAACTTGTCAAAAAGGTGTGGTTCTTGATTAGCAAAAGCTATCAAATCAGTGATGGCATTGATACCATTTTTTGGAGCGGAACTGTGCCAAGCTTTACCATAGCTTTTAACGCGATAATTTAGTGAACCACAATGTGCATAGATAACATCTCCACCTGTTGGTTCAGAGATAATAAGCGCATCTAAATCTTTACTGTAGCCTTTTTCAGTTAGTACCTTAGCACCTGAAGCACCATCTTCTTCATTATTTGTCATTAAAAATCTTAGAGTACCGGCTGGTAAAGTATGCTCTTCAACTAATTCGATAATAGCGATAACTTGTGCTGCCAGACCACTTTTCATGTCACTTGATCCGCGACCATACAGCTTATCTCCTACAATTGTTGTTTTGAAAGGATCATATGTCCATTTACTAATATCACCGGCAGAGACAGTGTCAGCATGTCCTGAAATCCCTAAAATTTTATCAGATTTTTTTGTCCCTATTTCTGCGACCAACGTTGCACGATTAGGAGCAACTTCATCTACAATAGAAGAAATACCATGTTGGTCAAATAATTCTGCGATGTAATCAGCAATTTCTTTTTCATTTTGATCAACGGTATTAATTTCAATTAAGTCACTTAATATTTTTACTTTTTCTTCTTGTCTCATTTTTAACTCCTAACTATTTGACATAGTATACTGTAACTAAGAGACTAAATTAAAACTAGATGAAAATCAAATTTAATTTTTGGGTGTTGACAACTTACAAAAAATGACTTATTATTTAGCCAACAACGGAATAAAGCAAACAAGTTGATTGAGAAAGTAACTTTGTTAAAGACTGTACAGAAAACTTACATTTGATGAGAGTAAGGTAGTTCACACGAAGCGAAAATGGCTCATGATTGGCGTTACTGAATGATTTTAAGTAACGATGGATTGGCACCCATTAACCGTGCACGCGTATCACAACTCTTTTTGAGTTTGGTTGTACGTTGTTGAGGAAGTAAGTGTAAGCTTGCTTCGAAGTAGAATGGTAATCACGATAAACTCGTTTCTAATTAATATTAGAGGCGAGTTTTTTTTATTTTAATAGGAATTTAGTTTGTAGGAGGAATTAGTTATGAAAAAGTCAGTTAAAAAGATTTTATTAGGTTTAGTTACCGTGGTAGTTGCGTTGGTAGCCACAGCGTGTTCATCAGGTGGCGGTGGTAATGAGGTCAAAGTAGGTATCATGGGTTCAGATACACGTATTTGGGACGTTATCAAGACAAACCTTCAAAAAGAAGGCGTTAATATTAAGTTAGTTCAATTTAATGATTATGATCAACCTAACCAAGCGCTTGCTGGTGGTGACATTGACTTGAATGCTTACCAACACGTTTACTTTTTAGAAAACTGGAACAATGCTCGTAAGACAAATCTTACAGCAATTGGTAATACAGTAATTGCACCTTTAAGTGTTTACTCAGATAAAATCAAAAGCTTAAATGATTTACCAAATGGTGCACAAATTGCACTTCCAAATGATGTTACAAACCAAGCACGTGCACTTCAACTACTAGAATCAGCAGGTGTGTTGAAACTAAAAAGCGATGTTAAATTACCATCACCAAATGATGTTGTAGATAATCCAAAAAATATCAAATTATTACCTTTAGATGCTTCACAAACAGCACGTTCATTGTCTGAAGTGAGCGCATCTGTTGTGAATAACACAGTTGCCTTAGATGCAAAATTAGATTTAAACTCAGCAATTTATAGAGAACCAATTACAGAAAAATCAAAACCTTGGATTAATGTGATTGCAACAAAACCAGAAAACAAAGATAACGAAACTTACAAGAAAATCGTCGCAGCTTACCAAACACAAGAAGTTGCTGATAAGATTAAAGAAGTATACCAAGGTTCAACAGTTCCAGCATGGGATTACAAATTTTAGATTAGACGAGGTGTAAAGGATGGCACAGCCCTTAATTCAACTAAAGAATATTAGTGTTAATTTTAAGAATAAAGAACGCGATGTATTAGCAGTTGATAACGTTAATTTAGACATTCAACGTGGTGATATATTTGGTATTGTGGGTTATTCTGGAGCAGGTAAAAGTACACTTGTTCGTGTGATTAACTTGCTTCAACGACCAACAGGTGGTGAAGTGCTGATTAATGGTGAAGATATTTGCCAATATGATGCGCCAAAGCTACGTCAAACACGTAAGAAAATCGGGATGATTTTTCAACACTTCAACTTAATGATGTCACGTACAATTGCGCAAAACGTCGCTTATGCTTTAAAAGGGAGCCCCCTTTCTAAGCAAGAAAAAACTGATAAAGTTAATGAACTTTTAGAATTAGTTGGATTGTCAGATAAAAAAGATACTTATCCTAGACAACTTTCTGGCGGTCAAAAACAACGTGTGGCAATTGCCCGTTCACTAGCTAATGACCCAGATATCTTAATTTCTGATGAAGCAACAAGTGCGTTAGATCCTAAAACAACCGAATCAATTTTGAATTTATTACAAAAATTAAATAAAAAGTTGAACTTAACTGTCGTTTTAATCACTCACCAAATGGAAGCGGTTAAACAAATCAGTAATAAAGTAGCTGTGATGGAACAAGGAAAAGTAATTGAACGCGGCTCAGTGCTTGATATTTTTGCTAATCCAAAAACTAGTTTGACCCAGTCATTTATTGATACCACGACAAGACTAGATGCAACATTAAAAGGTCTAGCACAACAAGATAACTTAAAACACCTTAAGCCGGGTGAACAATTAGTGCAGCTTTCTTACTCAGGGGATACAACCGATGAACCCATTATTGTTAGCCTTTACCAAAAATTTGGCGTAAGTGCCAATATCTTATATGGTAATGTTGAAATCTTACAAGGAACACCAATAGGAAGCTTAATCGTGATTTTAAGTGGCGAAGCGTCAAAAGTAGCAGAATCATTAGAATTTTTAACTAAATCTGGTGTTCGCATTAAGAAACTCAATTTAGCTGATTTTGGAGGTGACGATTAATGGATTTTCTAAAACAATATATTCCTAACGTTTTTGATAACTGGCATGGTGATTATGGCTTTGAAGGTGCAATTTCTCAAACTCTTTATATGACAATCATTAGTGCGATTATCGCAGGTGTTATCGGTCTAGTTGTAGGACTGATTTTAGTTATTACTGAAGACGGTGCAATTGCCGAAAATAAAACGATTTACAACATTACTGATAAGATTGTCAATGTGTTAAGATCTATTCCGTTTATTATTTTGCTAGCTTTAATTGGTCCCTTGACTAAAATAATCGTTGGCACTACAATAGGCCCACAAGGAGCACTTGTTCCGCTTGTAATTGGAACATTTCCTTTTTATGCTAGACAGGTTCAAAATGCTTTAGTGCAAGTTGATAAAGGTGTTATTGAGGCGGCTCAATCAATGGGAGAATCAAACTTTGGGATTGTTTGGAGCGTCTACCTAAAAGAAGGATTACCTGATTTGATTAGAGCAAGTACTTTAACAATTATTAGTCTAGTTAACCTAACTGCAATGGCTGGAGCTGTTGGAGCAGGTGGACTAGGAAGTCTTGCATTGGATATTGGATATAAACGTTTCCAAAATGATGTGACTATCGTTGCAACACTGATGGTTTTATTATTTGTTTTCGTTATCCAATTCATTGGAGACTACATTACAAAAAAAGTAAGTCATTAAAAAGAACACTGTCTTAATTAAGGCGGTGTTCTTTTTGTTGTTATAGCATTTTAAGTAAATTTTTATTATATTTATGATATAATTAATATTTGATAATTATAATGAATATAAAATAAAAGTTATAGTGAGGAGGACATTAGTTTGGTTCAAATTAGTCGTGATCATATTGCTTGGCAGGTAATCGAAAAATTACAAAAAAGTTCTTTAACTGAAAAGTTGAGCTTTTTCGAAGAAAAATATGGTTCTCTTTATGCTGAAGAGGTTAGAGCACAGCTAACACATCATGATTTAGAAATTTTAACTTTGATATTGGGGAAAGAAGTTATGATTTCAGATATTGTTAATCAGATGTCAATTACACAAGGCGGTGTTTCTAGACGAATCAAGAAATTAAATGAGTTGGGGTATCTTGAAAGATTTAGAGGGCTAGAAAATTATCGTAATGTTTATGTTAAATTAACCTCTAAAGGGGAGCATTTAGCTAATGCTAATTTAGCTTTTCACGAATTAGCTTATGAAAAGGTTAAACAAGATTTTAGTTCATTTACACAAGATGAATTAGATACAATTGAAAAATTCTTAGGTATTGTTCAAAAATACGGTGAATTTGGTGAATAAAAAAAAGGAAACTCAAACTTTGAGTTTCCTTTTTTATTTGTAGTTAATTTTGAAATCATTTTGTGACATGTAGCCTAGTTTTTGAATAAACAAGTAGTAGCTGATTAGGGCTAACAAAATCGGAATTACAATAAAAGTTAAGCCAACCACTAACCGGCTAGCAGAATATTCTAATGCTGTGATAGGGCCAACTGCACCAATAAAACCAAATCCGCCACTAACAGGCGTTCCTTGAATATTAAATAAGGGTCCTAAAGCTCCCATGATTGCGGCGTTAACCACGATTGGGAAAATGACTTTAGGTTTTTTTAAAATATTAGCGAGCTGAATTTTCGGTGATCCTAATATCAATGCGATCGCAGTTCCAAAAGAGTTGACTTTAAAGCCGTATGCGGCTAATGAAAAGGCTGTCGCGACAACGCCCAGTCCTGCTGATCCAGAAGCAATTCCCGAAACGCCAACAGCTGTCGCAATCCCAACAGCTGATATGGGTGAAATCATAATCAAGGCAAATGAAGCACCAAGTAATCCCCCCATTAAGAATGGTTGAAGATGCATAAATTGCATGACCAAACTATTAATGAGGAGTGTGATTTGACCAACAGGTTTTAGCGTTAAGCTTCCTAATCCACCTCCAATTAGAAGGACCAATGACGGCATTAATAAAATCGTATAAGATTTCAAATGATTACCCAGAATCAATATGATTAGATAGGCAATTAAAATAGTAACACCAACATTGATAACATCTCCAGTTCCAGCAATAGATAAGCCATCAGCTGAAACTTTGATATTACCAGCTCCCACAACAGTTGCTAAGGTTAGCGAGGCTGTTTGGATAGGTGTAAACTGGCTAATCATCCCAACACATAATGCACTAACTGCTGGAAGTAGAGTCGTTGCAATAGCAGTGAATAATAGAACAGATTGTGACCAAGAGTATTGGGTGAACAGCTTCATTAAATTGTTCAAAATAGCACCAGGTACCAGCGTGGTAATCACGCCAATCGAAATACCATTTAAAATGTTCACTAAAATTTCTTTAAACTGGGCAAAAGTTAAGGGCTTCACATTTTTCTCCTTTAATCGTAATTAAGTGTAAAGTCTTTAATGTCCATAAAGCGCCATCTTAGAATAAATAAATAATGGCTAATTAAAGCTAAAGCAAACGGTACAATAATGAAAATAATAATTAATGTCAAAATATTTGAACCTTGTTCAAGTGCGGCAATAGGCCCGATTAAACCTGAAAAGCCAAATCCAGCACTCATAGCGGTTCCGTTGATGTTTAGCAGTGCACCTAACCCACCTAAGATACCAGAGTTAATCGCAATCGGCAGCATGACCTTTGGTTTTTTAACGATGTTGGCCATTTGAATCTTAGGAGAACCGATGATGTGAGCAAGGGATGCACCGAGTGAATTAACTTTGAAACCATAAACAGCTAAAGCAAAAGCAGCTGCCACAATCCCAAGGTTAGCAGAACCGGAAGCAACGCCTTGTAAGCCAACTGCAGAAGCAATTCCTACCGAAGAAACGGGCGAAATAATGATTAAAGCAAATGAAATACCAAGTAAAATTCCCATCAGAATAGGTTGAAGATGCGTCACTTGTGCGATGAAATCGCCAATAAATTGAGTAATTTTACCAACTGGGTGCAGTGTTAATTGACCAATTCCACCACCAATAATCAAAACAATCGATGGTAATAGCAAAATCGTATAAGATTTTAGGCGATTGCCTAAAAGTAGTATCAACATATAACTAATTAAAATTGTGACACCAACGTTAATAACATCACCTGATCCAGCGATTGTCAGTCCGTTGGGCGTTGCTTTAATATTACCAGCACCAATTGCTGTTGCTAAAACAAGCGAAGCACTTTGAATAGGTGTCAATTTTCCCATTAAACCAACACAAAGCGCGCTGACTACAGGAAGCAGGACTGCTGAAATCGCTGTAAAGTTCAAGACGGTTTGCGCAAGTCCAAAATGAGGTAACAAGGCTTTCATAATATTATTAAGTAAAGCACCTGGAACCAAGGCAACGATAACACCAATGGAAACACCATTAAGCGTTGTCATCGTAATTTTTTTGAGTGTTTCAAGCCAGTTTTTGTTCAAAATAAAGCTCCTTTTCTGGGGTGAAATGATTGACTGAGTCAGTCGTCGCTTTTATTTTACCTGGTTTAAAAATGTTTTGATACGGTCTAGTGCTGTTTTTATATTTTTTTCACTAGCAGCAAAGCTAATACGAACATAGCCTTCACCACCAGGACCAAAACAAGAACCTGGAATGACAGCAACTTTTGCTCCGTGAGCAAGCTGACGGCTAAATTCAAAACTGTCTTGTGTAAATTGTTCAGGAATTTTGGCAAATAAGTAAAAGGCACCGTTTGGTTTAACGTAATCAAATCCAAGTTGACTAAGCCCTTCTTCTAAAATGGCAACACGTTTAGCATAGGCTTCTCGCATTTGAGGGCCATCTTCAAGACCATTTTTGAACGCTTCAGTTGCAGCTGCTTGAGCATTGGTTGTAGCTGATGTGATTAAGAATTGGTGCACCTTATTAACTTCATTAATAATAGGAGCGGGTCCACCAATCACACCAATACGCCATCCAGTCATAGCGTGTGACTTTGAAACACCGTTAAAGACAAGTGTTTGCTCAGGTAAAATTGTTCCCATTGAAACGTGATCATGTTGATAAGAAAGTTCGCTATAAATTTCATCACTGATACAAAAAATATCGTAGTTGGCAATAACAGATGCTAAATCTTCTAATTCAGCTTGATTATAAGTTACACCAGTTGGATTGTTTGGAAAGTTTAAGACAACTGCTTTTACTGATTCGCCATCTTCATCAAGTGCTTTTTTCAGTTGTTCTTTTGATAATTTGAAATCTGTTTTTGAAGTATCAATATAAATTGGTGAAGCACCTAAGAATTCCATAATCGGGATGTATAGAGGGAAAATAGGTGTAGGTAAGATGACTTTATCACCTGGATTCAAAATTGTAGACAATGTAGCATAAATTGCTTCAGTTACACCGGCTGTAATAATTAATTGATCTTCTGGATTGTAGTTTAACCCATACTTAGATTTTAAAAATTGGCTTGCGGCTGTTCGAAGTTCGATTGTACCACGGGGATTTGTGTAGTGACTTTCATTGTTTTCAATACTTTTGATAGCGGCTTGTTTGACGTGATCAGGTGTATTGAAATCAGGCTCACCAATTGTAAGGTGAACAATATCTTCAATCTGTGAAATTTCAGCGTTGAATTCTAGAATTGAATTGGGTTTCAAAATAGATAAATTTTTGTTTAAGCGATTAATCAGTGATGACATAGCGAATCTCCTTTTAATATTTTTTATTATTTTTATCATATCATTTTAATATAAGCAGTCAATTATTTTCAAAATTTTAGTATAAAGTAGTTAACAAATTTACATTCTAGCGCTATAATAGAATTAAATTAATGAGGAGGAATACATTATGGCATTTAATTTTGACGAAATGAAAGACAAAGTATCAAAGGGCATTGATTCAGTTAAAAACAGTGACGCTGTTGATAAAGCTAAAAAAGCAACTGATGATGTTCACAAAAAAGTGAGCGACGGTTTAAACGAAGCTGGCAAAAAAGTGGATGAATTCCGCGGTAAAAAAGATTAATAAAAAAAACTCTGAGCGAAAACGCTCAGAGCTTTTTTTATTTTAATTGTGATAATGATTTAATAATCGAGAAAATAACTAGCAAGATAATGACAATGGTATGGAAATTTCGGTGCGCAAGTAAGACAGCGATATACTCTCTAATGATTGCATTTGGTACAAAGAAAAATCTTGTTTTCGCACCCAAACCATTAATTGGCATACCGGCATCTCTAGCGTATTGAGCACCACGATAAAGGTGGTAGTAGCTTGTAACAAAGATACCATTATGAATATCTAGTCCAAGTTGATCGATAATTTGTCTTGAAAATGTCATATTTTCAATTGTATTTTTTGCTTTGGTTTCCGCAATCACACGTTTAGCATCAACACCATGGTCAATGGCATACTGACGCATAGCTTCACCTTCTGAAGTGCTTTCATCAGCTCCTTGACCTCCTGTACAAATAATGTAAGGTGCGGGTTTTCCTTTTTCAATTTGTTTTTGATAAAACCAAATGGCACGGTCAATTCTAGCTGCTAATAAAGGTGGCACCTGATTGCCGTTGATTAATCCTGAACCTAAAACAATAATGAAGTCTTTATCCTTTTTAGGTCTATAAAAGTAAAAGAGTAACAATGAGCTTAAAAAGTTAAATAAGCAAAAGACAATATAAGCAAGCACAGTACTCAATGTGTTATCAAAGAAAATGAAAATGTTTTCAGGTAATAACCAGTGAACTAATCCAAAAATTAGTGGATAGATAACACTCATAATACCCAGTATTAAGGTTAAAGTGTTAGCGAGTGAGTGAGATTCTTTTCGCCAAACAATAATACCGTTCCAAATTAAAAAGACACCGTAAAACACAGAAAAGAACAGGATAATCAGTGCAAGTAATCCAGCAATAACTAAACTAGCAGTGGTTAGGGGTTGATAGTTAATACTGAGCACAATAGCGCCAAATACTAATCCTGTCATTAAAATTGATAAGTTAAGTAGTAGACCATTGCGAAGTCTACTTTTGTTTTGTTTGTAGCTATAGGCAAAGGCTGCTACCATTATCACATCGATTAATAATAAGAATAAAATAAACACAGTTAAACCTCGTTTCTATCTAAATAAGTAGATTAAGGCAATCCCAATAAGGGAAATAATTGCTCCCCAGAAAAGTTGGAAAAATACGCTTTTGTCGCCTAAAAATAGACGTAATACAGGAGCTTTTTTACCGAATCCAAATAAAATGATTCCAAAAATAAATATCGCAAACGCAATAAATCCTTTTGGATTACTATTGAAAAAGTCGGCAATTTCTTTTAGTAAATCGTTCATGTCAATCCTCTTTTCTCTTAGGTAATAATACCTAATTTTACCATATTTGCAGTTAAACAAAGAAAAAAAGCAAAGTGATTAAGCTTTGCTTTTTTTGGTAGTAGCTAAGAGGAATAACCCTATTATGTAACCGATAATTGCAGGGACAACCCAACCTAGTCCAAGTGAACTAAACGGAATAATTGCATGGTAAAAGTCTATCATTGACTTGATGGTATCAGTTATTAAAAACTCTGGTAAGTTATTTAGTCCATCCATTATGGCTGGAATTAAGACAAATAAGGTTGTTGTTTGATATAAAATTCTGTGATCACCAACTAAAGGTGTTAATAAAGCTACAAAAATTAGAACTAAAGCGAGTGGGAAGACAAACATCAAGGCAGGAATTGAATAAGCAATGATATTTGTTAACCCAATGTTTGCAAAGATTGCTGGTAAGATACAAGCAATTGCAATGAATGTTCGGTAAGAAATTCTGGGGAATAAGTGGTTCATCGCTTCCCCAAAGGCTGTAATTAAACCAATTGCTGTTTTTAAACAAGCAACAATAATAATAGCAGCTAGTAGCACATTTCCCATTTTACCCAGATAATGAGTCGCAATTTGAGCAAGTGCAACACCACCGTTAGCACCTGGTGCTAATGTTCCAAGACTAAGAGCACCCATTAGAGCGAGTAAAATGTAAATAATACTCATAATAGCAATAAAAATAATACTTGATTTTGTTAGTTCTTTAGCAATTTGCTTAGGTTCAGTGATGCCGAGGTCTTTGATAGCATTAATAACAACAAATGCCATTAATTGAGCGCCTAAGGCGTCCATTGTATTATATCCTTCTAAAAATCCCTTGAAGAAAGTACCACTTTGATAGCTGACTTGTGGTGCTTGATTAAGATTTCCCATTGGGTTAGTGAAGGCAAAAATCATCAAAATAGCAATTAAAATTAAAAATAAGGGGGTTAAATATTTACCAATATAGGTCATTAATTTTGCAGGTTTTAATGTTAAGACAAAAGTTAAAGCAAAAAACAAAATTGAAAAGATAGCTAAAACTAATTTTTCAGATCCAGGACTAATTAGAGGTTGGATACCAACGTCAAAAGATGTTGTGGCTAAACGTGGTGTCGCAAATAAGGGACCTAAGATAAAAAAGACAAGCATTGTAAAGATGTAGGCATAGGGCTTATTCACTTTGCGAGCGATTTCATAAATGCTATTTTCCTTGATAAAAGTGACACTAAGTACCCCTAGAAGTGAGAAACCAACAGAAGTCACCAAAAACCCTAATGTGGCCATTGGCGTTTGGCTAGCAGCTTGTTGTCCTAAGAAGATAGGAAATATAACATTACCTGCCCCAAAAAAGATTCCAAATAATAGTAATCCGATATAAATTGTATTTTTGAGTGATAAACGATCTGAATTCAATTGATAGTAATCCTTTCGAATTTTTAATAGTTTTAAATGATATATAGTGCTAATCATTTTACAGGTTATTTAATCAAAGTAAAAGACAAGAATTAGTTTGAAATTAAAAAAACAGCTACTGAATATAGCTGTTTTTAGTAGAAGTCCGATATTATCCACTCAATTGTTTGACTTCCGTCGGCATCCAAAGTCGTGTTAGCAGTTATTGTGAAATCCTTTTCAGAAAAACTGCCGATCCAAGCTTGAAACGTAAATGAAGCAGTAACATCGTGATTTGTTTTTGTAGCAGGACCATAGCCGCCATACTGAATAAACCAGGGATGCAATTCACTGTTTACATTTGTGATATCAACAATGGAAACACGATTATTTTCGACAAAAAAATTATTCAAGACCGTAAAGTGGCCCACTAAATGGTTACTTGTATTAAAAATTGAAAGATCTGCTTTAATATTATGATAATTTCCATTAATTTCTGACTTATCGGACTTTAAAGCGTAAAAATGTGAACCTAAGGATATTGGTTCATTATTATTAGAAGTATTGATGGCTTGCTGTCTTGATGACAATTGATCCTTCAAATCTAAAATATGGGACTGCCCAAAGCGTTGCTCAATCGACTTTGTTCTTAAAATACGGCTAGCCGTATTTAAACTAATGACCATAGAAAGTAGAAGCAAAACAATGGTTGTAATATAAATGAAGACAGTGGTTAGTACGCGTTTGTTCATAAAATCTCCTATCAAAAATATGCATATACTATACTATCATAGACCATAAATCAATTAAGAAAAACTATTGATAATTTGAGGACCAAATAATTTACTAATACTCATCATAGGACTAGACTGGTGACATAAAATATAGACTTTAAATAACTAGATTATAAGTTGAAGCCTACGGAGGTCTGCATTTATGTATAACAAGAATCAATACCAAAAAGTTAATGAAAAAAAAGTAATGAAAAAACATAAAAAACAGTGGGTTGTTGTTTCACTTGCAACGCTTGCGCTTCTTGGGACTCCTATTGCTTCATATAGCGCCCCTGTTACAGCAGCTCAAGTATCTTCAACACAAACGCTAAATACTACTGGAACTACTAATTTGAATAGTTCAGGTAGCGATTCTGGCTCGGTTCAGAATGGAACCAGTACTGCTAAGGCTTCTCAGGCTGATGCTGATAATGCAAACAATAAGTCAAACGAAAAAAGTAAATCGACAAGTGATTCAGTTCAGACAAATGACAATTCTAGTACTAAATTTGACGAGAATTTAATGAGTAAAATGCAACCATCATATATGACTCAAACTGCCGATCAAGGAGAAAGAGATGGTGCATATGAGGCTAGTACGGGATTAACTACTAGTCCATTAGCCAATCAAGAACCTAACAATCAGTACACTTCAGAATATATAAAGGGGTACAATGATGCATTCAGTGGATATATAATGGGTCAAACTAAAAGTCAATTATCTCAAATTCCACCAGAAAATGCCTCACCTCAGTTTAAAAAAGGATACGAATCAGGGAACAGTGATAATCCTACGGTCGTTGGATACAACGAAGGTCTAGCTGATATTCAAGCATTTAAAGAAAACAGGTTTAGTAAAGGAATCCAAGGGCAGGACGCAAAGTTTGTAGCAGGTTATCATTCAGCTTATAAAGGTTTCACTGATGGGACAAACTATAATTCCCCACTGCCAGCAAGTATAACTTTACCTGATTGGAATAATTTGCAAACAAACTCTACAGACTTGGTCGATTCATTGTATAGCCAGTCTTATAACTTAGGTAAATCGTATTATGATAGTACTAAAACAAAGCTTGTCGCAACATCGTTTCAACTCTACCAAAGCTATTTAGATAGTAGTGTTCAAAACATTAAAATATTAAATAATATTAGTATGTGGGAAACAACAGGAATAAACGGAAAAACAGGATACGGAAACGATGGAAGACCAACCAGCATTTATAGCTCAGCTATTGCTGCAGATGGTAAAACAACTTACTCTAATGCTCCTGAACTTATCCAGCACTTTTCAACAAGTAATCTGACAGTTGATGGTCAAGGAAAGACAGTGGATTATGGTCCATATACTTTTACTGATGATGCCTACACTGATTTAAATATTAAAAATATTACGATGTATGGTGGTAATTTTTATGGTCCTATGAAAAAAGAAAACGGCGGGAATATATCTTACAATAACGTAACTTACACTGGCCCCCAGTTGGTAAATGCCACCAACGCTAACGTTACCGTATACAACAATTTAACAGTTAACGGTGGTCAAAACTATTCTCCTATGAACATTGGAATGGATTTTCCTACTAGTGCTACAACAGGAAGCCAAAGGTATGTGCCAGATTTTGTCAATGGTGAAGCTCCTGCAGGGTATGGTCCTATTTCTGTCAATAGTGGTAGCACGCAGGAAAATATGGAAATATCAACCATCACTTTTGCTAAAAATAGCCACTACATTGGTTCAACTTACTCAGGAACAGCTTTAGCTGTAACGGGAAATGGAAATGTGATAGTTGACGATGGAGCGACAGTAGATTTAAAGCCATCCGGAGATGCTTTAGGTGGTGCTTCAACACCTGGTGGCGGTGTTGCGGTTGGGTTGTTCGTAGAAAACAGTTCGAACGTTTCCATTAATAAGGGTGCATCTATTAATATTAATCCACAGGTCAACTCGTATGTTGCCCAAAACGGTCGTCCTAATAATTTAGCTAATGCTTATTATCAAAATGGTGGTACGCTAAATATCAATGGTGGTATGCTAAATGTTACGATGAATGGCCACACTAGTTTAAATTATTTATATGCATTAACCATCGCTGGTGGTCAAGTTAATATGGATAAAGGAACTATCAATATTACAGGTCAGAACTTAGCAGATAGTAGTAGTACGTTGATGTACGCTGGAGGTGCTGTTAATGTGAATAACCAATCAAATATAAAAATAGCTACGGCAGACGGTACAGGGAATATGACATTGTTAAATGGAAGCAATGTTTTGGTTAATAATCCAGGATCTAAAGGAGCCATATTTGATTTGGGGAATAACAGTGGTCCAGCAAGTCAATTATTTACTAATGGTAATATGATGGCTAACAATGTTAATGTTGATCATAATGGAACCTATACACCTTACCATAATATTTCAATTCCTATGGGCGGCGGTCAAGTAATTGGTCAAGGTATGACAGATAGTTCCAATATTAATAGTCAGGTTTTTTATTATTCAAACGCTGCGGACAATACAAAAACAAAATATGTTGAGTTTATGTCAATTGCCGATTTTGGTTTTACCCCTAACTCATTAAAATTAGATATTGATACAAATGGTAATTATGTTGTAAACGGCGATTTACAGACTGTTAGTTCAACGCCTACAAATAATAAGTCTACAAATAGTATTTATTTAGGAATCGTTGATCAGAATGGTAATCCTTTGCCAACAAATACAATAACTAATAAAGAAGATATACAGGATTCTAACAGTAAATACAGCAATGTCATTCAGGATGCGACGCAGCAAGATGGACAAGATATTCCTTACAGAATCACCTTGCCACAAGGTTTTGATTTAACACAGATAAACAATTATAAAATCAACGGCCATTACATAATCAGTAGTCACTTGAATCCATTTAATTTTAGCCAAGCAGATATTGATTCTATAATCAATAAAAAAAATAATTATATACCTGATACAACCGATACAGCTTTTAACCAGGCAAGTAACGCAAATGTGAGTGCACAAAGGTATGCTGCAAAAGCTAAGTCGAGTGCTGATCAAGCAACAGAGGACTCAAATGATGCGAAAGATGCTAATGCGAGTGCTAACATTTCTAAAAATACAGCAAGTAGCGCTGCATCAAATGCTGCAAATACGGCAAATGCAAATTCTGGAAATATCACTATTTTAAATGCAGCAAGCGCAGCTTCTAGCGCAGCAAGCAAAGCTTTTGATGAACAAGCCAAAGCATCAAGCTCATCAATCTTAGCTACAAGCGCAGCAGGAACAGCTTCAAGTGCATACTTAAGTGCCAGTCAAGCAGCATCAAATGCAAGTCGTGCGGAGGTAGCGGCAAGTGCAGCAAAATCAAGCGCAATTTCAGCCGAAGGTGCTGGCAGTTACAATGCTGCTATAAGCTATATGGGAGTTGCACAAAGTGCAGCAAGCATGGCTGTGGACAATCAAAATCAAGCATCAATGACAGCAAATCAAGCATCAAGCGCAGAATTAATTGCAAGCAGTGCAGCAAAAGATGCTGATGATTCTAAAATAGCAGCATCAAATGCAGCAATGGAGGCTGTTAAAGCAAATGAGGATGCCACCCAAGCAGAAAATCAACTGTCTGAGGCAAATACAGCTTCAACACAAGCCCAAGCAAATGCAACGCAAGCAGGTAACTACGCTAAATCAGCTAGTGACAATGCAAATAGTGCAACAAGTGCTGATACAGTTGGTCAAAATGCAGCAACAAGTGCAAACGATGCTAATACAACAGCGCAAAGTGCAGCAGCTAGTGCTAATAGTTTGAGCAATCAGTATCCAGATAATACAGTTGTTAAAACTGAAGCAAGCCAAGCAACAGATGAAGCCAACCAAGCAAGTAAAGCCAATGCAACAGCGCAAAGCGCAAGCAGTCAAGCAACAAGTGCGACAACAGTTGCAAACCAAGCAAAAGCGGATGCAAGTCAAGCAGCCGCAAATGCAAGCAGTGCAGCCACGGCCGCAAGTGTTGCAAACGCCAACGCTATTTCAGCAGAAAAAGCAGGAAATGAACAAGATGCGCAACGCTATGTGACTGAAGCACAATCAGATGCAGCAAGTGCTGCAAGTTATACAAATACAGCTTCAAGTGCTGCAACAGTAGCCTCAAGTGCAGCTGTCGTAGCAGAATCAGCTGCTAACCAAGCAAGTCAAGCCAATGAAACAGCCCAAACAGCCAGCCAATCAGCCAAAGATCATGAAGCAGCGGCAAGTCAAGCAACTGCTAACCAAGATCAAGGAACTAGTGCTGTAACAACGGCTAATACAGATGCAACGCAAGCAGGTAACTATGCTAAATCAGCTAGTGACAATGCAAATAGTGCAACAAGTGCTGATACAGTTGGTCAAAATGCAGCAACAAGTGCAAACGATGCTAATACAGCAGCACAAAGTGCAGCAGCTAGTGCTAATAGTTTGAGCAATCAGTATCCAGATAATACAGTTGTTAAAACTGAAGCAAGCCAAGCAACAGATGAAGCCAACCAAGCAAGTAAAGCCAATGCAACAGCGCAAAGTGCAAGCAGTCAAGCAACAAGTGCGACAACAGTTGCAAACCAAGCAAAAGCGGATGCAAGTCAAGCAGCCGCAAATGCAAGCAGTGCAGCCACGGCCGCAAGTGTTGCAAACGCCAACGCTATTTCAGCAGAAAAAGCAGGAAATGAACAAGATGCGCAACGCTATGTGACTGAAGCACAATCAGATGCAGCAAGTGCTGCAAGTTATACAAATACAGCTTCAAGTGCTGCAACAGTAGCCTCAAGTGCAGCTGTCGTAGCAGAATCAGCTGCTAACCAAGCAAGTCAAGCCAATGAAACAGCCCAAACAGCCAGCCAATCAGCCAAAGATCATGAAGCAGCGGCAAGTCAAGCAACTGCTAACCAAGATCAAGGAACTAGTGCTGTAACAACGGCTAATACAGATGCAACGCAAGCAGGTAACTATGCTAAATCAGCTAGTGACAATGCAAATAGTGCAACAAGTGCTGATACAGTTGGTCAAAATGCAGCAACAAGTGCAAACGATGCTAATACAGCAGCACAAAGTGCAGCAGCTAGTGCTAATAGTTTGAGCAATCAGTATCCAGATAATACAGTTGTTAAAACTGAAGCAAGCCAAGCAACAGATGAAGCCAACCAAGCAAGTAAAGCCAATGCAACAGCGCAAAGTGCAAGCAGTCAAGCAACAAGTGCGACAACAGTTGCAAACCAAGCAAAAGCGGATGCAAGTCAAGCAGCCGCAAATGCAAGCAGTGCAGCCACGGCCGCAAGTGTTGCAAACGCCAACGCTATTTCAGCAGAAAAAGCAGGAAATGAACAAGATGCGCAACGCTATGTGACTGAAGCACAATCAGATGCAGCAAGTGCTGCAAGTTATACAAATACAGCTTCAAGTGCTGCAACAGTAGCCTCAAGTGCAGCTGTCGTAGCAGAATCAGCTGCTAACCAAGCAAGTCAAGCCAATGAAACAGCCCAAACAGCCAGCCAATCAGCCAAAGATCATGAAGCAGCGGCAAGTCAAGCAACTGCTAACCAAGATCAAGGAACTAGTGCTGTAACAACGGCTAATACAGATGCAACGCAAGCAGGTAACTATGCTAAATCAGCTAGTGACAATGCAAATAGTGCAACAAGTGCTGATACAGTTGGTCAAAATGCAGCAACAAGTGCAAACGATGCTAATACAGCAGCACAAAGTGCAGCAGCTAGTGCTAATAGTTTGAGCAATCAGTATCCAGATAATACAGTTGTTAAAACTGAAGCAAGCCAAGCAACAGATGAAGCCAACCAAGCAAGTAAAGCCAATGCAACAGCGCAAAGTGCAAGCAGTCAAGCAACAAGTGCGACAACAGTTGCAAACCAAGCAAAAGCGGATGCAAGTCAAGCAGCCGCAAATGCAAGCAGTGCAGCCACGGCCGCAAGTGTTGCAAACGCCAACGCTATTTCAGCAGAAAAAGCAGGAAATGAACAAGATGCGCAACGCTATGTGACTGAAGCACAATCAGATGCAGCAAGTGCTGCAAGTTATACAAATACAGCTTCAAGTGCTGCAACAGTAGCCTCAAGTGCAGCTGTCGTAGCAGAATCAGCTGCTAACCAAGCAAGTCAAGCCAATGAAACAGCCCAAACAGCCAGCCAATCAGCCAAAGATCATGAAGCAGCGGCAAGTCAAGCAACTGCTAACCAAGATCAAGGAACTAGTGCTGTAACAACGGCTAATACAGATGCAACGCAAGCAGGTAACTATGCTAAATCAGCTAGTGACAATGCAAATAGTGCAACAAGTGCTGATACAGTTGGTCAAAATGCAGCAACAAGTGCAAACGATGCTAATACAGCAGCACAAAGTGCAGCAGCTAGTGCTAATAGTTTGAGCAATCAATACCCAGGTAATACAGTTGTTAAAACTGAAGCAAGCCAAGCAACAGATGAAGCCAACCAAGCAAGTCAAGCTAATGCAACAGCGCAAAGCGCAAGCAGTCAAGCAACAAGTGCGACAACAGTTGCAAACCAAGCAAAAGCGGATGCAAGTCAAGCAGCCGCAAATGCAAGCAGTGCAGCCACGGCCGCAAGTGTTGCAAACGCCAACGCTATTTCAGCAGAAAAAGCAGGAAATGAACAAGATGCGCAACGCTATGTGACTGAAGCACAATCAGATGCAGCAAGTGCTGCAAGTTATACAAATACAGCTTCAAGTGCTGCAACAGTAGCCTCAAGTGCAGCTGTCGTAGCAGAATCAGCTGCTAACCAAGCAAGTCAAGCCAATGAAACAGCCCAAACAGCCAGCCAATCAGCCAAAGATCATGAAGCAGCGGCAAGTCAAGCAACTGCTAACCAAGATCAAGGAACTAGTGCTGTAACAACGGCTAATACAGATGCAACGCAAGCAGGTAACTATGCTAAATCAGCTAGTGACAATGCAAATAGTGCAACAAGTGCTGATACAGTTGGTCAAAATGCAGCAACAAGTGCAAACGATGCTAATACAGCAGCACAAAGTGCAGCAGCTAGTGCTAATAGTTTGAGCAATCAGTATCCAGATAATACAGTTGTTAAAACTGAAGCAAGCCAAGCAACAGATGAAGCCAACCAAGCAAGTAAAGCCAATGCAACAGCGCAAAGTGCAAGCAGTCAAGCAACAAGTGCGACAACAGTTGCAAACCAAGCAAAAGCGGATGCAAGTCAAGCAGCCGCAAATGCAAGCAGTGCAGCCACGGCCGCAAGTGTTGCAAACGCCAACGCTATTTCAGCAGAAAAAGCAGGAAATGAACAAGATGCGCAACGCTATGTGACTGAAGCACAATCAGATGCAGCAAGTGCTGCAAGTTATACAAATACAGCTTCAAGTGCTGCAACAGTAGCCTCAAGTGCAGCTGTCGTAGCAGAATCAGCTGCTAACCAAGCAAGTCAAGCCAATGAAACAGCCCAAACAGCCAGCCAATCAGCCAAAGATCATGAAGCAGCGGCAAGTCAAGCACTCAAAAATCTTAACCAGGGTGATGGTGCAGTAAATGAGGCTAATACTAATGCTAATGATGCTCAAGATTATGCACATTCAGCAAAATATAGTGCAAGTCAAGCAACTGAAAGTTCTAAAACTACAAGTGCTGCTAACGAAGACATTAGTCGGTCAGTTAATACTGTAAATCAAGTTACAAATGACACTAATGATTTGGCTAAACAACATCCTAATGATTTTGTGATAAAAAGTGCCGCAAGCCAAGCACAAAGTGACGCACAAGTTGTTGCAAATGCTTTTCAACAAGCTACAAGTGCAACAATTAAAGCTGAAAGCGCTGTAATTGTTGCTAATCAAGCAAAAGCAGATGCAAGTACAGCAGCCTCAAATGCAAGCAGTGCAGCTATTGCAGCAAGTGAAGCTGATGCCAATGCTATTTCAGCGGCAAATGCTGGCGATGAAGGCAAAGCAGAAAGTTATGTTGCGGCAGCTGAAAATGATAATCAAGAAACTGTAAGCTATACCCGCCAGGCTAGAAATGCAGCAAGTACGGCATCGAGTGCTGCGTCCGTTGCATCACAAGCATCACAAATAGCACAAGTACAGTTAGGTTTGGCTAATGCCGCTTTGTCAGATAGCCAAAATGCTCTTTCTAAAGCTAAGAGCCGAAGCTCATTATATTGGCAAAATGATGATTATGGGTTTGATGCGGGAATATCAGATGCTAAAAAAGGAATACCTCACGATGTATCAAATGAACCCTTGGACTTTCAAAAGTCTTATCAAGAAGGATATGATCAATATATTCAAGAAAATTTGAAGATGGCTACGGTGAACTATGTACCAGGATATTCAGTAAGAATTTGGGATATAGGGGAGAACAATATCCCTGAATCTGGAGAACTAGTGGAATCTGGCGAAAATATCCAAGTTTCTAACGAAACAAAAGTTATAAATGGTACTGAATACACCAAAATATATGGTAGGTTCAGTGGTCAATGGATTCAGACACAATATTTGCAAGCCGAAAATCAACGAAAAGTTTACTATGTTGCTGGTTATGGAATTAGAACTTGGCATTTTAAGGATAATCAACCAATAATGGATAATCAGTATATTGAAGACGGTCAGTATGTCAAAATAACAGGATTGATTAAAACTATTGATGGCGTTGACTATGCCGAAATAGATGACGAAGGTAGCGATAGCTGGGTAGAAGCAAAATATCTAAAAGCACCAGAAGTCAAAAAAGTTGATTATTTACCACTATATGGTGTGCAAAATTGGCAGATAGTGGACCAAAACAACCACCAAACAATGGAAGCAATTACAGGTAGCTATACGCATTCTGAATCTTCTGTATCTGTATTTGATGCTAAGATGATAGAGGGTGTTTGGTATTCTCAAGTTGACGCGCCAGATAGTAATATTTGGGTCCAGAGTCAGTATTTAAAATAAATCAAAAAGTATAACTCAAAAAGAGTTATACTTTTTTTATTGATTAATATTTTGAATTCTAGTATTGTAATGGATAAGAGTTTATTTTTAATATTTTTTTAATAAATACAAAAACTGAAGGAGATGATGAAAATGAATTCTAAGTTATCATTTAAAGATACGATGTATATTGGAATGATGCTATTCGGACTATTTTTTGGTGCCGGAAACATTATTTTTCCAATTGCAATGGGACAACAAGCAGGGGGTAATGTGTGGTTAGCCGTCGTCGGTTTCTTAATTACGTCAGTTGGTTTACCATTACTTGGAATCATTGGTCTTGGATTATCACAATCCAGCGGGGTATTCTTTTTAGCTAAAAAAGTTAACAAAACATACGGATATATTTTTACGGTGTTGTTATACCTCGTTATCGGCCCATTTTTTGCCATCCCAAGACTTGCAACAACATCATTTCAGATTGGGTTTGCACCTTTTATTAGCGAAGGCCAAACACCACTATTCTTAGGTATTTTTTCTGTTGTCTTTTTTGGTGCAACATACTTTTTTGCTACAAGACCAGGAAAAATCATGACTTATGTTGGGAAGTATTTAACACCTATTTTCTTGATTTTATTAGGGATCATTTTGTTATTTGTTTTTCTAAAACCTATGGGTGGATTAGGATTCGAACCTCAAGGTGCTTACCAAACTAATGCTGTCTTGAAAGGGTTTACTGAAGGATATAATACAATGGATGCCTTGGCATCACTTGCTTTTGGTGTAATTGTTATTGATTCAATTCGCCGCTTAGGTGTTAATAAGCCTAAAGATTTAATTCGTGAAATGTCAAAATCAGGTGTGGTTGCCTTAATCTTAATGGGTGTAATTTACCTATTACTTGCTTTGATGGGAACATTAAGCTTGAACAAGTTCGGGATTGCACCAGACGGCGGGACAGCACTAGCAGAAGTTGCTCGTTACTACATGGGTGATTTTGGTAACATTTTACTAGCTGTTTTGGTCTTAATTGCTTGTTTAAAAACATCCATTGGACTAGTAACATCATTTGGTGAAGCAATGAACAAAATGTTCCCTAAAGTGTCATATAAATGGTTCATGACAGCAGCTGCAGTTCTACCTGCAATTTTTGCAAATGTTGGGCTATCAAAAATGATTGAATATTCAGTACCTGTTTTGATGTTCATTTACCCATTGGCTGTTGCGTTGATTTTTATTTCACTTCTGACACCAGTTTTGAAACCCAATAAATGGGTTTATGGTGTAACAACCTTATTTACACTGGTACCTGCAATTTTTGATTTGTTGAGTAACGCACCTAAATTCGTGAGTGATACAGCCTTTGTTAAAGGTATTGTTGATTTTGCGACGAAGTACTTACCACTTTATAGTTTAGGTTTAGGATGGGTAGTACCAGCTGCAGTTGGACTAGTTATTGGAATTGTTCTTCAAAAATTAGGAAACTCAGGAAATACTGAAGAAAAGACTAGCTAAAAAGCTAGTCTTTTTTAATACCTTTTTTTTTAATAATTTAATTTCGTTTAGTACAATGAGGCTAAATTAACTAGTAGCTTGTAGAGGAGTGATTTTTTGTATTATTTTTTGAATACGAAAATAGATATTAATAAGTCGGGTATTGAACACGCACAAATAAAACGAATGAATTTATTTGATGAGCATGGAATAGCTAATAAAATTGTGACGCGGTCTTTGGTTTTAAATGCCTCTGATATTTTAAAGGCGAGTCGAATACCGCTTTCGAATTATTTAAATATGTATGACTTTTTTAGAAATGAAAGGATACCTAATAAAGCATATACTTTAGATGATTTCAAAGTTCCAAATAATATGGTGATGCGTAAAGAAAACGATGACTATTTGATTGATTACAAAGAAAAGACAATCCGAATTTTGATGACTAAGTCAACGGAAGATTCACGGGTTGATAATATTAGACTGCTCTCAAAAGATGGTAAACTTGTCAAAACGAGTTGGTACGATACTCGCGGGTTTATTGGAGTAGAAGAGTATTTTGATAAGAAAAATGAATTAGCTTTCAAACAGGTACTAGCACCTTCTGGAAAGGTTGTTTGCCAAATTTTTTATATGTCCGATAAACAAGGAAAAGTCAAACCAACATCTTATCAGCTGTTGGATTATCAAGGCATGGATTTAGAATTCAATTCTGAAGAAGATTTGATAACATTTTTCCTAGATGAACTTGCCAAAAAAGATAGGAATGCTGTTTACATAGGTGACCGAGCCACAGAATATGCGTACAGTTTATTCCACATGAATGAACGTGTTTTCAAGATTTTAGTTTTACATAGTTCACATTTAGCTGACAATGATAATCCGCTCCATTCAGATTTAAATAATAATTTTTATTATTCACTAAACCATTTAAAAAACTGGCAGGCGTTATTGGCTTCAACTCAAGAACAAACGACAGATTTTAATGATAGATATCATCTAGAAAATAAAACGTATACAATCCCAGTTGGAACTGTGGAACAACCGCAAAAAATATCACTTGAAGCGCGTGAACCTTATAGTATCGGCTTAATAGCTAGACTTGCCCCTGAAAAGCAACAGTTACAGGCGGTTAGAGCCCTAGAAAAAGTTAAAAAAGTAATACCACAAGTTAAATTGCATCTCTATGGTTATTCAAATGGTGACTATGGTCAAAAAGTTAAAAAACTAGTTGGAGAAAAAAACTTAGAAGAGACAATTAGTTTTGAAGATTATACTGACAATATCACTGAAGCATATCAAAATATACAATTGCAGTTACTAACATCATCTGTTGAAGGTTTTGCAATGTCTGTCTTAGAAGGTTTATCACAGGGTGTTCCCCAAATTTCTTACAATATTAAGTATGGTCCAAAAGACATTATCACTGACGGACAAGATGGCTATTTAACAAAGCCCAATGATAGTGATGAACTAGCTAATAAAATAATTGATTACTTTAGTGATTTAAATAAAGCACAACTTATGAGCAATAATGCGTACCAGAATAGTCAGCGCTATTCAAAGGATTCTGTATATAGTTCTTGGCGACCTTTGTTCAATCAGGTTGAAAAATTTTATCAAACAAATCATCAGGAGGTACTTTAATGATTTATTTTGTGAATCAGTATTTGATGACATTGAATACTAGTATTGAACACGCTGAAATCAAACGTGTTAAATTATTCAAAAAAAATAATATTCCTGCCAAAATAGTAACGCGAGATTTTAACACAATGATGACTGAAAACCTCAAATCGTTTGGATTAGACGGGACTCAAATGTTAAATATGTATGACTATTTTAGACAGACATTAGATGTGCCAACTAAAGTCATAAAAAACTATGATCTTAATATCTCAAAAGATTGTGATGTTAAACCAGGAGCTAATGTGAGCCATGTCGTTAGAGGATCACAAGTTGTAATGGCAGTTCACCATGTCCCGGGGACAGTTGGCCATGTTTACTATATTGAATATTTTGATTATTTAGGAAACTTGGTAAAGAAACGTGATTACGATAGTCGAGGATTTATAGCGCGCGATCAATTTTTTTCAAAAGAGGGCTTGCTAATTAACGAAGTTCATTACGATAAAAATCAAAATCAAAAGATAACACACTATTATGATGATAATGGATTTATCATTCGAACTATTTTACATCATTACCATCATCAGACATTTTATTTTGATAATGAAACCGAACTAGCTTCGTTCTTTTTAGATGAATTAAATCGTCAAGACAACTTGCAAGCGACCTTTGTTGGTGATCGACCAACTATTTCGTATGACATGATTATGGGGATGCAAACGCGTGGTAAGAACATCTTGTACATGCCTAATCCACATACAATTGATGATGATGATGGTATTTACGCAGATATGAGTGGGTTATATACTAATGCTATTTATCAAAATCAAGACCAATGGGACAAGATTATTGTCGCCACTACTAAACAAAAAAACGATTTAACTAAATGGTATGGTGGAGAATCACCAATTCCAATCGAAGTTATTTCACCATCTATTCAAATTGAAACTAAACGAGATACTATGTTGGACGAAGATACGGCACATCAAGAGAATAAGGTGATTTATACCGGGAAGTTAGATGATAAAAATAACGTTATAGAATTAGTTGAAGCCTTTGAAAAGGTTATCCAGATTTTACCTAATGCAACGTTAGATATTTATGGGTACGGAACTGAACATGATACTATTGAGAAAAAAATCGAAACCCTTAGCCTTTCAAATTCAATTAAGATTAAAGGCTATCAGTCAGATTTAACTGAGGCTTACCAGTCAGCAGAACTACTAGTTTACATGGGCAATGCAGATATTGAACCGCTATGTTTGATTGAAGCAATGTCATATAGTGTACCGTGTGTTGCTTATCAAAGTTTGTATGGCGTGTCTGATATTATTGAAAATAGCGAAAATGGGTTTATTGTCGAACGTCATAGAATAACAGAACTTGCTTCAACTATTATTAAAATGCTTGAAAATAAAAAACGATTATATAAAATGAGTCAAAACGCTTATAGCACGGCTAAAAATTATAGCTCAGATAAAATGATACAAAAATGGCAACAAGTACTAATTTAACAAACAAAAAAGCTTACATAAAAATGTAAGCTTTTTTTATTTTGGTATTATTTGATTTCATCAACTGATAAGCCGAGTGCTTTGGCAACGCGTTCACCATAGTCAGGGTCAGCTTGATAGAATTGTTTAGCTTCCAAGACTTTGATTTCATGTGATTTTACTTGACCAAGATTGTTTTTGATATTTTCAACTAAGCGTTCTTTTTCACCTTCGTCAAATAAGCGATATAAGTCGCCTGCAGCTGAAAAGTTGTCGGTGTCATAAGGTTTAAAGTGACCCGTTTCACCAGTTAGTGGATCAGGTGAAATTTTTGCGGAAGGCACTTCTGTTGGACCGTCAACACTATTAGGTTCGTAATTTGCTGAACCATCATGACCTTGTGACATAAAGCCATCACGGTGATAGTTATTAACGTCATTGATAGGGCGGTTAACTTTAAGTTGATCATAGTTAGCACCTAAACGATAACGAGCAGCATCCTTATAACCAAACAAACGACCTTGTAAGACTTTGTCGGCTGAAGGTTCAATACCAGGAACTAAGTTGGCAGGTGAAAAGGCTAATTCTTCCATTTCTTCAAAGTAGTTTTCGGGGTTTTCATTTAAGACCATTTGACCGACTTCTATTAGTGGATAGTCTTTTTGAGAAACCACTTTGGTGACATCAAAAATGTCATGCTTGTAGTTAATCCCTTCTTCATAAGGGATAACTTGAACGTAAAGTGTCCATGATGGGAAGTCTTTTTCTTCAATAGAATTAAATAATTCATTTTGAAGGTAATCTGGGTCATCTCCACAAAGTTTGGCAGCTAATTCATTAGACATGTTGTGGACACCTTGATTAGTTCTAAAGTGATATTTCACGAAGAACTGTTCACCTTTATCGTTAACCCATTTGAAAGTATGACTACCGTAACCATGCATGGTGCGATAGCTTGCGGGAATACCGCGATCACTCATTAAGATTGTGACTTGGTGAAGCGTTTCTGGTGAATGTGACCAAAAGTCCCATTGCATATCTTGACTTCTAGTATGTGTTTTTGGATCACGTTTTTGTGAATGAATAAAGTCAGGAAATTTTAATGGATCATTGATGAAGAACACAGGGGTGTTGTTACCCACAATATCGTAGTTCCCATCTTGTGTATAAAATTTTACGGCAAAGCCACGAACATCACGATAAGTATCAGGATAACCGCTTTCGCCAGCTACTTGAGAAAAACGTGTGATCAGGGGTGTTTTTTTACCTTTGCCATTAAATAGGTCGGCTTTAGTGTAAGCACTCATATCATGTGTCAATTCAAAGTAACCTTTAGCACCTGAACCTTTAGCATGAACAACACGTTCGGGGATGCGTTCACGATTAAAGTGCGCTAATTTTTCGAGTAATTGATAATCTTGAATAAGAACTGGGCCACGTTGACCAGCAGTTTGTGAATGTTGATTATCTGACCAAGGTTGGCCTTCACTAGTTGTTAAATTTTTTGACATAATATTACCTTCTTTCGAAATTATTTTAGAACTAAAAAAGGAAATATTCAATTATTTGCTACATCTCGTTATAATAGTAGAAAACCGAAAAAGAGAGAGTTATTGATGCAAAATTGGCAAAAAGAATGGGCACAAAATAAATATTGGTTGATGTCACGCTCACAGCGATTTTACAACGAAGTCAGACAGCTGGCTAAAGGTAACGACTGGACCGATGACAAGAAAGCACGATATGAAGAAATTATTGAAGAGGCAAAAGTTGCACCACTAGATAGAGGCAACATGATGAATGCCTATCAACATGTTTGGGGTTACTTCAAAAAGATTGCAACAGAAGCAGAAAAAGACGACTTTAGACGACTACAAGCGGATTTTGATGTTGACCATGATGAATTAGGCCCTTTTTTGGCAAAAATGACAAAAAAATACAACGTTAACTATTTGCTTGAGTCAACGTTGTTAAAATCTTTTTTAGATGAATTGCTGTAGTAAACGATAAACACTAGGTTGATAGATAGCACCAAATTCACTGAGGTGAAACATCATGTAGTAGAGCTTGTAGTAGATTAATCTGTCTTCATAGTCCTCATCAAGTGGCCAAATAGACTGATAACCAGCCATAAACTCTTGGTTAAATCCGCCAAATACCTGGGTGATGGCGATATCAAACTCTCGGTCACCATAATAAACAGCAGGATCGATGAAGACGGGGTGCTGATCTAAATCGAACATAATATTGCCGCCCCAAAGGTCGCCATGTAGTAGACTGGGGATGCTTTTGTGAGATGCTAAGTCTTCTTTGAATTGACCGAGCATATTTTGGTAAAGATGTTCAAGTTCGACTGACCAGTTATGGTTGTGAATAATTAGTTTTCGAAGTGGTTCAAAGCGTTGTGCAATGAAAAATGATATCCAGTCATCCTGCCAACTATTGCTCCCAGTGAAGTTACCTAGTTCAAAGTCACTATCAAATCCAAATTTATGGGTGAAACTGGTAGATTGGTGAACTTTAGCCAGTGCTTGTCCTAGTTCATACTGATTGCCATGGGGAAGATGGTCGATATATTCAAGTAATAGGAAGGCATCTTTCCCATTATCACCAAATTCAAGAACGTTTGGTGTTTTAGCAAACTCGCCTAAGGCTTTTAGACCAGCAACTTCATGGCTAAAAAACTGTTTAGTAGCATTTTCTTGTACTAATAAGAAGTAAGAATTCGTATGGGTATAGATATGAAAGGCCTGATTGATATCGCCACCAGTTACAGCCGAATACTTTTCAACAGGCTCAGGTAGTTGTAAATTTTTAACAATATTATCGATAGATTTTGACATTATTTCACCTCAAAGATAAGTAATAACCCCATCTTAATACAGTTAAGATGGGGTTTCCAATATCATAATAAAAAAGTTTTAAATTTTGAGTTTTTCTAGTTGTATCTTTCACATAACCGTTGTATTATAAAGTCGAACAAAAAATTAGCACTCAAATAAAGAGAGTGCTAAAAACTTGTTACACAATTTATAAGGAGTGTTAGATATGGCTAACTACAGTAATGGTTTTAGTGATTTTGATGCATTATTTGATTCTTTGAATAGAGATTTCTTCTCAAATTCAGGCACTTTCTCTACCCGTCGAGATATCCCCATCCACTCCAATCAAGATGGCTTAAAACAACAAACACAAGTAAAAAATCCACAACAACAAGAACAATCAATCGGAATTGATTTAGTTAAACAAGCAAAAGAAAATAAATACGATCCAGTTATTGGACGTGACTCAGAAGTTGAAAACGTGATTGAAATTTTGAGTCGTCGTAATAAAAATAATCCTGTTTTAGTTGGACCTGCAGGTGTTGGTAAAACAGCGATTGTTGAAGGACTAGCTCAACGTATTGCAGAAGGCAATGTGCCAGAACGTCTAAAAGATGCTCACATTATTGAATTGAACATTAATGAATTGGTTGCAGGTTCTTCACTACGTGGTGCTTTTGAAGAAAAACTTCAAAAGATTATTGATGAAGCTTCAAAGAATCCAAACATTATCTTATTTATCGATGAAATTCATAATATTGTTGGTGCTGGTAGTGTTGATAGTGAAAACAATAATGGCGACGCTGCTAATATTTTGAAACCTGCACTTGCTCGTGGTGACTTGAGCTTGATTGGTGCGACAACAACAAGCGAATTTCAACGTATTGAAAAAGACCCAGCATTAGCTCGCCGTTTACAAGAAGTAAAAGTTGGCGAACCTTCTGTTGAAGAAGCTATTCAAGTTCTTGAAGGATTAGCTCCTAAATACGAAAATTATCACCATGTTAAATATGATGAAGAAGCAATTAAATTAGCAGTTACATTATCAAAACGCTATATTCAAGGACGTTATCTACCAGATAAAGCGATTGACTTACTTGATGAAGCAGGTGCTAAAAAAGGCTTATACCAAGCACCAAAAGATGAAACTCAATTGCGTGAACGTATTTCAAAATTAGAGCATGAAAAAGATGCCGCTGTTCAAGCAGAAGACTTCAAGAAAGCACAAGACTTAAAAGGTGAAATCGAAAAAACACACAAACAATTGCAAAGTGTTGATGATACCGAATTGCCAAGTGTAACTGCTAAAGACATGTATCAATTAATCGAACAAAAGACAAAAATTTCAATGAGCGAAATTCATGCAGATGAAAGTCAAAAATCCGAAGATTTGGTTAAACACTTAAAAGATGTTGTGATTGACCAAGATAAAGCTATCGATACGATTACCGATGCGATTGCTCGTAAGAAAGTCTTTAAAGATGAAAACCGTCCTACTGGTTCATTCTTATTCGCTGGTCCTACTGGTGTTGGTAAAACTGAATTAGCTAAACAATTGGCTAAAAGCATGTTTGGTTCAGATGATCACTTTATTCGTTTAGATATGAGTGAATACCAAGATAAAACATCTGTTAACAAATTAATCGGTTCTGCTCCTGGTTACATCGGTTACCAAGAAGGCGGTCAATTGACTGAACAAGTTCGTCACCAACCTTATAGCTTGATTTTGATGGATGAAATTGAAAAAGCAAATCCAGATATCTTCAACGCTTTGTTACAAATTATGGATGATGGTCGCCTAACAGATGCTCAAGGACGTACCGTATCCTTCAAAGATACCATCTTGATTATGACCTCTAATGCAGGTTACTCAGATAACTTGATTAAAGATAAAGGTGACTTGATGAAGGCTCTAGAAGTTTACTTCCGTCCTGAATTCTTGAACCGTTTGGATGCCATTGTGCCATTTAACTCATTGAAACAAAAAGACTTAATTAAAATTGTGGATCTTTACTTAGACCACATGGCTAATAGTCTTGAAAAACGCCACGTTAAAATGACGGTTTCAGATGAAGCTAAACACTATTTGGTTGAAAAAGGTTATGATGAAAAATTCGGTGCTCGTCCATTGCGTCGTGTCGTCGAACAGGATTTACAAACACCTGCTGCTAAAGCAATTTTAGCTGACTCTAAGTTGAAAGAAATTAACTTTGCAGTTAAAGATAACTTCTTGATGATGAACAATGAAAAAATTGCAGAATTGCAAAAGCAAGAAATATCAGAAGCTAAGGTCGAAGAAGCAGATTCTGAAACAAAATAAGAATCAAACGAAAATCACGAATAGAAAATAATTATAATTAAGGGACATTTCTTTATAAGAAATGTCCCTTTTTGATAGTTAAAATTTGACTTATTAGTAAAATGAAATAACAATTAAAGTAGATAGCTAATATTATGGGAGAATTATAGATGAAAAAGCAAATGAGAAATAATAAGAAACTAGTGGGGATTGTTTCAGTAGCACTTTGCAGTGTAGCTTTGACAACTGGTTTCTTAACACATACAGGTGTTAATACAGGACAAACTGTTTTGGCTGACGAGCAACAACCAACAGATGATAGCGTAAAAAATGTAAGTACTGCACAAGACTTATATGATGCCTTAAATAGTACAAGTGTAACTCATATTAATATTGAGAATGATATTGATATGAGTTCTTTACCTAGTTTATCTAGTAAGAGCATAACAAGTCACGATATAAATTTGAATGGTAATGGAAAAACCATTGATTTTGGTAATATAACATTGACTATGGGGAGCGAGTCTCAGGCGACGGTTACATTTGACAATGTTAATTTATATGGAACCAATTATTACGGTCCAATTAATAGTAAATCTAACACAGGTATTTTAAAATTTAAAAATGTTACCTATCAAGGGCCTCAACCTATCTACTGGAAAAACGGTGAAGTCCAAATTGATGGTCATGTAAAAATTAATTCCCAAAAACGTAATAATACAGGGAATGATCCACAAGAAAATATGGAAGTTGGGAAGTTAACCTTTCTACCAGATAGTACATATGAAGGAACGACGACATCAGGGGTTTATGTTTTTAACATGTCTGCACCAGAAAATATAGTTGTAGGAGAAAATGCAAATGTCACTTTAAATACAGCATCTGGCTCTCAACCTATTTCTGGAACTTCAAATGTTGAGATGAAGTCAGGTTCAAATTTAACTATCAATCCAAAAACTCTCGTTACTACTACTAACCCAATTTCAATGAATAATGCTTCTTTTAACATTAATACATCTGGGAATCTAACCAGTTCATTATTGACTGTGTCTGGTCCTATTACTGCTTCCGATAATAGTCAAATTAATGTCAATGCACAAAACATCGGAACTAGTGCTTATCCAATTGTCAATTTAGGAGCTACTGTTCAGTTGAATAATTCCCAATTTAGTGCAATGGCAGATAGTGGTTCAACAAATCCACAAAGTTCAAGCCCATTCAATGTTGTAACTGGAATTAACAATCTGAAATCAGATGTAAGTGATAACTCTCAAGTCACGATTCAATCAAAAAATAATAATAATAGTAATAGTAATTTAACCAGTGGCACTTTCGATAGCGATAGTTTTAATAAAGATCAGTTTAGCTGGAAAATTGATAGTAACAAGCAAGACGGAATTCAAGCTTATTCAACATACAATAATGGTAAAGGAGTTAAATACTTACAAATCGCCTTAGCACCTAACCGTAATCTTCAGTTAAATGATGGTGTTACAGTTAGCAGACAGCAAGGTGCTTATAATGCTACTTTTACAGTTAATCCAGTAGAAAATATTTCAGATTCAGACCAAGCGACTGCTCACGTAATTATCACTAATGGCTTGAGTCAAAAAGTATCTATGGATCGAACTATTAGTAACTTAACGATCCCAAATCATTCACAAACCATCACTTTGCCGCAAGACTACACGCCTGCTAAAGGTGATAAAATTACCGTATCATTAGATATGTCAAGAAATAAAGCAACAGCAAATCAAATTACACGGTCAAAAACCTTAGATACTAGTGATATGAGATTATTGTTACCACCTAGCTCTCAAGTCGTTGACCCAAGCATCAAACCTGTTTCTTATGATAATGGTAATACACAGGTTAATTTTGGATTATCAGGCTCTCATATTTCTGAAACTGATAGTATAGTCAATTATGACGTGATGGTTGTTAGTGGTGGAACAACTAAAGTTTCACTAAATAATCAAACAGCGACAGGTGATTTGTCTAATCAAACAGTGACTTTGAATGGTTACAAGCCTGCTGTTGGTGATACTATCAAGGTTAAAACATATGTTAATGAACAATCTAATTCATATAATGAAAAAGAATACAAATTAACACGTGATGACGTGAGAAAATTATTACCGCCTAAATTGTCTATCAACAATGATTTAACGTTATCTCGTTCAGGGGATACGATTTTAACTGGATTTGATTTAAATACGGAAAATACTGATGACCAAGACAAAGCGGACAATGTAACGGTTAGTGTACAAAAACATAATCAAAATACACCTAATCAACAACAAGATAAATTAGAGCAAACCTCAAAATTAAATCAAGATTTATCATTAAAATTAGATGCTAACTACACACCTGAAGTTGGTGATGTTATTACTGTTAGTGCTTCTTTAGACGGTGTTGATGGTTCCATTGTCACAAAAACTAAAAAATTGACTCAAGCAGATGTTGATGCGTTGAAAAAATCAGAAGGATCAACTCCTAGTTTTCAATCAGGACTAGTGAATTATGTTAAAGGCTATGGTGTGCTTTTATGGCAATTAACAGCTAATGGACTAGAACCAACAACGCAATATCGACCTGCAAATAGCTACGTCCCTTACTACGGCGACTATCAAGTTGTAGACGGAATTAAATATTTACACATTGCTAACCAAAATACTTGGATTCAGGCGCAATATTTACAAGAACCAACACAATTACCAGAAATCCCAATGAATAGTACAGTAATTGCAGGAAATGTACCTTATGGCATCTACTTACGTGATGGTTCAGGTGATATGACTGAACAAATTATTCAACCTGAAACTTCATGGCAAGTTTTTGCTAAAAAGACATTCCACGGCCATACTTACTACCGTTTGGGTAATGACAAACAATGGTTAGAAGATACTTATATCAAATCGATGAATTAAAGCAAAAGACGATAACTCTTATGAGTGACCGTCTTTTTTTATGATCTCCAATTAGGATTGACATATAGTTGAAAAATCTGGATAATTATTGAGTAATAATTTTAATTAGGAGATAAACTATGCATAAAAAACAGCGTCGTGTGTCGATTTTATTCTCACTAGCAATAGCTGTGTTAGGAATGAACTTGTACTCAAAAAACATAGTTAATGCTGAGCTAGGCCAGTCTGATATGACGGATACAAAAGTGGAACCACAATTACAATCATCTGTTGTAAATTATTTCAAAGGTTATGGAGCTCGTATTTGGGAATTAACAGCAGCAGGTATGATGCCGTCCGATAAGGTACAGTTAAATAATTACTATATTCCTTACTATGGTGATTACCAAATGATTGATGGGATTAAATATTTACATTTAGCAAACCCTTACCAAAATTACTGGGTTCAAGCACAATATCTGCAAAATCCTGCTGATATTGCTGAAACACCGGCACATGGAAAAGTACTAGCTGGTAATGTGCCTTATGGTATCTTTTTGAGAGATAGCTTAGGTAACATGACAGAGCAAATTATTGAGCCAGGGACGACTTGGCGAGTATTTGCTACTAAAACTTTCTTTGGTCATACTTACTATAAACTAGGTACAGATCAACAATGGGTTGAAGATACTTATGTAACCTCGATCGAAAAATAATAAATTTTTCCAAAATAAAAAACGTCTAACAAATTGTTAGACGTTTTTTTGTGTGCGTTGATTGAATCGATCAATAATCTTTTCAACAAAAAATTCTGTAATATTTAAGTTTTTAAGGATAGGACCATGTGCATAAGTTCCCATAGTGTTCTTATATAAAAGACCCTCGTTGCCATCTTCAGGATTATTACCGTAGCCTTCAATCATTTTGCCTAGTGGTTTTAACTCAGCACTATCAAAGTAAGTACAACCTGAGTGATTCTCAAAAGCAATTGCTTCACCAAATGGCGTTTCAAATTTAGTGTCACCAATCATACGTGCTTCTGGACGGAAAACTGTATGGAAGGGCAAAACACTTAAACAGTTGATGGTTTCGCCACTCACCATTTGGTAATGTGTACCTAAGAATTGATAACCGCCACAAACGCCAAGCATAGGGTTGCCTTGTTCAACCCAATCTTTGATGGGTTCGTAAAAACGATGAATATCTTTAGCTACAACGGTTTGTTCAAAGTCTTGCCCACCACCAAAGAATAGGAAATCATATTGAGATGTATCAAGTTCTTTAGTATCTAATGAAACATTATCGACAACGACGTCATAACCTTTTTGATTCAAATAGTAACGTAAAATCTTAACGTCACCACTGTCACCATAAGTATTCATCAAGTCTTCATACAAGTACGCGATTTTGATAGTTGGGGTCAAAGTTAATCCTCTCCTAATGGGTATTAGTTTAAACGATCCATTGCTGCCCAATGGTTAATAGGACCGTATTGATGACCAACCTGAATTTCATGAGCAATTGCATCATGTGTAAAGTTAACAGATTTTGTGATAGCTTCTTTGACTGACTGGTTTAAGGCTAAATGACTAGTGATTGCTGCAGCAAGTGTATCACCTGTTCCGTTAATACGGTTAGTATCAACATAATCATGTTCAAGCCAAAAAATTTCGCCATTCTCAAGTGAAACCAAATCTCTTACTTTTTCAGGGCCATCTTCTTTGTGATGTTTACCCTTAATAATAACATTTTTAGCGCCTAACTCGTGTAAGTATTTTGCTGCTTGGTGGATTTCTTTATCATTTTTTAATTCTAAATTAGTTAAAGTACGTGCTTCAAAGTAATTAGGTGTAATCACTTCAGCAAGTGGAATTAAGTTTTCTTTGAAGAAGTCAATCGCATCATCATCAATTAGCTTGTTACCATGTTTTGTCACAATAACGGGATCAACTACTAATGGACCAAAGTTAACTTCTTGATATTTTTCAACAACCACTTTAATCATTTCCTTACTTGAAAGCATACCCGTTTTACTTGCACGGATATCAAAGTCCTTAGCTAGTGTATCGAATTGTTGTGAAATAAAAGATAGTGGCATCATTGTAGCATCTTCGATTTGGTAAGAGTTACCTGCAACGGCTGCAGTCAAAATCCCCATTCCATAAACCTGATGTGCAAAAAATGTGTGGAGGTCAGCAGGCATACCGGCACTACCATCACTATCAAACCCTGCAATACTTAAAACCTGTGGATAGTCGTTAATCATGTTAAAAAGCTCCTTTTTTAATGTTATCTTAATCTTATACTTGCTATTCTATCAGTTAAAGTCAAATAACAAAACAAAAATGTTAATACAAAATGAAAAGAAAACAACTTCACATATGATTTGTGAAGTTGTTATTTAAATAATTTGAATTGTGTAAAGACTTCGTTGAAAAACTGTTGTGTGAAAACAGGCGTTTGATGCAAGATAAAATCAATCAGGGGTGTTTGACTTGATTGTGTCATAAACCAATCGACCTTTAAAATGTTAAGCATCGAAACAATAACAAAGACCAAAACGTAACCAATAATAAAGTTAAAGGCCATTCCAACTAGACTGTCAATTAATTTGATAGGTTTGAAATGTGTAATAGGTGATGTAATAGCTTTTAGTGAGATAATAATTAAGTAGCCAATAATCAAAATCGCAAAGAAAGCAATAAAACGTGCGATTAGTATTTTTGAAATGTCGGCACTAGTTTGGATATCTTGATGGTAAATTAATTGAAAAACGATTTGTCCAACAGGTGCTTGCAAGAAAAGCGCCAAAACAAAAGTAATAATCTTCCCAATATAGGATAGCAAACGGTTGGTGAATCCTTTTTTGTAACCACTGTAAATTTTAGAAATCAAATAGATTAAAATGATAGCACTTAAAATCATTAGAAAACTCCTTAATTCTGTTAGCTAAATTGCCAACAAAGTCTAATTTTTGAGCGAAAAACTGCTGTATTAATGTTATGATTAAAGATATAGCTTTACACAATTTTACCACAAAACACAAATTAAATAATTTATGGAGGAACTATGAATCCAGAACAATTTGTCATTGAATTACAACAAAATGGGTTTGACTTAACTCAAACGCAAATCAATCAGTTTCACCACTATTTCAAAAAATTAGTTGAAGTGAATGAATCTGTTAATTTAACTGCCATAACAGACGAAGAAGATGTTTATCTTAAACACTTTTTTGATTCAATAACACCTCTTATTCATTTTAAAGATTATTTTCAAGGGCCCAAAAAATTAGCTGATATTGGGGCTGGGGCAGGATTTCCTTCTATCCCAATGAAAATTTTGCAACCAGATTTGCAAGTGACAATCGTTGATTCTTTAAATAAGCGATTGAAATTTTTGAGCGATTTGGTAGATGAATTAGGGCTTGATAATGTCTCGCTAGTTCATGGACGGGCTGAAGATATTGGTCGCGACAAAAACCATCGTGAAAAGTATGACCTAGCAACAGCTCGCGCGGTAGCAAGACTAAATATTCTGAGTGAATATTGTCTGCCATTTGTGAAACCAAATGGTTACATGGTAGCATTAAAAGGCTCAAGTAGCTTAGATGAAATTTCAGAATCAAAAAGAGCTTTAGATTTGTTAAAGGGTAAGCTAATTGACAATTTAGAAATTAATTTACCAACAAGTAACGAACCAAGAGCGCTTACTTTAATTGAAAAAGTTGGCCAAACACCTAAAGCTTACCCAAGAAAAGCAGGGACACCAACTAGAAAACCTTTATAGGAGCATGATCATGGGTATTTCTTTTTTTAGGAGAAAAAAACAACAACCAGAAGAACCAGAAAATAAAAATAAAAAGTATATAGACTATTTACCAGTTAACGAAATTAACTCAAATCCTTTTCAACCTTATGAAGAATTTGATCAAGTCATGCTTGAGGAATTGGCTAATACCATGCAAAGTTATGGGTTACTTCAGCCAATCGTAGTTAGAAATTTATCTAAAAATAACTATGAAGTTATTGCAGGAGAGCACCGCATTCGAGCTGCCAAATTACTTGAATGGGAAAAAATCCCCGCTATAGTTGATGATTTTGATGACTTTCAAGCAGCAACGTTATCCATTATTGGTAATTTTCAAACAGAACCATTAAATCCAATTGAAGAAGCAAAATCTTATCAACGCTTGTTAGATAAGTATGATTTAACGCAAATTAAGTTGGCGAATTATCTCGGTAAAACGCAATCTTATATTTCTGCAAAATTATCGTTATTAAGAGTTTCCCCAGCTATCCAAGAGTATGTGGTGAACCAAAAATTAACACAAAATCATGCTAGAGCTTTGCTTAGTTTGGATGAAAACCAGCAAACGCAATTAGCACAAACGATTATGGAAGATAATTTGACTGTTGAACAATCAAGACAATTAGTGAAAGACTTTTTGGATCACCCACAACAAGCAACTAACTTGTATAGTAAGGCCAAAAAGAACGTTCAACTCAAGACGGCTAGAAATCTAAAAGTACCGATTAATACAATCAAGAAGACAATTAATTTGGTGGAACAAACTGGGACAAAAGTTCGATATGAAGAATTTGAAGATTCTGGTAATTACAAAATTGTCATTGAATTAGATAAGGGGTAAGGTGATTATTTTTTATGGCGCATATTATATCAGTTGCTAATCAGAAGGGTGGTGTCGGGAAAACGACGACCACAATCAATTTAGGGGCAAGTTTAGCAGATGAAAACCAGCGAGTTTTGATTGTTGATACTGACCCACAAGGCAATGCGACCAGTGGATTAGGTGTTTCACCGGCAGATGTTGAACAAGACGTATACGATGTCTTAATTAATGAAATTTCGCTATCGGATACAATTCATCAAACTTCGCATAAGAATCTTGACTTAGTACCCGCTACTATTCAATTAGCAGGTGCAGAAACAGAATTAATTTCATTAATGGCACGTGAAACACGTCTGAAAAATGGGATAGATGAAGTTGTCGATAAATATGATTATATTTTGATTGATTGTCCACCTTCTCTAGGACAGTTATCAATTAATGCCTTTACAGCTAGCCACACTATTTTGATACCTGTTCAAAGTGAGTATTATGCTTTAGAGGGATTGAGTCAGCTACTCAATACTATTCGTTTAGTTCAAAAACACTTCAACAAAGAATTGGGCGTTGAAGGGGTATTGATGACAATGTATGACGCGCGTACTAATTTAGGTGCTGAAGTTATTCAAGAAGTGAAAACATACTTTGGTGATAAAGTTTATAATACCATTATCCCAAGAATTGCACGACTGGCTGAAGCACCTAGTTATGGTAAAGCCATTATTGATTATGATAAACGTTCACGAGGAACTCTTGTTTATCAAGAACTAGCAAAGGAAGTGCTTTCGGCCAATGAAGGATAAAAGACAATCTGGATTAGGACGCGGAATCGATGCTATTTTTTCTGATTTCGATAATGCGGATTCAAACGAAAACGTAGAAGAAATCAAAGTCGATAATATTCGACCTAATCCTTATCAACCCAGAAAAACTTTTGATCAAGTTGCTTTAAAAGAATTAGCAGAGTCAATTGCCTTAAATGGTGTGTTTCAACCCGTTATCGTTAGAAAAAGCGTTAGTGGTTATGATCTAGTTGCAGGTGAAAGACGTTTACGTGCTAGTAAATTAGCCAAAAAAGAAACGATACCAGCTATCGTTCGTCAACTTGACGAAAGTCAAATGATGGAAATTGCGGTACTTGAAAATTTACAACGTGAAAATTTGACGCCACTTGAAGAAGCACAAGCTTACCAAACTCTGCAAAATGATTTGAACTTAACACAAGGTGAAATGTCCAAACGATTAGGTAAAAGTCGTCCTTACATCGCAAACTATTTGAGATTGCTAGCCTTACCTGTTGCAACTAAACAGCTTTTACAATCTGAAAAGATTTCAATGGGGCAAGCTAGAACTTTACTTGGTTTAAAAGACAAAAAGAAAATTGATTTATTGGCTAAAAAAGCAGCATCTGAAGGCATGACAGTTCGTCGTTTAGAGGCATTAGTTCAACAACTTAATGAACAAAGTCAAAAAACAAAAAAAGCAGCAATTGCTAAAAAATCACTATTTGTGATTTCAAGCGAAAAGAAACTTGAAGACAAATTTGGGTCACAAGTTGTGATTAAATCAGATAAAAGTGGTCGAGGTAAAATCCAAATCGACTACTTATCAACAGAAGATTTAAATCGAATTTTAGACATTTTAGATATTTCAATTGATTAAATATAGGTGGTATATATGTTTGAATTAGGCGATTTAGTGACAATGAAAAAGTCACATGCATGTGGTCAAAATCGATTTGAAGTGATTCGACTAGGTGCAGATATCAAAATTTGTTGTATGGGGTGTGGGCATATTATTATGATGCCTCGCCGAGATTTTTCAAAACGCTTGAAAAAAATCGCAACCAAACAACCCGATGTTAAAATTGAACAGGAATCACATTACGTGACACTTGATCAATTACAACAACCAAAAATATAGAAGGAGAATTTTTATTCATGGCATTAACAGCAGGAATCGTAGGTTTACCTAACGTTGGTAAATCAACACTTTTTAACGCAATTACAAAAGCAGGAGCGGAAATGGCAAACTACCCATTTGCGACAATTGATCCAAACGTTGGGATGGTTGAAGTTCCCGATGATCGTTTAAACCGTATTACTGATTTAATCCCCGCTAAAAAAATTATCAAGACAACTTTTGAATTTACAGATATTGCAGGTCTTGTAAAGGGTGCAAGTAAGGGTGAAGGACTAGGAAACAAATTCTTAGAAAACATTCGCCAAGTGGATGCGATTGTGCATGTTGTCCGTGCATTTGATGATGACAATATTACAAGTGTTACTGGTAAAGTTGACCCAATTGAAGACATCGAAACAATCAACTTAGAGTTAAGCTTGTCTGATTTAGACAGCGTTACAAAACGTTTAGGTAAAGTTGAAAAAGTTGCTCGTACAAAAGATAAAGATGCTTTAGCTGAACTTGAAGTTCTAAACAAAATCAAACCAGTTCTTGAAGAAGGTGGATCTGTTCGTTCAATCGAATTCACTGAAGAAGAACAAAAAATTGTTAAAGGTCTTTTCCTATTAACTTCAAAACCAATTATTTACGTAGGTAATATTGCTGAAGAAAACATGGCTAACCCTGAAGACGTTGAATACTTCAAGTTAATTAAAGAATATGCAAATAATGAAGGTGCTGATGCTTTAGCAATTTCTGCTAAAACTGAAGAAGAAATTGCAACGCTAGATGAAGATGAACGTCAAGAATTCTTAGAAGCTGAAGGTGTGACTGAATCAGGTCTAGATCGCTTAATTAAAGCTGCTTACTACTTGCTAGGACTACAAACATTCTTTACAGCTGGTGAAAAAGAAACACGTGCTTGGACATTCAAGAAAGGTATGAAAGCCCCACAAGTTGCTGGAGTTATTCACTCAGACTTTGAACGTGGATTCATTCGTGCTGAAGTTGTCGCTTTTGATGACTTAGACAAATACGAATCCATGCAAAAAGTTAAAGAAGCTGGACGTATGCGTCTAGAAGGTAAAGAATATGTTGTTGAAGATGGCGATATTATCGAATTTAGATTTAACGTCTAATCAAATATAAGGAGCGATTTCTGTTGGCACAATCTCAAAAAGAAGAACCCAAAACAGTTGATTTTAAAGCGCTAAGAGCTGAACTAACAAAACGTAATGAAGAATATATCTATCGCGTAGAAAAGTTTTTGCAAGCGCAAAAATTAACTGCTGATCAAGCACAAGAAAAAGTGAACGAACATTTAGAAGAAATTGTTCAAGAACAACGAAAAGGTAGACCGGCTAATAAATTATACGGTCCAGCTAGTCAATTTGCTAATCAATTGCTCAACAAAAAAGCAAGACCAGAAGGCGCAAGTTATGCAGATTATCCTTACTGGCAACTAGCAGTTGATTCAGGATTATTCTATGGTGTGATGTTTGCGGCATTACTTGGAATTATGTCGTTATTTACGTCAAGTCGCCCAGAATCCAATCAATTTGGCGTTTTGAGTATCTTGATGATTGCAATCTTGTTTGGGGTTATGATGCCTTACTACAATATTGTGATGCAAAAGCCAAAATCAGAACGACCTAAATTATGGAAATTATTATTGTATTTCCTACTTTGCATTTTGATTTATATGGGACTAACAACGTTAACCGTTTACTTGCCAGCCGTTATTAATCCAAGACCATCTGCGGTCGGATTTATTATCTTAGCTGTTATCTTGTTTGCAGTACGTTACGGGTTCAGAAAATACTACGATATTAAATATAGTCCGCTTAATCCAACTAATGCGGGTAGAAGATAACATGCCTTGTGCATGTTATTTTTTTGCCTATTAAATAAAAAAATTAAGTAAGCCTAATTTTTTATGTACAAACACCTAACAAAAGAGTATTATGAATCACAGATGAGATTTAACTTTTTAAGGAGGAGCTTCAATGAGTAAAGAAGAAAGTGAACGGGATAAGATGACTAATGAAGAGACCAAAATGTTTCATTACGCAGATGGTCCTTCGCTTGAAGAAATTAATGGAACAGTAGCAGTTCCTAAAAAAGGTGGATTTTGGAGAACGCTATTTGCTTTTAGTGGACCAGGAGCTTTAGTTGCTGTTGGCTATATGGATCCAGGTAACTGGGTAACATCTATTGCTGGGGGAGCTCAATATCAATACACACTATTAAGTGTTATTTTGATTTCGAGCTTAATTGCGATGTTATTACAAGCTATGTCTGCAAGACTTGGAATTGCTAGTGGTCTTGATTTAGCGCAAGCAACCGCTAAACACTCACCAACATGGCTACGTTATACACTTTGGATTATTACAGAACTTGCCATTATGGCGACTGATATTGCCGAAATTGTGGGTGCAGCGATTGCGCTAAAATTGTTGTTCAATTTACCTTTAATTGTAGGTATATTTTTAACGACATTAGATGTGATGTTGCTATTGCTATTAATGAAACTTGGTTTTCGAAAAATCGAAGCAATTGTTGGCGCTTTGATTGTGTCTATTTTGGTTATTTTCCTCTATGAAGTTATTTTAGCTAGACCTGATGTTGGTGCAATGTTTGCAGGATACATTCCTCAACCAGAAGTTGTGACAAACAAGGGTGCTTTCTATATCGCTTTAGGTATTGTTGGGGCAACAGTTATGCCACATAACTTATACTTACACTCTTCCATTGCACAAGCTAGACAATATGATCGTAATAATATTGAAGAAAAAAGACGTGCAATTAAATTTACAGTACTAGATTCAAATATTCAATTATCAGTAGCTTTTGTAGTTAATACATTACTATTACTACTAGGTGCAGCTCTTTTCTATGGTGCACAAACAGATTTAGGGACATTCTCTGAACTATACAATGCACTTCAAAATCCTCAAGTTGCAGGTGTTATTGCCAGCCCTATCTTGAGTGTGTTGTTTGCGGTAGCCTTATTAGCCTCAGGACAAAACTCAACGATTACCGGAACATTATCTGGTCAAATCGTAATGGAAGGTTTCATTCACTTAAAAATGCCAATGTGGGCTAGACGTGTGATCACACGATTAATTTCAGTTATTCCTGTTTTGATTTTTGCGATTATTTATCACAGTAACGAAGCAAAAATCGAGGACTTGTTGGTCTTTTCACAAGTATTTTTAAGTATTGCATTACCTGTTTCAATTATTCCATTAGTGATGTTTACAGCTAATAAGAAAATTATGGGACCTTTTGTGAATAAAAAATGGGTTACTATTACTTCTAGTCTAGTTGCAATTATTCTAACTGGATTAAACATATTCTTGATTTTACAAACATTAGGTTGGGTACAATAATACCAACAAAAAGCGGACAATATAGGCTGTTGTCCGCTTTTTTATTTTAGTTTTTCTTTTGTTTTAGGGCGATTGATTGATAGGTCAAACCAAACTAGTATATAATGAACTAATAATGAGTGATTAAGTAATAATAGTGAGGTATACATATGAAGAAAGCAAATAAGTTAAAAATCGGGGTTTTTGTTTTTTTACTTAGTCTATTAGTTGTTTATATAGGATTTGGTTCATATTATAGTAGTCGATTCTTACCAGGAACAACAGTTTATGGCCAATCAATTGGTCAATTAACAAAAGATCAAGCTGAGGCTAAGTTGACAAACAAACTAAATGAAACCACTTACACATTACGTGATGGGGATAAAGTGGTTGGCCAGTTTACTGGAAAAGACATTGGATTGAAAGTTGATTACAATAGTGATTTAACAGCACGTATGACACAGCAAAATCCGTGGTTATTTAAAACTAGCCAGACAGTAAATGCAACACAGAATCAAGGATTCGATGAAGCATCAGCTAAAAGCTACTTATCAAATCTTTTGAACAAAGAAAATCAAAGCCGTACTGAATCCAAAAATGCAAGCATCCAAAGAACTGGTAACCAAGGTTTTCAGCTTGTATCTGAAACACAAGGGAATCAATTCAACGTTGATAATGTTATGACTTATATTATTGAAAATATCCAATCTGGTAATCAAAATATCCAGCTGAATGATCAATACATTAAGCCTACTGTAACTTCTGATAATACAGATTTACAAAATAATCTAAAAAAATTAAACAATGTTGCTAATGTTTCAGGTGCTTACACAATTGGTAATAACACAGAAGTTGTGTCAAATAGTCTTGTGCTATCATGGGTTGATTTCAAAGATAACAAAATCAATTTTGATGAAACAGCGATGAGAACCTACTTGAGAAGTTTAAATCAAAAATATGGCACAGTGAATAAATCAAGAATCTTTAAGACAACATCAGGTGCAGTCGTAACTGTTCCTGCAGGAACATACGGGTGGAGTATTAACGTTGAATCAGAGTTGAGCCAATTAAAACAAGATATTTTTAATGGTAATAAATTCTCAAGACAGCCTAAGATTTCGGGTTCTGGGTACAACACTAGTGGAACTGACATTGGTGACACTTATGTTGAAGTAAATATTGCATCACAAAAGCTTTGGATTTATAAACAAGGTCAACTTGTTTTAACAACAGATGTTGTGACAGGACTTCCAGGTCAAGACACACCAAAAGGTGTTTGGGCTGTTTGGTCAAAACAACAAAATGCAGTACTTAGAGGTCTTAATAATGACGGTAGTCCATATGCTTCACCAGTTAACTACTGGATGCCTATTGATAACACCGGTGTTGGTTTGCATGATGCTAATTGGCAGCCTAAATTTGGTGGCACTTGGTATCAAACACATGGGTCTCACGGCTGTATCAATATTTCACCAAGTGTGATGCCGAAAGTTTATGAAGCCGTTGCGATGGGAACACCCGTTGTAATTTACTAAAAATGAAAAGAGGTCTAAAAATTGAAAATTTTAGTCGTTGATGATGATAAAGAAATTGTAGAACTACTTAGTATCTACTTAAAGAACGAAGGTTATGAGCCTGTTGCAGCACATAGCGGTCAAGAAGCTGTATCAAAATTAAGTACCTTATCGTCTGAAATTGGATTGATGATTTTAGATATTATGATGCCTAACATGAGTGGAATTGACGTGATTAAACAAGTTAGACGTGATTCAGATATTCCAATTATTGTCGTTTCAGCTAAAACAGCGGATATGGATAAAATCAAAGGTTTGATTACTGGTGCAGATGACTATGTTTCAAAACCTTTTAATCCACTTGAAGTTATGGCACGTGTAAGATCATTACTACGCCGTAGTGAAAAGAAAGTGACTGCATCAGAACCTGCTATCTTAAAAGTAGGACCACTTGAAATTAATAAAGATTCACACGAAGTTAAAACACAAGCTGGCAAAAAAATTCAATTAACAGCTCTAGAATTTGGTATTTTACATTTATTAGCTACTCATCCAAATCGTGTTTTTTCAGCTAATGAAATTTTTGAAAAAGTATGGCGTCAAGAAAGTGTCGTTTCAGCCAAAACAGTAATGGTTCATGTGAGTCACTTGCGAGACAAAATCGAAGAAGCAACAGATGGTGAAAAGGTAATTGAAACCGTTTGGGGAGTCGGTTACAAAGTGGAGGTCTAATATGACTAAGCCAAAAGTTCAGTTAACGCCAAAAGAAAAGAGTGAACTTTTCATTGAAGGTGTTATCACAGTTATTTTACTGTTGTTACTGAATTTATCGATTACAATTTTAATTAATTCAGCAATTATTAATCACACTAATTTGGGTGAGCTTTTAAAAAACGCTATTTTGTTTCGTTATAATTTTGACAGTTGGCCAGTTCAAATCTTTTTGATTAGCTTTATGGTTATCTTAGACATCATCGTACTTTATTGGCGATTATTAAGACGTTATCGTCAAATGCAAATGCGCCATGTGATTTCAGAATTACATTATATTGCACAAGGTCATTTCGATCATCGAATTAATTTTGTGGTTGAAAATGATCTTCAGCGAATGGTCGATAGTATTAATTCACTGGTGGATAGTACAGTGACCGCGATGAATGAAGAACGAGCTATCAAAAAAAGAAATGAAGAGTTAATTACAAACGTTAGTCATGATATCAGAACACCGCTAACGTCAATCATTGGTTACCTTGGCTTGTTGCAAACGATGGATTTTGGAGACGATAACATTAAGCATTATGTTGATATTGCGTACATCAAATCACAGCAAATGAAAGTACTAGCTGATGATCTATTTGACTATACAACAGTTCATGAGCGTCAAGTTAATATCACGCCTAATAACTTCATTGTAGATGATATGCTGAATCAATTAGCAGCAAGTTTTGAACTTGAAGCAAAGGAAAAAGGTATCAAAATTGAAGTTTCGGTTTCACCTAGTCACCTTGAGATGAATGCCGATAATGAAAAATTAGGTCGTGTATTTAATAACTTAATTAGTAATGCATTGAAGTATGGGAAAAAAGCGACATTCATTAAGCTAACTGCTAAAGAACAAAATGGGCAGGTAGAATTAACTGTTCAAAATGATGGTCAAAAAATCCCTAAAGCTTCTTTAAACCGCTTGTTTGAGCGATTTTATCGTGTTGAAAGTTCACGTTCGACGCAAACAGGGGGAACAGGACTGGGACTTGCTATTTCACAAGAAATTATTACATTGCATCATGGTCAAATATTTGCTAAATCGAGCTCTAAGCTCACAGAATTTATAATTGAAATGCCCCAGTATTTTATGGAAAAAAATTGAAGGTAGGAAAGAGTTTATGAAAACAAAAACTCAAAAAATGACATTAATGACAATAATGACACTGTTATTGTCGTTTTTTACTGCACCAATCTTAGGCGCACAATCTCAGACAGTAAGTGCGGCTGAATCGGCTAATAGTCAAACTAAGGTTAGTGCCAAATCAGCACTAGCAATTGATTCTGAAACAGGAAAAATCTTATTTAATCAGGATTCAACACAAGTATTGCCGATTGCATCTATGACAAAAATGTTAACGCTGTATATTGTTCGTGATCAAATTAAGAACAATAAGTTGTCATTTGACGATCAAATCACAGTTCCACAAGATATTGCCGATTGGACAAAAGATACGCGTCTATCTAATATTCCACTAACTGCAGGCGAAAAATACAGTGTAAAGGAACTTTATGAATCAGGTTGGATTTATTCGTCTAATGCTGCAGCAATGTTGTTAGCTAATAAGGTAGCTGGTTCACAAAAAGACTTCGTTGAAATGATGAATAAACAATTAGCACAATGGAATATTCGTGATGCAAAAATTGTAAACGTGAGCGGGTTATCAAATTCTGACATTCCTGAAAAGTACCGTGTACCTGGTATTAGCGAAAATGTTGAAAATGAAATGTCTGCACAAAGCTTAGCTAAAATCGCACAGCATGTGATTAATGATTACCCAGATACACTAAGTATTACAAAACAATCATCACAAATTTTTGCTTCAGGTCGCACTGATTCATATAAAATGACCAGTTTTAACCGCATGCTACCTGGAATGCCTGATAACTATTCAGACTTACCAGTTGATGGGTTGAAAACGGGGACAACTGATGCTGCAGGGGAATGTTTTGTAGGAACTGCAGAAAAGAACGGCTATCGTGTCATTACAATTGTCATGCATGCTAATGGAGACGATAATGATAAAGGTAAGCGATTCAAAGTTACAGCAGACATTATGCGTGACGTATTCAAAAACTACACTAAGGTAAAAGTTTATGATGCCAATCAAGAAATTACCACACCATTGAAATTGAACTATGCTAAATCATCAGAAGTTAAGTTAGAAACTTCAGCACCTGTGGTCGTATTCAAAAAAGCGAGTGATGAAACACCTCAAACAACGATTGAAATGACAGTAAAAGATAACGAGCTTAATAGCGTTACCAAAGGTCAACAAGTTGGACATGTCAAAATTAATGACGATGGTCTAGGATACTTGGACACTAAAAGCGATGAAGTTTCGATTGTCACAAAAGATTCTGTCGATGAAATGAACTTCTTTGAAAAGATTTGGCATGCCATTTCATCATTTTTCAGTAGTTTATTTGGAAAATAATTTCAAACATTCTCAGTATTAGTTATAATTGAGTAAAATTAACAAGTTAAGGGGTCAAATGTATGACACTATCATTACAAACCAGTATTTTAATATTAAAAGAACACCACCTACTAAAAAGTAGTGCAGTTCAGGACCTAGTTCCAATGGAATTTCAAAATGTAAGCTATGACTCACGTAATGTAGATGTTGATTCCTTATTTTTCATTAAGGGTGAAAAGTTCAGACCAACTTATTTACTAAACGCACGTGAAAATGGTGCAATTGCTTATGTAGCAGAGCAACCTCACATTGAAGGTAACGGTATGCACGCTTTAATCGTTCGTGATGTTCAAAAAGCAATGGCGATACTTTCAGCAGCCTTTTTCAACTACCCACAAGATGATTTGTTCGTTGTAGGGATTACAGGAACCAAGGGAAAAACAACCTCTTCCTATTTCTTAAAGGGAATTTTAGATCGCCAAAACGACAACAAGACAGCGTTGTTTTCGACAGTAGATCGTATTGTTGGGCCAAAACCTGAAGATACATTTAAGTCAGATTTAACAACACCAGAATCACTTGATTTATTCCGTGATATGAGAAGATCTGTTGATAATGGTATGACACATTTAGTAATGGAAGTCTCTTCTCAAGCTTATAAAAAGAGCCGTGTATTTGGCTTAACCTATGATTTAGGTATCTTTTTAAACATTACACCAGATCATATTGGTGCTAATGAACATCCTAACTTCGATGACTACTTGCACTGTAAATTACAATTGTTGGTCAACTCTCGTAAAGTAATCATTAATGCAGAAACTGATCATTTTGACGAAATTTATCTAGCTGCAAAAACAACAACTAATCCTGATAGTATCTTTACTTATGGTCGCAAAGGTTATGACTTGAACAGCCATTTTTATCAAAAACCTATTAATGTTAGCTTTGAAAACATTGAATTTGATATGGCAAAATCACAATTTAAAATTGATGCTGATCAATCTGAATTGGCGATTTCTGGTGATTACCAATTAAGTTTGATTGGTGATTTTAATGAAAGTAATGCTACTGCAGCAATTATTGCGGGGAGTTTGGTTGGCGTTGCTCAAAAAGAAATTGCTAAAGGAATTGCTAAAGTACAAATACCTGGAAGAATGCAAGTATTGAAATTGCAAAATGGCGCAAATGTAATTATTGATTATGCGCATAATCTAGCAAGTATGCGTGCCTTACTATCATTCTTAAAAACTGAATTCAATGACCCTAAAATGACGGTTGCTGTGGGTAGTCCAGGGGACAAAGGTATTTCTCGTCGAAAAGACTTTGCGACAGCTTTGAACGAATTTGCTAGTCAAGTTTACTTAACGACAGATGATCCAGGATTTGAAAATCCAGAAGATATCGCAAATGAGATTGATGAACAATTAAATCATGATAAGTTAAATGTTGAAATCGAATTAGATCGTAAAACAGCAATCAAAAAAGCAATGACTGCCAGTCAAAAAGATGAAGTGATTATTTTGGCCGGCAAAGGAAACGATGCTTACCAAAAAGTGAGAGGTATTGATACACCTTATGAAACTGATCAAGTGATTGCTAAGTCCATCATTGAATCGCAGGAACTAAAATAATGAGAGAGTTTTTTAGTATATTAGGTGGCATGGGAACGATTGCAACGGAAAGTTATGTTCGTTTAATTAACCATCGTGTCAAAATCAGACGCGACCAAGATTATTTAAATTATATTTTGGTTAACCATGCGACTGTACCAGACCGTACTTCTTATATTTTGAATCCCAGCGAACATGAAAGCTTTTTACCTTATTTGATTGATGATATTGAACAACAGAACAAACTGTCACCTGATTTCATTGTGATGGTTTGTAACACGGCGCATTATTTCTATGAGGAATTACAACAACATAGTCAATCACCTATCTTGCATATGCCACGTATTGCGATTAAACAAATGGTTGCACAATATCCCAGTGAAGATAAAATTGGTTTGATTGCAACACGCGGAACGATTGCCGATGGTATTTACAAAAACGAAATCGAAAAAGTAGGCAAAGAAGTTTTCTTAGGTGGTTCTGAAATTCAAGAATTAGTCGATGAATTAATTTATAAAAACATCAAAGAAAAAGGGATTGTCGACATTGCTTTGTATCATCGAATTTTGCAAAAAATGCATGATGATTATGGGGTTAATGTCATTGTTCTTGGATGTACAGAATTGTCCTTAGCACAAGAAAAAGGTGCTAATCATGATTATCAAGTAATTGATGCACAAAGCATCATAGCCGATGTCACGATTGATTTAGTAACTCAAATCCGCCAAGGAAAAGACAAAAATCAACTTATCAAACGTTATCAAGAAGCTTAGACTAATTGTCTAAGCTTTTTTAAAACTAATTTTTTGCATTATCGGTTGAAACTTTTTATGCTAGTATTACAGTATTATACGGTTTAGGAGCGTGAGATTTTGAAAGTTTATACAATTACAGTTAACCCATCATTGGATTATGTGATGGCCCTTGATTCACTTGATTTAGGTGAGGTCAATCGAACAACAGCGGCTACTTTATTTGCCGGAGGAAAAGGGATTAATGTATCGCAGGTGTTAACACAGCTGGATGTGGATAATTGTGCACTTGGATTTATTGGTGGCTCAACTGGACAAGAATTATTACAGCAGTTGAATCAAAAGAAAATTAAGAGTGATTTTACAACTATTCTTGAAAAAACGCGGATTAATGTCAAAGTCAAAGCCGATCAAGAGACAGAAATTAATGCGGGTGGTCCTAAAATTAGTATGCAAGAGCAACATACATTTAAGACAAAGCTAACGCAACTTACTGAAGATGATATTGTTGTCATGTCTGGAAGTTTAGCCAGAGGGTTACCAGATGATTTCTATTTCCAACTGATTGACTTGATTAAAGAGCAAGGAAGTCAATTTGTTCTAGATACAAGTGGCCAGAGTTTACTCGATTGTCTGGATAAAAAGCCGCTAATGGTTAAACCTAATCATCATGAATTAGCAGATATTTTTGAGACGACGTTTTCAACCCAAGAAGAGATTATTGAACATGGTCGAAAATTGCAAAAAATGGGTGCACAAAATGTTATTGTGTCCATGGCAGGAGACGGTGCTTATCTTGTGACAGAAGATACCGTGTACTATGCTAGGCCTTTAACGGGTAAAGTGGTTAATTCCGTAGGTGCTGGTGACTCAATGGTTGCAGGGTTTGTTGGAACTTATAGTCAAACACAAGATGCCGTTGCCGCTTTCAAAATGGGTGTGGCCTGTGGAAGTGCAACAGCTTTCACCGAAGACATTGCAACAGAACCCCAAATCAATCAACAATTGAAGCACGTTGACATAATCGAGATTTAATTCTCGATTTTTTTGTTTTAATATAGGCATTTTGTTAATATTGTGATAAAGTGTTATATCGTAATAGTTACTATTTAAATCAACCGAGGTGTCAGAATAAATGAATATTATAACTGTCAAAGACCTATCCGTTTCTTTTGAGGGACAAGTTGTCTTTGAAGATTTATCTTTTAGTTTAAAGGAAGGATCCACAACCAGTTTAATTGGACAAAACGGTGTTGGAAAAACCACTTTAATAAGAGTACTAATGAAAATGTTACAGCCGACAACGGGTGAAGTTACCTATTCAAAAAAAGCAGATGGACAACCTATCAAAGTGGGCTATGTTCCTCAGTTTCGCAATATTGATAAAGACTATCCATTGTCCGTTAAGAATTTTATTCAGTTAAACGCCGGGTTATTTAAAAGCAAAGCTTATAAAAAAAGCGTACATAATATTATTCAAGAAACAAATTTAACTGCTATTCAAAATTCATCTATGGGTGAATTATCTGGAGGGGAAAAGCAACGCGCATACTTAGCTCAAGCCTTAATTGATAATCCAGATTTTATTATTTTAGATGAATCAACAGCGAGCTTAGATCCGACAGCTAAATTAAGTTTGATGAGTTTAGTTAAACAACTCAACAAGACTCGAAAAATTACGGTTCTATTTGCGACACATGATATCGAATTAGCCAAAGAATTTACGGAGGACTATATTTTTATGCAACCAGGTAGTTATGAAACTGGTAAAATTAAAAACTTTGATGAAAGTCGGGTGGGACGTTAATGTTTGCTTATGAGTTTATGCGAAACGCATTTTTTGCCAGTACCTTTATTGCCATTGTGAGTGGGATTATCGGTGTTTTTGTAATTGCACGTCAATTGAGTTTCTTAGCACATACTTTATCTGAAATTGGGTTTGCTGGGGCATCATTTGCTGTCTTTATGGGAATTTCACCGTTACTTGGGATGTTACTATTCACCTTGTTAAGTTCAGTTAGTGTAGGGACATTGAGCCTTAAATCTTCAAAACGTGAAACGGCAATTAGTGTCGTATCCGCATTCTTTACTGGTTTAGGTATTTTGTTCTTATCACTATCAAATGCGAGTTCAAGATATGCTACGAATATTTTATTTGGAAGTATCATCAGTATTGATCAACAAGGTGTCTTTCAGTTGATTGGATTATCTGTTGTCGTCTTAATTTCAGTTTTCGTTTTATATCGCTGGCTAGCATTCGATTCATTTGATACAGTAGGAGCCGCTGCACAAAGACTACCGACATTCTTAATTTCAATTTTATTCTTAGTATTACTTGCTATGAGTGTTAGTGTCGGCGCACAAGTTGTCGGGTCTTTACTAGTATTTATCTTAATTACATTACCAGCTTCAATTGCAAAATATTTAGGTAAATCAATTTTATCAATGATTGCTTGGTCTATTGGGCTAGCTTTAGTTGGTGTTTGGGGTGGTTTGTATTTAAGTTATATTACGAACTGGCCAGTAACTTTCTTTATTTCATCAATCGAAGTGGTCATTTATATTATTGTTTATCTAATCAAAAGAAAAGCATAAAAAAATAAGCGTGTGTGAACACGCTTATTTTTTTAGTTTAAACTAGTTTTTGATTGTCGATTGAAAATATATAAAACAATTGGCAGAATGACATAACCAATAACCATGGCTGAAATAGCATAGATATTAAGATGTGAACCTGTTGCATCGACAATCGAGAATTGACCAACCCAGTCAAACTTGATTAGTAAGAATGCCGTTAGTACTAATGAAACAATGGGTACGAAAACATCGGTTGCGATATTTCTTTTAGCTGTGGAAATCGTTTCTTCAGAGTTTTTACCGTAGAAAAACATGATAACAGATAAAGGAACCACGATGAATTGTACGAAACGAGACATGGTACTGATGATAATAATGTTGGTCATGTTGTATTGGAAAGCCATTGGAATGACAATGGCAATCACAATTGTGACTAAAAATGAGATTAACGGAATATCTTGTTTGTTACGTTTAGCGAAGATCGCTGGAATTTGTTTTTCTTTTGCAATTGCTTCAAGAACACGAGGTGTGTGGAAAGATGAAGCAACGTTAATCCCAAACATTGAAATTAAAGCACCATAAAGGACAATATTCTTCACAATACCGTTGTCAAAAATATCAACTAAAGCGACAACTTGATTACTAAAAACTAAAGCATGTGGATTAATCATCATTGAAATTGAAACAATTCCAATATAGATTAAAGCAATAATTAGCATACCAAGAGGTAAAGCTTTAGGTAAGTTCTTTTCAGGTTTTTGCATGTCACTTGAACCACTGGCGATACTTTCAAACCCATTCAGTGCATAAAAAGCAGTGATTGTCGCCATAACAAAGGCTGAAGTATTAAGTGATGAAATTAAAGGCTGGCCGTTTGCATTTTGGAAGTTGTTAACATCCAAGAAATGATTAGCACCAGTACTAATTAGCATGTAAATTCCAAAGATAATAATTGTTAATAAAGCTAATAATTTACCGATGGTTGAAAGGTTGTTAATAATTGCAAAGACTTTAGGTCCAAGTAAATTAATAACAAGAAGTAATGCCATTAAGACAATAAAGCCAAGTGTTAATAAGCCAAAATTGCTGCTATCTAGCTTCATAATAGCTAGTACGGTTTTAACCACACTTGTTGCCATAACTCCCCAGGCAATACTTGCGGCAATGAAACGTGTAATACCGACATAAAACCCAACATTACGACCAAAAGCTGTACGCGCATAAGCGTAAGCTGCTCCACCTTTTGAAACATATTTTGCAGCAGAGGCAAATGATAAAGCCAGTAGTGAAGCAAAAATTGCTGCTGCAACATAAACAATAGGGGTGTAAGTTCCGGCCATCTTGACGACAGAACCTGGGGAAATAAAAATTCCTGATCCAATAATTGAGTTGATTGTTAATAAGACAATCGACCAAAAACCTAACTTCTTATTCATGATAAACTCCTCTTATTTTGTGTGATTAATTAGTGATTTGAACAAGTTGTTCATTAATTGAGATTTGCGATGTAGCATTTCAGGATGCCATTGAACTGCTAGTAAGAAAGGATGAGTTGGACTTTCAAATGCTTCAATAACACCATCGGGTGCTTTAGCAGATTCAACAAATGAATCAGCTAGTTGGTTGATTACTTGATGATGGAATGAGTTAACAAGTATTTCGTTTGTTTTCAAAATATCAAAAAGTTTTGAATCCTGTGCGATTTCAACAGTATGTGTTTCCATATCAGGATGCTTTTGTTGGTTGTGTTTAAGACTTTCGCCTAAACGATAAGACAGGTCTTGATATAAAGAACCACCATGAAAAACGTTCATGATTTGAGCACCACGACAGATGCCGAGTACTGGAATTTGTTTTTCTTCAGCATATTTAAGTAGTGCAAAATCAAATTCATCACGTTCTGGACTGATTTCTCCTAATTTAGATTGGGGTTCTTCATTATAGAAGCGTGGTGAAACATCATGTCCACCAGATAAAATCAAAGCATCAACAGCTTCAATTTGTTTTTTAATCACGGACATGTCGCTAGTCAAAGGTATAATGAAAGGAATTCCGCCATTATCACTAACTGAAGTGACGTAATCTTCATTAACGTAACTGCGTCTATAACCTGGAAAAGGTGTCCCTTCATCAGTAATAAAACTTCCCGAAATACCAATAATTGGTTGTGTCATAAAAATCCTCCTAATAGTAAAAGTATAACAATTACCTCAATAATAAGTGTTATACTTACTTTTTGCTAGCCAAATTAACAAAAGAATCAAATTTATGTATAATAAAATTGCGTTAACGCTAATTATTAGATAAAGTAGTATAGTAAAATATTAAGTTAAGACTTAGTGTTGGCTTTTTTGGGGGAGATATGGATGAATAAAAAAAGGGGAATCGCACTGATTATTTTTAGTGTGCTATTATTAATTGGTGTGTATTTTGTGATGCCGGGGACATTTTCGTCCAGCGAAAATAGCCAAAACAAATCTAGTGATATTATTCAAGGTAGCTATGCTGCAAGCAAAACACAAATGTCTTGGATGGTCTCTTACTATTACTATCCTAAAAATTTCCAAGAGCTTATTCAAAGTGGTCACTTAGTTTATAGTGGTAAAGTAGTAGGCGTTCAGCCAGCACCATATGATAACTATCCAATGACTCTTGCGAAAGTTAAAGTTGATAAGGTTATTCGTGGTGACAGTGACTTACGAGGCCAAACGATTAATGTTTTATTTGCGGGTGGCGATATCAAAGAAACGGATTTCAAAAGCACTATGAATGACTCCCCTATAGCACCTTCAAATAAAACGATTACAGTCGAATATAGTGGGACAAAATTACCAGAAGTTGGCGATCAAATTGCCGGTATTATGAATAAGGCAACGTCGGGAACTAACGGTATTAAGGACGAATTCTGGATGTTTGTGGCACCAGGAAGTGTCTTCTTTAAGGAAGATGATAACTTGTATAAACGTCCGAAAGGATTCAAGAGTCCTGATAATAATGATCAAAATATTAACGAATCTCTAACCAAATTAATTGAAGAAACAAAAGACTAGCGGTTGTAAAAGTTAGTCTTTTTTTAGTATATAAACGCCGTAATACGTTAAAAAGTATGTTACGATAAGAAAAATAAGGGGGATTTTAAGTATGAAAACATATCGTTCAACAGCTTGGGTGCTGTTATTTAATGCTATTGTTAATATTTTGCTAGTGACACCACTAGTTTCAAATACGGTTTCATTAAAGGGGGTTACAGACGTCATTTTAGTTGTTGCTGCAGCATTTGTTTTGTATCAGAGTTACAAACATTACAAATTACGCACAATTAACGTGAGTTCAGTATTGTTAATAATTAGTGCTGTGATTAGTTGGTGTAACATCTACATCGTGACGCCTAGATTACCAACTGAAAATAATGCGTTAAGCTTATTGCAATCACAAGATGCTAGCTTAGTACTTGTTTTAGGAACTATTGTAGGCGTTTTGAGAATTGTTGCAGTAGTTTTTGCGTTCATTGAGTATCATAAAGTGATGAAAATTGAAGAAGAGGAATAGTAATTTATGACTAAACAAAACAGCAGTTTATCTAACTTTGTGTTAATTAATGCTATTTTAGGATTAGTTTTTTTACTATTGCCAGGGTGGTTAATGGTTTTTGCAGCAGTTATCATCATTATTATGAGCTTGGTATTGCTTGATTCTGAATCAAGTAATCCAAAAGTCAAGAACTGGATTTCTATCTTGATGGTAATAGGTGTAGTAATTGTTGCTGGTGCAACACTATATGCCATGATGAATGCTGACAAAACATTACCATCATCATTTACGATTTATGGGTCACAGAATCCATTTGATTCTAATCCATTTATGCAACAAGCCACGACAATCAAAAATATTCAAGCAGCAAACTCAATTGCGCTAATTGGAAGAATTGTAACGCTGACTGCATCAATTCTTTACTTTATTAATTATTATTCACTAAAAATAGCTAAACAATAGGAGATAGCCATGTTACCCAATGATAGTGTGTTTGCGTTTTTGCATAAACATGAAGTCGATTATCAACTTATTAATCATCCAGCAATCGAAAAAGTTAAAGAAGCGGATTTTGTTATTCCAGGATTAACTGTTAAAAACTTACTACTAAAAACGCAAAATAATCATTATTATTTGCTGGTTATTGCCGGTGATAAAAGAGCTGACTTGAAGTCAATTGCGACTCAACTTAGCGAAAAAAGATTGTCATTTGCTAGTCCGGAATTGATGAAATCATTGATGAAATTAACACCAGGAACTGTTAGTCCATTTGGGTTGTTGAATGATGAAAATCATCAAGTTCAAGTCGTTGTTGATGAAAGTCTTAATCAAAATCAATTACTGGGGTTCCATCCTAATGTTAATCATCAGACCATAATGATGAGCTTCTCTGACTTTATTAATTCAATTGAAGCAGTGGGTAATCAATATCGATTAATCAAATAAAAAAAGAAGATGACAGGTTTGTCATCTTCTTTTTTTATTCTAAAGCTTTTAAAATTTCATCTTCCATTTTTTTAGGAGAAGTCATAGGAGCATAGCGATGAATTAATTCGCCATCTTTGCCGACTAAAAATTTAGTAAAATTCCATTTAATAGCACCTTTACCAGACTTATCTTTTAAAAAGTTAATTAAAGGATGTGCGTCATCGCCATTTAATTTGACTTTTTTAGTCATCGGGAAGGTAACCCCATAATGACGTTGGCAATAGTCCGATGTTTCTTGATCATCTTCGAGTTCTTGATGAAATTGATTAGAAGGTAAGCCAATAACGGCAAACCCTTTGTCTTTATAGTCTTGATAAAATTGTTCAATGGTTTCAAGTTGTGGTGCTAGCCCACATTTACTAGCAGTATTAACAATTAAAAGAACTTTGTCTTTATAATCTGATAAATTAATTGTTTCGCCACTCATTTCAGTTAAAGAAAAATCATAAATTGTTGCCATGTTTGAAACATCCTTTCTGATTCATAGGTGGCTCTTATTGTAATCCTGACGCTCTTTTTTGTATAGTAAAAAATTCTAAAAAAAAACTTACGAGCAAAATTTTATTATGCTAAGGTAATCTTTAGTGAGCTTAAAATAGAGGAGAGAGTTTAATGCCAAGAAATCACAAAGAAGAATTAATTTTTGGAACAATCATGTGCGGTTTGATGGTTTTAGGAATGAGTGCCTATAATTTAACCATCCATAATGCATTTGCAATTGACAGAGTGTTGATTGGATTTATTCCAGGATTCATTGTCGCTTTTATATTAGACAATTTTATAGTTGGAATTTTAGCTAAAAAAATAACATTCAAATTACCAATTAACTTAGGTAAAAAATGGCAAGTGATTATCACTTTATCATTTTTCATGGTTTTTGGAATGGTGACCTTGATGTCTATTTATGGATTAGTTGCCCAAGGACAATTACATGGTGACATCTTACCTAAATACTTTAGAGCATGGGGCTTTAATTTTATTATGGCATTGCCATTACAATTAATTATTGTTGGCCCAATTTCACGTTACTTTTTACAAAAAATTCAAAACAACGCAGACGCAAAAAAAGCTTAGATAAGATTATCTAAGCTTTTTTGCTACAAATGAAATCAAGTAAAGCGATACGACAATAAATAATGTTAACAAAATTGTTTTTAGAGTTAAATTTTGTGGAATCATAATCAAACGATAGCAAACAACGGCGATGAATCCAATTGGAATAATGTGTTGTGGTAATCGATGATCAATTCTGCCAGTTATAAATTGTAGAATCACAAGCAATGCAAAAATGAAAAACATTTTTAGAAGCCTTCCTCAATTAATTGTTCAAGTTCGGTTAAACGTTCTTCAAAAATAGCAAATGCTTTCTTCAAGTAGTCTGGTTTGGTCATATCCACACCCGCTTTTTTCATAGTTTCAATTGGGTAATCTGAACTACCAGATTTTAAGTAATTTAAGTAGTTTTCAATCGATTTTGGCTCTTGCTTCATGATGCCTTCTGAAAGTGTTGAGGCTGCTGCAAATCCAGTTGCATATTGATAAACATAGTAGTTCATATAGAAGTGCGGAATGCGAGACCATTCTAGTGCGATTTCTGGATCACGAGCAACATCTGGTCCGTAGTAGTGAGCGTTTAATTCACCATAGTAATCACTTAATAAATCAGATGTTAGAGCTTGACCTGCTTGATCTTGTTGGTGAATAAAGTGTTCGAATTCTGCAAACTGTGTTTGGCGGAAGACGGTACCTTTGAAGCCATCAAGATAATGATTCAATAGGAATGCACGTGTCTTTTTATCCGTAACTTGTTGTAGTAAGTATTCTGTTAATAAGTTTTCGTTAGTTGTTGAGGCAATTTCAGCAATAAAAATTGGGTAATCGCCGTAAACGTAAGGTTGATTGTGACGAGTGTACCAACTATGCATGGAGTGTCCGGTTTCGTGAATCAAAGTATACAAGTTATCTAAGTTATCTTGCCAGTTTAGCAATTGGTAAGGAGGTGTATCATAAGCCCCACCTGAATAAGCTCCTGAACGTTTGCCTTTGTTTTCAACAACATCGATATAGCGATTGTTGAAGATTTCATCAACGTGTTCAAGATAATCATCACCTAAAACGCTAAGCGCTTTTTTAGCTTCTGCTTTGGCACTTTCGTAGTCGTATGATAGTTGAGGTTCACCAATTAGTGAAACATACATATCGTACATGTGAAGTTCATCTACATCGAGTAAATCCTTACGAAGTTTAACATAGCGATGTAATAGTGGTAGGTGATTATTAACCTCTTCAACTAATGTGTCATAAACTTGTGTTGGAATGTGGGTGTGTGATAAAGCTGCTTCACGTGCATCTTTATAGTGGTGTGTTTGTGCTAAGTAGTTATGACGTTTAACTTCACCTGATAGCGTTTGAGCTAGTGTGTTTTGGAATTGACCATAGGCTTGGTAAAGTCCTTCAAATGCACCTTGACGAATATCTTGGTGAACAGATTCAAGTAGACGGCTGTAAAGGCCATTTGATAGTTGAACCATATAACCATCTTCGTCTTCGACAAATGGATATTCCATATCAGAGTTTGTTAAAACGTTGAATGTGCTAGCTGAAGCACCAAAAGCATCACCTGCAGCCGCAATAAGTTGTTCTTGTTTAGCATCTAGTGTATGTTCTTTTTCATTACGGGCTTCTTCTAAGAAGTGATCATAATGTTTGAGTTCAGCATTGTCTTCGTAAAATTGTGCTAATTCTTCATCAGATAATTGAATTAAAGTTGGCACTAAAAAGGCAGTTGCTGCACTAACTTTAGCAGCTAATGAGCCAGCTTTAGCATCAAAAGCTAAGTATTTCGCATTATTAGTATCTACGTCGCTGTTCATACTAGCGTAAACATAAATTTTTTCAAGTTTACGCCAGGTTGATAAAATTTCTGTAATGCCATGTAGTAAGTTATCAGCTGAACTGATTAAAGTTTCTTGTAAAGCTTCGATTTTTGGAATTTCGGCCTCAACTTCTGCAAATGCTTTTTCAAAATCATCATCTGTTTTGAAAACAAGTGATAAATCCCAAGTGAGTTCTTTGGGGACGTCTTGTCGTTTTGGTAAATGTGATGCGTCGCTCATAGTAAATCCTCCTATTGTATTAGTAAGAATAGGGTACCACATATTCATTTAAATTTAATCTAAAAACTAAAAGATTGATAAATATCAGTAAAATCAATGCATTTAGCGTTAATTTTAGATAGAATAAATAGGGAAAATAGGGAGGTTTATCTAATGAGAGATGATTATCAACGTAACGAGAGTTTAAAACGTACAAAGAAAACTAGAAAAAAGACAAAAATCACTCACATTCTAGCTTTAGCGCTAGTTTTAGTGATTGTACTTTCAGGTGCTAGTTTTGCTAAAGTTTATTTGCATGCAAAAAGCGCAATTAACCAAACCTACCATCCTGTTGATAATAAACAAACAACAGCTATTGAAGAACAAAAACCAATTTCAATTTTACTTTTAGGAACGGATACAGGTGCATTTGATCGTGGGGACGACCGCGGAAATTCAGATACTTTGATTTTAGCAACGTTGAATCCTAAGACAAATAAGACAACATTAACGTCGGTACCACGAGATATGTTGACGGAAATACAAGATGATAGTACAGGGATGCAAAAAGTGAACTCTGCTTACAATATTGGTGGCTCAAGTCTATCAATGAAAACCATTTCTTCATTAGTTAATGTTCCTATTGATTACTATGTCACGGTTAATATGGGAGCACTCGAAAATATTGTCGATGCTATTGGTGGGGTTGAAGTTGACGTCCCATTTGCTTTTTATTATGGTTGGACACAGTTTGAAAAAGGTCCTCGAACACTGACTGGGCACGGGGCGTTAGACTATACTAGAATGCGTTATGATGATCCTGAAGGGGATTATGGTAGACAAAAACGTCAAAGACAAGTGATTGAAGCGATTGCTAAAAAAGCGCTATCACTAGAATCAGTTAGCAATTTTGAATCCATTTTCAACGTTATCAAGTCCAATATGCAAACCAATTTAAGTTTTGATAACATGGTGGGACTATTCAATAACTATCGTCACGCAGCGCAATCTATCAGCTCTGACTACATCCACGGAAAAGATGCTTGGCTTGCTGGCGGTTCCTATCAATTGGCTTCAACTGACGAGTTACAACGAATTTCAAATGCACTTCGTCAAAATCTGGAATTACCACAAGAAACGGTAGATAATACTGAAACAAAGCAAAATCAATTGAACAAGCAAGTTGATTGGAAAGATTTAGATGCTGAATATAATTACACCATTTATTCTGATGAAAAGTTGAAGAGTTTACCTAAAGCCACTCAACAACAATCTTCTTCTCAATCAAGTAGCAATTAATTTTTGAGACAAAATAAAAAAAGACTGGAATTTATCCAGTCTTTTTTAAATTAAGAAACAACGTCTACTGTCGCGTATAAAATACCCGCAGAAGGAATTTGGCCATTTGGCATTGCAACGTCAAGTTGACGTGGATTTGAATAAGCAAATGTACCTGTATCATTCACTGTTCGATACCAAACTGTTCCATCAGATAATGTGATTTTTAATTTAGTTCCCTTAGGAAAAACAGATAGGTTAGCAGCAACACCGCTGTATCCCATATTTGAACCTAAAACAGCAGGATCATAAAAGCTCAATTTAAATGTACCTTGATTTGAGGTTTGTTCGGCAGCTTGGGAAACAGCCGCTTGAGCCTGAGCTTGTGCAGCAGCTTCTTGCTGACGTTGTTGTTCTTGTAATTGAGCTTGTTTTTCGGCTTCCAAACGTTCTTGCTCTTTAATTTGAGCTTGGCGTTGTTGTTCAGCCAATACATTAGCTTTAAAGGTTTCTTTTTGTTGTTCAACTTGCTGATTATCATAATCAATGATAATTTGTTTAGCGTGAGTCAATTCGTTCACAACTTTTTGGTCAACGACATAAGTTTGTGGTTGACTCGTTGCAAATACAGTTGTTAGACGGCTGCCTAATCCAATAATTAATAATGTTGTTAGTGTTGTTAATGTCATAATGATTGATTTTTTATTGTTAAAAATAATAATCTCTCCTTTATTTAGCAATCGGATATTTAATAATGATTATTATACGTTATCATTATTGCGTACAAATGATGATAACGTTACAAAATGCGTTATAATTGTTACATCGAAACAATTCTGTAACATAACGACGCTATCAATTAGAAAAGAGGAATAAAAATGAAAACAAAAACTTATTTTCCTATTATAATGGGTGGTATTGCTGCCGTTATAACGTTTATAATGGGGTTATATCTTGCTTACAAAAACTTCAACTTATCTGCAGAGATTTCATTAGTCATTGCAGTTGTGTTGGCAATTTTGATGTTTAGTTTAACTTATATGAGAGCTCAGGCCTCTTTGAAAATTAAACAAATTGTCTTAAAATATGGGCTAACCTCTGCAGAATTAGCCCAAATTACTGGCAGACGTGAACGTGATTTTCCAATCACAAATGGTAAACTACAATTGATTGTGCCTTATCGTTACTGGGCACAAATTTTGACAAAATTAAAAGAATACGAAAGAGAGCATCCAACTAATTAATGGCAGTTTTAACAATAAACAACTTATCACACACTTTTATCGATAAAGAGATTTATCGTGACACGAATTTACAATTAAATAAAGAAGACCACTTAGGTATTACAGGTCAAAATGGTGTCGGAAAAAGTACACTAATCAAAATTTTGACAGGTGAAATGACACCAGACGAAGGTGCTATTACATGGCAAAAGAACTTGCATATCGGTTATTTAGACCAATACGCTAACTTGAAACCTGGGCAAAGTGTTCGTCAATTCTTGCGCACAGCTTTTGATTGGCTTTATGAACAAGAAGAAAAGATGCAAGGGTTATATGAAAAATATGCAACAGAAATGGATGATGACTACCTAGAAAAAGCAGGTAAAATCCAGACTTTACTAGAAGAACGCGGTTTTTATGACATTGATACAAAAATCGAAGTGGTGGCTAGTGGTCTTGGAATTGATGCGATTGGGTACGAGCATGATGTTAGCCAACTATCAGGTGGACAACGTTCTAAACTGATTTTAGCTAAGCTATTACTTGAACACCCTGATGTTTTATTACTTGATGAGCCAACTAACTATTTGGATACCAACCATATTGATTGGCTATCTGACTTCTTGAACAATTTTGCTGGCGCATTTATTGTGGTTAGTCACGATCAAGAATTTTTAGATAAAATTACTAATGTGATTGCTGATATCGAATTTGGTAAAATCACAAAATATACAGGTAGTTTGGAACAAGCAATGAAACAAAAAGAAGCTAACCAAATTACTTACATGAAAGCTTACGAAAACCAACAAAAACATATCGAAAAAACCGAAGCCTACATTCGTAAATTTAAAGCAGGTTCTCGTTCTAAAAGTGCCCAAAGTCGTCAAAAACAATTGAATCGCTTAGATCGAATGACACCGCCTAAATTTAACAAACAAGCTAATTTAGAGTTTGATTACCAACCAATTGCAGCTCGTATTTTAGTTAACGCTAATAACCTAAAAATCGGTTACGATGGCAAGGCTTTAGTAGAACATCCTTTCAACTTTTCAGTTGCAAACGGTGAAATCGTGGCAATTAAAGGGTTCAATGGGATTGGTAAATCGACATTACTAAAAACATTGCTTAATATCATTCCAAAAGTTGAAGGTGATATCGAATTAGCTCATAATGTCAAAATCAACTATTTTGAACAAACACTAAAATGGGCTAACAAAAAAGATACACCACTTCAAATTCTACAAGCGCAATATCCAGATCAAGAATCCAAACACTTGCGTCAAATTTTAGCCCGTACAGGACTAACTGCACAACAAGTGATGTCTGAAGTTGGGACGCTTTCTGGTGGGGAACAAATGAAAGTTAAATTAGCTAGTTTGATGAATCAAACCAGTAACTTAATGTTCCTTGATGAGCCGACAAACCACTTGGATACAGCTACAAAAGGCGCATTAAGACGTGCAATTCAAGATTATGAGGGTGGCGTTATTATCGTGAGTCACGAGGCTGATTTCTTTGAAGGGGATTGGGTCGACAAGGTTATCGATATTGAAGCAATGAACAAATAAAAGGAGTCTCATAAGATGAACAAACGCTATGTTGATATTGTTCTAAATACCTGTTTAATGGCGGGGAAAATTATGATTCAAAGTGGGTCAGAGATGTATCGTGTTGAAGATACGATTAACCATATTGCTAAAAATGCAGGTCTAAAAGATCCTGTTGTTTTCTCAACGCCAACTGGATTATTTGTTGGGGTTAATCATCATCCAATTGTTCAGTTAACGCAAGTTTATGTTCGAACAATCAATTTAGAAAAAGTTCATCGTGTGAATCGACTCTCTCGTGAGTTTGGTGCTAGAAAAATTACACTTAACGAGTTACACAAAGGCTTACATGATATTCATGAAAACACACCGTCGTTTTCACACTATTTAAAAGTCTTGTCAACGGCTTTACTAAGTGCAACGTTGATGGTACTTGCAGTTGGCCAATTTAATTTGGCAGAATTTTGCTTGGTCCCCGTTGCGGGAATGTTGGCATATTCGACTAATAATTTAGTTAATCGCTACACCAATATTAAGTTTCTATCACAGGTTATTGCCTCGATGGTTGTCGCGGTGTTTGCGATTTTAATGGTCCGGCTATCTTTGGCACAAAACATGGACGCATTAATCGTGGGAGGCGTTTTACCGCTAGTTCCAGGACTTGCTATTATGAACTCTCTACGTGACTTGTTCGCTGGACATTTGCTGACTGGAGTCGCTCGTGGAATGGAAGCTTTAATTACCGCTGGTGCAATTGGCGGTGGAGTTGCAACTGTTTTACGGTTTGCGGGTAACAATATGGGCACCTTATCCACAGCAGTTTACCTGTCTTTTGAGCAACAAGTTTTTATCAATATTTTGTTTAGTTTCTTAGGAACTGTTGGGTTTGCGGTTGTGGTTGATGTTCCAGCCAAAGCACTACCTTATTGTGGCTTTTCTGGAATGTTAGGCTGGATGGTGTACTGGATTGGCACTAATTCAGGATCAGGGCATATGATGGCTTATCTATTAGGGGCTTTTGCTGTAGGTATTTTAAGTATTGTTTTTGCAAGAACTAAAAAAATGCCAGTTATCATTTTTAATATTCCAGCTATCGTGCCACTAGTTCCAGGAGTGACGGCTTATCAAGCGATTAGGCAAGTAGCTATCGGCGGAATTGATGAGGCAATTCGCTTGAGTTTTACAGTGATGATTATTACAGCTGCAATTGCGGTTGGCTTTATGCTATCGCAAGTTTGTGGGCAGTTGACCTCACATATTCAACACAACTATTACGAGAAAAAATATCGACTATAATAAAAAAGCTGACGAAATATCGTCAGCTTTTTTGTTTGCGATTTATTCAAAAACCATTTGGTTGTGATAAAGTTCAGCGTAGAAACCATTTTCTTTAAGTAGTTCTTCGTGAGAACCTAACTCGATAATGTTACCGTTTCTAAGAACAGAAATTTTATGTGCGTTAAGAATAGTTTTCAAACGGTGAGCGATAACAAAACTTGTACGACCTTCAATTACGTTGTCCATAGCTGCTTGAATTTTAGCTTCAGTAACTGTATCAACGTTTGAGGTTGCTTCATCAAGAATCAAAATCTTAGGATTTGTGATGATTGTTCTAGCAATTGAAATCAACTGTTTTTGACCAGCAGAAAAGACAGAATTGTCATCACTAATCTTAGTTTCGTAACCATTTTCAAGGCTTTCGATAAAGTCATGGATATTGGCTTGTTTTGCCGCATCAACTACTTCTTCATGAGTAGCATCAGGTTTACCGAATTTGATATTGTCAGCGATAGTGCCTGAGAATAATTGTGGATCTTGAAGCACAATCCCAACGTTTTTACGAAGATTTTCAAGGTCCATCTCACGAATATCAACACCATCAATCGTAATAGCACCTGAGTCAACATCATAAAAGCGGTTCATCAAGTTCATAACCGTTGTCTTACCAGAACCAGTTGGTCCAACTAAAGCGACCATTTCACCACGTTTAGCTTCGATTGTGATACCGTGTAGCACTTCTTTACCTTCAACATAACTAAAGTGAACGTCATCGATTTTAACGTTGTCTTTAACACCATCAAAAGTCTTACCGTTTTGTGGACGGACTTCATCAGGCTGTTCAAGCACTTCATTAATACGGCGTGCACCTGTAATAGCAAGTTGAATCATGTTGTAAAGAGAAGTCATGGTAATGATCGGTTGGTAGTATTGTGAAGCATATTGGGAGAAAGTCACAACTAGTCCAAGTGCAACAGCAACATCCATACCTTGGTTCAATACAAGCCAAGAACCTACGAAAATAACTAAAGCCGTGTTTAGAAGTGCAAAACCATTCATTAAAGGTTGTAAAACACTAGACCAGAATTGACCTTTGAATGATTTTGGACGAACTTCGTTATCATTGTAGTTTGTGAATTTAGCAATTGAATCTTTTTGAAGACCGTTTGTGATAATAACTTTTTGACCAGCAATTTGTTCATTAATATAACCATTCAGATCACCAATCGCATCTTGTTGTTGGTTAACGTATTTTTGAGCTTTCAAAATAACAACTGCAGCTAAAATAATAGCAACAGGTGTTGAAGCAACAGTTACCCAAGCAAGTGTTGTGTTTTTGGTGAACATAATCCAAATCATTCCGATATATAAAGCAACAGAAGAAAAGATTTCGAATAATGCTTGGTTCATCGCATTAAAAATATTATCCAAATCAGAGGTGTAAAGTGACAACATGTCACCATCAGAATGAGAATCAAAATAATTGATTTTCATTTTTTGCATTTTGCCAAACAATCCTGTTCTCATATTTCCGGCACCTCGACCAGAAACTTGAGAAATTAATAATGTACTTGCAAACATGGACACAGCATAACCAATGTAGAACAAAGTCATCATTAGTAATGCGGAATGAAAATCATTTAAACTGGCACTTGCACGAGTTTGTGGATTCATCCAGTGTTGTAAGTAATTGGTTAGGTTTGAAATGGCTTCTCCCATATAAAGTGGTGCATTAACTTGTAAATAAGTTGCCATAATAGTCAAAATTAAGACAAGTAACATAATCCACTTAAAAGATTTGAGATAATGCGTATAAAATTTTGCAGCACCTTTTATATCTTTCATAAAAGTTTGTCCTCCTCACTATTCGTCTTTTGCAATTTGTGTGTTGTAAATTTCTTGATAGTATTCGTTATTTTTAACTAGTTCTTCGTGAGTTCCGACACCTACGATTTTACCGTGGTCAAGAACTAGAATCTTGTTAGCGTTAATAATTGAAGAAATTTTTTCTGAGATAATAAAAGTTGTTGTACCTTTAAGATCCTTATCAAGTGCTTCTTGAACTTTCTTTTCAGATTGAGCATCCAAAGCACTGGTTGAATCATCTAGAATTAAAATTTCAGGATGTGAAATAACACCACGTGTAATAGATAGACGTTGTTTTTGTCCACCTGAGAAGTTAGCACTACGTTCTTCAACTTTAGCGTCATATTTGCCATCAAGTTTTTCAATAAATTCTGATGCTTGGGCAATATTTGCAGCCCATTTCATATCTTCTAAAGTGGCATTTTCGTTACCTTGACGTAAGTTTTCTGCAATTGTTCCAGAGAATAATGTTGAACGTTGTAGAACAAACGAAATTGCTTCTTGCAGTGACTTTTGGTTAACATCTTTGATGTTTTTACCACCAACTTTAACCACACCTTCTTGTGGATCATAAAGACGCGGAATCAATTGGGCAAGTGTTGATTTACCTGAACCAGTAGCCCCAACAATCCCAATTTGTTCGCCGGGTTTAGCAGAGAAGCTAACATCTTTAATTGTAGGTTCATCATCACCAGGATAAGTGAATGACACGTGGTCAAAATCAACTGAACCATCTAATTTTTCAGGTGCAACATCTGGGAATTGCAAACCAGGTTTGGTTTCAAAAATTTCTTGAAGACGTTTTAATGAAACAAACGCACGTGAAGAAGTGGTTAGCATAAGTCCAGCAGTAATAATTGCAAATAAAATTTGCATTAAGTATTGTGTGAAAGCTGTAATAGAGGCTAATAAATCTGGGTTAGTGTTAACCATATCACCAATCAAGAAAATAGATGCTGCAACTGCTAAGTTACCAATTAAGAAAAATGAAGGCACGATAATTGAGAACAAGTTACCGATAACAATAGTTAAACCAGTCATTTCATCAGAAGATTTTTCAAAGTTTTTGTATTGACTATCTTCTTGAACAAAAGATTTAACCACACGCATACCCATTAAGTTTTCACGTGCTAAACGGTTATTATTTTCGATGTAAGTTTGAATCTTACCAAAGTATTTACCCATTTTAGTAAATGAAAAAGCACAGACCAAGACGATGGCAATCATCATCACGATAATCATCCACCATAATTGTGGCAGTGTGATAACTGACAAAACAAATGCCCCAATAAATAAGATAGGAACACGCATAATCTGTTGTAAGAAGTTCATGATAATCAGTTGCACTTGGTTAATATCGTTAGTCATACGAACAACCAAGTTAGCTGATGAAAGCTCTTCGATATTTGATAATGAAAAGCTTTGAATCTTACGGTAAGTTGCTTCACGCATATCCGCTGCGACGCCTTGAGCGACTTTAGCAGCAAAGTATGTATTGAAAACACCCGCAATGATTCCAACTAGTGCAAGTGCAACTAGCTGAGTCCCAAGGTTAACGATGTTAGAATTATCGTTAGCCATGATGGCACTAATCATATTTTGAAGTAAGTGGGGTTGCCAAAGTGTTGCAAAAGCAACTATGATGACACCGATACTTGAAAATAAGATATCTTTGTTATACCGTTTTAAAAAAGGTATTAAAGTCTTCATAAAAAGTTTCCTCCTAAATATTATTAATTTATGGGTTAATAAGTATATATAGAAGACTTTACCACTTATTTAAAATTATAAGCAAGTAATTTGTTGTAAGAAATACAGGGGGATTTTCAGTGGTGGATGTAAACTTTAGATTAGCAGAAAAAAGCGATTTACCTGAGGTTGTCAGAATTTATAATCAGGGTGTTTTAACATTAAAAGCAGCACCTGATGTTAACGTTGTGACAGTTGAAGAAAAAGTTGATTGGTTCAATCAGCATTTAGGAACGAACCATCCCTTATGGTTGATGGTGAATGCTCATGGTGACGTCATGGGATGGGTTAGTTTATCCAAAATGTATGATCGCATGGTTTATGACATTAGTGTCGAAATCAGTATTTATATAGATGAAGCTTTTCAAGGTAAAGGGTTAGCGACACAGGCGATTGCCTTCAGCGAACAGCAAGCACGAAAATTAGGTTACCAAAATATTGTGGCATTAATTTTTTCGCATAATGAAGCTAGCAAGCACTTATTTGAAAAAAACAAGTATGCTCACTATGGTCAATATCCAGATATTGCCACAATTAAAGATAAGATTGTAAGTGTAGATATTTATGGTAAGAAAATTTGAAAAGTTGTTTGAAATAGCATATAATGAATTTATGCGATGAGTCGAAAAAGTACAGCGATGTACAATTTCAAGCAACGAAGACACCTAGTGTTCAATCACAGCACAGGAAGTGCGGAGTTGAAAAGTAGATGTGAACTGCTTTTCACATCTTATCTTGATAAGATGCTTCATTTTAATCACCTAACGTTTTTAACGTTAGGTGATTTTTTTATTTAACTACAAAGGAGGCGTAATCATGACTAATTCTCAAAAAAATAGCATGATGGGGTTATTTTTAACCAGTTTATTGATAGCTTTGATAACAGAAACATTTTTAAATAATGCGTTATTTGCTGTAATGCAAACATTTGACGTATCATCTTCAGTCGTTCATTGGCTGAGTTCACTTTATATTTTGGTGTTGGGGTTGATGATCCCAACTTCAGCATTTATCTTTTATAATTTCTCGACGCGACTAATTTACGTTACAATGATGGGATTATTTGCTATAGGTTCTTTAATTTGTTTAGTATCACCTAATTTTTATATTCTGCTTTTAGGGAGAGTTTTACAAGCAATTGTTGCGGGGACTTTAATGCCACTCGTTCAAAATGTTGTGCTAGTAATCTATGAAAAAAGCCGTAGGCCTTTTATTTTTGGATTAGTCGGGATGATTATTGCAATTGGTCCAGCTATCGGACCAGTTTTATCAGGATTTGTTTTACACTATACTTCTTTTAGAAGTTTATTTTTAATTGTCTTTATTTTGAGTTTGGTTTTATTTATTTTAGGGTTTAAATTAATTTTTGATATCAGTCCACATGAAGAAAGAAAACTGGATTTTAAATCTTTAGCCTATTCAACGCTTGGATTTGGGCTATTACTATCCTCATTATCATTGATGGGCGAACATCATCAAGTAGACTTGATGACAGTAGCTATGCTAGTGCTTGGAATTGTAATTTTAACTTTGTTCTGTCGCAGACAACTAACAATCAAAAACTATTTGATGAACTTGCGTGTACTTAAAAATAAGACGTTTACACTGCCAATGCTGTTAGCATCTATCTGTAACTTCTCACTACTTGGTGTTGAACTAGTTATTCCATTATATCTACAACAGGCAAATAATTTAGATGCTTTGACAACTGGATTAATTTTACTACCAGGATCACTACTACTGGGTGTTATCAGTCCATTCTCAGGTCGTTTATATCAAAAATTTTGGTATAAAAAGTTAGCAATCGTTGGATTTTCAATTCTAATTTTAGGAACATTACCTTATTTAATGATTGAATCATTATCATTAGTCGCGATTACAATCTTTTATATGATTAGAATAGGTGGGCTTGGATTAGTCTTAATTCCATCACTACCTCACGCTATGGGACACTTGAACAAGGACTATACAGTCGATGGTAATGCAGTCTTTTCTACGATAAGAGAAATTGCCGCAGCACTTGGAATGACAGTTTTGATGACGTTACTGGCTTTGAGCCATTTCTTATCATTCATAGTAGCCGTTGCAATTGCAGCAATTGGCCTAGTAATCGCCTTGTTTTTTGTTAAATAATTCGGGTATTTATGTAAAAAACGCGCAAAAAACCAACTTTTTTGTTAAAATAAAGGTATATTCAAAAATGTTTCAGATAAAATCCGAACATTTTATGAAATGAGTTTAAAAATTTTTGGAGGCCAATACATGACTCAGTTTAGACGTGTTTTTGTTATTGTGCTTGATTCCGTTGGAATTGGACAAGCGCTCGATGCACAAAAATATGACGATGAAGGTGCCGATACTTTAGGTCATATTGGAAGTGGCTATCAAGGTCACTTTGAACTAAAAAATTTACAAAAATTAGGATTATCAAACATTAGACCAGACAATCCAATTGCTAATGTCCCAATTGCCGCAAGCCCCTTAGCAAGCTTTGGTAAGATGCAAGAAGTTTCGGTTGGAAAAGACAGCATGGATGGACACTTTGAAATGATGGGTCTACCTGTGACTGAACCACTTGGCTTTTTCCCTGATGGATTTGATGATGCATTAATCAAAAAAATTGAAGATTACAGCGGACGCAAAGTAATTGTAAACAAGCCTTACTCAGGAACAGAAGTTATTGAAGAATACGGTGAACATCAACTCAAGACAGGTGATTTGATTGTGTATACTTCAGGTGATTCTGTTTTACAAATTGCAGCTAATACTGCTATTATGCCGCTTGAAGAATTGCATGATCTTTGCCGTTATGTGCGTTCAATTACAATTGATGCACCTTATCGTATTGGTCGCGTAATTGCACGTCCTTATGTTGGAACAAACAAGGATAATTTCGAACGTACAAGTGATCGTCATGACTATGCGTTATTACCCGAAAAACCAACTGATTTAGACCGCTTAAAAGAAGCAGGGTATGAAGTGATTGCTGTTGGAAAAACAGAAGACATTTTTAGTGGCCAAGGAATTACTGAAGGCTTCCATACAACAAGTAATATGGATGGTATGGACAAAGTGATTGAGTTAAGTGACCGTGAGTTCAGAGGATTCTTATTTGCGAACCTTGTTGATTTTGACGCGATGTATGGCCACCGCCGTAATATTCAAGGTTATGGGGATGCTTTAATGGACTTTGATCATCGACTAGGTGAATTACTACCTTTACTTAAAGAAGATGATTTGCTAATGATTACAGCGGACCATGGTAATGATCCAGGATTTAAGGGAACTGATCATACACGTGAATTTGTACCATTACTTGCTTACAGTCCATCATTGATGGGTGGTCAAGATTTGGGTACACGTCAAACATTTTCTGACTTAGGTCAAACAATTTTAGACAACTTTGACGTTAAAGGAACAGAACACGGGACAAGCTTTTTAAACCAATTAAAATAATACGGGGGATTAATACTATGGCAACACCACATATTCAAGCTGAAAAAGGCGAAATCGCATCAATTGTACTTCTACCAGGAGATCCATTGCGTGCTAAATTTATCGCAGAAAACTTTTTAGAAAATGCAAAACTATATAACAGTGTGCGTAACACATTCGGTTACACAGGAACTTACAAAGGTGTTGAAATTTCTGTTCAAGCAACAGGAATGGGAATGCCTTCAATGAGTATCTATGCTAATGAATTAATGCGCGATTACGGTGTTAAAACTTTAATTCGTGTCGGAACAACAGGTTCTATTCGTGAAGAAGTTAAAGTTCGTGACATCGTTATTTCACAAGCTGCAAGTACAGATTCAAACATTATCCGTACAACTTTTGGTGATGGTATTTTCTATGCACCTATTTCAGATTTTGGTTTATTACGTAAATCTGTTGAGTTAGCTGAAGAAGAAGGCTTAACTTATCATGTTGGGAATACATTTGGTGAAGATCGTTTCTACAATGACGAAATGAACAAAGACAAATTACATGAATACAACCTATTATGTCTTGAAATGGAAATTCCAGCATTATACATGCTAGCCGCAAAATACAACTGCCGTGCGTTAGGTATCTTGACTGTAAGTGATCACTTAATCACAGGTGAACAAACTAGTTCAGATGAACGCCAAGAAGGTTTTGGTAAAATGGTAGAACTAGCACTTGAAACTGCTATCCAAGCTCAATAATATAAAACAAAAAAGTCCTATATTTGTTATAGGGCTTTTTTTATTGGCTAAATTTAAAAGTGTTATCTTGAGTAATTATTTTTTGTCTTTCAAATAAAATTTCACAAACAAAATTTGCATATCTGATAGTCGTAGGGTATTGTGAATATTGCGATAAGTTGTTTTGGTGACAGGGATGCCAACTTATTAATAATACAAATAAAGTAGGGTTGTTCAATTGGAAATGAACGTATTAAATTTTGTCGAATTGATAAAAGAAGATAAATATCAAAAACAATTAACTACAATGAAACGTAGTGAATTAAACAAAACAAAACTTAAAAAATTTGTTCACGAAACTCTGATGGATGTTGCAGAAAATCTTAATTCTGGCTATATGTCACAACATCAACTTCACCTAGAAGGTCGTAGACCTCTAACTGTGGGAGTTGAGACAGGAATTGTTAATTTACCATATGAGAATGTTGATAAGGTCACTAAAATTATGACAGAAGAAGACAACCGTGAAGTTGCTGTTTATATGACAGCTAGTTCAGATTTTTTAAACAAGTCAGGATTTAGAATTGATCAATTAGCAACAGCTGATGATTTTATTGCTAATGAAGAAAGTTTTGAAGAGCCAATGATTGCTTGGATTGAGACACAAATTCAATTAGTTAAAGATTATCAAGTTGAAGAACCAAAAAAAGCAGAACCTAAAAAAGAAACAAAGAAAACGGCGAAAAAGTCGACTAAAAAAACAACAAAGAAGGCTAAAAAATGATTACACAAGTTTTGCTGATGATGCTGGTTGGAATTGTTGCCGGAACTTTAGGATCAATTCTTGGAATTGGTGGGGGAATGATTATCACCCCATTTTTAACCATTGCTTTAGGATTAGATATTAAGTACGCGATTGGTGCGAGTGTTATTGCTGTTATTGCAACAAGTTCTGGAGCTAGCGTTGCTTATTTGAAAGATGAGCTATTAAATCTTCGTGTTGCCATGTTTTTAGAGTTGGCTACTACAACAGGGGCAATTATTGGAGCAGTCTTAACGGGACTGGTACCTTCTAGCTTCTTGTCAGTTCTATTTGGGCTACTACTTGTTTATTCAGCTTACAATATGTATCGCAAATTACGTAACAAACAAAAAAATGTTGTTCAAAATGAAGATGATAAGTGGTCTAAGAAGCTAAAATTGAATGGCCAGTACTATGACCATCAAGCTCAAAAAGAAGTCTCATATGCAGTTAAAAATGTTCCTGGTGGATTTGCTATGATGACGGGTGCAGGATTTGCAAGTGGATTGCTTGGAATCGGTAGTGGTGCTTTTAAAGTGATTGCAATGGATACAATTATGAAAATGCCACTAAAACCTTCAACAGCTACTAGTAATTTGATGATGGGAGTTACAGCTGCAGCCAGCGCGACTGTTTATTTCTTTAATGGGTCAATGCGATTTGATATTGCAGCACCACTGGCATTAGGCATTTTATTAGGTGCTATGATTGGGTCTCGTATTATGGTTCATTTAAAACCAAAAGTAATCAGAATGATCTTTATTCCAATTATTTTATATATGGGAATTCAGATGGCACTTAAAGGATTCGGGGTGATGTAAGATGAACGACAAACAAAAAGAAATGCAAGATGTTGAACTTTTAATAGGTAAGATTTTAAGAGTGGGTGTCATTATTGCAGCGATTGTGATGGCGCTAGGTGTTTTATTGCTGTTAATTCAAGGTAACAGTGGTTACGCAGACAATAACATGCCAGCTAGTTTGTCTGAGGTCTTCATGGGATCAGTTGCATTAAAACCCTATGCAGTGATGGCACTAGGAATCTTATTGTTGATCTTAACACCTGTCTTAAGAGTTGTTATTTCAATTTATGCCTTTTTCAAAGAATCAGATTATTTATATATGTGGATAACTTCAATCGTATTGTTTATTTTAATTATTTCAATGATTGTTGGTTACCTAGGCAAATAAACCCGTGACAAATCGCCCTAAGAGGTCTTTAATAATATTATGGAGGGGGACTTCATAATTATTATTAGGGGGGATTAATCTTGCCACGAGTATATCGTAGTGTTAGATTTTTTATTTTATTAATTATACTTATTTATATTGCTAACTTTTTACCAAAAATAATGGCACAATTTCAGAGTTTACCTTATCCGGGAAAACTGACGATGATAGTGTCTTTGTTTTTGGTAATTTTATTAGCTGGGATAGTTTTACTTGCCATCAAATTCAGGCAAGCGCGTTTAACTACTAAAGCTTATTGGTATATTGTTTTTGGAATAACTGGTATTGCTTTTGTATGGCAATTATTTTTGATTCACGAAGTAGCGTTGGATATAGAAGGATGGGATCCTTGGACAATTTTTCAATGGATAACCGGAAATGGAGACGTTTATCCTAACTATTTTTCTTATAATCCTAATAACATGATGACGATGTATATGTACCAGTTCACAAACATTGTAACTAATTTGTTTGGTAGACAATTAAGCTGGCTGGCACTCGATAGAATGAATATGATGGTTATTCTGATAGCTAGTTTGTTATTTGCCTAGATTGCTAAAAAGCTACTCTCATCAATAGCCGCACTGTTTTCGGTGGGATTATTTTCAATCTATTTCACCTTTTCACCATTATCAGTGGTTCCGTATTCAGACACATTATCACTACTGCCTGCACTATTAACCATTGTGCTACTTTTATTAGCGAAGCATTACCAAAGTCAAAAATTTTTTTGTGCATTGCTAGTAGTTGTAGCAGGTCTTATGGCATCAGTTAGTTACTATACTAAAGCCTCTTCAGTCATTTTCTTTATTGCATTCTTGCTAGCTAGTGCGATTAATTTGCTTAAAACACGCCGTTTTAGCTTGTTTAAAATCGAATTGCTAGGATGTGTACTAGTGGGATTTTTAGCTGGATTTTACGGCATTAAAAAAATCAATCAGGTTCAAACCATCGTGGCATATAATAGTACGCTGGCGACACCTATGACTCATTATCTAGCTATAGGAGCCTCTGAAAAAGGATGGTGGAATCAACCCGATCAAGATTTTACACGTTCTTTTGAAAGTTATAGCGAGCGTTCACAAAAGAATATGGATAAATTTGTTCAGAGAGTTACTGACAGAGGATGGGATGGTTACATTGACTTTTTAAAATATAAAAATGCGATTACTTTTAATGATGGCACACTGGGGTGGTATGAAGAAGGTGGCGGAAAAATCGTCAATGATACCCCTTCAAAAGCTAACAGTGAAAAAAATAATTTACGAGAATTTTTGTATGGTCAAGGGTCAAAAACAGCTGTTATTAAGTGGGTTGCACAAGTCATATGGTTAGTTCTTTGGATTATCGTAACCTGTTCAGTCATTAACCTGTTAAGAAGGCAAACGATATCGCTGTCGACAGATTGGCTTACACTGACTGTGCTAGGCGGTTTTATCTTTTTATCATTATTTGAATCAGGAAGAGGACGATATGTGATCCAATTTTTACCTTATTATTTTCTTCTAGCTGGATTTTTGGTTAATAATTTTAAAAGCAAAATAAAAAAACATACTCAAAAATAATTGAGTATGTTTTTTGTTTGGTAATTATTTGTCGTTATCTAAACCGATGTTGTAATCGTCATCTCTCATAGCAGAAACGTGACCTAATAGGTAACCGTTACCAACTTGTGAGAAGAAGTCGTGGTTTGATGTTCCGGTTGATAAACCATTCATCACGATTGGGTTAACATCTTCATCAGTATCAGGGAAGAGTGGGTTTTGACCTAAGTTCATCAAAGCTTTGTTAGCATTGTAACGAAGGAAAGTCATAACGTCTTCTGTCCAGCCGATTTCATCGTAAAGATCTTGTGTGTAAAGTGTTTCATTTTCGTAAAGTTTGTACAATAAGTCGTACATCCAGTCTTGCATTTCTTCTTGTTCTTTTTCACTTAATTCGTTAAATCCAAGTTGGAATTTGTAACCAATGTAAGTACCGTGAACAGATTCATCACGAATAATTAATTTGATAATTTCAGCCACGTTAGCTAGCTTGTTGTTACCCAAGTAGTAAAGTGGTGTGTAGAATCCAGAGTAGAATAAGAATGTTTCAAGGAAAACGCTGGCAACTTTCTTTTGAAGAGGTGAGCCATTTTGGTAAATCTCATTAATATACTTAGCTTTTTTCTGTAAGTATTCGTTGTGATCTGTCCAATCAAAAATTTCATGAATTTCTTCATTAGTATTCAAAGTACTGAAGATTGAAGAATAGCTTTTAGCATGAACAGATTCCATAAATTGAATGTTGTTTAATACAGCTTCTTCTTTTTGAGTACGAACACTTTCTTTAAGTTTAGCCATACCGTCTTGAGATTGAAGTGTATCAAGTAGTGTTAAACCACCAAAAACATGTCCGACAACTGTTTTTTCAACAGGTTTAAGTGTACGCCAGTCATCTAAGTCATTAGACAAAGGGATACGTGTATCTAACCAAAACTGTTCGGTTAGCTTTTCCCACGTGGCTTTATCAATCGTATCTTCAATTTCATTCCAGTTTATAGCTTGATAATAGTTATCTACTTTTTCCAAAATATCATCTCCATAGGGGTTTTTAGACTTTTATTTTTAAATACTACAGCTTTCACATTCGTTAGAACCAACTTCTTGTGAGTCGTCAGTAAAAGTACGAACGTAGTAAATTGATTTGATACCTTTGTAGTAGGCGTAGTTACGTAAGATACTCAAGTCACGAGTTGTTTGTTCTTCTTCTTCTTTCCATTCATACAATCCTTCTGGAATAGTTGAACGTAAGAATAGTGTTAAACTCATCCCTTGATCAATATGTTGTTGAGCAACAGCATAGGTATCAATCACTTTACGCATATCGGTATCATAAGCTGAGGTGTAGTAGTTAATTGTTTCATTATCCAAGTGAGGTGCAGGGAAGTATAGTTTACCGTTTTTCTTCTCTGTACGTTCTTCAATCAGACGTGTGATTGGGTGAAGACTAGCGCTAGTATCGTTAATGTAAGAAATTGAACCAGTAGGTGCAATCGCTAAACGATAAGCATTGTAAAGACCGTCTTGTTGAACAGCTTCTTTTAAATCTTGCCAATCTTGTTGTGAGGGAATCATAATGCCATCAAATAATTGTTTAACACGGTCTGATTTTGGTGCAAAGCTTTGGGTAAGATATTTATCAAAGTATTCACCAGTTGCATAAGTTGATTTTTCAAAATCGTGGAAAGTTTGTTTTCTTTCGCGAGCAATTTGATTACTTTCAGCTAAAGTCCAGTAGTTTAGTAGCATGAAGTAAGTATCCACAAATTCTAACGCTTCTTTTGAACCATAGTGAATGTGCTCTTTAGCTAAGAATGAGTGTAGTCCCATTGCGCCAAGTCCAATAGAATGACTTAGTTTGTTACCTTTTGCGACTGTTGGAACAGCTTCAATATTTGAAGTATCTGAAATGAAAGTCAACGCACGTGTCATAGTCTTAACAGATTTACCAAAGTCAGGACTAGTCATTAAGTTACCAATGTTTGTTGAGCCCAGGTTACAGCTGATATCTGTTCCCATTTGTTCAAATTCTTGCTTGTCATTTAGAATAGCAGGTGTTTGAACTTGTTGGATTTCAGAACACAAGTTACTCATGATGATTTTACCATCAACAGGATTTTCACGGTTAGCAGTATCAACATTTAAGATGTACGGATAACCTGATTCTTGTTGAAGTTTTGAAATTTCATTTTCAAGTTCACGAGCTTTAATTTTATATTTGCGAATTTCATCATTTTGAACCATATTGTCATATTCTTTTGTAATGTCAACGTATGAGAAAGGTTCACCATAAATACGTTCAACATCGTAAGGACTGAATAAGTACATATCTTGGTTAGTGCGCACAAGTTCGTAATATTTGTCGGGTACGACAACACCTAGTGAAAGTGTTTTAACACGGATTTTTTCGTCAGCATTTTCTTTTTTAGCTGATAAAAATTGAATAATGTCTGGGTGGAAAACATTTAAGTAAACTGCACCAGCACCTTGACGTTGGCCTAATTGGTTTGAGTAAGAGAATGAATCTTCAAGTAACTTCATAACGGGAATAACACCACTAGAAGCGCCTTCGATTCCTTTGATTGGGGCACCAGATTCACGCAAGTTTGATAGTGCGATTCCAACCCCACCACCAATTCGTGATAGTTGAAGTGCTGAATTAATTCCACGGCCAATACTGTTCATGTCGTCAGTCATTTGGATTAAGAAACAAGAAACGAATTCACCACGACGTTTTTTACCAGCATTTAGAAAACTAGGTGTTGCAGGTTGGTAACGTTGGCTAACCATTTCATCAGCAAGTGCTTCAGCTAATTGTTCATCACCATTTGCATAATAAAGGGCATTAAAAAAGACCCTATCGATGAAGGTCTCAAGATAATAAGCACCATCGTTAGTTTTTAAAGCGTATTGGTTATAAAACTTGTAAGCTGCCATAAAAGATTTGAAACGGAAATGAGCATCTTCCATTCTTTTATGTAGTTTTTCTAGAAAATCTTGAGAATAGTTTTCTAGAAATTCAGCTTCAATGTAGTCATGTTTGATTAGAAAATCTAGTTTTTCTTTTAAGTTATTAAATTGTTTAACGTTAGGGATAACGTTTTCGTGGAAGAAAGCCTTAAGGGCTTCTTGATCTTTGTTAAGTGGGATTTGATTATCAACAGGACGGTTTACTTCGTTGTTCAAAACAAAATAAGAAATGTCACTGATGTTTAAATCTTTAAGACTCATATTCTTTCACAACTTTCTTGAATTCTTCAACATCTTTATTGGTGCCATTAAATTCAAAATCAAAAATAATTGGGACATCATAGTGTTCAGAGATTTTCTTAGCCGTATGTAAGTAAAGGTGGTTAAAGTTTTTGTTACCGCCACCCGCAACACCGACTAGATTTTCAGCATTTGAGCCGTAATCTAAAAACTCTAGAATACTTTCGACAAGTTCTAGTTCGTATGACGGCACAATTAAAATAAAAGGTTCATTCATTTCATGAAAAGGATCTTCATCGCTAATTTCGTAAGAAGGGAGATCTAGTTTTTTCATGAATCGTCTAGTTTGTCCAGTTAATGTATAAAAAACTAATTTCATGATAATACCAAATCCTTCACTTTGTCAGGTGCAAAACCAACAATAGGGTCTTGATCAGGTGAAAAGAAAACAGGTACGCTACGGTAACCTTGTGCTTTAAGTTCTTCTAAAGCTACTGCATCTTCGTCGACATTAATTTCTTTAAATTCGATACCTTTTTGAGCAAGCAAACGTTTCATCATTTTGCATTGCATGCAGTTGTTTTTTGTGTACATGATTGATTCTGTCATGATAAAAATCCCCCTAGAAATTATTAAATGCCCATTAAATGCGACAATAATGGCCATTTGAAAGTGTATTTTGAAAATTAAATACCCCACAATATATTGTGGGGAACAAGGTAACTCAATACCTCATGATGCAGATTGTGCGATGATTACCGTCTAAAGTCAAGCAATAATTTGAATAAAAAAAGGTTGACAGACATCAAAAGGTAATCCCAATATCTTTACAGAGTTTAGATAAAAATTTTAATTAATTGCATCTGTAAAATAATGACTTTTGTGCTGAGCCACAATAGTAAATTTAAGTAAAATTTTTGGTAAATGTCAACCTGTTTATACGGATATCAAAAGATACCATAAATAAATGAGACAAAAGTAGATAATAGCTAGACTTTAGTTTGTTATCTATTTTATAATTTTATGTGAGTGCTAAATTGAGGGAGTTTATAATATATGAAAAAGTTTTTAGTATCAGTTTTAAAGGCGACATCTTTACTAGTGATTGTATTAGTTGTGATGTTTGGTGCCTACAAAGGTTCTCGATTTGTGGCTGCTCATCAAAAGAAAAGTGTCGTTAGTGATATGTACACAAAAGCTAGAACTAATGACAGTTTGAAATCAGGAGAGAACTTAACCTATCATCTAACTAAATTAGGGCAAGAGTCATTGCAACCTGATTTATATTTTGATAAGACTAAAAATCACACAGATCAAATGGCCTATACCTCGCAAGAAGGTGGTATGCTATATCAACATAGTGCTGGACAGATACAAATCCCATCAGACATTTCTGCAGGACATATTTTAGAAATCAAAACACCATTTTATATTGATTCTTTTTCAGATGATGCAACATTAATATTTGAAGATTCAGAAGGACAAACGTTGACCTATAACGGGACAAATTTTAACAGCGATTGGAATTATCGTAATCAAGGGTTAGTACGCGTGCTAACAGGGACTAACTTTGACAAGGATCGTTTAATTAATGATTCTGAGTTCATGAAGAAAAATGCAGGAAAAACGATTAGTTACCGTTTTGATAACCCTCAATATATGATGGCTTCAAAAAAAGCGCTACAAGATAGTCAATTAACTAAACATAAAAATGTTGAATTAACTCGTTCTGAAATTTCAAAAGAAAAGCCGTTTACTTATCACTTTAATACATCTAGTGAAAATATCGAAGCTTTAGATTTTAAAGTTTACAATCAAGATAATGATGACATTACAAATAAATTTAAAGTTGCGATTGACTCTAAAAAGATAGAAAATCATACAGATTATAGTCAAACGCTAACTATCACACAAGTTGGCGATTTAGCAGAAAAAGACCAAAAAATTAAAGTTGTGATGCCCTTATATGGTCATTTCATTACGTCAGTCTTTTATGCAGGAGACAAGTTACCAATCATTCAATAAAATTCTTAGAGGTAAAAAAATGAATACAAAAAAAGTAACAATTCAGCAAGCTTTGCTGATTGGTTTAATGACTTTTGGTCTTTTTTTTGGAGCAGGGAATTTAATATTCCCTGTTTTTTTAGGTCAACAAGCACAGTCTAATTATCTGCCAGCCTTTTTAGGCTTTATTTTATCTGATTGTGGTTTTATTTTAATCGGAATTGCAAGCTTATGTTTAAGTCAAACATACCATTTCAAAAAATTAATGACCAAATTAGCGCCCATTCCTGGAAAATTATTTGGGACGCTACTTTATTTGGTGATTGGACCGCTGATTTTATTACCTAGGTTAGCTAGCGTATCGTTTGAAATGGGATTAGGTAGCTTTATACCTGAACAATATTATTTGCTCGTAATGGCAATATACACAGCAGGGTATTTTGTGATTGTGTATCGATTAAGTCAACAATCACGTAATATTGTCAACATTGTTGGAAAGATTTTCACACCATTATTATTGATAACATTAGCCATTGTTTTTGGATTAGTATTTATTCTTAAAATGGGTGATCCAATCCAGCCGCTTAACGTAACTTATCAGACTAACCCGATGCTTCAAGGATTTTTAGATGGATACAACACGATGGATGCATTGGTTTCGGTCATTTTTGGATTTATTATTGTTAAAGCTTATCAAAATCTTGGAATAAGTGATGCTAAACAGTTGGCCATAGAAAGTCTAAAAAGTAGTCTAGTAGCAGTAGTTTTGATTACATTTGTTTATTTTGGATTAGTTTATTTGGGTGCAACTAGCTTGGCTATTATGAATCCGATGACAAACGGTAGTCAAATTTTAGTTAAAGTTGTTCATCACTACTTAGGGGATGCAGGTGGACTATTGTTGATGGTTATTGTAATTTCTGCAACTTTAAAAACCGCGATTGGCTTGATGTCTTCCTTTGAACAGGGATTGAGCGAGATTTATCCTAGAATAAATTCGGGTTACTTCAATAAAGCGAGTGCAATCTCATCATTTGTGATTGCCATGTTTGGCTTGAATTTCATCTTGATGTATTCCAACTATTTATTGAACTTTGTTTATCCCATCGTTTTTATTTTGATTCTCATTATGTTTATTTCACCAAAATTTGGAAATCAAGCAGCCTGTTATCGATTTTCTGTTGCGTTTGCGATATTGCCAATTATTTGCAATGTGTTGGCATTATCAAATCCTGGTGGTCAATTTGATTTTATTAATCAATATATTCCACTTGGGTCAATGGGTTTTGGATGGTTATTGCCAGCAATTTTAGGTTACGTTATAGCCTTAATTAGGCTACAAAAATCGAAAAGTTAGCGATTGTTACATAATTGTAATTGTTTAAAGGGGGTTTTGTAACCTGTTTGTTACATTCGTTCGTTACAATGGATTCTGTTATTTAAAATAAAAAAACAAAAACATTATTTCGGAGGAATTTCCTTGAAAAATTTAAACAATAAGACAATTAAAACGATTTTTGCGAGTTTGATTGCGGTTTTAATGGTTATTATTGCAAAACCAACACAATCAAACAACGTACAAGCTGCCTCAAAAGGCGAAAATGTAGCAGTTAATTATGTACCTGGATATGGTATTGCCGTTTGGAACGGATACATTGAAGGGTCACTAACTGGACAATATTTAAGTCATGGAACAACATGGAAAGTGACGAATACAGCAACAGATACAAGTGGTAACTTGTGGTATGACCTGGGTGCTAACCAATGGATTAACAGTCGTTATACTCAAAATGCAGCGGCTGTTTCTCAAGCTGCTGAACAAACTTCAAATCAAGGAACATTTAAACTAAGTTTTTATGATCCAAAAGTTTTAGGCTCAAACATGGGTTACAGCGGTGTTGCTGCTAACTTGTCAGTATTTCCAAAAGGAACTAAATTAAAGATTACATTATCTGATGGTACTGTATGGTACCGTACGGTAAATGATACTGGTGGTTTTGCTTACGGTAATCCTCGTCAATTAGATGTTGCGATGCCAAACTATGCTATTCCATCAGCAGGAATCTTATACGCTAATGTTCAAGTTATCTATTAAAAAAAAGACTAGCCACTGGCTAGTCTTTTTTTATTTTAACTTGATGTTTTTAAGGTTTACGATAATTTTCTTGTTTAGTTCCATAACATTGTTGTCGTCTTCTTTATCGTTATCAGTAATTGTTAACATAACTGAATTTTCATAAATCTTTTCAATTGTGCCTGAAAATGGCTTTTTCATATCTTCTTCAACTTTTGCTTTAACATTTTGGCCAACGGCTAGTTTTTCTTTATCCATATTCATCCATCCTTTTTATGAATTTTAACACATACTATATAAGATAATAAACTTGAGTTGTAATTTCAATGATAATAATTGTAATACTATCGGATTATCTCTGTAACATAATTGAAACATTCTTTAGATATAATGAATTCATCAATTAAGAAATCAAACATTAAATTTAAAAACAATTATCGGAGGATTCACTTTTGAAGAACTTTACTAAACGACTATCAACAATTACATCAGCAGCATTTCTTGGAATTGCCGGAGTAGCAGCTGTAAATAGTATGGACAATGACGCTAACCAACAGGTACAAGCTGCTGAAGTTAACCAAACTGTTCAAATCAACTATGTTTCAGGTTACTCTGTAGCCGTTTGGAATGGTTACCAAGGTGGAAGTGTAACAGGCCAAACATTACCACATGGTTCACAATGGAAAGTAACAAACAAAACTTACGACTACCAAGGCAACTTATGGTACGATTTAGGAAACAACCAATGGGTTAAAGGTCAATACGTTGTGGATGCAGGTGCTGTTTCTCAAGCTGCATCAAGTCAAGTACAATCAGTTATTAACATGGCTCAAGCACAAGGTGGAATTCCTTATGTATGGGGTGGAAAAACTCCTGCTGGATTTGACTGTTCAGGTTTAATGCAATATGTATTTGCTCAAGCAACTGGTCGTCAAATTGGTGGTTACACAGTAGCTCAAGAATCAGCTGGACGCAAAGTATCAGTATCACAATTACAAGCTGGAGATTTAGTATTCTGGGGTAGCCAAGGAAACTCATACCACGTTGGTTTATACATTGGAAACGGTAAATACATCCATGCACCTCAACCAGGTGAAGGTGTTAAAACTTCAAGTATTTCATCATACTTCATGCCTTCATTCGGTGTACGTGTACTTTAATATCGCTAATAAATATATATAATTTAAATTTAATGTTGAAAAGTTTTAAAAAGACCGCTGTTGCGGTCTTTTTTTTATAGTCAATTCGAATAATTATGTAAAATTATGTAAACATTAGTATTTTATAGTATAATGATGTGAGTAACATGATAATTTAAGCCAATGTTAATTTGAGCTTTGGTAAGAGATAGAAAGGGATGTAACAAAATGTCATTGATTAGCTTCAAGAACGTTGGGAAATCATATGGAGAGTTTAAAGCATTGAAAAATATCAATTTAGATATTGATCAAGGACAAATTGTTTCTATTATAGGACCTTCTGGATCAGGGAAGAGTACACTACTTAGAACGATGAATGGACTCGAAGAAATTAACGAAGGTCAATTAATTGTTGATGGCCATGATTTATCCAACCCTAAAGTCGATATCAACAAATTAAGAAAAGATGTTGGGATGGTTTTCCAACACTTTAACTTATACGCTAATAAAACAATTTTAGAAAATATTACACTAGCCCCTCGAATCGTACTAAAAGAAGATGCAAAAAAAGCAGAACAAACAGCATTAAAACTACTAGAAATGGTTGGTTTAAAAGACCAAGCAAATAAATATCCTTCACAATTATCTGGTGGACAACAGCAAAGAATTGCTATTGCGCGTTCACTTGCAATGAAACCAAAGGCTATTTTGTTTGATGAACCGACAAGTGCACTGGATCCTGAAATGATTGGTGATGTTTTGAATGTTATGAAAGAAGTAGCAGGTCAAGATATGACAATGATTGTGGTTACGCATGAAATGGGATTTGCAAGAGAAGTTGGCGATCGAATCATTTTTATGGACAGTGGTCAGATTCTTGAAGATTCAAATGATCCAAAAGCCTTTTTCAAAAAACCAAAAGAACCGCGTGCACAGCAATTTTTAAGTAAAGTTATTGGTCATTAGGAGTGTGAAAAGTATGCCAAAAGTACTCAAAAAATTAGGCGCTTTAGGTGTTATTTTAGTCCTAGGATTATTAACGACCGCTTGTGGACAAAGTTTAGCACAGCAAAGCGTTGTTGAAAGAGTTGAAAGAACTAAAACGATAACCTGGGGTGTCAAAGGTGACCAAAAGTTATTTAGTTTAATTAATGTTGAAAATGGTCAGTATGAAGGATTTGAAGATGACTTAGCACAACTGTTATCCAAAAAAGCATTTGGTGATGATGTAAAAGTTGAATTTGCAACTGTAACTAGTTCAAGCCGAGTTCCAATGCTGAAAAATGGAAATGTTGATGCTTTGATTTCAACGATGACAATTACACCTGCTCGACAAAAACAACTCGATTTTACGCAACCTTATTTTAATGCCGGACAATCTCTTTTAGTGAAAAAGGGAAGCCCAGTAAAAAGTGTGAAAGATTTAGACAGTTCTAAGACAGTTTTAGGAATGCAAGGGTCGAACTCTGTTGTGAATGTTAAAAAAGCAGCTCCAGAGGCTAATATCTTAGAATTAAGTGATTTAGCTCAAGCCTTTACGGCACTTAAATCAGGTCAAGGGGATGCGTTGACTTCAGATAACGGTATTTTATATGGATTAGTTGCTAATAACCCTGATTACGAAGTAGTGGGTGGTGCCTTTACAACAGAACCATATGGAATTGCAGCTAACAAAGGCCAAGAAGACTTTGTGGATCGATTGAATAAAGCACTGACACAAGCCAAATCAGACGGTAGTTATGACCAATTGGTCAACAAATGGTTTGGATCAATTCCAGGATTTGAGGTGAGCCAAGTTAAATGATTACGATTATACAAGAACACTTACCACAGTTAATGACAGGACTATTCAATACGATTCTTTCTAGTTTAATTGCGTTAGTTGGTAGTTTGATTTTAGGAACAATATTTGCCCTTTTTGAAATCAGTCCTAATCGATTATTACGTTTTATTGGAAAAGCCTATGTTGAAATTTTCCGTAACATTCCATTATTAGTAATTGTTTTGATTTTTTATATTGTGATTCCAATGTATATTATCAAAATTGATGGATTCATGGCTGGAAGTATCGGGTTAACGATTTATACTTCAGCCTTCATCGCTGAAGTTGTTAAAGCTGGTATTTTGAGTATTGGCAAGGGACAGATGGAAGCCGCTCGCTCTAACGGTATGAGTTATTTGCAAGCGATGTGGTACATTGTATTACCTCAAGCGTTTAAAGTGGTGATTCCGCCTTTAGGTAACCAGTTTATTAACTTAGTTAAAAACTCTAGTATTTTAGCGTTTGTGGCAGGGGCAGACTTGATGTATCAAGCTAACAGTATTGCTTCTACAACGTTCCAAACTAATCAAACCTATTTAATTATTGGTGTACTATATCTTATTTTGACGATGCCATTGAGTTACTACATGCGTCATTTAGAAAAGAAAATAACTAACTAAGTGGAAGGAGTGAGTCAATGAACTGGTCAGGAGCTTATACTTGGATTAATTTAAATTACTTGCTACAAGGATTGTGGATTACAATTCAAGTTTCTGTAATTTCAATTATTTTAAGTTTTATATTTGGTGCAATACTTGGCATTATTCGTTATAGTCGAGTCCCTAAATTATCCGCATTTGTCGGATTCTTAGTTGATATCGTGCGTAATTTGCCATTACTATTAATTATATTTTTCAGTTACTTTGGATTACCACAAATCGGTATTCGATTTAGTACATTTTCAGCAGCAATTTTTGCATTTACAATTTTTGAGTCTGCTATGTTAGCTGAAATTTTTAGATCTGGACTGGAAGCTGTGGATAAAGGGCAGACTGAAGCCGCTCGTTCTAATGGGATGTCTTACTTACAAACGTTGAGATATATCGTTTTTCCACAAGGATTGAAAAAAATGATCTCACCAATTGTGAGTCAGTTTATCTCATTAGTTAAGGATACGTCACTTGCAACGATTATCTTATTGCCAGACCTGATGCAAAGAGCACAGGTGATTTATGGACAAGATACAAATTACATGATTCCAATTTTCATTTTAGTGGCGGTAACTTACTTCGTTGTGAACTATGTATTGTCACTATTTGCAGGATTCATTGATCGTCGGTTAAAAAATTAAAGATTTTTAAATATATTATTAATGTTCCAATCAAAAAACACGTTCTATGGTAAGATGAACGTGTTTTTAATATATCTATAGGAAAGAGAGTTACACAATTATGTTGGAGTTTAAAAATGTAACCAAAGCATTTGGTGACATTACAGCTGTCCAAGACCTATCTTTCAAAATTGAAGAGGGTCAAATTATGGGGTTAATTGGACAAAATGGGGCTGGAAAAACCACGACTTTCCGTTTGCTATTAAAGTTTCTAAAAGCAAGTGAAGGTCAAATTTTCTGGAACGGTCAAGAAATTAGTGCTGACGATTATAATATTATCGGATATTTACCTGAAGAAAGAGGATTATATTCCAAACTATCAATTCGTGATCAATTAATCTTTTTTGCCGAATTAAAAGGAAAAAAACGTAAAGAAATCGAACCTAAAATTGATTACTGGATGGAAAAATTTCAAGTCAAAGGAAATAAAAAAGACAAACTGAAAAAGTTATCTAAAGGAAATCAACAAAAGGTTCAATTGATTGCAACATTATTGCATGATCCAAAACTTGTTATCTTAGATGAACCTTTCAGTGGACTTGATCCTGTCAATGCAGGAATCTTGCAAGATGGTATTTTAGAACTGAAAAAACAAGGGGCATGCGTTATTTTCTCAAGTCATAATATGAATAACGTTGAACAGATTTGTGATCATTTAATTATGCTAAAGAGTGGTCAAACAGTTCTAAAAGGTAAGGTATCTGAAATCCGTCGTTCATTTGGACGTACGAGAATCTTTTTAGAATCTGATTTAACACCGCAGGATGTTTTAGACGTCGAAGGTGTAAAAAATGCATTCGTTCATGAAGATGGTGTGTTAGAAGTTGTTTTAACAGATGAAAAAGCAGGAAAAGCTATTTTTGATTTAGCAACAAAAAATGGTTATATTCCAATGTTTAATCAACAACCACCAACACTTGAAGAAATCTTTAGAATGAAAGCAGGTGCACCAAATGAATAAAACATGGATTATTGCACGTAATGTGTTTATGAAAAATGCCAAAACTATTTCGTTTTGGATTATGATTATTTTACCGATATTAGTATTTGTACTTTCAGCAAGTGTCGGATTTTTTACAGCGGGTTCGATGTCCCAATCAGATTCAAAGCCTAATGAATCCACAAAAATTGCTGTTGTTGCAACAAATGAACAAACAAAAGAAACATTAAAATCCTTTAATCAAGATTTTCAACCAGTTGGTTCGATTGATGAAGCTAAAACAGAATTAAAAGATAAAAAAATACAGGCTTATGTGGATTTTGACCAAGTCAACAATTTAACAATTATGACTGACAATGCTAATAATGAGATTCTACAAAAACTATCGGGAATTGTGACACAAGCTCAAAGTTATTTAACTGCTAAGCAAGCTGGCATTTCAGATCAACAATTAGCGACTTTGAGCCAGCCCGCAACGGTTCAGTTTAAGGATATCAATGATGCTGAAACGCTGGCACAAGCACTATCTAATCCTGAGATTAAGAAATCAGTTTATAATTTTGTTGCTATGGGCTCTGTAATTATCTTGTTTTTTATTGTGATAGCTTTTGCTAATATTGTTGTACAAGAAATTGCTTCGGAAAAAGGCACTCGAATCATGGAAGTACTTGTTTCAAGTGCACCTGCTAAGCAACACTTCTACGGCAAAATCATCGGAGTGATAATGATGGTTGCCGTTTATGTTGGTTTTTATGGCATTCTTGCAGCGATTGGCTTAACCTATTTTAAAGATAATGAAATTGGAAGTTTTATTATTAATGAAGTCATTGCAACACCTTTCTTTATGTCTGTTATCATATTTATGTTAGTGGCTATCATTTATACTATTGTTATCGCAGCTATTTTAGGATCTTTATCATCTAAAGCAGAAGATGGGCCTAAAATGGTAGCACCTCTAAGTTATATTATTTTAATATGTTATTTAGCAGCGATATACTCGATGAGTGGCAATAATATTATTACCCAGTTTTTATCCTATATACCACTAGTTTCATCATTTTTAGCTCCTGCTAAAATCGGAATGGGATTCATGAGTATGGGGCTGGGAATAGCGTCTCTTCTGATTTCAGTCGTATTTTTGATATTAATCACTTACTTCGGTGGAAAATTATATGCGTCAAATGTTCTGATGTATAGCGACCAATCAGTTTGGAAACGCTTAGCGAACTCAATTAAATTCATTAAACGTGAAAATCAAGTTAAATAAAAAACTCACCTTTTAAGGTGAGTTTTTTTATTTGAGATAATCTTTCAACCAAATTTTATCGTTTGGATTAATAACAGCTTTAATATAGAAATCAGCTTCTTTAATTTCTTGTGAAATAATTTCCGTTTTTCCTTGTAAATAAGATAAAGTCTTACCATCTGTAGCAGGAATAATTAAATCAACAGTTTCGTAATCTTTGAAAATTTGTTTTTGGATAAATTCTGAAAATTGCAAAATCGATGGCTTTTCGATTGCTGAGTAGATAATTTCATCGCTGTTAATCTGAGGATAAGGGGTATCTGTTTTATCAGCTTTATTGAAGGCTAAAATCATTGGAATTTTATCAGCGCCAATTTCTTTTAGCACTTCTGCGGTAGTAGCCATCATTTCTCGGTAGTTAGGATCTGAGTAATCGACAACTTGTACGATTAAATCAGCTTCTTTAGCTTCAAGTAGCGTTGCTTTGAACGCTTCAACCAGGTTGTGAGGTAAGCGGCTAACGAATCCAACAGTATCACTCAAAATAAATTCTCGATGATGTGGCAAACGAATATGACGAACACTCGTATCAAGTGTGGCAAACAACATGTCTTTTTCAAAAACAGCCTTATCCTCCTGATTCTTAGTGAATGCTTTAATCAAAGCGTTCATTGTTGAAGATTTGCCCGCGTTAGTATACCCAACTAAAGCAACTTTAGGTAAATCACTTTTTTGACGTTCCTTGCGTTGAGTAAGTGTTGTTTGTTCAATTTCTTCAAGTTGGCGCTTAATTCGGGTGATTTCTTTTTGGATTGTTCGACGGTTAATTTCAAGTTTAGTTTCACCAGCACCACGGTTAGCAAACCCTGAACCACCGCGTTGTTGATCAAGTGTGTTTTCTGAAGGGTGCAAACGAGGTAAAGCGTACTGTAAGCGAGCTAAGTTAACTTGCAAGGTTGCTTGTTTTGTTTTGGCACGTTGAGCAAAAATTTCTAGAATTAACTCAGTTCGGTCAATCACTTTTAGTTCGGTTATCTTTTCGATATTTCGAATTTGAGTGGGCGTTAATTCATCATTTAAAACGACAGTTTGGACATCTTTGTGTTCACATAATTGTTTTAATTCTTCTAGTTTACCTTTACCAAAGTAAGTCCCTGCAACAGGATTATCTAGTTTTTGTGTGATAGTTGAAACTACTGTCATGTTGTTGGCAAAAACCAGTTCTTTCAGTTCTGAAATTGCGTAATCAAAATTGAATTTTTGTGCATCAACACCAGCAACGACAACTTTAGTTTTTTCAATATTATTTGTGAGCATTAAGTCACCTCGTCTATTAATTTTAGTATTCTCATCATAACTAATCTAACGAAAAAAAGCGAATAAAACGCTAAAAAGTCACTATCTTACAATTTTGTAAGTTTTTTTGATTAATTTGTAAGGTAAATAAATGTATTCAAAGTAATGTGAATGGTATGATTATCATGTAAAAAAATTAGGAGGCTAATAAAATGTCAAACGACCAAATTGTAAAAGTACAAAATATAAATAAAATTTACGGCAAACGTAACGAAAAAAAATACCAAGCACTAAAAGATATTAACTTCTCAGTAGATAAAGGTGAATTCATCGGAATTATGGGGGCATCAGGTTCAGGTAAAACAACTTTACTAAACTTATTGTCAACATTAGACAAACCAACAAGTGGTCATATCTACATCAACAATCAAGATATTACGCAACTTCAAAAAAATGGGATGGCAGATTTTCGTGGACGTGAAATTGGATTTATCTTCCAAGACTTCAACTTACTTGAAAACTTATCTTGCCGCGAAAATATTGCATTACCATTATCATTACAAAATGTTTCATCAAGAAAGATTAGACCAAAAGTTGAAAAAATTGCTAAAAAATTAGGTATTTTCCAAATTTTAGATAAATATCCATCAGAAATTTCAGGTGGGCAAAAACAACGTGTGGCAGCTAGCCGTGCGTTAGTTCATGAACCTTCAATCCTATTTGGAGACGAACCAACAGGTGCACTTGATTCAAAAAGTGCAAAAGAACTATTGAATACAATGCAACAACTGAATGAACAAGATGCGGTATCAATTTTGATGGTGACTCACGATGCAGCAGCAGCTAGTTATGCACAGCGTATTTTATTTATTAAAGATGGTGAAATTCACCGTGAATTAAGACGTGGTCGAAACTCACGTTCAGATTTCTATCAAGAAATTATTCAAACACTAGGAACCTACGAACAGTAAGAAGGAGAGTTAAAATGTTATTCAAATTAGCATTATCAGGATTACGAAGTCGATTCAAAGACTATCTCGTCTTATTCTCTGGTCTAATTGTGACAAGTGCTATCTTCTACATGTTCTTGTCACTTTCGACAAATCCAGAGTTCTTGAATCAAAATCCAACAGTTAAAACAATCGGAAGCTTATTTATTATTGGTGATGTGTTGCTTGCCATTATTACCTTAGTCTATGTGATTTATGCCAATGGTTTCTTACTTAGCATGCGGCAACGAGATTATGGCTTATTCATGATGCTAGGGGCTAACAGTTCGAAAATCGGAAACTTGATTTTTGTGGAAACTTTATTTTTAGGTGTTTTAGCAACCGTTGTTGGCTCAATAATCGGTGTTTTTGCGACTCAAACAGTTGCTGGAATATTAGTTAGCAACTTAGGACTATCAATTAACGGCTTTATAGGGCTACACATTCCAGCCGTATTATGGACAATTTTATTCTTCTTTGTGCTCTTCTTCCTAGCAGCCTTATTCAATAGAATTAAATTATCAACTATTCCTATTTTGTCACTATTAAAAGGTGATCAAAAACCTGTCAGCTACCGTCGTAACAAAGCATTGCTATTACTACAAGCAATTATCGGGATTGGCGCATTAGCTGTTGCTTACTATATGATGTTCAATATTACTAAATATTCAACATTTGGTTTTTGGATTGCGTTAATTGGCGTTGTACTGGGGACATTTTTAGTATTCAAATCATTCTTTACAGTCTTAATCGATGCATTGAGACGATGGAAAAGTTTGAATCATCGTGGACTTAACAACTTTACAATTAATCAATTGAAATTTAGAATTACTGATTATACCCGAATTTTATCAGTTGTTTCCATTCTATTTGCGATGGCAGTTGGTGCAATTACAGTGTCATTATCAATGCGTAATATGGCGTTTGATAATACAGAAAACGCCGCCTTTTATGACACAGCAATCTATAGTGACGAAGCCAGCGTAAAAGAAGCAGTGTCAAAATTACCCATTCAAGAACAAAGTACTTTCCACTACAAAGTTGATGGTAAAAATGTTTATGCTTTAGCTAGCGAGTCAAGTAGCCAATCTGTTAAGATGAAAACTTTTGATAATGAAAAATCTATCAATAGTGGACGAGCCGCTTATCGATTAGTTACTCAACAAGGTGAAGAAGCTAAAAACGATATTAATAATTTTATTTCATCAGCTTACAATGTTATTCATCCAGATAATCAGATTTGGGCTGGTGGGTTTGAGATTCCAAGTGATGTTCAATACAATTATGTTGATCAAGCTACCTTTAACAGCATTCCAGCTGAGGAACATGCCGTACAGTTAATTAAAACAACAGGTGGTATGCGTCAAAACTGGCGGACACTAACTGATATTGATAATTTACAATCAAGTCATTTAACAGATGTTGAGTCACGCAGTGGTATGGCCAATAATCAAGTTGGTGGTCAAGGAATTAGTTATTACAAAAATGTGAATTCATTCTTATCAAGTTTCCAATTTATAGGTATTTTCTTGGGTGTTGCGTTCTTGACTATGCTTGCTTCAATTTTGATTTTCAAAATTTTAAGTGGTGCACATCAAGATAAACAACGTTACCAAATGCTTGATAAAATTGGTGCTCGTCGTTCAGTGATGACCAAATCAATTGCTAAGGAATTAGCAGTCTTATTCACACTTCCAGGTTTACTGGGATTAATCCATATGTTATTTGGACTCAAATTATTTGAAACATTAGTTCCTGGAATCTATGGTATGGCTTGGATGCCAATTATTATCTTCCTTGGATTATATTTCTTATACTACTTACTAACATTATCAATTTATCGCTCAATCGTCTTACGAAAAAGACAATAATAAAAAGCCAACGAAAAACGTTGGCTTTTTTATTTTGTGGATATCTTACAGTTTTGTAAGATTAGACCTCAAATTGTAAGGTAAATCGATGTGGCAACTTGTGCATAATTGTTAGCATAAACCTTGTAAAACAATTCAGGGGGGAACTAATATGGCAGAGCAAGTTGTAACTGTACATAACATTAACAAAATCTATGGAAAGCGTAATGAGAAAAAATATCAAGCACTTCAAAATATTGATTTCTCAGTCGAAGCAGGTGAATTTATCGGAATTATGGGGGCATCAGGATCAGGTAAAACAACCTTACTAAACCTGTTGTCTACATTAGACAAACCGACAAGTGGTCATATTGAAATTAATCATCAAGATATTACAAAGTTGAAGAAAAACCAGATGGCAGATTTTCGCGGACGAGAAATTGGTTTTATTTTTCAAGACTTTAACTTACTTGAAAATTTATCTTGTCGTGAAAATATTGCATTACCTTTATCACTACAAAATGTATCATCAAAAGAAATTCGACCAAAAGTTGAAAAGATAGCGGTTAAGTTGGGCATTTCAGAAATTTTAGATAAATATCCATCAGAAATTTCAGGTGGGCAAAAGCAACGTGTGGCAGCTAGTCGGGCGTTAGTTCATGAACCTTCAATCCTATTTGGAGATGAACCAACAGGTGCGCTAGATTCAAAAAGTGCAAAAGAATTACTGAATACAATGCAACAACTGAATGAACAAGATGCGGTATCAATTTTGATGGTGACTCATGATGCAGCAGCGGCTAGCTATGCACAGCGCATTCTATTTATTAAAGATGGTGAAATTCATCGTGAATTGAAGCGTGGACAACAATCACGTTCTGATTTTTATCAACAAATTATTCAAACACTTGGGACATATGAACAGTAGGAATGGGGGATGACAATGTTATTTAAGCTTTCACTATCAGGGATGCGAAATCGATTCAAAGATTATCTAGTCTTGTTTTCAGGGTTAATTGTCACGAGTGCCATCTTCTATATGTTCTTGTCATTATCGACTAACCCAGGATTTTTGGATGATAATCCAACTGTAAAAATCGTTAAGCAATTATTTTTAGTTGGGAATGTTTTGCTTGGAATCATAACATTGGTTTATGTTGTTTATGCTAATAGTTTCTTACTTAGCATGCGACAACGGGACTATGGATTATTCATGATGCTAGGTGCTAAAAGTTCAAAAATCGGAAACTTGATTTTTGTGGAAACTTTATTTTTGGGAACATTAGCTGCTTTAGTCGGATCATTTTTAGGGATTTTTGCGACACAGGGTGTCGGTAGTTTGCTGGTTTCCAATTTAGGATTATCAATAAAAGGATTTATTGGATTTCATTTACCAGCAGTATTATGGACAATCCTATTTTTCTTCGTCCTATTTTTACTAGCTGCTTTATTTAATCGCATTAAAATTTCAGCAACTTCAGTTTTAAGTTTGCTAAAGGGGAATGAAAAACCAGTTAAGTACCGTCGTAATGGCTGGTTAACAGCACTTCAAGCCGTTATTGGTGTTGCTGGATTAGCAATTGCATACTACCAAATGCTTAATATTAGGGAAGTTACTAATGTGATGAACGCTTTCTGGATAGCACTAATTGGTGTTATTCTAGGAACATATTTTGTCTTCAAATCATCATTTCCGGTTGCAATTAATTTGCTAAAAAAATGGTCATGGTTTAATAATCGCAAACTGAATAACTTCACGTTGAATCAATTGAAATTTAGAATCACAAGCTATACACGTATTTTGTCTGTTGTTTCAATTCTATTTGCAATGGCGGTTGGTGCAATCACAATTGCTTTAATGATGAGAGATACCGCCTTTGAACAGTCTGCGCAAGAGTATTACGATGTAGAAATTTATCAAGATACGCCAGAAATTAACAAGCAGGTTTCTGAGTTATCAATATCGGAGCAAGTAAACTATCATTACAAGATTGTTGATGGTGCTTTATATGGTGTTGATTCGGAATTGAATAATCAAAAATTTGTTATTAATGAAGTGCAAAACACAAGTATAAGGTCTGGAGAGAAATTGACTTATGCTTTGAAGTCATATAGTGGAGAACAAATTGAGGAATACATTAGGCAAGCAATGATTGCTGCTTATAATTCAGGTCAAAAAGATGATAGTCAGATGTTGAGTACAGGTATAGTAGCAGATACTCAAGAATTGGTAGTCAAAGCTAACTTTGTTCCGCAACAAACATTTGATCAGTTGCCTGTTTCTGCAGGTGAGATTAAGTTCATCAAGACAACTGGTTTGCGTCAAAATCTATTACCATTGCAAAAAATCAGCAATTTGCAAGGTGAAAGACCCAATCCAGTTAATGGATTTGGATTGCAACAAGGAATCGATGTCTATCAAGGTATTAATAGTGTCTTATCCATTTTCCAATTTATCGGTTTATTCTTAGGAATCTCATTCTTAACGATGTTAGCTTCAATTTTGATTTTCAAAATTCTAAGTAGTGCACATCAAGATAAAAATCGCTATGAAATGCTTGATAAAATTGGTGCAAAATCAAGTACTATGACGAAATCAATTGCACGAGAATTAGCAGTACTATTTATTTTGCCAGGCGCAATTGGCATCATGCATATGTTATTTGGGCTTAAATTATTTGAGGATATGGTCTCGAATATTTATAGTCGAGTACCATTCCCATTAGCTATTTTCTTAGTTCTATACTTCCTATATTATTTACTAACACTATTTATTTATCGCTCAATTGTGTTACGAAAAAGAAAATAACAAAAAGCCAACAGTTGTTGGCTTTTTGTTTTGGATTAATAAAAATTTTAGCTTCTTAACCAAATCTTACAAAATTGTAAGATTGATAGCCAAATTGTAAGTTAAATCGATGTAACAGGCTGTTGGTGATTGTTAGCATAGGGATTGTAAATAAATCAGGGGGGTATCATTATGACAGAGAAGGATATTGATTTGAGCACGATTATAAGGCTGGCGTTTAGCAATTTACGTCAAAGCTATAAAAAATACAGCATTTTATTTTTAGGGGTGTTAGTTTTAAGCACGCTAATTTATACGTTTTCAACACTAACCAAAACACTAAGTGCTAACCAAACACTTATTATGACTCAAGATGCGCCCGTTTTTATCGCGGGGGAAGCGGTATTAATTATCATTACCATGATATATATGGGTTATCTTAATCGATTCTTATTAAATCAGGCACAACAAAATAAACAACTAACTGATCAACTAGGTGACAAACAATCTAAGGTAACTGCGGTAACTTTAGTTCAACTATTAACAATCAGTATTTCAATGTCATGTTTAAGTATCATTGTGGGTATGGCTGTTTCGCAATTAGTTGCATTTTTGATAGCAAGTACACAAGGCGTGGCAGTTAAAGGGTTCTTTGGATTCCATGTACTTAGCTTAATTGACATTACGCTGGTTTTTGTGGGATTACCTATTGTAGGGATGATTGTCAATAAGATTCATGTTAGTGGCATTATGCCAAAGATTTATAAGGAAGAAAGTAGAAAATATCGTAATCCTTGGCTAGTAGTTATTCAATTAGGACTAGGTATTATTGGGTTGTTGGCAGCCTATTATGCAAGCCACGATATTTTAGATTATGGAAAGCAACTTTTAGCATTGACTGTAACCACAATGGGGATTACCTTAGGCGTTTATTTTTTCTTTAATGCGTTGTATCCAGTTGTTATTCAATTATTGTTGAAATGGTCTTGGTTCAGAAATCGAAAACTTCATGACATGAGTTTGACCCAGCTTAACCGAAAGCTTATTCATCATGTTAAAGGATTTAGTTTAGCAACCTTATTGTTTGCTGTAGCAGTAGGTGCTGTGGCAGTAGCTAGCTCTGTGAGAAATGTAAGCGCTGAAAGAACGAATGAAGCGGCTTTTTACGACACAGTTATCTATAATCATCAACCAGAGGTCACTAATGCAGTTAAGCAGTTACCTATTCAAGAAAAAACAACCTACCATTACAAAGTTGATGGAAAAAATGTGTACACTCTAAAGTCTGAAGTAGCTGACCAACAGTTCAAACTTAATGATTTAGACTTTAGTGCACCTCTCATCAACAACAATCGCTTAAGATACAAAACAACAAGTTATCAAGGCGACGATGCCAAAAAAGAATTGAAGCATATGATTGCATCATCTTATGAATTGATTCAACCTAATAATGATATTTGGCTGAACACATTTGAATTACCAGAAGATGTAACTTATCACGATGTTGATCAATCAGAATTTGACCAAGTACAAGCAACGTCAAATGAAATCCAACTTATTAAGACTAAAGGTGGCATTGCGCAAAACTGGCCAGCACTAATGGCTATCGAAAAATTACAGCTTGGAGACAAGATGGGTGACGATCGAGTTGGTGGTATGAGAAATAGTCAAGTTGGTGGTCAAGGTATTACTTACTTTAGAAATTTAAGTACTGAATTTTCTATTCTGAAAACTTTTGCAATTGGAATTAGCATCGCACTACTTGTGGCTATTGTTTCAATTCTAGTATTCAAACAATGGCAACAACTAAAACAAGAAAGATTGACCTACCAAGCCATGCAAGCAAAAGGCTTCCAGCAATCAGTTATCAAAAAGACAGTGTTTAAAGAAGTGCTATCACTATTTATCATGCCAATGATTCCTGGATTAATAACAACAGTTATTGGTCTTGAAGTCTTCAAGTATCTAACACTAGATATTTATCATTTGAGTATTCTACCAATTATAATTTGCGTAGTAGTGTACTTGATAATTGCAATCTTAGTAGCTTGCGTTTACCCAAAGAAAGTGTTGAAAATAGCTGATTAGCGTGGTTATGGGGAAATCAGATTTGTTTTAAAGTTAACAAAAATTTAACTTTTGCTCAATTTGCGGTATCATTATAGATGGAGGAGTCTAATGAAAGGACTAAATTATGCAAAGAAAAACATTAAAACAAAAAGTAACATCAAGATTTGATAACCGTGCTTTTGCGACGCCCTATTTTTCAATTAGAAAGTTAGTTTCCATAACATTTGGATTGATGATTCTGATTGGGCTTGCAACTAGTCTGTTAATTGCGGGAAAACAGATAGCTAAGACAACCGAATCAAATCTGGAAAACATTTATTATGATGGCGTGATTTATAGTTCAAGCCCGCAAGTTGATCAACAACTTAAAAATTTGAACTTGAAAGATTCATCTTATTACGCTTACAAAGTTAAAGACGGTAATTTATTTGTTTCTATTGATGAATTGAATAGTTTTCCGCCTAAATTGGCAGATGGTCAAACAATGCCACAACTAGACGTAGGTCAATTGCCCGCTTCAGTTAAAAATTACCTTGAACAATTATTTCATGGTGTTGTGCCATTTGACCAGATTCAAGCTGTAACGGGTTTGCGTTTTGACCAAATTTCAAGTGATGCTGAAGAACTTAGATTACTGAAGTCAGATAATTTTGCACAAGACTTTGACACCTATCAAGTGATTGATAATCTGCAAAAACAGCAATTAAACTTGCCACAAAATAAGATTATTTCATTTGTGAAGAGTCAAAAATACAATCAGGTTATGACGCAACATCGTCAATTAAAATGGTTGAGTTATAGCTTGAGCTTTACATTTATTATCGTATTGGCATTAGTAGTACTTTACCAAATTCTCAGCTATATCTATCAACGTGTTTACCTGGCTAGAAAAAATCACATTAAGACGCCCTCTATTCGACTTGAAATGTTCACAGGATTCTTACTTCCTGTTGCTTTAGGTGCAGGGTTTGCCTTCTTGAACTTTATCGCACTCGGTGGATCATCAGTTGATATACAATTGTTCTTCACCTCAGTCATAACAATATCGGCTTGTTATTTTGCACTACTTGGATTCAGCACTTTTGTTGCTAAAAAATGGGCTTGGATTTAAGTGAAAATACGTTATAATGTTAGGGAGAAAACGTTTTCATAAAGACAGATTAACGTGAATGATGTTGACGTGATAGCGTTTTCACGATAATCTAGTCGTTGTGATTATTTGAAATACCAGTTCTAATGACTAGAACAACATAATGTCGTAATTAAGTGTAAAAGTTTGACGGAGGGAAAGAGCATGACAGAATTATATGGCGCAATCGAAGCCGGAGGCACTAAATTTGCCGTGGCAGTCGGTCACAAAAACGGTGAAGTCCTAAAACGTGGCACAATCAAGACTACAACACCAGAAGAAACAATGGCACAGGTTTTTGATTTCTTTGATCAATATCAAGATGACATCATTTCTTTCGGTATTGGTTCATTCGGTCCAATTGGTGTAAACGAAAAGCTAGACAACTACGGTTATATTACAGATACACCGAAAGTTGCTTGGCAAAACTATAACTTTATTGGCGATATGAAAGCACACTATGATGTGCCAATGCTTTGGACAACTGATGTGAACGTGGCTGCTTATGGTGAACATATTTTAGGTGCTGGCCAAAACTTTGATAATGTATTCTACACAACTATCGGAACAGGTGTTGGTAGTGGTGTGATTACACGCGGTGAAGTTTATAATGGTCGTGCTCATCCTGAAACAGGTCACTTAATGATGAGAAGACATCCAGAAGATAATTTTGAAGGTATTTGTCCATTCCACAGTGACTGTTTAGAAGGACTAGCTTGTGGACCTGCTATTGAAGCACGTTGGGGCGAAAAAGCTTACAACTTAGATGAAAACCATAAAGCTTGGGAATTTGAAGCTTACTACTTAGCACAAGCTGCTTTAGACTTCACATTGACATTCTCACCAGATATTATGATTTTTGGTGGTGGTGTTTCTAAACAAGAGCACTTAATGGATATGATTCGTGATGAGTTCGCTAAAATGATGAACGGTTACATCACATTACCAGACTTAAAAGATTACATTGTTCCTGTTTCACTAGGTGATGATGCTGGTATTATCGGCTCATTACTATTAGCTGAAAAAGTTGCAAGATAAAGCTAAAAGCACATTGACTAGTTGTCAGTGTGCTTTTTTATTATACCCAATTATAGTAGTATAGTAGGTAAAAGACGTGGAGGATAAGGAGGCGACTTTTGATGGGTCAATACGAATCAGAAGCTCAACTTGAGAATCGATTCATTAAACAACTGGAAAATTTAGGTTACCAATATGTCACCATTAAAGATAATGATGATTTGTTGGCACATTTTCGAGCGCTGTTGAATCAACGAAATGAAACAAATTTGAAAGGTGAACCCTTAACGGATTCAGAATTTCAACGCGCTTATACAGCGATTATAGGGGCGAAGTCACATTACAAAATCAGCTATGACTTACGTGGATCAATTAATTCGCCAATTGGCAAAATTAGTATCAATCGAGATAATGGTGACCCGCTATTCTTGAATATTTTTGATGTCAAAAATGCAGCAGCCAATACATATGAAGTGACCAACCAAATTACGATGATGGGCCGTTATGAAAATCGTTATGATGTGACGGTTTTAATTAATGGGATGCCTTTGTTACAAATTGAGTTGAAACGTCGAGGGGTTGAGTTCAGCCAAGCATTCAATCAGATTATTCGTTATCGTAATGAAACCTTTAAGGATAGTTTGTTTAGAATGGTGCAACTTTTTGTGGTTTCAAATGGTGAAGATACCCGCTATTTTGCTAATGGTGATGGGAACTTGAATTCAAAATTTATGTTTCGTTGGACAGATAAACATAATAAGTGGCTCAATGAAATTACGGAATTTACGGAATCATTCTTCCCACCAGAACGTTTGCATTCTATTTTAGCCAAGTACGTGATTTTTGATGAGAGTCATAATCGCATGATGGTGATGAGACCTTACCAAATCTATGCGGTTGAAGGAATCATCAATCAAGTTGAAAACCATCCTGACAAAAACGGTTATATCTGGCATACAACAGGATCAGGGAAAACAATTACGTCATTCAAAGCAAGTCAGTTATTGAAGCAACGTGAAGATGTGGACAAAGTGATTTTCTTGATTGACCGTAATGACTTGGATGTTCAAACATCTAAGAACTTTAACTCTTATTTGGGTGCCAAGAATGGTGATTTAGCCATTGATCGTACGGATGATACGAAAACTTTGGTTAAACAGTTGCAACAAACAGATGAAAAACTGGTTATTACCACGATTCAAAAGATGAATAATGCCGTTTCAAAAGACTACTATAAGAATCTACTAGCACCTTACCGTGACAAAAAAGTGATTTTTATTGAAGATGAGGCACATCGTAGTCAATTCGGTGATATGCGTAAAAACGTGAATAACTGGTTCAAGAATGCGCAACATATTGGGTTTACAGGAACACCAATTTTTAAAGAAAATATCGGAGCAGATGGTCGTACAACACAAGACTTGTATGATCAAGAACTTCACCATTATTTGATTAAAGACGCAATTCGTGACCAAAATGTTCTGGGATTTAATGTGCAATACTTGCAAACCTTCGATGCAAAAGACGTTGAAGATAATGGTCAAGCAGATGCCAATTCTGTGGATAAACAAGAAGTAATGGAACATTCTGACCGTTTAGAGCAAATTGCTAAACATATTATTTTGAATCACCGCCAATACACCAAAAATGGTGAATTCAATGCAATTTTGACTGTGCCGAACACGCGTGTGGCATTGGCTTATTATGATATTTTCAAAAAGTTACAAGCGCAAAATTCAGAAGGCGAAAAACTCAATATTACCAGCGTGTTCACTTGGGCGGCCAATGAACAAGATAATGAAAAGTACCAAAATCAAGATGATGTGACGTCACGTCATGGGCTTGAACATATTGTGGATGATTACAATAAACTTTATGGTGAGAATTTCTCAGTTGATGACTTCAAAGATTACTTCAACGATATCTCGATGAGAATGAAGCAACATCATGTGAAGACACCTGAACAAAATATTGATGTCCTAATTGTTGTTAATATGTTCTTAACAGGGTTTGATTCACCTAAACTATCAACGTTATATGTGGATAAAAAACTAAAATATCATGGGTTAATTCAAGCCTATTCAAGAACGAACAGAATCGACAACTTGAACAAGCCATTTGGTAACATTATTAGCTATCGCAATCTTAAACCTGAAACGGACGATGCCATTCGCTTGTTCTCAGATGGTTCAAGAGAAGCTTTCCTTGCACCAAGTTATGAAGAAATGGCTGAAAACTTCAGACAAGCCATTGAAAAGTTACATGTAATTATTGATGAGCCAAAAGATGTGGACAACTTATACAATTTGGGTGAAGACCACATTAGTGACTTCATCAAAGCCTTCCGTGATGTGTTGCGTATCTACAATAAGATACGTGTTTATGATGAGTTTGCATGGGATGAATTTGCTTTAGAACTCACACCACAGCAATATGAATCTTTCCAAAGTAAATATCGTGAAGCAGTTGAATATTTAGAACGTGAAGCCAAAAATAATAAAAAAGTGTCGATTGTGGATGATTTAGATTTTGAGTTATCGTTAATTCAACAAGATGATATTGATGTGAGCTACATTATGGGACTAATTCAAAACATTGATTTTATGTCGACTGTGGATGATATTATTGACCATAGTGAAAAAATCAAACAGCAAATTGAACAAGCTGCCCAATCTCAACTTCACACCAAAAAAGAATTGTTGATTAAATTCTTAGAAGACGAAGTACCAGAATTTGCACAACAAGCTAATATTGATATGCTGACAGAATTTAACAAATTCGTTCAGGAGCAAAAAGAAAAAAGATTCAACGAAATGTCGCAAGAAGTTGATGTACCAGTTGAAAGCTTGAAGCATCAACTTAATGAATATAACTTCAGAGGCGAATGCGATTCTCGCAGTATTAATGAAGATTTAAAGGGTATACCGTTTAAAGAAAAACGCCAACGAAGAGAACAAATTATGGTTTTCATTAAAGAAATTGGCGATTACTATAAAGCACTAGATTAATAAGGGAGTAAACTTATGACAGAAGAACATCAAAATGTACAATCTCAGCAACAAGCCGAATTACAAAAACACTTGTGGGCTATTGCTAACGACCTGCGTGGAAATATGGATGCGAGTGAATTCAGAAATTATATTCTAGGACTTATTTTCTACCGCTTCTTATCAGACCGTGTTGAAGATGAAGTCACGATGTTACTTGATGGTGAAGATATCACTTATGAACAAGCCTACAATAATCCTGACTATGAAGGATTATCAGAAGATATTGTGCAAGACTTAGGGTTCACAATTAAGCCACGTTACTTGTTCAGCTCATTAATCAAAGACTGTCAAACTGGTGAATTTGATATTGAAAAATTACAAAATGCTATCAATTCAATTCAAAGTTCAACTATTGGTGAAGACTCACAAGAAGACTTCCAAGGATTGTTCGATGACATGGACTTACAATCACCAAGAATTGGGAACAATGTGGCTGAACGTGGTGAATTAATGCGTAAAGTCTTATTGAACTTGAACAATATTTCATTCCGTTCAAGTGAAATTGAAATTGATGTTCTAGGGGATGCTTATGAATACCTAATCGGTCAATTCGCCGCATCTGCTGGTAAAAAAGCTGGGGAATTCTACACTCCGCAACAAGTTTCAAAAATCATTTCAGGTGTGGTAACCGCAGGTAAAGATGAAATTAAATCAATCTATGACCCAACAATGGGTTCAGGATCATTACTGCTAACTGTTGGAGATAGAGCTCGAATTGGTCATTACTATGGTCAAGAATGGAACTCAACAACTTACAACTTGGCTCGTATGAACTTGTTAATGCACGGGATTAACTATAGTAACTTCAGTGTTAAACAAGGGGATACACTTGAAAACGACCGCTTCCCTGATGAAAAATTTGATGCTGTTGTTGCAAACCCACCATACTCAGCTAACTGGAATAATGCCGATAAGTTAACAGATGAACGTTTCCGTAAATATGGTAAAGTCGCACCAAAATCAAAAGCTGACTTAGCTTTTGTGACTCACATGCTTTACCACTTGAATGACAATGGGATAATGGCTGTTGTTCTACCTCACGGGGTGCTATTCCGAGGGGCAGCAGAGGGCGTTATCAGAAAGTACATGATTGAACAAGATAACGTGCTAGATGCGGTTATTGGTCTGCCTGCTAACTTATTCTTTGGAACTTCAATTCCAACAACTATTCTTGTGTTCAAAAAGAACCGTCCACAAACAGACATCTTCTTTATTGATGCTTCAAAAGAATTTGAAAAAGGTAAAAACCAAAATAGCTTGACCCAAGCTCATATTGATAAAATCTTACAAACGTATGAAGCGCGTGAAGATGTGGATAAATATGCCCATGTTGCTTCACTTGATGAAATTAAAGAAAATGACTTTAACTTAAATATCCCACGTTATGTGGATACCTTTGAACCTGAACCTGAAATCGATATCAACCAAGTAAAAGCTGATATTGAAGAAGTGAACCAACAAATCGCCAAAATTGAATCTGAACTTGCTGAAATGGAAGCCCAATTAGTGGAGACTGATGTTGATGAATAAAGAAAAATTAGTGCCACAACTGAGATTTAAGGGTTTTGAAGGTGAGTGGGAGAAGAAGAAATTTAGAGAATTAGCTGATATTAAAAGAGGAGCTTCACCAAGACCTATAAAAGATCCTAAGTGGTTTGATAAAAATTCTGATATTGGTTGGCTTAGAATATCAGATGTTACAAAACAAAATGGGAAAGTTTCCTATATAGAACAAAGGATATCAAATTTAGGGGCAGAAAAGACGAGAGTACTAACAACATCACACTTGATTTTAAGTATTGCAGCTACCATTGGAGAACCAGCAATTAATTATGTAAAAACAGGTGTTCATGATGGTTTCTTGATTTTTTATAACCCTAAATTTGAATTGATGTTTGGATTCCAATGGTTAAGATACTTTAAGTCTTTTTGGCAACAGTATGGTCAACCAGGAAGTCAGGTAAACTTGAATTCTGATATTGTCAATAATCAAGATGTTATTTTACCTTTAAGAGAAGAACAACAAAAAATTGGCTCTTTCTTTGAAAAAATGGATAAGTTGATTGAGTTGTATCGGAATCAACTTAAGTCAAAAAAACTGTATAAAAAAGGATTGTTACAAAAATCTTTTCCTATAGAGAATCAACTATTACCTCGAATAAGGTTTGAAAATTTCAAAAAAAATTGGAAGTATAGTAAAGTTTCAGAACTTGTTATTGAAAGAAATGATAAAGTAGCTGAATCTTCAAATTATCCACTAATGTCATTTGTTCAAAATATAGGAGTTGTTCCTAAATCAGATAGGTACAATAGAGAATTTTTAGTCAAAAGCAATAGTAAGAAGTATAAGAGAACTTTATTTGGCGACTTTATATACAGTTCTAATAATCTAGATACTGGTTCCATAGGCTTTAATAACTACGGTAATGCAGTTATTTCCCCTGTTTATAGTATTTTTTATTCTAATAATCATTTGGATAGTAAGTTTGTCGGTAGACTATTTCTACGTTCTGATTTTATTGCTAAAATGATACGGTATCGTCAAGGTGTTGTATATGGCCAATGGAGAATACACGAAAAAGATTTTTTAAATATAAAAGTTTCTATTCCTACTGACGATGAAAAAATAAAAATTATAGACTTATTTGATAAACTTGATCAAGAAATCAATCTTTATGAACAAAAAATTGAACAGCTCAAACAACTGAAAAAAGGCTATCTGCAAAAGCTATTCTGCTAGTTAGCCATTGCAAAGTCGTTATTATCGTGGAATAATAATAGTAAAGATATTGAGGGATACAGTATGACAAAGAATAGATGGATATTAGGTATCTGTACATTAGTTGGTTTAATTATTGGGATTTTACTCATGAACCAACACAAGAGTGCTGTACTTGTCTTTACGTTAATGGGAATGGCAGTCGGTTATGTGATTGTCTTTTGGATTCCACAACTGAAGAGACACTTTAAGAATAAACGGTGATGGTGTTCGCCATTAAATGCAAAGATTAGTATTGCTGATGACACCTGTTGAAGCTTATTTCAACAGGTGTCTTTTTTATGTTTATAGGGGGAAGTATTATGATTTTACAAGTTTTATTATTTATTTTTGGGGCGATAGGTGGTATCACGCGCTACTTTATCGGACAAGCATGGGTGATGAATGGGTTTCCAATTGCCACGCTAATTACTAACTTAATTGGGGCTTTTTTGTTACCTATTTGGAATGACCGCCAAAAAGAACGTCCATTATTAAAAGAAGTAATTGGTGCTGGGTTCTTCGGAGCATTCACCACTTTTTCAAGCGCCATGCTTGATATCTTGACGCTAATTATCAAAGGGCAGTTCATTGCGTTGATGATTTATGCAACAATCACCGTCTTAGGTGGGTTCTTATGTGCTTACTTAGGCACGCTATTAACAGGTCTATCAACTGAAGAAACAGATGAAGAAGTCATTGAGCAAGAAGAGGAGGATGATCAATAATGTGGTTTTTGATTGGGATTGCAAGTGGTGTTGGGACATTATGTCGTCGTAATTTGACAACTTTTTTGAATGCAAAGCGTTATTTCAAAAATTCTTTTGTGGCAACACTATTGATTAATGTGTCAGGTAGTTTTTTGCTGGGTCTTTTTGCTAAGAATTATGGGTCATGGTGGGCTTATCCACTTCTTGGAACAGGACTAATGGGTGGTTATACAACGTTTTCGACTTTTAACTCCGAACTCGTTAACTTGATTAAGCAAAAGAAACAAGGGCTATTCTTTGTTCATTTAGTTGTAACTTATACACTCGGATTGATTTTTGTCGCACTAGGGTACTGGTTATAACTAAGAAATGCCTTCTGTGGCCACAACACGGGAGGAGTACAAAATGGATTATCAATTATTAACACAAAAAATGCCAAGCCGAATCAAAAAGGCTTGGTTCATATCAGACATATTAGAGGCAATTGCGATTTTGGTTGTGGTAGGATTAGTGACACGTTTCTTTCCTATTCCATATAAAGAGTGGGTGACACCAATTGCAATGATTGCGGTTGCCGTGTTCTTCGTGGCGAGTTTGGCATTGATTCCTTATCGCTATAATTTCCATCGTTATCAGATTGATGGGGATGCTATTTCATTTCAGCGTGGTGTTTTCTTTAGAAAAACAGTTTATGTGCCATTGAACCGTGTGCAACACATCGAAATTCAACAAGGGCCAATCTTGAAAATTTTTGATTTAGAAGAATTAATCATCCATACAGCGGCAACAAAGCACAGTATTTCTGGACTTAATCCAAGTACGGCTGCGGATCTTCGTGAAGAAGTGACAAAACGAGTAAAGGTGGCTGATTTGAATGTATAATCATAAACGATTTCATCCAATGGCGCTAGTGCTCGAATTCTTTAAATCACTAACCACTGTATTTGGGGCCTTGATTGCGGCAATTATTGGTATTTTTAGCGGTCGTTTTTGGTTATTATTCTTCCCGATTGCTTACGTTGTACTGGAGGTAGTCAGTTATTTAACTACTTATTATACCGTTGATAGTCGACAAGTTAAGATTCAAAAAGGACTCATTAATAAATCAACAACGGTGATTCCTTATGACCGTATTCAGACCGTTCGTCAGAGTCAGTGGTTCTTTCTAGCGCCATTTGACCTAACAACAGTTAATATTGAGACTGCAGGTGGTAGTGACAGCAAGTCAGAAGCCGTGTTAAAGGTTGTCCCAATTGCAGTTTTTGATGCAATTGAAAACTACCGCAATCAAAGTGAATCCCAACAAGAAGTGGCAGACAAGGCAAAAGAATCTAGTGAAGTTGTTGATTCTGTAAAAAAACCAACGTTCAGAAGATTACCTGCTTCACATATTTTAATATTTGCGGTAACCAATCTTAATATTTTAGCTTCATCAGCTGTGATTGCGGGATTAGGTAGTCGAATTTTAAATAATGTAGGGAAAAGATTGAACGATGAAGTGACGCAAGTTGTATTTAGTAGTCTGGTTTATATTATTCTTGGTATCTTAGGTATTATCTTTTTAGGATTTGCCTATTCTCTAGTGCGGACATTATTGAATTATTATGATTTTAGAATTGCCAGAACAGGTAATACGCTAGTGATTAAAAGTGGTTTGCTAAAAGAAAAAACACAGCAAATACCCATTCACAAAATTCAAAACGTGCAAGTTAAGAAACATCCTATTCGTCGTTTATTTGGGTTTTCATCCATTCTAGTTTACGTTTATAGTGGGCAAGATAAGCAAAGCAAAGAAGATAACAGTGATAATCATACCTATTTGTTTCCAATTATTAAGACCGATGAGGTTTATCCCTTCTTAGCAACTTATTTACCTGAATGGCAATTGCATTCACCTCAGATTAAGTTACTAACACAAAATCGTTTGTGGTACTTTATTCGCTGGACGTTATTAACGATTGCCATTTTTATTGGACTTGAAGTTATTTTTTGGCAAGTAGTGCCGGTTTGGGTTGTTGCGTTAGTTATTTTATTCTTCTTGTTTGTGTTACTGGGTGATTACCTAGATGCTAATGGTCAAGGTTATGGCTTTAGCCAAAACCGATTCATCTGCGTCCAACGTTATCATTTCTTCACACAAGAAATTAACTTTTTGGATAAGAATAAAGTTCAAAACATTACGCAAAGAACAACGCCACTGCTTTATCATCGTCAAAAAATAGGTCATATTAAATTACCTGTTAAGATGAGTAGTGGATCTGGTGACCAGATTAAATTACGATTTATTCCAGTTAAAGTTATACAAGAGATTAAGCAATTCTATAAACAATAAAAAAGAGCAACAGCCTATTGAGGTTGTTGCTCTTTTTAAATGTTAACAAAATGTAAAGAATAGCTCGTTTTAATTCAATTGCATAAGCATTATCTTGTAGGAAATATAGTTGCTAGTGTAATATTGTTATGAGGCTATAGTTATACAATTAGTTTGAAACCGATATTAATTTGAACGCAGTAAATAAATTTACGCGCTTTCATTTCACATTGAAGCAAAGGAAGTGTGAATAAAGTGTTTTTAAAATATAGAAATAAGATTGGTAACAAGAGTATGCTTTTTTTGAGCATGCTATTTTTTGCCGCTATGATAGGGTACTATGACTTTAAAATAGTTAATGCCGCAACAACCACAATGTATGGATTCTCAGATGTTGATTATGAGAATGAAGTTGGTGGTAGAGAAAGAAGTGCAACAAATAAACGTAGATATCCTTTTTTGCCTTCTAATATTTCAATTTCAACCCCGCGATTAAGAAAGTTGGGCAATGGTCAATTTCAACTAGTGTATCAATACGGGTATCCCATCACAAAAGGTGGGGCGGAAAGGTATCTAGAATATCGAGTTAAGTTTTCTCAAGAATTAGAAGATTTAGTTTCGGGAATTAGTATTACACCCGTTGGAGCAAAGGCTGATCCTAAACCTTCTAAAGATAAACAAAAATATAATTTTGAAAATAGAATTAGACAAGATTCAGATGGACACAAGGTGTTTTCTTCAGGTGTTTATTTGGGTAGTGGTTATAATGGTGGGGATGCAAATATCTACATCACTTTAAAACGTTCATTTATACCACAAGAAGCTTTTATTGCCAGTTACATGGTCTCTAGTACGGAAGTTAGACGGCCAGTTTATCCTTCATTTGAAGCAGTTAGAATTTTACAATATGAAAATTTTGGCCAGCTATATAATGAAGAGTTACTCAAAACTGAAAAAGAAGAAGATATTACACGATTGAAGCGAGCATCTGAATCACTAATCAATAAAATAAATGGCTCTGGCTTGAGCCAAAATTTTAAAGCTACAGCTAACCATCAGATTGAAAGCATTGTTAATGATACTATTGAGCAAGTTAATAGCCAAACAGCGTTTGAAAATAGCACTTTAGAAGTTATCGAGAACTTAGTTGATACAGCCATCTTTAATATGACTAATTTATTTGATAATTTAAGTGAGGTTACGATTACTAGTTTGCCTCATTTAGACTTTGGGGTGCAGTTCATTCGATCACGAGAAAGTATTTATGAAACGATTGATGATCAAGTGATTGAGGGGTTATTAGTTTTGATGAATGCCAGTGCGACTTCAAGTTTGAGTATTAGTTTGTCAATCTCAGAATTCCAATCTGAAAACCATACATTAAAAACAATGTACATGATGGGAGAACAGGCTTATGCGCCTAATACGACTTTTACATTTGTTTCGGAAAGTCAAAAAAGAAGTGGCAAGTTTGCGATTATAAAAAAACCAAGTGAAGGTGTAAAATTAATTGTCTATCCAGATAGTCTTTATGCAAAGTCATACACAGCAACTGCAACGTGGTCAATTACCAATGGTCCTTAAAATAAAAAACTCCTCAAATATTTGAGGAGTTTTTTTAAAAGATACCATTATTATTAACTGATTCAACATCTTCAACATTGTGTTGTAAGATGTCCCAGTGTTCAGCTAGCTTGCCATCTTCTAGGCGATAAATGTCACAAACTTTGTTGATGTGACCGTTGCCCATTGTACATTTGAAGAAAACATAAACTAAGTCGCCATCTCCAGATAATTGAATGATATCAATTTTAGGGTTGAATGTTAGGAATTTTTCGATGAATTTTTTGAATCCATCGCGTCCATCTTCAACTGTAGGGTTGTGTTGAATATAGTCTTCTTTCATATAGTCATTTAACTTTGAAAGATCACCATTTGAAAATACATCATCATAAAATTGTTTAACTAATTCTTTATTGGTCATGTCACAACGACTCCTTTTTTCAATTTAGATTAGTATACACCTGAGGTTAAATTTTATGTAAGTAGAAAATTTTATTTTTTAATAATTTGGTTAAGGATAATGAATAGTCGTTGCTATTAATGAAAAAATTATGGTATCATATTTAGTAAATTTTTTAGGGAAAATATAGTAAGGTTGTGAGTTTATGACAAGTAACAATACGCAAAGTCGCAGGGATGAACAGACTCGTTTGGACCATGTGATAGGGGAAATTAACAAGCGTCAAAAAAAATTAAATCAGTCAATTAAACGTGCGAAAACAGAAGAAAAAAGTCTGAATGAGCATTTTTATGATGATGTAAAAATTAATTATGTCGGTGATTCAACAACGATTGAAACCGCTTTATCCATTCGTCAGCAGCAACAAATGTTGATGGAAAGAAACAATAGTTGGCAACACGCAAGTGGCCGCTTAGATGTGCTTGAAAAATTAGAAAATAATCCTTATTTTGCTCGTGTCGATTTTAAAGAAAAAGGGGAACCAGGACCTGAAACAATTTATATTGGGTTGAGTTCATTTACTAATGATAAAGATGAATTCCTGGTTTATGATTGGCGAGCACCGATTTCATCAATCTACTATGATGGTAAATTAGGGGATGTGACGTATAATTCGCCTGAAGGTAAGCAAGATGTTAATTTATCCTTGAAGCGTCAATTTATTATTAAAGATGGTCAAATTGAAAACATGTTTGATACACAGGAAACAATTGGCGATCAAATGTTGCTTGAAGTCTTGAATGAAAAGTCATCTTCACAAATGAAGACAATTGTCACAACAATCCAACAAGAACAAAATGCCATTATTCGTGATACTGATTCTGATTTATTATTCGTTCAAGGAGCTGCGGGTTCTGGTAAGACAAGTGCGGTATTGCAACGTATTGCGTATCTGCTTTATCGTTATCGTGGTAACTTGACAAGTGATCAAGTCATTATGTTTTCACCTAACCAACTATTCAATGATTACGTGCAGAATGTGTTGCCTGAATTAGGTGAACAAAATATGGTACAGATGACTTATTGGCAATTTGCATCCCGTCGTGTACCTAATTTTAAAGTTCAAAACCTATTCCAACAATTTGAACAAGCACAATCAGATGCAAGTGAAAAAATTACAAACTTAAAATCTAGTTATGCATTCTTCAACTTATTAACACGTTATGGTAATCGTCTAGCTCGTGGTGGTGTTCAATTCCGCAATATTAAATTCCGCGGTGAATCTTTCATTGATAAGGAAAAAATCAAAGAAATTTACTACGGGTTCAATGAAAACTATAAGTTAATGAACCGTATTGAAGCCACAAAAGAAGAATTAATCAAAATCTTAAACCGCCGTGTTTCTTCTGAAATGAAGAAGAAATGGGTTCAAGAAATGATTGAAGGGTTAAGTGAAGAACAACTACGTATGTTTTATCAACAACCTGATCAAGAATTTGAATCAGGTGATGATGAATACAAATTTATCGCCAAACGTATCGTGACTGAAAGTCTTGAATCAGTGGCAAAATATATTAATAATTTCCGTTTTATCAACTTCTCAGCACAATATAACCACTTTATGCAACAAGTACCACGTATCTTTGATTTAGAAGAGCACGAGGTAACAACTGAAGAATGGCAAGCAGAAGTTAAGCAAACACTAGCCAAAATGAAAGCAAAAGAACTGCCAATTGAAGATGTTTCTTGTTACTTATATCTTTATGATTTGTTAACAGGTAAAACTGGCGAACGTTCAATGAAATTTGTGTTTATTGATGAAATTCAAGATTACACACCTTTCCAAATTGCTTATTTGAAATTCAATTTCCCAAATGCTCGTTTTACTATGCTGGGTGATTTGAACCAAACAATTTTGGCAACAGAACCAAACCAACGTTTATTAGCTGATATTTCACACTTATTTGATCCAGAAAAAACAAGTGTGACACAGTTAACTACTTCTTATCGTTCAACCAAGCAAGTGACTGACTTTACACGTGGTATTTTGCGTAATGGTCAAAAAATCACAGCTTTTGAACGTATCGGGCCAAAACCTGTGATGGTTGCCTGTTCAGATGAAGCAGAAATGGTTGATGAATTAGCTGACCAACTAACTGCACAAGCCGATAAAGGGTTAACAACAGCCGTTATTACCAAGTCACTACAAGAAAGCAAAGACGTCTTTAATCAATTGAAACAAAAAGGTGTCAAAAGTACCTTAATTGGTTCTGAAAACCAACGTTTAGTTGAAGGGACGTTAATTGTGCCAGCTTATTTGGCTAAGGGACTTGAGTTTGATAGTGTTGTCATGTACAATGCTTCAGACGTGGTTTATCAAAAAGAAAGTGAACGCCAACTGGTCTATACAATCGCTTCTCGCGCAATGCATACTTTGGCTATTTTATACACCGGTCAAAAAAGCCGATTATTAGAAGATATAGATGAAAGTCTGTATGAAGTTAAAACAAAAGTAAAATAAAAAAAGACATTATAACTTTTAAAGTTATAATGTCTTTTTTATTTTGCCCTTTTTAGTTTAATCAATTATCTTTTTAATGAAGATACCTAGAGCGGTAGCTAGAGAAATAGCCCCCACTCCTAATATCATTAATAGATTGGATAATACATTTGATTCTCCTGTTTGAGGTAGTTTGGGTTTTTCAGAAGGCTGAGTAGGGTTTGAAGGCTCAGAAGGTTGAGTAGGGTTTGAAGGTGTTTGAGTATCCCATCTGTGGGACTCACCACCTGAAATATTTACTGAATCTGCAATAATATTACCATCTACATTCACGTTAGCATTTATAGTAGCATTCGGTGCTAATATACTTCCCATGAATCGACCGCTTGCTACGTTAATTATTTGGTTGCCGTTACCAAAGTTCCAAATAATATGATTAGGCTTGCTATGTGATTCACTATTAGCTATAGAAGAGCCATCATCATATCGAAGACTAGTTTGTGTTGAAATTGAAGCATAGCTGTTAGGTATATTTGTGACATTAATAATAATAGATGAAGCATTCAGCTTGCTAGGAATGCCTTTGATTGTTATTGGTTGAGGAGCTGAAAGGTAGTCGAATGGAATTGAAACAAATATATTATCATCTGATTGTAGTGATTTGGCATCGGATAAATCAATGCTACGATTATTCATATCTGAAAAATTTTTAACAACTCCCACTGTGTCTGATTGGTTACTATATGTTGTTGATTTATTTTTTAAATTACTGAAAGTATTGTCAAAATTAATATATGTCGAAGAGTCATTTTCTTTGAATGTATTCGTTGTATTAAGGTTGTTGACAGTTGTACCGGTAATTTTTAATTGTCCGTTTTCTGTTGAAGTCGGTACATCTTTTCCCAAAATAACATGATTATAAGTATTATTTCTAAAAGCATTACTCATTAGTGGTTGGTTAATATTTTGAATATAATAGATATCTCCTGCGATTTGGTTAAATGATTCACCGCGGGTTCCAAAGTCGTTGGATCTGATTAAATTACGTGTGGCAAAGTTTCCATTTGTATCGGTTGTTAAACTTATATTATTGGCAAAAATATGAAATAATGAAGCAACTCCTAAAGGATTATTAGCCTGGATGTTTTCGATATTTAGTCCTTTTTGTTTTAAAATACTATCATTTTCAATAGTGTTAGGAGCTAATGTTAAGTCCTGATTATTTTGTTGTGATGTTTGTTCAGCTGCATAGGTTAAATGATTAACCTGAGAAGTAGCGATTTGAGTTAAAATTGTAGCTGAAAATGTTGACAATAACACTAGTTTTAACAGTTTTTTTGATTTATGCATGATATATTCCTCCCTATTATTAGTAAGACATAACTCAAAAGTTATGTCTTTTTGGAAAAGATCATATTTTTTTCAAAAAGAGAGAAATTAAATGTCAAAATTAGAAAAAATAAAGAATAATATGATATACTTCACTTGCATAATATAAAAGGACACAACTGTTAAGTTGTGTCCTTTTTCGTTATCTTATAAAATGATTAAAACAGTTAAATTAGACAAGCTGAGAGAGGATGATCTTTTGAAGTATGGTTATGCTAGAGTCAGCACAGATTCGCAAACAGTAAAGAATCAGGTCAGTATGTTGAAAAATGCTGGAGCGGACAAAATTTATCAAGAAAAGTTCACAGGGACTACAATAAACAGACCGCAACTTGATCATTTGATGAACAACATACAAAAAGAAGATATTCTTATAGTGACTAAATTAGATAGATTAGCTAGAAATACAACCGAAGCATTGCGACTAGTGGAAAGCTTATTCAACAGGGGTGTTAAAATAAATGTCTTAAATATGGGAACCATAGATGACACACCTACAGGAAGACTGACGTTTACTATTTTTAGTGTGTTTGCTCAATTTGAACGTGACATGATAGTTTCTCGAACGCAAGAAGGTAAAGCTTATGCAAAAGAGAACAATCCTAATTTCAAAGAAGGTCGACCACAAAAATATACTGATAAACAAATAAGGATAGCTTACCAATTAAGAAAGCAAGGTTTAACGTATAAAGCTATTGAAGAACAGACAGGTATTGGTCTTAAGACACTTCAAAGACGATTTAGTAAACTAGTTTCTTAATAAAATGGGGTGTTTTACAAATTTAAAAACTGAAAGTTTTTTACATGTTATGCAATAGCATTAACTATAAAAATGTTTATTCAAAGTATGAAGTAATAAGATACAAAAAAGATACTGGATAGTTTTCAGCGAATGCTGTAGCTATTCAGTATCATATAATTGCTTTGATGATTTTATCTTTTAATTAAAAAAGTTAGTTAATTGAAGTAACATAAGTATCTTCAATCCATTGGTTATTATTACCTATACGATAATAAGTGTGTCCATAGAATGATTTTTTGGCAAATACTTTCCATGAAGTGTTAGGTTCAACAACATTAGAAGTTAAATTACCATTACTATCACGCAAGGAGATATTATAAGGCGCGTTACCTGCAGTAAGTGTTGTGTTGAGGACTATTTCAGGTATGTTTTTAGGATCTAAGAGGTATTGAGCTTGCATCAATATTGTCTGGTTTGTACCAGCCAATCTAAGATATTTGATATTATCCGCTACTGTAAAATCACCATAGTACTGAACATAAGTATTAGCAGGTTGGTAATTACTTAAAGGTACCACCCTATTATTCTCATCTAAAGTCCAAAGCTTAACTCCATAATCAGTAAAGTAATGAACTAATCCTGATTGTAAAGAGGTTGGATGAGTGTCATCTTGAGGAGTAGGAGTAGGAGTAGGAGTAGGAGTAGGAGTAGGAGTAGGAGTAGGAGTAGATCTTGTAGGAATATTAACTCTAATACTATTAGATCTTAGAGGATGAACAATAAAAGCATCACCGCTTGTTTCTGTCGTAGGTAAGCTATCATTTGGTAAGCTGAACGAACCGTTTTCATTAACTGTAAAAAGATCAGCGAATCCAGGCAATGAAACAGTTGTACCTGGTTTATAATTTCGACCTTCTGAGTTAATTGGTGTTACTAGATAATCATTATTGTTGTTTTTTTCAAAATTGATACTAGCTAAATCAGCACGATAAACAGAGACAATGAAGTCACTAGTAAATCTATTACCAGCAATGTCTTCATAAGAGTAAGTGATAGGATAATCTCCCTCTACATTTTTGTTAACAGATCCGGAAATAGAATTAATATCAAAAGGAACGGGGTTACCATAAGCGTCACGTATTTCAATTAGATTATCATTTGGATTCCAATTATTTCCAGCTTCTACTCTAGAATTCTTACTGGTTATTTTTGCTTTCGTGGGCAAAACATTAACAGTAACTGTTCCCAAAGGCGCTCCAATAGTATTGTTTTGATAGTCATATTCAGCGAAATAGATTGAATGTATACCGGGTATTCTAGTATCAATAGAAGTTAAATTTTCATCATTGTCTATTTCATAATAAGGCGGATTGAATGCTTTAACGATGTTATCGTTTATATTCCAAGTTGCTTTAGGTCCAGCAATTAAGGTTAAATTTTTAAATTCATAATCGGGATCATTTGCTGGGTTGTACTCTGAAATGGTAACAGCGACGTCTTTAGAAGAACGAATACCGTGGCTATTCGTATAACTATAGTTAAAGTTATATTGTCCAGGTTCTTTTGAATTAAAGTTTGTCACGATATTATTATTTCGAGTAATTGTAGGCAAAACTTTGTCGGTAATATCTCCATCATAGGTATCGGTAATTGTTGCTAATTTGGAAAAATCAAAATTACTGTAGGTATCTAATCTAACATTATTACCATAGTTCAATTGAATATTTGGTTTGAATTTACCATTATCTGGGTTGATAATCGTGTCGTAGATTTCTTTGTTTTTAAATAACGGATTGAAATGGTATAAAGCGTTCATAGATAAATGGTAAGTTTTACTTCTGCCATCAGCAGGTAAGTTATCTCTTGTTTTGGCAACAACCGCGATTTGCAAAGCACGTTCTTGAAGTTCACTTGAATTTAGTTCAATGTATCCCTCACGTTTATCATCACTAGTATAAACGACACGCGAGGTGGTATCCCGTGTGACTAGAATAGGTTTTTTACCATCCATTCTATTCCACATGTAAATTTTTGCTAAATCTAGATTATCATCTAATTTAAACCAAACGGCACCATTATCAGTTTTGGCGTTGCCTAAAATATTATAAATAGCGCTTCCACTAATATAAGGTCCTTCGTTTGTAAAAGTTGCATACTTATTAGTGTCGTCACTTGGATCTTGAGTTAAAAGTGAGTTAATTGTACCATCAGCGAAAACTAGATTATCATTTTGATAGCCTGATCCCACAATCCATGTTCCAGAAGGGCCGATATTCGTTGTATTTGTTATAACAGCAGAGTTTGAAAGGGTATAATCTGTATTTTGATGATTTAAAGTAATACTTACGGGATATTCTCTATCTTGATTTTGTGCGGTGACTTTAAATGTGATATACCAATCAATATTTTGAGTGGCTTGTGAAAGATCTAAATCTCTATTGAAGTTCAGAACAGCTTGATTACCATTTTGTACAATGGTTTCATTACCTGTTCCACCTAAAATGGTTGTTGAGTTTGGAACAACAATTACTGGAAGGTTGATGGTGATAGAGTCAGAAGTTTTTAGACTTTCAACTTGGCCTCTGGGGATAGAAATTTTGATATATTTTGTGTCGGTATTATTAGCCAATGTAGCTTGGTTAAAGTTGTTACTGATATTAAATGCAATTGGACTTTTATTTTGTGCAGCCAATATGGTCGGTCGTGAAATTGTTGATGATGCTAATAAAGTAATAAACAGTGAAATTATGATAAATTTATAATTATTATTTGAAAGTATTTTTTTCATGTCATATCTCCTAATTCTAAATACATTAATAGTAATGTATTTTCTTACATATCTAGTAAACAGTGAATTTAGGAAATCGACAAATTATTACTCTCCATTTTAGAAAAAATTAATAACTAAAAAAATAATTAAAAAATCTGTCATAACAAGTGCTATGACAGATTTTTAATATTTTTAAAATTCAGCATTACCTGGTGTTCTTGGGAATGGGATAACATCACGAATGTTTTCCATACCTGTGACGTACATTAGAAGACGTTCGAAACCAACACCGAATCCTGAGTGCATAGTTTCACCGTATTTTCTAAGTTCTAGGTACCATTCATATTCTTCTGAATCTAGACCAAACTCTTTGATTTTTTCTTCAAGAACGTCATAACGTTCTTCACGTTGACTACCACCGATTAGTTCACCAATACCAGGAACTAACATATCAACAGCAGCAACAGTTTTGCCATCTTCATTAGCGCGCATGTAGAAGGCTTTTAGGTCTTTTGGATAGTCAGTTACAAACACTGGACGGTTAAAGACTTTTTCTGATAAGTAACGTTCATGTTCTGTTTGAAGATCAATTCCCCAGCTTACTGGGTATTTGAAGTCAGCATCTGCTTGTTGAAGAAGGTCGATTGCAGCGGTGTAAGTAACACGAGCAAAAGGTTCTTCACTTGTTGTTTTTAGACGTTCAAGTAAAGTTTCATCAATGTTTTCGTTCAAGAATTCAAGTTCTTCTTTGGCATGGTCAAGTAAGTAGTTCACAACGTATTTCAACATTGCTTCAGCAACTTCGATATTAGCATCTAAGTCAGCAAATGCCATTTCGGGTTCAACCATCCAGAATTCTGAAGCATGACGAGCAGTATGTGAGTTTTCAGCACGGAAAGCGGGACCAAATGTGTAAATGTTTTGGAAAGCCAGTGCAAAAGCTTCACCGTTTAATTGACCACTAACAGTCAAGTTAGCCGGTTTTTTGAAGAAGTCTTCACTATCATCTACTTTTCCTTGATCATCTTTAGGTAAGTTGTTCATATTAAGTGTTGTCACTCTGAACATTTCACCAGCACCTTCAGTATCATTACTTGTGATGATTGGTGTGTTAACATAAACAAAGTTGTGTTCTTGGAAGAATTGGTGGATAGCAAATGAAGCTAGTGAACGAATTTTAAACACTGAGTAGAAAGTATTTGTACGGGGACGCAAGTGAGCAATTGAACGTAAGTATTCAAAAGAGTGGCTTTTCTTTTGAAGTGGGTAATCACTATCTGATTGTCCTTCAACAGTTACTGAAGTGGCTTTCACTTCAAAGGGTTGTTTAGCATCAGGTGTATCCACAACATGACCAGTTACTTTAACAGTTGTGTTAATTGGCATTTTTGTGATTTCGTCATAGTTTTCCAAGTTTTTTAGGGCAATAACTTGCACATTTTTCAAAAATGACCCATCATTAAGTTCTAAGAAACTAATTTTTTTAGATGAACGAAGTGTTTTTAACCAACCTGTTAGGCTGATTTCAACTTCTTGATCGTGTGTTTGACTTTGGTATAAAGATTTTACTGAAACGATTTCCATTGGATAACCTCCATTAAGTTATGAATATTAAGAGCTAAAAAGGCAAAAGAAAAAGCCTTCCATCCATCAAAGGGACGAAAGACTTCGCGGTACCACCCAAATTGTTACAAATAACCACTCTAAGAGTACAAAAATACTCCCTAATGATAACGTATTAGTCACGTCTAGTCCTACTACAATCAAGTGATTAGTTCAGCTAGAAACAAAGAAAGTGTTATTCGTGTTTAAAGAGCCTAGGTTGAGCTTTCACTATCCTCAATTCGCTTTATAGGGTTCAAACAGTACTCGTCTAACTTGTCGTTTTTAACTCTATTCTATAATAAGTTAAATATAACATAGTATTTTTTTTTGTAAAGGTAATTTACATGAACGCTTGACATAACTTTTAAGAAATTTTAAATGCCTTGGTCAAAGGGTTATGATTAAGCTATAATTTTAATGATTGAATTTTAAATTAAGAAAAGGGAGTCCGCATGGTTTTTTCAAAAATACTCGGAGCAACTCACAAAGTTCCAAAAACAATTGTCACAAATGATGACTTAGCGCAAATTATGGAGACGTCAGATGACTGGATTCAGTCTCATATTGGTATTAAAGAACGCCGAATGAGTCTTGAAGGTGAAAACACCAGTCAGCTTGCAACAGATGTTGCACTTGAACTGGTTAAACAAACAAATACTAACCCAGAAGAAATTGATTTAATTATTGTGGCGACTTTTACTCCCGATAGTTTAGCTCCAGCCACAGCGGCTATTATCCAAAAAGAATTGAAAGCAAAAAATGCATGGGCTTTTGATTTGAATACAGCTTGTTCAGGATTCATGTCAGCATTGAGTACAGCGGATAAGTTCATCCAATCAGGTCAATACAAAAAAGTATTAGTTATTGCCTCAGATGTGAACTCAAAAATGCTTGATTTCAAAGACCGAACAAGTAGTGTGTTCTTTGGAGATGGTGCAGGTGGTGTTTTGCTAGGAACTGGCGACCAACCTCAATTTCTTGATGAGAATTTATACACAGTGGATGATCAAGATTTGATTTATTCTGGTCGTGTGAATACAATTGAAGACCTATCTGTGGATAATTATCCTTCAATTGGTGCTTTCCACCAGCATGGGCGAGGTGTTTATCAACAAGTTGTTTCAACAATTCCAAGCTATATTGAAAGCTTCTTGGCTAAAAAAGAATTAACTGTGGATGATATTGATTATTATGTTACTCACCAAGCTAATTTACGTTTAATCGAGAAGTTAGCAGAATTAATCAACCAGCCCATTGATAAATTTGCACGTAATGTCGAATACTATGGGAATACTTCAGCTGCAGGTATGGCAATTGGATTAGCACAGTTAATGAATAGTGAAATTGACTTAACTGGCAAAAAAGTATTATTAGTTGGATTTGGTGCAGGATTTACATATGGCTGTGTGTTGTTACAATTTTAGTTGAATGACTTAAAGAAAGTAGGAAGATAGTGATGAGTAAATTAGATATGACAAAGTATCTGAAATCGGTATCTGTTTATTTTGTACTAACCTTGGTTGTTTTGAGTATCGCAACTTTTATACCGGGAGGTAATGCTTATACATACTTCCTAGTTGTGGGTGCGTGGTTCTTTGGAGTATTTATCTATGATATTAAAAGTTATCGAATGTTTCTAAAGGAGCAATGGCAGATATTCAAACAATCAAAATGGAAAAACATCGCGATTATTATCGCGTCTTATATTATCTTACAAGCAGTTGTGGCTTTGGTAAGTCCAGTATTTAAATCATTTATTTCTGAAACAGAAAACTTTCCAACCTTTTCATTCCCAATTGATAACTGGCTAGGATTATTAATGACATTGATTGTGGGATTCATCAACCTTGGAGTTGCTTTTGTGGAAGAAATTGCATTTAGATATGAAATGTTTTACCGTTTCAAGCACTTGAGTAAAGTGATTTTGATTGTGTTGATGATCCTATCAAGCTTTTTATTTGGCGCTTCACATTTTTATAACTTTAACGGTAGTATTTTAGGAACATTACCCTACGCAGCAGCGGGTATTGTTTTTTCACTTACTTATATAGTTTCAAAGAACGTATGGGTACCCATTATTACACATATGCTGTTTAATTCAATTTCAATATTATCAGCAATTCTGCTAATTGTATTTAAGCTATTTGCAGGTTAGAAATTGATTAACTAATAAAAAACACTTGAAATAAAATTTCAGGTGTTTTTTTAATGCTAATTATTTGAAAAAAAGTTGTATTAGAACTAGATTTGGGTTAGATACACGGTACAAGTAAAGATGAAGTAGAGGTGTTGATATGAGAATTAAAAAATATGACTTTGTAATTTTTATCATTGCAGCTTTTTTTTAGCTAATGCTTTTACATTTCAACATGCTTCAAATGTTGTCAGCGCCAATGAAGATGTAAGTGTAAGTAGCATTGTCAGAGATGATAATTTAAGAAATTATGTTATCAAAGCAACTGCAGATCAATTTGGTATTGAAGAAAATGAGGTCACGGCCGATCAAATCAGGCAGTTACGCACATTAAATGTAGACCCTGGGAATCAAGCAGTTGATATTAATGATTTTCAAGATGTTAAAAATCTAACTAGTTTAACTGAGTTGACTTTGGACAATGTTAATTTACCTGAAGGAGAAATTATAACGGATAGTTTACCTACATCATTATTAAGCATAACTATCAAAGATAGTAATTTAACCAGTAATCAAATTGATAATGGATTTAACTTGCCCAATCTAACCAGTTTGACGTTAGACAGTGGAAGCTTAGTAGATGTGAACTTTTTGAAAAATTCAAATTTAACATCTTTATATAGTTTGTCTGCAGACGTCAACGAAATCAGTGACATTACTGCATTTAAAAGTGCTAACTTACCTAATTTAAGAGAAATATCACTCTCATATAATAAAATTAGAGATTTTACGCCACTCCTCAACTATACATTTGAGAATATTAATAATGAGTATCCTAGTTTTAGTGCAGACGATCAACAAGTTACTATTAATGAAACTATGGTAAAACCAACCGAAGATAACACAAAGTATACAATCGATAATAGTTATGAAAATTCTGGTGCATTGAAAGTTAATAAGTATGACTTTGACCAAAAGAAAATGGTTCCAAATTTAAAAAATGAAGATTTATTTTTCTTAGTTGATGAAGACAGTCGTGATGATTACGGTTTTGTTCCCAGTGAAGTTTATGATGGTGTAGTTCAACAAAAAGATATTGATGAAGACAACGATATCGAGAAGGTACGACAATTTTCTTTTGAAGCTTCACCAGACGACTTGCCTGAAAGGTTATCTTATGCATTTTCTGATAAGTATAGTCAAGTACAAGGAAGGGTAATTTACAATATCAATTGGATTGATAGTCAAGAAAGTTTAACTGTACAAGATACTAGTGTTGATCAATATACTAGTTTTGTTCCAAAAAACCAATTTATTCAAATTACAGATAAATATGGTAAAAGTGTTGATGCAAGTCAAGTGACAGTGCAAGGAAATGTAGATACAACGAAGCCTGGGAAATACGAAGTAACTTATTCCTATGGAGAACAAAGCAAGAAAGCTTTTGTGACAGTTGAACCTGTTTCAGCTGTTGTACCTGAACACTTGGATAAGACTTTATACATTGACAAAATTAAACAGTTGAGTCAAAAAATTAGCGACCAAGTTGAAAGTAACAGTAAGTTGACTAATTTAGAAAAACAACAGGTTATAGCAAAAATTGATGAGATTGAGCAATCTAATTTGTCTAAAATCGATGAAGCAACGTCGACAGACCAACTTGATAGTATTTTAAACGAGACGCTACTTAAAGGGATAGTTAATCACTTAGAAGAATTTATTAACGGTATTTTGGGAACTAGTTCAACTATTTATTACATTCCAGGATACGGTGTACAAAACTGGTTATTTGACGATAATAATCAAGTTGAAGCCATCCCAAATAGCTTTACACCAAGTCAAAGTAGAGTACAAGTATTTGGTAGTAAGTGGTTTGATAATGTAAAATACTCGCGAATTAATGGATATAACAATAATTTTTGGATTCAAACTCAGTACTTATTGCAACCGGTTGAAACCGATTTAACAGCGATTGCGACAGTAGGTAATACGCCCACTGCTAACTACGCTGTTTATTTAAGGGATTCAACAGGTGATATAACAACCCAAACTGTTATGCCAGGAACTTCTTGGTTAGTCTTTGCTCAAAAGAAAATTGGCGGACAATCTTATTACCGAATTGGTAATGAAAATCAATGGATTCAGGCAGAATTTGCTAAATTAAGTTAAAATAAAAAACCAACAAGTTTAAACTTGTTGGTTTTTTATTTGGTTACGGTATTCTTACTGGCAGAATAGTGACGTTTTCTAAAAGTTTTGCGTTTCACTTTAGAAGCAATCAATGGAACTAATTTTTTCACTAGTAAACGGTTACCAGAATCAGAAAAATGGATACCATCTTTTTGAAGATAACGATTAACATGTGTGCTTTTTTGCATTTCTTCAGCTAAATCAAGATAAGGCAAATGATAAGTGTGAGCCACATGCTCTGCCACTAATTCAAATTGAAGAATGCGAGGCCATGATTGGTTTGAAGCGACGCGCCAGTTGGTGTATGGTGGTGAAACTAAGATGACTTTTTTTGGACCGATTTTTTCAATAATCCGATTTAAGTTAGTGTTGAATCGTCCGGGAGTCATCCCAAGCTTAACAGCCGCATCATTAGCACCAAAAGCAAGGACAACAACATGTGGTTTCGCGTTCAGAACGTTAAGAGATAAGTAATCTAAAGCGTCATCAGTTGTGGCACCAGAAATAGAAACGTTAATGACTGTGTCTTTTGGAAAAGCTTGTTGAATAGGTTTGGTGATGGCAGAAGTGTGGCGACCATTCTTGAAACCGCCCATAATGGAATCACCAAAAAGTAAGATTTTGGCCATGAGAACCCTCCTAACTTTTTGAGTTTAAAACTTTCTATCTATTTAATAGTAGATTACAATAGACCTAATGACAAATTTTTTTAAAGAGAGATTAAAAATGTTAATGAAAGAAACTTTGGTTCAATACCAATTTACCGTAGAAGAATCAGATTTGAATAGTGGTGGCATCTTGTTTGGCGGTCGCTTGATGGCGATTTTGGATAATACAATGGCAAGTGCTGCTCAAACTTTAACAACCGCTCGTATGGTGACAGGAAGTGTTGATACGATTCGATTCATGCGTCCAATTGATTTGGGTGAAACTATCACAATTCGTGCGCAAGTTCTCCAAACTAAAAAACGTGTAGCTGAAGTGCTTGCCGCTGTCTATAATAGTCGCAATAAGCTGACTAACTATGCCGTGTTTACTTTTGTGACAGTCGACAAAGATGTCATTTTACCCACAATTGAAGGTCAAACTGATATTGAAGAATTATTGCAAGAAAACTTTGAAAATCGTGTGAATACGCGTGAAAAAACGCATCAACGCGTATTCAAATTACTAAAAAAAGGTGACTTATAATGCCCATTAAAAATTACCATGCTTTCTCAAGAGCAGATTGGCAAGATTTAATTGAGTACCATTTTGAAGAAATTATTAGCGAAGATGAACTACAAGAACTAAAAGCATTAAATGATAGTATTTCATTGCAAGATGTGCGTGAAATTTATTATCCGTTGATTGAACTCTTACAGATTCACTGGAATAATCGCCGTGACTTACATCAAAAACAAAATCAGTTCCTACAAATTAATCAACACAAAAGCCCTTTTATTATTGGAATATCGGGAAGCGTGGCAGTTGGCAAAAGTACGACTGCAAGATTACTAAGAACATTGATTGATCGTTTGTTCCCAAAATTGAGTGTGCAATTGATGACCACGGATGGCTTTTTGTATTCTAATGAAGACTTAAAACGTCAAAACTTAACCGAACAAAAAGGATTCCCTGAAAGCTATGATATGCAGAAGTTCTATGAATTCTTGCTGCAGGTTAGACAAGGGCAATCAAATGTTAAATATCATGTCTACTCTCACAGTATTTATGATATTGTTAAAGATGAGTATGAGGTTGTAAATTGTCCCGATATTTTGATTATTGAGGGAATTAATATTTTACAGTTGCCACCTAACTCAGATATTTTTCTCACAGCATTCTTTGATTTTTCAATTTACCTAGATGCTGATGAAGACTTAATCGAATCTTGGTTCTTGAAGCGATTTAAGACATTATTTGATTATGCCAAAACAGATCCAACAAACTTTTATGCAAAGTTTGTTGAAATGGGTGAAGAAAAAGCCTATCAAGTGGCAAAAGATGTTTGGGAAAATATTAATTTAGTTAATTTACGTGAATATATCGCCCCAACCAAATCACGCGCAAATGTGATTTTGCACAAGAGTGAACATCACGTCATTGACCAGGTTTTACTTCGTAAGTATTAGAAAAAGTTTATTTGAAACGTGGTACAATATCACGTATAATTTTTATTAATTAGTATAAAGGAGTGGCCAATTTGTCAAAAGCAATCGACAGTGTGCAAGCAGATAAAATTATCGTGCTTGATTATGGAAGTCAATATAATCAATTGATTACGCGCAGAATTAGAGATTTAGGTGTTTACTCAGAGTTACTACCTAATACAACCTCTGCCGATGAAATCAGACGTATTAATCCTAAAGGGATTATTCTTTCTGGTGGACCAATGAGTGTCTATGATGAAGGTGCTTTCAGTATTGATCCTGAAATCTTCAATCTAGGTATTCCTATCTTGGGTATTTGTTACGGTCTTCAATTAATGTCTTACAAACTAGGCGGACGTGTTGAAGCTGCAGATAACCGTGAATATGGTCGCGCCCCAATTCAAGTAACAGATGAAACAAGCCGTTTGTTTGCTAATACACCAAAAGAGCAAACAGTATGGATGAGCCACGGTGACTTAGTGATTGAAGCACCTGCCGGCTTTGACATTGTGGCAACAAGTAAAAACGCACCAATTACAGCTATTGAAAACAAAAAATTAAACATGTACGGTATTCAATTCCATACTGAAGTTCGTCATACTGATTATGGTATGGATATCTTACGTAACTTTACATTTGAAATCGCTAAAGCTGAAGCTAACTGGACAATGGGTGACTTTATTGAACAACAAGTTGCTGAAATCCGTGAAAAAGTTGGTGACAAGAAAGTTCTTCTTGGACTTTCAGGTGGGGTTGATTCAAGTGTTGTTGGTGTATTATTGCACAAAGCAATTGGTGACCAACTAACAAGTATTTTCGTTGACCATGGTTTACTACGTAAAGGTGAAGCTGACCAAGTAATGGAAAGTTTAGAAGGAAAATTCGGACTTAACATTATCAAAGTCGATGCTAAAGAACGTTTCATGTCTAAACTTGAAGGTGTTAGCGATCCAGAGAAGAAACGTAAAATTATCGGTAACGAATTTATTCGTGTCTTCGATGATGAAGCAACTAAGCTAAATGGAATTGAATTCCTTGCTCAAGGAACACTTTACACAGATATCATCGAAAGTGGTACAGCTACAGCTGAAACAATCAAGAGTCACCATAACGTTGGTGGATTGCCAGAAGATATGCAATTTAGCTTGATTGAACCACTTAACACATTATTTAAAGATGAAGTTCGTCACCTTGGTGAAGAACTAGGGATGCCTTCAGACCTTGTTTGGAGACAACCATTCCCAGGACCAGGTCTTGGGATTCGTGTTATCGGTGAATTAACTGAAGAAAAATTAAAAGCTGTTCGTGATAGTGACTATATCTTGCGTGAAGAAATCAAAAACGCTGGTCTTGAACGTGAAGTATGGCAATACTTTACTGTATTACCTGGATTCCGTTCAGTTGGTGTTATGGGTGATGGTCGTACTTATGACTACACAATCGGTATTCGTGCCGTTTCTTCAATTGATGGAATGACGGCTGACTTTGCTAAAATTCCATGGGATGTGTTACAACACATTTCAGTTCGTATCGTAAATGAGGTTGAAAACATTAATCGCGTCGTCTACGATATTACATCTAAGCCACCTGCAACTATTGAGTGGGAATAATTAATCTTGTAAAAGCTTTGAGCCTTACGGTTCAAAGCTTTTTGTTTTGATAATATTAATATATAGTTTTGATTTTTCTGATGTAACGATGTAAAATGAGCCCCACAATCATAATTTCATCAGTTAATAATGAAAGTCATCTTCAAAAGGAGTAGTTTATGTACAATAAAAACAAAATACAAAAAACAAATGAAAAGAAAATAATGAAAAAAGTTAAGAAACAATGGGTAGTTGCTTCTTTAGTGACCTTTGCGTTACTTGGTGGCGGTGTTGTTACTTCGGTACAAAGCACGAGTCAGCAAGTTATGGCTGATGATGTAATTTCCGGTAATAACCAACCAGCTTCAAATGGGAATAGTGAGAATCAGCCGGTACAATCTGAAACTGGAACAGCTGATGAAGGACAGCAAGATGGTATTACCGCTGGTCAACAAAATTCTGATACAGCAACTGATGAAAATAACCAACGCAATAAGACTCAAGACTATAAAACAGCGTATAATAATGCTAGAAAAGGTTATCTAGATGGAAATACTTACAGTCAAGATACTGGAAATAATGATACTTACTATATTGCTGGATACAATAGTAACCCTGTAGTTAAAGGTACTAATGCTGGGTTAAGTGCGGCTAAACAAACCCCAATTGGTTCTGAAGTTTCAGATAATGACGAAAGTACATATAAACGAAGCTACGAAAATGCATTTAAGGGATTTGCAGCAGGAAAAAATAATGATACTGTGGCTAATTCTGATATTAATCAAGATAATATTTATCAAAAAGCTTTTCAGTTGGGCAAACAAGCTACCCAAACTGCTGAGGCAACAGATGAACAAAACGGGATTAATGCTGGTACACAAGCAGCACAATCAGATGCTTTAGATGGTGCAAAAAATTATAGTATAGATGACAGAGCACAGACTTCTAGAGTATTACCAACTAGCGGTAGTCCGGTTTACCAAGAAGCTTATCAAAAAGCTTATGACGCTGTTGTTCTTGGAACTAATAATGGATCACAGAATGGTATAGGTGATAAGTATAACGCTGCTTATTCCGTGGGACAAAATATTAGAGTTAATAATCAAACAGTATTAGTATCTAATGGTGCACAGTTAGATGCGGCTATTCAAGACAGAACTAAAACTGCAGATAACAAGGATAGTATAACGACTATTAAAGCTGTCAAAGATATTAGTATGTGGAGTACTAGAGGAAAATCCAATTCTACAACAGTTGCTACTTACAACAATGGTGGTGAAATTGCATTCAGTAAATCTATTACGATAGACGGTGGGGGGCATACTATCGACTTTGCTGGATCAAGGTATGCGCAAAGTACAGCCAGTGATATTACCATGAAAAATATGGTAATGTATGGGACTGAATATTACGGAACAGTTAGAACAAATGCTGCAAGTAATATAACTTATGATAATTTTAGATATTATGGTCCGCAACTAATTGAATCAGGTAGTGCTAAAATTACAGTTAAAAATAAAGTTGAAGCAAGTTCAACTAAGTTACAATATAAGCCATCAGATATTGTGCAAGATGCCGAAGATGAGAATCAACTAAATCCAAGATTGAATGTTTCTCTATCACCGACTGATGGTGGTGGAACTCAAGAAATGATTACAGCTTCAAATGTTACTTTTTCTGCCAATAGCACTTTTGATGGATATACCAATAATGGTCCAGTAATTTCATTGACGGGAACACCGTCTGTTACCGTTCAAACAGAATCCACAGTTAATCTTCATCCAAAAGGAACAAATAGCAACGCTTATGGATTATTTATGTCATCAGGGAATTTCAATGTTGCTAATAACGCTAATTTCAATATTATTCCGGAAAGAAATTCGAATGGAAATCTGGCAGGTGCGTTAGACATGAATGGAGGTACCTTAACCATTGATGGTGGTAAATTCAATGTGAAATTGAATGGTAATACTGGCTCTCAATTGCCTGTTGATGTTGGTGGGAATATTTTAGTTGAAAATGCAGGTCAGTTTATTCTTGAGAACAGACAGAATAATGCAACAGTATCAACCCCAACCTCTTTAATGAATGTTCGAGCAGGACTAACTGTTAAAGACAAGTCTGTTTTAGGAATGTATGCTAGTGGCGATGCAAACGTTACTTTGTTATCAGCAGCTGGGGGAGTAGACATTCAAAATCCAGGTAGTGAAACATATCAACTTGGTGGTAAAAATGCGGTAGGTGTTACTTTTGACCTAAATGACAATCACGGTGCTAAAAGTTCAGCTATAACAGGTTCCAGAATTAATATCAAAAATATCGTCTTAAACGATAAACCATATGCTAATGTTTTAATTCCATCTGATAATGCCACTGGTGGCAACTTGGTTGGTACGGGATTAGGAAGTACACAGTCAAATGATAAAACTGATTTAGGTTACTATGGAAGTACTAATGCAAATGACGATGATTCGAACAATAAAAAAACAAGATATTTAAACTTTCTAGCTGCACCTAATTTTAAATTAGATAATAATAGTTTGAAATTAGAACGAGATACAACAACAGGAAAGCTATTCTTAAAAGGGTCATATCAATTTATGGATTCTAACGATAGTTTTAATCCTAATAATAAAAACCTATATTTAGGTGCATACAAAGGTGACACAGCACTAAATGGCACAGTATCTAATGATGATTTTCCAACAGATACAAATAAATATAGTAGTAAAAATACTAAAAATGATTATCAAGATTTAACATCTGTGCCATTTGCTATTGAACTTCCAAATAATTTAAAACAAGCTGATCTTAAGGCGCTTTCTGTTAAAGGACAGTACATTGTAGGAAGCGATAGCCAAAAACTGCAAATTTCTGATTCTGATGCACAAGCTATTGCTAGTGATACTACAGCGGCAGATAATCAAAGTGGTGTAGAAGCGTTTCTTAATAATCGTAATAACGCTAATTATAATCCTAGAAGTGATAGTCGATATGGTAGCAACGATAATTATACAGCAGGGTATGATAAAGCCAAAGCAGGTTATAATGATGGTATAAGTGGACAAGATAATTCAGGATCAATATCTGAAGGAATTTCCAGAAATGCTTATCTTCAGGGGTATCATCAAGTCCAAACTGATGAAAATTCAGCAAGAACAGGATTATCAGATTATAACGCAGATAGTACAAAATCAATAAATGAAACAAAAGCTCAAGATGATTCATATAAAAATGGATTTAATGGTGCAAAAGATGGTCAACAAGATGGTGCAGCAGGAATTACTAAATCAGAATCTGAGTTGAAGGCAGACAATAAGAATAAAGCTTACAAAGATGCTTACAACGATAGCAACCAACAAGCTAAAGACGCACGTGATGGTGCAATTGATTCAATTAATGCTAAAGGTCAAGGAGCTGTAAGCACCAATAAATCGCCTGAATATCAAGCAGGATTTAATGGTGCAAAAGATGCTCAAACTGGCGATGGTAAAGCAAAAGCAACAGATGCAAATTACCAAACAGGGTATAACTTAGCTAAGGGAACAAAAGATGGCTTAGCTAAGAATCAAGACGCAACAGTGTATGCAAATGATAAAGGATACAAAGCAGGTTATGATGCCGTATCTGCAGGTGCACAAGCTTATCAAGCAGGGAAAGAATCAACTGCAGACAAAGATGATAAACAACAATCACTATATGATACAAATGCATCTTATAGAGTAGGATATGATGAAGCCAAGCAAGCAGCAGATGATTATGCAGGAGGTAAAGTAGCCGATAAGACATCAGGTATTTATAATGATGTTTATCAAGATGCCAAAAATGGTCATGATAAATATAATGAAAATCCAGATGTGTCAGCAGCCGATTTAGCAAAAGAATCAAAAGCTTATCAAGATGCCTACCATAAAACAAAAACTCAAGTCGCTGGATCATCAGACTATAGTGCAGATAGCACAAAATCAATGAATGAAACAAAAGCTCAAGATGATTCATATAAAAATGGATTTAATGGTGCAAAAGATGGTCAACAAGATGGTGCAGCAGGAATTACTAAATCAGAATCTGAGTTGAAGGCAGACAATAAGAATAAAGCTTACAAAGATGCTTACAACGATAGCAACCAACAAGCTAAAGACGCACGTGATGGTGCAATTGATTCAATTAATGCTAAAGGTCAAGGAGCTGTAAGCACCAATAAATCGCCTGAATATCAAGCAGGATTTAATGGTGCAAAAGATGCTCAAACTGGCGATGGTAAAGCAAAAGCAACAGATGCAAATTACCAAACAGGGTATAACTTAGCTAAGGGAACAAAAGATGGCTTAGCTAAGAATCAAGACGCAACAGTGTATGCAAATGATAAAGGATACAAAGCAGGTTATGATGCCGTATCTGCAGGTGCACAAGCTTATCAAGCAGGGAAAGAATCAACTGCAGACAAAGATGATAAACAACAATCACTATATGATACAAATGCATCTTATAGAGTAGGATATGATGAAGCCAAGCAAGCAGCAGATGATTATGCAGGAGGTAAAGTAGCCGATAAGACATCAGGTATTTATAATGATGTTTATCAAGATGCCAAAAATGGTCATGATAAATATAATGAAAATCCAGATGTGTCAGCAGCCGATTTAGCAAAAGAATCAAAAGCTTATCAAGATGCCTACCATAAAACAAAAACTCAAGTCGCTGGATCATCAGACTATAGTGCAGATAGCACAAAATCAATGAATGAAACAAAAGCTCAAGATGATTCATATAAAAATGGATTTAATGGTGCAAAAGATGGTCAACAAGATGGTGCAGCAGGAATTACTAAATCAGAATCTGAGTTGAAGGCAGACAATAAGAATAAAGCTTACAAAGATGCTTACAACGATAGCAACCAACAAGCTAAAGACGCACGTGATGGTGCACAAGATGCCATTAAAGGTGATTCAAGTAAATATAATCAATCGGGGACACCTGCTGCTTATAACAAAGGTTATGAAGGTGCCCAAAAAGGATTAGCAAAAGATACTACTGATGTTTCAAAAGATGCTAATACTCAAACAGGATATAATCTAGGACAAGCAACAACAGATGCTTTAGCAAAAGCTAAAGGACCTGAATATGACTCTGACAAAGGTTATCAATCAGCGTATGATGCCGTAACCGAAGGTGCAAAAGCCTATCAAGCAGGTAGAGCATCAACTGCAGACAAAGATGATAAACAACAATCACTATATGATACAAATGCATCTTATAGAGCAGGATATGATGAAGCCCAACAAGCAGCGAATGATTATTCAGCAGGTAAAGTAGCCGATAAGACATCAGGTATTTATAACGATGTTTATACTGATGCCAAAAACGGTCATGATGATGCTCAAAAATCAAATACAAACGAACAAGCGCCAACTGATGGTTCGAAATCTCAGCAATATCAAGATAGTTACAATGCTGCAATAGCTGCTGTTCAGGGTAAAAAAGACTACTTGAATGATGGTAATAAAACTAAAGAGAGTCAATATTCTGGACCCCAAAAAGAGGCTTACAACAAAGCTTATGAAGGGGCAAAAGATGGACAAGAAAAAGGATTAACCGGAGCAACAGCAATGGCTACCGGTAAACCAGTATCTTATCAAGATGGCTATAGATCAGGATATAGTAAAGGTTATGATACTTACCAAGATGGCTTAACTAGTGCAAACGTTAATGCCGTTCAAGCAATGGTTGAAACTGGCAATCCAATTAAAGATTACACAGGTCCTTATGCTTCTGTTTATAAACAAGCCTATGAGGTTTATCAAAATGGGCAACAAGAAGCTGCTAAAGACTTAGAAAATGGGATTAAACCAGATTTGACGAATAAATCTAAAGCTTATGTAAATGGGTATAACAACTTGATTTCCCACGCTGTTCAAGCAAAAGTGAACTACACACCAAATGCAAATGTCTTAGTTTGGAGTTTAAATCAAAATGGTAAACCTGTTCAAACTGAACAATATAAACAAGGTTATCAAAACATTGTTGTGACGGATGAAACAATGTTAGTTAATGGCGTATCCTATACTAAGTTAGCAACGGACAATAACGCATGGATTCAAACACAATATCTAGATGATTCGAATGCAACTCCTCAAAAAGTTAACTATATCGAAGGATACGGCGTTCTTATTTGGAACTCTGATGGTTCACGAATGGTGGGATCAAATATTACTGAATCAGCATTAGCTAATGTTAAGACATATGATCAAAAAGTAGTTGAAGGTGTGCCTTATACTAGAATTAATGCAAAAGACAGTGATCAATGGATTCAAACACAATATTTACAAAACACTATTCCAGAAACTAGCGGGGTGGTTAGTCTAGGCAATGTACCACAAAATTACGCAATTTACTTGCGTGATGGTAATGGTAAAATGACTAATCAAGCACTTTATGCAGGAACATCATGGAAAGTATTTGAAAGTAAGAAGATTAACGGACAGTTATTCTACCGCTTAGGAAGTGACAATCAATGGGTTGAAGCTAAATATGCTGATGAATTTAAAGTATAGATAGATAACTTCAATTCAACATAAGAACACATTCTCGACTTAGTCGAAAATGTGTTTTTTGTTTTTACTAAAAAGTTAAGTAAACCTAAAAAACATTGTAACAGTACTTAAAAAACGTTAAACTAGTGAGACGAGAAAATAAGAAAAGTGGAGGAACTTATGTTAGAAGTTAAGAACCTCACTGTTTCCTATCATGACACACCAGTATTAGCTGATGTTGCCGTTAGGTTCAACGCTAGTAAAATCACTGGGATTATAGGACCAAACGGTGCAGGAAAATCAACATTAATTAAATCAATTTTAGGCTTAGTCAAAGTACAAAACGGTCATATTTTATATAAAGATGAACCTATTAAGAAATTTCAAAAGAAGATAGCTTATGTCGAACAGAGAAAAGAACTGGATTTAACTTTTCCAATTAGTGTATTTGATCTAGTTTTGTCGGGGACGTATGGTAAATTAGGGTTATTTAAAAACCCAGGCAAAATAGAGCACCAAAAGGCGGCCAAAGCACTAGAACAAGTCGGGTTAAGCGAGTTTTCCTCACGTCAAATAGGGCAATTATCGGGTGGACAATTGCAAAGAGTTTTTATTGCTAGAGCTATTGTTCAAGAAGCAGAAGTAATTATTTTAGATGAGCCATTTGTTGGAATTGATTTGCAAAGTGAACGCAAAATTATGCAGATTCTAAAAACATGGCGAGACGAAGGTAAAGTTATCATCGTTGTTCATCACGATTTAAATAAAGCACCACAGTATTTTGATGATTTAGTTATTTTGAATCACGGAATCGTTGATTTTGGTCCGACAAAATCAGTTTATTCCTCAAAAAATATTCAAAAAGCCTTCAGTGCAGATTTATCACAAGCCTTATTTAGTAGTGGACAGGAGGACGTGTAAAATGGCATCAATCACAGATTTTATCCAAGCTTTAAGTCAATATGATTTCTTACAAAGTGCACTATTAACTGCAATCATGGTAGGGGTTATGTCTGGAATTATCGGTAGTTTTATTATTTTACGGGGGATGTCACTGATGGGAGATGCGATTTCACATGCAGTGCTTCCGGGAGTTGCTGTGGCTTATATGTTAGGCATAAATGTTTTAGTCGGTGCATCTATTTTTGGGATTATCGCAGCTATTTTGATTGGATTTGTTGCTTCAAATAGCAAAATCAAAATGGATACATCGATAGGAATTATATTCAGTGCATTCTATGCATTGGGATTTATTTTGATCTCAATGGCTGAAAGCGCTGCTAACTTACATCACATTTTATTCGGAAATATTTTAGCCGTGAGTGATGGTGATATGATGACCACAGTAGTTGTTTTAGGGATTGTTATTTTATTTGTATCAATCTTTTACAAGGAGTTATTAATTACTTCATTTGATGCTGTTTATGCCAAAACTTACGGCTTAAATGTTCAGTTTATTCATTATGGATTGATGTTAATTTTGACATTAGTTACGGTTTCAGCACTACAAACAGTCGGTATAATATTGGTTGTTGCTATGTTAATAACGCCTGCTGCAACAGCATTCTTATGGAGTGAACGACTTTCAAGTATGCTGGTTTTGTCCGCAACGATTGGCGCTATGTCAGCTGTGGTTGGACTATACTTTAGCTATACTTTTAACTGGGCATCAGGTCCGGCAATTGTCTTGGTCGGTGCAGGTATCTTCTTTTTATCATTTTTATTTTCGCCACGACAAGGTGTATTAATCAGACAACTAAAGGGGAGAGTGAAAAGATGAAACGAATTGTGATTAGTTTTATTTCGGTTTTTGTTATGATAGCTAGCGTTTTTTTATTTGTAGAAAAACGCAAATCTAATAATTCTCAATTGCAAAATCAAAGTGACAAATTGCACATAGTAACAACGAATTCAATTTTAGAAGATATGGTTCACAACATTGGTCAAGATAGAATTGAGTTGTATAGTATCGTTAAACGAGGAACCGATCCTCACGAATATGAACCACAACCAACTGATATTTCAAAAACAAGTAGTGCTAATTTGATTTTTTATAATGGACTGAATTTGGAAACAGGGGGTAATGGCTGGTTTACAAAGTTAATGGAAACATCTAAAAAAACTTTTAATCAAGATGTGTTTGCGACAAGCGAAAATGTAATTCCACAGCAATTATCAACAAATGAATCAGAAATAGATCCACATGCTTGGCTAGATATCTCTAATGGCATGATTTATGTACAAAATATTTTGAATCAAATGGTAGCCAAGGATTATAAAAATGCAGAATTTTATGAAGCCAATGCGACTAAATATTTAGAAAAATTACAAGAGTTACATCAAACAGCTCAGTCTAAATTTGTGAACATTCCTGAAAATCAAAGGCTGTTGGTGACTTCAGAAGGAGCATTTAAGTATTTTGCTAATGCTTATCAAGTAACACCAGCTTACATTTGGGAGATTAATACTGAATCACAAGGTACACCTGAACAAATGCAAACGATTTTAGCTAAAATTAAGCAATCATCAGTTAAAAGCTTGTTTGTGGAAAGTTCTGTTTCACCTAAAGCGATGACGCAAATTTCAAGAGAAACAGGATTACCGATTTATTCGAAATTGTTTACGGATTCATTGGCTAAATCAGGGATTGAAGGTGACACTTACTATAGTATGATGAAATGGAACTTAGATAAAATTTATGAAGGATTAAATTAAAAAGGAATACCTATTTGGTATTCCTTTTTGAATTATTTATTGTTTATTTTTTTAGAAACAGCTATATATAAGAGAACTATTACAATGAAAGAACCAATAATTGTTAATAACTGAGACTCAACTATTTTTTCTCCTGTTTGTGGAAGATTATTATTTTTGTTTTCGGGTTTAGAGTCTAAACCTGATGAAAATGAATGTGAACTAGATAAATAACTATTTGAGCTATTTATAGTGCTATTACTTTCGGCTTTAGGGGTGATATTTTCTGGACTAGGATTGTCATTATCAATAAAATTGTTTAAAATATCGAACCCAGTAATCCTCGTTGAATAATTAGGAATGTGGTCTTCAGATATTGTGTAGACTACCAAATTGTTGTTTTGATATTTTGGTAAATCGTTAAATGTATACTGCCAATTATTTTGTGCGGTTACAATTTTTGTTAAATAGGGTTTGTTATTAGCTAGAAGATTAACGGCAATATAATTAGGACGCAAATTATATTTGTTATTTTGGTCATTCCAAGTCTTATGTCCGCTTATTTTAGTTACTTGATCATAGTTATTAGGTTCAACTGGGCTCGATGGATATATGGGAGAAGAAGGTTGATTAGGTGAAGGTATGCTTTTAAGAGTATTCGTGATCGTAAAGTTATTTTGGTTACTGCTTGTGATGCTACTTGTATAATTGCTGATGTTTGTATTAGTTTCTTTAACTGAATAGTTAATTACACCATTGCTATCATATTGGGGCAAATTTTCCCAAGTGTTTGCCCACTCATTTGCAGAAGATAACCGTACCGTGTCACCATATAAACTGTTGTTAGCATATAGTTGAACTTCAACATATTCGGGACGAAGGCCAGAACGATTGTCATTATCGTTCCAGATTTTGTTTACTGAAACGGATGTTTTTAAAGAACTTGTATAGGTGTTGGTTATGTTGTAGTTTGCTATTGAACTATTGTAGTGTGGAATTTCTGGTTCGGAAATTGTATAGTCAATTTCTTTTCCATTTTGATTATATTTAGGTAAGTTATTGAAATTAAACGCCCAATTTTCATCAGCGTTTACTTGTTTTGAGGCGTAGATATTTTTATCAGCTAGTAAGTCAATTGTGATGAATGCTGGTCTGTCAGATGCTGTATCTCCAACCCAATTCTTTGACCCGGTAATGTTCTTGAATGAGCTAGAATCACCATTAGTACCAATATACGGAGAAAACGCATCTACACGCTGATTTTCAATATTATTTCCTGTTAAATTCCCCGTATTTTTATAATTAAACGAAGTACGTTTATCAGTTATTTTTGTAGTGTAATCAATGATAATGGTATCGGTTATCGATCCTAATTCAGCTGTAAAATAGTTAGAATTGCTTTCAATTATTTTAGGCTTGAAGTTGTGATCTTGGATAATTGTAAAATCAGTCCCCTCAGAATTATAGTTTACCTTGTAAGTATTAATACTATCAGAGACTAGTTCATTGTTAAGCCCAACTATATCTGTGTAAATAGCGTTATGGATAGTCTGTTTGCCATAGTTAAGGCGGGCACGCCAGTGTATGATATTAGGATTATAGACGTCATACCACCCCCCATTTTTGGAGGAGTTCAGCGCTGTCTGGAGAACTCGCTCTGTTAACTGTTATATTCGTGCTGTTTCCAAAAGTATCAGGTGATATTATTTTTGTTTCGGTCGGATTTAAATTCCAATTAGCAGATAATGAAATATTCGTAATAAAGTATTCATCGTTGGCAGGTACTGAGTTCATCGTCAGAGTAAGTGTATGGTTATCGATACTTGTGACGGCTCTGGCTATATTTTGATGTGTAGTGCTGTCAAATATTATGAAATTAGAATTTTCAGTCGGCCGAAAAATATCTGGAATTGAAAGAGTAATAGTGTCTCCTTGGTTAATTCCGGAAGGGATTTTCAAAGTCCACATAATTCTGATGCCATCATACATATTAAATGTACTTTGGTATTTATTGTTTTGGTCTCTAATGTCTTTTTGTGTAATAAAACTATCTGTATAATTTTGTCTTGAAGATTGATCCTGAGCGTTTAGCTCATTTTTATTAGCGCAAAATAGTGCAGTGACTATTAGAAAAATAAATACTAATAAAAAAGGAATAATATTTTGTTCTTTTTTGTTCATACAATAACCTCAACTTTTACTTTACTCAGTATTTCTATTAAACTATTAAATTGTGACCAACTTTTGTATTAATCATATTTTAATAATTATTTCATATGGTTATTATATGTCTCATATACTTATTTTTGAAATAATTAGTCTTATTATTCTATTTTATAAAGGCACCAAATCATTTGAGGGGTGAACGTTTTAGCAATTCGATAATTTAAACCCGACAACTCTTGATTGGTAAAGTTATGGCTAACGATTGCGTATTGGCAGTTCCCTTTGGCAAAATCATCAAAGGCGAGTGGTTTGCTAGTAACATAGTTAATTTTTAATGAATCTAAATTCGAAAAGGTGCTTTTCATTAATTCACTAGTTGCAGGATGAAGCGAGATTTTGTGATTTTGATTAGCTAGGTTTTCGAGCAAGACCATAGGCATTGTGGGAATATGGAAAGAAGTTAGCACAGTCAGACTTTGCCAGTAGCGATAATGATAGTCCGCGAAACTTTGGTGGTGTTGGTTATTTTGATAAGCAACAGGAACTAAAAACAAGTCGCCGTTTAGTGCATCCAATTGCTGATAAATCTCATCAAATGAGGAATGTAAGACGATCTGATCAATCGGATAACAATCAGTATTTTGACTGATAAAATAGGAAGCTGCTTTATAGCTATCAGTTGTTTTGGGACCAAGTGTATGTAAAATTGTCATAATAAAAAACCTTTCAAAAAAAGCTAGATGAAATAAATTCACCTAGCTTATGGCTATGAAAGTTGATTGAAAATTTAAAAAAGTCCCAGTCAAAATTGCTAGATGAATAATTATTTCGCATCTAGCAACAATATCTAAACAGACTTTAATCACTAAGATACGGGCATCAGATTAGTGCACCGTATCTTTTGAAAAACACGCGTGCACTAGCTAAAGTGACTAAAGTTAAAAAATCGTTTAGAAGCAATTGAGACTCTATTCATATTAAATTTCCTTCCTGATTAATTTTCTATATTAAAACATGTTTGATTAGTAAAGACAATGGTTTATTTAATATTAATTTAATTTAACAAATAATAAAAAAAGCTTACACGAAAAATAAGTTTTTGCTAGAATAATGCGTGATTATATAATGATTTAAAAAGACAAAGACATAAAAAAGAGACCTCGGAAAGGGTCTCTTTTTTATTATTCAGAAATGAGTTCTGCTAATGCTTGAGGTAAAGAAGTCAGAGGGTGACCTAGAACTGATTCAAAGTCACTTGACGAAAAGTTAAGAGCTTGGTCTTCAATATCATTTTGGATGGCTAAGAAGAAATTAGCTGCTTCTTTTGGCAAGCCTGTGTGTGTCAATTGTTTGATGAAATCAGTATCATTAACAACATGATTGTTAATAGTTTTTGATGTCCCAGTGGTTAATGCACTAATTAAATCTTGATAGCTATAAGCTTGACCAGAGAGTTCAACAACTTCAGGTGTGTTTTCTGTCAGCAAAATAGCTGCGGCAGCTTCAGCGTATTCGCGTTTTAATGCCCAAGCAACTTTTCCAGTTTTAGCTGTATAAATAAAGTCTCCAGTTTGAAGTGCATGCTGTATAAGTGGCAGTTCGTTTTCCAAATACCAGTTATTTCTTAAAAATGTATGGGCAATTCCAGATTCTTTAATGGCATTTTCCGTATAAAGATGATCAGGTGTCATCATACTAGTAGAGTTTTCTAAGTTGGCTAAACTAGTGTAGACAATTTTTGAAATTCCCATTGCTTTGGCAGCATCGACAACATTTTGGTGTTCAACTTTGCGATTTTCAGAATTACCAGATACAAAAAATAAAACATCAATGTCTGCAAAAGCTCTTTCAAGCGTTTGTGGTTGACTATAGTCTCCCAGACGAACTTGAAAGTTCTCTTTTTTTAGTTTGTCAGCTTTATCTTGGCTTCGAGCTAACGCAAAAAGATGATTGTGGTCAACCTTATCTTTTAAGTAGGTTAAAGTTTTGTAACCTAAATCACCGGTAGCACCTGTTATTAAGTAGTTCATATAAATCTCCAATCCCAAACCTGTATTTTTATAATTTACACCATCATCATAAAGAATGTGATAAGATAAGTCAAGAAATAAACACAGAGGTGTAGTCATGAAGTATTCAATTCAGTTCAGCGATGCTATCCACATTTTGCTTTATATTGAAATGTACCAAGATACCGATTATCTATCGAGTGCAAAAATTGCTGAAAGTATTCAAACCAATCCCGCAAATGTTAGAAAAATAATGGGGCAATTAAAAAAGAGTCAATTAATTGAAACAGAAGTTGGCAAAGCAAAGCCAAGGTTATCACGTAAAATAAATGAAATAACACTCTTAGACGTTTACCAAAGTATTGAAGGAAACACCAACCTAATTCAGGTTGATCAAAAAACAAACATGGCATGTGTGGTGGGTTCTAATATTCAAGAAGTTCTAGAAAAGCACTATAATGAATTGCAGCAGAAAATCGAACATGAAATGTCGAAAATCAAACTCAGTACTTTGGTTAAAGATATTGCATCGACTGAATATCAGAAACGAACACAAAATTATGATGTGATTGAGAAGTACTTAAATTAAAAAGGAGTCATATGCTATATCAAAAACAAATTATGGCCGATAAAGAAAATGCTAGTTTTACGCAACAAGGATTGAAACCGATTTATCAAATTAATTCAGAAGCTAAGATTTTAATTATTGGTCAGGCTCCGGGGAAAAAAGTTCAAGATACTGGTATTTTGTTTAATGATAAAAGTGGTGAACGATTGCGAAAGTGGTTGGGTGTTGACTCTGAAACGTTTTATGATGGGCATAATTTCGCAATTATACCAATGGATTTTTACTATCCTGGGAAAGCTAAAAGTGGCGATAAGCCACCTAGAAAAACTATTGCTGAGAAGTGGCATCCTAAGTTAATTGCACAGCTACAGCAACTGCAATTAATTATTCTGATTGGCAATTATGCTCAACATTTTTATTTGAATTTGAATCCGTCTGATAAATTAACGACAACAGTAAAGAATTACAAAACTTATTTACCAAAATATTTTCCAATTGTTCATCCGTCTCCTAGAAACAATATTTGGTTGAAAAATAATCCTTGGTTTGAAACTGAAATTATTCCAGATTTGCAAAAAAGGGTTCAAAAAATATTAAACAGATAAAAAAGCATTATGACTTAGTCATAATGCTTTTTGGTTTGCTTTAGATTAAAGTTAACAACTCGTCAACACTTTCCTCAGTTGTTGCCCAACAAGTTACAAAGCGAATAATCATATGATCTTCGTCGTATTTTTCCCAAGGGGCAAAGTCGACTTTTTCTTTAAGGTTTGCAATAGTTTCATGATCAACAATAAAGAATTGTTGGTTAGTATGTGAGTCCATGTAAGGACGATAACCTTTTTGCAAGAACCCGTCTTTAATTCGTTTTGCCATATCAATGGCGTGTTTACTAATTTTTAGATATAAGTCATCTGTGAAGAGTGTTAAAAATTGAATTCCTGTTAAGCGACCTTTAGCAAGAAGTGCACCATGTTGTTTAACTAGAGTGGTGAAATGTTTAGGTTCGTTGTTTTTAGTGAAGACAACTGCTTCACCACACAAAGCCCCAATTTTTGTTCCACCAATATAGAAGACGTCACATAATTCAGCAACATCTGCCATAGTCATATCACAGTGATCACTCATCAAGCCATAACCTAAGCGTGCGCCATCCATGAATAAGGTTAAATCATGTTTGTGGCAAGCTTTAGAAAGTGCTTTTAGTTCATCGTAAGAATAAAGTGTACCATATTCGGTTGGTTGTGAGATATAAACCATTCCCGGATGCACCATGTGTGGTTCGTTAGGGTCTTTGTAGAAGTCTTTAACATATTGGTCGACTTGTTCGCCAGATATTTTACCATCGACGTTTTCGATTGTTAAAACTTTGTGACCTGTGAATTCAATTGCACCCGCTTCGTGAGTGGCAATGTGACCAGTATCTGGTGCGATAACACCTTCGTATTTTTTAAGGACAGAATCGATAACCACTTTGTTAGTTTGCGTTCCACCAACTAAAAAAGTGATTTGAGCCTGTGGACAATTGATGGTTTCACGAATTTTATCTGCAGCTTGTTGGCTAAAGCTATCAGTCCCATAACCGGGTTCTTGAACCATATTGGTTTCAACTAGTTTTTTAAGTACTTTAGGGTGTGCACCTTCTAAATAATCGGTTGCAAAAGATAACATTTAATTTTCCTCCGTTTATGTTTGAGACAACTTAGTAATAAGAACCATAATCATGGTTTTAAAATTCATTATATTCCTCCACTTAAAGGATACAAAACTGGCTTCGAGACTGTCAATTAAGATTATTAAGATAAAGGGTTGCCTTAAAGTAAGCTTTAAGGGTTAAAGTGTTAACTATCAGCTGATCAAATAGATTTAATGGCAGAAAAGAGGATAAAATGAAAGTAAATAAAAAATGGTTATTGGCAATTATATTATTGAGTTATTTCATGATATTACTTGATAATTCAATTATTTTTACTGGAACAGTCAAAATAGCTGAAGAACTTAAACTTACTCCCACAATCTTATCTTGGGTTAGTAACGCTTATTCGTTAACCTTTGGTGGGTTATTATTAATTGGCGGTAGACTAGGAGATACTTACGGCAAAAAAAGAGTGTTTTTAGTAGGACTGATTTTATTTGGATTAGGTTCACTTTTAGTAGGTATTGGCAATACGGGTCTTTTTGTTATTTTAGCTCGAGGTTTTCAAGGCGTTGGATCAGCTATTTTAGCTCCAACGACATTATCATTATTGATGACTTACTTTAAAGGAGAAGCTAGAACTAAAGCAATTTCAGCATATGGTGCAATGGGTGGAATTGGTGCTAGTCTCGGATTAGTAATTGGTGGATTGTTTGCGAGTTTGCTGTCTTGGCGAGATGGATTTTTGATGAACGTCCCAATCGCAATCTTAATGATTATTATGACCACTATTGTGATACCAGAAACAAAAAAAGTAACCGATAACCGACTTGATTATATCGGTGCAATTTATTCGTTTGTGTTTATGGTGAGCTTAGTTTATGCCATTGTTGGAAATGTTGGCAGAGTAGTATCCGCTATGTTGGCAGTTATTTTTGTGGTGTTATTTATAAGACGTGAAGCGCGCGTTGTATCACCATTGACCCCATTGCGATTGTTTGCGAATAGTGAGCGATTAGGTGCTTACTTAACAAGATTTTTTTATTTAGGTGCAATGCTCAGTATGTGGTTTTTGACACCCCAAATCATGCAAACACAGTTAAATTTCACCCCACTTCAAGCAGGGCTTGGTTTTTTCCCGTTGACAATTGTTAACTTTGTTGTGGCATTAGGAGTAGCTAAACTAACTAAAAAATTCGGAAATACCCGATTATTAATAGTAGGGACGATGACTACGACGATTGGCATGCTAATGCTGACCTGGTTTACACCACAGTTAGGCTATGTTTTTGGGATTGCCGTTCCTATGCTTTTAATGGGTGCTGGACAGGGACTGACATTAAGTCCACTGACCGTGGCAGGAGTCGCTTATACAGACGATAGGGATTCTGGATCAGCTTCGGGTGTAATCAATGTTGCCCACCAATTGGGTGGTAGCGTGGGGGTATCATTAACCGCTGCAGTTATCCAACAAATAGATCAACCATTGATGGGCTATCATGTGGCAATGACAATCACGACAATATTTTTAGTATTATCAGTTTTTATTGTTGTTATTTTTATTGCTTTAAATCAAAGAAAGTAGGGATTCTAATGAGAAATATTTTAGTAGTTGGCGCAACTGGCAGTATTGGACGAAAAGTCTGTCAATTAATACGTCAAAATAGTAATGTTAGACTCACAACAATTGCAAGAAGAAATAGTCAGACTCATAATTATAACGAAACTAATTTATCACTAGATGCTAGTCATGATGATTTGAATCAAGTTGTTAAAAATCAAGACGCTGTTTTTATTTGTGTTAGTGGTGATGTTGCTGGAATTACGCAGTCAGTTGTAAAATCAATGCAAAAACAAGGCATAAAGCGTGTTGTCTTAGTGACTGCTATGGGGATTTATAATGAAATTCCTAAAGCAATAGGTTCTGGTAATTTGGAAAACAATGCTTTTATTCAAACCTATCGTGATGCGGCAGACTGTGTCGAAAATTCTGAACTTGATTATACGATTTTAAGACCAGGGTGGTTTGATGACGGAACACTGGCGTACGAGTTAACACCCAAAGGGACATTGTTTGGTGGACATGATATTTCACGTGATGCTTTGGCTCAATTTTGTTATGAATTATTAATTAATGGCAGTTATCTCAAACAAAATTTAGGGATTAATCGTCCAATAGAATAGAAAGGAACTAAAATGAATATTAAAGAAGCTAGTCAAAAAACAAATTTAGCGTCTTCAACTATCAGATATTATGAAAAAGAAGGTCTTATTCCTGAAATCACTCGAAATGATTCAGGCGTTCGTGAAATTGATGAACACATTATTAGGCGTATCAAGTTTATTAAACAAATGCGATTGGCAGGGATGAGTATTGAATCACTTAAAAGATATATTGACTTATTTGATGCTCAAGAAGACAATACTAAAAAGCAATTTGAACTTCTCCAACAGCAAAGAGAAATTATGATTGAAAAGCGTGATGACATTCAAGATGCTATCGATCATTTAACTTATAAAATAGATAATTACGATAATCATATGAAACAAACAGAAGAAAGACTGATACAGCTAGAAAAACAAAAGTAAGTCTTTATATTTTGGCTAAAAATGAAACCAGCGTATAATAAAGTTGTGAACAATTCAGTTTAAAAGTGGAGGTATTGATTATGCAATATTCACAAACAAAAGCAGTTTTGAATCAACTCGTTGCTGATTTAAGTCAAATGTCGATGGTGATTCATCAAACACATTGGTATATGAGAGGAACAAATTTCTTGAAATTGCATCCCTTAATGGATGATTATAAAGATGAAATTGACGCACAATTAGATGTAATTGCTGAAAGACTCATTATATTAGGCGGTGCACCTTACTCAACTTTACAAGAGCTTTCAGACCATACTCATATTGATGATGAAAAAGGTGATTTTTCGCGCACAATTCCTGAAAGGTTGAATGTATTAGCTGATGACTATCGTTATCTAGCAACGCTATATCAAGAAGGTATTGATGTCAGTGATAAAGAAAAAGACTTAGGTACTCAAGATATCTTTATCGGATTCAAAACCGCAATCGAAAAGAAAATTTGGATGCTTCAAGCTGAATTAAATGATTCTCCTCAAATTGATGATTAATAAAAAAAGCGCTTGCCTAGTTAGCAAGCGCTTTTTTATTTTGAAATCCAATTTATGATATGATACTTTTTACCATTAAAATTAGGAGGAACTGTATTTTTTGAGTAAAAGGATTAGTTTGGTATCGTATTTAGAAAATAAAATTAAACAATTTGAAAAAGATAAACAAGAAAAGTCACCTGGTTTAGTTTTTCTTATTCGTCATTTTAGACGCGCAACATTATTTTACTTAGGATTATTGATTATTGACTTTTTTTATGCAATGGCTATTCAAAATCAACAACAAGTAATCAACACAATAATGGGGTTTCATATCGAGATTATAAGTCGCTCTGCTTTTAAATATCACACATTGTGGACAACAAAGTTATTATTGACTTATGGCATAGTAATAGTTGTGTGGTTTACGATTGCTCTAGTCATTAGATTGAGCCGCCATAATCAATCAAAAAAATAAGAATACAAAAAACAACAGCTTATATGGGCTGTTGTTTTTTTTTAATCTTTTAAAATGGTGTTGATAGCATCAATTACAGCAAATCTAAAGTTGTTTTTCTCAAGTGCGACAACGCCTTTGATAGTATCACCACCAGGTGAAGTGACATCATCTTTTAAGATACCAGGATGTTGCTTACTTTCAGCAGCTAATGCGGCTGATCCTTTCATCATTTCGGCGATAATTTCATAAGATAAAGCACGGTCCAGACCGTTTGTGACAGCAGCATCACTTAAGGCTTCGATGAAAACATCAACAAAAGCAGGACTACATCCAGCAATTGTACCAGCAATCGCCAGTTTTTCTTCAGGGACTTCAACGGTGTGTCCTAGCTGGTTAAGGAGATCGACCGTGACACTTTTTTGACTTTGAGATAAATCTGAACTGGCGCAGTAGCTAATCATTCCTTGATTGATGGCAACTGGGGTGTTGGGGATGCATCTCAGAAGTGGCAGTTTAGGGTAGACCTGCTTCATTTCACTAAATGAAACACCTGCCGCAACTGAAATTAGAGGCATGTCTTGTGAAATTAGCTGGTTCAATTCACTAAGTGTTTGAATAATTAAAGATGCAGGTGTTGCCAAAATAATAACGTCAACATCCTTGATTGATGGTAAATTTTCAATCGCAGTAATACCTAATTCATCACTTAACTTCACAGCATTTTGGTAGTGTCCTGTTTTGACCCAAATATCTTTTGGGTTTTGACCATGATTAATGAAACCTTTAATCATGGCTGTTCCCATTTTTCCAGCACCAATTAGTCCGATTTTCATTTTAAAGTCTCCTATTTTTTGTGTTTTATAAGATGATTTTATCACATTCAGCCCACAACTTTAATTGAAATTAGCAAGGATAATAGTGCTATATAAAAATTATATTAAAAATTAATGTTAATAAAGCTATTGATTTTTTATTTTAGTCTCATGTATAATCAACAAATACTAATAAAAAATTAATTTTCGGAGGAAAGAAGATGAAAAAACGTTTTGCAGCTGCAACATTATTGATGTCAGCAGCCTTAGTGCTATCAGGATGTTCTACAGGTAGTGGCAGTAAAAGTTCAAGTGGAGAAACAAGCAATGTGAAATCTTTAAACTTTGTAGCTCAACAAGAATTACCTACTGCAGACTTATCACTTGCGACAGATACAGTTAGTTTTACAGTTTTAAATAATGTTTATGAAGGAATTTATCGTCAAGATAAAGATGACAAATTAGAACCAGCAGGTGCAAGCCAAAAGGCTGAAATTTCAGCAGATGGTCTGACTTACAAAGTTAAATTAAGAGAAGATGCTAAATGGTCAAATGGTGATCCTGTAACAGCTAAAGACTATGTTTACAGCTGGCAAAGAACTGTAAGCCCAGAAACTGCTTCACAATATGCTTACTTATTTGCACCTGTTCAAAATGCCGAAGATATCACAGCAGGTAAAAAGGATAAAAGTGAACTAGGAATTAAAGCAACGGGAGATTATGAATTAGAAATCACGCTTAACCAAGCAACCCCATACTTTGAAAGATTATTAGCATTTCCATCATTCTTCCCACAAAATCAAGCTGTGGCAGAAAAATTTGGTAAAGATTACACAACAAAGAGTGACAACTCTGTTTATAATGGTCCTTTCAAATTAGAAGGTTTTGATGGACCAGGAACAGATACAACTTGGACATATGCTAAAAATGACCAATACTGGGATAAAAATAACGTGAAGGTTGATAAGATTGACGTTAACGTTGTAAAAGAATCATCAACTTCCCTAAACTTATTTAACAGTAACCAAGCAGACGACATTGTTTTAACAGGTGAGTTAGCACAACAAAACAGAAATGATTCACAGTTTAAAGCAGTTGCAGACGCAAGAACATCATACTTGGAATATAACCAACGTGATGCTAATTCTAAATTTAAAAATGAAAACTTAAGAAAAGCGATTGGCTATTCAATTGATAGAACAGCGCTAACAAATTCAATTTTAGGTGATGGATCACAACCATCTACTGGTTTAGTACCAAAAGGAACAATGACAAGTCCCGATGGTAAAGACTTCTCAGATGCAGCAAGTGCAGGTGTTTCTTATGATGCAGCTAAAGCAAAAGAATACTGGGAAAAAGCCAAACAAGAATTAGGTATCACATCACTTGACTTTAGTATTTTAGCTTCAGATAGTGATTCATCTAAAAAAGTTCTTGAATACTTACAAAACACGATTCAATCTAATTTAGATGGTGTGAAAGTTTCGCTAAATCCGGTACCGTTTTCTGTTCGTTTAGATCGTTCTAAGTCGGGAAATTTTGATGTTGTGTTAACAGGATGGGGTGCTGATTACCTTGATGCATCAAGTTTCACTGACTTATTCGTAACAGGAAACTCATATAACCGTGGCCAATGGAGTAACGCTGAGTATGACAATTTAATTAACTCATCAAAAACAACTAATGTTAATGATGCAACTAAGCGTTTCGAAGACTTAGTTAATGCTGATAAATTGTTATCAAATACACAAGGTGTAACACCGCTTTACCAAGGTGTAGAAGCTCACATGGTTAATTCAAGAGTTAAAAATTATGTTTCTCACCCTGCTGGCGCTAAATTTGATTACAAATGGCTAGAAGTAGAATAATAATTAAAATAAAAAGACAAAAACTATGAAAGTAGATTTTGCCTTTTTATTTATAACTTTTTTAAACTAATTTTTAGTAAGTTATAAAGCGCCGATAATAGTTAATAAATTAAGGAGATTAATATGAAACTGAAACATATAGCAGTAGCTGCAATTGTAACTATATCCCTGGTGCTATCAGGATGTTCAACAACTGGCCAATCTAGTTCCCCGAGTGACGGTAATGTTAAAACTCTTAATTTTGTTGCCCAACAAGAATTACCCACAGCAGATTTATCGTTAGCAACAGATACTGTTAGCTATACAGCCTTGAATAATATTTATGAAGGACTCTACCGTCAGGATAAAGATAATAATTTAATACCTGCAGGTGCAAAAGAAAAAGGCAAGATATCTGAAGATGGATTAACATACAACTTTGATCTTAATGAAAATGCGAAGTGGTCAAATGGTGATCCTGTCACAGCACACGATTATGTTTACAGCTGGAGAAGAACGGTTAATCCACAAACTGCTTCACAATATGCTTATTTATTTGAGTCTATTGAAAATGCTAAAGAAATAAGAGATGGTAAAAAGCAAGTTGAAGATTTAGGAATTGAAGCAACTTCAGATTATCAATTAAAAATAAAACTGGGTTCTCCAGTTCCCTACTTTGAAAGATTATTAACGTTGCCATCATTTTTTCCGCAAAATCAATCAGCAGTTGAAAAATATGGCAAGGATTATGCTTTAAAGAGTGAAACATCGGTCTATAATGGTCCTTTCAAATTAGAAGGATTTGATGGACCTGGAACAGATACTGCATGGTCATATATCAAAAACGACAAATATTTTGATAAAGATAACGTTAAAATAGATAAGATTAATATGAATGTTGTAAAAGACTCTGCAACTGCTTTGAATCTTTTTCAAAATAATCAAGCGGATGATATTGTGTTGACAGGAGAATTAGCACAACAAAATCAGGCTAATCAAGCTTATCAACCATTTCTACAGGCGACTACACAATATTTAAACTTTAACCAGATTGAATCAACCTCGCCGTTTAGAAATGAAAATTTACGCAAAGCAATCTCAACAGCTATTGATCGACAAGCATTAACGGATTCAATCTTAGGTAATGGATCAATACCAGCTACAGGGTTAGTGCCCAAAAACTTAATGAAGTCGCCTACAGGTTTAGATTTTACGGAAGCAGTAGGATACACATACAATCAGTTTGATACCAAAAAAGCACAAGAGTATTTTGCAAAAGCACAAGAGGAGTTAGGAATAGACAAATTTGAATTTAGTATACTTTCTTCTGATACAGACTCGGCAAAGAAAGTTATCGAGTATCTTCAAAATGTTATTGAAAGTACATTGCCAGATGTTAAAGTCAATCTAACACCTGTACCGTTTTCGGTGAGGTTAGAACGCTCTAGAGCTGGTAACTTTGATGTTTCTATGGTTTCTTATGGTGCAGATTATCTTGATGCCTCTACTTTTACTGATTTGTTACAAAATAATAATTCAGGTCGCTGGACTAATGAGACTTATACCGAACTACTTAAATCCGCAGCAACAACCAATGTAACAAATCCGCAGAAACGTTTTGAAGACTTAGTTAATGCTGAAAAGTTAGAGTTAGAAACACAAGCTGTCGCACCTCTTTACCAGGTTGCAGAAGCGCATATGATTAATCCAAAAATCAAAAATTATGTTGCACACCCTGCTGGTGCCAAATTTGATTACAAATGGCTAGAATTAGAGTAGTAATTTAAAAAGATAATGCAAATGCATTATCTTTTTTGTTTTTCACTTACTAAATTATAGTTATATTATTGGCGTACTTACTAAAAAAATGTATAATCTAACAGTACTTATTTTTTAGAAGGAGTAATTAACATGCAAAAAAAATGGACAGTACTTGCCTCGTTATTAGCGGTGGGGACAATATTGTCAGGTTGTTCAACTGGCAATAGCAAACAAACTAATAATACAAATGCAAAATCACTTAACTTTGTTGTTCAGCAAGAAATGCCAACAGCAGATCTTTCTTTAGCTAGTGATACTGTTAGTTTTACAGCTTTAAATAATGTTTATGAAGGGTTATATCGTCAAGACAAAAATAACGATTTAGTTCTTGCAGGTGCAAGTGAAAAACCACAAGTATCATCTGATGGCTTAACTTATACATTTAAATTAAGACAAGACGCCAAGTGGTCAAATGGAGATTCGGTGAAAGCACAAGACTATGTTTACGGATGGCAACGAACGGTCAATCCAAAGACGGCTTCTCAATATGCTTATTTGTTTAGTGCTATCGAAAATGGAAAAGAAACAAATGCTGGTTCAAAAGATGTTTCTGAATTGGGAATCAAAGCAGTGGGTGACTATGAACTTGAAATCAAGCTTAGCCAAGCAATTCCTTATTTTGAGAGACTCTTAACATTGCCAACATTTTTCCCTCAAAATCAATCTGTAGTTGAAAAATACGGCAAAGACTACGCAATTAATAGCGATAACGCTGTTTACAATGGCCCATATGTTTTGCAAAACTTTTCTGGCCCAGGAACAGATGATACTTGGACATATGCCAAAAACAATCAATACTGGGATAAAAATGCTGTTAACCTAGATAGTATTAACGTTAGCGTTGTAAAAGATTCATCAACCGCATTAAACCTATTTAAGAATAATCAAGCAGATGATGTGGTTTTAACCGGTGAACTAGCCCAACAAAATCGTAATGATGAGGCTTACCAATCAATCTTACAAGCAACAACTCAATATTTAGAGTTTAATCAACGTGATGATAACTCCGTTTTCAAAAACGAAAACTTACGAAAAGCAATTTCATATTCAATTGATCGAAAAGCGTTAACAGACTCAATTTTAGGTAACGGTTCGATTCCTTCGAGTGGATTCGTACCTAAAAATATTATGAAATCACCTGATGGAAAAGATTTTACTGACGCTGTTGGAAACTACTTGAATGAAGACGCTAATCAAGCTAAAGAATACTGGAATAAAGCTAAGCAAGAGTTAGGGATTTCAACATTGAACTTTAGTATTTTGTCTTCAGATACTGATGCTTCGAAGAAAATTGTAGAATATCTACAAAACGCAATTCAAACTAACTTAGACGGTGTTAAAGTGAACTTAACACCCGTTCCTTTTTCTGTCAGACTGGATCGTGCTGCCGCCGGAAACTTTGACTTATTAATGGGATCATATGGTGCTGATTACTTAGATGCTTCAAGTTTTACTGACCTACTTAGATCAGGTATCTCCTATAATAGAGGTCAGTGGAGTAATCAACAATACGATGAACTTGTGAAAGCGGCTGCTACAACTGATGTAAAAGACGAGCAAAAGCGTTTTGACGATTTAGTGAATGCTGAAAAGATTGTGATGTCACAACAAGGTGTGGCACCACTATATCAAGCGGTAGAAGCTCACATGATTAATCCGAAAATCAAAAATTACGCAGCTCATCCAGCTGGCGCTAAATTTGATTACAAATGGTTATCGGTTGAATAAATAAATATAGCCTAATATTAAAGGTAGATTGAAAAATATTTTTTAATCTATCTTTTTATTTTGTGTAGGCTAAGACAACTGTTGTTTAGGTGGTTTACTATCTAGTAAGGTTTTATAATGGATTTATTATTAAAAATTGCTATTGATTTTTTAATTTAAAATCGGGTATAATTTTAAATATATTAATATTTTTTTAAGGAACGAAGGAGCGGTAATTATGAAAAAGAGATGGACAGCGGCTGCGTTTTTAATGGCAGCTAGTTTAGTATTGTCCGGATGTTCAACGGGAAAGGGAACTCAGACATCAGGCTCAGGTAGTACTAAAGACTTGAATGTTGTTGTGCAACAAGAAATGCCAACAGCTGACTTATCTTTAGCAACTGACAATATTAGTTTTACAGCACTAAATAATGTCTATGAAGGGTTATACCGTCAAGACAAAGATAACAACTTAGAACTTGCAGGTGCTGCTGAAAAGCCTCAAGTATCAGCGGATGGCTTAACTTATACATTTAAGTTAAGAGAAAATGCCAAATGGTCTAACGGTGAACCTGTTAAAGCCCAAGACTATGTTTACAGTTGGCAACGAACAGTAAGTCCTCAGACAGCTTCACAATATGCTTACTTGTTTGCACCAGTTGAAAACGCTGAAGACATTACATCAGGCAAAAAAGCTGCCAGTGAATTGGGAGTTAAGGCAGTTGGCGACTATGAATTACAAATTAAGTTAAATAAAGCAACACCTTACTTTGAAAGACTACTTGCCTTTCCAACATTCTTCCCACAAAGCCAATCAGTAGTTGAAAAATATGGTAAAGATTATGCTGCAACAAGTGAAAATGCAGTTTATAATGGACCATTTACACTAACTGGTTTTTCAGGAGCCGGGACAGATACTGAATGGGCATATAAAAAGAATGAAAATTACTGGGATAACAGCAATGTGAAAATCGAAAACATTAATGTTAGCGTTGTTAAAGAATCATCAACTTCATTAGGACTGTTCAATAGTGGACAAGCAGATGATGTGATTTTAACAGGTGAATTAGCACAACAAAACCGTAACAACCCAGCATTTACTGCGATACCACAAGCATCAACTAACTACTTAGAATTTAATCAACGTACAGAAAGTTCACCATTTAGAAACGAAAACTTGCGTAAAGCTATCTCATATTCAATCGATCGTGATGCTTTAACTAATTCTATTTTAGGTGATGGTTCAATTGCTTCAACAGGACTTGTACCTAAGACAACAATGGCTTCACCAGATGGTAAAGACTTCACAGCTTCTGCAGGTAAGCTTGTATCATACGATGCTCAAAAAGCTAAAGAATACTGGAATAAAGCTAAACAAGAACTAGGTATTTCAACATTGAACTTTAGTCTTTTATCTTCAGATACAGATTCATCTAAAAAAGTAATTGAATACTTACAAAATGCAATTCAAACAAACTTAGACGGTGTAAAAGTTAATTTAACACCAGTACCATTCTCAGTTCGTTTGGATCGTTCAACAGCTGGTAACTTTGATGTATTATTGAGTGGATGGGGAGCAGATTACCTAGACGCTTCAAGCTTTACTGACTTATTTGTATCAGGAAACTCATACAATAGAGGTCAATACAGTAATACTGAATATGATAACTATGTAAATGCAGCTTCTGGTCAAGATGCAACAGATGCTAACAAACGTTTTGAAGATTTAGTTAATGCAGATAAAGTATTAATGAATACTCAAGGTGTTGCACCACTTTACCAAAAAGCTGAAGCACACATGATTAACTCAAAAGTTAAAAACCTTGTGTCACATCCAGCAGGTGCCCAATTTGATTACAAATGGGTAGAAATTCAAAACTAATTTAAGTACTTTAAATAGTTGAATAAAAAACAGGCTGGGAATTGAATTCTCAGCCTGTTTTAAAAAAGTTAGAAAATCGTATCGATTACCAACAAAATGATACTGATTGCTAGCAAGATGATACCTGGTTGTAAGAAGAAAGCTTTATGCTCTTTTCCAATAGTGGATAGTTTCCATTCGGATTCATAATCGGTTTTTCGTTTCAGGTGAAGTGATTTTTGGAAAAAGTCAAATGATCCTGAAGAAAAAACCCATAAAAATCCTCCCACGATGAAGAAGAAAAGACTTATAATAAAAAGTGTGTCTGACAAATGTAGCCAGGATAAATTATTTCGCACAATTAATAAAATAAGCGAAAAAACGAGCGCGACAGAACTTATCCACAGAGATGATTTTTTAAGTTTCATAGATAATAAACCTTTCGTTTAGTTAATATGTAGTTAAATTTATCTAAATTCTGTGTATAAGTCAAAGTTTAGGAGGAAAATCATGAGTAGTTTTTGGAAGTATTTCTTTAAACGTTTGTTTTACATGGTTATTACCTTATTAATTATCATCACGATTACATTTTTCTTGATGAAGTTATTGCCGGGTAGTCCATATTCAAACATTGAAAAATTATCACCTGATCAAGTTGCACAATTAAACCGTCAAAACGGGTTAGATAAACCAGTCATTGTGCAATACTTTAACTATATTGTTAATATGTTCCATTTAGATTTTGGGACATCTTACCAATTTAAGAACCAATCTGTTTCTGGTCTTTTAATGGGTAGAATTGGACCTTCATTACAACTAGGTTTCCAAGCTCTTGTATTCGGAACAGTTATCGGAACTTTATTAGGTGCTGTTTCAGCTATGAAGCAAAATACATGGGTTGATACAGGTGCCACTTTAATTGCAATTTTGGGGCGTTCAATTCCTAACTTTGTGTTTGCGGTTTTACTTCAATTTGTGTTTGCATTACAGCTTCACGTTTTACCAATCGCAAAATGGGAAAGTTTCTCTTACACAATCTTACCAATGATTGCACTTGCGATGTCACCTCTTGCCGATTCAGCTCGTTTTATTAGAACTGAAATGGTTGAAGTGCTTCACAGTGATTACATCGAATTGGCCCGTGCAAAAGGGTTGAGTCGTTGGCAAATTGTTTACAAACACGCGTTGAGAAACAGTTTGATTCCATTACTAACCTTACTTGGACCTTTAGCAATTGCCTTGATGACAGGATCATTGGTTGTTGAAAATATCTTTGCTATTCCTGGTATTGGTGAACAATTTGTTAAGTCAATTACAACAAATGACTATCCAACAATTATGGCAATCACAATTTTATACTCAGCCTTATTGATTTTCATTATTTTAGTTGTCGATATTCTTTACGGAATTGTTGACCCTAGAATTCGTATTGCAGAAGGGAGCAAGGATTAATTATGAGTAAAGCAAAACTAAAACAAATCGAACAAATTCCTGCTTCTGAATTTCAACCTTTAACTAAAAATACAAAAGATGAACGTGAGCAGATTTCTGCACCTTCATTAACTTTCTTACAAGATTCATGGCGTCGTCTTAAAAAGAACAAAGCGGCGATGTTTAGTTTAAGCTTATTGGTGATTATTGTTTTAATTTCGCTAATCACAATTTTCTTTTCACCAAGCGATCCAACAGCACAGAATTTGAAGTATATTAACTTACCACCAAAATTACCAGGAATCGATATCAATGGTTTAAACGGTAAAGCAATGGTTGGTGGCCAATTAGTTGATAAATATGCACAAGCTGGTATTCCAGAAGGTGTGCATTATTGGCTAGGAACTGACAGTTTAGGACGAGATCTTTTAAGTCGTTTACTTGTTGGGACTAGAATTTCATTATTAATTGCGTTTGCTGCAGCTGCTTTAGATATTATCTTTGGTGTAACTTACGGATTAATTTCAGGGTTACTAGGTGGTCGCGTAGATAACATTATGCAACGTTTTCTTGAAATTATTTCAGGAATTCCTAACTTAGTTGTTATGATTTTGATGCTTGTTGTTTTAAAACCAGGTGTACTTTCAATTGTAGCAGCTATGGCGATTACTAACTGGGTGCCAATGGCACGTGTGGTTCGTGGACAAACCTTAAAACTAAAAGATCAAGAATTTGTTTTAGCTGCGACATCTTTAGGTGAAAGCCGTTCAAAAATCGCATTTAAGCATATCTTGCCAAACATCTCTAGTGTTATTATTGTTCAAATGATGTTCAGTATTCCATCAGCTATCTTCTTTGAAGCCTTCTTGAGTTTTATCGGATTAGGTATTCAACCACCAAGTGCTTCACTAGGTATGTTGTTAAGTGATGGTTACAAAACATGGCAATATTTGGGTTACCAAATGTGGATTCCAGCTATTGTGTTATCAGTTATCATGATTGGATTTAACCTATTAGCTGACGGATTACGTGATGCCTTAGATCCTAAGATGAAAGAGTGACAAGAATGAAAAAAATGTTAGAAGTTAAAAATTTAGAAATTTCTTTTGATACATTTGCCGGAAAAGTTCAAGCCATTCGTGATGTTAGTTTTGACCTTAAAAAAGGTGAAACACTCGCAATCGTAGGGGAATCCGGAAGTGGTAAATCAGTAACAACAAGAAGTTTAATGAAACTATTAGCAAGTAATGCTAATGTCGAAAACGGTCAAATTTTATTTGGTGGCGAAAACATCCTTGAAAAAAGTGAAAACGAAATGCGTAAGCTACGTGGTAACAAGATTTCAATGATTTTTCAAGACCCAATGACTTCTCTTGACCCAACAATGCCAATTGGTAAACAAGTAGCAGAGCCTTTGATGATTCATCATCAAGCTTCTAAAAAAGAAGCTTATGCCAAAGCTTTGGAATTGCTTGAAATGGTAGGATTACCAAACGCTAAAGATCGTTTCAAGAATTATCCTCATCAATTTTCTGGTGGACAAAGACAACGTATTGTTATTGCAATTGCCTTGATTTGTAACCCAGAAGTATTGATTGCCGATGAACCAACAACTGCTCTTGATGTGACAATTCAAGCACAAATTCTTGAATTATTGAAAGATTTGCAGAAAAAAGTGAAAACCTCGATTGTTTTCATTACCCATGACTTAGGAGTTGTGGCTAATATTGCCGATCGTGTGGCTGTTATGTATGCTGGTAAGATTGTCGAAATTGGAACTGCTGAAGAAATCTTCTACAACCCAAGACATCCTTATACATGGGGGTTACTAGGATCTATGCCTGCAATTGAAGATTCAACTTCTCGTTTGTATGCAATTCCAGGAACACCACCAGACTTATTGACACCACCAAAAGGTGATGCCTTTTATCCACGTAATGAATTTGCTTTAAAAATTGATGCTGAACAACAACCACCTTACTTTGAAGTATCAAAAACTCACAAAGCAGCAACATGGTTGTTGGCACCTCAAGCACCAGAAGTAACACCACCACAAGAAATTCAAAAGCGTTGGAAGAAGTTTGAAGAAATTAAACGCGCAAAAGAGGTGAAAGATAATGAATAATAAAGTTTTACTTGATGTTAAAAATTTAAAACAATATTTTAACGTAGGTCGTAAAGACGAAGTTAAAGCGGTTGATGACATTAGCTTTCACATTTATGAAGGGGAAACCTTTGGTTTAGTTGGTGAATCCGGAAGTGGTAAATCGACAACAGGACGTAGTATTATGCGTCTTGAACATCCAACAGCGGGTGATGTTACTTTTGATGGCCAAGATGTATTAGCATTAAAATCAAAAGAAGACATGCGTCGTTTCCGTCGTAATGTGCAAATGATTTTCCAAGATCCTTATGCTTCTTTGAACCCTAGAATGAAAGTTGAAGATATTATAGCTGAAGGGTTAGATATTAACCATTTAGTTAAAAACAAAGAACAACGTGCAAAACGTGTTAATGAGTTGCTTGAAATTGTTGGATTGAATCCAAACCATGCAACAAGATATCCTCACGAATTCTCTGGTGGACAAAGACAACGTATCGGGATTGCACGTGCGCTAGCCGTTGATCCTAAATTTATTGTGGCTGATGAACCAATTTCTGCCCTTGATGTGTCTATTCAAGCACAAGTTGTAAACCTGTTACAAGATTTACAAAAAGAACATAAGTTGACTTATCTATTCATCGCTCACGATTTATCAATGGTTAAACATATTAGTGATCGTATTGGTGTTATGCATCATGGTAAATTACTTGAAGTCGCTTCAAGTGATGAAATTTATTACAATGGTGTTCATCCTTATACAGAGAGCTTGCTTTCTGCTATTCCAATGCCAGACCCTGAATATGAACGCTCAAGAAAACGTGTGACTTATCAACCAGTTGAAGACGACAAAGAACGTCGTATGCAAGAAATCACACCAGGACATTTTATTTACTGTTCAGATGATGAAGTTGAAATGTATCAAGATAAATTAAACAAAAAAGTAATGGCTTCCCGTTAGGGAGCTGTTACTTTTTTTATTTTTGTTTTATGATAGAGATGAATAAAAAATTAAGGGTGATAAGAATGGAAAATTTGTTTAAACGACCTCGTAAAATCACTGAGGATATTGATGATCGCAGTGTGACTTGGCTAGAGTTATTTTATGACTTGATTTTTACAGTTGTGTTATTGGACTTGACGGAGGGGTTAGTTCATCATTTTACAATTGGTAATTTTGTGAATACGACTGTTTTATTTTTCTTATTTTTGTGGAGTTGGAATGAGACTTCAGTGTATTTTGATGATCACGGTAATTTAGGGTTAATTAATACAATTATTATGAATCTTCAAATTATTCTAACAGGAGTTGCAACGCTCTTTATTCCAGAAGCCGTTGAAGGTGATTTTAGTCATATTTTAATTGCATTTATGGCGATTGAGCTTTTAATGATTGTGATTTGGTCGACAGTAAGCTATTTTGACAAAATTCATCGTCAAGTTGCGTTATCTTGCGTCGCACTATACACAGTCGTATTGGTTGTTTTAATAATTGGTTACTTTGTTGCGCTGGACTCAGCTAAATGGTTGGTTATCATTGGATTACTAATGAACTACTTCGGGTTGCTACTTGTTTCACCTGTCATGAGAAGAGAGTACGAAGTCAATCAGATGGATTATGCGATAAAAGATTCCTTAATTGAACGCTACGGACTAATCATGATGATTACGTTAGGAGAGGTTATTGCAGGGTTTTATACGAGTCTTAAATATCCGCTTCATACCGACAAAATAGTAGGATTTATCTTAAGTGTTATTTTGATTGCGTCAGCTGCGGGGATTTTTTATCGTATTTTAGGTGATATTGAAATTAATGTAAAATCAGCTGCTAAAATGCTGGCAATGAGAATGTTATTTTTGTTAGATATTTACTTGATTATGACGAGTGGAATTGCGCTACACTTGATTCTTGAAGGCCATGACTCAATCGGGGTCAGATTATTATTTGTGTTGACTTTATTTGCTAGCATGACCATGATTTGGATTATTCGTGCAATTGCGATGTTACCTAAGAATAGACATAAGGCTTACATTTATTTAGCTATTGAAATTGTTGCGTATTTAATATTAATCATGATGCCAAAACTCCTATTGCTACTGGGTGTTGACGTTTTATTAGCCTTTCATTTAATGCATTATATTAAGACAAGAGAAGAGGCCTAATATAGGATAATAACTTTTTGATAGTTAGTTGTTGACATTTGTTTAAAACCTGTTAACATAAGGGATAATATTTCGCTACTAGCCTTTCGTACTTTTATATTTTTGAAGGGAGTACTAGTAATATGTTACAACACAAAATTCAACTTAATACATTAACACAGGTTTTCACAGTTAGTGACGCTAAAGGCAACCATGCCGATGGTGCTACAATTGAAGAAGCCGTAGAAAAGTTAAATCACACACTTAGTGCTTAAGAAGATGATCAACCAGAAGTTGGGGGGTCATCTTTTTTTATTTAAAAAATTATAAAGACTGTCGGCACTAGATTAAAAATAACGTAAAATAGAATTATCTTACTTCTGATAGGAGAATTATATGGATTGGTTTTTACGCGTAATTAAGGGGATGCTAATTGGTTCTGGTTTTATCCTGCCCGGGATTAGTGGCGGAACATTAGCTGTCGTATTTGGCGTTTATGAACGTGTTATTTCATTTTTAGCCAATATTAAGAAAGATTTTAAGCAAAACGTTTTGTTTTTTATCCCACTAGGAATTGGTGGTATTTTAGGGATAATCGTATTTTCACTGTTAATGAGTGTGGCACTAGCCAAATATGAATATCAAATGCTATGGGTATTCATAGGGGCTATTGTGGGCACATTACCGACTTTATTTCGACAATCAACAGAACAAACTGAACGTACAACAGCAGATACTATCATCTTAATCACAACTGCGATTATAATGACGGTGTTCTTAATTTTTGGACAGGGATTATTTGGTCACATCCCGCAAAATTTCTTCACTTGGATTTTGTCAGGCTTTTTGATTGGATTAGGTGTAATCATCCCAGGCCTAAGTCCGTCTAACTTTTTGATTTATATGGGGATGTATCAACCAATGACTGATGGATTGAAGACTTTTGATTTAGGAATTGTGATTCCTTTAGCCATTGGGGGTATTTTGAGCCTTGTGACATTATCTAAATTAGTTAATTTAATTCTTCAAAATTATCACTCAAAATTATTCAACTTTATAATTGGTGTCGTTATTGCGTCAACTGTTGTTATCATTCCACTTAATGTGACATATGATTTTGTAACAATTATCAGTTGTGCAGCTTTATTCCTAGTTGGAATTGGGATTGCTTATTTAATGACAAAATTAGACCAAAAAGAAAAAGCTTAGGTTAATAACCTAAGCTTTTTTTGATAAGGATTAAACAGTTGGTTTATCTTTATCTGTATAAACAAAGAAAGTGATAATAAAACTGAAGATGAAAGCAACAGCACAAGCTGCAATAGCCGCAAATAGTCCTGTTAAGTTACCATCACTTGGAATATAAGTTAAGAAGGTAAAGAATCCAAGCACACCAACAGTATAAACAAGTGTATTAAATAGTCCCATAATTAAACCACCAATACCGGCACCAATCATGCTGATAACAAACGGTTTCTTGGTTGGGATTGTAACCCCAAACATAGAAGGCTCTGAAATACCAAACACACCTGTAATAAAGGCTGATAAACTAAGTGCCTTGAATTTTTTGTCTTTTGTTTTAAGCATAACACCTAAAACAGCACCAATTTGTGCGTAAAGCGCAGCAAAAGTTAAAGCCATAATAGGATCTTGTCCGACTGTTGCAATGTTGATAAAGGCAATTGGAATAATTCCCCAGTGAAGTCCTAAAACAACCAGTGGTTGCCAAAGCACACCCAGTACTAAACCAGCAATAGCAGGATTTAATTGAACAAGTGTTTGAATAATCCAGCCCATTCCTTGAGAAAGCCAAGTAGTTAAGGGTCCAATGATTAAGAAGATAAGTGGAATTGTAATAATCAATGTGCAAAATGGCACAATGAAGTTTTGAATGATTTCTGGAATCCATTTTGTAAAGAATTTTTCAAGTTTTGAAGCTAATAACACGCCGACAATAACTGGGATAACCGAACTGGTGTAGTTAACCATGATTAATGGAATCCCAAAGAATGTATCAAAAACGTGTGTTTGAAGTGGGGTATTAGCAAACAGTGTAAATAAAGGCGTAGCGGATTCTGGGCTAGCCATTTGAACAATACTAGGATAGGTTAAAGTCGCACCAATGGTAATTCCCAGTAGTGGAGAAGTCTTAAATCGTTTTGAAGCACTGTACCCTAAAACAATAGGTAAGAAGTAGAAGAAGCCATCTGAAATGGCGTACAATACTTGGTAAGTACCACTATGACTGTCCATTAGTTTTAAAGCAGACAACGCCGACATCAACCCTTTTAGCATCCCTGTTGCAGCTAAGAATCCTAAGATAGGCATGAAGATACCTGATAAAGTATCAAGTAAGCGATTGAATAAGTTTTGCTTACCTTGTGTATCATCAGGTGTATCGAGTAATTCATAATACAGATTAGTTGCTTCTTTATCTGTCTTTAAAGAAACATGATTTTTTTCAATTACTACTGACGTCACATGGGGTAATTTTTCAAGTTTTTCAGCTTCAGGGACGCTTTCTAAATCGAAAAATAAAGAATCTTTTCGATGTCCTAAAGCCATTAACTTGTCCTTACCACCAATTAGCGCAAATAGTTCTTGGCTTAGTGTGTTCATTTGAGCACTCCTTTTTATAAAGTTTAAATTTTCCTTAAGTAAAGTTTAACGTATATCAGGGGTATTTTGCCAATAAAAAAAAGATGTGGTATAGTATTACTTACAAAAAAGAAGTAAAAGGAGAACACAAAATGAAAGTATTTGTAGCTGGCGCAAACGGCCGTGTAGGTCGTCATGTTGTTAATAAATTAATCCAAAAGGATGATGATGTTTTGGCGGGTGTCAGAGACCCTAAAACACAATCGATTTTGAGACATGATCACGTTGCTTATGTGCCGTTTAATCTACACCAAGATATCGATCAAATGGTGGATGCCTTTTCAAATTGTGACGCGATTATTTTTGCAGCGGGGTCAGCTGGTAAAGATTTAGCAAAAGTCGATTTAGATGGTGCAGTTAAGACCATGAAAGCGGCTAAAAAAGCTGGAATTAAGCGTTATATTATGGTCAGTGCGGTCAATGCAGACCATCCTGAAACTTGGCCAGGAAAATCACTACATGATTACTATGTTGCCAAGCATTATGCTGATGAATGGTTAAGAGGAACAGACTTGAACTATGTTATTGTTCAGCCTGTCACACTAAGTGATAAACCAGCAACTGGTGAAATCGAGTCAAATTATACCAAACTATCAGATGAAATTAGCCGTGAAGATGTAGCAGAGTTTTTAGCACAAGTGGTTAGAAAACCAGGTGTTAATCGTCTGACAGTTGATATTTCAAATGGTGATGAAGCCATTCATGAAGTTATTTCAGATTTATAGTTTTATAGGAGGTTTTTAATATGAAAATTTTTGTAGTAGGTGCAAATGGTCGTGTAGGTCGTCATGTTGTTCAAAAATTAGCTCAAAAGCAAGATGAAGTGATTGCAGGTGTTCGTGACCCTAAAACACAGTCATTAGTTGAAGCTGACAATGTCAATTATGTGGAATTTAACTTACATCAAGATGCTGCCCAAATGGCTGAAGCTTTCAAGGGAAGTGAAGCGATTATCTTTGCGGCAGGATCTGCAGGTAAAGATGTCTTGAAAGTCGACCTAGATGGCGCAGTGAAAACGATGACAGCTGCTAAAGAAGCTGGCATTAAGCGTTATATTATGGTGAGTGCGGTTAACGCAGACCGTCCTGAAACATTCCCTGGTCAAGCACTACACGATTACTATATTTCAAAACACTATGCTGATGAATGGTTGAGACAAACAGACTTAGACTATGTGATTGCGCAACCAACAGCCTTGACAGATACCCCTTCAGATGGTCTGATTAATGTAGGTCGCAAAGGGATGCAATCTGAAATTAGTCGTGAAAGTGTCGCAGAATTTTTAGCTGAAGTTGTTAGAAATAATGCGATTAACCACCAAACAATTGACTTGTCTGATGGTGAAACACCAATTTCACAAGCCATTGCTGACCTATAATTAACAAGATAAGAGGTTATTTTGCCGTGAGTAATATGCAAGCAATAGGTGTTAAAGAGTCATTACCCATCACAAATCCAGAAAGTTTAGTCGCTTTTGAAACTGAGGTTCCGCATCCAAGTGAAGATGAGCTATTAGTTCAAGTTAAAGCGTTCTCAGTTAATCCAATTGATACTAAAATTCGTATGGGGCTTCGACAAGCCATTAAGCGCCCACGTATTTTAGGCTTTGATGGTGTTGGAGAAGTTGTTGAGGTCGGTAAAGCCGTCAGTGATTATCAAGTCGGTGATCAAATTTATTACCTTAATTCAAAGATTAAGCCGGGTAGCAATGCTCAGTTCCAGGTAGTAGAGCCTAAAATGGCAGCTCATGTGCCACAATCTGTTTCACTTAGTGAAGCTGCTGCTTTGCCGTTGGTGAGCTTGACTGCTTATGAAGCGTTGTTTGAACGACTAGCAATTCCAATGAATTCAAAAACCAAGCAATCTATTTTGATTTTGAATGGTGCAGGTGGCGTTGGTTCAATGGCAATCCAATTAGCTAAAATCGCTGGGTTGAATGTTGTCGCAAGTGCTTCAAGAGACGAAACCAGACAATGGGTTGAATCAATGGGGGCTGATGCGGTTATTAATCATCACCACAATTTAGTAGATGAATGTGAACTACTAGGACCTGCAGCTTATGAGTTTGATTATGTTTTAGACCTACATGGTTTAGACAGTCACTTTAATGAAGTTATCGAGTTACTAGCGCCTAATGGTCGTCTTTGTACCGTAGGCGATGATCAGTTAACCGTTGATAGCGAAGATTTTAAAACAAAAAGTTTAAGTTTAAGTTTTGAATCTGTTTTTACAAAATCATTTTATAAAACTCAAGATTTAAATTCACAACATCAAGCACTGCAACAAATTGCACAATGGATAGACGACAAAAAATTAAAGTCACCACTAACCCAAACTTTAACTGGGTTAACGGTTGAAAACATTCAACAAGCACATGCTGTTTTGGAAACCCATCAAATGATTGGAAAATTAGTAATTGAAATTTAAAACACGTTTAAAACGTGTTTTTTTCATGTGTTCCACTAAAACTAACATGAAAAAAACATGAAAAAACTGCCTGGATTTAAAAAGTATAAACCTTGTTAAATCAATGATTTACTGAGTTGTTAAAAAGACTTTAGTAACAAAAAATCAAAAGTTGTTGACGATATTATGTTAATCACGTTATATTTTTAAAGTCAAAAAACTTTTAATGATTTTCAAGGAGGGAATTATGCTATCTATCAGACAAGCCACTATGGCAGATTTACCAACCGTTATGAATTTAATCAATTCTGCAATCAAGGTACTTGCCGAGAGGCAGATTCCTCAATGGCACGATGGGAAGTATCCACTAACTAGTGATTTTGAAAACGATATTAATCACGGTGAAGGTTATGTCCTAGTCGATGAGGACCTAGACTCAAAAATTATAGGATATGCAGCACTAAGCTCATGTCCAGATAAAGTTTACGAAGAAGGTTCAGAAGTTAACTTCAATAACCATGTCGAATCAAACTATATGATTGTGCATCGCGTTGTTGTTGATTCTTCTGTTAAAGGAAGACGAATTGGATTGAGATTTTTAGAAATGTTACAATCTCAAGCTAACGAATTAGAGTACCACGATTTAAGAATCGATACTCATCCCAAAAATATTGCAATGAGAAAGACAATCATGCGTGCGGGATATGAAGAAGTGGGCATGATTTACCTTCCAGAAGTTGCCGATAATGAACGTGTAGCTTACCAATTATTAACAAGAGTGAGAATATAATTAAAAAAAGGTTGACTTTATAGCTGAGACAAGATTTAATATAGACTATAGTTACAAATAATAAGTAAGTCAGTTATGAAGGGAGAAATATAGTTATGACAATGTGCTGTTGTTCAATGCCAATGTGTAAAATGCAAATCAAAGAACAAACTCAAACAACTTGTCGTGGCTAGAACTCCCTATCTTTAATTTTTTTATTATCTAGAAAAGGACAGGTGTAGCCTGTCCTTTTTATTTAGGGGTTTTTAGTTGCGCGCAACTTATTTTTTAAAGGAGAAACTATCATGAATAAAAGAAATAGTATTATCGGGATAATTATTGCAGCCGTCGTGGTCATTGCGGTTTTTGTGGGTGTCAATTCAGCAAAAGGTTCTGATCAAACCAATACGGCTAGCGATTCAAATCAAAAAGTGATCACAGTTGGAACTGAAGGGACTTATGCACCCTTTTCATATTTTAACGAAAAAAACGAATTAGTCGGGTTTGATGTTGATGTTGCTAAAGCAGTTTTTTCAAAATTGGGGTATCAAGTTAAATTTGAAGATGCACCTTGGGATTCAATGATTGCTTCTTTTAACGCTAAAAAAACAGATGTGGTCTTTAACCAAGTTGGAATCACACCAGAACGTCAAAAGAACTTTTTATTCACAACACCGTATTCCTATTCTAGAGCCGCATTAATTGTAGCTAAGGATAATAACGAGATTAAAGACTTTGATGATTTAAAGGGTAAGAAAAGTGCGCAGTCACTAACATCAAATTACGGTGCTAGAGCTGAAAGTTATGGTGCAACATTAGTTAGTACTGATGGGTTCAGTAAAGCCGCTGATTTAGTTTCCCAAGGACGTGCAGATGCGACCTTGAATAGTGATGTTTCATTTTATGATTACTTAAAACAAAATCCAAATGCTAATATCAAAATCGTTAACCAAGTTAAAGATGCGACACCGTCAGCTGCAATGTTCCAAAAAGGTAATGAAGATTTAGTTAAACAAGTTGATGAAGTTTTAGCTCAACTTAAACAAGATGGAACATTGAAGTCGATTTCGGAAAAATACTTTAACAAAGATATTACACAAGAGTAGAAGAGGGCTAGCATGGATTTAATGACAATTATTGATATGGTCAAACAAGCACTAGGGCCTATTTTTATAGCAGGACTGCAAGTGACGATTCCGCTAACTATTGTGTCATTTATCTTGGCATTAATTATTGCGGGGATTACAGCAATCGCAAGAATTTCAAATAGTCGTTTATTACGATTTGTTTTTGCAACGTATGTTTGGATTTTCAGGGGAACGCCACTAATTGTCCAATTATTCATTGCGTATTTTGGATTAGCTAGTCTAGGATTAACGCTTGATGCGTGGACAGCTGCAGTACTGACATTTGGTTTGAATAGCGGTGCTTATGCTTCTGAAGCAATTAGAGCTGCTATCTTATCAATCTCAAATGGTCAATGGGATGCCGCAAGATCACTAGGGATGTCACGTTTGAAAATTTTACAACGTGTGATTGCGCCTCAAGCTTTCAGAATCGCCTTGCCACCTTTATTTAATGAATTAATCAGCCTAGTTAAAGGCACATCACTAGCTGCAAGTATTACTTTGGTCGAAATGTTCTTGGTTTCTCAACGTGTCGCAGCTAGAACTTACCAACCACTTATTATGTATATTGTTGTTGCTTTCTTCTATTTAATGATTTCTACAATTTTAGTAGGTATTCAAAGCTACTTAGAAAAAAGAACATCAAAACATGTAGGAGGTAATACACATGCTTAGTTTAAAAAATATAAATGTTTCATTTGATCAGCAACCGGTTTTGAAAGATTTTTCAGTTGACTTCAATCAAAATCAAACAACGGTTATAGTTGGTCCATCTGGATCAGGAAAGTCAACGTTACTGCGAACAATTAATTTGCTGAACTATCCAGCAAGTGGCACGTTGAGTTTAAATGAAAATAGCTTTACATTTCCCAAGCAATACCCTGCAAAAGAAGTTAGTCGCTATCGTCAAAATTTTGGAATGGTTTTTCAAAACTTTGAATTATTTCCTCACCTATCAGCATTAGGCAATGTTATCGAGGGTCCAACACAAGTGTTGAAGCAGTCAAAAGATGTTGCCACAACAAAAGCTAAAGCACTACTTGAACAGGTTGGGTTAGCGCAAAAATCTGATGCATTTCCAAATGAGTTATCAGGGGGACAACAACAACGTGTGGCGATTGCCAGAGCATTAGCCATGGAACCAGAATTTATCTTATATGATGAACCAACGAGTGCGCTTGACCCAGAACTTGAAGGAGAAGTGCTAAAAGTTATTAAAGACTTAGCGCAAAAGCGTAATTCCCAAATCGTGGTGACGCATAACTTAGCTTTTGCAGAAGAAATTGCAGACCAGATCTTATTCCTTGAAGAAGGACAGGTAAATTACTTTGGTTCAGCTAAGGGATTCTTCAATAGCGAGAACGAACGAATTAAAAATTTCACTAAAAAAATGATGTCTTAATAAAAATTTTAAAAATTCACACGACAAAGTGTGTTTTTTTGTTGCATTTTTCAAAAAACTCTTATAAGCTATATAGGTCTGTTTAATTATTTTTTTTAGAGGAGTTTATACGTAAATGGAATATTCGCTTTGGACGCAAATTATTGCGGAAGTTATTGGAACAGCTTTCATGGTTGCCTTAGGTAACGGTGCTGTTGCTAACGTTGAATTAAAAGGTACAAATGGCCACAAAGGGTCATGGTTTTTAATTGCATGGGGATTTGGTATTGGTGTTATGATACCTGCCTTGATGTTTAAGTCTGTTTCTGGAGCTATCATTAATCCAGCTATGGTTCTTGGAGAACTTATAAATGGGATTACACCGTTTGATAAAGCAATGTACTTTATCATTGCTCAATTTATTGGTGCAATCATCGGACAACTTGTTGTTGTAGGTCTTTACTTACCATACTTGAGAAAAACAACTAACGCCGATGCTATTTATGGGATTTTCTCTACACGTGAAAAAACTGAAAGTAAACTAAGTGGTTTCATCAGTGAGTTCACAGGTAGTTTTGTGTTATTCTTCGCTGCTTTAGCAATGGCTAACCATGCAAAAATGACACAATCAAGTACAGCTTTTGTTGCGATTGGTTTAGGATTTTTAGTAGCTGCTTTAGTAACTTCACTTGGTGGAACAACGGGTCCTGGTTTAAACCCAGCTCGTGACCTTGGTCCACGTATTCTACACGCAATCCTACCTTTGAAAAATAAAGGAACATCTCGTTGGGATTACGCTTGGGTGCCAGTAGTTGCCCCAATCTTAGCTGCTGTTTTAGCAGTTTACCTATTCCATCTTATTTTTTAATTAATTAAAAATTAGTAATAAGTCCCCTTTGCTGAGTACTTATAAGATAACAACATGTTATCCTTATACTTAGTAAGGGGGATTTTTATGTCTGCAAAAACATCCAGAAGACTAATTAATATCGGGACAATTATCTCTATCATTATTTTTATAGGGCTAGGTTGGTACTGGTATTCCCTTGGGATTTTTAACTCTCAAGAAGCTATGCAAGCTTATTTATCGGACAAACAAGTTACGGGTCCGTTTATTTTTATCTTAATTCAAATTATTCAAGTTGTGTTTCCTGTTATCCCTGGGGGGATAACACTAGTTGTAGGTGTTGTATTCTTTGGCCCATTTTGGGGATTTTGGTATAACTATATTGGGATTGGAATTGGTTCTGTTATCAATTTCTTTTTAGCCCGTTATTATGGTAAAGAATTTATCTTGAAGATAGTTTCTGAAAAAACGTATAATAAATATATAGGAAAAGTTAAGAGTCAAAAGGCTTTTGATTGGTTCTTTGCTTTGGCTATTTTGTTCCCGGTGGCACCAGATGATTTGCTCTGTTTGATTGCTGGGTTAACTAAAATGTCATTCAAAAAGTTTTTGATGGTTATTATTTTCTTGAAGCCATGGACGATTTTGGTTTATAGTTTGGCACTAGACCAAGTAATCAAGTGGATTATGCAACTGTTTGGAGGCTAGAAATCGCGTGATTTTAGAAACAAAACAAACAATTTTAAGAGGATTTGAACTAGAAGACAGCGAAGTCTTGTATAAGTGGGGGCAAAACCCTATCTACAAAAAAAGAGCAGGATATCCGGAAGTTAAAACCAGACAAGATGCTGTTAACTTGTGTAAAACTTATAGGAAGAGTTCACTCACGTTTGCTATAGAATCCAAACAAACGCACGAAGTAATTGGCGTTTTTGAAGTGAATGAGCGAGGCGTTGAGGAAACATCTGGCTTAGATAGAACGAAAGAAGTCGGCTTTTTAGTTGATCAGCGCTATTGGGGTCAAGGTATCATGACTGAAGTTCTGTCTCGAATGCTTAACTACCTATTCAAAGAACTCAACCAACTCGAAGTATGGGCAGCTTGTTACATCGAAAATGAAGCTTGTCAGCATTTACTTGAGAAAGTCGGGTTTAATTATATGTATCAACTTGATTATGCACAGTTAAGCTCATTTATAAGTGATTTGTTTGAGTCGGTGGAGAATTACTATCGCTTAACACAATCAGAATTTTTGGGTTCAGTAGATAATAGTTGAATTTGATTTTCTTTTTTAATATAATAAAATTAACAAATGATTAAAACACGTCGAAATTTTTAGACCGAGTACAGAGAGTTTACAAGTTGCTGAAAGTAAATGGTGTCTTTTTCCGATTTCGTAAGGTGGATGGGTAATGCCATACGCAAGACAGCGTTATTGTCACTAATGAGTGTAGCTTTTAGCTAAATTTGGGTGGCACCGCGAATTGACCGATTCGTCCCTTTGATGGACGCGGTCTTTTTTTTATACAAAAAATTAGGAGTTGTTGAAGATGTTAGATATTAAAAGAATTCGTCAAAACCCTGAATGGGCTAAAGAACGTTTAGGTACACGTGGTATTAAGGCAGAACAAATTGATCACTTACTACAATTAGATGAAAACCGTCGTCAAATGATTGTAAAAAGTGAAGAATTGAAAAAACAAAGAAACCAAGTATCTGAACAAATTGCACAAAAGAAACGTCAAAAAGAAGATGCAACGCAAGAAATTGCTGATATGAAACAAGTTGGACAAGAAATCAAAGCATTGGATGAACAACTTAACCAATTATCAGAAGAAACAACCGATATCTTATTACGTTTGCCTAACTTCCCAGAAGAATCTGTTCCAGTTGGTGAAAGTGAAGATGATAATGTTGAACTACGTAAGTGGCACGAACCAACAGAATTCAACTATGAACCTAAAGCACATTATGAATTAGGTGAAGACTTAGGTATTTTAGATTTTGAACGTGGTGCAAAAGTTGCAGAAAGTCGTTTCCTATATTACAAAGGATTAGGTGCTAGACTTGAAAGAGCTATTTATAACTTCTTCTTAGATGAACATGCAAAAGAAGGTTATGAAGAAGTAATTCCACCATACTTGGCAAACAACGAAGCGATGACAGGGACAGGACAATTCCCTAAATTTACTGAAGATGTTTATACTATTATAGATGGGGAACGTCCACTAACATTAATTCCAACTGCAGAAGTGCCTCTAGTTAACTACTACTCACACGAAATTTTGAGTGATGACCAATTACCAACATACTTTACAGCCCTAACACCAGCATTTAGATCAGAAGCTGGAAGTGCTGGACGTGATACACGTGGTTTAATTCGTTTGCATCAATTTAATAAGGTAGAAATGGTTAAATTTGCTAAGCCTGAAGAGTCATGGAATGAACTTGAAAAGCTAACTAAAGATGCTGAAAGTCTATTACAAAAACTTGAATTACCTTATCATGTTGTTGCACTATCAACAGGGGATGCAAGTTTCACTTCAGCTAAGACTTACGACTTAGAAGTGTGGATGCCTGCACAAAACACTTATCGTGAAATTTCAAGTTGTTCAAATTGTACTGACTTCCAAGCACGTCGTGCACAAATTCGCTACCGTGATGAAGAAGGTAAGATTCAATATGTTCACACCTTGAATGGATCAGGGCTAGCTGTAGGTCGTACTGTTGCAGCTATTTTAGAAAACTATCAAAATGAAGATGGTAGTATTACCGTTCCTAAGGTGTTAGTTCCTTATATGAATGGTGTAGAAGTTATTAAATAATGTAAAAGAAGCCTACGGGCTTCTTTTTTTATGGAAATATAAGAAATGTGTTGACTTGGTATAACTGGCGTGCTAATATAGTTTTTGTCGTTAAATAACGGCGCAACACAAAATAAAGAAATCAAAAAGATTTCAAAAAAGTGTTGCAACAAAACTTAATAAATGCTATTATAGTCTTTGTCGTTGAAAAGCGACAGCTAAGCAGCTCAAACGAAATCAAAAAGATTTCAAAAAAGAGTTGCAAAGCAAAAGAGAACATGGTATATTAATTAAGTCGTCAAGTTGAACAAACAAATTATTCTTTTATAAGAAAAAAATAATTTAAAAAATTCTTGACACTGGTTATCAGCTTTGATATAATAGAGAAGTTGTTAAACAAAGTAGACCTTTGAAAACTGAACAAAGTTTCGCATAAATGTGTGGGGGTAATTAACCCCAAGCAATGAGCGAAGTCAATTCGCTAGTAAGTTTTAAAAAGAGCAAGTCAAACAATCTAAAATGAGAGTTTGATCCTGGCTCAGGACGAACGCTGGCGGCGTGCCTAATACATGCAAGTCGAACGAGTTTGCTCTTATGATGGTAGTGCTTGCACTACTTGACTAAGAATCCAAACGAGTGGCGGACGGGTGAGTAACACGTGGGTAACCTACCCTAAAGCGGGGGATAACATTTGGAAACAGATGCTAATACCGCATAACAATAAGAATCGAATGTTTCTTATTTAAAAGATGGTTTCGGCTATCACTTTAGGATGGACCTGCGGCGTATTAGCTAGTTGGTAAGGTAATGGCTTACCAAGGCGATGATACGTAGCCGACCTGAGAGGGTGATCGGCCACATTGGGACTGAGACACGGCCCAAACTCCTACGGGAGGCAGCAGTAGGGAATCTTCCACAATGGACGAAAGTCTGATGGAGCAACGCCGCGTGAGTGAAGAAGGGTTTCGGCTCGTAAAACTCTGTTGTTAGAGAAGAAAGATAGTAAGAGTAACTGTTTATTATTTGACGGTAACTAACCAGAAAGCCACGGCTAACTACGTGCCAGCAGCCGCGGTAATACGTAGGTGGCAAGCGTTGTCCGGATTTATTGGGCGTAAAGCGAGCGCAGGCGGCTAATTAAGTCTGATGTGAAAGCCTTCGGCTTAACCGGAGAAGTGCATTAGAAACTGATTAGCTTGAGTGCAGAAGAGGAGAGTGGAACTCCATGTGTAGCGGTGAAATGCGTAGATATATGGAAGAACACCAGTGGCGAAGGCGACTCTCTGGTCTGTAACTGACGCTGAGGCTCGAAAGCGTGGGTAGCAAACAGGATTAGATACCCTGGTAGTCCACGCCGTAAACGATGAGTGCTAAGTGTTGGAGGGTTTCCGCCCTTCAGTGCTGCAGCTAACGCATTAAGCACTCCGCCTGGGGAGTACGACCGCAAGGTTGAAACTCAAAGGAATTGACGGGGGCCCGCACAAGCGGTGGAGCATGTGGTTTAATTCGATGCAACGCGAAGAACCTTACCAGGTCTTGACATCTTTTGACCACCTAAGAGATTAGGTTTTCCCTTCGGGGACAAAATGACAGGTGGTGCATGGTTGTCGTCAGCTCGTGTCGTGAGATGTTGGGTTAAGTCCCGCAACGAGCGCAACCCTTATTACTAGTTGCCAGCATTAAGTTGGGCACTCTAGTGAGACTGCCGGTGACAAACCGGAGGAAGGTGGGGATGACGTCAAATCATCATGCCCCTTATGACCTGGGCTACACACGTGCTACAATGGATGGTACAACGAGCAGCGATACCGCGAGGTTTAGCTAATCTCCTAAAACCATCCTCAGTTCGGATTGCAGGCTGCAACTCGCCTGCATGAAGCTGGAATCGCTAGTAATCGCAGATCAGCATGCTGCGGTGAATACGTTCCCGGGCCTTGTACACACCGCCCGTCACACCATGAGAGTTTGTAACACCCGAAGCCGGTGAGGTAACCTTTTGGAGCCAACCGTCTAAGGTGGGACAAATGATTAGGGTGAAGTCGTAACAAGGTAGCCGTAGGAGAACCTGCGGCTGGATCACCTCCTTTCTAAGGATATACGGAAACACACATTTGAAACTTTGTTTAGTTTTGAGAGGTTCACTCTCAATCGTTGAACATTGAAAACTGAATATGATTTAAGAACCAAAAGCCGAGGTTATCGAAAAGATAATCAAACACCGCGTTTTTAAGAGTAAATTAAAGAGAAATCACAGGTTAAGTGATAAAGGGCGCATGGTGGATGCCTTGGCACTAGGAGCCGATGAAGGACGGGACAAACACCGAAATGCTTTGGGGAGTTGTAAGTAAGCTTTGATCCAGAGATATCCGAATGGGGGAACCCACTAAGAGTAATCTTAGTATCTGTATGTGAATACATAGCATGCAGGAGGAAGACGCGGGGAACTGAAACATCTCAGTACCTGCAGGAAGAGAAAGAAAAATCGATTTCCTGAGTAGCGGCGAGCGAAACGGAAAGAGCCCAAACCAAGAAGCTTGCTTCTTGGGGTTGTAGGACTACAATAACGGACTTAAATAAGATAGAAGAATGAGTTGGGAAGCTCAGCCAAAGAAGGTGACAGCCCTGTATTTGAAATCTTGTTTATACCAAAGTAGTATCCTGAGTACGGCTGGACACGAGAAATCCAGTCGGAATCCGGGAGGACCATCTCCCAAGGCTAAATACTCCCTAGTGACCGATAGCGAACCAGTACCGTGAGGGAAAGGTGAAAAGCACCCCGGGAGGGGAGTGAAATAGATCCTGAAACCATGTGCCTACAAGTAGTCAAAGCCCGTTAATGGGTGATGGCGTGCCTTTTGTAGAATGAACCGGCGAGTTACGTTATGATGCAAGGTTAAGTTGAAGAGACGGAGCCGAAGCGAAAGCGAGTCTGAATAGGGCGAATAAGTATCATGATGTAGACCCGAAACCAAGTGACCTATCCATGTCCAGGTTGAAGATGCAGTAAAATGCATTGGAGGACCGAACCCACGTACGTTGAAAAGTGCGGGGATGAGGTGTGGATAGCGGTGAAATTCCAAACGAACTTGGAGATAGCTGGTTCTCTCCGAAATAGCTTTAGGGCTAGCCTTGGAGTAAAGGATCGTGGAGGTAGAGCACTGTTTGGACTAGGGGCCCGTCAAGGGTTACTGAATTCAGATAAACTCCGAATGCCATTGATCTATATCCAGGAGTCAGACTATGAGTGATAAGATCCGTAGTCGAAAGGGAAACAGCCCAGATCACCAGTTAAGGTCCCAAAATTTATGCTAAGTGGAAAAGGATGTGGCATTGCGTAGACAACTAGGATGTTGGCTTAGAAGCAGCCATTCATTTAAAGAGTGCGTAATAGCTCACTAGTCGAGTGACGCTGCGCCGAAAATGTACCGGGGCTAAGCATAATACCGAAACTGTGGATGTGTTATTTATAACACGTGGTAGGAGAGCGTTCTAAGGGCGAAGAAGGTAGATCGTAAGGACTGCTGGAGCGCTTAGAAGTGAGAATGCCGGTATGAGTAGCGAAAGATAGGTGAGAATCCTATCCGCCGAAAGACTAAGGTTTCCTGGGGAAGGCTCGTCCTCCCAGGGTTAGTCGGGACCTAAGATGAGGCCGAAAGGCGTAATCGATGGAAAACAGGTTGATATTCCTGTACTATAATGCATTGTTTGAACAATGGAGGGACGCAGCAGGCTAAACGAATGTGCGAATGGAAGAGCACGTCCAAGCAACAAGTTTTATTATGAGTCAAATGCTTATAATTATACGGATGAGTTGTGATGGGGAGCGAAATTATAGTAGCGAAGTCGTTGATGTCACACTGCCGAGAAAAGCTTCTAGTTAGATGTATTGTGCCCGTACCGCAAACCGACACAGGTAGTCGAGGAGAGAATCCTAAGGTGAGCGAGCGAACTCTCGTTAAGGAACTCGGCAAAATGACCCCGTAACTTCGGGAGAAGGGGTGCTGATTTTAAATCAGCCGCAGTGAATAGGCCCAAACAACTGTTTATCAAAAACACAGGTCTCTGCTAAATCGAAAGATGACGTATAGGGGCTGACGCCTGCCCGGTGCTGGAAGGTTAAGAGGAGAGCTTAGCGTAAGCGAAGGTTTGAATTGAAGCCCCAGTAAACGGCGGCCGTAACTATAACGGTCCTAAGGTAGCGAAATTCCTTGTCGGGTAAGTTCCGACCCGCACGAAAGGCGCAATGATTTGGGCACTGTCTCAACGAGAGACTCGGTGAAATTATATTACCAGTGAAGATGCTGGTTACCCGCGACAGGACGGAAAGACCCCATGGAGCTTTACTGTAGCTTGATATTGAGTATTTGTGAAACATGTACAGGATAGGTAGGAGTCGATGAAGTGAGAACGCTAGTTTTCATGGAGACATTGTTGGGATACTACCCTTGTTTTATGAATCCTCTAACTTTTGCCAATTATCTTGGTAGAGGACAGTGTCAGGTGGGCAGTTTGACTGGGGCGGTCGCCTCCTAAAGTGTAACGGAGGCGCCCAAAGGTTCCCTCAGAATGGTTGGAAATCATTCGCAGAGTGTAAAGGTATAAGGGAGCTTGACTGCGAGACTTACAAGTCGAGCAGGGACGAAAGTCGGGCTTAGTGATCTGGTGGTACCGTATGGAAGGGCCATCACTCAACGGATAAAAGCTACCCTGGGGATAACAGGCTTATCTCCCCCAAGAGTTCACATCGACGGGGAGGTTTGGCACCTCGATGTCGGCTCGTCGCATCCTGGGGCTGTAGTCGGTCCCAAGGGTTGGGCTGTTCGCCCATTAAAGCGGCACGCGAGCTGGGTTCAGAACGTCGTGAGACAGTTCGGTCCCTATCCGTCGCGGGCGTTGGAAATTTGAGAGGAGCTGTCCTTAGTACGAGAGGACCGGGATGGACATACCGCTGGTGTACCAGTTGTTCTGCCAAGGGCATCGCTGGGTAGCTATGTATGGACGGGATAAGCGCTGAAAGCATCTAAGTGCGAAGCCCCCCTCAAGATGAGATTTCCCATTCCTTTAAGGAAGTAAGACACCTCAGAGATGATGAGGTCGATAGGCTAAGAGTGGAAGTATAGCGATATATGGAGCGGATTAGTACTAATCAGTCGAGGACTTAACCAAGTTAAGCGGTAGGCTTTTGGAAAATAAATCATATTCAGTTTTGAGTGTTCAGCACTCAAGGTAAATAAAAGTGTGGTGGCGATAGCAAGAAGGTTACACCTGTTCTCATGCCGAACACAGAAGTTAAGCTTCTTAACGCCGAAAGTAGTTGGTGGGTGACTACCTGCGAGGATAGGACGTTGCCACGCTTTTTTTTATTCCGGTTTAGCTCAGTTGGTAGAGCACTTGACTGTTAATCAAGCTGTCGTCAGTTCGAGTCTGACAACCGGAGCTAATTGAAACACGTGAGTATCATCCGTGGTGCTCATGTATTTTTTTGGCAAAATATTTTTAATAGATTTAGTGTGGTGGCGATAGCAAGAAGGCTACACCTGTTCTCATGCCGAACACAGAAGTTAAGCTTCTTAGCGCTAAAAGTAGTTGGTGGGTAACTACCTGCGAGGATAAGACGTTGCCACGCTAGTCATTTGGAGGATTAGCTCAGCTGGGAGAGCATCTGCCTTACAAGCAGGGGGTCACAGGTTCGATCCCTGTATCCTCCATAATTAAAGGTCATAAATATTTTGTTTATGACTTTTTTTATTGTATTTAGAATTATTTTTTGATAACATTAATTTGTTATGCCGGTTTAGCTCAGCTGGTAGAGCATCGGTATCGTAAACCGAGGGTCACAGGTTCAAATCCTGCAACCGGCATTGATAACTATTTTTCATGAATTTATCATTGATTTTTATTTATAGATTCGTTATCATAATAAATGTAGTGCTACGGAGGAGTAGCGAAGTGGCTAAACGCAGCGGACTGTAAATCCGCCCCATTATTGGTTCGGTGGTTCGAATCCACTCTCCTCCATTTACTGGGTTATAGCCAAGCGGTAAGGCAACGGACTTTGACTCCGTCATGCGCTGGTTCGAATCCAGCTAACCCAATACTAGAAAACGTCCGGATTGATTTCCGGGCGTTTTTTGTTTATCTAGGATTTGTGGAGTGAGCTGTTAAACTACTTAGGAGGATGAAGAAAATGCAAGATCCAATATACATTCAAATACATAATGATATTAAGCAAAAAATTGAAACGGGGCAGTGGCAGTTAGGCCAGCGTTTGCCATCTGAGCGAAAACTATCAGAAACGTTTGGTGTCAGCAGAATGACTTTACGGCAAGCAATTTCAACATTGGCTGAAGAAGGAATATTAGAGCGCCGTCCAGGATCTGGAACTTATGTCTCAAGTCAAAAAGTTCAAGAAAAAATGACGGGGATTACGTCTTTTACAGATATGATGAAAAAACAAGGCAAAAAGCCATCAAGTCAAACAGTTACTTACCGATTAACTAAACCTTCATTAAGTGAAAAAGAAAAGCTACAGCTCAATGTGAACCAAAACGTTCTTAGAATGGAACGAATTCGATTTGCAGACGGCATTCCAATTAGTTTTGAAGTCGCCTCTATTCCTGAAAACTTAATTGGAGACTTACATAAATCAGAAATTACAACATCCTTATACCATGCAGTTAAGCATAAAAACAAATTCGAATTAAATCATGTTGAGCAGACGATTGGGGCTACAATTGCTAATGAACAAATTGCAAAAATGTTAGACATTAAAAAGGGAGACCCTTTAGTATTACTGCGTCAAATCACACGATTAGAGGATTATCGACCTTTTGAATATGTCCGTTCGCAATATGTTGCAGAACGTTTCGAATTTTACTTTGAACGATGAAAAAAGCAGGCTATTTTTGGTATAATAAACGTTAGTATACTCGAATGAGGGATTATTTTGAAAAAAACATTAGTTAATATATTTTACAACGCCGTATATCAAGTATTTTTAGTTTTAATACCAATGATAACGGTGCCTTATTTATCACGGACACTAGGTCCAACACAAAATGGTGTATATAGTTCTGTTAACTTTACGATTCAATTTCTAATGGTGTTTTGTGCCATTGCAATGAGTCAAATTGGAACGCGTGCAGTAGCTAAAATAAGGGCCAAAAACGATCGACCAAAATTAACAGAAGCTTTTTGGGGATTGTGGTACGTCCAAGCACTATCTAGTATCGCGGTTATTATTTTAACACTGCTAGCAGTTACTATTTTTAAAGTAGAATATCAATTTTATTTCTATCTACAGATTCCATTTTTAATTTCCGCAATGTTTGACATTTCGTGGTTCTATCAAGGGCTAGAAGAGTTTGGGAAAGTAGTTTTACGAAATACAGCAGTTAAGTTATCCTCTGTTGTTTTGATTTTTCTTTTTGTGAAATCGCAGCAGGATTTATGGATTTATATGCTGATTATGTCGGTTACAACGATGTTAGGAAGCTTTGTTTTTTGGCTATCAATCAAGCGATATGTTGATCGACCTGTAAAACGATTTTATCAGTTTAGAAGTGTCATTATTGCTGTGCTTACTTTGATTATTCCACAAGCAGCAACACAAATTTATAATTCATTAGATAAACCAATTCTTAACTTTTTAAATGGTTCAGCTACCCAGGTTGGTTATTATGATTATTCTCAAAGAATTTCGACTATTTTGTTGGGAGTAATTACTTCTATCACGATTGTCATGATGCCCAAAATGGCAAGTGCCTCTAAAGAATCACAACGTGTCTTTTTGAAAAAGTCGCTTGAAATCACGACATTCTTAGCAATCATTTTTACGATTATCGTGATGATTAACACCAAAGAATTCGTGCCAGTCTTCTTTAGTGCTCAATTTGAACCAATGACGATGATATCGTATTTTGCAACGCTTCGAATTGTCTTTTTACCAATAGGGGAAGTCTTTTCAAATCAGTTTGCGTTAGCAAATAGACGTGATAAAGATTACGCTATTCCTGTCATCATAGGTGCTGTATTGAGTTTGGTGTTGAACCTGATTTTAGATAAACCCTATGGTGCAGTTGGTGCAATGATCAGCTTATTGACGGTTGAATTTGTTGTCTGTTTACTCAGAATTTACATTGTTCGTGATGCTTACGATGCTAAATACGTGTTCAAAGATTTTCCCAAATTTGCGATTTTAGCAGCTGTTACGTTCGTCGTCGGTAGTTTATTACCCAACTTTGTATCACAGCCTTATCTCAATATGACGATTAAGTCATTAATTGTATCGGCAGTGTACTTGGTCATCTTTATATTGATGAAATTTGAAATCGCTAATGATTTTAAGTTTCTTATTGAAAAAATTCTAAAAAGAAGAGAGTCATAACATGTCAAAAGTAGATGTATTAGGAGTTCAGTTTGATAACTATTCAGAAGAAGAATTCAAACAAAAGATTTTAGCTCAATTTTCCGAAAAAAAGTCAACCTTTATCGTGACTGCTAACCCAGAAATTGTGATGAAAGCCCGCGAAGATCAAAAATTGTTGCAGATGATTAATGAAGCTGATTTTGTAACGCCTGATGGAATTGGTATCATAAAAGCAGCTAACACATTGCAAACACCACTAAAAGAACGTGTGACAGGCTATGACTTGTTTGAGTTTTTTATGAAGCAAGCCAACCGTAAAGAGTATCGTGTCTACTTAGTAGGTGCAAAGCCAGAAGTGATTACAGCGGTTAACAAAAAAGTTCAACTGGAATATCCTCATATCAAAATAGTTGGATTGAAAGATGGTTACTTTGAAGAACCGATTGAAATCGTGGCTAAAGAAATTGATCAAGCAAAACCTGATTTTGTTTTTGCGGCTTTAGGATTTCCAAAACAAGAACAGCTATTAAACTTACTTAAAAAATTAGAACTTCCTGCTGTTATGATGGGAGTTGGTGGTAGTTTTGATGTGTTTTCAGGTCAAGTTAAACGCGCACCAAAATTATTCCAAACATTACATCTAGAATGGCTTTATCGTGCCGTTAAAAATCCAAGTCGATTCAAAAGATTATTTATTATTCCAAAATTCCTTAAAGCAGTTAAGAAGCAGGTAAAAAGTCATGAAAATACTTCACGTTAACGCGGGGCTTGAAAACGGCGGTGGACTTTACCACATTATTCAGCTTCTAAAAGAAGCTAAATCAAAAAATGCCCCTTTTACACTATTAACACTAGCTGAAGGTCCTGTAGCGCAAGCAGCTAGAGAAGCAGGTATTAAAACTGAAACGTTTTCAAAGTCATCAAGATATCAATTGAGCATCCTAAAAGACCTCAAGAATTACATTAATGAGGGTCAATATGATATTGTGCATACGCATGGTGCGCGTGCCAACTTGTTTTTGAGCATGATACATCGTCAAATTTCTGCAAAGTGGGTCGTGACTGTTCATAGTGATCCTTTAAAGGACTTTGAATCTCATGGTGCTATTGGTAAAGTGTTTACTAAGTTAAATTGTCGTTCACTAAAAAAGGCAGATGGCGTTTTAGCAGTAACCGATAGATTCAAAAATCAACTGATTAAAGACATTAAGTTAAATCCTCAAAAAGTATCGACCATTTATAACGGAATTGCATTTACTCAAAATCCACTACCTAAGGTGGCACATGACGGTTTTAATATTATCAATGTTGCGCGATTAGTGCCGATAAAAGGTCATAAACTATTGTTGCAAGCAATCAAAGATGCCAACATCCCCAATTTAAAATTACATTTAGTCGGTGATGGTCCATTAGAAGATGAGCTTAAACAATATGTCAATGAACATCAGCTATCTAATCAGGTCGAGTTCCATGGCTATTTGAAGCAATCACAAATTAATCAACTTTATCAAACAACAGATTTAGCAGTGTTAACTTCTTATTCAGAAAGTTTTCCGTTAGTGATATTAGAGGCTTCAGACGCTAATGTTGCGTTATTAATGACAAAAGTTGGCGATTATCAAGTGATGATACCAAACGAAGAACATGGGTTTGTAGCAGATGTTGGTAGCGTTGAAATGATTACAAGCAAACTCAAAAAAGTTTATCAAACATACTTGAATCAAACGTTGTCATCAATTGCTCAACGAGAACGCGATTATCTATCAACGAACTTTTCGATTGAAAATCAATTCAACTCAATTATGAAAATTTACCATCAGCAATTAGAAGGGTGTAAAAATGACTTATAAAAAGAACTGGCTTTTAGGTTTATTTATTGCTTTTTTATCCATTCAACCATTCTTGGATATTAAATACTTTTATCAACCGCCTTTGCTTAATGTATTGCCATTTGCAATACCAACAGTGATTAGAATTATCGGAATTGGTGTGCTATTTTTAGCAACGTTTATAATGTTAATGAAAAACAAAGAGCGTTTATTTTTAGTGGGATATGGATTGATTGTTTTAGTTTACACGGCAGCTCACCTGTATAATGCAACAAAATTCAGTTCTGTATCGCCAACAAGTTTTGGCTATTCTGTCACATCAGAAATTTTTTATTTGATTCGATTATTGCTGCCGATTTTAATGGTTGTTATTGCCTATAAAATCAAGCTATCTGATTATAAATTTGAAAAAATCATTGTCATACTGAACTTCTTGATTTCTGGATCAATAGTCTTTTCAAATTTATTTAAATTAGGAATTTCTTCTTATTCAGATGTTACCATCACGCACAGTATTTTTGATTGGTTTAATAATCCAAATATGGATTATTACTATGCAGCCACTCGTGGTTGGTTCAACTTTGCTAACGCGATATCAGGCGTTCTAGCTTTAATCGGGCCCATTGTTATTTATTTCCTACTAACCAAGCGAAATGCTAAAAATGGCTTGTCATTTGGATTATACTTCCTAGCATCAGTTATGATTGGAACTAAATCTGCTATTTACAGTTTGATTATCGTTTTAGCAGGGATGTTCGTTTTATACTTGTTTACAAGTTTAATCCAAAACAAAATGCAATTTAGCAAACTCAACTTTGCGTTTTTAAGCTTGTCATTAATTGCAGTTGTTGCGATTATGCCATTTTCGCCTTCTAGTTCGAGAGAATCAATGGATGGTCAACAAGTGATTAATCGTGAATCAATGCGCTCAATCAAAGATTTGAGTTTTGAAGCCTATGAACGAGCAATGAACGAGGCACAAACGCCTGAAGAAAAGCAAAAAATCAAATTAAACTTTATTAGTGAAAAATATCCCTTATATTCAATTATTCCACAATTGATTACACACTCATTACCTTATGATCAAGACCCTGATTTTTGGATTGGTGTCATGAATCATAATCGAACAGGTTATTATGATAATCGACAAATGGAACAATTAATGTTGCAACGTGTTAAATCAACTAATAACAAGAGTTTAGATAACTGGTTTGGGATTACTTATTCTCGTATGAGTAACATTTATGTGCTAGAACGTGATTTCTTAGCCCAATATTACACTATCGGAATTTTAGGATTACTTGTATTTGTCTTACCATTAGTTTTCTTAGTTATTTTTGGTGGTTTGCGAATTTTAAGACACTTTAACCGTCTGTTTAACTTGAAGAATGCGTCAATTACATTTGGATTAGGAATGATTTTCTTTATTTCGCTTTATAGTGGCAATATTTTAGATTTCTTAATTGATACATTAATTTTGGCATTTATTTTAGGTTACTGGTTGAAAGATTTAAGTCGTCAATTGAAAAAAGAAGAAGAACCACAAATTTCAATTATCGTGCCAACTTACAATCGTGCTGATATGATTGAAGGTATGCTTGAATCAATTGCTTCACAGGACTATCAAAATGTACAAGTAATTATTTCTGATGATGGATCAGTTGATAATACTCAAGAAGTTGTTGAACACTTTAGTGATTATCACCAAGGATTGAAGATTAAATATATCAAAAATGAAAACGGTGATCAGTTAAACGCTATCAATCGTGCGGTTCCGTTTATTACAGGGGATATCATTTATATTTTACATTCTGATGATCGATTTTATGATAATCGTGTTTTAACTCACGTTGTTTCTGAGCTCAATGAGACAGATTATGATGGCCTTTTTGCCAATATCGTTGAGGAAAATACGACAACTAATAAAATTAAAAAACATCGAACTAAGAGTTTTTATCCAGGATATTTAACTAGTGCCAAAACGGCACTTGGTTTGGGTCGAAACCCGTATGTTGATTTTATCTTCTTCAGAAGAGAAGCCTTTTTCAGGACAAGTTACGAGTCTTATATTGTTAATAATACTTGTGCTTGGCGTTCTTTAACGAACGAGCGTTTGAATCTAGGAAATGCTAACTACTATACATTGAAGTATCAAGTTCATGGTGACAATTATTTAGATAGCAGTGATGGACAAGAAAATGTGTTGAATGGTGAATTGCGTACACTAACCAACATTTTAGCCTTTAGCTCTATTCCGTTATTCAGTATTCAAAGACAACTATTTAGAATTGTTAATAAATTAGGACTAAATGCCTTGTACTATCCAATTGTTTTACGTTCTAAAACAAAAACTGAAAAAGTAGCACCTATTACAAGACAAGCGATTGCCTTGAGGTTAAAAGAACCGACAGAGTTATATCAAGCAATACAAGGATTCTTTGAAGCGGCCAATGACCGTTGTATTAAGTTACACATACCAGAAGATTTTAAAGTTTATGATGGTTCTGATATTCGAGAATTTAATAAGCAATTACACCAAAATGAATTGCATGACTTGTACTACCAATTGTTCGAAGAAATGAAAGCGGGCTTTGGTTGTGTTCAGATTAAGTCAACAGATTTATCGGATGTTCAACGTCTGTTAGAATTCTTGATGATTAAAGAATATGTTAGAATTGAGGTCATTTTATGATACCGAAAAAAATCCATTACGTTTGGGTCGGTGGAAACGAAAAACCAAAAGATATTCAAAAGTGTTTACAAACTTGGAAAAAACATTTGAGCGATTATGAAATTATCGAATGGAACGAAGATAATTTTGACATTAATCAAAATCGTTACTTAAAGCAAGCTTATGAAGCTAAAAAGTGGGCCTTTGTGAGTGACTATATTCGAGCAAGTGTTATCTACAAATACGGTGGGATTTACTTAGACACGGATGTTTTAGTTCTGGATGATTTAAATGATTTACGTCAAAACGCTGCTTTCGTTGGATTTGAAAATCCTGATTATCCATTTACAGCTGCTTTTGGTGCCGAAAAACATCATCCTTTAATTAAAGATATGCTAGATTATTATGACAACTTGGATTTTGATTTTGATTCCAGTGATCAAATGGCAGGTGTTAACACAGTGAGTGTTTCAGATATTTTGATTGATAAATATCATTGTCGTCCAAACAACCAAGAACAAATTCTTAAAGAAGGTATCCACGTTTATCCTGATTATGTTTTGTGTAATCCAAGCCGTGCTTCAAAAACAATTCATGTTTTCACAGGTACTTGGATGGAAGGACAAAAGAGTTGGAAACGCAAACTAGTTAAATGGATGAAATTACACGCCACAACAAAAAAACGTGCAGAATTCTACACACGTTTGTTTAAATAAGGAGAAGCAAGTATGGCTTTTGTAAGCAAAAACGATTCATTGACTTTACACACAGATTTATATCAAATTAATATGATGTACACTTACTTCAAAATGGGCTTACACGAAAAAAATGCGGTTTTCGAATGCTATTTCAGAAGTATGCCTTTTGATAGTGGATATGCGGTATTTGCAGGATTAGAACACATTGTTTCTTATCTTGAGCAGTTGACATTTGATGAATCTGATTTAGAATTTTTGAAACAAAACGAAAACTACGATGAAGATTTTATTGACTACTTGAGACATTTTCAGTTTAAGTGTTCCGTTAATTCAGTTGTCGAAGGTGAAATTGTGTTCAACAATGAACCGTTACTTCAAGTTGAAGGACCGCTTGCACACTGTCAGTTAATTGAAACTGCTATTTTGAATTTTGTGAATTTTCAAACGCTAGTTGCGACAAAAGCTTCCAGAATAAAATCTGCAGCTAAAGACGATATCGTACTTGAATTTGGGACACGTCGTGCACAGGAAGCAGATGCCGCAATTTGGGGAGCACGTGCTGCCTATATCGCAGGTTTTGACGCAACAAGTAATGTGCGCGCGGGCAAGTTATTTGATATTCCAGTTAGCGGGACACATGCGCACGCACTAGTACAAACTTATCAAAATGATTATGAAGCCTTTATGGCATATGCAAAAACACATCATAATTGTGTTTTTCTAGTTGATACTTATAACACATTGAGAAGTGGTGTACCAAGTGCGATTCGCGTGGCTAAAGAAATGGGAGACAAAATCAACTTCCAAGGTGTTCGAATTGATTCAGGGGACATGGCTTATATCTCTAAAAAAGTTCGCCAACAGTTAGACGAAGCTGGCTTTTACGACGCCAAGATATTTGCTTCAAATGACCTAGATGAAAAAACAATTTTAAACTTGAAAATGCAAGGTGCCAAAATCGATGCGTGGGGTGTTGGAACAAAATTGATTACGGCATTTGATCAACCAGCACTAGGCGCAGTTTATAAGATTGTATCAATTGAAGACGAAAACGGTAACATGCATGATACATTAAAATTATCAAGTAATGCTGAAAAAGTAAGCACACCTGGTAAAAAACAGGTATGGCGAATCACCAATAATCTTGAACATGAAAAGTCAGAAGGAGACTGGGTGAGCGTTTATGACGAAAATCCAAGAGACTTTGAATCACTTTACATGTTCCATCCAAAATATACTTACATCAATAAAGTTGTTGAAGATTTCAAAGCACGTCCTTTACTACAACCGATTTATGAACAAGGACAGTTAGTTTATAATCAGCCTAATATTGAGGCTATACGTGATTATGCCAAAAAATCATTGGATGCTTTGTGGGAAGAATACAAACGAGACTTGAATCCACAAGAGTATCCAGTTGACTTGTCTAAAAAATTGTATGATCATAAAATGAACTTGATTAATCAATTACGTGAAGAAAATAATTCAAAGGCGATGAAATAAAATGAGAGAAAAACAACGTGAGATTGTAGCATTTGAACAAGTTAAACCAACGATTAATGTGGAAGAAGAAGTTAGAAAATCGATTGACTTTTTGAAGGATTATCTCAAAGCACATCCTTTTTTAAAAACCTATGTATTAGGAATTTCAGGTGGCCAAGATTCAACGCTAACTGGAAAGTTAACCCAAATGGCAATTGATGAAATGCGTGAAGAAACGGGCGATGACGCCTATCAATTCATTGCAGTGAGATTACCTTATGGTACGCAAGCTGACGAACAAGATGCTATGGATGCTATTGAATTCATGAAAGCAGATCAAGTTTATCGTGTTGACATTAAAGAAAGTGTTGATGCATTGGTTAAGGCGGTTGAAGCTAACCAAACCGAAATCTCTGATTTTAATAAAGGTAACATTAAGGCGCGTGTTAGAATGACAACGCAATATGCCATTGCAGGTCAAAACCAAGGTGCAGTTGTTGGAACGGATCATTCTGCTGAAAATATCACGGGTTTTTACACCAAATACGGTGATGGTGCAGCTGATATCACACCAATTTTTAGATTAAACAAACGTCAAGGAAAAGCGCTTTTAACATTTTTAGGTGCACCAGAACACTTATACCTAAAAGAACCTACGGCAGATCTTGAAGAAGACCGCCCAGCACTTGCTGATGAAGTGGCTTTAGGCGTAACTTATGATGCCATTGATGATTATTTAGAAGGTAAGTCAGTTAGTGACCACGATGCCGAAATCATCGAAAATTGGTATGCCAAAACTGAACATAAGCGTCATATGCCAATTAGTATTTTTGATGACTTTTGGAAGTAGGACAATATTTTAATAGATAATGCTTGTCAGAACCTTTAAATTAACGCTATAATATTAATGACATAAGGGAGTAACTGGCAGAAGTATTCTGTGGTAAGTTCATCAACCTGAAACCATTGTTTCTGGACTTATCTTGAATGGTGAGACTTATGCGTGATTATTCGCGCATAAGTCTTTTCTTTTTCAGTTAGGGTTCCTAAGAGTAAAAAACGGAGGGTTATTATGGAAAATTCAAAACGAATTTACGCACTAAGCGCTTCTGAAGTTGAAAAGCAGCTTAACACCTCAAAAGAAGGGCTATCTAGTGCCGAAGCAAAAGCTCGTTTAGAAAAAGATGGGTTAAACACACTTCAATCTAAACAAAGCAAATCAATGCTTCAAAAGTTCTTTGATCAATTCAAGGACTTTATGATTGTTGTTTTACTTGTTGCAGCTGTTGTTTCAGGTTTGGTTGCACAAGAGTGGGCCGATGCTATTATCATCTTAGCTGTTGTGCTAATCAATGCCGTTCTAGGTGTATTCCAAGAATCAAAAGCTGAAGAAGCAATTGAAGCGTTGAAAGAAATGTCAACGCCGAATGCAAACGTTTATCGCGATGGAAAAATGGTTTCAGTTCCAAGTGATCAAGTGGTTGTAGGAGATATTGTTTCGGTTGAAGCCGGAGATGTTGTGCCAGCAGATATTCGTTGGCTATCAACAGCCTCACTTCAAATTGAAGAATCTGCCTTAACTGGTGAATCTGTTCCAGTTGATAAAAACGACAAGGAACTAGAAGACAAAGATGTGCCAATTGGTGATCGTATTAACTTAGGTTTTATGAATAGTAACGTAACTTCAGGTCGTGGACTTGGTGTTGTAACAGCTATTGGGATGCAAACAGAAGTTGGACGTATTGCCGGTATGTTGAATGATACTGACGAAACAACAACACCACTTCAAGAAAACCTAAACTCATTAGGTAAAGTGTTAACTTTCTTGATTTTAATTATTGCGGCTTTAATTTTTGTAATTGGTCTTTTCACTAACCATGAAGGATTACCACTACAAACAGTTGCAACTAACATGTTCTTAACAGCTATTTCACTTGCTGTTGCGGCTATTCCAGAAGGATTGCCAGCTATTGTAACCATTATCTTAGCTTTAGGAACTCAAAAGATGGCAAAACGTAATGCTTTAGTACGTAAATTGCCAGCTGTTGAAACATTAGGAAGTACTGACATTATTGCTTCAGATAAGACAGGTACTTTAACGATGAACCAAATGACTGTTGAAAAAGTTTATTACGATGGTCAAGTGCACAGCGCTGAAGACAAAATTGATGCTAATAACTCAATGTTACGTGTTATGAACATGGCTAACGATACTAAAATCGGTGGCGAATCAGAGTTAATTGGTGATCCAACTGAAACAGCTTTAGTTCAATTTGGATTAAATCATAAATTTAATATCAACTCTGTGTTAAAAGCTGAACCTCGTGTTGAAGAAGTACCTTTTGATTCTGACCGTAAATTGATGTCAACAATTCACAAAGTTGAAGGCAACCCTTACTTTGTGGCCGTTAAAGGTGCACCAGATGAATTATTAAAACGTGTAACTAAGATTCAATTAAACGGTAAAGTAACCGACATTACTGAAGAACAAAAACAAGAAATTCTAGCAACAAATACATCAATGGCTAAGCAAGCACTTCGTGTGTTGGCTATGGCTTATAAGACAGTTGACCAAATTCCAAATGACCCTTCAACTGAAACGGTTGAAAATGACTTAGTATTTGCTGGTCTAGTGGGTATGATTGACCCTGAAAGACCAGAAGCTAAACAAGCGATTGCAGAAGCTAAAGATGCTGGTATTACACCAATCATGATTACAGGTGATCACCAAGATACAGCTGAAGCGATTGCTGGTCGTCTAGGTATTATTACACCAGGTGATGATAGCCGTGTTATTACAGGTGCGCAACTAGATGAAATGACACCTGAAGAGTTTAAAGAACGTGTACCAGAATTCTCTGTTTATGCGCGTGTATCACCTGAACATAAAGTTCGTATCGTTAAAGCATGGCAAAGTCGTGGTAAAGTTGTTGCGATGACTGGTGACGGTGTTAATGATGCACCATCACTAAAAACGGCTGATATCGGTATTGGTATGGGTATCACAGGTACTGAAGTATCAAAAGGTGCTAGTGATATGGTTCTTGCTGATGATAACTTTGCAACGATCGTTCATGCTGTTCGTGAAGGACGTAAAGTTTTCTCAAATATTCAAAAATCAATTCAATACTTACTTTCAGCTAACTTAGGGGAAGTATTGACCTTATTCTTTATGACAATTTTAGGATGGGATATTCTAAAACCTGTTCAATTATTGTGGATTAACTTAGTAACCGACACATTCCCAGCGATTGCTTTGGGTGTTGAACCTAGTGAACCTGGTGTGATGAAACAAAAACCTCGTGGACGTAAATCTACTTTCTTCTCTGGTGGTGTTTCAACAGCTATCTTCTATCAAGGTATTCTAGAAGGTGCGTTAACATTAGGTGTTTACTTGATTGGTCTTCATATTGGCCCACACGTAAACGACTACGATATGTTACATGCAGATGCGTTAACAATGGCTTATGTGACACTTGGATTAATTCAGTTGTTCCACGCCTTTAACGTTAAATCTGTTCATCAATCACTTGCACAATCTAATCCATTTGCAAATAAAATGTTGAACTTAGGTATCTTAGTTTCATTTGTAATGTTAGCTATTACAATCTTTGTACCTGGATTTAACCAATTATTCCACGTAACACCACTAGACCTAGTTCAATGGGCTGTTGTGTTTGCTGCTGGATTTGCAATGATTATCATTGTGGAAGCTGTGAAATTTGTTCAACGTCGTATGGGACGTCAATAATAAATAATATTGCCTAAAAAAAAGTATTCTGATATACTTTTTTGGTAAGCGGGCGTGGCGGAATGGCAGACGCGCAAGATTAAGGATCTTGTGACCAATTATGGTCGTGGAAGTTCGAGTCTTCTCGCCCGCATCATGAAAAGCATCGCGATTGACTGGATTCGGTTGGTCGAGGTGCTTTTTAAATAATGAAAAGGATAGTTATACTTAAAAAATGAAGAAAAACGACGTACTAAGTTTAACCTTAATTGCTGTTTTTACAGCTTTGATTTTGATTCAATCTTATGTACCACAGTTTGGGTATATTACAGTTATTCCAGGGTTACCAGCTATTACAACAGTGGTCTTAACGGTTTCAATTGCAGGAGCTGTTTTAGGACCTAGAATGGGTGCCATTATTGGTCTGATTTGGGGAATTGTTGCCTTTATCATGGCTTACACACAACCTGGAAGTCCTGTTAGTTTATTACTTTTCCAAAATCCGTTCATTGCAATCGTGCCACGAGTTCTAGCTGGACTAGTTAGTGGTTATGCTGTTGTGTTATTTAATAAATTCAAAGCTAACCAATTTATCTCATACGGTGTGGCTGGATTACTAGGTGCTTTGATTAATACCTTAGGTGTAATCGCAATTGCAGCGCTTGTATTTATGAACAATCCTGAAGCCTTAACACAGTACTTAGGTAATACTCAAGGCAGCCAGTCGTTGTTCTTGATATTGATTGCGGTTCTTGGTGTGAATGCCTTAACAGAAGCCGGTGTATCAATGATTGTGACGTCAGTTGTGGGTCGCGCATTGAGTAAAGCTTTCGGCTCAATTAAGTAAAATCACCTTGTCTTATCGGGGTCATCATGTTAGTATAATAGGTGTAGTTTTTGAGTGGTAATTAGGTTCGATTGTTTTTAGTAAGACTTTCTTCTACCAGTACCAAGCATTAAATACATTATTACATTTCAGGAGGAAGTTCTTATTATGGAAAATGGAACAGTAAAATGGTTTAACCCAGAAAAAGGTTACGGTTTCGTAACTCGTGAAGATGGTAGTGACGTATTCGTTCACTTCTCAGCTATCCAAAGTGAAGGTTACAAAACTTTAGAAGATGGTCAATCAGTTTCTTTCGATATCGAAGAAAGTGACCGTGGACCACAAGCAGTTAACGTTAACAAACTTTAATAGCTAAGAAAAAGCCCTGACGGGGCTTTTTTTTTATCTCTTTTTCGTGGCGTTAATTAACTACAAGGAGAATATGTTATGAAAAAGTTTATCAGATTAATCGGACTTATTTTGTCATTAAGTATACTAACAGGATGTGCCTATCTAAATGATTATACAAATCATTCTGCACAGGTTAAGCAAGACTTTATTGACCGTATCGCAAAAGACGTCGTTGAAGTTAATCAAAATACTACAATTTTGAACAGTTTCGTTATTGCTCAAGCAGCATTAGAAAGTAACTATGGTAGAAGCGAATTGGCGCAGAACTATCACAATCTATTTGGTGTCAAAGCGGGTAGCCAATCTCAAAACAAAGTGACATTACCTACTCAAGAATATGTGAATGGTGAATATAAAACCTATAATTTAGATTTTCAGGTCTACAGTTCGGATAAAGAAGCCATCAAAGCTCACCAGAAATTACTGTTGTATGGGACAACCTGGAATAGTAAGCAGTACGATAGTGTTTTGAAATCAAAAAATTATAAAGAGGCGTCTTTGGCATTACAAAAGAGTGGCTACGCTACTGATCCAGAGTATGCAGATAAAATCGTGTCAGTTATTGAGGCCTATAGTTTGTATAATTACGATTGATTAGCTAAAAAATAGCAAAAATGTTCAGAACGTGTTAAGATTATTGTGAAAAATTTTTATTGAAGGTAGGACGAGAGTTTTGAAATTGCTTGAAGAAAGAATTAAAAAAGATGGCCAACTTTTAGGGGAAGAAGTACTAAAAGTTGATAGCTTTTTAAACCAACAAATAGATCCAGAACTAATGAAAGAAATGGGTAAAGAATTTTACCGTTTATTCAAAGATAACAACATCACCAAAATTTTGACAGTTGAATCATCAGGAATTGCACCTGCATTGATGGCTGGTTATGAATTTGGTGTGCCAGTGGTTTTCGCTAGAAAACATAAATCACTAACTCTAAAAGATCACTTATATTCAGCAACTGTTTACTCGTTTACAAAACAAACATCTAACGAAATTGCAATTTCACAAAAATTCTTAAGTGAAGATGACAATGTTTTACTAATCGATGACTTCTTGGCTAATGGTCAAGCTGTTAAAGGGATGCTTGAAATTTTAGAACAAGCTAATGCCTCACTTGGTGGTGTTGGGATTGTCATTGAAAAATCATTCCAAAAAGGTCGTCAAATGCTAGATGATGAAGGTATTCATGTTGAATCATTAGCACGTATTGCTGCATTTGAAAATGGCGAAGTTAAATTTGTAGAGGAGGATTAAGAGAATGGATTCTCACAAATTTAACAATAATTTAAAATCAGCACTTTTAGGGCTGCAGCATTTATTAGCGATGTACTCAGGATCAATTTTGGTACCACTATTAGTAGGTACAGCTCTAAACTTTAACTCAACACAAATGACTTATTTAGTGTCGATTGATATTTTGATGTGTGGGTTAGCAACGCTATTACAACTTCAAATGAATCGATTCTTTGGGATTGGGTTACCTGTTGTTTTAGGGTGTGCGATTCAAGCCGTTGAACCGCTAAAAATGATTGGTTCAGAATACGGTATTCAGTATATGTACGGGGCCATTATTTTAGCCGGAATTTTTGTATTCCTAATTGCAGGTGTCTTTTCAAAAATCAGAAGACTATTCCCGCCTATTGTTACCGGAACATTAATCACAATGATTGGATTATCATTGATGCCAGTTGCTTTCCAAAACATTGGTGGGGGCAATTCCTCTGCTGAAGATTTTGCTAATCCAACTCACTTATTACTTGGATTTTTAACAGTGGCTATTGTTTTAGCAATCAATGTTTGGGGTAAAGGATTCTTCAAATCAATCGCTGTTTTGATTGGTTTGGTAGTAGGAACTGTTCTTGCAGGTCTTATGGGTCAAGTTTCTTTACAACCAGTTGCTGAAGCAAGCTGGCTACACTTCCCTCAATTGTTCTACTTTGGTGCGCCAAAGTTTGAATGGTCTTCAACGATTACGATGATTTTAGTATTATTAACAACAATGGTTGAAACAACAGGGGTTTACTTTGCTTTAAGTGATGTGACTAAACAAAAACTATCTCAAGATGATTTGAAGCGCGGGTACCGTGCTGAAGGATTATCTGTTATTTTGGGTGGATTATTCAACACATTCCCTTACACAACTTTTTCACAAAACGTTGGCTTGTTGCAATTATCAGGAATTAGAACAAGACGTCCTATTTACTATGCTGCAGGATTCTTAATTCTGTTAGGATTCTTACCTAAATTTGGTGCGCTAGCAACGATTATTCCATCACCTGTTCTAGGTGGTGCAATGCTTGTGATGTTTGGTATGGTTGCCGTTCAAGGAATCAAAATGCTAAAACTAGTTGATTTCAACAACGAAAAGAACTTATTGATTGTTGCTGTTTCATTAGGACTAGGATTAGGTGTAACTTCTTATCCACACTTCTTCAATGCCTTACCTCAAACATTCAAAATGTTATTGAGTAATGGTATTGTAATTGCGATTTTATCTTCTGTTATTTTGAATTTATTATTCAACGGGAAAAAAGGCTTAGATCACGAAACAACTGAAGCCAAAAATCCACCAGTGGATGAAGTGTAATTACGACTTTAAATAAATATGATAACAAAATAAAGATAACGACTTTTATCTCATAATAAAGGGCCAACTGTTGACAGGTTGGCTTTTTTTTATTACATTTGAAAGTAATATAATTTTATGGAGGTTTTATTCAATGTCAAATTGGGACACAAAATTTAAAAAAGAAGGGCTTACCTTCGACGATGTTTTATTAATTCCTAGAGAAAGTCACGTATTACCAAATGATGCAGATTTATCTGTACAATTAGCGGATAATTTGAAACTGAATGTCCCAATTTTAAGTGCCAGCATGGACACAGTTACTGAATCAAAAATGGCTGTTGCTATGGCTCGCCAAGGTGGACTAGGTGTTATTCACAAAAATATGAGCATTGAAGCGCAAGCTGACAACGTTTTACAAGTTAAACGTTCTGAAAGTGGCGTAATCAGTGCACCATTTTTCCTAACAGCTGACCGTACAATCAACGAAGCTGAAGCATTGATGAGTCGTTACCGTATTAGTGGTGTTCCAATTGTTGATAATGATAAAAATCGTAAATTAACAGGTATTGTAACTAACCGTGATTTAAGATTTATTACCGACATGAACCAAAAAATCGATAATGTCATGACAAAAGAAGGCTTAGTAACTGCCCCAGTAGGGACATCTTTAACAGAAGCTGAAAAAATCTTACAAGATCACCGTATTGAAAAATTACCATTGATTGATACAGATGGTCGTTTAAGTGGTTTAATTACAATCAAAGATATCGAAAATGTTAAGCAATTTCCAAATGCTGCAAAAGATGCACAAGGTCGTTTATTAGTTGCTGCAGCTGTTGGTGTTACAAGTGATACATTCGAACGCGCACAAGCGTTACTTGATGCAGGTGCTGATGCAATTATCATTGATACTGCTCACGGACATTCTGCTGGTGTTCTACGTAAAATCGCTGAAATCAGAAAAGAATTCCCTAAAGCAACTTTAATTGCCGGAAATGTTGCAACAGCTGAAGGTACAGAAGCTTTATACCAAGCAGGTGTTGATGTTGTTAAAGTTGGTATTGGTCCAGGTTCAATTTGTACAACTCGTGTGGTTGCTGGTGTGGGTGTTCCTCAAATCACAGCTATCTACGATGTTGCAAATGTTGCTAAAAAATACAACAAGACAATTATTGCCGATGGTGGTATTAAATACTCAGGTGACATTATTAAAGCGCTAGCAGCAGGTGGAAATGCAGTTATGCTAGGTAGTATGTTAGCTGGTACTGAAGAATCACCTGGTGAATTTGAAATTTACCAAGGCCGTCGTTTCAAAACATACCGTGGTATGGGAAGTCTTGCTTCAATGACACATGGTTCATCAGATCGTTACTTCCAAGGTAGCGTAAACGAAGCTAACAAGCTAGTTCCTGAAGGAATCGAAGGTCGTGTTGCATACAAAGGACCTCTTGCAGATATCATCTACCAAATGGAAGGTGGAATCCGTTCAGGTATGGGTTATGTTGGTGCAGAAAACATTCAATCACTACATGACAACGCACAATTTGTTCGTATCACTGGTGCAGGTCTTAAAGAATCTCACCCTCACGATGTTCAAATCACAAAAGAAGCCCCTAACTACAGCTTATAAGCCGATTAAAGCCGATATAACATAAAAATAACGACCATTAAAACCGGTCGTGGTGTTATTATTCGTGTTGTGTTAGACTTAGTTTATAAGATAGATCTTCAAAAGGTAGGAAATAACATTGAAAATTTTAAAAGATAGATTACTTAAAGATGGAAAAGTTATCGGGGATGATGTTTTAGAAGTTGATTCATTCTTAAAACAACAATTAGACCCTGTTTTGATGAAGCAAATGGCTGATGAATTTTACGAACGCTTTAAAGAAAAGAAAGTGACAAAGATTCTGACAGTTGAAGCTTCAGGAATTGCACCAGCTATTATGGTTGGTTATAACTTCAACGTTCCTGTTGTTTTTGGTAGAAAACAAAAATCAGTAACATTGAACGATAACATGTACTCAGCAACAGTGTTCTCATACACACATCAAACATCAAATGAAATTGTTATTTCACGTGATTTCTTATCAGCTGATGACCATGTCCTAATTATCGACGACTTCTTGGCTAACGGACAAGCAGTTGAAGGTTTATTAGACATAGTTAACCAAGCAGAAGCAACAGTAGCAGGAATTGGAATTTCTGTTGAAAAGAGCTTCCAAAAAGGTCGCAAAATGTTAGATGAACAAGGTTACCAAGTGGAATCACTTGCACGTATTTCATCTTTTGAAGGTGGAAAAGTTCACTTTTTAGGCGAAGAATAAATTAAAAAAAGGTCACAAGCTTTTAGGCTGTGATCTTTTTTTGTGTGATAAAAACTACATTTAATAATTGATTTTTGCTATACTGGTATGTATTAGCAACGTTATAAATACAAGATGAGAGTAGGCAAAATTGTGAATCAAAATGATATTTTAACTGGACTAAATGACAAGCAAAAAGAAGCTGTCCAACATACAGAAGGTCCTTTGCTCGTAATGGCTGGAGCCGGTAGTGGTAAAACAAGTGTACTAACACGTCGGATTGCATATTTAGTTGATGAAAAAAATATCAATCCTTCTCATATCTTAGCTATCACCTTTACGAATAAGGCAGCTCGAGAAATGAAAGAACGTGTTTTGGACTTGTTGGGGTCAAAAGGCCAAAGCATCTGGATTTCAACATTCCATGCCTTATGTGTTCGTATTTTGAGAACAGAAGCACCTAAGATTAATTACACCACATCATTTACAATTTCAGATCCTGCAGAACAACAAACTTTAGTGAAGCAAATCCTAAAAGAACGCAACTATGATCCTAAATTGTATAATCCAAAAGCAATCTTAGGGACAATCAGTAACGCTAAAAATGACTTGTTAACACCTGAAAAATTTGCAGAAACGGTTAATAATAGTTTTGCAAAAGTGGTTTCAGAAGTATATGACCAATACCAAAAAACTTTATTTAATAATCAAGCAATGGACTTTGATGACTTGATTATGAAGACAATTGAATTGTTCAAAATTTCACCTGAAACATTACATTTTTATCAAGAAAAGTTCCAATATGTTCACGTTGATGAATACCAAGATACTAACGAAGCTCAGTACCAAATTGTTAAATTATTGAGTGCCAAATGTCAAAATATTTGTGTCGTTGGAGATTCTGACCAAAGTATTTACGGTTGGCGTGGTGCTAACATGGAAAATATTATGAATTTTGAGCAAGATTACGCAAATACTAAAACAATTTTACTTGAACAAAATTATCGTAGTACATCGCATATTCTAAATGCAGCTAACAGCGTGATTGAAAATAATAATAACCGTAAACCTAAGAACCTATGGACTGACCAAGGTGATGGTGAAAAAGTGAAGTATTATCGTGCACAAAACGATTTAGATGAATCATTATTTATTGTAGAAAATATTAATGAGGGCGTTGAATCTCAAAAACGTCATTATAGTGATTATGCGATTTTATACCGAACAAATGCACAATCAAGAACGATTGAAGAGGGATTTTTGAAATCATCAATTCCTTACAAAATTGTCGGTGGACATAAGTTCTATGATCGTAAAGAAATTAAAGATTTACTCGCTTATTTAAGATTAATTGATAATCCAAGCGACACAATGAGTTTGAACCGTATTATTAATACGCCAAAACGTGGAATCGGTCCGGGAACACTAGCTAAGTTGAATGACTTTGCGACAGAAAATAACTGGACCTTGCTTGAAGCAGCTAAAAATGTTGCACTATCATCTATCGGTAGTAAAGCACAAAAAGCAATGCAAGCTTTCTCAATCATGATGCAAGACTTCATAGATTATCATGACAATCATTCTATTACATCAATTGTTGAAAAAGTGCTACATCAAAGTGGTTATACACAAGACCTGAAGGAACAAAACACACTAGAATCACAAACCAGACTTGAAAATATCGATGAATTCTTGTCAGTAACTAATAAATTCGATGAAAGTTATGATGAAACTCAAACTGAACAATCTCGTTTAACTGACTTCTTAGCTGATGTTTCACTACTATCAGACCAAGATGAAGGCGAAGAAGATGAAGACGTTGTGACATTAATGACACTTCACGCTGCTAAAGGGTTAGAATTCCCCGTAGTCTTTTTAGTGGGAATGGAAGAAGGATTATTCCCATCTTCAAGAAGTCTTGGCGATGAAGATTCACTTGAGGAAGAACGTCGTTTGGCTTATGTTGGGGTGACACGTGCTAGAGAACAACTTTATTTAACTAATGCACATTCTCGTTTACTTTATGGTAGACGTCAATCTAATATGCCATCACGTTTTGTGCAAGAAATTTCATTCGACCATCTTGAAAAAATCGAACCAAAAGTGCAAGAACAACCTGATAATCCACTTAAGGACTATCACCGAAAAGCGTATTCACCAGTTTACCACAGCCACGTTGCACCAAAGAGTAAAGGGGCTGTTGGAGCTGAAAAACAACCTTGGCAAGTGGGCGATAAAGTTGCGCACAAAGCTTGGGGTGAAGGAACGGTTGTTAAAATTACAGGTAAAGGCGCTGACACCGAATTAGATATCGCATTTGAAAGCCAAGGTGTAAAACGTTTACTTGCTGAATTTGCACCAATTACGAAGAAATAAAAAAGGGATGACATAATGACAATTGAACATCCAGTATCTGAACTAACACGTCAACAAGCACAAGAAGAAGTTGTTCAGTTACGTGAAAAGCTCGATCAATGGGCACAAGAATATTATGACGAAGATAATCCATCTGTTGAAGATTATATCTATGATCAAAGTTATCACCGTCTACAAGATATTGAAAAGCGTTTTCCAGAACTCACCTCACAAGATTCGATTACGCAAAGAGTCGGTGCATCTGCTTCAACTAAACTTGAAAAGATTGAACACAATCCGCCAATGCTTTCGATGAGTGACGTTTTTTCTATGGATGAACTCGTTGAGTTCGATAAACGTGTCAAAAAGCAATTACAAATTGATGATGTCACTTATAATGTCGAACTAAAAATTGACGGGTTAGCGCTTTCCATTGTTTATGAAGAGGGTAAATTAGTTCAAGCTTCAACACGTGGAGATGGATTGATTGGTGAAAATGTTACTGACAATGTCAAAACTATTGCCGATGTTCCCAAAACATTACCTGAACCATTATCAATGGAATTTCGTGGTGAATGTTACATGCCTAAGAAAGCGTTTGCTGATTTGAACAAGAAGCGCGAACAAGAAGGGCAACAAATTTTTGCCAATCCAAGAAATGCAGCAGCAGGTTCACTACGACAACTTGATCCAGCTGTTACCAAAAGTCGTAATTTGAGCACGTTCTTATATCACTGGGTAGCCACTGATGAAGCAGTGACCACACAAGTAGACGCACTTAAAAAAATGACAGAACTTGGATTAAGTACTAATCCCGATTCGATTGAAGTACAGTCGATCAATGATGTCTTAAAGTTCGTTGAAGAATACGAACAAAAGCGTGATAGTTTACCTTATGGTATTGATGGTGTGGTTGTTAAAGTTAACCGTTTTGATTATCAACGACAACTTGGAAACACTGTTAAAGTGCCAAGATGGCAAATTGCTTATAAGTTTGCACCTGAAGAATCGAAAACGGTTGTGCGAGATATTCAATGGACAGTAGGAAGAACAGGTGTTGTGACTCCGACTGCCATTATGGATCCTGTGCAATTAGCAGGTACAACTGTTTCAAAAGCAACTTTGCATAATCCAACTTTACTCCACCAAAAAGATGTGAGAGTGTTAGATACCGTATTCATTCATAAAGCTGGCGATATTATTCCTGAAATTTCGCGAGTTGTGAAAGAAGACAGGGATGCAAATTCACAGCCTTATCAAGTACCAACGCATTGTCCATCTTGCGGTGCAGCTTTGGTTAACTTGAATGATGAAGTGGCTTTAAGGTGTGTTAATCCAATGTGTGAAGCGCAAATTACTGAAAAACTTACGCACTTTGCGTCACGTAACGCAATGGATATTACGGGACTTGGCCCTCGAATTATCAAACAATTATTTGAGAAAAAACTTATCAAAGATGTTGCAGGACTTTATCAGCTTAAAGAAGATGACTTACTAGTTCTAGATAAATTTGGTGAAAAATCAGCGCACAATTTAGTTGAATCAATCAACCAAAGTCGCAATAATTCTCTTGAGAAATTGCTCTTTGGATTAGGTATTCGCAATGTTGGTGCAAGGGTTGCTCAGATTATTTGTGAAAAATATGATAATATCGACAACTTGATGCAAGCTACTTCTGAAGACTTGCAACAAATTGATACGGTCGGTCAAGTGATTGCAGATGCGATTACATTGTATTTCAAACAAGATCAAGCACAAAAACTGATTGAAGAGCTAAAAGAGTCAGGTGTCAATATGACTTATCTTAAGCCAGAAGCACCGGCAAGTGATAATGAGTTCTTCAATCAAAAAACAATCGTGATAACAGGAACACTTTCTCACTATAAACGTAAAGAATTAGCAACGCTTTTGCAGTCTTATGGTGCTAATGTGACCTCTTCTGTTTCAAAAAACACTGATTTATTGATTTATGGTGAAAATGCCGGATCAAAATACACTAAAGCAATAGACTTGGGTGTTGAAGTGATGGATGAAGCAACCTTGATTGCTAATTTACAAGAGTAGGAGGCTGTATTTTGAAGAAAATCGCATATCTTATACAGCTCATAATTTTAATGATTGTTTTGACAGGTTGTGGCAATCTGCAAAATTCCAACTTGGCGAATAATAATTCTGCTCAAGTACAAAATACGTTCCAAATCACAGGAACGACCAATGATAACACGTATAATGTGTTGCTCCAAGATGGACGCTACAAATCTAGTCCTTCTCGTGGTGCAACAGCAACAATGCTCAATTCAGTTGATGTTACAGGAATGGAATCGGGATTGGTTCAAATTTCAAAACAAGCTTTCTCAACTGAAAAGTACGTCTTTCAAGAAGGCCAACAAATCACTCAAAGTGAAGCCTATAATTGGTTAGGTCGTTATGACGAAAAGGACAATCCAGATGGGTTAAATCCAACTGCAAATTCTGAAACAGATGCAGATAAGCGGACACCTGTTTACTTAGAGCAACTACTTGAACAAAACTATCTGACAGGTTCGGGTAATAATTATAGTGTTCAAGGCATTAGTCTAACGCTTGCGATGAATTCTGTTGACTACTATCAAAAAGAAAAAGATGGGGCAACTTATAGCACAAAAATTTCTCGTGAAGATCAAGAAAAACATGGGAAAGAAATGGCTCAAAAAATTATCGAACGCTTGCGACAAAAAGAAGATCTTAAGAACATTCCAATTGTAATTGCCTTGTATTCTCGTCCAAGTGTTGATAGTTTGACTGGTGGTTCATATTTTGCCACAACAACGGTTAATGGTGATAGTAGCTCAGTTAACAATTGGCAAACAATTGATAATCAAACACAAGTTTTTCCAATTGTTTCAAGCTCTGAAAAAGCCATTAACAGTTCAGATCTTGAAGCTTTCCAAAACTTCAAGTCTATTGTGCAAGGTTATTTCCCTAACTTAAGTGGGGTTATTGCCAAAAGTAACTATGAAAATGGTAAACTTAACTCAATGACTATAACTGTGAATACACAGTTTTATGGTTATCAGCAGATTAATAGTTTTACTAAGTTAATTTCTAATAGTGCTGAAAAATATTTACCTAAAAATGTGCCGATTGAAATTAAAGTGCAGGCTGTTGGTGAGGTTCAATCGGTAGTAATTCGAGACAGTAGCAATTATAATTTCTATAGTCATGTATTTAGTAATGAAAATTAGCGGAGGTATTCAATGATTTCTAAAGAAGAAATTGCGCACGTTGCGGCGCTTTCAAGATTAAAATTTAGCGAAGAAGAGCTAGAAATGTTCACACCCCAAATGGACGAAATTATCGCCATGGCTGGACAATTGCAAGAAGTGGATACAACAGATGTTGTGCCAACTAACTTAATTGTTGATGAAGAAAATGTCTTCAGAAATGATGAAGTTGAAAAAATGCAAACACGTGAAGAATTACTTAAAAACGTACCTGAAACAAAAGACGGCTTAATCAGAGTGCCTTCAATTATTGACAAGGAGGATGACAATCAATAATGAATTATTTAAACGAATCAATTGATCAATTACACCAAGACTTAGTTGATCAAAAATTGTCAGCTAAAGAACTTGCAACTAACACACTAGATAACATCAAAAAAACAGATGATAAATTCAATTCTTTTATTTCATTGAACGAAAATGCACCAAAAGAAGCTGAAGCTATCACAGAATTTGATACCCCTTTGGCAGGAATTCCAATCGCTGTTAAAGATAATATTGTAACAACAGAAATGAAAACAACAGCAGCTAGTCGTATGCTTGAAAACTTTGTATCGGTTTATGATGCAACAGTTGTTTCAAAACTAAAAGACCAAAAAGCTGTTATCATTGGTAAACCAAACTTGGATGAGTTTGCAATGGGTTCATCTACTGAAACATCATACTTTGGTGTTTCAAAGAATCCTTGGGACCAAACTAAAGTTCCTGGTGGTTCTTCAGGTGGTTCAGCAACAGCCGTAGCTAGTGGCCAAGTTATTGCTGCACTTGGTTCAGATACTGGTGGTTCAATTCGCCAACCTAGTGCTTTCACTGGTATTTTTGGAATTAAACCAACTTACGGCCGTGTGTCACGTTGGGGATTAATTGCCTTTTCTTCAAGTTTAGATCAAATCGGTGTAATGACAAAACGTGTTAAAGATGCTGCTTACGTTCTAAATGCAATTAGTGGCCATGATGAACGCGATTCAACAAGTTCAATGCGTGAAGTTCCTGATTTCACTAAAGCACTTAACAAAGATGTTAAAGGTCTAAAAATTGCTGTTCCTAAGGAATACTTTGAAATCGGTGTTTCTGACGAAGTTAAACGCGTGGTTAATGAAGCAATTAAAGTTTACGAAGAAAACGGTGCAATCGTTGAAGAAGTTAGCTTGCCACATACTAAATATGTGATTCCAACTTACTACTTGATTGCTTCTAGTGAAGCTTCATCAAACTTACAACGTTTTGATGGTATTCGTTATGGATTCCGTGCAAGTGATGTGAAGAGCTTAGCTGATGTTTATGTCAAAACACGTTCTGAAGGATTCGGAGACGAAGTTAAACGTCGTATTATGCTGGGTACATTCTCACTTTCAGCCGGAACATACGATGCTTACTTCAAAAAAGCTGCTCAATTGAGAACATTAATCAAACAAGACTTTGACCGTCTATTTGAAAAATATGACTTAGTAATGGGACCAACTGCACCAACAACTGCTTTTGGTATCGATGCTAAGAATGATGATCCAATGACAATGTATGCTAACGATATTCTAACAATCTCAGCAAACATGGCTGGAATTCCAGCCGCAAGTATCCCTGCAGGACTTGCTTCAGATAACATGCCTGTTGGTCTTCAAATCATGGCACAACGCTTTGATGAAGAAGCAATCTTTAATGCTGCAAGCTTCTACGAAGATTACAGTAAATTCTATGAAAAAGTTCCTAGTGAAATGGAGGACAAATAATGAATTTTGAAACAACTATTGGACTTGAGGTCCACGTTGAATTAAAAACAAACACTAAAATGTTCAGTCCAAGTCCAGTACAATACGGAGCAGAACCAAATACAAACACTAACGTAATTGATTTTGGTTATCCTGGTGTATTGCCAACTGTGAATAAAGAAGCTTACCGTCTAGGTATTATGGTTGCTTCAGCTATGCACGCTAATGTGTCACCTTACACACACTTTGACCGTAAGAACTACTTCTACCCAGATAATCCTAAAGCTTACCAAATCACACAATCAGAATTTCCATTAGCTACTGGTGGTTATATCGAAATTGAAGTGAATGGGTATACTAAAAAAATTCGCTTAGAAGAAATGCACGTTGAAGAAGATGCTGGTAAGAATACTCACGGTACAGATGGCTATTCATCTGTTGACTTGAACCGTCAGGGAACACCATTGATTGAAATTGTGTCAAAACCTGATATTGCAACACCAGATGAAGCACAAGCTTACCTTGAAAAACTACGTCAAATCGTTCAATTTACAGGCGCTTCAGACGTTAAGATGGAAGAAGGATCAATGCGTGTGGATACTAACATTTCACTACGTCCAATTGGTCAAGAAGAACTAGGTGAAAAAGCTGAGCTTAAAAACTTAAACTCATTTAACCACGTTCGTTTAGGTCTTGCTTATGAAGAAAAACGTCAAGCTGAAATTTTACTTGCAGGTGGCGAAATCAAACCTGAAACACGTCGTTTTGACGAAACAACAGGTCAAACTTACTTACTACGTGTGAAAGAAGGAAAAGACGATTACCGTTACTTCCCAGAACCTGATATTCCAGGATTCCATGTGGCTGATTCATGGGTTGAGGAAATTAGATCACAAATTCCAGAAATGCCAGATGTTCGTCGTAAACGTTATGTTTCTGAACTAGGTATTCCTGAATATGATGCTAATATTTTGACCCAAACTAAAGAAATGTCTGACTTCTTTAATGAAACAGTTGAAAATGGTGGGGATGCAAAACTAGCTTCTAACTGGTTAATGGGTGAAGTAAATGCTTACTTGAACACCAACAAAATTGACTTGTTAGAATCAAACCTAACACCTGAAAACTTAGCCACAATGATTAAATTAATCAAAGATGGGACAATTTCTTCAAAAATTGCGAAAAAAGTTTTCCAAGAAACAATTAAAAACGGAACAGAACCAAAGGCTTGGGTTGAAGAAAAAGGACTTGTTCAACAATCTGATCCAGCAGTTCTAGTGCCATTAATCAATGATATCTTGGATAACAATGAACAATCTATTGAAGACTACAAGAATGGTAAAGACCGTGCAATCGGATTCTTAGTGGGTCAAATTATGAAAGCAACTAGAGGTCAAGCGAACCCTAAAGTTGTGAATAAGATTTTGCTAGAAGAATTAGACAAGAAGTAAGGGTAGGCGATTTGAGTGCCAAAAGCCAGATTGATTTATAACCCGACTTCTGGACATTATCCTGTTACGAAAAGCGTTGTTGATATTTTAGATGTGCTTGAAAAAGCGGGATTTGAAGCGAGTTCGTTTCAAACAACGGCAGAAGTAGATTCGGCTAAAAACGAAGCAATTCGTGTCGCAAAAGCAGGATTTGATTTAATCGTTTCGGCTGGAGGAGACGGCACACTTGATCAAGTGATTAATGGGATTGCACCATTAGAAACGCGACCTAAAGTGGCCGTGATTCCAGCAGGAACAGCCAATGACTTTGCAAGAGCATTGCATATCCCAAGAAATAATTTCAAAGCAGCAGCTGAAGTTGTTTTGAAAGGACAAATACAAAAGTTAGATATTGGCCGTGCTTACTCAAGTAACCATAGCCAATACTTTGTGAATAACGCCGGCGGTGGGCATGTGACAGAAGTAACTTACGCACCGACTTGGCAACAAAAATCCGTTTTTGGATATAGTGCCTACTTGCTAAAAGCTATTAAACTATTAGCAGGTTTACAGTCTCGAAAAATGCGCCTGACCTATGACACAGGCGTTTATGAGGGGGACACCGTTTTATTCTTATTAGGATTGACCAATTCAATTGGTGGATTTGAAAAGGTATTACCTGTTCCTGAATTTTCAGATGGATACTTTGGCCTGCTAATTGTAAAGCCAACGCAATTGACACGATTGTTTCGATTGATTAAGTTGGCTGTCAAAAATCGGAAACATCTTGATGATGATGATGTTATTTTTGTCAAAACAAAGACGCTCGAAGTTGAACTACTTGATCAAAATAGTCATGGAAATGACGTTAATATTGATGGTGAAAAAGGAACAGCTTTTCCATTATCATTTGAGAATTTGACGCAACATATCGAGTTTTATGTTAATTTTTAAATGTACTAAAAAAACTGTACCTAAACTATTGGGTACAGTTTTTTAGAGCCTAGGAGATAATATGTTAAATAAGAACCAAGAAATACAATTGACCATCACTGATTTAAGTTACGAAGGGATGGGAGTTGCTCATACTGATGAAGGCATGACCTTGTTCGTGGATAATGCTTTGCCAGGTGAAGTTGTTACTGCCAAAATTTTAAAATTGAAGAAAGGTTTTGGTTTTGCAAAAACCGTATCAATTGAAACCAAAAGCCCAGACCGTGTTGAAATGTCTTCAAATAAGTGGGCACAGACAGGGATTGCACCTCTTGCACACTTAACTTATGACAAACAACTTGAATTCAAAACTAAACAAGTTAAAACATTAGTTGAAAAGAATAAATTAGATATCGATGTTTTGGATACTATTGCATCACCTAATGAATTAGGCTACCGTAATAAAGCGCAAGTTCCTGTTCGCCAAGTTAATGGTCAACTTGAAGTTGGATTTTTCAGAAAACGTTCTCATGATTTAGTCGTGATGGAAGACTTCTTAATTCAAGATCCAAAAATCGACAACACAATTAAAGGTGTTCGTGAAATTCTACGCCAATACGATGTTACAGGGTATGATGAACGCAATCATCGTGGTCAAGTGAAGAATATTATTGTTCGTCGTGGTTACTTTACTGGCGAAATCATGGTGATTTTAGTTTGCTTAGACAAAAAATTCAAACACCTACCTGAAATTGCAGATGCAATTGAACAGTTAGAAGAAGTGAAAAGTGTTTATTTGAATCATAACCCACAAAAAACAAACGTTATTATGGGTAAAAAGAACCGTTTATTAGCGGGGAATTCATACATTACAGATAAAATTGGTGATCAAACCTTTATGATTTCACCACAATCATTCTTCCAAATTAACTCAAGCCAAACGCCAACACTTTACCAAAAAGCGGTTGAAATGGCCCAATTAAATGAAGATGACGAAGTGCTAGATACTTATTCAGGTATTGGAACAATTGGTCTTTCTGTTGCCAAAGAAGTGAAGAGCGTGACAGGGGTTGAAGTGGTGAAATCTGCTGTTGATGATGCCAAGAACAACGCAACCTTAAACCACATTACTAACTCTGAATTCTTCTTAGGCAAGTCAGAAGAATATATGAATCATTGGGCAGAAGAAGGTAAAAAAGCAACAGTTGTGATTGCTGATCCACCAAGAAAAGGTGTGACAAGTGAATTCATTCAATCAACTGCAAAAATTGCACCTCGTAAAGTGATTTACATTTCATGTAATCCAGCTACTTTGATGCGTGATATTAAAGAATTCGAAGACTACGGTTATACAACTAAAACAATTCAACCTGTTGATATGTTCCCAATGACACAACATGTGGAATGTGTGACAGTGCTTGAGAAAAACTAAATTCAATTTAAAATACCTAGGCTATATTGCAATAGTCTGGGTGCTTTTTATTTAAAAATCAGTTAAATTAACTGTAATAGTGAAAGTAATAGTCACAATCATGATACGCTTAATGCTCAACTAGAAATCTCTTGGAGGAGAACAAATGAAGATATTAAAGAAATATCATGTTTTATTGCTACTGATTGCGATAGTTTACATGGCAATAGTGTTGACTTATACACTATTTCCACAATCTAGTCTTAATCAGTTTTTATCAACACAACTTGGACTTGCACAGTTTTATGCATTTTCCATCTTTTTTGGTGTTGTGATGGGGATTTTTTCATTACTTATGATGGGAATGACTAGTTACAAGAAAGGTTATCGTAGACCACCATTTTTTATTTGGGCAGTTATGATGGTGCTATCAGGTATTTTAGTGATAGGTGGAACTGGCGGACACTTGAGTCATGATCAGTCAGTTGATTCAAACCAGCCATCGTTCAAAATTGTAGAATACAATTCAGCTAATCAACTTAACTCCACTAATATTCAAACTATTTTTGGCGAGTATAACACCGATATAGCGGTTCTTCCTGAGTTTGATGAGCGACCTTCAGAAGTAGGGTCTAATGAGCGCATTAAGCAACTATTTAAGGCGGCTAATGTGAATTATGATCATTATGATGTGTTCATTTCTGACCATCCAACAGGAGTAGTGGGAGTGACGACAATCGTCAAAAAGTCATTTGCTCAATTTACGCAACAAAGAGAAGTGCCACAACCAACATTTAAAAGTGTTAATTTGAAATCTCAAACTGCAAATGTTCCAAGCATTATTGGACTTCATGCTGCACCACCTATCCCAGGATACTTGATGAATTACTGGCAAAAAGATTTGCACGTGATTAGCAATCAACTAGCCAACCAAAATCCTGACAGTATTCTAATTGGCGATTTCAATGCAAATATGAATCATGGATTATTGACGACGATTGCAACACATGAAGATGGGGTAAATGCACTCCCCGCATTTGAAAGAGGGACATGGCCAGCTTCTAAACTACCAGCATACTTTAGAACACCAATTGATCATGTCTTAATCCCTAAAAACCAATATAGTGTCAAAAATATTAAGCTCCAAGACTTAAAAACTTCAGACCATATGGCAATCTTTATGGAAGTGCAAAAAAATAAAGCCTAGGCAACTGCCTAAGCTTTATTTTTTTTGTGATAGTAATAATAAACAGGAAGACCTGTTAGAGTCACTAAGATACCAATAATTGATAATTGGAATTGTGTGATGAGGGTTGCAACCACGATGAAACCACCACCCAAGATTGAAATGATTGGAATGACTGGGTAGAACAGCACCTTGTAAGGACGCTCAAGTTCTGGTTCACGTTTTCGCAAGATTAAAACAGCAATCGAAATCAAAGTGGTAAAGGTCCACATGACGAAGACCAACATGTTGGTTAAGTTGTCAAAATTACCTAAGAATAGTAATAGGATAGAAATACCACAAATAAGTAGTCCTGAAATCATCGGAACACCAAAGCGGTTGAGTTTCTTGAAATACTGACTAAATGGGAGTTGATTGCTTTGAGCAAGTGTGTAAGGTAAACGCATCCCTGTCATCACAAACCCATTAATTGTGCCATAAACAGAAACTAAAATACCAATTGTCACTAAACGCCCGCCTAGATTACCAAACAGTACACGAGAGCTATCAAAAGCAGCGTTTGGATTACCTGCTAGTTGTTCGATAGGGAGACTTGATAAAAACGCGAAGTTGATAAGTAAATAAACAACTGTTACCAGACTTAATCCTAAGATAATGGCTTTAGGTAAATCCTTGCTAGGACGTTTCAATTCTCCAGCCATATTTCCCACATTAATCCAGCCTTCATAAGCATACATTGCTGAAAGCAAACCACCACTTAAAGCAACAAAGAATGGGACATCATGTCCAGAAGTGATAGGGAACAATTCAACAGGCATTTTTGGATCATGGAATAAGCCGACGATTACAATCAAAGCAACAGGAATTAATTTAACAATCAAAGAGACCACTTGTAGAATTCCTGAAGCTTTGTTCCCAATAAAGTTAATCAATGCAATAGAAGCTAAACAAAGAACCGCAAATGGAATAGTCCAGTGATTGTCGATACCTAGTAAAACGATTAATTGCTGTGAAAAAACGAGCATTAATGACGCAATCGATGCAGGAAAATAAATTAAGATTTGTGCCCATCCATACAAAAAGCTCAGTGGCTTACCATAGGTATATTCAATGTATTTAATGGGACCACCTGTAACAGGCAAAGCCGTTGCTAACTCTGCAACAGTTAATCCACTTGCAATTGACAAAATTCCAGCAAAAAACCAAACAAATAAAGTCATGCTAGTTGATTGTGTCAATTGTGTGATTGATGAAATTTTGAAGAAAATACCTGATCCAATAACAATTCCCATAACGGTGGATAGCGCTTGTGAGAATTTAAGATTCTTTTTCATTTCTTGTGACATAAACTAAAAACTCCTAAAAATAACCAATAAAAAAAGTCTTCTTAATTAAGAAGACTTTTCATTTTTTCTTTTTTGATAAAAATAAATGGGTAGTCCAATTAAAGTGATGAGTATCCCAATTAGTGATAACTCAAATTGTGTAATTAATGTTGAAACGACAATGAACAGTCCACCTAAGATTGAGATAATCGGAATAACTGGGTAGAATAGCACTTTATAAGGACGTTCAAGTTCTGGCTCACGTTTTCTAAGGATGATAACACCAATTGAGAGTAGTGTTGTAAAGCTCCAAATCACAAAAACAAGCATGTCTGTTAATAAGTTGAAGCTACCTAGGAAAATCATAAGAAATGTAATAGCTAAAGTGAATAGTCCTGAAACATAAGGTGCACCTGATTTATTTAATTTTTTGAAGGTATTACTAAATGGTAAACTACCATTTGAAGCCAATGTATAAGGAACACGAATACCAGTCATTGTATAACCGTTAATCGTACCGTACACTGAAACTAAAATACCTAATGTTACTAAACGACCACCAAATTCACCAAAGAATAAACGGGAACTGTCAAAAGCGGCATTACCATTACCAGCTAACTGATCGACTGGTAGTGCTGAAACAAATGCATAGTTAATCAATACGTAGATTAAGGTTACTAAACTTAGTCCCAAAATAATGGCTTTAGGCAGGTCTTTTTTAGGGTTCTTCATTTCACCAGCCATATTACCAACATTAATCCAACCATCATAAGCAAACATTGTGGCTAGTAATCCACCACTTAGTGCAGTAAAGAAGGGAGTTCCTTCGCCTGAAGTGATTGGGAATAATGAAGGATTAACAGGACTTGGCTTGAATAAACCAAAACCGATAATTAAAACAATAGGAATAAGTTTGGCAATCATTGTGATGCTTTGCAATTTACCGGAGACTTTATTCCCAACAAAGTTTAGTAGCATAATCGATGTTGAAACAATTAGTGCAATAGGCACGATCAGTGATTGACTAATGCCAAAAAGACTAGCAAATTGTTCACCAAAGATGATACTTAAAGCGGCAATATTGGCAGGGAAGTAAATGGCCATTTGTGACCATCCAAATAGAAATCCTGCAGGCTTACCGTAAGTATATTCAATATACTTTGTTGGCCCACCTGTAACAGGAAGGGCAGTTGCTAATTCTGAAACAGTTAATCCGCTGGCAATGGATAATAGCCCGGCTAAAACCCACACAAAAACAGTTAAACTAGCAGACTGCGTTGAACTGGCAACACTAGATATTTTGAAAAATACCCCGGCACCAATCACAATTCCCATAACAGTTGAGAGGGCTTGTGAGAAATTCATGGTCTTCTTTAAATTATTAGACATCTAACGATTCCACCTTCTTATTTAAATATTTTTTCAATTAATCATTATACAGAAAATTAAAATAGGAAGATAGATGATTAATCAATAAAAAATTGATAATATTTCATTGAACGTTTACCAAATCACAAAAAATATGAGAAAATATAATAACCGTCATTTTTAACAAAATTAATAGATTAGGATGATCAATTCTATGAACTATAGTGAAAATATACAAAACATTTTAAAAGAACAAAACATAACAGAAACAACAGAAATTCAAAGTAGAAGTTACCAGTCCATTATCGAAGGAGCTTCTGTTGTGGGGCTTTCACCTACAGGAACTGGGAAGACTTATGCTTATGGCTTGCCATTAATTGAGAAAACAAATCCCGGCGATTATCAAGCAATTATTATTTTAGAACCAACAAATGAATTAGCCGTGCAGGTGAGGGATGCCTTGCAACCTTTTGCTAAAGCACAGGGACTTAAAACAATGGCACTAGTTGGTAGTGGAAATCGTAAACGCCAAATTGAAAACTTGAAAAAGAAAAAGCCTGAAATTATTATTGCAACTTTAGGCCGTTTGTTTGATATGGTAACTGAAAATAAAGTCAAACCACAAAAGGCGAATGCGTTAGTACTAGATGAAGCCGATGACCTATTGGTGCTTGATTCAATTGATATGATTGGGTCATTTTCAGATGATATGCCAGAAGATTCCCAAATTTTATTATTTGGTGCGACAGATTCTGAAACAACACGTAATCCAGAAGAAGTGTTTGGTAATGCTTTCATTTTAGTAGATGTTAGACCAGACATTACAAAAAACAATATTCACCACCGCTTCTTGAAGGTAAGTAATGAAAACAGATTAGACGTTTTAACACGACTATCTTCTGTTGATGATTTTTCAGCAATTGTTTTCTTCAGTAGTGTGGCTTCACTTGAAAGAGTAGCCCAAACCATGTCACATCGTGCCTTGAAATTCGGTGTTTTAGCAAATAACGAAAACAAAATGCAAAGACAACGTGCTATTTCTGATTTGCAAAAAGGCAAAATTGATGCGATTTTTGCAACAGATATTGCATCAAGAGGGATGGATATCAAGAATCTAAAATATGTTATCAACTATGACTTACCTCAGTCACAAGAGTCTTATATTCACAGAGCGGGAAGAACAGGCCGTATGGATGCAGAAGGAACAGTTATTTCAATGGGGAATAACCATGATTTTCGTGACTTGAAGAAACTAGCTAATTTAGGCGATCAATTGCAAAAAATATATCTAGTTGGCCATCACCTAACGACAGATAAACCATTTGCACAGCCTAAAAAAGAACGAGAAGCACAAGCTAACGAACAAAAAGAAACACATATCAATCAAACACGTGAAGAATTGCAAAACAAAACAGATAAACCAGAAAAAGAATTCAAAAAAGCGATTCAATCTAATCCAAAACCAAAGAAAAAAGTGAAGAAGAATCGCAAACGTCGACAAAAAAATAAAGGCTACCATGGAAAGAAAGCCTAGCACTAATTCAACACAAAAAAAGCTAGACTTTATAACCAAATATAGTCTTAAAATGGTAGATAGCCTAAAGCACTTGAGATGGCTATTAGCCTTAAAACAAACACTAGATGTATTGATGATTGTGGCCTTGCTAGGGTCAATGACAATCTTGCTTCAGAATTTTTCAGATGTGTTTTTGAGCTATTTTCATCTGTCATTTTTGAAAGACTTCTTATTTTGGCTTGGGCCAATTAATCAGGCTATTTGGGTTTTAACGCTGCCAATATATAGCTTTTGGTTTATCTTAGTTTGGAGCTATTTTCTAGCCTTATTTTATGATAATGATGCTGTATTAGGATCAATAATAGGTGTGTCATCTTATTTGTTAGCTAGTGGTTTTTTGAATTTCAATTTTAAAGTCACTTGGCAAAACTTATCAACGCAAAATCTGTTTTTTGCGTTTTTCGTGAGCACGATTTTTGTGGTCATTTACAATTTTATGACTAAATTGCAATTTCAACTTAGCATTATGCCCGGAAGGTTTACGTGGTTTTATAAAAAGCTGAGTCATTTGACGTCATTTTTGGTGACATTTTCGCTAATGTTTATTTACTTTAGAGAAACACCCAAAGCACTACACATAGCTTTAAAAGAGATATTCGGTGGTGCACAAGCTAACTTAGCTATGATGAGTCAAAATTTCATTGTGGTATTAGTGCTATTGTTATTAATTCAGCTTTATTGTTATTTCAACTTTCAAGGAAATAACTTGATGATAACGATTGTCGAATTTATTTATCTGACTAGTCAAAACTTCAATATTGAAGCTGCCAATTATCATCAACTACCGCAGTATTTAATGACAAAATCAACACTTGATATTTATGTGTTCATTGGTGGTGTTGGGAGTACATTGGCCTTTGTTTTAGGGGTTTTATTTTTCTCGAAAATTCCTGAAAGACGGCGGGTAGCAAAATATTCACTGGCACCAGGTATATTCAATTTAAATAGTTCGACTTTATTTGGTATCCCGGTTATTTTAAATAAACGCTACTTTGTACCATTTATGATTACGCCGATAATTAGTTTGATGACTACTTATTGCGCCTTATCTTTAAGGTGGATTGACCCTGTTCAAATCGCATTGCCAAGTATAGTGCCACCTTTTCTAAATGGTTTTTTGGCGACTAATTTAGATTTGAATTCACTTGTCTTAATATTAACTAACTTTTTGATTTCATTGGTTATTTGGACAACTTATATTAAAAAAGAAAATGATGACTACAAAAGTGCGAACTGATACTTTTAACTTTTACTTAAAGTGTTATAATAAAAAAGTATTGGCCTCGTAGCTCAGCAGGATAGAGCAACTGCCTCCTAAGCAGTAGGTCATCAGTTCAATTCTGATCGGGGTCATCAAAAAAAGCCGTGCGGGGGAAACCGCGCGGCTTTTTTATTTGAGTAAAAAATAGATAGCAATAATTGCTAGAAGTGTAAAAACAATTGCTAGCGGAAATAAAATTTTGACATAATCAAAATGTTTTCGTGTAGCAAAGGCAAAGATATAGCAAAATGCAGCTAATGAAATCAAAAAACTGGCAATGAGAAGTAAAGGAAAAGACAACATTAGAAGGCCCATTCACCATTTTTGAAGATTTGGAAACGTGGGCCATCTGTTGAAATACCTTCAATGTTCATTTTATCAGATCCTACCATGAAATCAACGTGGGTTTGACTCACATTCAATCCGTTTTGACGTAATTCAATGGGGGACATTTTAGTACCATTTTCGATAGTAAATGGATAAGCAGCACCAATTGCGACGTGGTTTGATGCATTTTCGTCAAACAAGGTATTGAAAAAGATAATTTGAGATTGTGAAATTGGTGAAGAATAAGGTACTAAAGCAACTTCACCTAATGATTTAGCGCCATCATCTGTTTGAATAAGATGTTCTAACGTTTCTTGACCTTTATCGGCTGTGATTTCAGTAATTTGACCATCTTTAAAAGTGACTTTGATGCCTTCAATAAGTTGGCCACTGTAAGACAATGGTTTTGTGGAAGCAATCACACCATTAATTTTTCGAAAATCAGGGGAAGTAAAAACTTCTTCTGTAGGCATATTCGGCATGAATGCTTCACCATCAGCATTAACAGCACCTGCACTATGCCAAATATGGTTTTTTGGTAGCCCAATTTCGATATCTGTCACATCACTAGTGTAGTGAAGCGCAGTAAATTGTTTGTCATTTAAAATGGCAGATTTTTGGCGAAGTGTATTTTTGTGATCTTCCCATGCTTTAATTGGGTCATCAGCGTAAATACGGGTGGTTTTGAAAATTTCATGCCACAATTGGTCAACTGCTTCAGAAGCAGAAACGTCAGGGAACACGTGTTTTGCCCATCCTTCACTAGCAGCGCCTACAATTGTCCAGCTAATATCATTATTTTGCGTAGCACGACGAAGTGGAAGCATTCCCTTAGTTAGCGCACCTTGCATTTTAGCCAAACGTTGTTGGTCAACATCGCTTAAGGCATCTGGATTGTTTGAAATAACAGAGATACGTTTAACTTTTTTATCAAGCCATTCATTAATTTGTTCTTCTTGTGATTTTGAGAAGGTTTCTAAGCGACTTTCATCAGCATAAAGTAAATTAAGGCGATTTAAGGTTTCATCTTGCCACTTTACAATGACTTCAGCAGCACCTTTTTGATATGCTTTTTCAGTCAGTAAGTGTGCAAATTTAGTTTGGTCAGTTGCAATTTGCAAAACAATGGTATCACCAGATTTAACGGCTACCCCGGTTTCAATCGTCAGGTCAGCATATTTAGCAAGTAATGTATCAAAATTTGGTAGTGTCATCATTGAGCTCCTTATTTAAGTTTAGTAATAGTTATTTTATCATGTTTTTTGGCTATAAATGTAATTGTTTTTTGCTTATAATGAACTTAAAACTTATAATGATTAAAGTTGATAAATCATGGAGGTATTTCATTGGGAAATAAAGTAAAAGTAATGACCGTTTTTGGTACAAGACCAGAAGCAATTAAAATGGCGCCACTTGTTTTGGAATTAAAAAGTCGCCCAGAAGAATTTGAAGAAATTACAGTCGTCACAGCGCAACACCGTGAAATGTTAGATCAAGTTTTAGAAATTTTTGAAATCAAACCCGATTATGATTTTAATATTATGAAAGCTGGTCAAACATTAAGCCAAATTACCAGCCGTGTGATGTTAGATCTTGAAAAGGTAATCATAGAAGAACAACCTGATATTGTCCTAGTTCATGGTGATACAACAACATCATTTGCAGCAAGTCTATCAACTTTCTATCAACAAAAAGTCCTAGGACACGTTGAAGCTGGTCTTAGAACTTGGAATAAATACTCACCATTTCCAGAAGAAATGAATCGTCAATTAACTGACGTTTTAACTGATATCTACTTTGCGCCAACATTCAAAAGTAAAGCAAACTTACTACAGGAAAATCATCCAGAAGAAGATGTGTTTGTGACAGGGAACACAGCAATTGATGCATTGAAACAAACTGTTCAACGCGACTATCATCATAGTGTGTTAGATGAAATTGCTGAAGATAAACGTATGATTTTGGTTACTATGCACCGTCGTGAAAACCAAGGAGAACCGATGCGTCGCGTTTTCAAAGTAATGAAAGACGTTGTCGATCAACATGATGATGTTGAAATTGTTTACCCTGTTCACTTGAGTCCAGCTGTTCAAAAAGTTGCTCAAGAAGTGTTGGGTAATGATGACCGTATTCACTTGATTCAACCGCTTGATGTTGTTGATTTTCATAACTTAGCTAAAAGAAGCTACTTCATCATGACTGATTCTGGTGGTGTTCAAGAAGAAGCACCTTCACTTCAAAAACCAGTTTTAGTTTTACGTGATACAACAGAACGTCCAGAAGGTGTTGAAGCAGGTACGTTAAAACTTGTTGGAACAAACGAAGCAGAAGTTAAGTCTGCTATGATGACATTATTAAATGACAAAGAAATTTATCGAGCAATGGCTGAAGCGCAAAATCCATATGGTGATGGTACTGCATCAAAACGTATTGCTGATGCAATTTCTTACCATTTTAATCGTGACTCATTAGAACGTCCAGAGGACTTCAAAGCCTAACAAAAAAGCAATCAACTTAAGTTGATTGCTTTTTATTTGTGGTTAGCTTCGTAGAAGTTAACGACTTTTTCAGTAAATTGTTCAATATTTTCGATATCTTCTAAATCAGGTGCCAAATTAATTTTTAGGCTTTCAGCAGCTTGAGTACCACCGATTTTCAAAAAGGCTTTAGTGAAGTCATCAACGGTAATGCAGTAAGCATCTTCGTAGAAAACATCACCTGAACCTGCGACCGCAAAGATTTTATCAGTTAAATCAATCTCAAGTAAATCTTCGTAAAAGTCTAAAGCTTCATCAGGTAATTCACCTTCACCATAAGAATAAGGGACCATAAATGCAATATCATATTCAGAAAATTCATTTACATCACTAAACGTAATATCAGACATGTCAGTTTCAATACCCATGTCTTGAAGCTTTTCATCGATAATAGAAGCGACTTCTTCATTATTACCGGTCATGCTAGCGTAGACAATTTTAGCAGTTGTCAAAGTAAAATCCTCCTTATACATTCAAAATAACTGGGGATAGACGTCTTTTATTATAACAGAATATCGCTTGTATTGATTGATAATTGTCATAGGTTTTAGCAGGGGTATTTTTTTAATGAACAAAAAACGTTATAATAGATATGATATGATTCAAATAGTAAAGATTAAAATATAAAGGAGTTTTATTTTGATTACATTAAAATCACGTCGAGAATTAGAAGGAATGGCTAAATCTGGACAATTACTAGCACAAACACACTTAGGAATCAAAAAGTTAATTAAACCTGGTATTTCATTATATGAAATTGAAGAATTTGCGGATAATTTCATTACTGAAAATGGTGGTATTCCATCAGAAAAAGGATTTGAAGGTTACAAATACGCAACTTGTGTCAGCGTAAACGATGAAATTGCACATGCAACACCTAGAAAAGATGTCTTTTTACAAGAAGGGGACGTTGTCTCTGTTGATATGACAATCAATCTTGATGGTTATGAAAGTGATTCATGCTGGACATATGCAGTTGGCGAAATTTCAAAAGAAGATCAAGATTTAATGGATATCGCACACAAAGCACTTTACCTTGGAATTGACCAAGCACAAGTGGGTAACCGCATTGGCGATATTGGTTATGCCATCCAACAATTCACAGAAGTTGAAAACAACTATGGTGATGTTCGTGAACTAATCGGTCACGGTATTCAACCAACTATGCACGAAGAACCTGAAGTACCTCACTTTGGTAAAAAAGGTCGCGGTTTACGTCTAAAAGAAGGTATGACAATTACAATTGAACCCATGATTACACAAGGTTCATGGGAAATGGTGAGTCGTGTTGTTGATGATCCAGATGATGATTGGGTATACTATGTTACAGAAGATGGTTCAAAATGTGCACAATATGAACACACAATCGCAATTACAGCAGACGGTCCAAAAATTTTAACTTCACAAGATCCAGAATTTGATAAAAAGTATTTATTTAAATAATGAAAAAACCTTTTTATGGGTATCGAAAAGAACATCTGACGCATCAAAAGCCAAAAAAGCGCCACCCTGTTAAACGTGGAGTTAAAAAGCCAAAGCACTCTCGTCTGGGCTACTTGTTTAATACATTATCTGAAGTATTAGCTAGTGGTGAGATTAATCAAAATGCGATTGTAATTGCTTATTTTGCGTTGTTCTCATTGTTCCCATTATTGTTGTTAGCAGCTTATATGCTGAGTTTATTTAATATTAGTGCAACTGTTGAGCCGATTGTTGAATATATCAGTCTTATTCTGCCAAAAGAAGTTGCACCATACATAAGTCCTATTATCAAGCAAGTTGTTCAACCGCCAAGTGGTGGATTCCTATCATTTGGGGTTATCGTTGCATTATGGGCATTTAGTGGACTGATTAATTCGATTAAAGTGGCTTTGAATAAAGTCTATCGTGTTCAAGAAGTTGTTAAAGAGCAGTCCTTTTGGGTTTCTATTGTTAATCGAATTGTTTCATTTGCATTAACAGCGACTTTAATTTTAGGATTAGTTTTAATTTTATTTACTTTGATTTTTGGTCAGCAGATTTTAGAATTGCTAGCCCCAATTTTCAATTTTTCAATGGATCCGATTTATCAAATTAGCAGTTATCGTTGGCCCGTTATTATTGTTGTTTTAGGTGTTATTGTAGGGTATCTTTATTATTTTCTACCTAACATTTCACTCAAAAAACGTAGTATTTGGCCGGGTGTGTTTTTGACAATTATCGGATGGGGCGTTTTGTCTCAAGGATTTAGTTTTTACTTGGAGCATTTTAGCCGGAGTTTAACCAATTACGGTATTATCGGAACATTTATTATTTTCATGCTGTGGTTGAACTTTAGTGCACTTGTATTTTTGGTGGGGGCTGTATTGAACTCAACCATTGATCATACGTTACATGGCAATGTCGATTATAAATCGAGTCGTATAATTGAGTTATTTAAGAAGAAAAAAACAAAATAAGGCGGTATCTTATGAAAAAAGTAAGAAAAGCGGTTATTCCTGCTGCCGGTTTAGGAACAAGATTTCTACCAGCAACTAAAGCAATTGCCAAAGAAATGATGCCAATTGTGGATAAACCAACTATTCAGTTTATTGTTGAAGAAGCAAAAGCTTCAGGTATTGAAGATATTTTGATTGTGACAGGAAAAACAAAACGTCCAATTGAAGACCACTTTGATTCAGCTCCTGAATTAGAGTTGACACTTGAAAAAGATCACAAAACAGATCTTTTAAAAGTGGTGACTGATGTAACCACTTTAGGTGTGAATATTTACTTTACTAGACAGCCTCATCCAAAGGGATTAGGGGATGCAATCTATCGAGCTAAGTCATTCATCGCTGACGAACCATTTGTCGTTTTACTAGGTGATGACTTGATGAATGATAAGACACCGCTAACTAAACAGTTAATTGATTGCTACAACGAAACACATGCAGCAACAATTGCAGTTATGAAAGTTCCTCACGAAGAAGTGAGCAAGTATGGTGTGATTGAACCAGACGTTCAATCAAGACCAGGACTATTCAATGTTAAATCTTTTGTTGAAAAACCAAAAGTAGAAGAAGCACCATCAGATCTTGCAATTATTGGTCGTTACTTATTAACACCTGAGATTTTCAACATATTAGAAAGTCAAAAACCAGGACGTGGTAACGAAATCCAATTGACTGATGCTATTGACACAATGAACAAGACGCAACGCGTTTTTGCGCACGTTTTTGAAGGCCAACGTTTTGATGTTGGGAATAAATTTGGTTACCTTCAAACGTCAATTTCATATGGGTTGAAGCACCCTGAAACAAAAGATGAATTGCGTCAATATATTAAAGATTTAGCTAAGGAACTTGAAGCTGAAGAAAAGAAAAACTAGACTAGGATTAGTCGATTTTGGTCAATTCTCAGACCATAAATGACGTGTTCGTTTTGGTCTAAGTCACAAACTTTGATAAAAGCAGTTTTATCATCAAAACGAATAAGCAACTTTTCAATTTCGGATTTTTTCAGAGGTTGATGAGTTGCTTCTTTTGTATAAAAAATACAAACTTGTTGATTATAGTCGATGGCTGAAACGGGTAGAAGCGTTTCGTTATTTTTAAAGTACAAGTTAAAATAATCTGCTAAATCTTGTATGAATTGTAAAAAATCAATAATACGCATAAAATTATCTCCTTACTAAACCATAAAATATGGAGGGTTAATCATGACACCTTTTTATAAATTAAGTATACCAGACCGCCGAAAGTGGTTAGTAGACCATGACTTGATTTCACCAACTCAAAGTGAACAATATGCAAATGAATATGAGCTATCTCTAAGTCAATTGACTCATTTTAGTGAAAATGTCATCAGTCAGTTAGCTTTCCCACTAGGCGTGTTAAAAGAAATAAACGTAAATGACAACAACTTCACGGTACCAATGTCGACCGAAGAACCTTCAGTGGTGGCTGCAGCTAATCATGGTGCAAAGTTGATGCTAAAAAATGGGATTACTGCTAAAAGTTATCGAACGGGCATTTATGGTCAAGTTGTATTAACTGACGTTAATGATCAACACGTTGATTGGATTCGTGATGACTTGCATCAAGCTAAACAAGATTTACTAATACAGTTTCCAAGTTTAGTTAACTATGGTGGTGGTATTGAAGAAATAACCGTAATTACTGAAAATTATCCGTTTTTAGAGATTAGATTCAAAATTAATCCCGCACAAGCTATGGGTGCTAATAAAGTTAATGCTATTTTGGAAGCCTACGCTCAGCGATTAAAAACAAAGTTTGATGTAGATAGCGAGTTTGCGATTTTGAGCAATGCACCAGCGCAATTCGTGACAGCTAAAGCTGAAATTGACTTTGAAACCCTATCTAAAGCTGATATTTCAGGTGAACAAATTGCACATAAAATTGCCAGAATGAGTGAGTTTGCCAAAGTGAACGCTTATCGTGCTGTCACGCACAATAAAGGGATTATGAATGGTGTAGATGCAGTTCTACTAGCAACAGGAAATGACTTTAGAGCAGTTGAAGCAAGTGTTCATATGCACGCTTCTGCTACAGGACAATATACGGCTTTAAGTCAGTGGCAAGTTTGCGACCACAAACTTATCGGTGAGCTAACATTACCAATGCCAATTGGCGTTGTTGGGGGTTCAATTACAAGTCGCCAACTTATCAAAAACAATTATGATTTGATGAATCACCCATCAGCTGAACAACTCAGTGAAATAATTGCTAGTGTTGGGCTGGCTAATAACTTGGCTGCTTTATACGCATTAGTTACAGATGGTATTCAAAAAGGTCATATGAAATTGCAGTTGCAAAATATGTTGTTGAATTTAGGTGTCTTTGAATCTGAAATACCAGAATTAATTCAAAAAATGCAACGCGCAAAAAACTATCAGCAAGATTATGCTAAGCAATTATTGAAAGAAATGAGGAACTAAAATGACAACTGTTGGAATTGACCAAATCGGCGTTTATACGCCAGCACAATATATTGAAACAACCGAATTAGCCAAGAGACGTCAAGTTGATCCAGACAAATTTACAATTGGAATTGGACAAGACCAAATGGCTGTACCTAATCCAACAACTGATATCGTTTCAATGGGTGCTAATGCAGCACGCACATTTTTGTCAAAAGTGGATGTAAATCAAATTGGATTGTTAGTTGTCGGAACAGAAAGTGGGATTGACCAGTCAAAAGCTTCAGCGCTATTTATCAAATCAATTTTAAACTTGCCTAATCATATGCGCTCTTTTGAAGTTAAAGAAGCCTGTTTTGGTGCGACAGCTGGTATCATGATGGCACAAGACTATGTGAAATCTCATCCTGGAAAAACAGCACTAGTGATTGCATCAGATATTTCACGCTATGGACTAAATACTGGAGGAGAAGTCACACAAGGTGCAGGTGCAGTTGCGATATTGATTAGTGAACAACCACGAATTGTTGAATTTTTACCTCAATCTGCTTCATATAGCGATGATGTTAATGATTTTTGGCGTCCAAATTATAGCGCAACAGCTTTTGTGGATGGCAAATATTCAACAGAAAAATATTTGGAATTTTTCACCCACACTTTCAATGATTATCTCAAACAAACAGGTTTAAAAGTTGCAAACTTTGAAGCTCTAACTTATCACTTACCATTTACAAAAATGGGAATCAAAGCACAGCGTGTGGCATTAGAAGGACAAGATGAGGCTACTCAAGCCAGATTATCACGTCATTTTGAAGAAAGCGCCAAATATTGTCGTCAGATTGGGAACCTTTATACTGGTTCATTGTACTTAAGTTTGGTAAGCTTATTACATCAGGGTAACTTAAACTCGGGTGATTTAGTTGGATTTTATAGTTATGGTTCGGGTTCTGTAGCGGAGTTTTATGCAGGGCGCTTAGTAGAAGGCTATCAAAATGAATTGCAAGCTAATAAGATGGCGCAATTTTTAACCTCAAGACAATTATTATCAATTGATGAGTATGAAGCTATTTATACTGAATGTGGCAAAATCCGAACAGGTGACTATGAACTTACTCCCGAAGCAGTCGTTTCTGATGGTGAAGTTTATTTTGCAGGAGTCAAAGATCATTTAAGACAGTATAAAGTTAAAGGAGCTTAATTATGATGTTTATGTTTTACGGTATGCGCCCAGAAGAAAAAGAATATGTCACTTCTTGGAGCCAAAAGAATAATATTCAAGTTAAAACCACAACTGAAATTTTAACTGCCCAAACAGTTGAACAAGCTGAAGGTGCCGACGGCATTGTGGCATTACAAACACAGGCCTATCCAAAAGAAGTATTTGATAAAATGGGACAAATGGGAATCAAGAGTTTGTCACTAAGAAATGTTGGGACAGAAAATGTAGACAAAGAAGCTGCTAAAGCAAACAACGTCCGCATCTCAAATGTTCCTGCCTATTCACCAAATGCGATTGCAGAATTTGCTGTCTTAAGTATGATGCAATTGCTTAGACAAGCTAAAGAAGTTATCCAACACGTTGAAGATGGCAAGCTTAAAGAAGCTGTCGCATTAGTTGGTAAAGAATTATCAGCTCAAACAGTTGGTGTTGTTGGAACTGGTCGCATTGGAAAACGTGTTGTTGATATCCTTCAAGGTATGGGAGCAAAGGTAATCGCTTATGATCCTGCTTTCCATCAACCTGGTATTGATTACGTTGACGACTTAGATGATTTATTGAAACAAGTTGATGTTGTGACACTTCATTTACCAGGGATGCCAGCAACTGAACACTTAATCAATGAACGTAACATGAGCTTAATGAAGCCAACAGCTTACTTAGTGAATGCCGCTAGAGGAATGATTGTTGAAACACGTGCTTTAATTAACGCACTAAAAGAAGGCCGTTTAGCTGGTGCTGCACTGGATACATTTGAAAATGAAGATGAATTAGGTAAGGCAATGGCTGAAGGTCATGATAATCAAGACCCTCAATATCAAGCACTTAAAGCAATGGATAACGTTATTTTGACACCTCATATTGCTTATCATACTGATATTGCAGTCCAAAATATGGTTCATCAATCACTTGATAGTGCTTATGAATTTTCACAAGGTCAAAACCCAGAAAACGAAGTTAAATTTTAAGACAAAGAAAAAAGCTTTCAGTTAAGACTGAAAGCTTTTTATTATTTTTTGATTAATTTAACAACTGCTTCAACTTTAGGTGTTTGTGGGAACATATCAATTGATTGAATGAATTCCACTTTGTATTCACGAGTTAATGTGATTAAGTCTTTAGCTAGTGTTGAAGCGTTACATGAAATATAGACGAATTTTTGAGGTTTTACTTTAAGAATAGCTTGTAAAACATCTTGTGATAATCCACTACGAGGTGGGTCAACAATCAAGCTGTTAAAGAAGGTTCCACGTTTAACCATGTGTGGTAAAATGGCTTCAGCTTTACCAGTTTGATAACTAACGTTATCTAAATGATTTAACTCAACGTTGTAATTAGCATCTTTAACCGCATCTTTGATGATTTCCATACCATAAACGCGTTTAACTTTATCAGCAGCACTAATTCCCAATGTTCCAACACCACTATAAGCATCAACAAGTACATCATCTTCACTTAAATCTAGTGCTTTTAAGGCGTGGTCATATAGTACTTCAGTTTGTGGTGGGTTAAGTTGGAAAAAGGCTTGAGGAGATAAAATAAATTCCTTATCTTTAATCTTTTCAGTGATGGTACGTTTGCCTTTTAATAAAGTGGTCTCTTTACCCCAGACTAATGAAGTATCTTGATCATTGATGTTTTGCATAACTGAAACAACGTTAGGAAGTTGAGCAACTTTATCGGCTAATTTATCTAACCCTTTAATGTGAGCTTGTGAAGTGATGAAAGTGACTTGTACTTCTTTAGTTGCGTAAGAGTTTCTAACAGCTAACGTTTTGATTCCAGTTTTTTTATTACGAGGATTATAAATAAAAATAGAAAGTTCTTCAATTAGTTTAACTATTTTGCGAACAGTATCTTGTGATAATTCACTTTGAGTTGGCATTGCAGGGAGGTCAATCAAGTTGTGAGAGTTAGCCTGGTAAAGGCCAGCTAACACTTTGCCTTTTTCAAAACCAAGCTGGTATTGTGCTTTGGTACGGTAATGCCATTCTTGTTTTGAACCAATTGTGGGTCTAAGATCATAATTGGTATAACCTTGAGGACTGTATTTTTCAAGAGCTTGACGAAAAACATCGCGTTTGAAATCAAGTTGACTTGCGTAATTTAAATGAGCTAGTTCAAGACCACCAACGGCAGGGTTAACGCCTTTAGGGAAATCAACGCGGTTAGGGCTTTTTTCTTTCACACGGATTAGTTCACCACGTAGATAATTACGCTTTTCTTCTGTGATTTGGACAATGACAATTTCGTCAGTAATGGCTTGAGGGACGAAGATGATTTTCTTTTTGTAAAAACCAATTCCTTCACCATTGATTCCCATTCGTTTGATGGTAATCATTGCTTCTTTACCAACTAAAGTATTATTATTCTTAATAGTTTTCATAATTCACCTAAAACTTTCTTTTCTACAATAGACTATTTTTATATTGTCGGATTAAAGTTAACGAAAGGACAATTACTTATGCCAACCATTACCAAAATCTCAACACAAAAACGACCTGGATATTATAACATTTTTTTAGATGAAAAATATGCTTTTTCTGTAACTGAGCAAGTTTTAATTCAATTTGAATTAGCAAAAGATAAAGAATTAACCAAAGAACAAGTTGAAACGATTAAATCAGCACAAGTTTACTCAAAAGCAGAACAAGCAGCACTCAACTTTTTAAGTTACAAAATGCGAAGTGTTGCAGAAATTGAACAATACTTAGCAAAAAAAGAATACACAGAAGATATTAGTCAACAAGTTGTGACACGGTTACAAGAAATGGGCTATTTAGATGATGGAACGTATGCCAAAGCCTTCATCACGGAAAGTTTGCGTTTAAAAAAAGATGGACCCTACAAGATTACGCAAAAACTTAATCAAAAAGGTGTCAGCTCAGCTATATCTGATCAACAACTGGCAGAAGTAAGCTTTGAAGATTGGGAACAAGTTGCAATGCGAACTATTTCAAGTTTATTGCGTCAAACTGAAAAACAATCTGTTCGCCAAATTGAGACTAAGATTAGGCAAAAACTGATGGCACGAGGATTTACGGGTGACATTATTACACAGTTAATGCAGACAATAGTAGTTGAAAGTAGTGAAGATAATCAGTTAAACGCCTTGACCAGTCAAGGGATTAAAGCTTACAAAAAGTTCCGTCGCTATCCAGAGTTTGAACGTCACCAAAAGATCAAACGATTCCTAGTGACTAAAGGATTTACTTTTGAGCAAGTTGACCAATTCTTAGCGGGTGAAATCATTGATTTAGACGAACTTGCACAATATTAACTGTCGTCATTTGTGCTGTTATTTGATATACTTGAAGTGTTAAAATAACTTTGAAAGATGGGATGAACATGCAGCTTCCTAAGGAAGGTGACTATATTGCAATTCAAAGTTATAAACATGATGGGAGTTTTCACCGAACATGGCGTGATACAATGGTGCTTAAAACAAGTGAACACTCGATTATCGGGTGTAACGATCACACGTTGGTAACAGAATCTGATGGTCGTCGTTGGGTCACTCGCGAACCCGCACTGGTTTATTTTCACAAGTATTATTGGTTTAATATCGTGGCAATGATCCGTGATACAGGTGTTGCTTATTATTGTAATTTGGCTAGTCCATTTGTTTTAGATAAAGAAGCCCTAAAATATATAGATTATGACCTGGATATCAAGATTTTTCCAGATGGCGAAAAGCGTTTACTAGACGTTGATGAGTATGCAGCACATGCTGAAAAATGGAACTATCCTGAAGAGATAGATCGTATTTTACGTCATAGTACGCATGAGCTAATTGACTGGATTAATGAACAAAAAGGTCCTTTTTCAAAAGACTATGTGGATATTTGGTATAAGCGTTATCATGAACTAGTACCAAAGAACAATAAAAAGTCACGTAACTCAAAGAATAAGATATAGTCGCTAAGGGTACCCGGCCGGTGCCTTTTTTGCGTTAAAAATAAAAATAGATAAGGATGTTTTATGCCGTTATGAAAAATCAGCAAAAGGTATTAGTTACTGTAATTGTTGCTGCACTTATTATTTTCTTTGCTTTCTTTGGTACAAATAAGGACAAAAACCAAAATCAAACACAGCAAAGCCAGCAAAACTCAAGCTTACAATCTTCAAGTAAGCAAAGTAGTTCGAAGCAGTCGTCACAAAGCAGCAGTTCAGACTCACAAAATGCTAACAGTCAATATCAGACTCAACAATCTGCTTCAACTACACAAAAAGCACAAGAATTAGCGCAATTATCTTATAATGGGACACAAATTATTGCTGTTGATGATAATAAGCCAGGATTCACAGCAGAAGAGTTGGCTCAAAAACCATTTCAATACTATGCCCCATTAGATAACCTAAAACGTGCAACATATGCAACGGCCATGTTACATAAATCATTGATGCCAACTGAGCAAAGAGAACGATTAACAGTAAATCCGACAGGTTACATTAATAAGCGAATTACAATCAATGGTAAAGAAGGCTGGTTGTATAATCGTGCGCACTTGATTGGTTACCAATTCACAGGGCAAAATAATAATTTGAATAATTTAATGACAGGAACGCGTTCATTAAATGATCCTGGGATGACATTCTATGAAAACAAAATGGCTCAATATTTAAGATCAACGGGTCACCACATCTTGTACTACGTTCAACCCGTTTATCGTGGCGATGAAAAAGTAGCTCGTGGAATGTGGATGCGTGCTGAATCTGTTGAAGATAAAGAAATTCAATTCAATATTTATATTTTCAACGTTCAAGAAGGCTACACAATTGATTATCAAACAGGTGCTTTGAAGAACTAATTAAAAAGGAGTTTTAACAAATGGAAAAACAACAACAAAAACAACTAAAATTTATCGGTAAAGTTGCAATGCCTTCAATGCTTGAAGCAAATGGGAGCTTTTATAGCCAGTTTCAAGAGCTAGAAGATAGCCAAGTACTTAACCAATTAGATGAAACAAACCAATTACCTAAAAACCGTTCAAGTTTAATTGTATTTGGACCAGAAAACTATATGTACTGGCAAGGACTTGTTTATGAAGGTGAGTTAGCAGAATTGCCAAAAGGCTTAATGAGTTATGATTTACCTGAATCAACCGTTGCAACAATGAGCCAAGAAATTGCTGATTATCAATTCCATACACCATTAAGCTTTGAATTAACACAAGCTTTTGACAGCGCAAAAAAAGCAGGTATCGAAATACCTGCTAACCTTGGATTGAGTGAACATCCTTACTTCTTACAAAGTTATGTAGGGGATGCAACTCAAGGATTAACAAAATCAACCTCAGTTTACTTAGGTAACGTGATTGATAACGTTAATGACTAGGTGAATCAACTGATAAGTGGTCGTATTCAACATACGCACCTAAAGCTGTTGAAAAGAACATCATAATTAAAAAGAAACCTGCAAGCTGATTCATAATAATACTTTTATCAACTAATACGCGAATTAAGACAGTTGCAATTCCACTCATGACAATATCTAAAATTAAATTTGCAATTTTGAATTTAAAACGTCTTTGAATGCTAAAAAAGCGGACGAATTGTTTTAAAAATGGTTGTCTAATTTGATCGCCGATTAAGTCAAGTGGACGCTGGATGGTTGCTTTCATAGCGTATAAGATGAAGCCACCAGTTAGCGCACCAATTAGTGTTCTGAAAATATCATCAGCATGTAAAACCAAAGCATTATAAGCAGTTGCAATTAAAGCTAGACTGCAGATGTAAGGTATGAATAATAGAAATAAGAAGACAAAAAACACACGGTATTTTTTCATATGTCGACATCCTTTTAGCGTAATTTACTTTATCGTACCTTTTTTTAGTCAAAAGGTAAATGGAATTATTTAGCTCAAACCATTGTGTGTTTTAATGATGTGATATAATATAAATTAATATAAATTTTTTTATTTTGAAAGAGAGTGAAGTTTGAATATGAGTGGTGACCCGGGGAGTTTTAGTTCGTTATTAATCCAATTAGCCCTGATCGTTGTTTTAACTATAATTAATGCCTTTTTTGCGGCAGCAGAAATGGCAATTGTTTCAGTTAACCGTAACAAAATGGAAACTGAGGCAGAAGAAGGTAGCCGATCAGCTAAAAAAATATTGGCGGTAATGAATGAATCAACCGATTATCTTGCAACGATTCAGGTTGCAATTACTTTTGCTGGATTCTTCTCATCAGCGACAGCTGCTGATAGTTTAGTTCAGTATATCGAGCCGTTTTTTGGAGGCTTGAGTTGGGGAAACAATATTTCAGTTATTTTAATAACAATTATTATTTCTTACGTATCGTTAGTTTTTGGTGAATTATTCCCTAAACAAATTGCGATTGCAAAACCTGAAGCGGTATGTAAGGCAACAATTGGGTTCGTTAAAGTATTTGGATTTGTTTTAAAACCATTTGTGTGGTTGATTTCTGCATCAACAGGTTTACTAATGAAGATTGTACCTATCGACTTTACACAAAAAGATGAAAGAATGTCACGTGATGAAATGCAAACATTGATTGAAAATTCACGTAAAAATGGTGTTATTGGGTTAGATGAATACCACATGCTAGAAGGAATTATTTCTTTCAATGATAAGATGGCACGTGAAGTGATGGTTCCAAGAACTGACTCATTTATGATTGATATTGATGACGGTACAGAACATAATTTAGATGCTATTATGAAACAACCGTTTTCAAGAATTCCTGTTTATCGAGATGACAAAGATAAAATTATCGGAATTATCCATATCAAAACCATCTTAAAAATGGCTAAAGAAGTTGGATTTGAGAATCTAAAAATCGAAGATGCCATGACTGAACCAATGTTTGTACCAGAAACCATTACCATTGATGAATTATTGCTTGAAATGCAAAAGACACAAATGCAAATGGCAATTTTACTTGATGAATACGGTGGAGTTGTTGGGTTAGCCACAATTGAAGACTTACTTGAAGAAATTGTTGGTGACATTGATGATGAAACTGACCGTCAAGAAACATTGTTTACTAAGATGTCTGATACACAATATGTACTAGCAGGTAAAATGCCAATCTATGACTTCAATGAACAGTTTGATACTGATATTGAAGCAAATGATGTGGATACAATTGCCGGTTATGTGATTACAGAACTTGGGATGATTCCATCTAATGGTGAACATCATAAAGTTACTTTAGACAATGGGATGAAGCTAACAACTGGAAAAGTTAAAGGTTCTCGTTTAGAAAATCTAACATTGGATATTCCAAAAGAATTGTTAGAAAAAGACGAGTCAACTAATGAAGAAGATAATGATTAAAATTGACATCGACTTTGGTCGATGTCTTTGTGTGTAATAAAGAATATGATAAGGATGACAAATTTGGATAATTTAAAGCAACAAGTTAATAGAAGAAGAACCTTTGCCATTATTTCTCACCCCGATGCAGGGAAAACAACAATTACCGAACAACTTTTACTACAAGGGGGCGTTATTCGTAAAGCCGGAACAGTTAAGGCTAAAAAATCTGGCAGTTTCGCTACTAGTGACTGGATGGAAATCGAAAAGCAACGTGGGATTAGTGTAACGAGTTCGGTTTTACAATTCGATTATGAAGGTAAACACGTTAATATTTTGGATACCCCAGGGCATGAGGATTTCTCTGAAGATACTTACCGTACATTGATGGCTGTTGATGCTGCCGTGATGGTAATCGACTCTGCTAAAGGTATTGAACCGCAAACTAAAAAACTATTTAAAGTTGTTAAACAACGTGGTATTCCAATTTTCACCTTTATCAACAAGTTGGACCGTGATGGTCGTGAACCACTTGACTTAATTACAGAATTAGAAGAATTATTGAACATTGAAGGTTACCCAATGAACTGGCCTATCGGTATGGGTAAAGGATTACGTGGGCTTTATGATATTGGCGAACATCATATTGAACTCTATCGTCCAGAAGAGGGACAAGAGCGCTTCTTGAAGTTGGACAGTGAAGGTGAATTAGAAGGTGATCACCCACTAAAAGAAGAATCAATTTACCAACAAACAATGGAGGACGTCTCTTTATTACTTGAAGCAGGTAACCAATTCGATGAAGAAAAAGTACTAGCTGGGAAACAAACACCAGTGTTCTTTGGTTCAGCGTTGACTAACTTCGGTGTGGAAAGCTTCTTGAATCAATTCTTACAATATGCACCAGCTCCTGAAAGTTCAGAAGTGAATGATGGCGAAAAAACAATTGCAGCAAGTGATGAAACATTCTCAGGATTTGTTTTCAAAATACAAGCTAACATGAACCCAGCTCACCGTGACCGTATTGCGTTTGTGCGTATCAAATCAGGTGAATTCCACAAAGGAATGGATATCACATTGGCAAGAACTGGCCAAAAAATCCGCTTGAATAATGCAACTGAATTCATGTCAAGTGAACGTGAACAAGTTGAAACTTCTGTTGCAGGTGATATTGTTGGGTTATATGATACAGGTAACTTCCAAATTGGTGACAGTATTTATTCAGGTAAAGCTAAGATTGAATATCCAAAACTACCAGAATTTACGCCTGAATTATTTATGCAAGTTACTTCAAAAAATGTGATGAAACAAAAATCATTCCACAAGGGAATGAAGCAACTAGTTCAAGAAGGTGCGGTACAACTTTACCGTAACTATCAAACTAATGAATATATTTTGGGTGCAGTGGGTCAATTGCAATTTGAAGTGTTCTCATATCGTATGAAGAATGAATACAATTCTGAAGTTGTGATGACTCCAATTGGTTCAAGAACAGCTCGTTGGATTAAGCCAGAGCAGCTTGACCAAAGTATGTCATCTTCACGTAACTTATTAGTTAAAGACCGTTTTGATCAACCATTGTTCTTATTTGAAAATGATTTTGCAATGCGTTGGTTCCACGATAAATATCCTGATGTTGAACTTGAAGCAGGATTCAATGAAAAAGAGGTTTAAAAAAAAAGACATAATCTTATGATTATGTCTTTTTTATTAATATTTTATAATTAATTTTGAAGAAGCATAAATTTAGTTATTATTTGTTAGTAAACCGTGGTATACTTATTTAAATTATTTAATGTGCCTTAAGTTATTTCTAATTTGCTTAAGGCTTTTTTTATGCCATGAAAGGTTATTAATGACTATTAAAAAAAACAATTCAAAAAAATTATGGATAGCAGCTTCAGCTAGTTTAATGTTATTAGGGGGAACAGCCGTTAATGTTACTAGTGGTAATGTTGTAAGTGCTTCAGATGAAGTTAGTCAGTCTTCGACTTCTATGTTTGTTAACGGTACATTAGAACGAGGACAAGCGAAATATGATGCTGGAGGTCGTAGGCCAAATCAATCAATTGATTACCAAGCAAAAAATCTCTTGCTTTTAGATGGTAAGCAGTATTTTATTTTAGGGAAAACAAAGATAGAACTAACACCAAGAGGTACTAGCAATACCGTAAGTGTGCTTTTAAATGGTAATCCATATAAGTCAGGTGATTACGGGATAGGCACATATGATAAGCCTGAAGCAGGGCAAGTTCGAAAAGATACTACTTGGAGTTTTATGTTACCTCAAATTGATGGGGATGTAAGCGGGTGGACAGAGGGACCAAAAGTATCGTATGCACCAGATGATACAGTTTCTCACTCAGATCAAACTTATGCCCCAGTTGCTTCTTACTTATCTATTAATCAATCATTCTCCCTAGATTCGTTAATAGATTCATCGAAAACAGTCACAGGTAAAGCTAATGCTAATGAAAAAATTATCCTAAAAGATGCAAGTGGTACGAACTTAATAAAGGATAATGACTCTATTACATCTGATAATAGTGGTAACTACACTATCACATTAAATAGACCAGTTAAATACAATGAAGAAATCACAGCAGTTGCAATGAATGATAATACACCACGAACATTAGCAACAACAGTTGTAGGATACGATAGCAGTTACCATACACCTAAAGTAGGTACTATTACAGCAGGGACACAGAAGATTACGGGAGAAGTTATTCCTGAAGACGCAGTTACAGCTAAATTTAACGAAAGCCCAATTGATTCTTCGAAAATCACAGTAGATGCAGGTGGTAACTACACTATCAACTTTGACAAACCGTTAGAAACAACTGATAACTTAAGTATTACTTCACAACTAGATTCTGATAGTAGTAAAAACTCAACTTTAAGTAATCGAAAGCCTGCTTTTAGTTTAGATTATGCAAAACAAAAGGCAAATAAACAATTGGAAGCTACTGCCGGTAATGTTAAATCAGCTATTGGTCAGACTCAACTACCCCAAAAGTATCAAGATGCTCAAGTTGAATATGTTAATCAAGTATTATCGAGTGTTCAAACTGCTGTTGATAGTTTAGCTAGTGATAAAAATCAATCAGATGTGAATGAAGCAGTAAATTCAGGAAATACAACGTTGAATGCAATTACTAACACTTCATCTTCTATCTATCAGGGAATTCAAAAATACTTTGCAGATAAAAATTATACGTTTACAGGTACTGATAATGGAGATTTTCAAAAAGGATTTAATGGAGCAAAAGATGGATATGCTTCCGAATCAACTAATACAAAATCTAATGATAAGCAACAAACTATTGCTTATGACTATGCAAATGGAATTAAAGATGCACTTGCTAATCCAACATCGGCACAAAAAAATACTGATGATCAGCAAAGTACAAGCTACAAAGCAGGGTATAACGATACACTAGATAGCATTAATAAGGCGCTGAATAAAAATAGTACCATTGATAATAATAACCAAGCTCAAGCAAAAGGCTATAGTGAAGTCAATAATGGTGCAGCAGCTTCTCCAATAGACAACGAGTCAGATTTACAATCTCACACAGAAGCTTACAAGAAAGGTTATACAGAAGCACAGAAGGGTCACAATGATGCATTAGATAAGTCAAAAGAAGCTGTTGCATCAAATAGTAACTCGAAAATTTATCAAGATAGCTATAACCAAACTCGTGCACCATTCCAAGCACAAAAAGATTATTTAACAAATCGTTCAAGTAATAATCAGTATTCAGGTGGTAATCAAACAGCTTATAATGAATCTTATAGCGGTATGGGAGATGCTATTTCGGACTATAATGGTGGTACTACCAAGTCATTAGATACTTTAGGAACTAACAATAAGTCTCAACAATACAAAGATTCTTATCGTATGATGGCTGTAACGCAAGAAGCGATGGCCGATGTTGTCGCTCCTCGAGGTAGTCAAAAAGACTCATCAGATAGAAATTACTCTGATACAGAAAAGTCAGTTTATCAACAAGCGTTTGATGCGGCAACAAGTGCTAAAAATTCAAGTAATTACGATGAACAGAGCACAAATTCACTAAGTGCTGACTATGCTTATAACACAATGTTGGGTGCTAAAGCTTATGCTAATGGTCAACCTAATAGTGGATCTCAAAACTTTACTGAGGGTTATACTCAAGCTCAAAAAGGATATAACACTGAAAGCCAAGGTAGTCATAATCCAGCATACATTTACGGTCAAAATAGCAAATCACAAAGTACTACTGGAAGTTCCGATTACCAACGTAATCAAACCAAAAAACCTGGCCAAGATGTTTCATATGGTTATGGATATGATGGAGCAAAAGATGGTAATGAAGATGCTTTAGTAGGGAATCAATCTGCAGAGAATAATGGCACATGGTCATCAAAAGCACAATCATATCAAGACAGTTATAAAGCAGCTTATACAAAAGCTTCGACAGCTAGACAAGGTATGCAAGATGCGCTAACACCCAAAGAGGCTGTCTCAAAAAGAGATGCTGATTACATGTCAGGTTACAATGGAGCAAAAGATGGTTTAGTGAGCCAAAATGGTCAAAGTCAAGCAGATAAAAATGCCCAATATGAAACAGCATATAACTACGCCCAAGGTGTAAAATCTGCATTAGCAACTCCTAACGGTGTTCACGATGATTCTGCTACGAACAAAGCATATCAAGCAGGTTACAATGATACACAAGATGGTATTAAAGCTGCCACGGAATCAGAGACATTAACTAATGACAGTAAAAAAGCAACTGTTAAAGGATTTAATGAAATTAATAATGGTGCTAAGGCTTATCAATTAGGTCAAACTGATTTAACCGATAAGACAGAAGCTTACAAAAAAGGCTTTAATGAAGCTAAAGCTGGTCATGATGATGCGCAAAAATCAGATGCAACTGCCAAACCAACAAATGGTACAAGCAAGCAATATCAAGATAGTTATAATGCCACACGAGCAGCTATCCAAGCTCAAATCGACTACTTAACAAATCGTTTTGATACAAACAAAAATAGTTATTCAGGTGATAATCAAACAGCTTATAATGAATCTTATAGCGGTATGATAGATGATATTTCGGACTATAATGGTGGTACTGCCAAGTCATTAGATACTTTAGGAACTAACAATAAGTCTCAGCAATACAAAGATTCTTATCGTATGATGACTGTAACGCAAGAAGCGATGGCTGATGTTGTCGCTTCTCGAGGTAGTCAAAAAGACACACAAGATAGAAATTACTCTCAAACAGAAAAGACAATTTACCAAACAGCGTTTGATGCAGCAACAAGTGCTAAAAATTCAAGTAATTACAATGAACAGAGCACAAATTCACTAAGTGCTGACTATGCTTATAACACAATGTTGGGTGCTAAAGCTTATGCTAATGGTCAACCTAATAGTGGATCTCAAAACTTTACTGAGGGTTATACTCAAGCTCAAAAAGGATATAACACTGAAAGCCAAGATAGTCATAATCCAGCATATACCTACGGTCAAAAGAGCAAATCACAAAGCGATACTGGAAGTTCCGATTACCAAAGAAATCAAACCAAACAATCTGGCCAAGATGTTTCATATGGTTATGGATATGACGGATCAAAAGACGGTAACGAAGACGCTTTAGTAGGGAATCAATCTGCAGAGAATAATGACACATGGTCATCAAAATCCCAATCGTATCAAGATAGTTATAAAGCTGCCTATACAAAAGGTTCAACAGCTAGACAAGGTATGCAAGATGCTCTAACACCCAAAGAGGCTGTCTCAAAAAGAGATGCTGATTACATGTCAGGTTACAATGGAGCAAAAGATGGTTTAGTGAGCCAAAATGGTCAAAGTCAAGCAGATAAAAATGCCCAATATGAAACAGCATATAACTACGCCCAAGGTGTAAAATCTGCATTAGCAACTCCTAACGGTGTTCACGATGATTCTGCTACGAACAAAGCATATCAAGCAGGTTACAATGATACACAAGATGGTATTAAAGCTGCCACGGAATCAGAGACATTAACCAATGACAGTAAAAAAGCAACCGTTAAAGGATTTAACGAAATTAATAGTGGTGCTAAGGCTTACCAAGCAGGTCAAACTGATTTGACAAATAAGACGGAAGCTTACAAAAAAGGTTATACTGAATCTAAAACCGGTCATGATGATGCACAAAAATCAAAATCTGATGATGTAAATACAAGTAAGACAAGACAATATCAAGTAAGTTTTCAATTGACTAGAGCAGGATTATTAGGAAGTTCAGATTATCTTAATTCGGGCAAACAAACTAATTTAAATCGCTATGATAGTAAAGAAAATCAAAAGCAATCTTACCAAGATGGTTTTGAAGGTGCTAAATCCGGTCAAACTGTTGGGATGTCGGGAAGAATGTCTGATAATAACAACAATAGTCAATCTTATAAAGATGGCTACAAAACAGGTTATGATAAAGGTTATTCATCTTACTTATCTGACGTTCAAAATCAACAAGCAGCTTATATGATGGCTTATCGTCAAGGTGTTAATCAAGCAGCCCAAGATTTTGAAAGTGGTGTTGCAGAAGACTTTGCTAATAAATCACAGTTCTATATTGATGGTTATAAGTCATTAGCTAGCAATGCGGTTAAGTCAACAGTCGCTTATGAACCTGGATATGGTGTATTGGTTTGGCATATTGTCGACGGAAAACCTGTTCAAACTAAGGTTTATAAACAACATCACAATAAGATTTATGCCGCAAAAGAAACAAAGAATATTGATGGTGTTTCTTATACGAAATTAGCTGCAACAGATAACAACTGGATCCAAACGCAATACTTAACAGAAAATCCAAGTTCGCCACTTACAGGAACTGTTTCTGTTCGTAATGTACCAACTAACTATGCTGTTTATTTACGTGATTCAAAAGGTAAAATGACACAACAATCTGTTTACTTAGACAGTTCATGGCGCGTATTTGAACAAAAGCAAATTAATGGCCAACTTTATTATCGAATTGGTAATGATAATCAATGGATTGAAGCAAAATATGCAAATCTAGGATAATCAGATTATTAAACAATATAAAAAGACACTAGCAATTATGCTAGTGTCTTTTTTGTCTGTCTGTTTTATATTTTGTTGAGGTAATATTAATTTGCTTTTGTGACTTTGATTTCGTCATTTTCAACACGTGCTTCAAGTTGTTTGTCTTGAGGGTGTTCTAAGTAGTAGTCGGCTACTTTGTCTTCAATCATTTCTTGGATAACACGACGGAGTGGACGTGCACCCATAGCAGGGTTGTAACCCAAATCAACTAATTTTTCTTTAGCTGGCTCGGTCACGTGGATTGAAAGACCTTTATCTTTAATCATTTCATTAGTATCATCAATCATTAGACTAACAATCTTAATTAGACTTTCCTTAGGTAAACGTTTGAATTCTACGATATCATCAAATCTATTTAAGAATTCAGGTTGGAAGTAGTCTGAAAGACGGTTGATAACCGAATGATTTTCGTCATTCATGGTTGCGCTGAACCCAACACTAGCTTCTTGAACAGCTTGACCAGCATTAGAAGTCATAATAATGATTGTGTCTTTGAAGGAAACCGTACGTCCTTGTGAATCAGTTAGACGACCATCATCTAGAATTTGCAAGAACATATGCAAGACATCTGGATGAGCTTTTTCAATTTCATCTAGTAAAATCAAGCTATAAGGGTTTCGACGAACTTTTTCAGTTAATTGACCAGCTTCCTCGTAGCCAACGTAACCTGGAGCAGAACCGATAAGTTTTGAAACAGCTTGTTTTTCCATGTATTCAGACATGTCAAAACGAATCATTGAATCTTTTGTTCCAAACAATTGTTTAGCTAGTTGCTTAGCTAGTTCTGTCTTACCAACACCTGTTGGACCAACAAACATGAAGGAACCAATAGGGCGACCAGATTTGTTGAACCCAACACGGTTACGGCGGATAGCACGAGCAACTTCAGAAACCGCTTTGTCTTGGCCAATAACATGTTCTTTTAAGTCATCAGCCAGATGAATAAGTTGAGATTGTTCTTGTTCTTTTAAATCGCCAACAGGAATATTTGTTTTTTCTTCAATAATCTTTTCAATGATTTTTTCGGAAATAACAGGCATCTTGTCAGGGTCTTCAGAATTACTTTCATTCATTTTTTGATATTTTTCAATTTGATCACGATAATAAGCCGCTTTTTCGTAATCTTCTTGTTTTAGTGCATCTTGTTTTAACTTTTCAGCTTCATCAATACGTTTTTTGAGTGTATGAGTATCAACAGCTGGGATAGTTAAGTTCATACGAGAACCAGCTTCATCAAGTAGGTCAATCGCTTTATCTGGTAAGAAGCGGTCTTGGATGTAGCGGTTAGATAGGTTAGCTGCTGCTGTAATTGCTTTTTCATCATATTTAACGTGATGGTAATCTTCATATTTCTTTTGAAGACCATGCAAAATTTTCACAGTTTCATCAACGCTAGGTTCTTTAACTTGAATAGGTTGGAAACGACGAGCAAGAGCGGCATCTTTTTCGATTGTGCGGTACTCACTAAAAGTTGTCGCACCAACTAACTGAATTTCACCACGAGCAAGAGCAGGTTTTAAAACATTACCAGCATCCATACCGCCATCAGCATTACCCGCCCCAACGATTTCATGGATTTCATCAATAAATAAGATAATATCTGGATCTTGTTTTAACTCATCCATGAGTTGTTGCATACGTTGTTCAAATTGCCCACGCATGCTAGTGCCTTGAACAAGAGAAACCACGTCTAAACGAACAACTTTGCGATTTTGAAGTTTAGAAGGCACAGCACCATCTGCAATTTGTTGGGCAAGACCTTCAACAACTGCTGTTTTACCAACACCCGCTTCACCAATTAGAACTGGGTTATTCTTGGTTCTACGGTTTAGGACTTCGATAACACGAGCGACTTCTTTATCACGGCCAATAACAGGATCGATTTTGCCTTTTTAGCTAATTCAGTGAGGTTAACACCAAATTGTCCAAGCAAGGTGTTATCATCATTATTACCGCCATTATTTTTAGCGCGTTGTTTTTGGTTAGGGTTATCTTGGCTAAGTTGAGCGAATAAATCGTCAAAATTTGAAAAGCCAAAGATATTATCGTTATTATTATCTTGTTTTGAATTGAAGAATTCAGAGTTATTTTGTTGATTTTTAATTTGTTGATAACAGTTTTGGCAAAGGTTTAACTCCTTGCGGCTACCATTAACACTTGTATAAAGATGGATTGTAGCATCATTTTGATGACAGTTTTGACAAACCATATAAAGTCACACCTTTCTGCAAAAAATTTGAAAGTGAATTTGACTTTCAAAAGGAATATGTACATTATACTTTTAGCACTCTTATATTTCAAGTGCTAAAACCCAATTAACTTACAAAAAATAATTAAAAATGTGAAGACAAGCGTCTATAATGGGAATATACTTATTGTTATTTAATCTAAAAAATGATAATCTTTAATTGTAGGAGAAGACTTAATTCTTCAGTCCATTTTTATTTAAAAGGAGATAGATAGACATGGAAAAACGCGACTATCACATTACATCCGAAACCGGAATTCATGCACGTCCAGCTACATTACTAGTTCAGACAGCTAGTAAGTTCGATTCAAAATCTACATTAGAATACCAAGGCAAAACCGTTGATTTAAAATCAATCATGGGTGTGATGTCTTTAGGTGTTGGACAAGGATCTGACGTTATTGTAAGCGTTGATGGCGATGATGCTTCTGCAGCTTTAGATGCAATTGACGACACAATGAAAAAAGAAGGTCTTGTTTAAGACATAATTTTTAATAGCCAAGCGGTTATTTTAGTATCAATAGTTATATTGGTGCTTTTTTTTTTGCCTAAAATTAAATAAGTACTTACAAAAAGTTAGTTAAGTGATATACTACCAGTGAAGAGATAAAGTTTGAAAGGGGTAGTATTGATGAAAAATCAAAAACACGATAATCATCAACACCATATGAACCATTCACACATGGATCATATGGATCACTCAACTATGAATCACGATCAAATGTCACATATGGATCACAGCAAACATGTACATCATGACCATATGGAGATGGACCATTCAAATATGTCACATCACGATCATATGCATATGGATCATTCTCATATGGGACATGAAGGTATGGATCATAGTATGCACGGTCATGGCATGGGGCACATGGGCAATTTGAAACAAAAACTAATTATTTCGTTAATTCTTGCGATACCAGTAGTCTTCTTGTCACCAATGATGGATATGCCATTGTTTTTCCAATTTGAATTTCCAGGGTCGCAATGGCTGGTACTAATTTTATCCACTATATTATACTTTTATGGTGGGGCACCATTTTTATTAGGTGCAAAAGATGAGATTAAGCATAAATCTCCGGCAATGATGACGTTGATTGCAATGGGAATTAGTGTCGCTTATTTCTATAGCTTATACTCGTTTGTTGCAAATGAGTTCTTCCATCAACACACGATGAACTTTTTCTTTGAACTGGCAACATTAATTGTCATTATGATTGCAGGTCACTGGATTGAAATGAACGCTACAATGCAGGCTAATAATGCTTTGGATAATTTATCGAAGTTATTACCTGAAAAAGCACAATTAGTCGATGAAAATGGTCATGCACATGAAGTGCTGTTATCTGAAGTTAAAGAAAATCAAACGGTTATGATAAAAGCAGGAGAAACGATTCCAGCAGACGGTGTTATTACAAAAGGAACGACACAAGTTAACGAGTTCCTCGTAACTGGTGAATCTAAAGCAGTAGCGAAAGCTGCTGGGGAAACCGTAATTGGTGGGTCAACCAATGAAGATGGCACTATTTTGGTGCAAGTAACCGGTGTTGGTGACGGTGGTTACCTCTCAAAAATCAAACAATTAGTAATGGATGCGCAACAAAATAAATCTAAGGTTGAAACATTGGCTGATAAAGTTGCCGGTTGGTTATTTTATGCTGCTGTAACAGTTGGCTTAATTGCGTTTATTACTTGGCTATTCTTTGGAACAGTATCAAATGCCTTCTTGGTATTAGTGACAGTGCTAGTTATCGCTTGTCCACACGCTTTAGGGTTAGCAATTCCACTTGTAACTGCTCGCTTCACATCACTTTCAGCCGTTAATGGACTACTAATCAAAAATCGTGACGTAATTGAATTAACTTCTCAAATTGATTATATTGCACTCGACAAAACGGGGACTTTAACAGACGGTAAGTTTGAGGTTGCTCATTTTGAAAGTCTTAGTCAAAATGTCTCAAAAGAAGACGTACTTGCAATTGCAGCAGCGTTAGAATCACAATCTAGTCACCCAGTCGCTAAAAGTATTGTAAAATTTGCCGAAGATCAACACATTCACGCACCAGCACCAACTGAAGTTAGTGCAATAAAAGGTGTGGGCTTGTCAGGAACTGTCGCAGACAAAGCCTACAAGATTGTTTCAAAAGCTTATTTAGAACAACAAAACTTAGCGGTTGATGCTGATCAATATCAACAACTAGCTTCTCAAGGATTAACCGTTTCTTACTTAGTTGATGACCATCAAGTTTTAGCGGTAGTTGCTGCAGGGGATAAAATTAAACCTGAAGCACAGTCATTTATTGAGAATTTAAAAGCACAAAATATCGTACCTGTTATGTTAACGGGAGATAATGCGTTAACAGCTCAAAAAGTTGCTGATCAGCTTGGAATTAGTGAGGTTCATGCACAATTATTACCACAAGATAAGTTACACTATATTCATCAACTACACCAAAACAATCATCGTGTCATGATGATTGGGGATGGTATTAATGATGCACCAACGTTAGCAGCAGCTGACATTGGTGTCGCAATCGGTTCAGGAACGGACGTTGCAATTGATGCGGCGGATGTTGTGTTGACTAGTCAATCATTAGACAAAGTATTAGCTTTATTTGACTTAACGAAGTTAACGAAGCGTAAAATGGTTGAAAACTTATGGTGGGGTGCAGGTTATAACATCTTAGCATTACCATTAGCAGCAGGTGTATTAGCGCCATTTGGCTTCATGCTAAATCCAGCTGTAGGTGCTATCTTGATGTCGCTATCAACAGTGATTGTCGCAATTAATGCTATGACTCTAAAATTTAAAGCTTAAATAAAAAAGAACAGTAGATTAATCTACTGTTCTTTTTTTGTAGGATAAATTATTAACTTGGTTTTCGTCATTATAATAAGACAAGAAGGGGAACTTGATGGAGAAAGTAGTTCCTTTGCCAGGTGTTGAACTAACTGTTAAATCATGACCTAACTTTTGCGCCATCTTTTGGGCTAAGTAAAGACCAAGACCAGTGGATTTTTTGTCTTGTTTACGACCGTTTTCACCTGTGAATCCCTTGTCAAAAATTCGAGAAATATCTTGTTTTGGGATACCAACACCAGTATCAATGATTTGTAGGATTGTCACTTTTTTATCTTGGATGATTTTTGCCTTGATAGTTCCATGGTCAGCAGTATATTTGAGAGCATTTGAGAATAGCTGGGCTAGAATATAGGCTAACCATTTTTGATCAGTCAAGACAGGCGCATCATCACCTTCGATTTCAAATTGGATATGTTTTTCCAAAAAGGTTGTCATATTTTCTAAAGCCACCTGATTGATTATTTTTTTAAGACGGTAACGTTGAATCAGATAATCCTGTGTAAAATTATCTAAACGAGAGTAGTAAAGAACTTGGTCGACTAAATGGCTAATCTGACTAATTTCAGTCTTGATTTGACGATTTTTATTTTCATTGATTTGGGTTTGAATATTTTCCTGTAGCAACTGTAAAGCAGCTAATGGAATTTTGATTTCATGAACCCAAGAATCCACATATTCTGTTTGATCATTTTGGCGATTAATTAACTTTAGATTTTCAGATTTACCATATTCAACTAATGTGTTGTATGCTTCTTGATAAATTTTTTCAGTTTGACTAGTCGCATTGTTAAGGGTTTGATTGTAACTCTTATGCGGATATTTGGTCCGAAAAGTTAATTCAGCAAGAAACTTGCGTTTTTTGAAATAAAGAAGGCCAATAAAACCGCTTAAGACTAAAAAGCAAACAGCATCTAGATAAACGAGGTTGAACCAATGAATGCTTTGCGTAGGATCTAACCAAAGAACAAAGTTAATAATCGTCATAAGTACGATGAAAAGCAGCAAAAACGGAATATAATCCCTGAGAAATCTAAAAAACAGCATCCTAATCTCCTAACTATTCGATAATATAACCTTGGCCGACTTTTGTTTTGATAAAGTCTTTTCCACCTGCCACTTCGATTTTTTTACGAAGACGATTAATGTTAACCGTCAATGTATTATCATCTACAAAGCGTTCATCTTCCCAAAGGCTGCGCAATAAATGGTCTCTTGAAACAATTTGACCACTTTGATTCATTAACACTTGAAGAAGTTTATATTCATTTTTTGATAAATCAATGTCTTGGTCATTCACTTTAACAGTGGAGTTTGATAAATTTAAAGTAACATTATGCAATGAAATGATATCTTGGTGATCGTCTTTATAATTATAAGTGCGACGAAGTAGGGCGTTGATTTTAGCAACTAAAACGTCAGTTGAAAACGGTTTAGATACAAAATCATCAGCCCCCATATTCATTGCCATTACCATATCCATATTGGTATTGCGTGAAGAAATAAAGATAATCGGGATTTTAGAGTGCAACCTGATGCGCTGGTTCCAGTAAAAGCCATCGTATACAGGAAGGTTGATATCCATCAAAACTAAATGGGGTTGAGTTTGTAAAAAGAGTTCTTCTACGTCATTGAAGTCATCGACAATAATGGGTTCCATTTGCCACTTTTCAATTGCTTCAGCAATTAGTGTGTTAACAGTGCGATCATCTTCAACAATCATTATTTTGTACATGAGTTATTCACCTTGTCATTTAAATTAGTTACTATTAAGGATAACAAATTATAACGTTTTTCGGGATAAAAAAAATCAAAGGGAGTTTGGTATGAGTTATATAGAGGTTAAACAAGTTTCAAAAATGTATGGATATGGTGTGAATCAAGTCCAGGCCCTTGATAACTTGAGTTTTAAGGTCGAAAAAGGCGAGTTTTTAGGAATAATGGGGCCATCTGGTTCTGGTAAAAGTACAATCTTGAATTTATTGGCTCAAATCGATTATTTGTCATTCGGTAAAATTATGATGGACGGCATTGACTTGAGAAACTTTTCAGATAGTCAACGCGCTAAAAATCGTCAAAGAAAGATGGGGATTATTTTCCAAAATCCTAACTTGCTAAGCTCATTGACTGTTAAAGAAAACATTGAGTTGCCTTTGTTATCTTTAAGAGTTAAGCGAAAAAATATTGAAGAAAAAGTTTTTGATATTGCCAATCGACTCGATATTGAATCATTGCTAGATCAAAATGTTTTTGACTTATCACCAGGACAACAGCAAAAAGTTAGTGCAGCAAGAGCAATTGTCAAAGAACCCGAATTAATATTGGCTGATGAACCAACAGGAAGTTTAGATTCAAAATCCGCAACGTATCTTTTACAATTCTTAAGTCAATTGAATCGAGATTATCACACTTTAGTCATGGTCACTCATGATCCTTTTGCAGCAAGTTATTGTGATCGAATTATTTTTGTGAAGGATGGCCGCTTATTTTCACAAATTAATCGAGTAGATAGCCGACAAGCCTTCTTTGAATCAATTGTTGAAATGCAGGCGACGGTTGGTGGAGGTGAAGGGTATGATTTTTAAAGTAGCCTTAAAAGACCTGAAAAGTAATATTGGTCATTTTACTGTTTATGGATTAGCGCTGGCTTTAGCTATAGCCATTTACTTTTTCTTTGCTAATCTAACTTACAATCCCAGCTATCAAAATATTGATTATCATCTCTTGTCTGGATTTTCTATGATGAGTATTAGCATAATAGCTATGATAACTAAGATTTCAGAATTAGCCTTTATCATCCTTTTTTTAGTGATTGCCTCTATTTTACTTTTTAAAATTTCAAAAAAAAATCTAGCTAGTTTACTAATTGCAGGGTTTAATAAAGGTCAAGTTGTCGCATTTTTTGCATTGCAGCAGTTTGTTATCCATTTCATTTCCTTAATAGTAGGAATTGTAATGGGCATTATTATAACGCCACTTTTAAATCTATTGTTAATTCGCCTGTTAGGTTGGCAAAGTACGTGGAGTATGGTGTTTAAGATGCCAGTGCAAGATACCTTTTTTACTTTTTTACTGGTTTTTGGGCTACAATTTTTGATTTTTATCATAGTTACAAGGCTCATAAAAAATCCAACTTATTTCAATAAATATGCCAACCCTAAAAAATCAGAAATTAAAAGACGAAAATTAAGAAGAAGTCCTGGTATTTTGGCTACTATTTTTCAATTATTTCTTCTAATTGGAATTCTGATGTCTCTAGGTGTTTTCATGAAATTCCCATTTATATATGCTTTGCTTGCGTTATTATTTTTAATTACTTTTTTTAGATGGTGGATTTTTCGAGTATTAGAAAAAAGAAAGCATAAAAGAAAAGCGACAGACTTCAAAATTTTAGTTTATAGTCATTTGAAGCGTAGTTTATCTGATAGTACTTGGACAGCTATTGTGATTGCTGTGATTAATATGCTAGCAATAATTGCTTTGTTTATCTTTACATATGGTGATAATGGATTGGCTCAAAGTAATGTAAAAAATAACCCTACTGAATTTGTAACGACTAGTTTTACTCAAAATAAAGTCGAACAAGCGATGCGAGACAATGGTCTTGATGTTCAGTATCAGCAGGTGACACCTATCAAATTACTTTACTATACAAATTTTTTTAATCAAATGTTTGGGGTGATTTCACAGTCTGATTATAATCGTGGTGTCCAGCAGGGCTTTTTGAATAGACAATATTCAGCAACTAATCGTCCAAACGCTACAAATGATCAAGTCGGTGCTAAAGCATTATTCTTAAATTCAGGCCAGTTCAATGCAGCGCCATATCAGTTTTTAAGAAATGAAATTGGATTAACTTTAAAAAATGGGAAAACAAAAACTTTTGAGTTAACCAATCAATCCTCACTTTTTTCTGATAGGCTTATTCCATTTCCTCAAGGATCGGTACCTACTCATAATCTAATTGTTTCTGATGTGGATTTTGACCAGATTCAAGCAGATATTACTTATCAAGTTATATCGTATAACATTAAACCGCAACAACTTGAAAACTATAGACAGGTGTTAACAAATCTAGTCTCGTATAATATTTTACCTCAAGGTGTTGTAGCAGATGAAAACACAAGTAAGCTAACACTTGAAAAGGAATCAGAGGCAAGCCGTCAAAGAAGTGATTCTTATCACAGAACGCATGATACCTACTACTTTTCTTCTTATAACTCTTATTATAAAAGCCAGGTATCGTCTTCATATATGTTATCAAATATCCAATTTATATTAATTATTTTTAGCGGACTGTTAATTGTGGCCACACAAGTTATTTTATTACTAAAATTAAACACTGATTTCAGTCAGAACTTGGCTGATTATCAATATTTGGTTAAGTTAGGACATTTAAAAACAGACATCAAAAAACTAGTCTTTAAATATACAGCCTACTATTTCTTGATGCCGACGCTATTTGTTATGGTGTATATGATACTTCTATTGATTCCCTTTATAGTCGCTTTAAACTTTAAAGGTTATCTCAGCTTTTTCACTTTATGTGGACTGGTGATAGGGTTTACAATAGTGTCGTATTACGCAATTTATAAAAATTATTGGTATTTAGTTAAACAAAGAATTTAATTAAAAGGAGCACAATTATGAAATTAACAGTACTTGGTATTTATGGTGGTTATCCGTATGCTGGAGCAGCAAGTTCTTCCTATCTATTACAATCTGAAGATGGGTTTAACTTGTTGTTAGATGCAGGAAGTGGTTCGCTTTTGGCATTAGAAAAATATCTAGATCCATTCGAATTAGATGCAGTGTTACTCTCGCATTATCATCACGATCACGCCAGTGATATTGGGGTGTTACAATATTACTATCAATTACATCCTGGCGAAAAAAGACAAGCAGTTTTACCAATTTATGGCCATAATCAAGATTTTATTAGTTTTGCTAATTTGAGTATGGATGGCATCACCAAAGGTTATCCTTATTTTGATTATCAACCACTTGATTTAGGACCTTTTGAAATTAACTTTTTAAGAACACAACATCCAGTTCCTGCTTATGCAATGAGAATTAAAGAAAAGGCCACAGGTAAAGTCTTTGTATTTACAGCCGATACTGCTTATTTTGACGATTTAGTCGAATTCAGTCAGGGAGCAGACTTATTGTTAACAGATACTAACTTTGCTAAAGATAAGACAGGGCGTAAATGGCACATGACTTCTGAAGAATCAGCTAACCTGGCTCAAAAAGCTGGTGTAAAGTCATTACTTCTTAGTCACTTGCCCCAAACAATTAGTCATAGCCAGTTATTAAATGAAGCACGAGAAATTTTTGTTAATGCTGAAATAGCTGAAGTGGGTATGACTCAAAAAGTTTAAGCAAATTAGTAAAAAGCAAATTAATGAGAATTAAATTAAAGTTAAGAAAAACTTATAAAAATACTAAAATTAATTAATGACTATGCTGATGCGTTTTATAAGCTTGAGTCTAATTCAATATAATTTATTTTTAAAAATTAAGTAGTATTGTGCAAAATTTAGTTGTATACTACGAATTGTTAAAGAGATTATCTAAATTAGAATTCAAAGCAAAGGAGCGTGGTCAAAATGGTCAACTTATATACATCACCAAGTTGTACATCATGTCGTAAAGCAAAATCTTGGTTAGAAGAAAACGGTATTTCATATGTTGAAAGAAATATTTTTGCTAACCCATTATCAAGAGAAGAGATTAAAAAGATTTTAAGTATGACTGAAGAAGGTACAAAAAAACTAATTTCAAGACGCTCAAAACTTTTTCAAAACTTAGATGTCGAACTTGAAGACTTATCATTAGATAAGTTACTTAACTTATTAGTAGAAGAACCAGGATTATTGATTCGTCCTATCATCACGGATGAAAAACGTTTACAAATTGGATTTAATGAAGATGAAATCAGACGCTTTTTGCCTCGTAAGGTTAGACAACAAGAGTTAAGAGAAGTCGAAGAGATGGAAGGCTTCTAAATCAATTGAAATAGATGTAGAATCAGATAGTTTTGTCTGGTTCTTTTTTTATAAATCAGTTAAAATATAGTCAGTCCTTAATTAATGAAATAAACATAAAAAGAACTTCAGAATTACGAGAGGTGGTATTAATATGGAAATGCAACGTATTAACGACAACACAATTCGAGTGATTCTTGGTAGTGAAGATTTAGAAGAACGTGGCATCACCATGTTAGATCTTCTAGGAAATCAGGGACATATTGAACAATTCTTTAGAAATATCCTAGAAGAAGTAGATGAAAATCATACTTTTGCCCAAAACGATGCGGTTACATTTCAAATTATGCCAAGCAACGACGGGTTAGAGCTATTAATTAGTCGAACCAATATGAAAAAATCTGCCGTTTCTTCTGAGCAATCGGTGCAAGAGTCACAGAATAATGCCCAACAATTACAAGAATTATTACAATCATTAGACGATGGATCTATTTCACATGTAGATGCAAGTGAAGATAAGAAGAATACTTCTGATTATTATCGTATTTATGAATTTAACAGTATTGAAGATGCAATTGAATTGGCTAAAGAGTTGCCTCATATGAGCGGAGTAGATACGAAGCTTTATGCTGACTCTGGCAGTCAAACATACCTAATGTCATTTAGATTTGATCCTCATCAATCTTATGAGTTATCTATCAAAGATTTTTGGATTATGGTTAATGAATTTGGCGATTTGATTCAAGGTGAAACTAAATTATTGCTGTCAAACGCTAAGTGTGTATTGACTGATAATGCTGTTGAAAACTTAAAAACTTATTTCAATTAAAAAAAGACACCCAGCGTAATTAATACAAGGGGTGTCTTTTTTGTATGCAGCTTTAGTTAATAATAACCTTATTTATGCAGTAAACTATCAACCACAAAAAGTTGATAAAGTACAATGTCCAAAGTGTTTGGCAACTGTACAGTTTTTGAATCCAAATGGTAAAAAACCATATTTTAAGCACTTGGCAAGAGCAATATCCAATGATGAAACGGTTGAACATCAGCAATTAAAAGCACAAGTTTACAATAGTCTGATGCCGATTTATTCTGATGTTTCTTTAGAGAAAACCTTACCATCTGACAAAGTGCGGCCTGATATTTTAATTATAGAAGAGAAAACTCAAATTGCTATCGAGGTTCAATGTTCGCCATTAAGTGAATCTATCCATCAAGATCGTCATCATTACTATCGTAAACTTGGCATCGAAGACATTTGGTTAGTAGGAGAAAAGCTACATCTGCGACAAACACTAGCCAAAAAACAAATTCAATTCTTGAGATATCAAAAGAATTTGGGTTTTTATTTAATTGAGCTCCACTTAGTTAGTCACAAAATAAAACTAAAATATCATATTATGAGACATGATTTTTCAACTAGAGCTCACTATCAACTTCAAGAATTTGACCTAGACTCACAAGGATTTAAGCAACTTAGCTTGTTTATTAAGCAGCCACATCAATTATTTAATTACCAGAAAATACCTATTAAATGGCATAAAAAGCAAAAAGAACTTGAAACGATTAAACGTTTAGCCTATGCTAACGGGTACAACTTGAAAAAGTTATTAGCTGAGTGTTATACAAGTTATCGACAGCCGTACTATTTATCAAGTGAAACTACCGCAACAATTAAGACAAAACTAGGGTTGCCTAATGAAGTAACGGTTTATTTGCCAATTGCTTTAAGACATTTGGATGGGCATGTTATTGAGCAGAAAAAAAGCCGACAACTTAGTCAGCTTTTTAATTCTTAGTGCGGTGTTCAAATGCACGGGCGACTTTATTTTTTTGTGGTATGTCACTAGTTAAGTCGAATTTTTCTTTTAAAAATACCATTGCTTCTTGTGCATCTTTTAATCGATCAGTTTCAATTTCGAGTTCATAATCACGAGTGCCGTCAAGGTAGTCCGTTTGATCAAGTGTTAATTCGAGATTTTCTGGTCCATGTAAGAGGTAACGATGGGTGTGGGCTTGAGCTAGTCGATAGAAGTGTTCATCTTTAAAATTATCTTTAAGATAATCACCGACTTTTCCTGAAAAATTAACACGGTCTGTTGCCAGCATTTTTTCGATTTTTGTTAAAGATAATGGATCGGTTATTTCACGTAATGAATGTGTGGTATTATTTGGAAGAGGGACTTTAAGTGTTTGCTCACCTGAGTTTTTGAACTGTCGAATTCTTAAACCACAGTTAGCATTTTTTAAGCAAGCCTCTTTAGAATCAAAGTAATAATTGGTTTGACGAATCGCTTTTTTCAGCGTGTAAGCTGATAATAATTTGTTGAACTGTGCTTGTGTAAGCATGAGCTTTAATTCTGTTTCGATTATTTCTGACATCTTGTTTACCTCGCTTTAATTTTAATTATTACCTACATTCTAAAATAAAAAGTCCCATTGGAGGAAGAATAAACTATGATAAAAGACTGGAAAAAATTTTTATGGCCTTATCAACAAGCTGTAAATGAACTCAAAGTTAAATTCAGAGGCTTACGCGTGAGCTATTTAGATCAAACAAACCATTCTCCAATTGAGTTTGTGACAGGTCGTGTAAAGCCAGTTGAAAGTATAGAAGAAAAATTAAAAAGAAGATATGTTGCTGAAGAATTAATAGAGCAAGATTTACAAGATATTGCTGGAATTAGAATCATGTGTCCATTTATTGAAGATGTTTATCAAGTGATTGATGTTATTCACAGTCGTACAGATATGACGGTTGTTGAAGAGCGAGATTACATTCAAAATGATAAACCAAGCGGTTACCGCTCCTATCATATGGTTATTGAATATCCTGTTTATCAATATAATGAAGAAAAGAAAGTGGTTTTAGCTGAGATTCAATTGCGAACCTTGGCCATGAATTTCTGGGCAACACTAGAACATAGTTTGAATTATAAGTATCCTAATGACTATGCACCTGAAATTAAAGATAGGTTGAAAGATGTCGCACAAAAAGCTTATGAGCTTGATGTTGAAATGTCTGCTATTCGAGAAGAAATTGATGCCTCACATCAAAGACAGCAATTAACAAAAAATTTAAAACAGTAGGATTGGAGCTTTTTTGGTTGAAAGTCGCAATTGTAAGTAATTCAAAAGAAATATCTGTAAATGTTGTTAACGAACTAAAAAGTGAGTTGACCAAAAATAAGGTTGAATTGGATCAAGAAAACCCAGATTTAGTTATCACCGTTGGTGGAGATGGCACATTGATTGGTGGTTTTCATAAATATGCTCATATGGTTGACCGAATTCGTTTCATTGGTGTTCATACCGGACATCTAGGTTTTTATACAGATTGGCGCAATTATGAAATCAAAGAACTAGTGAAAGCTTTGGTAGAACAAGAGCCTACTTCTGTCAGTTATCCTTTGCTTGAAGTCCATATTGAAGAAGATGGTGCTTGTACGAGACATTATTTGTCTTTGAATGAGTCAACTATCAAACGTGTCTCGCAGACTTTGAAAACGGATATTTACATAAAGAATGAATTTTTTGAACGTTTTAGAGGAGATGGGGTTTGTATTTCAACGCCAACAGGCTCGACAGCCTATAGTAAATCTTTAGGTGGTGCAGTTATTCATCCTAGGCTAAAGACACTACAGTTAACAGAAATTGCGTCGATTAATAATCGGTTGTTTAGAACATTATCGTCACCCATTATTATTGCACCAGATGAGTGGATTACATTGTTACCAGAACATGTTGATGATTATGTTGTTACAATTGACTCTAAAGAAATCAAGCATCATTCTGTTCGTAAGATTATCTATAAGATATCAGATAAGCAGATTCATTTTGCAAAATATCGTCATACTCATTTCTGGTCAAGAGTGGAAGATTCATTTTTAGGACAAAAGAAAAACAATGATACGTTATTATAAATTTAGTGTTGAAGATAAAAAAACAACCGTTGGCAAATATCTTAGAAAACAAGGTATTTCAAAAAGAGCTCTGATTAATTGTCGTCATAATGGCGGTTTTATACTTGTTAATCAAAAAAGAAGAATGACATCTTACGCCGTTAAGGCTGGAGATGTCATTCATTTTGTTCCGGGGATAGAACCGAAGAATCAAAAAGTGGTAGCTGTTGATAAAGAATTAGATATTTTATATGAAGATGAGCTATTTTTGATTATTAATAAACCTGCTGGATTATTATCTACGCCATCTAAATCAGACTTAACTGACTCAGTTGTAAATCGGTTGTTAAGTTACTTTCAAGTTCAATCAATTACAACAAAACCACATGTTATTACAAGATTAGACAAAGACACCAGTGGGTGCTTATTAGTAGCTAAAGATGCCATTGGCCACGCATTTATTCAACAAAATAAGTTAGATAAGTACTATTTGGCTTTGATCAAGACTGAAACTGGTATAGAAAAGATTCCCAGTTTGATAGATCGTCCAATTGCACGAGTTGTAGGGGATGCAATCAAGAGAGAAGTTGCTAGCTCAGGAAAAGACTCTCAAACAGAATATAATCTAATTCAAGCAGGCCCTAATTATAGTCTTATCGGACTAAAGCTAAGAACAGGGCGAACACATCAAATTCGAGTTCACTTAGCTAGTTTTGGGCAGCCACTTTTAGGAGATAGTTTGTATGGTGGAGATGAGTCGATTTTAAGTCGCCAAGCGCTTCATGCAAGTCGTCTCAGTTTTAGCCATCCGTTAACTCATGAAACAATTACAGCAAAAGCACCATTGCCTGAAGATTTAACTGCTATTTGTCAAAGAGAGCAAATAAAAACACCGTAGATTTTTTCTACGGTGTTTTTATCTAGTTTTGAACAATGCCGTGATTTAAAATAACATAATCAACATCTTTTAAACTTGAAAGTTCATTACCACCAGCGTAAGAAACAGCTGATTGTAAATCTTGTTGCATTTCTTTAAGAGTGCGTTTGATGTCACCTCGGTAATCAATCAACATTTGTTTACCTTCAACGTTCTCGTATTTGCCTTTTTGAGTATCTGAGGCAGAACCCCAATATTGTTTGTATAGTTTGCCATCAATTGTAATGACTTGACCGGGTGATTGTTCGTGTCCAGCAAAAAGTGAACCGACCATAATCATTGTAGCGCCAAATTTGATTGACTTAGCCAAGTCCCCATTGTGACGAATGCCACCGTCAGCAATGATAGGCTTGGTTGCAGCTTCAGCACACCATTTGATGGCTGATAGTTGCCAGTAAGCTGTTCCAAAACCAGTTTTGAGTTTAGTGATACAAGCTTTACCAGGGCCAACCCCAACTTTAGTCGCATCAGCACCAGCAGCTTCAAGGTCACGGACACCTTCAGGAGTCGCAACATTACCTGCAATAACAAAACTTTCGGGTAGCTTTTCTTTGATATACTTAATCATTTTAATAACAGAGTCAGAATGACCATGTGCGATATCAATTGTAATATATTCAGGAATTAGATTTTGGTTAGCCAATTGATCGACCAATTCATATTCAGGTTCCTTAATCCCTAGACTAATTGAAGCAAATAAGCCTTTTTCTTGCACTTTTTGAACAAAAGCTAGTCGTGTTTCAGGTTCAAAACGGTGCATAACATAGAAATAATCACGCTCAGCTAAGAAAACGGCTAATTCTTCATCAATCACACTTTGCATGTTTGCAGGGACAACCGGTAATTTAAATGTACGCTTACCTAACTTAACAGTTGTGTCAACTTCAGAACGGCTGTTCACAATACATTTCTTAGGTAAAAGTTGGATATCATCGTAATCAAAAGGGTACAAAATAATTCCTCCACATTTTTAATGTTCGTTTAACGAATCTTTAAACGTTCGCCACCTAAATAATATAAGCAAAGAAAAACGAAAAGTCAATAGATTAAAATGTTAAAAAACGAATAAATATAGAATATATGACCAATAATATCTGTTAATCATTTGACTAAATCTTAACTTATTGCTAAACTTGTTTACGGTTTAAAAAGTTAAATGAGGTGGCCAAATGTCAGGAATAGTTTTAATTGGAAGTCAATGGGGTGACGAAGGAAAAGGTAAAATTACCGATTTCCTAAGTAAACAAGCCGATATGGTTGTTCGTTACCAAGGTGGAAATAATGCAGGACATACAATTGTTTTTGAGGATAAAACCTACAAGTTACATTTGATTCCTTCAGGTATTTTAGGAAAAGATCAATTAGCAGTTATTGGGAACGGCGTTGTCGTCAACCCTAAAGCATTGCTTAAAGAAATTCGTTACTTAAATGAAAATGCAATCACAACTGACAATTTGAGAATTTCTAATCGTGCCCACGTTATTTTGCCATACCATATCTTATTAGATGAATATCAAGAAGATAAAAGACAAGACCAAAAAATCGGAACAACCCGTAACGGTATTGGTCCTGCTTATATGGATAAAGCTAGTCGTGTCGGAATTAGAATGGCTGATTTGTTAGATAGAGATGTTTTCTACGAAAAACTTAAATTAAATCTAGCAGAAAAAAATGAACTATTTGAAAAGCTATACCAAAAATCTGGTCTTGATTTTGATGAGATTTTTGAAGCTTACTATGACTATGGTCAACAATTAAAAGATTATGTTGTCGATACATCGGTCTTAATTACTGAAGCTTTACACGATAATAAAAAGGTATTATTTGAAGGTGCACAAGGTGTGATGCTTGATGTTGATCACGGTACTTACCCTTATGTGACTTCTTCTAACCCAACAGCTGGTGGTGCAATTGTGGGTTCAGGTGTATCATCACAAGAAATTGACAATGTTGTTGCTGTAACAAAAGCCTACTCAACACGTGTTGGTGAAGGTCCTTTCCCAACAGAAATTGAAGGCGAAATTGGTGACCAGATTCGTGAAATTGGTCGCGAATACGGTACCGTTACAAAACGACCACGTCGTATTGGTTGGGCAGATACAGTTGCATTGAGACATGCCGTTCGTGTTTCAGGATTGAAACAATTAAGTGTTAACTTACTAGATGTTTTATCTGGCTTTGACACACTAAAAATTGCAACGGGTTACCGTCTAAATGGGGAAGAAATCGATTACTACCCAGCAAGTTTAGTTGAGCTTTCAAAAGTTGAACCAATTTATGAAACATTGCCAGGTTGGCATGAAGATATTACAAAAGTTGAGCGTTTTGAAGATTTACCAGAGAACGCTAAGAACTATGTGAAAAGGTTGTGTGAACTAACAGGACTTGAATTATTCACAGTTTCTGTTGGACCTGACCGTGATCAAACAATGGTGATGAAAGATATCTGGGAGGATTAATTAGTATGTTAGAACGTTACGCGCGTAAAGAAATGATGGACATTTGGTCATTAAAAGAACGTTACCAAGCATGGCTTGAAGTTGAAGTTGCAGCGACTAACGCTTGGGTAACTGTGGGCGAAGTACCGGCAGAAGATGCTAAAAAAATTGCAGAAAATGCTGATTTTTCAGTAGAACGTATTGCAGAAATCGAAGCGGTAACACGCCACGATATTGTTGCTTTCACTCGTAATGTTTCAGAATATTTAGGACCAGAGAAAAAATGGGTGCATTTTGGATTAACAAGTACTGATGTTGTTGATACAGCTAATGGGGTATTACTTAAAAAGGCAAACAAAATTTTGCTAGATGACTTAGATCGTTTTATCGAAATTCTAAGAAAACAAGCACTAAAATATAAAGATACTGTCATGATGGGACGTACTCATGGTGTACATGCTGAACCAACTACTTTTGGATTAAAAGTTGCTCGTTGGTACTCAGAAATGAAACGTCAACGCGCTCGTTTTGTTCGTGTGGCAGAAGAAGTTGCAGTGGGTAAAATTAGTGGTGCTGTTGGAACTTATGCCAACGTACCTCCACAAGTAGAAGAATCAATGATGAAAGAAATTGGCTTAAAACCAATGGATATTGCAAGTCAGGTATTACCACGTGACTTATATGCTGATTACATGTCAACACTTGCTTTAATTGCAACAAGTCTTGAAACTTTTGCAACTGAAGTACGTAGTTTACAACGTTCAGAAATCCATGAAGTTGAAGAGTTCTTCAACGAAGGACAAAAAGGATCTTCAGCAATGCCACATAAACGTAATCCAATTGGATCAGAAAACATTAGTGGATTAGCACGTGTTATCCGTGGTTACGTTCAGCCAGCACTAGAAGATATGCCATTATGGCACGAACGTGATATTTCACATTCATCTGTAGAACGTATTATCTTACCAGATGCCACAACATTACTTGATTACATGTTGAATCGTTTTTCAAACATTGTTGAAAACTTAACTGTTTTCCCTGAAACAATGAAAGAAAATATGTCAAAAACATATGGTTTAATTTACAGTCAACGTCTATTACTGAAGTTAGTTGAAAAGGGATTGTCACGTGAAGAAGCTTACGATCTCGTTCAACCACTGACAGCAATGTCATGGGATGAAAAGAAACAATTCAGACCATTAGTTGAAGCAACTGAAGCTATCACAAAACACTTGACTGCAGAAGATTTAGACGATGCATTTGACTACAATTATCATTTGCGCCATGTTGATGACATTTTCAAAAAGGTTGGCTTAGCTTAGTCTTAACTTTTAGCGCTCAACTGTTGCACTTTGGGTTAATCACCGCTAAAATTAATACTGTAGTGAAACAACTGTTAATTGAATATAAATAAAGAATAGGCCTAAAATGGGCCTATTCTTTTTTGGAAGGAACTGTTATGAATTCAAAAATATTAAAGACGCTGGAATTTGATAAAATTACAAGTCAATTAAGTGAATTAACGGTAACAGATAATGCTCAAAATAAAGCCCAAAATTTATTACCTCATAAAACTTATCAAGGTGTAAAAGATGAGCTAGCTAAAACATTAGATGCTGTTAACCTCCTTAGAATTAAGGGCCGCTTACCTATTGTTGCTTATCAAGATATTTCGCCAATTATTAAACGATTGAAGTTAGAAAATGCCACATTAAATGCAAAAGAACTTTCAACTATTAGTTTGTTGCTCTCCGTTATGCGAGATGTTTTAACCTTTTTAGACTTTGATCCAAAAGATTATGAATTAAGTCTAAATGCACTGATGGGACTAGTGGATGATGTTGACTTACCACTTGAGTTGACTAAACGATTAGAGAAAACGTTCGATAGTGAAGGTAATGTGTTAGACACTGCTAGTCAAACGCTGAAGTCAATTCGTCACCACTACCAAAAAACAGAAGATAATATCCGTCAGCAAATGGAAGCTTATTTAAAAGGTAGTACAGCTAATTATTTAAGTGAAGCAATTATTACAATTCGTGATAATCGTTTGGTTCTACCTGTTAAAGCCAACCATCGTGGTAAATTTGGTGGGATTGTCCATGACCAAAGTGCAACAGGTCAAACCCTATTTATTGAACCAGGTAAAATTGTTGATTTAAACAATAATCTACAAGAACTAACAGCTAGAGAAAAAATGGAAATTCGTCGTATCTTAGATGAGCTAACTAATTGGACTCGGGAAGAAATGACAAACATCCAAACGATTGATGAAAAAGTCGCTTCACTTGACTTTATTCAAGCGAAAGCCTTATTAGCCAACCAAATGAAGGCTGTTGAACCAGTTATTAATAATAGTCATGCAATTAAGCTGAATAAAGCCAGACATCCGCTAATTGACCCTGAAAAAGTAGTGGCTAATGACATTATTTTAGGTGAAGATTATGATTTTATGTTGATTACAGGTCCTAATACTGGTGGTAAGACAATTAGTTTGAAAACAGTTGGGTTGTTGCAACTAATGGCACAATCAGGACTATTTATCTCTGCAAAAGAATATAGTGAAGTTGGTGTATTTAGCGAAATTTTTGCGGATATTGGTGATGAACAATCTATTGAGCAAAACTTGAGTACATTCTCCTCACATATGGATAACATTATTAATATCATGTCAGAAGCTAATCAAGACAGCTTAATCTTGCTTGATGAGTTAGGTTCAGGAACAGATCCAGAAGAAGGATCAGACTTAGCTATTTCAATTCTAGATCACTTTAAGAAGTTGCAAGTGAAACTAATGGCAACGACTCACTACCCTGAGTTAAAACTATATGCGTATAATCGTGATAGAACGACAAATGCCAGCATGGAATTTGATGTTGAATCACTAAGCCCAACGTATCATTTGTTACTAGGTGTGCCAGGTTATAGTAATGCCTTTGAAATTGCTAAAAGATTAGGGATGCCAACAGATGTCATTGAACAAGCTAAAAGTTTACGTCAAGATCAAAGTAGTGATTTGAACGACATGATTAAAAAATTAGCTGATGAAACTAAAAAGGCGACAGAATTAAAAGAAGAGTTTGAGCAAAAAGTTCAAGAATCAAAAGAGACTTACGAAAAATTAAATCAAGGATTAGATTTCTATCACCGTAATGTTAACCGTGAAATTGAGCAAGCTAAAGAAAAGGCAGACGAAACACTCAAACAAGCACAAAAAGAAGCAGATGATATTATCAAGACACTGCAAGGCTACCAAAAACAAGCAAAATCAAAAGTGGGCGTTAAGGAAGACCAATTAATAGCTGCAAAAGGTCAACTTAATCATTTAAGAGATAACAATCTTAAACATAATAAAGTCTTAAGAAGAGAAAAGAAAAAACAAACGATTAAGCAAAATGACCAAGTCAAAGTTTTAGCCTATGGCCAAGTTGGAACGGTAGCTAAAGTTTTAGACGATAAACATTTTGAAGTGCAAATTGGTGCTTTAAAAGTAAAAGTGGCAGCCAAAGATTTAGAAAAATTATCTAATTCTAAATCATCACAATCATCACAACCTAAGCAACAAAAAATCAAAAAGACACGTTCAATTAACTTGCGCTCAACACGTGCATCCCTTGACCTACGTGGTCAACGTTATGATGAAGCAATGATGAATTTGGATCGTTACATTGATGAGGCCTTGCTTTCTAACTTTGATAGTGTAACAATTATCCATGGAATCGGAACTGGTGCTATTCGAAATGGTGTTAATCAATATCTTAAACGTAATTCACATGTAAAAAGCTTTGGTTATGCACCAGAAGGTAATGGCGGTTCCGGTGCTACGATTGTCGAATTTAAATAATAACTTTCACTTGCAAAAAGTAAGTGGATTGAGTAAACTATGTTTAACAACAAATTAGGAGGCAAAAAGATTATGGTTAAAGAAATAACAGATCAAAATTTTGCACAAGAAACAGATAACGGTGTGACATTGGTTGACTTTTGGGCAACTTGGTGTGGTCCATGTCGTATGCAATCTCCAGTTATTGAAGATTTAGCTGAAGAAATGGATAATGTTAACTTCACTAAAATGGATGTTGATGAAAATCCTAAAACACCACAATCATTTGGTATTATGGCAATTCCAACATTGATGATTAAAAAAGATGGTGAAGTTGTTGAAAAATTAACAGGTTACCAAGCTAAAGAACAATTACGTTCAAAATTAGAAGAATACACTGCTTAGTTTTCTAAACACAAAAAATCCCTTATAATGATTTTATAAGGGATTTTTTTGTATAATGAATGAGCAGGAGGATTTACGATGATAGACAAACAAAAATTTTATACGATTTTAAATCGAGTTACTAAACAGCGTCGATTACAAGATTCGCCTGATATTAATCTTTATCAAACTCATATTTTAGATGATTTAAAAACCGTTCAGCTCATTTACGCATTTAATAATCAATTGGGATTAGATATTTCAGCTAACGATTATGATGAGAAACTGTGGCAGACGCCTAGCAAAATTTTAAATCAATTAGAGATATTGTCACGAAAATAAATATAGAAATGGTGATTTTTTGGATAATCGACCCATTGGATTATTAGATTCAGGATTAGGTGGACTAAGTGTTTTGAAACAAGTTAAAAAGACTTTGCCTCACGAATCCACTATCTATATTGGCGATCAAGCTCATTTGCCATATGGAAACAAAAGTACAAGCGAAATCATTCAATTGACACAAAAATTAGTCGATTTTTTAATTGAACAAGATGTTAAAATGATTGTTTTTGCTTGTAATACTGCAACGGCAGTTGCTATGACGGCCATACAAGAAAAAGTAGATATTCCAATAATTGGCGTGATTTCAGCTGGAAGTACTATTGCTTCAACTCGAACTAAAACCAATCAAATTGCGGTGATTGCAACTCAAGCGACAATTAAGTCAGGTGCTTATGAAAACGCACTGAAACAAGCAGATGAAACATGTGAAGTGATCTCGTTAGCAACGCCACAATTAGTACCCGCAATTGAAAACAATGTACTTGATTTACAGCCCATTATTCACGATAGCTTGCAAGTGTTGAAAGGTCAGACTTTTGATACGCTGATTTTAGGATGTACACATTATCCTTTAATTCAAAATCAAATTGCCCAAGAATTTACTTCACAAAAAGTTGAAGTCGTTGATCCAGCAGAAGGTATTTGCCAACAAATCACGCAGTTACTTAAACAGCGTGACGCATTTGCCAGTCATAATACACATTTTAATTATGGTTATACAACGGGATCAAAGCAAGCTTTTGAACAAGCTGCAAAAAAATGGCTTGGCCAGACTTTTGATGAAATTAAACAAGTTAAGTTATGAGAGGATTCAAAATGACAAAACTACTAATTGCAACAACCAACCAAGGTAAAGTAAAAGAATTAAATCAGCTATTAAAAGATACAAATTATGAAATTGTATCTCTAGCAGATTTAGAAAACCCACCTCATGTACAAGAAACGGGACGAACATTTGAACAAAATGCAAAACTCAAAGCACATGCTTTAGCACAGTACAGCCAATTACCAACGATAGCTGATGATTCTGGCTTATGTGTTAAGGCATTACATAATGCACCCGGTGTTTTTTCAGCTCGTTATGCTGGTGAGCCCCAAAACCCAGCAAGGAATAATGCGAAACTATTGAGTGAACTAGGCGGAGTTCCAGATGAAAAACGCCAAGCAAGTTTTCACACGACAATTGTTGTTAGTTTTCCAAACCAGCCTGATAATGATTTGGTCGTTGAAGGCCAGTTGGCGGGTCGAATTACTGCTATTCCAAAAGGAGACGGCGGCTTTGGATACGATCCTTTATTCTTTGTGGAAGACAAACAAAAAACATTAGCACAAATGACACTTGATGAAAAAAATGAAATCAGTCATAGAGGACTGGCATTTAAGCAATTAGCTGAACAATTGCCACAATGGTTAAAGGATTGTCAAAATAATGACTAAAGTTTTAATTATGAGTGACACTCATGGTCAGACAACATTGATGCAAGAAGTAATTAAACGTCATCAAACTGAAGTTGATAAAATTATCCATGCAGGGGACGGACAATTTACTTCAAGTGATGACATTACCAATGTGATAGCCGTCCATGGGAATATGGCTGAAGAACTTAAACTACCAGATGAAGAAACCATTCAGATTGACGATACTGGGTTATTGTTATGCCACGGTCATTTAGAAGATAATATTGCTTATAATCCAATGCGATTACAGTTTAAAGGATTAGAACGACAAACTAACATTTTAGTTTTCGGTCATACGCATCAACCTTTTGTTTCTTACTTTGATGATTTGTTACTACTTAATCCTGGTTCACTTTCAAAATCACGTGATCTTAGATTAAAAGCTAGTGGAACATATGCGATTTTAACAATTACAACTGCGCAATATCAGATTAATTTTTATGATCAAGAAGGACGGTTGTTGCCATCTCTTTCAATTAAATATCAAAGGTAAATAAAAAAGACTGCTTTTAAACAGTCTTTTTTGTTTTGATTAAGATAATGTTACGCTGTTAGATTCTGGAATAACAATGCCATTAAGCGCAAATTCCTTAAGGTAACCAGATAAGAAGTCACGTTGAATTTGCCATTGTGTATCAGCTTTAGCATCGATTAATGTTCGATAAGTCACCATATTTCCTGATTGTTTAATGGCTCCCACAAATCTTGGTTCACCAATGATATCTTTGTAATTAGGAACCATTTCAGCATGAACATGCTCCACCATTTTCTTAACGTCATCAATATTAACGTCAGTAGGTAAGTCAAAGTTAACAATTCCACGCATAGTACCGCGGTTACTGTTAGAAACGATGGTAATGTTACGGTTTGGGATATAGTTTAAAGTACCATCAACGGATTGAACTTGTGTGGTTCTAATTCCAACAGAAGTAACAGTCCCTGAAACAGCACCGATTGTAACCCAGTCGCCAACATCGATTTGTTGTTCGGCTAAAATAAAGAAACCTGTCACAACATCATTAAAGAATCCTTGTGCACCTAAACCAATGGCCACACTTAAGATACCGGCACTGGCAAGTAGGGCATCAACAGGAAGCCCCATAATTTTAAGGACACCGTATATGTAACAAAAGATAATAAAGTATCTAAAAATATTTTCTAAAAGAGACTCAATCGTTTTTTGACGGCTCTTTTTCATTTTAGGTTTTCTTTGTTTGGCAAAGGCTAGCTTAATTAAGCGAATACCAACTTTCCAAATAATCCAGAAAACAACTGAGGTGATAACAACCTGAATTCCGATACTGATTAATGAATCTAAGATTTTGTTCCAGTCGAACAAACCAGATAAATTAGCTAAATGAAAATTCTGCATAATATATTCCTCCTAATGTTTATTTTAACATCTTTAAATTGCCGTTAACATAAATAAATGCTAAACTTTAGGAGTAAATATAAAAGTGAAATGTGGAGGTAATAGTAATGACATATGGTGAAATGGCCGGGTTAATTGCTGCTATTGCATTTTTACTTTTAGTTGTCTTTGCAGGAATCTTTTTAATGAGACTTTTGCGAACACTAAAAAAAGTAGACGAAACAATAGCACAAACAACAAAAACATTATCTAATGTAACAGATGATGTTGATTCAATTGCGATTCAAGCCGAAAACTTGATGGCAAAATCTAATGTTTTGTTACAAACAGTAAATAACAAAACACGTGAATTAGATCCAGTATTTAAAGCTGCTGCTGACTTAGGTACTAGTGTTTCAAAATTAAACGAAAGCACATCTAATGCTGCTTCACGTTTTTCAGGAATGACTAAAAACATGGGTAAAGCAACAGTTGCTGGTGGTTTGTTTAAACGTTTTAGAGGTAAAAAGAAAAAATAACAGTAAATTAATAGGGGGACAAAATAATGAGTACAGGTAAATTTATTTTTGGATTTTTAGTAGGTGCTGCAACAGGTTTTGCAGCTTCAGCTATGGTTTCAGAAGAAACAAAAAATGAATTAGCTAAAAAAGGTCAAGATTTAAAAGAAAAAGCTTCAGACTACGCAACACAAGCATCTGAACAATTCTCAGACTACGCTAGCCAAGCTAAAGATAAAGCTGAAGAATTAAAAGCAACTTCTCAAGATAAATTAGAAGATATTAAAGACAAATATGATCAATCTACTGATGCATTAAAAGATCAAATTAAACGTCATGCTAACCAAAACGATAACTCAGAAATCACAGATTTTGATGATATCGTTATTGATGGTAAACAAGCCTTTAACAAAGCTAAAGAATCTTCAAAACAAATGATTAACGATATTGATCGTGAAATCAAAAAATAAGTCATTATTTGACGGCAAGGGCATTAGCCTCTGCCGTTTTTTTTATTTGAAAGGAAATAAAAATGAAGCAGTTAACTTTTTTATCTGCAGATGAACAAACAGGTATTCATTTAGTTTATTGGCTGCCCAATCAAAAGCCACGAGCAACAATTCAGATTGTTCATGGGATGGCCGAACATGTTGAACGATATCAAGATTTTGCGCAGTATTTGACTCAGTTAGGTTATGCGGTAATTGGACATGATCACTTGGGACATGGCCAGTCTGTTGATGAAGTTAATCCTAACTACGGGTACTTTGCAGCACATCAATCTAGCCAAGTTGTGATTGAAGATATCAATCAAGTAACGGATTGGGTAGCTGATTATTTCGAAGATATTCCTCACATTATTTTTGGTCATAGTATGGGCTCTTTTGCTGTGCGTCAATATTTGCAAAATCAAGAAAATAACGCAGACATAGCGGGCGTTATTTTGATGGGGACAGGCAAACGTCCAGCAGCCTTGCCAATAGCTCGAGGATTATCATCAATTTTAAATCAACTCGCGCCTAAAAAAGTTAATCCGCTATTAAATCGGATTGTTTTTGGTAGTTATAGTCGTCATTTTGAGGAACCAGGCAACTTTAATTGGTTGAGTCAAAATCAAGCCAACGTTAATGCATACGAAAAAGATAAACTTATGGGATTTACGTTTACTAATAATGGTTTTTATACGCTATTTAAATTGATTGCTCAAGCAACAAAAGTTCATTGGGCTAACCATCTTAATCCCAAAGTGGCGTACTTAGTTATAAGTGGTAGTGATGATCCAGTGGGGGATTATGGAAAAGGTCCTAAAAAAGTTTATCAAGAATTGAAGTCAGCAGGATTACCCGACGTTCAACTTGAGTTGATACCTGGATTACGTCATGAACTGTTATTTGAAAACGAAAAAAAGACTATCTATGAGGTTATTGAATCATGGATACAAAAAAACATCTTACAAAAGTAAGATGTTTTTAATTTAATCTCTAACCATGATTTCTGTTAGGTCTTTAGGTGTATGTGTAAATGAATTGAATTTTTCATCATCTAAGTAACCACAATCTTCGATTCTAACACCAGCAACACCTGGAATATAAATACCTGGCTCGATTGAGAAGGCCATACCAGCTTTAAGTTCTAAGTTGTTGTGTTCCATTAATGAAGGATATTCGTGAGTTGAAGTGCCAATACCATGACCTAAGCGGTGAACGAAGTATTCGCCATAGCCAGCTTTTGTAATCACATCACGAGCAACTTTATCAAGCTCTGAAGCATAAACACCTGGTTTAGCAGTTTCTTGTGCAGCAAGTTGAGCTTCTAAAACAACTTGGTAAATTTCAAGTTCTTTTTCACTAGGCGTACCATAAGCAACAGTACGAGAGGCATCACTCATGTAACCTTGGTTAACTGTTCCTAAATCAAATAAGACTAACTGATTTGGTGAAATTTGAGTATCAGTTGGTGCACCATGAGGATTTGAGGCATTTTTACCCGCTTGAACGATTGTATCAAAACTAGTATGCATGACACCGCGTTTTTGAAGCGCATATTCAATTTCAGCAACTACTTGTTTTTCGCTGATACCGTTTCTTAAAGCGTTAAATCCAACTTGAAAAGCGTAATCAGCGTCTTGTCCAGCTTTAATCATTAAATCAAGCTCATCTTGTGATTTATATAATTGCATTTCTTGAATCAAACGAGTAAGTGAGTGTTTGAATTGTGCGTTAGGAAATTCTTCTTGCATGGCTTCAAGTTTTTCGACTGGAAGACTATCTTTTTCAGTTGCCCATGAAATATTTTCTTTTTGGCGGTCTTTGATATGATCAGCAATCAAAGCAAAAGGATCTTGATGGTCAAGATAACCAAAGACATCGTATTTAAAACCGGATGCTTTAGCAACTTCAACATCTAGTTGAGGTGTGAATAGGAAAGGATCAGCATTCTTAAGAACGAAAAGCCCCATAATTCGTTCTTCAGGGTGTGATTCAAATCCTGTAAAGTAGTGAACATTTTTTGGATTACTAATGTAAGCAACATCAATGTTGTTATCATGTAACCAATTTTTTAGTTGATTAATTTTTTCCATAGATGACGTACCTTCTTTTCTTTTAAGTTTGTTTTTTGATTATAGCATAAATTTTAATTTTTTTATAATAAAGTAAGCGTTTGCAAAACGGGTGTAAATTTGCTAATTTTAAACTAGGAAGTAGTGATGAATAGCGTGAGGATAAGTTTATGAAGAAAAGAACAATCACCATATACGATGTAGCGAAAAAAGCCGATGTGTCGATGGCGACTGTTTCAAGAGTGATCAATGGCACAGGAAAAGTAAAAGAAGCAACAAGACAAAAAGTTCAACAAATAATAGAAGACATGGGCTATCATCCTAATGCGGTTGCAAGAGGACTAGCTAGCCAAAAAACAACAACAATCGGGATTTTTTTACCTGATTTGAATAATGCTTATTTTAACGAGTTGGCACAAGGTATTGATGATGTGTCGAAATTGTACAACTACAATATCATTTTGATGAGTTCAAGCATTAGCCATCAAAACGAAAAAGAAGTTTTAAAAAGTCTATTTTCTCAGCAAGTTGATGGCATTGTTTACATGTCATATGATATTTCAAATGAAGTTTGTGACCTGCTATATGAAAAAGGGATTCCAACAGTATTAGCGGGGGTAGTCGACTACAAAAGACAACTACCTTCCGTCAATATTGACTACAAGCAAGCAACGTATGGCGTAATGGAAGACTTTGCGCAAAGGCATGATTCAATTGCATTAGTCGTGCAAGATAAAAGCACTAATGTTAATCAAGATTTTCGCTGTGAGGGAATGGCTTTAGCAGCAAAGAATCATCCAACTGTTCAGTTTGAAGTAATCGATGCAGGGTATGGCTATGAAAGTGGCTTAGCTATTTTTGATGAGTTAAGATCAAGAAACATTCAAGCTGTTCTCACAACTGATGATAGTGTGGCTATTGGTATTTTGAATGCAGCAAAAGATAAAAACGTCAAAATTCCAGAAGAACTGGAAGTGATGTCTGCTATGAATACCAAATTAGCACTAATGTCACGACCAGAACTATCTTCAATCAGTCAACCGCTTTACGATATGGGAGCGGTTGCAATGAGAATGTTGACAAAATTGATGCAAAAGCAAGAACTAAAAGGGCATCAAGTTATTTTGCCTTACCAAACGATTAATCGAAGTAGTACAAAAAATAACGCTGAGAGTTAAGTCTCAGCGTTATTTTATTTTGTGATGAAATCAAGTAGCTTGAACATGACTTCTTTATTTTCTTTTGGAACATCAAAATCTAAGATGTCTTCAGCAGATTGGCCTAAAACAGAATCTTTAATGTAAGGGAAATCATTTGTGACCATTTCTTTCACGTTCATATCTTCGGGTTCAAAGTGGAATTGTAGGCCAATGATATTATTATTTAGAATAAATCCTTGATTGGTTAAATAGTGACTTGAGAAAAGCAAATCTGCTTCATGTGGGATTTGGAAGGTTTCTTCATGCCAGTGAAGGGCCGTCAATTCTTTTGGAATATCTGGAATAATATTAGATTCGAGATAGACTTTATCCCAGCCGACTTCTTTAATTGGTGCTTTAGTCACAGTGTATCCTAATGCTTTTGTGATTTGCTGAGCACCATAACAAGCACCAAAGATTGGTTTTTGTTGCTTGATGAGTTCTCTGATTAAATCTCTTTCAGCCATAATCCAACTATCTGAATCATTGGGGCTCATTGGTCCACCTAAAATAATAAGTAAATCAGTTTGTTCGGCTGTTGGGAGAACACCATCATAAAAGTAAGGATGATAGATAAATAAATCGTGATGATTTTCTTTTGCCCAAGCACCAATAGAACCGACACCTTCATTAGGTGTGTGTTGTAAAACATTAATTCTCATCTGTTGCACCTCAATTGTTAATTATTTGAAGTTAAGTTTATATGAGATGGATGAATATGGCAAGTTAAGTTAAAAAGAAAGATTTAACGGATTGCGTATAGCGGATTGAGAACTTACAGAAAGTGTATTTATCAAAAAAGAGATGTCGTTTAGCAAAGTCGATTTGAGAAACATTTATTGGATTAACTAACGTGGTTCGACTAATTTGTAAAAATTGCGGATACTTGGCAAGTAATTCTTTTAATGTGCCATAAAAAGAATGAGAGCTGGTTCTTGTCTGCAGTATTAGTTGATGGTTTTTACTTGATTTGATGGATAAAATATCAGATAAATTCAAATTATAAATCATTGTGCCAACTTTGAATGAAAAAAGCTGTTGCTTGTTTTGGAGTTGCTGATAGATGCGATTCTCAGCTAACTCCATCAATTTAAAAAGTTCAGCTCTCAGTCCTGTTTGGCTTAATGATTTGTCGATAAAGCCAAGAAGTTCGATATGTTGATGAACTGATTGAGTAATAACTGAATCATAATTTGAAATAAAGATAATTTTACCTTCAGGATCATTTTGACGAATAATTTTAGCTAAATCTAATCCTGATAGTGGGTGGTTTAATTCTAAATCCAAAAAATACAAGTTGTTTTTTGAAGTCATTGAAGTGATAGCGGATTTGAATTTGTCTGGAGAGGTTGTTGCCAGAGTTAAGTTAAATCTTTCTTCGTGAAACAAAAGATAGTCTGTGATGATTGTTTCAATGAGCGATAACTGTGTGGGATTGTCTTCGCAAACATAAATTGAAATTGACATAGTTACTCCTTTTAGCGTTTGGTTAAGGTTAGTTGAGCTGTGAATGAGTTGTTTGAGGTACTGTAATCAATCAAAGCATTTTTATGATGTTTGCTGATACTATCAACTAAGGGTAGACCATAGCCTTTGTGGTTCGGCTTAGTTGTAAAGCGAGACTTTCGAATTTGTTGTAAGTTAATTGTCTGATTTTTAGGTATCTGATTTGTGATACTCAGTGTAAATAAATCATCTAGCTGGTCTATTTTAATCTCGATTTTTTGATGGTCAAGCTCTACCTGATTAGCATTGGATAACCAGTTGCCAATGATTCGCAAGAAATCAAACTCTTCCATTGGAATTTCTGTAATCTCATCAGGACAATGGATAGTGATGATTGTATGGGTTCCTTGACTTTGATTAATAGCTTTAATAAGAAGACTTCTAAGGTAGTGAACGTGAATATTTTTGATATCTTTATAGTGATCAAAAGCGGGTGTTTGGAGTTGCGTTTTGCTGTATTGGTCAAAACGGTTAAGGTAATCTTTCAGTTCATTGTTATCTTGCTTATCAGCAAGATGTGAAAGGGATGCCATCATATGTTTGTAATCGTGTTTGAATTGGCTAACGGTTTGATACTCGTCACTTAATTGTGTGGAATAAGCTTCAAGGGACTCAGAATTGTCATGTAAGATTTGAATCCATTCGAGAATACTTTTGCCAAATGAGTAGGCTAAGAACCCATTACCTAAGGCGCCTAATATGCAAATTGTTGCATGTATCCAGTTACTAGAATTGATTAGGCTGAGCCCTCCTATTATTGAAAGTGCAGTAAATACGATTAGCGATTGAATTAGTTGACGTAATTTTTTCATAAAAATCCTCCATGTAGTAGTTATAGCTACATTGTAACGGATAATAAGTGTATTTTAATAGAAATGCCCTGAGTGTTAAGATTTTTAGCTTAGGCGTTGAAAATTATTAAATTTTTAAAAATAATATTTCGAGATAAAACTCAGTTTGTTATACTACGTCACAACTTAAACTATTGGAGGAAACAAAATGAAAAAATCATATTTAGTATCAGGATTAGCGTTAGCAACAGCTGCTTTTGGATTGACATTATCTCAACCACAACAGGAAGCACAAGCTAAAGCAATTTACGATAAGACAGCAACATCAAACTATGTGGATGGTTTTGGTCCAGCAACTTGGAAGTCTGTTAATGGTCAATTTGAACCAAGTGGTCACTACTTAAATAATGGAACGAAGTGGCGCGTGACAGAAATGACCTCACCAGATAACTACTCACTTTGGTATGGTGTTGGTAATGGGGAATATGCTAACAGTCAATATTTTGACTTGGGTAATGAAATTTCATATCAAGAATTAGATGCAGTTGTTAAGGTAACAAAACAAGGACAAGCACCACTTATCTCCGCATCCCAACAAGTCGTTGGGGCTGTGCCAGCAGGTAGTGAATGGCGTACTTCAATGCGCTTTGTCAATAATGGTCAAGTCTTCTATTTAGTTGGTCCTGACCAATGGGTGAGTGCTAGTGATGCTGCAATTGTTTCTGAAAATTCAAGAGGCCAAAAAGCATTTACAGGATTTACACCGTTAACTTCAAATGAAGATGATACAATTGATTACAATTTTATCTCAACAATGTTAACGAGATTCAAAAATCAAATTGAGCCTTCACTACCAGATGTAACAACACAGACTTTAAGACAGCTTGAAAAAGATCCTGAAGGTACAATGAAGCAATTGTCTCAAGCCATTACAAAAGCATTTACTGCCCAAGACGGTAATTTAAATAAAGATAAAATTTATCAATTACTACACAAAGCTTCAATGCCTGAACAAATGGCTAAATTAGTCGTTGATAATATTAACTTATCTAAAGAGGACTTAGCTAATAATAGCTTGACTGACAACTTCAATAAGGTGATGACATCATTTTCAAAACAATTGTTAGATCAAAATGGTAACGTTGATCAAGCAAAAGTTTACAACTATGCTGTTCAAGCAGGGATGCCAGAACAAGAAGCTAAACAATTTACTGAACAAATGACACAATCTCAAGCTTCGATTCAAGCAAGTTCACAAAACTTTTTAGAACAAATCCAAAAGCAAGTGCAACAATCAATGAATCAAGTAACCAGCCAATTTCTAAATGAAGATGGCACAATCAATAAAGATAAAGCTTACAATTACTTGGTTCAATCAAACGTACCTGCTGATCAAGCCAATCAGTTAGTTAACCAAATGATTGAACAACAAAAACAATCACAAGTGAAATAATGATAAGAAGCTAATTGACATTAAACTGTCAATTAGCTTTTTTTATTTTTTCTAAAGTTCATTAACTTTTAATAAAGCTTGGCATTGGCGGGTTCTAAGCAACCAGTTTATCAGTTACTCTGGGGACTAGGATAAATAAGGAGGATATACATATGAAGAAAACAACGATTATTTCAGGATTGGCAGTAGCAACTGCTGCTATTGGGTTGAGTTTTGCTCAAACAGGTTCAGATACACAGGCTAGAGAGATTTTTGATAAAACAGCAACAGCTAATTATGTCAAAGGTTTCGGGGTTTCCACATGGCAATTAGATAGCAATCATCATTTTCAGCCTACGGGACATTACTTGCCAACGGATTCTGCTTTGAAAATTATTGATTTAGAGGCAGAAATGGTAGGGAATGCAGAAAAATTATGGTATAAAGTTGGGAACAATGAATATGTGGACAGTGACTACTTTGATTTAGGTAATGAAACAGCTAAACAGGAAATGGACGGAATTGTTCAAGTCAAAGCTGATGCAGTTGAAAGTGATAATTTCAAACGTGGAACAACTTGGAAAGTTTTTGGAAGACAAATTAGTGGCAATCAGTCTTATTATAATGTGGGTAATAATACCTGGATTGGAAGTTCAGCAGTTGAGTTGATTTCAGAAAATAGTAGAAAGCGAAAGAAAGAACAAGCGCTTGAACCATTACCTGAAAGTCGTACAGATGATGGCGTAGAGTATAGATACCTTCTAAAAAGAGTTAATGAAACGCCTGACTTTGTACAACAATCTAGACAATCTGTCATTGAGCAAAATAAGGGATATGAAAGTTTGATTGCAAGAGTCTTGGACGATAGCCAAATCGATTTTGCAAAAATTGCGCTAAGATCAGCAAAATCAATGCAACGTGCCCAAGCTCCTAAAAATGAAATTAAAGAAACTTTAGTTAATATGAAGTTTACGGATTCAGAAATTAATTATGCACTATCCCATTTAGATTAATAGTTGAGTGATAAATCGATTGGTTAGTTGCGAATAACTGGGAGGTAGTATGGGTGAGTTTAGACAAAATTTAAAAGTAAGATTGCAATCAAATTATTTTATAGGATCCCAAATCTTTGTGATCATTATTTTCTTAATTAATATTATTTCAGGCTGGAACCAAAGAATACCTGGAAAAAGTTATGCTTTATTTTTTGAAGGGTTGTATGGAGGTAGTGGTTCTTCTTTAGCCTATTTAGCCGTATTTGTGCCAACGATGGCCGTACTTCTGAGCTCAAAAGATGAAGCAAGACTGGCGTACACCAAACGTAGAGCTTCTTTCTTAACCGCCGGGGTAACAGGTGCTTTATCGTATTTGGTACCCGCTGCTGTGCTAGCGATTATCTCGATTATTGCAGATGGTAATAATGGTGTTCCGCAGACACTAATGGTTTTTAGACAAATAATTGAAGTTAGTCCGTTATTTTATTTAATAATTAACCTTATTAACCTTAGTGTTTTTGGATTTGTGTATGGTTGTTTAAGCTTTGCAACGACAAAGTTATTTAATAATGAAGCTGCCGGATTTTTAACAGCACTGGCAGTGTATGTTGGTGGTAGTTACTTTGTTATTTTTGTCATCGGTATTTGGGAGCTTATTCACTATATGCCCGTTGCTACCTTTGCAAGTACTAACATAGGAGCTAATTTAGCTGAATTTAGTATACTGCTTTTGGGCGCTTGTCTAATTAACTATATTGCTTTTAGAAGACAAACAGTCAAAGGTAGAGTTTAATTTAATATAAAAAATAACCTTGGTTTTTAATCAAGGTTATTTTTTTGGTTGTAGTCTTCTAATGCTGGTAAAAATGCCAAATATTCCCCAAATTAATGAATACATGCAATTGAGCGTTGAGGTGACTGTTGCAAAAGCATCATAATTTGGTAACTTCAAGTAATAAATAATTCCGATAAGGACAGTAATCATACTAAAAGAAAATCGTAACGGATGGTAAACATAAAAGTTGTTAAAAATTCGATAGTGCAATCGATCGTTTTGGTTAGACCAGTCACGTTCAAAACTGTCTAAAATAATAAATATCGATCCTAAGTATCCCCAAATGGACGTGATTTCAGACCAATTTGAAATAAAATTTAAACTGATACAAATGATGAAAAAAACAATTCCAATCATTAAAGAAATCTTGCTAGTTAGTTTATACTTATCAAAAATCCAATGAAAAAATCTTAAAAAAATTGTCTTCATAATGCAATCCCCCAAGTAGTGTATTGAAACTTTAGTATAACATGCTTTTGATGCAATATAAAAAAGCCCTGGATATCTCCAAGACTTTTGAAAATTATTATTTAGCTAATTCATAAATGGCTTCCATGTAGATAGCAACTGCATCGAATAACGCTTGTTTTAGCATGTATTCATTTGGTTGGTGCATAACATTTTCTTGTGTTTCTGGTTGAGCACCAAAAGCGACACCATTGTCAAAAATGTGAGCGTAAGTTCCACCACCGATGATTTGTTCATGACCTTTGTTTCCTGTTTGGTTTTCATAAACGCGTAATAGTGTTTGAACCAGTTCGCTGTCTTTTGAAACATAGTGAGGCTCTTGAGCATGACCATCAACGAAAACAGTTGCAACGTCGCCAATAGTTTGTTGTAAACCATCAGTGATTTTGTCGTCGCTAGTGCCTTGAGGGTAACGGACGTTGATTGCAATTGTTTGGTTGTCTTCATTGAAAGCAAAAATGTTAGGAGAAGAAGAAGCATCTCCCATTAGTTCATCGTGATGAGCAATTCCTGCTTTTTCACCTTTGAAGTCTTCATGCAATGTATTAGCTGCAAATTCTAGATAGTGTTTAGCTTGACCTGAAAAGTCGAAGTTAACTAGGAATTTTGCTAGGTAAGTGGCAGCATTACGACCAAGTTCAGGTTCTGAACCGTGAGCACCTTTACCAGTTAAAGTTAAGCTGATTTGACCGTTTTCTTCTTTTGCATCCCCAGTTAGTTGGTGATCTTTTAAAAATTCAGTAAATGCAGGCTGAACTTTTGCAAAATCAAGACCACTAAGTGTAGCATAGGCGGTGTGAGGAACCATGTTAGTACGTTGACCAGCTTCAAAAGAAACTAGTTTAACGTCACCGTTTTGTGAGTTGTCTTTAAAATCAACGATAAATGTTGCAATTCCTTTTTCACCATTGATGATAGGAAATTCAGCATCAGGAGAGAAGACAATATCAGGACGTCTTTCTGATTTAAGATAATGAGTTAATCCTTCCCAGTTACTTTCTTCATCAGTTCCGATGATAAAGTGAACAGGTTTTGATAATTTAACGCCTTCATCTTTTAGAATCTTCAAAGCGTAGTAAGCAGCAAGACCAGGACCTTTGTCATCAGCAGTTCCACGGCCGTAAAGTTTACCGTCTTTTTCAATCATAGTGAAGGGTTCAGTATCCCAACCATCGTCAGCAGGGACAACGTCAGCGTGAGCAATAATACCTAAAACATCGTCTTCAGTAGCGTCACCATATTCAACACGGCCAGCTAGATTATCGACGTTTTTGAACGTGAAGCCATCACGTTTGGCGTAGTCTAAGTATTGTTGAAGACCCTTAGCAGGACCAGGTCCTAGAGGGAATTCGTCAGTTTTGTGTTCAACATCTCTTGAACTATCAATAGCGACTAAGTTTTTTAAGTCTTCAAGTAAATCAGCTTCGTATTTTTTAGCTAATTCTTTGTAATTTAAAGTCATATCAGTTCCTCCTTTAAGGTGTTAATGATATTTTAACATAGATTTAATCCGGAGATTATAAAAATGATTAGCACACGTAATCCTAGTGTATTAAAAATAGATTATGATAAACTAGACATATATCAGATAGTTAAAACTCATAAAAGAAAGAGATTATTATGCAAGCATACCAGTATTTTGATTTGATTGAGCAAATTACTCGAAATGATGGTTCCAAATATTATGAAATTGCTAATATCATGATGAATGGTCGCGCTGAAAAAGCAGCCATTAAGAACTTGATTAAAGAAGTAAGAATTGTGCAACTCAATATTCCAAGATCACCTAGCTTGGTGACTTATGAACAATACATCAATGACAATTATACTTTTCCTGAACCTGAACTGACTGAGTTTGAAGAATGGAAAAAACCTGAAGGAAAAATCAAGGAGGCTTTTGAAACGGTATTAAGATCTAACAATATTAAGCAATGAAAGGTGTGACAAGTTTTGGAAAACATTAGAATATTACATACAAACGATTTACATTCTCATTTTGAGGAGTGGCCTAAATTATCAAGATACATTGCAAATGCTAGAAGTCAAAATCCAGATTTGCTATTGTTTGATATTGGTGACTTTATGGACAAGTGGCATCCCTTAACGGAAGCAACAGATGGTCAAATTAATATCGATTTGATGAATGAAGCAAACTATGATGCTGTGACAATTGGTAACAATGAAGGTATCGGTAATAGTCATGAGCAGTTGCAACATTTATTTGATGAAGCAAAATTTGACGTGGTCTTAGATAATTTATATCAAAAAAATGGTGAACGACCAAAATTTGCACAACCTTATAAGATTATGGAAACAAATGCCCACCACAAAATTGGTATTATTGGGATGACAGCCTGTTATCCTTTAACCTATGGTCCTAATGGCTGGTCAATTAAAGAAGTTGATGAAGTGCTACCTGGAGTTATTGCTGAACTAAAGGCGCAAAAAGTGTCTGCTATTATTTTGCTTAGTCATCTAGGTTTGCCAACAGATAGAAGGTTGGCTAAAGCTTATCCTGAGCTTGATTTAATTCTAGGTTCACATACGCATCACTTACTTCCTCAAGGAGAACAAGTTAATCAGACAATGCTTGCAGCAGCAGGTAAGTATGGGCAAAATATTGGGGATGTTCAGCTAACTTTTGCCGATGATGGCACTGTATCAAATATAACAGCTAAAACAATTCCAACTGAGAGTTTACCTGAAAATCCAAGCGATGACGCTCAAATACAAGGCTGGTTAACAAAAGGGCATGAACAGCTACAAAAAGAAAAAGTAGCAGAATTACCTCAAAAATTTGAAGATGCAGAACAAACTTACCAAGTTTTACTAAAAAGTGTGGCTAAACAAGCGGGAACTGATTTAGCCATCTTGAATTCAGGACTAGCAGTTACGCCTTTCAACCCAGGTGTGATAACTTATGATGATTTACATCAATCATTGCCACATCCAATGCACTTGATTCGTGTGAAGTTAAGCGGGTATAATTTATGGCGATTAATTCGTGAAATGGAAAAAATGCGTCTGTTCTTATCTCATTATCCAATGAGAGGAATGGGATTTAGAGGAAAAATATTTGGTGATATTAAATATCTAGGTATTGAATATGATGCTGCTACTAAACAGGTGTTTGTCAACGGACAGCCAATAGACTTGGGTAAGGTATACACATTAACCACAGTTGATCATTACTTCTTTATTCCATTTTTCCCAACAATTGAAATTACGGGTGATGTTGAATTTTTATTTCCTGAGTTCTTACGCGACAGCGTTAACCATTACTTGAAAGAAACCTATCCTATAAAAGAATAAGTGGTGATAATTTGAAAGACGAAAAAGAAAAAGAGAAAGTTAAACAGCGTTATCACAAATTAGCTAGAGTCGAACGTCAATCAGATGACAAATTGAAGATAGAAGACGCGATTTACGATATTACAATGAATTATAATGATGCGTTAGATGTTGAGCTATTGAAGGAACGCTTTGACCCTTTCTTGTTGAAATATGATTATATTGTCGGCGATATTGCAGATGATAAGTTACGTTTTAAAGGCTTCTTTGTTGGAAAGAAAAGACGTGCGCATCTTGATCAATATGCCAATACAATTGAAGACTATTTAATGGAGTATGTTAATCCAGGTGCAGCTTACTTTGTTTTGGAAAAAACAGGAATTGTTAAGCAAAAGCTAAAAGTTAAGCAATCCAAGTTCTACCGAACTAAGAATAAAAAGACGCAACCTCAAAAAAACTTTGTATTAAGAAAGAGAGAACGACTATGATCCAAACTTATAAAGGATATTTAATTGACTTAGATGGCACAATCTACCGTGGGAATGAAACGATTGAAGCAGGAAAAGAGTTTGTTGAACGCCTGCAAGAAAAAAATATTCCACATATCTTTTTGACTAACAATTCAACCCGTACACCACAAATGGTAGTCGATAAATTAGCTAAGCACGGTGTTAAGACAGATGTGACTCACATTTATACACCAAGTATGGCAACAGCTGAATACATTCATGACCAAGGTATTGAAAATCCACATGTTTATATTATTGGTGAAGTGGGACTTTACCGTTCATTGTTAGATTCGGGATGCATTTATGATCCAATCTCACCTGATTATGTTGTTGTTGGAATGGATCAAGATTTAACTTACAACAAAGTCAAAAAAGCGACATTATTAATCTCAAACGGTGCTAAATTTATTGGAACAAATGCCGATACTAATTTACCAAGTCATGAAGGGCTAATTCCTGGAGCAGGTACAATTTTGAAAATGGTAGAAACAGCTACGGGGCAAAAGCCAGTTGTAATGGGAAAACCAGAAAAAATTATTGTCGATTTAGCAATGAAGCAATTGCAATTGGATAAGTCAGATGTTGCCGTTGTCGGTGATAACTATAAGACTGATATCATGTCAGGAATTAATAGTCATCTGGATACTATCTTGGTTTACACAGGTGTATCAACACCTGAACAAATTGCAGCAGTTAAAGACAAACCAACACATATTGTTAATTCCTTGTCTGAATGGGAAGTTTAATATGGTGTCAGTAAAGAGTTGGCTAAAAAGCTTGTATGCTATTGTTTTTTCATTAGCATCTGCTGTGGTACTTGCTATTGTTGCAAGTTTTCCATTGTTGTATGTGTTTTTGAAGACAACAGACATTACCAAAATCACCAGTTTCAGTGCTGAAACAATTATGGGTAACTACACCCAATTGATGATTTATTTGCTTTGGCCGTTTCAAAACGTGCTGAAGATGTCTGATTTTCCGACTTCGGTTAATGGGGCACAACATTTTGCAGATGTGAAAGTTTTATTTTTACTGGCACTAGGCGTTTTCATTGTGCTAGGTATTTTTTATCGATGGATACTAAAAGATAAATTATTATCTAAAAGTGTGTTAATTTTGGGTATGATTGTTCCATTGATTGTGGTGCCTTTTGCGGTCCTTAACTTTGATAGCTTTTTTATCATTTTTCACGAGACATTGTTTAGCAATAAGGACTGGTTATTTGATCCAGCTACAGATCCGATAATCAATGTGTTGCCAGAAACATTCTTTGCGGCAACATTTGCAATTGGTCTGTTAATTTATGAAGTACAATTATGGTTTACCCTAAAGAAAAAAGCCCCACTCAGATGAGTTAGGCTTTTTTTGTTTTGTTTTTGAAATAGATAAAAACAATAGGTAGAATGGAAATAAGTACAATCGCAATAACAATAAGTGAAAAGTGGTCTTGAACTTGTGGAATATTTCCGAAGAAATAGCCCAGAATTGAGAATAATGAAATCCACAAAACACCACCTATGACATTGTAAAATATGAAGTGAGGATAAGACATTTTACTTGCTCCTGAAACGAAAGGAACGAACGTTCTGATAAAAGGAATAAAACGAGCTAGTAAAATGGTCTTGCCACCATGCTTTTCAAAAAAGTGTTCGGCAGCTAGTCGCTTATCTTTATTGATAAATCGATTTAAAAATTGACTCTTTTCACTTTTTTCACTCGACCAACGGCCAATTTCATAATTTAAGCTATCACCAAGTACGGCTGCAACAATGAAAATGAGGTAACAGATGAAAATGTTGAGTGAATATTTTGGGTTGGCACACATTGCGGCTGCGGCAAAAATCAATGAGTCTCCCGGTAAGAAAGGGAAGACGACCAATCCGGTTTCAATAAAAATAATTAAGAACAAAATGACATAACTATAGATGCCAAGACTGTTCACCACATTAACCAAATGATGGTCAATGTGTAAAATAAAATCAATCAGTTGCATAAAGGACTCCTTAAGATGTTAGTTTTCTTGTCTTAGTATACCAGTTTTTAATGAAGAGAGTTATTGCGGTTTGTTTAAGCTGGTTGAGTGAACAGCCATATTATTATCTGTAAATAAGTCTTTCATTAGTGTTGTGACGGCAACTTGTGCTTCGCCAAATCCAAGTGTGATTAATGGGAGGTGGCCAGGGCGGGTGATACTGTCACCAATGGCAAAGACGTGCGGTAGATTAGTTTGCATTGTTTCATCGACACAGATGAAGCCTCTTTCGGTATCAACGTCAATAGCTGAAAGCAGCTGGTTAGTGGTATTGAAACCATAGCTAACAATAGCGTTGTCACAGATAAGATGGTAAGGATCTGTTTGAGGCTTGAGTTGTTTCAAAGTGAAGTCGAGTTGACTGGTCGAGGTTAGTTCAACATCTTTTGGTAAAAACGGTGTAACAAACTCAACGTTTTCCTTTGCTTTTAGTTGGTCAACATTATAAGCCATCGCTCTAAAACTATCACGTCTGTGAACGACATAGACTTTTTTAGCAACCTCAGAAATCATATTAGCCCAGTCAATTGCAGAGTCGCCTCCACCAAAAACAGCAATGGTTTTATCAGTGAATTTTTCAATCTCAGAGACAGTATAATGAATTTTGTCTTCAATAGTAGTGTCTTTGATTTTGATAGGCAGTTTCTTGGGGTTGAAAGAGCCATTACCTGTAGCAATTATAATGGACTTAGCTTTTACGGATTCGCCTTGCTCACTTTTTAAGATGTAAGAGTCGGCTCTTTCTATAGTAGAAACTTTGAAATTAGTTTGAATAGCAACATCATAAGATTGCACTTGTTCTAGTAATTGTTGGGTGATTTTTTCGCCAGAAATCTTGCTGAAACCAGCGATGTCTGTGATATCTTTTTCGGGATAAATCATTTTTGGTTGCCCGCCAATTTCAGATAAACTTTCAAGTATAATGGGTTTAGCTCCATGTAGAGCTGAAAAAGAGGCAGCGAACATACCCACTGGTCCGCCACCAATGATTGCAACATCATAATTAGTCATCATATATACACACCTTATTTATAAATTAGTCTTCCAATATAAGATTACATCTGTCATGATATTAATGTAAAGAAAGGAATTGTACAAATGGATTTTAAAATAGGTCAAATTGTTGAAGGAAAAGTAAATGGGATTCAACCTTACGGGGTATTTGTTGATTTAGGTAATAACAAGCAAGGACTCATTCATATTTCAGAATGCAAACAGGGATTTGTAACAAACTTAGAGGATGCTTTTAAAGTAGGTAAAGTCATAAAAGCAGTGATTATTGACATTGATGAGTATTCTAGACAGATTAGTTTATCCGTTAGAGTATTGCAAGATGCTAATGAGGTAACACGTCGTAAGCGCAAGCACTACTGGACTGATTATCGCGTTGACTTAGGCTTTTCAACGATTGCAGAAGAGATTAATCCTTGGGTTTATCAAGCTTTGAAAAGATTTTCAAAATAACCCTTGTCAAACGAAGTGATAGCTGGTAAGATATTATTTGTCGTTGAAAAGCGACAGCTAAGCAACTCAAATGAAATCAAAAAGATTTCAAAAAAGAGTTGCAAAGCAAAAGAGAACATGGTATATTAATTAAGTCGTCAAGTTGAACAAACAAATTATTCTTTTATAAGAAAAAAATAATTTAAAAAATTCTTGACACTGGTTATCAGCTTTGATATAATAGAGAAGTTGTTAAACAAAGTAGACCTTTGAAAACTGAACAAAGTTTCGCATAAATGTGTGGGGGTAATTAACCCCAAGCAATGAGCGAAGTCAATTCGCTAGTAAGTTTTAAAAAGAGCAAGTCAAACAATCTAAAATGAGAGTTTGATCCTGGCTCAGGACGAACGCTGGCGGCGTGCCTAATACATGCAAGTCGAACGAGTTTGCTCTTATGATGGTAGTGCTTGCACTACTTGACTAAGAATCCAAACGAGTGGCGGACGGGTGAGTAACACGTGGGTAACCTACCCTAAAGCGGGGGATAACATTTGGAAACAGATGCTAATACCGCATAACAATAAGAATCGAATGTTTCTTATTTAAAAGATGGTTTCGGCTATCACTTTAGGATGGACCTGCGGCGTATTAGCTAGTTGGTAAGGTAATGGCTTACCAAGGCGATGATACGTAGCCGACCTGAGAGGGTGATCGGCCACATTGGGACTGAGACACGGCCCAAACTCCTACGGGAGGCAGCAGTAGGGAATCTTCCACAATGGACGAAAGTCTGATGGAGCAACGCCGCGTGAGTGAAGAAGGGTTTCGGCTCGTAAAACTCTGTTGTTAGAGAAGAAAGATAGTAAGAGTAACTGTTTATTATTTGACGGTAACTAACCAGAAAGCCACGGCTAACTACGTGCCAGCAGCCGCGGTAATACGTAGGTGGCAAGCGTTGTCCGGATTTATTGGGCGTAAAGCGAGCGCAGGCGGCTAATTAAGTCTGATGTGAAAGCCTTCGGCTTAACCGGAGAAGTGCATTAGAAACTGATTAGCTTGAGTGCAGAAGAGGAGAGTGGAACTCCATGTGTAGCGGTGAAATGCGTAGATATATGGAAGAACACCAGTGGCGAAGGCGACTCTCTGGTCTGTAACTGACGCTGAGGCTCGAAAGCGTGGGTAGCAAACAGGATTAGATACCCTGGTAGTCCACGCCGTAAACGATGAGTGCTAAGTGTTGGAGGGTTTCCGCCCTTCAGTGCTGCAGCTAACGCATTAAGCACTCCGCCTGGGGAGTACGACCGCAAGGTTGAAACTCAAAGGAATTGACGGGGGCCCGCACAAGCGGTGGAGCATGTGGTTTAATTCGATGCAACGCGAAGAACCTTACCAGGTCTTGACATCTTTTGACCACCTAAGAGATTAGGTTTTCCCTTCGGGGACAAAATGACAGGTGGTGCATGGTTGTCGTCAGCTCGTGTCGTGAGATGTTGGGTTAAGTCCCGCAACGAGCGCAACCCTTATTACTAGTTGCCAGCATTAAGTTGGGCACTCTAGTGAGACTGCCGGTGACAAACCGGAGGAAGGTGGGGATGACGTCAAATCATCATGCCCCTTATGACCTGGGCTACACACGTGCTACAATGGATGGTACAACGAGCAGCGATACCGCGAGGTTTAGCTAATCTCCTAAAACCATCCTCAGTTCGGATTGCAGGCTGCAACTCGCCTGCATGAAGCTGGAATCGCTAGTAATCGCAGATCAGCATGCTGCGGTGAATACGTTCCCGGGCCTTGTACACACCGCCCGTCACACCATGAGAGTTTGTAACACCCGAAGCCGGTGAGGTAACCTTTTGGAGCCAACCGTCTAAGGTGGGACAAATGATTAGGGTGAAGTCGTAACAAGGTAGCCGTAGGAGAACCTGCGGCTGGATCACCTCCTTTCTAAGGATATACGGAAACACACATTTGAAACTTTGTTTAGTTTTGAGAGGTTTACTCTCAAAATGGAGCATAATGGATTGGGCCTATAGCTCAGCTGGTTAGAGCGCACGCCTGATAAGCGTGAGGTCGATGGTTCAAGTCCATTTAGGCCCATTTAACTAAATAGTTAATAAACCTGGGGGTTTAGCTCAGCTGGGAGAGCGTCTGCCTTGCACGCAGAAGGTCATCGGTTCGATCCCGTTAACCTCCATAGACAACGAAAGTTGTCGGTTGAACATTGAAAACTGAATATGATTTAAGAACCAAAAGCCGAGGTTATCGAAAAGATAATCAAACACCGCGTTTTTAAGAGTAAATTAAAGAGAAATCACAGGTTAAGTGATAAAGGGCGCATGGTGGATGCCTTGGCACTAGGAGCCGATGAAGGACGGGACAAACACCGAAATGCTTTGGGGAGTTGTAAGTAAGCTTTGATCCAGAGATATCCGAATGGGGGAACCCACTAAGAGTAATCTTAGTATCTGTATGTGAATACATAGCATGCAGGAGGAAGACGCGGGGAACTGAAACATCTCAGTACCTGCAGGAAGAGAAAGAAAAATCGATTTCCTGAGTAGCGGCGAGCGAAACGGAAAGAGCCCAAACCAAGAAGCTTGCTTCTTGGGGTTGTAGGACTACAATAACGGACTTAAATAAGATAGAAGAATGAGTTGGGAAGCTCAGCCAAAGAAGGTGACAGCCCTGTATTTGAAATCTTGTTTATACCAAAGTAGTATCCTGAGTACGGCTGGACACGAGAAATCCAGTCGGAATCCGGGAGGACCATCTCCCAAGGCTAAATACTCCCTAGTGACCGATAGCGAACCAGTACCGTGAGGGAAAGGTGAAAAGCACCCCGGGAGGGGAGTGAAATAGATCCTGAAACCATGTGCCTACAAGTAGTCAAAGCCCGTTAATGGGTGATGGCGTGCCTTTTGTAGAATGAACCGGCGAGTTACGTTATGATGCAAGGTTAAGTTGAAGAGACGGAGCCGAAGCGAAAGCGAGTCTGAATAGGGCGAATAAGTATCATGATGTAGACCCGAAACCAAGTGACCTATCCATGTCCAGGTTGAAGATGCAGTAAAATGCATTGGAGGACCGAACCCACGTACGTTGAAAAGTGCGGGGATGAGGTGTGGATAGCGGTGAAATTCCAAACGAACTTGGAGATAGCTGGTTCTCTCCGAAATAGCTTTAGGGCTAGCCTTGGAGTAAAGGATCGTGGAGGTAGAGCACTGTTTGGACTAGGGGCCCGTCAAGGGTTACTGAATTCAGATAAACTCCGAATGCCATTGATCTATATCCAGGAGTCAGACTATGAGTGATAAGATCCGTAGTCGAAAGGGAAACAGCCCAGATCACCAGTTAAGGTCCCAAAATTTATGCTAAGTGGAAAAGGATGTGGCATTGCGTAGACAACTAGGATGTTGGCTTAGAAGCAGCCATTCATTTAAAGAGTGCGTAATAGCTCACTAGTCGAGTGACGCTGCGCCGAAAATGTACCGGGGCTAAGCATAATACCGAAACTGTGGATGTGTTATTTATAACACGTGGTAGGAGAGCGTTCTAAGGGCGAAGAAGGTAGATCGTAAGGACTGCTGGAGCGCTTAGAAGTGAGAATGCCGGTATGAGTAGCGAAAGATAGGTGAGAATCCTATCCGCCGAAAGACTAAGGTTTCCTGGGGAAGGCTCGTCCTCCCAGGGTTAGTCGGGACCTAAGATGAGGCCGAAAGGCGTAATCGATGGAAAACAGGTTGATATTCCTGTACTATAATGCATTGTTTGAACAATGGAGGGACGCAGCAGGCTAAACGAATGTGCGAATGGAAGAGCACGTCCAAGCAACAAGTTTTATTATGAGTCAAATGCTTATAATTATACGGATGAGTTGTGATGGGGAGCGAAATTATAGTAGCGAAGTCGTTGATGTCACACTGCCGAGAAAAGCTTCTAGTTAGATGTATTGTGCCCGTACCGCAAACCGACACAGGTAGTCGAGGAGAGAATCCTAAGGTGAGCGAGCGAACTCTCGTTAAGGAACTCGGCAAAATGACCCCGTAACTTCGGGAGAAGGGGTGCTGATTTTAAATCAGCCGCAGTGAATAGGCCCAAACAACTGTTTATCAAAAACACAGGTCTCTGCTAAATCGAAAGATGACGTATAGGGGCTGACGCCTGCCCGGTGCTGGAAGGTTAAGAGGAGAGCTTAGCGTAAGCGAAGGTTTGAATTGAAGCCCCAGTAAACGGCGGCCGTAACTATAACGGTCCTAAGGTAGCGAAATTCCTTGTCGGGTAAGTTCCGACCCGCACGAAAGGCGCAATGATTTGGGCACTGTCTCAACGAGAGACTCGGTGAAATTATATTACCAGTGAAGATGCTGGTTACCCGCGACAGGACGGAAAGACCCCATGGAGCTTTACTGTAGCTTGATATTGAGTATTTGTGAAACATGTACAGGATAGGTAGGAGTCGATGAAGTGAGAACGCTAGTTTTCATGGAGACATTGTTGGGATACTACCCTTGTTTTATGAATCCTCTAACTTTTGCCAATTATCTTGGTAGAGGACAGTGTCAGGTGGGCAGTTTGACTGGGGCGGTCGCCTCCTAAAGTGTAACGGAGGCGCCCAAAGGTTCCCTCAGAATGGTTGGAAATCATTCGCAGAGTGTAAAGGTATAAGGGAGCTTGACTGCGAGACTTACAAGTCGAGCAGGGACGAAAGTCGGGCTTAGTGATCTGGTGGTACCGTATGGAAGGGCCATCACTCAACGGATAAAAGCTACCCTGGGGATAACAGGCTTATCTCCCCCAAGAGTTCACATCGACGGGGAGGTTTGGCACCTCGATGTCGGCTCGTCGCATCCTGGGGCTGTAGTCGGTCCCAAGGGTTGGGCTGTTCGCCCATTAAAGCGGCACGCGAGCTGGGTTCAGAACGTCGTGAGACAGTTCGGTCCCTATCCGTCGCGGGCGTTGGAAATTTGAGAGGAGCTGTCCTTAGTACGAGAGGACCGGGATGGACATACCGCTGGTGTACCAGTTGTTCTGCCAAGGGCATCGCTGGGTAGCTATGTATGGACGGGATAAGCGCTGAAAGCATCTAAGTGCGAAGCCCCCCTCAAGATGAGATTTCCCATTCCTTTAAGGAAGTAAGACACCTCAGAGATGATGAGGTCGATAGGCTAAGAGTGGAAGTATAGCGATATATGGAGCGGATTAGTACTAATCAGTCGAGGACTTAACCAAGTTAAGCGGTAGGCTTTTGGAAAATAAATCATATTCAGTTTTGAGTGTTCAGCACTCAAGGTAAATAAAAGTGTGGTGGCGATAGCAAGAAGGTTACACCTGTTCTCATGCCGAACACAGAAGTTAAGCTTCTTAACGCCGAAAGTAGTTGGTGGGTGACTACCTGCGAGGATAGGACGTTGCCACGCTTTTTTTTATTCCGGTTTAGCTCAGTTGGTAGAGCACTTGACTGTTAATCAAGCTGTCGTCAGTTCGAGTCTGACAACCGGAGTTATTGTGGAGAGTTGTCCGAGCTGGCCGAAGGAGCATGATTGGAAATCATGTATACGGGTTTTCCTCGTATCAAGGGTTCGAATCCCTTACTCTCCGTAATTATATAATTTAATATGGCCCGTTGGTCAAGTGGTTAAGACACCGCCCTTTCACGGCGGTATCATGGGTTCAAATCCCGTACGGGTCACTTCGGAGGATTAGCTCAGCTGGGAGAGCATCTGCCTTACAAGCAGGGGGTCACAGGTTCGATCCCTGTATCCTCCATAACTTAGGTCCCATGGTGTAGGGGTTATCACGCCTGCCTGTCACGCAGGAGATCACCGGTTCAAATCCGGTTGGGACCGTAAAAAAGATCAGCTATAAGCTGGTCTTTTTTTATAACAAATTTTAATTACTGTTGATTCTTACTTGTGTTCCCGATAGGATCTAGTTAAGTACTAGATATGCCTTGTAACCGAATCGAAGGGGGAAATAAAAATGGAAAAATATTTATTTACGTCTGAGTCTGTTTCTGAAGGACATCCAGATAAAGTTGCTGATCAAATTTCAGATGCTATTTTGGATGCTTTACTAGAACAAGATGAAAATGCCAGAGTTGCTTGTGAAACAACTGTAACAACTGGTTTAGTTTTAGTAGTTGGTGAAATTAGTACGACCGCTTATGTTGATATTCAAAGTGTTGTACGTAACAAAATCAAAGAAATTGGATACAATGATCCAAGTCTAGGTTTTGATGGTGAAAACTGTGCAGTTTTAATCAATATTGATGAACAATCACCAGATATTGCTGGTGGTGTAAACGACTCTTTAGAAGTTCGTGAAAACAAAGCTGATAAAGACGAATTCGATCAAATTGGTGCTGGAGATCAAGGGCTAATGTTTGGATTTGCGGTTGACGAAACACCTGAATTGATGCCATTACCAATTTCATTAGCTCATCAACTGATGCGAAAAATTTCTCAAAAGAGAAAAACCAATGAGTTATCATTTTTAAGACCAGATGCTAAAGCTCAAGTAACTGTTGAGTATGATGCAAACAATAAACCTGTACGAGTAGACACAGTAGTTCTAAGTGTACAGCATAGTGAACAAGTCACAAATGAGGAAATAAAATCAGAAATGATGAAAGTTGTTTCTGAAGTTATTCCAGCAAATTATTTAGATGAAGAAACCAAATATATTATTAATCCTAGTGGTCGCTTTGTTTTGGGTGGACCTAAAGGAGATGCCGGATTAACGGGTAGGAAAATAATAGTGGATACTTATGGTGGATATGCTCGCCATGGTGGTGGTGCTTTTTCTGGTAAAGATGCTACAAAAGTTGACCGTTCAGCTAGTTATGCAGCGCGTTATATCGCTAAAAATATTGTTGCTTCAGGTTTAGCAACAAAATGTGAAGTGCAATTAGCTTACGCAATTGGTGTCGCACAACCTGTAAGTATCATGATTGATCCTTATGGAACTAGCGACTACTCAAATGAACAATTAGTCAAAGCTGTTCGTAAGGTGTTTGACTTGCGTCCAGCAGGTATTATCAAAATGTTAGATTTGAAAAAACCAATTTATCAAAAAACAGCTGCTTACGGACACTTCGGTCGTCCAGATCAAGATTTTCCTTGGGAAAGAACTGACAAAGTAGACGAACTAAAAGCTAATATTTAATAAAAAAGACTCTCTTAATTTTAAGAGAGTCTTTTTTTGCTCGTTAAACAAGTATAAAAAATGGAAAGACCAACAATTGCTAATAAAAATCCGCCGATTACATCTGAAGGGTAATGAACACCAACAACTACTCGGCTAAGTCCGATAAGTAAGGGAATTAAAAGACAAATAGTTTTGAAAATAAATTGTAATTTTTGTGGGATATAGGGTTTATAAATTAAATAAAAAACCCCAAAAAGAAATAAGCTATTCATTGCATGTCCACTAGGAAAAGAAAAACCACTAGCATTAACAAGATGCAAAGCAGAAGGTCTAGGGCGCGCAATCCATTCTTTTAGTAACAGATTACTTAATAAAATGCTGAAACCAGAACCGGCCATAAATAGGCCTAAATGGTATTTTCTTTGATAAAATAAAAAGCCAAAAGTTAGGGCACTAATTGTCATCATTGGCACTGGATTGCCTAGTAAGGTAATGGCAATGACTAAGTTTTGATAGTGGTAAGTAAATTGATTTTGCAATAGACGGGTAAACAATGTATCACTTTTTAAAATGAATCCAGTATGGTTTATGACGAGTATTAGCCAGATAATAAAAATAAAAAGACTAGCAATACCTAAATAGAACCATCTATTTTTGAAAGACTTTGAATTAAAAATCATAAATGACTCCTTGTTTTTTTTTTACGATGTGATAAAGTATAGTTATTATATCGCAAATTATTTCAGAGTAGTAATTATTTTAGTAACTGAGCAGAAAGTATGCGGGTGATGCGAGCATATAGTTACCGTAATGAACTTACTGATTGCTTTTGATTTGCACGTCTAGTCAGCGTTAAAGACATTGAGGTGTTGCACGATTAGTGTGCAAAACTTAGGTGGTACCGCGAAATTAACTCGTCCTATGATTATTAATCATAGGACTTTTTTTATTTAGGAGGAACAATAGATGACTTACGAACATTTGAATATCGAAAAAAAATGGCAAGATTATTGGCTAAAAAACAAAACATTCAAAACAACAACTGATTCATCAAAAGAAAATTTTTATGCGCTAGATATGTTTCCATATCCGTCAGCTAAGGGGCTTCACGTTGGACACCCTGAAGGATATACAGCGACTGATGTTGTGTCAAGAATGAAACGTGCACAAGGGTACAATGTCTTACACCCTATGGGATGGGACGCTTTTGGGTTACCAGCTGAACAATATGCATTAGACACTGGTCATGATCCAGCAGAATTTACTGATGAAAATATCGAACGTTTTAGAAAACAAATCAATTCACTAGGATTTTCTTATGACTGGGATAGAGAAATCAAAACAACAGATCCAAAATACTACAAATGGACACAATGGATTTTTGAACAACTTTACAAAAAAGGTCTAGCCTATGAAGATGAAGTTGCAGTTAACTGGAGTCCAGATTTAGGAACTGTTGTGGCTAACGAAGAGGTTATCGACGGAAAAACTGAACGTGGTGGATTCCCAGTTTATCGTAAACCAATGCGTCAATGGATGTTGAGAATCACAGCTTATGCTGAACGATTACTTGAAGACTTAGACTTAGTTGATTGGCCAGAAAATATTAAAGAAATGCAACGTAACTGGATTGGAAAATCAACTGGTGCTCAAGTTAAATTTGCAATTGATGAAACTGATAAAGATTTCAGTGTTTTCACAACTAGACCTGATACATTATTTGGTGCAAGTTACGTGGTGTTAGCACCTGAACATAAATTAGTTGAACAAATTACAAAGTCTGAACAAAAATCAGCTGTTGATGAATATATTAAACAAACAGCATTGAAGAGTAACTTAGATAGAACAGATTTAAATCCAGAAAAAACAGGGGTATTTACAGGTGCTTATGCCATTAACCCCGTAAATGGTGAAAAATTACCAATTTGGATTGCTGATTATGTACTAGTAAGCTACGGAACAGGTGCTGTTATGGCAGTTCCCGCTCACGACGAACGTGATTTTGAATTTGCTCAAAAATTTGATTTACCATTCAAAGAAGTTGTTGAAGGTGGCGACATTACAGAAGCTGCTTATACTGAAGATGGTAAGCATATTAATTCAGACTTCTTAAATGGTCTAGATAAAGCAGAAGCTATTGCAAAAATGATTGACTGGTTAGAAGAAAATAAAGCTGGTGAACGTAAAGTTAACTACAAATTACGTGACTGGACATTTTCACGTCAACGTTACTGGGGTGAACCCATTCCTGTTATTCACTGGGAAGATGGCGAAACAACTCTAGTCCCTGAAGAAGAATTACCATTGACACTTCCTAAAACATCAGATATTAAGCCATCTGGAACAGGAGAATCACCGCTTGCACGTATTGAAGATTGGTTGAATGTGGTGGATGAAAACGGTCGTAAAGGTCGTCGTGAAACCAATACAATGCCACAATGGGCGGGTAGTTCGTGGTACTACTTGAGATACATTGATCCACATAACGATGAAAAAATTGCTGATCCAGAAAAACTAAAACAATGGTTACCTGTTGATTTATATATTGGTGGGGCAGAACACGCCGTTCTTCACTTACTATATGCAAGATTCTGGCATAAATTCTTATACGATATCGGTGTTGTCCCAACTCCAGAACCATTCCAAAAATTATTTAACCAAGGATTGATTTTGGGCGCTAACCACGAAAAAATGTCTAAATCAAAAGGAAACGGTGTAAACCCTGATGATGTTGTACAAGAATATGGTGCAGATGCCTTAAGATTGTACGAAATGTTTATGGGTCCTTTGGATGCTTCAACAAGCTGGGCAGCTGATGGTCCAAACTCAACTCGTCGTTTCCTAGATCGTGTATGGCGTTTAATTGTTAATGAAGAAACACATGAATTATCCGATAAAGTTGTGGAAACACCAACAGAAGATTTGGATAAAATTTACAACCAAACTGTTAAAAAAGTGACAGAAGACTTTGAAGCACTTCACTTTAACACAGCTATTTCACAAATGATGGTATTTGTTAACGAAGCAAATAAAGCCAAAGCAATTAACCGCGAAATGACTGAAGGGTTCGTTAAATTACTGGCACCACTTGCACCACACATGATGGAAGAAATCTGGCAAGTACTTGGCCATAATGATAGTATTAGCTATGAACCATGGCCAACATTTGATGAATCTAAACTAGTAGAAGATACAGTTGAAATGATTATTCAAATTAATGGTAAACTAAAGAGCAAGATGCAAGTATCAGTTGAAGCTTCAAAAGAAGAAGTAGAAAAACAAGCACTTGCTGATGAAGCTATTCAAGCTCAAATTGGTTCAAAGGAAATTCGCAAAGTTATTGTGGTTCCACAAAAGATTGTGAATATTGTGATTTAAAATTTTATATAAATTACGCAAAAAGCACTTTTTATAAAGTGCTTTTTGATATTATAGAGATATATCAAAATATCTAAGTAAGGAATCAATATGCAAGAAAATAATCAAAATCAAACCACGTCAAAGAACACACTTTTAAAAGGGTCTGCTTGGATGACGATGGGCTCTATCTTTTCACGTATTTTAGGAGCACTTTATATTATTCCTTGGTTTGCCTGGATGGGTAGTCATGGCAATATCGCCAATGCACTGACGGCAAGAAGTTATAATATTTATAGCTTATTCATCATTATTTCAACTGCTGGAATACCAGGAGCTATTGCCAAACAAGTTGCTCATTATAATGCTTTAAATGAGTATGGTGTTGGGCGAAAGTTATTTCATCGAGGCATCATGTTGATGCTTGGGTTGGGAGTTATCTCAACTATTGCGATGTATTATTTTTCGCCATTATTAGCAGGAGATGATCCGCGTCAAATTCAGGTTATGCAAAGCTTATCTGCTGCGTTATTGCTAATCCCAGTTATGAGCTTAATCCGTGGGTATTTCCAAGGGTACAATGATATGGCGCCAGCGGCACTGTCTCAGTTTGTAGAGCAGCTATTCCGCGTGATTTATATGTTGGGTGCAACGTACATTATTATGAAATTACATAGTAGTGGCGATTATGTGTTAGCAGTTACGCATTCAACTTTTGCGGCAGCTGTAGGTGCCTTAGCAGGACTAGCATTGTTAATTTTCTACTACTACAAAAAGAAATCACAAATGGATTACCTTGTACTCAATAGTGATAATGCAATCAGTGTCTCTACTGGGAAGTTATTCAAAGAAATTGTTCGACAATCGATTCCCTTTATTATTATTGACTCAGGAATCACGTTATTCCAACTAATTGATCAATACACATTCAATCAATTTATGGGGACTTTTGTGAAAGTTTCAACTGATCAATTAGATAGTTGGTATGCCTTATTCGGGTTAAATGCCAACAAGCTAATTATGATTACAATTTCATTGGCTACTGCTATGGCTGTGACTGCGATTCCATTATTATCGGGTGCTCATGCTAGAAAAAACTTTCCAGAAATCACAGCACATATTGGTGACACGTTAGAATTATTTTTATTCGTTATGATTCCAAGTAGCTTTGGAATGGCTGCAGTAGCAACTTCTTTATATAGTGTCTTCTATAACTACGATGCTTTAGGTATTAGTGTGTTGTACCTGTCATCTTTTGTAGCTATTGCTTTAGGATTATTTACTATTTTAGCTGCAATTTTACAGGGACTTTCAAGAAATAGGTTAGCTATTTTGTATTTAATAGTTGGAATTGTAATTAAGTTAGTCTTACAGTATCCATTAATTGCATTATTCAAAATTTATGGCCCTTTAGTTGCAACGGGAATAGGAATGAGCATAACATCATGGTTAATGCTACATCACTTAAAAGTCAGATTTCGTTATAGTGGTGAAAGAACTAAGCGACGTTTTGCAGGGATTGTTCTGTTTTCAGTACTCATGTTTATTCCTACAAAACTTGTTGAGTCTGGGTTGATTTGGCTAATGCGTCCAGATGGCAAATTAGGCTACTTGTTGGTCTTTGCAGTCAGTGTTATTGTGGGGGCTGTTATTTACGGTTACTTAGTACTTAAAACAAGATTAGCTGACCGTATTATCGGTTCAAAAGTAGAAGGTATTAGGAGAAGATTGAAGATATCATGATACGTTTAGATCGATTTTTGGCCAATAGTGGTATTGGTACCAGAGCAGAAGTAAAAAAATTAATTAAGCAAAAGCAAGTTAAAGTTAACGATGAGGTGGTAAAGTCACCCAACCAAAAGTTAACAGAGACTGATCAAGTTAAAGTCGATAATCAAGTTGTCTCAGCTCTAGCAGACCGCTATTTTATGTTTAATAAGCCAGCGGGAGTGATTACGGCTACACAAGATGCTAAGCATCGAACTTTTTTACATTATTTTCAAGATGAAGTTCATGTTGAAAAGTTGGTAGCAGCAGGTCGATTGGATAAAGATACGACCGGATTGTTAGTTGTGACTGATGATGGGCAGTTCGTCCATGAAATTATTCATCCTAACAAAAAAGTACCTAAAATTTATCAAGCTAAGATTGATGGTCAACTAACTGAATCCGATAAGGAACTATTTGGTCAAGGGATGCGATTTAAAGACTTTACAGCACAACCTGCGAAAGTTAAAACAGTTGAATTGTTGCCACAAAGTCAATCTGTAATTGAAGTAACTATTCATGAAGGTAAATATCATCAAGTTAAACGAATGTTTGAACAAGTGAAAAAGCCAGTACTTCAGTTGCATCGGTTACAAATTGGGCAGCTTCAATTAGATGAGAATTTAAAACCGGGCGAGTATCGTGATTTAACTGATGAAGAACTCATAATGCTTAAAACAAAATAAAATAAAAAGGCGAGGATCTCAACGGGTCCTCGCCTTTTTGATTAGATAAAAAAATCGGTCATTGACAAAAAATGACCGATGGTCAATAATTGTGAAAGAGGTGATTAGATGACACAAAAAGTAACGCGAAAAAAAGAATTGAAAGCACAAGCTATCTCATCTGTGACACTAGAACTTTTTAAAACGAGAGACTTTGCTGATATTTCGATGAATGAAATTGCACAAAAAGCAGGTATTTCAAAAGGGAGTTTATTTAATTACTATAAAACTAAAGAAAATATATTTATGCACTTGCTTCTAGTAGGGTATCAAGATTTTTTTAATCAGTTAATCATCAAAATTAAACAGCAAAACCCAAAAAACAAAGATCAGTTGAAAGCGTTTTTGATTGAATCAACTCAAGATTTGATTGATAATCATTTAACTTTAATCAAATTAAACTCACTTAGAGGCCCCGTACTTGAGAATAAAGCTTCACGTGAACAAACAATTTTTGAACGTAAAAAACTATATGAGATTCATGAAGAACTAGCACAACTCGTTCAGCAAATAGTCCCTGATATTAGCTTAAATCAAGCTAATAAACTATTTATTATTCAAAGCAGTATTATTAGTGGGCTAATTAATTTGTCTGACTTAGATTATTTTCAAACAGAACCTCTAACCAAAAGTTTTGCAGATTTCAAAGTTAATATATATCATGATTCAATTGAAACCTTTGCAGCTTATTTAGACTCAGTTTTAAATTAGTTAGGAGTATAGAATTGGATAGAAAATATATTAGAAACTTTGCGATTATTGCACATATTGATCACGGTAAATCGACATTATCCGATCAAATTATGAAATTGACAGATACATTTGATTTTCGACATGACGAAGCACAGCTATTGGATGATATGGCAGTTGAAAAAGCTCACGGTGTGACAGTGAAATCAAAAACCGTACGTAATTTATACCATGCTAAGGATGGCCATGATTATCAACTAAATTTAATTGATACACCTGGACATGTCGACTTTACGTACGAAGTTTCGAAAAGTTTATCTGCAAGTGATGGTGTCATATTATTAGTTGATGCCACAGAAGGGGTTAAGGCGCAGACGATTGCTAACTACCAAATTGCCAAAAGTCAAAACCTGCCGGTAATACCTGTTATCAATAAAATTGATAGTGACAATGCCCAAATTGACCGGTGTGAAAATCAAATTTATGAATTGGATGACTCTTTACTTGAAAAAACAATCTTAAAAATTTCAGCTAAAAGTGGTTTGAATATTACCGACTTGCTTGAAGCTATTGTGACACAGCTACCTGCGCCTGTTAGTGAAGGAGATAATCAACCACTGAAGGCTTTAGTATTTGATTCTCAGTACGATATGTATCAGGGTATCATAGCTCATGTTCGCTTGTTTAATGGACAAGTATCTGCCCAAGAATCCTTAACTTTGATGGCGCAAAATACTGCTTTTCAAGCTAAAGAAGTAGGGACATTTGTTCCTGAATTAAAGAAGGTTAAGACTTTAAATGCTGGTGAAATAGGTTATATTGCGACCGGCATCAAAGACCCGCAAGGTTTACGTGTGGGAGATACAATAACGGCTACCAAACGCAAAACTCAAACGCCAATTCCAGGATATCAACCGATTACACCCGTTGTTTTTGCAGGGATTTATCCAAACAATTCTGATTACCAAGAACTAAAGCTTGCGATGGAAAAGATTATACTAACAGATTCATCACTGCAATATACAGAGATTGTATCTGAAGCTTTAGGTGCAGGATTTCACTGTGGTTTTTTAGGACTATTTCATTTGCAGATTATTAGAGAAAGGCTAGTTCAAGACTTTAATATTTCGGTTATTACAACAGCCCCTAATGTTAATTATGAAGTACAGCTGAAGGACGGCTCTATTCAAAATGTGACTAATCCAGCTAAATTTCCAGATTTTTCAGAGGTAAAGTCCGTTAAGGAACCATTTGAAAAAGCACAAATTACAATTCCACAAGTTTACATGAATAAGGTGATTGATTTAAGTAATCATTATCGAGGATTATTGGTTAGTTTAGATAATAGCCAGCAGTTGGTAACACTTCATTATGAATTTCCAATTGCTGAAATAGCCTTTAATTTTTTCGGCAAATTAAAAACAGTCACACAAGGTTATGCAACATTTGATACTGTGCTGGCAGATAAGCGTGAGTCCGATGTAGTCAAGTTGACGATTGATGTGAACTATACCAATGTTGACTCATTAACTTTTGTCACGCATCGGTCAAATAGCTATCAAATGGCGCAAGACATTGTCCATAAATTAAAATATACAATTCCGCGCCGACTTTATCCAATGCCTGTACAAGGCTACGTTGAGGGTAAAGTAGTGGCCAGAATTGACGTTCCGCCTTTGCGAAAAAATGCAGCAACAGGGCAGCAATCTAGTATTTCAAAAAAACAGTCTTTACTTAGACGTCAAAATCTTAATAAGCGAAAGGCTACACAAGATCATATAGAATTACCGCAAAAAGTATTTGACACAATTTTAGATATTGAGCAATAAAAAAGAGCTACTTTTAGTAGCTCTTTTTTATTTTTGACTGTAACGACTCATAAAATGTGGGATTTCATCAATAAGCTTTGAAGGTAGGACAACATAATTTGATTTGCTCAAATGATTCGCAATAAAGCTGTGCAGATAGACTGCCGCATAGATTGTATCGGCTGCTTCGCCAAATTGGCCAACAAATGCGGCAATAATGCCAGCTAACGTATCGCCCATACCACCAGTTGCCATAGCAGGGGTTCCAATATCGATGAAATGAGGCTCATGTTCACTTTCAAATACGGCTGTTTTTTCGGACTTTAAGACAACAGTAAGATTTTTAGCAATATATTGTAGGTAAGTTTGGTTAGCTTTTTCATCTTGAAACTCAACTTTGAGTCCTGTTAAGCGTTGCCATTCAACTTGATGAGGAGTCATGATGATTTTTTTAGCGTTTCTAGGAGTTAAGGCTGTGTTTTGGGCAATATTGTTTAGCGCATCAGCATCTAAAACAATAGTTTGATTGCTTGAAATTGTTTCTTTGACGAGCATCATTAGCTTTTTAGCGTAGTCATCTTGTCCTAGTCCTGGACCCAAAACAACAACATCAACTTGTCTAATCAGTTGTACTAACGTTTTTTGATCACGCCAATCAACAAACATTGCCTCTGGAACGTTAGCGTGTAGAGCAGGCAAATTGATAGAGTGTGTGGCTACACTAACAAGTCCAGCACCTGCATAAACAGCTGCCTTGGCAGCCATTGTAATAGCACCACCATAATTATAATTTCCCCCGATAAGTAGCAATCGTCCATAACTGCCTTTATGACTATGAGTTTCCCTTTTTTTGATTGTTTGAGTTAAACTATCAATTGTTATTTCTTCCATCAAAAGAACTCCTCTAACTTTGTAATTACTTCTATTCTACTAAAGATACACTTAAATTAAAAATCAGATTTAACCTGGTAGTTCTTAAGAGAGTCTTAAGATTGAATGCTAATAAAATCAAAGTCTGATACAATTAAAGACACAATAAATTAACATGGAGGGACTCTATATGGATCACATTATTACTCATGAACAAACAAAGCCAAACAACACGAGACAGTTACTTAATAAGACTTTTCAAAAAGTAGCATTAGCCGTTTTGATTACAGCGATTACAGCTTTTGTTGGTAATTACGCTTTTGCTGGTATTTTTGCTAAATTTTCACGTTCATTAACAGGTGCGATTATTGTAATGGTTTTGATGTTTGCGTTAATCTCGCAAGTTCAAAGATCAATCCAAAATCGTCAAGATAAGCGCGGTACAAAATTATTTTATGGATTAGCCGGATTAAATGGGCTATTTCTATCGTATATTTTTTCTTATTTTTCATTAGGAACAATAGGCGCATCATTCTTAGTTACAAGTGGCTTATTCTTAGCACTAGCTCGTTTTGGATTAACAACTGAAAAAGATTTAATTAGCTGGCAAAAAGGATTATTCATTACATTAATTGGTGTGATAGTGTTATCATTATTTAGCCTATTCATAGGCACAACAGTTGTGAGCTTGATGATTAACATCGCAATACTTGTTTTGTTCAGTCTTTATACTATTTTTGATACTAATCAACTAGTAAGACGCTATGAAAGAATTTCACACAGCGATATCGAAGGTGTGAGTTCGTTGTTTGCCCTAACGCTATATATGGACTTTATCAATATTTATCTATCCATTCTTCAACTCCTAGGAAATAATGATTAGATAATAAAAAACTTGAAAACCAAAAAAAATTCGTGTAAAATTTTGTAATTGGAATTACTAAAGAATACGGATTAAATTTTATTTATAAAGCGAGTTATGTTGGTGAGAGATAACAAATAATTGATCCTGTCGCACTTTAGAGCAAACTAAATCAAGTATGTAAAGTGGATGCTAAAGCATCAATTAGAGTGGTACCACGGGAATTTTCTCGTCTCTTTCACAACAGTCGTTGTGGAAGAGTTTTTTTATTTATAGGAGGAATATAAAAGTATGAATTTCAAAGAACGTGTTGTTAAAAGCTTGCAAACTGTTTTGCAAGACAAATTAGATGGTCAAACAATTGAAAAACTAATCGAAAGACCTAAGTATTCTCATTTAGGTGATTATGCTTTTCCAGCTTTCAGTTTAGCTAAAATTGAAAAAAGAGCCCCTCAACAAATTGCCTTAGACTTAGCAAAAGACTTACAAGGTGATGACTTTGCCAAGATTGAAGCTGTCGGCCCATATGTAAACTTCTTCATCAAACATGATGAACTAACATCTGCCGTTGTTTCTACAATTTTGGCAAAAGGCGACCAATATGCAAGTCAAAGTGAATCTAAAGGTAATGTCACAATTGATATGTCTTCACCTAATATTGCAAAACCAATGTCTATGGGACATTTGAGATCAACAGTTATTGGTAACTCAATTTCGTTGATTTTAGATAAAGTTGGTTTTGACCCAATCAAAATTAATCACTTAGGTGATTGGGGAACACAATTTGGTAAATTAATTGTGGCTTATAAAAAATGGGGTAATGAAGACGAAGTCAGACAAGACCCTATTAATAACTTGTTGAAATACTATGTTGAGTTCCACGAAGAAGCAGAAAAACATCCAGAATTAGATGATGAAGCACGTCTATGGTTCAAAAAGCTAGAAGATAATGACGAAGAAGCTTTAAAATTATGGCGCTGGTTTAGAGAAGAATCACTAAAAGAATTCCAACGTGTTTATGATATCTTAGGGGTAACTTTTGATTCTTACAATGGTGAAGCTTTCTATAATGACAAGATGGATGCTGTTGTAGAGGAATTAAAAGAAAAAGACCTACTTCAAGAATCTCAAGGTGCTCAAATTGTTGATCTTGACGATTTAGACTTATCACCAGCACTAATCCAAAAATCAGATGGTGCTACACTTTACATGACACGTGATTTAGCTGCGGCTATTTATCGTAAAAATACTTATGACTTTGCTGAATCACTTTATGTTGTTGGAAACGAACAAAGTGAACACTTTAGACAGTTGAAAGCAGTTTTAGGTAAAATGGGGTACGATTGGTCTGACGATATCCGCCATGTTCCATTTGGTTTAATCACATCAGGCGGTAAAAAACTGTCAACTCGTAAAGGTAACATTATTTTACTTGAAGAAGTTTTAGCCGATGCTGTAAGATTAGCTAAAGCACAAATCGATGAAAAGAATCCTAACCTGCCTAACAAAGAGCAAGTTGCTCACGAAGTTGGGGTAGGGGCAGTTATTTTCCACGATTTAAGAAATGATCGTTTAGATAACTTTGACTTTAATTTAGAAGAAGTCGTTCGTTTTGAAGGAGATACTGGTCCATATGTACAATATACAAATGCACGTGCACAAAGTATTTTAAGAAAAGCCAACCATACTGTTGACGCAACACCTTCTCAACTCGAATTAACTGACGATTATTCATTTGAAGTTGCCAAAGAATTATTGAAATTCAATGAAATTGTTCAACGTGCAGCTGAAAAATATGAACCATCAATTATTGCTAAATATGCGATTAATTTAGCACAATTGTTTAACAAATATTATGCCAACCAACGTATTTTAGATGAGGATGAGCACCTAAATGCAAGGCTAGCCTTAGTTGAAGCAACTAGTGTTGTTTTAACAGAATCGCTACGTTTACTAGGTGTCAACGCTCCAAAGGAAATGTAAAAAATGAAACAAAAGAAACGAAGACAAGATGAATTGCTGAAGATACTTAAAAGTCATCATATTCAAACGCAATCCGAACTAATGGATCACTTAAATGATAAAGGGATTACAATTACCCAAGCAACTTTATCACGTGATATGAAAGAATTAGGGATTATTAAACTAATTCAAGATGATAGTCAAATGTCTTATGTTGTCTCAGGAACGCAAGAAATTGATGACTTAACACAGTTGAAAGAAGTTTTTACTAATAACGTACAAGATGTTTTGCAGATTCAATTTACAGTTATTGTTAAATGTAATCCTAACTCTGCTAACGTTTTGAGTGCTTTGATTGATAATCATGGCTATCCAGAACTTGTGGCTAGTCTAGCTGGTTACGATACAATTGTTTGTTATTGTGCAGACGAAGAGGAAGCTAAAAAGTTAAAAGAAGGATTTCTGAAACTCAATTAAAAAGCAGCCCGTTAAGGGCTGCTTTTTTAATCCGATAAATTAACAGTTAGTTTTTCAAATGAAAATGGTTGAATCAATTCAATCTGAAAAGCTTCTAAAGCCATGACTTCAGTAGGATCGGCTAGTGAATCATAAAGCGGATCATTAATAATAGGCATGTCGTGGTGACTAAGGTGGACACGAATTTGATGAGTACGACCAGTTTCTAAATCTAGTTTAAGTTTTGCAAGTGAACTTGTTTGACTAATAACTGAAAAGTGGGTAACAGAAGGGAGTCCATCGGACCTAACTTTTCTTTTTCTCTTATCTGATTCATCTAGTCCAATCGGATCTGAAATAGTACCTTTATCTACAATAGAATGAGACTTTCTGACGGTTGCTAAATAAAAGCGCTTCATTATTTTTAAAGCCAACTGACGATTTAAGACAGGGACAACAACCGGATTCTTAGCTAGTAGCAAAAGGCCGCTTGTCCACATATCTAAACGATGAATCATATAAACATGCTCGTTAGTTTGATTAAGATAGTATTCAACATCATTCATTGCGGTGTTATTCTCATCAGGACGGTTAGGGTGAGTTTTTTGTCCAGCTGGTTTATTAATAATAATAATATCGGCATTCTCGTAAACAATATCAGGCAAATTTTGACTAGGCAGGTAAGTTTGAGCGCTTTCAACTTGTGTGAATTCTAAACTGATTGTATCACCATGAGATACGGTAGAATTAATAGGTTTGTAGCTACCGTTGACGGTGACCGCTTTTTCAATTCGTAAAAAATGTTGCCATTTTTTAGGAATATACAATTGCGTTAGAAGTTCTCGAATTGTGCAGGGTGTAAAGGATTGCGGTAAAATTAGTGTACGTTTATTTGGTAAAGACATCTTTAAATTTTTTATACCTTTCGTTAAAAAAACAAGAATTGTGGTAATTTTGTGCTAAAATATCGAGGAAAAGATAGGAGGATGTCATGGAAAGTTATGCCATCAGACTATTAGACTTGATTAAATCAGGTCTGAGTCGTTTAAAAAGAGCTAATCACCGTTTTCAATTCGTGCGGTGGTTTATCTTAGCAGGATTGACTATCACACTGATGATTTCTTTTTATTGTACAGCATTAGTTAAACTGACACCAGTTGGCCAATTGGGAGATTCTTTGAAGTCAGTGACAACAATCTATGATCAAAGTAATAATAAAATTGGCGAAATATCATACAATCGTGGTGATTATACTAAAATAGATAAAATTTCACCTTACTTAAAGGATGCTGTTATTTCAACAGAAGATAAGAACTTTTATAGTCATCGCGGATTTAGTTTAACTTCGATGGCAAGAGCTGGACTGAGCCTAGTCACTAAAGGTATGGTGACACAAGGTGGTTCGACTGTAACACAGCAATTAGCCAAGAATAGTTTTTTAACACAAGATCAAACTTTCTGGCGGAAAATAAAAGAGTTCTTTTATGCAGTCCAGCTAGAAAAGGATTACTCTAAAGATCAGATTCTAGAGATGTATTTGAACACCTCTTACTTTGGTAATGGTGTTTATGGCGTTCAAGATGCTTCCTTGAAATATTTTGGAAAAAACGCTAGTGACTTAACAGTTGCTGAAGCTGCGACAATTGCGGGGATGCTAAAAGGACCAAATTACTATAATCCCATTGATTCAAAAGAAAACGCGATTAATCGTCGTAACCTTGTTTTAGAATTAATGGCAAAAAATAACGTTATTTCAGCTGATCAGCTTCAAAACTTCCAAAATAAAGCAATGGTTGTAACAGACCGCTATCAAGCTTATCAAAGTGCTTTTTCAGATTATAACCAAGCAGTACTTCAAGAGCTTAAAACCCAAAATAATTGGGACTATAATGACATTGCAACACGCAATTTAAGTATTTATACGTATCTTGATTATAATGTTCAAAGTAACATGAAAAAAACTTATAAAAATGATAGTCTATTCCCCAATAATGCTGCTGACAATCAAAAAGTAGAAGGTGCAGGACTTGCGATGGATCCTAAGACCGGCGCTGTTTTAGGTGTTGTAGGAAGTCGTGGTAAGAGTGATTTTAACCGTGCAATCCAGATGAAGCGCCAGCCGGGTTCGACAATGAAGCCATTGGCAGTTTATACACCTGCTCTACAAAATGGCTATCAAATTGATTCTAAGCTACAAGATAAATTACAATCTTATGGTTCAGATAACTACACCCCTAAAAATGTTGATAACCAATATTCAGAAGAAGTGCCGCTATATCAAGCACTGGCGCAAAGTAAAAATGCACCAGCAGTGTGGTTGCTGAATCAAATTGGCTTAAACCAAGGGATTCAGTCTGTTAAAAATTTTGGGATTAATTTAGATACTGCAGATCAGAACTTAGCGTTGGCGCTAGGTGGATTGCAGTCAGGTGTCTCATTATTAGATATGGCGAGAGCTTACAGTGCTTTTGCAAATGAAGGTCAGCTACCTGATCAAGTTCATGCGGTCAAAAAAGTAGTTGGCAATGACGATAAAGTTTTAATTGATAATACGCAGCTAACAACTCATCAGATTATGACACCTGAGATTTCAAAACAAATGACGAGCCTATTATTGAACGTATTTGATAATGGAACAGGTAAGTCAGCTAAACCTTCTGGTTATCGCATGGCTGGAAAAACAGGGACAACAGAAGTTAAATTGAGTGATGGGACAACAAGAGCTAATGATCAATGGATTATTGGTTATACACCTGATATTGTTCTAGTGAGCTGGATTGGTTTTGATAGGCCTGACGATACGCATTATTTAAGTGGAACCAGTGAGACCCAGATATCTTATTTATTTAAACAACTATCTCAAAGTGTTTTACCATATACAGATAGAACCTCATTTAGTGAAAAAAACGCTCAACAATTGGTTTCTGAGCAAGATGTACAAGGCAATTCAACAAGTTGGGTCGATGATTTAACAAAAAGTGTCCAAAATGTTTTCGATGGTGTTGGTCAAACATTGGGTCAATGGTACAATGGTATCAGAGATAAGGTAATGCCTTAATTAATATTAGAAAATAGGAGACTTAATAGTGAACATTTACGACACAATTAATCAATTAGCAGCAGAGCTAAAAGAAACTTCAGAATACAAAGATTTACAAGCTTCATACGAAACATTATCACAAAATGAAGAAGCGTTTAAATTATTTAAAGATGTGAACAGCATCCAAAAAGATTTACAAGCTAAGCAAATGTCAGGTCAAGAATTGACACAAGAAGACATGGCTAAAGCAAACGAATTAGGTCAACAAATGGAAAAAACACCAGAAATCGTTGACTTAATGAGTAAAGAACAAAGCATGCAACAATTATTCCAAGATATTAACAGTGCTGTTTCAAAATCAATGGATGAACTTTACCACGATTTAAATAATTAGAAATATTGAAAAAACGGAATAATACGTTCCGTTTTTTTTTTATCCGAAAAAGGGGGGTAAAAATGAAATTTTTACATATTGCAGATGCGCACTTAGATAGTCCGTTTAAAGGCTTGTCCTATTTACCAAAAAAATTATGGCAATCAGTTTATGATTCAACTTACCTAGCTTTTGAAACAGCTATTGATCAAGCTATTGAGAACAAAGTAGACTTTGTTTTAGTAGTAGGCGATACATTTGACGGTCCGAGTCCGTCATTGCATGCACAAAAATTTGTGGCAGAGCAGTTTGAACGATTAAATCAAGTGGGTATCACTGTTTTCTTAACTTTTGGGAATCATGATTATTATCAAGCTGAAAACTATGCTTTTGATTATTCAGATAATGTTGTGGTGTTCAAATCAGGGATGCAAACAAAAAATATAACAACTAAAAGTGGCGTAGTTGTAGACGTTGTTGGATTCAGCTACGCACAAAACCATATTACGCAAAACATCGTACATGAGTTTCCAGAAGTGGTGCCTCGACATTATACAATCGGAATGATACATGGTGCATTAGCAACGTTTGATGCTAGTCAGGATAATTATGCGCCATTTGAAATGACAGATTTAATCCAGAAGAATTACCATTATTATGCTTTAGGTCACATTCATAAGAGAGAAATTTTGAGTCAAAATCCGTGGGTTGTTTATAGTGGGAACTTGCAAGGCCGTCACATTAATGAGCCTGGCCAAAAAGGTTGTTATTTAGTAACGGTGGATGACCAAAGTTTTGAAACTGAATTAACATTTATTGAAACTAGCCAGATTATTTTCAATAAATTAGTAGTGAATCTATCAGAAGAAGTTGGAATTCAAGCGCTACAAACAAAAATTGAACAAGCTATTGCAAAAATTGACGCACAGCAAATGAACATGGTTAAATTAGTTATTCAAAATAGTCAATTTCTGTCACTTAATGCCAAAGAAGTATTGAATCAAACTAGCTTTTTAGATGAGCTATCTCAAAAAACAGATTACGGTGTCGTATTGTATGATGTTGAACTTGAAGTTAATCACAAAATAAAAATGACGGCGATTGATGAGGCTTATTTTGAAGAAGCAACATCAAGTCTATTAAATCAAGCAGTGGTTTCGGACAAATTACGACCACTGCTAAAGAAATATTTACCAGTTGAACAGTTATTGAATCAACCAGATGATTTGGTTGAGCAATTACAACAATTGGTACAGCTTGAATTGAATGAAGCTGTGACAAGGGGTGAAGAACGTGAGAATTGAACAAATTAAGATCAAAAATTTCGGAAAATTTTCGGATAAGGTTTTTGATTTTACAACTAATCAAACGGTTTTTTATGGCGAAAATGAAGCCGGTAAAAGTACATTAGCAGCTTTTGTAGGTCAAATTATGTTTGGCTTTCCTAATAAGACCACTAAGAAAAAGCAATACCATCCCTCGCCCATGCCGAGTCTTTTTGGAGGAGAAATCACTTTTTCAGATGGAAAGAGCCAATATGTGCTGACGCGTTATCTTAATAAAAAAACAGAAGGTGATTTTTCTGTTTTTAAAGATGGTCAAGAAGTGCCAGCCCATACATTCTTTAGTCAGGTTAAAGACATCAACGAACTATTTTATCAGCAAAATTTTGTTTTTAATCAAGATACGCTGCAAAATATCTATGGTGTGAGTGAAGAAGAACTTATGCAGCAAATTTACTACTTGGGTGTGACTAACAGCAAACAGTGGTTGCAATTAAGTCGAGAAAAAGCTAAAGACGCAGCAGATATTTATCGACCAAGAGGGCGAAAGCAACCGCTTAATCAAGAAATGGCAAAGTATCATGAACTGACTGAGACATTACAAGAAAAAAACGCAGAATTCAAAACTTATCAGCTCTATCAAGGACAACTTGAAGAAAATCAAGCAAGATTAAATGAGCTACAGCAACAGTCTGATCAATTAGTTGATACGTTGTCTCACCAAAAACAAATCAAAGAGAAATTCTCATTGCTTGAAGATTATCATAAGCTGGAACAACGTGTTGATATTAGTCAAAAAGGCTTCAAAAATGCGGACTATCAAAAAGTTCAAGAGCTAAAATTAACATTGAATCAGTTAAATTCACAAATTAATCAAGCCAAGCAAGATTTAGAATTGACCAAGGCTGACGGTCATGATGATAGTCAAACTTATTTAAATCAATGGCCTGATATTCATTATCATTATCAAGAATTTAAACGATTAGAAGGATCTGTTAATCAAAAAGAAAATGATTTAGATTCAATCATTGATTACACGCCACAAATTAAAACAGTGGCTCAATTAGCAGATGATCAGGTGCAACAAGCACAGCAAAAACTTGCCGCTTTTGAAAATAAACCTGATATCAAGCAAACGAGTCAAACGAGCCTAATTATTGGGATTTTGGGTTACTTTGCTACGATTGTAGGATTGTTTATTAATCCTGGAGCAGCTTTTATTTTGGCAGTCATTGCGACTATTTTTATAATTGTTCATTTTAAAAATAACGGCCGTGGTGCTCAAGAGAAAAAAGTACAAGCTCAGCAAAAAGTATTTAATGATTACCTTAATGAGTACCAATTTAGCGACTCTTCAACAATTAATGGGCTAAAAGAGGCATTTGAAAAACGAACTTACTTTAAACGCCTAACCGCTCAAATTGAACAAGATAAGCAAGAAATGCTAACTCAAAGTCGTCAGATTACAGCGTTTATGACAGAACTTGGGTTAGAGCCTGATATTTTACAGTTTGAGTCACTTAGAGCAACTATTACGCAATTACAACAGCAACAATCTGATTTGAAACAACAAGAAAATGCTCGAGAATTAAAATTAAACAATCTGGAGTTATTACAAAATCAACATCAATCTGTTCAAGCAGAACTAAACCAAATTCTGGTACAAAACCAGTTTGAGTCTATTGAAGACTTTGAAAAAGCTTACCAAAGTCATATTCAAGCCCAAGAAGATAATGTTCGCTTGAATGCAATCAAAAAAGAAATTGGGCCGTTATGGGATGATGTTCAGCACTATAAAGAAAATAAACAGCGTCAAGATCAAACATTTGACTCAAAAGAGCAACACTACGAAGAACTTAAGCAACAACAAATTACAGTTCAAAAAACGATTGCGACCTTAACAGCCAAACAAGATTTATTAGCTAATGATCAGGGCATTTTTGATTTGAAACAGCAAATCGCGTTACAAAAAGAAAAGATTGATCAGTTAATTAAAGAGTGGCTCACACAGGATTTAACAGCAGAAGTTATTATGAAAATGCTCGATGTTGCAAGTGCTAATCGATTTCCTAATATGATTGAACGCAGTCAAAAGTATTTTGAAATTTTGACTGTTGGGCATTACCATCGTATAAAATTCACTAAAAATAGTATTCAGGTTATCACTAAAGATAATCAAAAATTTGCTGTAAGTGAATTATCTCGAGGAACAGCTGAACAGTTATATTTTGCATTGAAGTTTGCCTTTATTGAACAAATTAGTGATATGATTAGTTTACCTATCATCATTGATGATGCTTTTGTTAACTTTGATGATCAAAGAATCGAAATGATACAGCAGTTATTGAACGAGATAACGAAATACAACCAAGTATTTATTTTTACAGCAAGAAAAGAAATTAAAGCATTATTTGAGAATCAAACTATTATTGAACTTAATTAAAGGAGAAGAAGCGGTTGTTTACAAAAAAATTAATGGAATACCAAAATGGAGAAGAAATGGACACCATCGTACTGCTTAAGCAGGTAGATGTTCGTGTCGCAAAGAATGGCAAGCAATTTTTAGCCATCGTCTTTGAAGATAGTTCCGGTGAGATTAGTGGTAAATACTGGGATGCTTCAAATGAAGATGTGAATTTGTACCAGGCGGGTGAAATCGTCGAGGTGAATGGTAGACGTGAAACTTACCAAAACAACCCACAAATTAGAATTTACAGTTTGCGACCAGTCATGAAAGAAGAAGGGTATGAAGTTTCACAATTTGTTAAACAAGCACCTGTTTCTTCAGATAGCTTATTAGATAAAATGAGTTACTATCAAAATGAAATTACACATCCAGTATGGCATGCAATTGTTAATTATTTAGTCGATAAATATCACAAAGAATTCTTTGACTATCCTGCTGCTAAAACTAATCATCACGCATTTGCAGGAGGACTAGCTTTTCATACAGTGTCCATGCTTGATTTAGCGCATAATGTGTTAAGCATCTATGAAGGGATTAATAAAGAGTTGTTGTATTCAGGTATTATCTTGCATGACTTAGCTAAGACAATTGAGTTATCAGGTCCGGTTTCAACAGACTATACCTTGGAAGGTAATTTGATTGGTCATATTGCTTTAATTGATGAAGAAGTCGTAAAAGCAGCACAAACACTTGAAATTAATGAAGAAGCAGAGTCATTTTTATTGCTTAGACATTTAGTATTGTCACACCATGGATTGAAAGAATACGGTTCGCCGGTGAGACCTCAAATTATTGAAGCAGAAGTCTTGCATCGAATTGATGAATTTGATGCGTCAATGAATATGATGACTGAATCTTTAAAACAGATTAGTCCAGGTGAATTTACAGGTCGTATTTTTGCCTTAGAAAACAGAAAATTATATAAACCTTATTATCGCAAATAAAAAAACTCCGGAATTTCCGGAGTTTTTTATTTATCTGATTAAGATTGTGAAGAAACTTCACTACTTTGCGGTTGTTCTGTTGAAGATTCAGTAGCTTGGCTTTGTGAGCCTTCACTTGCAGAACTTGAAAGATCTGTAGATGAACTTGCTGATTGAATGTAAGCAGCTAATGCATCACTTAAATCTTTATCTTTAATACTTGGGTTAGCTTTTGTTAAGACTGTTGAAATAACGTTTTGCATAACTGAAGTATCTTTCATCCATGATTCATAGATTTGGTTATCGATATCTGATTTGTGATCTTTTAGTTCACCTTTACCAGGGTTATTAGCCATTTTGATAATGTGGTAACCGTATTGAGTCTTAACAGGCTCAGTTGTGTATTGGTTAGTTTGTAATTTGAATGCAGCTTCTTTGAATGTTGCATCTAAAGAAGTATCTGTATTATCAAATTCAGGCAATTTACCACCATTATCTTTAGTTGCTGTATCTGTTGAGTATTGTTTTGCTAACTCATCAAAGTTTTTACCACTGTTTAGGTCAGCAATAATTTGTTTAGCAGTATTTTCGTCACTTACTAAAATGTGTTGTACAGTCACTTTTGGTTGGTAACTTTCCCAAGCTTTTTGTTCATCTTCAGATGAAATTTGTTTAAGGTCTTTCATAGCAGCTTCAATTAACAAGTTAGTTCTTAAGCTCTTCTTGAATGTTGCTTCTGTATAACCATTAGATTGTAAAATTAATGAGAAGTTTGAGCCGTATTGGCTACCATATTTTGAATATTCATCGTTAACGTTTTGTTCAGATACTTTTGAACCATATTGGTTTTCTAAAGCACCTTGGATAATCATGTTAGCTAAAGTTGATTTACCACTTTGGCTAGTTTTTAGTTGGTTGTAAAAGTCATCTTGTGTGATTTTACCACCTGAATAGTTGGCTACGGTTTTGTCAGAAGATGAAGAACAAGCCACAAGTGTTAGTGACATTGCTGCAACTCCTGCTCCCGCTACAATTTTTTTCATATAACTTTTCATTATATCGTTACACATCCTTACTTAATTTGTTGCGCCAGTTAGAATATAGCATAATTTATACTGACATGATATCAAATTTAAAAAAATTCATAAATCTGTCAAACTTTATTTGATTATTTGTCATTTTCTAGTTTAGACTCTAGGTCTCGTACTTTTTGTTGAAGTCGGGCAATATGAGGTTCAGCGTAGTAATTAAATTCTTCAACTTCTTGGCTAAGATCATCGCCGAATTTTTCGATGGTTTTCATACCTTCAGTTTGAAGATAGTTTAGATTTTGTTGAATTTTTTCGCGTTCTTGATTGATATGATCAAAGTCTTGGCCAGTTTCTTTGACACCGTCAGCAAAATCTTCACCAAAAGTGTTACCCGTATTTTTGTTTTTCGTATTGGCTAGTAGAACACCGGCTGCTGCACCTAGTAGACCACCTAATAAAAAGTTTTTCATTATTTTTCTCCCTTAATAGACTGATTAAAATTGTTTTTTAATAGATTCAGCTAATTCTTCGTATTTTTCCGGTGTATAGTGGCTTTGGTTTTCAGAAAAATGAATGCTAAAATCATCTTGTTCACTGTAACGTGGAATCAAGTGAATGTGAGCGTGGAAGACGGATTGATAAGCAACTTCACCATTATTATTCAATAGGTTAATACCTTTGATGTCAGGGTTTGATGCTTTGATGGCACGCGCAATTTCTGGAATATATTGAAAGACATCTTTTGCATCTTCTTCATCAAAAGATAATAATGATTCGCGGTGTTTTTTAGGAATCACAAGTGTGTGTCCGGGTGTTGTTTGTGAAATATCTAAGAAAGCTTTGACGTCATCATTTTCAAAAATAGTGTAACTTGGGATCTCATTGTTTATGATTTTACAAAAAATGCAGTTGTTTTCCATATTATTTACCTCTAAATTCTACGTTGTTTTTATTTTCATGCTATCATAATATATAGATTTTTTCATTTAGATTAGGAGAATATTATGTCACTAAAATTAAATCAGGTCACCGGTGGTTATGCCCGCGTACCTGTTATCAAAGACGTTTCCTTTGAAATTAACCCAGGTGAAGTGGTTGGCCTAATTGGGTTAAACGGTGCTGGTAAATCAACAGCTATTAAACATATATTAGGTATTTTGAAACCAATTTCAGGAACTATTACATTAAATGAACAAACAATGGCGCAAGATACGAAGCAATTCAAAAAACAGATTGCGATAATGCCTGAAACACCAGTACTTTATTCAGAACTAACTTTAAAAGAGCATTTAGAAATGACTATCTTTTCTTACGACTTAGATTATGATGAAGCATTTGATAGGGCCGAAAAGTTACTAAAAATATTTAGACTAGATAATAAATTAGATTGGTTACCCGTTAATTTTTCAAAAGGGATGAAGCAAAAAGTAATGATTGTAACAGCTTTTATGACTAATGCATCACTCTTCATTATTGATGAGCCCTTTACGGGACTAGACCCATTAGCGGTTGAAGATTTATTAGCCTTGATTGCTGAAAAGAAAGCCGAAGGTAAGATGGTCCTATTAACCACTCATATCTTATCAACTGCGCGTGATGCAATTGATCGATTTATTGTTTTAAACGATGGTCAGGTAGTGTCAAATGGAACGTTATCCGATATTAAGGCACAGTATCAATTAAGCGATGGTCGTCTTGAAGACCTTTATTCTCAACTAGCGAAGAGAGGTTAGGTTATGAAGGCTTTATATCAAACACGATTAAAGAAAAATTTGGTTAAGCAGTTCCGCTACTTACAACTGGTTTTCAATGATCATTTCTTATTGGCGTTAATAATTGGAATGGGTGGACTACTATTTTGGTATGCTGACATTATGAAACGCTTGCCCAACAATCAATGGTTTTATGGCTTGATTATCAGTGTGATTCTATTCATTCCTTACCTTTTTGGAAAATTGGCAACGTTCTTAGATGAAGCTGACCAACAATTTTTATGGGCCAAAGATGATGAAATGATGGATTACTTTAAACCCGCTAAGCAATATAGTTTAGCTTTACCGCTATTTTTTATTTTGCTGGTTTCAGTTGTCTTGTTGCCGTTAGTTTATTTCAAAATGTCATTTTCATTGATAGGTTATATAGCAATTGTTTTAGGATTAATGGTCGCAAAGGTATTAAACATTGAGCTACAAGCTAAAAAACAATTTGCAATCTCTCAAAACTATTTGAAAATGATTACGTGGGTTCAACCAGTGATATTACTGGCACTAATTGGGTCATTTTATGTATTTTCACCTTTAGTGCTATTAGTCGCTGTTGTCGGTCTTGTGTTAAGTCGATTGAGCCTAGATACAACACACGCTAGTTTTGATTGGCGACAAGCTGTTTTGCTTGAATCACGTCGTCAGGAATTCATCTATGCTTTTTACAGCTTATTTACAGATGTTAAAGAACGAACTGCTAAAATTAAGCGTCGTAAATACTTAGATTTTACGTTGAACTGGTTTACCAAAAATCCAAAGAAACAAGCCCCTCAATTTTTCTTATTCAAACGAACATTAATCAGAAACCCCGAGTATTTAAACTTACTCGTTAGAATGACTGCATTTGCTTTGATTTTGATGGTGATTTTAGATAATGTTTGGTTCACTTTAGTTATGGGGATTTTTATCATATTTTTAACGGGTTATCAATTGTTACCATTGTATAATCAATATGATCGTCATTTGATGTACTTTGTCATGCCATTTGACCCTAGTCGTAAATTCCAAGACTTCAAAAAATTACTAACACAAGCGCTTTTAGTAGAATCAATTATTCTATCTATTGGTATCTTAATTAAGTATGGTGTCATGTTGAATGTCTGGATTGCGATTGTATCCGTAAATATTTTTGTTATAATATTTACTTATGGATATTTATCATTGAAATTAAAAGCTAAAAAATAGGAGAATATCATGAGATTAAGACGAAAACCATGGACACGTAATATGATTGAGCAAAATCCAAATTATATTTTAGATCGTCCAGAAGCTGGATTGATTGATTGGAGTAGCCGTTTTGAAAATCCTGATGCACCACTTTATATTGAAGTTGGTTCAGGAAAAGGGCAATTTATTATTAACCAAGCAAAAAAACATCCAGATGTTAATTTTGTCGCTATTGAAATACAAGAAGCAGCTATCGGCATGATTTTAAGAAAACAACTTGAAGAAAAATTACCTAACTTACAATTGCTATTAGGTAATGGTGAAGCTTTGACTGACTACTTCGCAGAAGATTCAGTTTCAAAAGTATTTTTAAACTTTTCAGATCCTTGGCCAAAAACAAAACATGAAAAGAGAAGATTAACTTACAAATCATTCTTAGATGTTTACAGAACAATCTTAAAACCTAATCATGGTATTGAATTCAAAACTGATAACCAATCACTTTACAATTATTCAGTTCAAAGTTTTAATAATTATGGGATGCATTTTGACTTTGTTTCAGTAAACTTACATGACAGTAAAATGGCTGAAGAGAATATTATGACTGAGTATGAAGAAAAATTCTCATCCAAAGGTCAACCAATTTATGCTTTATATGCACATTTTAGTGCTTAATTAATAAGGAAGAGGGACTATCAATCATGGAAAAAATGAGTGCGCTATCACGCGAAGAATTTGAAAAATTAACCTCACAAAAAAATACTGTTGTTTTAATGTTCAGTGCTGACTGGTGTGGTGATTGTCGTTTTCTAAAACCACAACTACCTGCTGTTGAAGCAGAATTCAGTAAAATGAGCTTTTACGAAGTTGATCGTGATCAATCAATGGATGTTGTTCAAGACCTAAACATTATGGGAATTCCAAGTTTTGTTGTATTTAGAGATGGACAAGAAATTGGTAGATTAGTTAACAAGAATCGTAAAACTAAAGAAGAAGTTATTAACTTCTTATCAAATTTAGGTTAATTAAGGAGAGCGTTGAGATATGTTGATTTCAAGTTTAAATGCACGTAGTTTTTTTGACACATTAATTGTGATTTTGGGACCAGATAAGGGTGCAACAAACAGTGAAAAAAATGGTGATGTTGTTCGCTTAACTAATGAAGATAACCAAGTTATTGGTTACAACTTCTTCAATGTTTCAAGCTATACTGATATTGATCCTAATCAAAATGGTCAAGTATTTTTAGCTAAAAAGAACATTGATGAATTAAACAAAAAATTAGCTGATAGTCATTTTGACGCTGATTTGACAGTTGATGATCAACCTAAAATTGTTTATGGATTCGTTGAGACATGTGAACCACATCCTGATTCAGACCATATGAACATCACAACTATTGATGCTGGTCAATTAGGTAAACACCAAATCGTATGTGGTGCCCCAAACATTGCCCAAGGACAAAAAGTTGTTGTGGCACTACCTGGTGCAATGATGCCAAACGGTCAATTAATTTGGCCTGGTAAACTTCGTGGTGTTGATAGTAGTGGTATGATTTGTTCCGCAAAAGAATTAGGATTAGAACATGCACCAACAGCTAGAGGAATTCTAGTGATGCCTGAAAAGACAGTTGCTGGGGATGCTTTCAAACCTAATGAAGTCGATGAACTACTTGCAAACGGTGTGATTTAATTCACATCGTTTTTTTGTAATCAAAGTTATCGCTTAAATAAATTTAATGCTATAATTATGGGTGAAAATAGACTGGAGTTATGCAAATGTTAAACAAAACAAATCATTATTACTTTATTGGAATTAAGGGCTCAGGAATGAGTGCACTAGCTTTGATTTTGAATGATTTAGGCTACCAAGTATCAGGATCTGATATCACAGAATATACATTCACACAAAAAGGGCTAGAAGACAGACAAATTGAAATGCTACCTTTTTCAGAAGATAATATTAAGCCAGGGCTTTCAATTATCGCAGGAAACGCCTTTTCAGACGATCATGTCGAAGTAAAAAAAGCACATGATTTAGGTCTGGAAGTAGTTAGATATCATGACTTTGTTGGTGAATTAATTAAGAACTTTACAAGTATTGCTATTGCAGGTGCTCATGGTAAAACAAGTACCACAGGTCTTATGGCACATGTTTTAGGGGGAATCGAACCGACAAGTTACCTAATCGGTGACGGTACAGGGAAAGCGGTTAAAGACTCTCGTTTCTTTGCTTTTGAAGCAGATGAATATCAACGACACTTTATTGCGTATTCACCTGATTACTGTGTAATGACCAATATCGAATTTGATCATCCTGATTACTTCAAAGATTTAGATGATGTTTATGATGCATTTCAACAAGAAGCTTCACAAGTCAAAAAAGCATTATTTGTTTATGGTGATTCTGAGTTATTGAAATCATTAAAAGTAACGATTCCTAAGTACACATATGGGTTTAACGAAGACGATGATTTTTGTGCGACAAATATTGAAAAGACTGCAGAAGGATCGTCATTTGATGTTATCCACCATGGTAAAAAATTAGGTCGCTTTATGATTAAACTTTATGGTGATCACAGTATTTTAAATAGTTTAGCCGTTATTGGTGTTAGTTACATGGAAGGTCTAAACATGGCAACTGTTGCCGAAGAATTATTGACCTTCAAGGGTGTTCAACGCCGACTTGCCGAATTAAAAATTGGTGATATGACGATTATTGATGACTATGCACATCATCCAACAGAAATTGCAGCAACACTTTCAGCTGTTCGTCAAAAATATCCTGAAAAAGAAGTAATTGCTGTCTTTCAACCACATACCTATACAAGAACGAAACAATTCTTAAATGAATTTGCACAAACATTACAAGAAGCTGATCACGTTTTTGTTACACCAATCTTTGGTTCTGCTAGAGAACAAAAAGGAACAGTCAAGAGTGAAGACTTAATTGAAAAAATTACAGGTTCAGCACATTTAATTACTGAAGACACTGTTGATCAATTGAATCAATTTTCTAATGCTGTTTTAGTATTCATGGGTGCTGGAGATGTCCAAAAATACGAACGTGCTTACCAAAAACAATATAAATAAAAGAAGCAACCAACTTGGTTGCTTTTTGTGCTTTTAATAAGGAGAAACACATGAGTAAACGAAAAAAATTATTATTAATTGATGGTAATTCTTTAGCTTACAGAGCTTTTTATGCCTTATATAATGTTGTTGATAAATTCGTTAACAATGAAGGCTTACATACTAGTGCGATTTATAACATGAAGAAAATGCTTGATAGTTTACTAGATAATCATCAGCCAGATAATGTTTTGGTTGCATTTGATGCGGGTAAAACGACATTTAGAACTGAAATGTTTGCTGACTACAAAGGAACGCGTGCCAAAACACCACCTGAGTTGTTAGAACAATTACCTTATATTCGTGAAATGCTTGATTACATGGGGCTTAAATGGCATGAACAAGAGAACTATGAAGCTGATGACATCATTGGTACTTTAGCTAAAAAAGCACAAAGCCAAGGTTTTGAAGTGATTGTTGTAACGGGAGATAAAGACTTAACCCAATTAGCAGATACGCATATTCAAGTTGATGTGACTGTAAAGGGTGTTAATGAGATTAAATCATATACGCCTGAGTACTTTGAAGAAACTTTAGGTATTAAACCACTGCAATTAATCGATATGAAAGCTTTGATGGGGGATAACTCTGATAATTATCCTGGTGTTGCCAAAATTGGTGAAAAGACAGCATTAAAGCTTATCCAAAAATATGGCTCTGTTAAAGAACTATACGAACAAGTTGCTGATATGAAGAAAAGTAAAATGAAGGAAAATCTTATTAATGAAAAAGACATTGCCTTTTTATGCTATGATTTAGCAACTATTAAGACAGATACACCAATCGATTTTGACTTGGCTGATACTGCTGTTCAAGAACAAAAAGCAGATCAGCTCGTTGGTTTTTATCAAAAAATGAACTTCAAGTCATTCTTGGATAAAGCGGTTTTAGACAGCCAGTTTGAACAAAACACACAAGAAGAAATTAGTTATACTGTTTTAAATACAGAGGAAGATGTCAAACAACTAGCTGATGTGACTGAAGGACCGGTCATTTTTCAATTAGAATTATTTGGTGAAAATTATCATGAAGCCGATTTCGTTGGGTTTTCATTAGGAATTAATGGTAACTATTTTGCAAGTTCAAATATTGAATTATTAACAACACCGACAATCAAACAATTGTTAGAATCGACACATATTAATAAACAAGTTTTTGATGTTAAGCGCACAATTGTTGGGCTAAAAAGATTAGGTATTACATTGAAGAACGTTGATTTTGATATGCTATTAGTTTCTTACTTGTTAAACCCAGATCATAATCAAAATGACTTAGGCGAGTTGGCGCAGTCTTATAACTGTTTTGATGCTAAAAGCGATGTGCAAGTTTATGGTAAAGGTGCTAAAAAATCGCTACCAGTTGAAGATGAAGAATTATTCAATCACTTAGCTCGTAAAGTTCGAACAATTGAATCAATGAAAGATGAACTAATGGCACAACTCGTGCAGCATAATCAAGATCAACTTTTTGATGAAATCGAGTTACCTTTAGCCTTTGTTCTAGCTGAAATGGAGATTGCGGGTATTAAGGTTCAGGCTTCCACGCTACAAGAGATGTCAGTGGTGTTAAGTCAGCAATTACAAGAAATAGAAGCCAAAATCTATGAACAAGCAGGTGAAGAGTTTAATATTAACTCACCTAAACAACTAAGTCAGATTCTATTTGAAAAGCTAGCCTTACCGCCGGTTAAGAAAACAAAAACAGGGTATTCAACATCGGTTGATGTTCTTGAAACCTTGAAAAAGAAAAGCCCTATTGTCAGTGATATCTTAGATTATCGTCAAGTAGCCAAAATTCAGTCGACGTATGTTAATGGCTTATTAAAAACAATCCATTCTGATCAAAGAATTCACACACGTTACTTACAGACGCTGACGGCAACAGGACGTCTATCTTCAGTTGATCCTAACTTGCAAAATATCCCAATTAGATTAGAAGAAGGTCGTAAAATCCGCCAAGCGTTCGTTCCTTCTGATGAAGATTCCGTTATTTTTTCTAGTGATTACTCACAAGTTGAGCTACGCGTGTTAGCTCACATGTCAGAAGATGAAAATATGCAAGAAGCTTTTAAGAGCGACTACGATATCCATTCTCATACAGCTATGAAGATTTTTAATTTATCTTCACCTGAAGAGGTTGATGGTAATATGCGTCGCCAAGCAAAAGCGGTTAACTTTGGAATCGTTTATGGGATTTCAGATTATGGGTTAGCTAAAAACTTAGATATTCCAAGAAAGCAAGCGCAAGCTTTTATCGATCAGTATTTTGCTCAGTATCCAAAAGTTAAACAATTTATGGATGACACCATTGAACAAGCAAAAGCTGATGGTTATGTTGAGACGTTGATGCATCGTCGTCGTTACTTACCTGATATTCATTCTCGTAATTTTCATCTAAGATCATTTGCGGAAAGAACAGCTATGAATTCGCCAATTCAAGGAACAGCTGCTGATATTATCAAAATTGCGATGATAAACATGCAAAAAGCTTTGCAAGACAAGCAGTTAAGAACTAAAATGTTACTACAAGTGCACGATGAGTTAATATTTGAAGTGCCAAAAGATGAATTAGCCATTATTGAAGAACTAGTACCACAAGTGATGACTTCTGCTATTCAACTAGATGTTCCTTTAGTTGTTGATAGTTCATATGGCCAATCATGGTACGAAGCTAAATAAAAGTGTAAGGAGAAAGTCAATGCCGGAATTACCTGAAGTTGAAACTGTACGAAAAACCTTAACGTCGCAAGTACAAGGCAAAACAATTGAGTCTGTTGATATTATTTATCCTAATATTGTTTCTGGGGATGCTAATCAGTTTAAAACCAAGTTGAAAGGCAAAACCATTGAAAGAATTGATAGAATAGGGAAATACTTGCTATTTAGACTTAGTCATGACTTAACAATTGTGTCACATTTGAGAATGGAAGGTAAATATCGCTTGGTTTTACCTGAAAGTCCTATTCAAAAGCACGAACACCTCAGTATTTTATTTACAGATGGTACACAGTTGCGTTATGATGATGTACGAAAGTTTGGCCGTTTACAGTTAGTAGAGACAGGTATGGAACGGATTGAAACAGGGATTCGACATTTAGGGTATGAGCCTAATCAAGCTGAATTCACAACACCATACTTTTATCAAGCACTTCAAAAAAAGAAGAAAAACATCAAAAATACATTGCTTGATCAATCTGTTGTTAGTGGATTGGGCAATATCTACGTTGATGAAGTTTTATGGTTGAGTCACATTCATCCATTAACTCGCGCGCAGGATCTAACCGAGTCTGAAGTGGCTGATTTGCGTCAGGAAATTAACGAAGAGATTAAGTTGGCCATTGAGCTAAACGGAACCACGATTAGAAGCTATCATGATTCTAATGGTAATGAAGGTAAGTTCCAATCTTTTCTACATGTTTACGGCAAACAAGGGATGCCTTGTGAAAGATGTCAAACGCTAATAGAAAAAATCAAAGTAAATGGGAGAGGAACATCATTTTGCCCAAGTTGTCAGGTGGTAAAAAATGACGGATAAAATAGGACTAACAGGATCAATTGCAACTGGCAAAAGTACAGTTGCTAATATTTTCAAATCATACAATATACCAGTTGTTGATGCAGATGAAGTTGCTAAATCGCTTATTGAACCACACAAAAAAGGTTGGCACAATATTGTTGATTTTTTTGGTGAGGACGTTTTAAATGAAGATCAAACCATTAATCGAAAGAAATTAGGCGCGATTGTTTTTTCTGACGCAATAAAGTTAAAGCAACTAAACCAAATTAATGGCAAGCTTATTCGACAAGAAATAATGCGTCAAGTTGAGCACTTTAACACGCCGGAAAATGAGCTAGTAATTGCGGATATTCCACTGTTATTTGAGTCAGATTATCGAACTGAGTTTGATAAAGTAATGTTGGTATATACAGATGAAACAACACAGTTAAATCGTTTGATGAAGCGCAATAAGATGTCTGAACAGTCAGCTCAAAAGCGGATTCGTGCGCAATGGTCTATTGAAAGAAAACGAACATTATCGGATATAATTATTAATAACTGTGGCACAAAAAAACAAACTGAAAAACAAATAGAGAAATATCTTAGTGACAATTATCCCCAGATAATGTTGCCTCAAGATAAACGTTAGGAGAATGATTGCATGCAATGTCCAATGTGTCATCAAAAAACATCTCGTGTTATCGATAGCCGTCCTAGTGATGAAGGGCGTGCAATTAGACGACGTCGAGAATGTGAGAACTGTCAATTTAGATTTACGACTTTTGAGCGAATCGAATTAACGCCGCTTTTAGTTGTAAAAAATGATGGAACAAGAGAAGCCTTTAACCGTGATAAAATAATGGCTGGTCTTATTCGTGCTGCCGAAAAAAGACCCATTAAAAGTGAAGCCCTTAATAAAATCGTCGATAGAATAGAAAACGGCATTAGAACCAGTGGTGAGATGGAAGTGCCTTCTAAAAAAATCGGTGAATTGGTTATGAGCGAATTGTCACAATTGGACGATGTTGCTTATATTCGCTTTGCGAGTGTTTATCGTCAATTCAAAGATGTTAGTGGATTCATGACTACTCTTGAAGAAATGATGAATAAAGAAGATCAAGAATAAGTCGCAAACTCATGACTGTATTTAATAATCCAAAGCAAAGATTTTATACGCTATTTCCGCAGCAGCTGACAGCACATGAAATCGAAGTCTTAACTTTACTCTATCAACCGTTAATCGGTGCAAAAGCAATCAGTTTATTTCTAACGTTGAATCAACTAGCTGATAAAATGCCAGTTAGGTCACAATATAAAACCTTAATACAGGTTCAAGAACAAACAGATTTATCACTTAATGATATTGATCAAGCAAGACGAAAATTAGAAGGCGTTTCGCTACTCAAAACTTATCAAGACTCAAATGAGGTTTTGGGTCTATTTTTTGTTTTCGAGCTTAAACCTATTTTGTCAGTTTCGGAATTTTTCCAAACATTTTTACTCTCCAGTTTACTTTTAGAAAAAATTGGTGAAGTGCGTTATCAAAAACTAAAAGAAAAATACGCTCAGCCAAAGCCTGTGATTTTTAATCAACCACAAGATATTTCAAGTAGCTTTTTTGATATTTTTCATGTTCGAGAAGAACAGGTGTTATCACCATCACCAGTAGTTAGAGAAATGGCTGATGAGACTAAAACACCCGCTAAAAGCACACAAAACCAGCTGGACGATAAGCAAGCTGCAACGATTGAATGGGACTTTTTGACGGACTTTTTAGCGGCTTATCACATTCCTGAACGAGAAGTGATGAAACATCAAAAACGCTTTTACGATATGATGCGGTTTTATGATATTTCAGAACAAGACTTGGGGAATATCATTGTGAAGACTTTGAATGTTGGGGATGCAACCTTGAACTTTAAACGTATTGAAAATATGTTGGCTGATACCTATCATTCAACAGCGCACGTGGCTAAACAAAACCCGCAAACTCAAGCAAGTCAAACACAAAGCAAAGAACCTTTCAGTATTGAAGAGAAGAAACTAATTGCAAGTGCTAAAAAAATAACGCCTTTACAGTATTTAGAGCGATACAAGAATCAAAAGGGTGGTTTCTCAACATTTAGTGAAAAACAAATTCTTTATCGTCTGAGCCAGAATGTGCATTTATCTGATGAAATAATTAATATGATGATTTGGATTGCACTGCGTTATGAGCCAACTCTGAAACAGAATTTAATGGATAATTTGGCAAATGATTGGCTGCAACAAGGAATTACAAATGCCGAACAGGTCGTTGAGTATCTGAAAAGGCGAGAAAATCAATCACCTAAAACACATAAAAAAACGAAATACCAACCAAAAATTGCTCATAAAGAAATTGCAACGGACTGGTCTAAAAAAGAAAACCAATCGCAAATGCCAGAACAAAAAGATTTGTCTCAGTTAGATGATTTATTGAAAGAAATTGACTATCCAGATTAAAGGAGGGGTTTTAATGCAAAATATCTCACGTGTAATCAATCAGATTCTTCAAAAGAGGAATGTTAACATTAGCCTAGACGAACTAATGTCGGATGCAATTAAAGATGAAGATGTGCAAGCGTTTATTGCAAATAACCGCGATAAATTAGATGAAGGTGCGATTGAAAAGAGTAGCGCCAACATTTATGAATATGTTACGCAAAAAAGAGCAACAACAGATGAGTCTCATAATCCATTATCGGGTTATGAACCGCATTTGATTGTAAATGATGGGTTAATTGAAGTCAGTTACGAGCCGACAAAAGAATCACTAGAAAAGTCTAGACAAAAGAAATTGGCTAAACAGTTAAATTACATCTCATTACCAGATAGCTTGAAATCCGCCTCTTTAAATGACTACAACGATGGTAGTGAAGGCAGGTTTGAAGGATTAGCTGGATGTGCTAGCTTTATCAGAGATTATCTTAACGGTGAAACACCTAAAGGATTCTTTTTGTGCGGAGACTTTGGGGTTGGTAAGACGTACTTGTTAGCTGCAACAGCCAATAAGCTAGCCGAAAAAGGTGTCGCAGTTTCAGTTGTTCATTTTCCAACATTTACTTCAACTATTCGATCACAAGTTCAAAATAATACGGCAATCATTGAGATTGAACGTTTGAAAAAGACACCGGTTTTAATGCTGGATGATATTGGTGCTGAAACATTGACAGCCTGGATTCGTGATGACGTTTTAGGCGTTATTTTGCAACATCGTATGGAACGTCGTTTGCCTACTTTCTTTAGTTCTAACTTTTCAATGACAGAACTAGAAAATCACCTAACTTATGTAAAGGGCGATGTTGAACCAGTTAAGGCAAAACGAATTATGGAACGTGTCAAAAGTTTATCTAAAGAAGTTACAATTAGTGGCCCTAATAAAAGAAATCTAGAATAAATGGTTTATGCTTGACTCTTTTATTAAATTAGTTATAATAAAGTTATCATATAAAAGACAAGCCGATACATTAATTCCAGAGAGAAAAGCCTTGGCTGAAAGCTTTTGACTGTATTTGGTACCACTTTTATAGCAATATGAATAACACTGATAGGTTGACGACCTTTATCAAGTCTTACGAGAAGGATTATTTATTGAAATAATCTAAATCTTGGGTGGAACCACGTTTATGACGTCCCGATGCAAATTTTGCATCGGGATTTTTTTATTTTTTTGGGAGGATACATATTATGAGTTTTGAACTAGTATTTCCAGATGGAAACCGCAAACAATACGATGACGCTGTTAGCGTTAAGGAAGTTGCAAAATCAATCAGTACAAGTTTAGCTAAAAAAGCTGTTGCTGGTGTTTTAAATGGGGAACTTCTTGATTTAAATGAAGAAATTTCACAAGATGGAAAAATTGAAATTGTTTTACAAAATGATGAATTAGGATTACGTGTGTTACGTGACACAGCAGCATTCTTATTCTCATATGTTGCAAAAAAAGCACATAGCGATATTAACTTTGGTGAAAGTAAAGCTATCGAAGATGGTTTTTATGTTGATACAGACAGAGAAAACCAAATTGCTGTAACAGAACTACCAGAATTACAAGAAGCAATGCAAAAAGTAATCAAATCAGGTCTTCCTATCGAAGTTGACATGATGGACAAAGCCGATTTAGAAAAACATTTTGAAAATGATGAATATAAATTGTCATTACTTAAAGCAATTGATGCTGTTCAAATTAAAGTTTACAAAATGGGCGATTTCATTGATTTTGGTTACAAAGCATTACTACCAAATGCAAGTGGTGTTAAAGAATTTGCGCTACTTTCAGTAGCTGGTGCCTACTGGCAAGGTAAATCAGACAACCCAATGCTACAAAGAATTTACGGTACAGCATTCTACAAAAAAGCTGACTTAGAAGCTGACTTACAACGCCGTGCAGATATTAAAGAACGTGATCACCGTACTTTAGGTCGTGATTTAGACTTATTCTTCGTAGATCCAAAAGTTGGTGCTGGTTTACCATACTGGATGCCAAATGGTGCAACTATTCGTCGAGTAATTGAACGTTACATTACAGATAAAGAATTGGCTGCTGATTATGAACACGTTTACACACCAATTTTATCTAACTTAGACTTATACAAAACATCAGGACACTGGGATCACTACCGTGAAGATATGTTCCCACCAATGGATATGGGTGATGGCGAAATGCTTGAACTACGTCCAATGAACTGTCCTTCACATATTCAAGTATTCAAACACCATGTTCGTTCATACCGTGACTTACCAATGCGTATTGCTGAACTTGGTATGATGCACCGTTACGAAAAATCAGGTGCCTTGACAGGACTACAACGTGTTCGTGAAATGACTCTAAACGATGGTCACACATTCGTAGAATTAGAACAAATCAAAGAAGAATTTGTTAAAATCCTACGTCTAATGATGGAAGTATATAAAGACTTTAACATCACAGACTACAGTTTCCGCTTGAGCTACCGTGACCCTCAAAATACAGAAAAATACTTCCAAGACGACGAAATCTGGGAAACAGCACAAACAATGCTTAAAGATGCGATGGACGATTTAGGATTAGATTACTATGAAGCCGAAGGTGAAGCTGCATTCTACGGTCCAAAACTAGACGTTCAAACAAAAACTGCTTTAGGAAATGAAGAAACACTTTCAACAATCCAATTAGACTTCATGTTACCTGAAAAATTTGAATTATCATACATTGGTAATGATGGGGAAGAACACCGTCCAGTGATGATTCACCGTGGAATTATCGGAACACTTGAAAGATTCATTGCCTACCTAACAGAATTATACAAAGGCGCATTCCCAACATGGATTGCACCTGTTCAAGCTCGTATTATTCCAGTTAACTTAGATCTACATTCAGACTACGCTAAAGACATCAAGAAACAAATGAAGAAACTTGGTTTACGTGTTGATGTTGACTTACGTAACGAAAAAATGAACTACAAGATTCGTGATGCTCAAACTAACAAAGTACCTTACACAATCATTGTGGGTGACCAAGAAACAGCTTCAACATCTGTTTCAATTCGTCGCTACGGTCAAAAAGATACGAATACATTTGCATTAGCTGAATTCTTAGATGCTATTGTGGCAGATGTTAATAACTACAGTCGCGAAGACTAAAAAAGGACTTGACTATTATCGAATAGTTAGATATAATTTTTAACGAATGAGAACAAGTAGAAGTTCCCGCTTCTCGCCTAAGTCATAATACCTCTAGGCTAATCGATAATAATCTGTTGATTAAAAAGTGGGCACTTCCGTGCCCACTTTTTACTTGTCCTCAAATTTTTTTGGAGGTGAACAACCATAGCTAAAGATTTATTAATAAACGAAAGAATCCGTGCTCGTGAATTACGAGTGATTGCTGAAGATGGTGAACAGCTAGGAATTCTAAGTCGTAATGAGGCGTTACAAAAAGCTGAAGAATTAAACCAAGATTTGGTTTTAATCTCACCTAAGGCTAAAACGCCAGTTGCTAAAATTATGGATTACGGAAAATACCGTTTCCAACAACAGAAAAAAGAAAAAGAAAACAAGAAAAAACAAAAAGTTTTCAGTCTTAAAGAAATTCGCTTGAGTCCAACAATTGAAACAAACGATTTCAATACAAAACTTAAGAAAATTCAAAAATTCATTTCTAAAGGCGATAAGGTCCGTGTATCAATTCGCTTTAAAGGAAGAGCTATTACTCATAAAGATATTGGACGTAAAGTTCTAGAGCAAATGGCAGAAGCTACTTCTGACATTGCTAATATCGAAGCAAGACCAAAAATGGATGGTCGCAGCATGTTCTTAATGCTTGCACCAAAAGCCGATAAAGATTAATTACACTTTACTTTTTAGGAGGAAATATCAATGCCAAAACAAAAAACACACCGTGGTTCAGCTAAACGTTTCAAAAAAACTGCTAATGGTGGACTAAAACGTCACCACGCCTTCACAGGTCACCGTTTCCACGGAAAAACTAAAAAACAACGTCGTCACTTAAGAAAATCAGCAATGGTATCTGCAAGTGATTTCAAACGTATCAAACAAATGCTTTCACAAGTTCGTTAATAAAAAAAGATTGTACCGTATTTTAGGAGGAAATTATTATGCCAAGAGTTAAAGGTGGAACTGTTACTCGTAAACGTCGTAAAAAAGTTTTAAAACTTGCCAAAGGTTATCGTGGTGCTAAGCACTTACTATTCAAATCAGCTAACTCACAAGTTATGAATTCATACCGTTACGCTTTCCGTGACCGTCGTCAAGTGAAACGTGAATTCAGAAAATTATGGATTGCTCGTATTAACGCTGCAGCAAGAATGAACGACATTAGCTACAGCAAATTAATGCACGGTTTGAAACTAGCTAACATCGATATCAACCGTAAAATGCTAGCTGACCTAGCTTACAACGATGAAAAAGCTTTTGCTGACTTAGTAGCTCAAGCAAAATCAGCTTTAAAATAAAACTGTTCCCCTGAATAAGAAGTTCAGGGGCTTTTTTATGGATAAATTTCAGGAGAAAAAATGAGTATTTTTAGACCGAAATATACGATTGATACTGTTTATAACTTAAATCCGACAACCCTAAAAAAAATGGGAATTAAGACGGTTTTTAGTGACTTAGATAATACATTAGTTGCTTGGAATCAAAAAGAAACTTTAAAGAAAATTAGCCAATTAAAAGAACGTCTAAATAAGCATGACATATCACTTGTTGTGATCTCAAATAATAAGCATGAACGTGTGAATAGAGTTTTAGAACCATTAGGTATTGAATTTATTGCAAGTGCTAAAAAGCCATTCAAGAGAAACTTGGTTAAAGCAATGGCACAAGATGGTGTAACACCAGCTGAGTCATTGATGATTGGTGACCAAATTTTGACGGATATTTTAGCTGGTAATTCAGCTGGTATGAAAACAGTATTAGTAAAACCACTAATTAAATCAGATGGTTGGCATACTTGGTTAAACAGATTAGTTGAAAAATTTATCTTAGGGTGTTTAAATTCAAAAGAAAAGATAACTTATCAGGAGGATCTTCATGAACAATGAAACCATTCAATGTATAGGTTGCGGTGCAACTTTACAAAATCAAGATAGTCAAAAATCTGGTTATTTACCAGCTTCAGCCTATGCAAAAATCGAAAAAGCAATTGAAAATGATGAAGAAGTCGAAGTGTACTGCCAACGTTGTTTCAAATTAAGACATTATAATGAAATTATGCCTGTACAAGAAAATGCAGATGATTTCTTGCGTTTACTAAACCACTTACTTGAAACAGATGCTTTGGTATTGAACGTTATTGATTTATTCGACTTTCAAGGTAGTATGATTTCATCATTACCACGTTTTGTAGGGGATACACCAATTATCATGATTGGAAATAAAATTGATTTATTCCCTAAGAATACCAATTTACGTAAAGTAAAAGATTGGGTTCGTCAACAAGCTAACAAATGGGGCATTTACCCTGAAGAAATTTTACTAACAAGTGGTAAAAAACAAAAAAATGTTGATGAGTTAATTGATTTAATTAAGAAAAAACAACAAAATCGTGATATCTACGTTGTTGGAAGCACTAACGTTGGGAAATCAACATTAATCAATAGTATTATCAAGACACTTTCAGGTGTAGAAGATTTGATCACAACTTCAAGGTTCCCAGGAACAACGCTTGATAAGATTGAGATTCCACTTGATGATGGGACTTCTTTAATTGATACACCAGGTATCATTCAAAAGGATCAGATTGCCCATATCCTATCACCAAAAGACTTGAAATTAGTGGCTCCTCAAAAGCCAATTAAGCCTAAGGTTTATCAACTAAACCCAGGTCAAACGCTTTTCTTAAGTGGATTGGGTCGTTTTGATTACGTTGATGGTCCAGGTAAACAAAGTTTCGTTGTTTATGCATCAGATGATTTATACATTCACCGAACAAAAACTGAAAATGCGGATGCTTTTTACGAAAAACATGTGGGTGAATTGCTAGCACCACCTCAAACCGAACAACTAGATCAACTTAAACCGCTCAAAGGACTTAGCTACCATACAAAAGAAAAAAGCGATGTTTTATTTGGTGGATTAGGTTGGATTACAGTTAATGATGATGTTCAAGTGAAGACATTTTCACCTGGTGCATTAGGTCTTGGGATTCGTCGCGCAATTATTTAGATTTATCAGTCACTTCTTTCATATGCTATAATATTTTTAACAATGAAATGAAGGAGCTTAAAAATGGCAAATCACGCATCTGCAAAAGCAATCCCTTTACATCAAGTTCAAAGTCAACGACTAAAAAATAAAAAAAAGCAAATTGGGCTGATTGGTGGTACCTTTAATCCCATTCATCAAGCACATTTGATTATGGCTGAACAAGTATTGTCAAGATTAGGTCTTGATGGTATTTGGTTTTTGCCTGATAACATCCCGCCTCATAAGCAAAAAAAGACAGCTATTGAAGCTAATTATCGAGTAGATATGCTGAAATTAGCTATTGAAGATAATGACTCATTTGATTTGAACCTTTCAGAAATTTATCGTGGTGGTGTGAGCTATACACTCAACACGATTCAGTCACTCAAAGAACAACATCAAGACATTGATTTTTACTTTATTTTGGGTGGAGATATGATCCAGGACTTACCTAACTGGTACCAGATTGATGAGTTATTGCCACTGGTGACGTTTGTAGGTGTTAGACGTCCTGGATATGAGGTAACAAGCCCTTATCCAGTTATTTGGGTTGACTCACCATTACTTGAAATCAGTTCAACTCAGATTAGAAAACGTTGTCAAAATCATGAGTCAATTCGTTATTTAGTTCCTAAAAAAGTAATGGATTATATTAACGAAAAGGGGTTATATCAAGATGAATCTTAAATTTACTGAAACTTATTCAAAGTTATCATCAGATGAAATTATTGAAAAAGCAAAAAACAAATTAAGCCAAGGCCGATTTGACCATTGTGTACGTGTTAGTCAGACTGCGCAACAGTTAGCTGAAAAATATGGCGTAGATCAAAATTTAGCGGCATTAGCCGGTTTTGTTCATGATTATGCTAAAGAAGTACCCGTTGAAGACTATATTAAGACAATCAAAACCCAAAATTTTGATCAAGATTTATTGAACTATAATCGTGGTATTTGGCATGGTATCGTGGGTGCTTATTATATTGAGCAAGAATTAAAAATTACAAATGCAGATATTTTGACAGCTGTTAAACGTCATACTACTGCAGATACTCAGATGACTGATTTAGATAAAATCGTTTTCATGGCTGATTACATTGAACCAGGTCGTCATTTTTCTGGGGTAGAAGAAGCCAGAAAATTAACCAATCAAAGTTTAGATTTAGGTGTAGCTTATCAGCTACAACAAACCTTACTTTACTTAATTAAAAACAATTTTAAAGTTTATCCCAAAACATTAGCGAGTTACAATGTTTGGAATGTAAAATAAAAGGAGTATTTTTTTGAAAGATAGTAAACAAATTTTAGATTTAGTAGTAGAAGCCATTGATAACAAACATGGTGAGCAAACAGTTGCATTAGATATGACAGATTCAAGTGTTATGGCTGATTACCTTGTGATTTCACAAGCTAACTCACACCGTCAATTGCAAGCAATTGTTGATGAAGTTGTTGAAGAATCAAAAAAACAATCAGTTGAAATTTTGCAAGTTGAAGGTGAAAAAGATTCAACTTGGTTCTTGATTGATTTATATGATGTTATTGTGAACGTCTTTTTACCAGAAGCACGTGAATTTTATGCTTTAGAAAAACTATTTGCTGACGCAAAACTAGTTAACTTGGATTAAAGCAATGACGTATCAATCCTTCGCCAAAGTATACGATGAATTAATGGATAAAAGCCTTTATCCTAAATGGCTTGATTATGTTAAACGTCACGTGCCAATTGGCAGCAAAATTTTAGAAATTGCAGCTGGTGCTGGAGATCTATCTGAGTTGCTGATTGACGCGGGTTATGAAGTTACGGTAACTGACTTATCAAAAGACATGCTTAAGCTAGCAAAAGATAAATTGCAGGGAAAAGCCAAGCAAATAAAAGTATTGGATATGCTAGAACTAAATGACGTTGACCAATATGACGCTATTTTATGTTTTGATGATTCTATTTGCTATATGTCTGATTTAGCTGATGTGACGCAAGTTTTCAATAACGCTTATCGTGCATTGAAACCTGGTGGACAGTTCTTATTTGATGCACATTCGCTTTATCAGATGGATGAGTTATTTGATAATTATATGTTCAATGTTGAGACTGAGGAATATTTATTTATTTGGCACAGTTATTTGACTGATGTTGAACATGCCGTTGTTCATGACTTGAAGATTTTGACGCCAGATGGCAAAAATCGTTATCAAGCAAAAGAAGAGCTGCACTATGAGCGTACTTACCCTTATCAAGACTATGTTAGAAGTTTAGATTGGGCTGGCTTTTCAGATATTGAGCTGACTTCTGATTTTAGTAATCGATTTGATGAAAAGAAAGCAAAACGTTGGTTTTTTAGAAGCAAGAAAGGGTAGACAATGAGTGTAACGGGAGTAATTGCTGAGTTTAATCCGTTCCATAGTGGACACGAATTTTTAATGAATCAAGCACGCCTTGTTGCGCAAGATGATCCGATTATTGTGGTGATGTCAGGGAACTATGTTCAGCGTGGCGATATTGCAATTAGTGATAAATGGACAAGGACTGAGGCAGCATTAGCAGCCGGTGCTGATTTGGTTGTTGAGCTGCCTTTTCACCACGCAGTACAGCCAGCAGATAGGTTTGCACAAGGTGCAATAGAAATATTAGCTGAATTAGGTGTTGAAACGCTAGTTTTCGGTGCAGAAAATGCCCGACTTAACTTTGAATCGTTAGGACAAAAAATCAGTGAAATTATGCAAAAAAGTGCGGATTTCTCTGATTATACGCAAACTTATGCTGCTCAGTATAATGATACAATTGCAAACGAATTAGGATATGAAGTTAATCGACCTAATACACTATTAGCAATTGCTTATTCAGTGGCTAACGTTACTCTAAAAAAGAAGTTAACAATGCAACCTGTTAAACGTTTGGGAGTGGATCATGATCAACCACTTGAAAAAAAACAACCTGTTGCTTCAGCTTCAGCGATAAGAAAAGCGCTTAATCAACAAGAAAATCTAACCGAAGAACTCAAAAACTGGCTACCAAAAAAAGAATTGGCGACAATCTTATCTCAACCTAATTTTCCTGATTGGGAAATGCTTTTTCCATTTTTGAAATATAAGATTGAATCTACTTCATCTTCTGAATTAGCCAAAATTTATCAAATGACTGAAGGTCTTGAGAACCGTATGAAGCAAGTGATTCATCAAACTGAAACTTTTGATGAATTCTTGATGGCACTCAAGTCAAAACGCTACACTTATGCCAGACTGAGACGTTTGGCGCTTTATTGTTTACTGAATGTTTCTGATGATCAAATCCAGCAATTTAATCAAAAGAAATATGCACGAATATTAGGTTACTCAAAACTAGGTAGACGTTATTTGAAACGCGCAAAAAAAGAAACAGAGCTAACGATTATTAGCCGTGTAAACAAAAAGAATGCTAATAAGGATGGCGACTTAGCATTAGAAGTGCAAGTTGACCGATTATATGAACAAATTGCCAAACAAAATAGTCAGAATTTTGGTCGTCGACCAATAGAAAGGAAATAAGATGTTAACACACAACTTTTCCGATTTGATTCGTTATGAGAATCAATTCACTTCTGTTGAGCAAGATATTGACTTAACGGAGGTTCTAAAAGAAAGAACTAAAAATATGATTGAGGAAGCCAAACATGTTCAAGTAACAGGGGAATTAATCAATGATTACCCATTTGTTATTTCACGCTTACATGTCAAAGTGGACTTGGTTGTATTATCAACTAGAAGTTTGACACCGATTAATTACCCATTGTCATTTTCTTTTGACGAGGCCTATACAGACACAAAACCTCGTGAAGAAGATTTTGATTTATATGGCACAATTATTGAAGTTGAAAATGATAAAGTTGAGTTGCAAAAGGCTGTTGAAGATAACATTATCTTGAACTTACCAACGCAAATTCTAACTGAAGAAGAACAACAAAATGATGAAATGCCTTCTGGAAGTACTTGGCAAGTGATGAGTGAAGACGACTACTTTGAACAAAAAGAAAAGACAAAAACTTCACCATTTGCAAAACTAGGTGATTTGTTAGAAGATAATGATGATAAAAAATAAAAACATGACTTTATAATCTAGCTATCATCTGATACGATTAATGAGAATAAAACGGAGGGATTTTGTTATGAGCAAACAACCACAAATTGGTGTAATTGGAATGGCCGTTATGGGTAAAAACTTAGCCCTAAACATTGAAAGCCGTGGTTACACTGTCGGTATCTATAACCGTACAGCCGCAAAAACTGAAGAAGTTATGGCTGATCACAAAGAAAAGAACCTAGTACCAAGTTATGACATTAAAGAATTTGTTGAAAGTCTAGAAAAACCTCGTCGTATTGTGATGATGGTTAAAGCTGGATTCGGGACAGATGCTGTTATTGATGAGCTATTGCCTTTACTAGATAAGGGTGATGTTTTAATTGATGGTGGTAATACGTTCTTTGAAGATACAGTTCGTCGTAACGAAAAATTAGACAAATCAGGTATCAACTTTATTGGAATGGGTGTATCTGGTGGAGAATTAGGTGCTTTACAAGGACCTTCTATGATGCCAGGTGGTCAAAAAGAAGCTTACGATTTAGTAGCCCCAATTCTAAAAGAAATGTCAGCTAAAGCTGAAGATGGCGAACCTTGTGTGACTTATATTGGACCTAACGGTGCAGGTCACTACGTTAAAATGGTGCATAATGGTATCGAATATGGTGACATGCAATTAATCGCTGAAAGTTACAATATTTTGCGTAATGTATTAGGCTTAAGTGTTGATGAAATTGCTGAAATCTTTGCTGAATGGAACAAAGGCGAATTATCAAGCTATCTAATGGAAATTACTGCTGATATCTTGACTCGTAAAGATGATTTAGGATCTGATAAACCAATCGTTGACTTGATTTTAGATGCAGCAGGAAACAAAGGAACAGGTAAATGGAGTTCACAAAATGCCTTAGAATTAGGTGTTTCACAATCTCTAATTACTGAAGCTGTTTATGCAAGATATATCTCTGCTTTCAAAGATGAACGTGTTGAAGCAAGTAAAGTCTTAAATGGCCCTAACTTTGACGGTTCATCATTGAACAAAGAAGAAGTTATCGAAAGTGTTCGTAAAGCATTATACTTCAGTAAAATCATGAGTTATGCTCAAGGTTTTGAACAAATGCGCATTGCTGCTGAACATTATGATTGGCCACTAAACTTTGGTGAAATTGCTAAAATTTGGCGTGAAGGTTGTATCATTCGTGCACAATTCTTACAAAAGATTACTGACGCATACAATGAAGATGAATCAATCAACAACCTATTGATGAACCATTACTTTGCTGATATTGCGAATGATTATCAAGATGCTGTTCGTGATGTGCTATCTATTGCGATTAAAGCAGGAGTTCCTGCACCAGCATTTTCTAGTGCAGTATCTTACTTTGATTCATATCGTTCAGAAGTAGTTCCAGCTAACCTTATTCAAGCTCAACGTGATTACTTTGGTGCACATACTTACCAAAGAACTGATCGCGAAGGAACTTACCACTACCCATGGTATGACGAACAATAAATGATAAGGAGCTGTTAATCAATTAGCAGCTCTTTTCTTTTGTCTACTATACAGACTTAAATTATGTTAAAATTAAAAGTGAATATTAAATGAAAGTATCGGTAAAACTATGAGTAAAATTTTAATCATTGAAGATGAAAAAAACTTAGCGAGATTCGTAGAACTAGAATTACAACATGAAAAATACGAAACACATGTTGAATACAATGGACGTAAGGGACTAGATGTTGCTTTAAACGAAGATTGGGATGCCATTCTTCTAGATTTAATGCTACCTGAACTTAATGGTCTAGAAATTGCAAGACGTGTGCGTCAATCAAAGAGCACACCAATCGTGATGATGACTGCGCGTGATTCAGTTATTGACCGTGTTTCTGGACTTGACCATGGTGCAGATGACTATATTGTTAAACCATTTGCTATTGAAGAACTATTAGCTCGTTTACGTGCTGTATTGCGTCGTGTTGAGATTGAAGACAGTCAAGGCACAAGTAACCTAGCTAAACAAAAAATCGTTAAATTTAACGATTTAGTGATTGAAACAAGCAATCGTACAGTGCACCAAGATAACAAAATTATTGATTTAACAAAACGTGAATACAACTTACTCATTACATTAATTGAAAATGCTAATAACGTTGTGTCTCGTGATCAATTACTTCACAAAATTTGGGGTCCTGATTCAAAAATTGAAACGAACGTTGTTGAAGTTTATATTCGTTACCTAAGAAACAAAATTGATGTTAAAGGACGCCCTTCATACATTAAGACAATACGTGGAACAGGTTATGTAATGAGAACGGATGATTCAGTTGCTAAGTCAGACCAAGCCGAAGAAAAAGAATAGAGAAAAACAAACCGAGAAAAAGCATTTTCATATTTCAGTCGCTTTCAAGTGGACAGCATTGATGGCAATGACTATTACGATTATGTTTGCCATTTTCTCATTGGTGATTACGCATTTAGTTAAAGAACAACTAATGGTACAAGAACGCCAAGCAGTAGAAGAAACAACCAAGAATTTCGAAGACCGGTTGTCGACGATTAAATCAGATTTGACGATTGCAACGGTAGTTCCAGCTTTATCAACAAAGAAGGAACAGCCAAACGACCAATATTCGGTTCAAGCGGCTCCTGACTTAGATCATAGCGGTCTGAGTGAAGCAATCTACAATAATCTTACTAATAAAGATATCAGTGTAACGGTTTATAATCTGAGTTTAGAGAAGCTCTTTCAAACTCGTGCTACTAATTATTTATTAAGTCGAGAAACGCTGAGCTTTGGTGAAAAGTTCGTTGAGAGTTCAAAAGGTCAAACAATGTATTTGATTAAAGCAATCAAATCAACAAATGGCCATAATATTACAGGGTATGTTGTTGTTGAAAATAAAATGACAAACTACAATAATATTTTAAACGGTCTACGTTTTTGGATGTTCATTTTATCTGCTGTTGGAATAATCCTGGGTATACTTGTGAGTTACTTGCTAATTTCAGGTTTATTACGACCAGTTAGACAAATTTCCAAGGTTGCTCGAGAAGTAGATGAGCATCCGGATGAAACAGTTCGTATCCCAGATTTACATCGTCATGATGAATTAGGTGATATGGCATCAGCCTTTAATCAGATGCTTGATCGAATGCAACGCTATATCGACCAACAAAAGCAATTCGTGGAAGATGTTTCACATGAATTGCGTACACCCGTGGCGGTTATTGAAGGTCATTTGAAGTTAATCGACCGATGGGGTAAAGATGATCCAGAGGTTTTAGCAGAGTCAATTGATGCTTCAATTCAAGAGATTTCACGAATGAAACACTTGATTCAAGAGATGCTTGACTTAACTCGTGCTGAACAGATTGAAGTGCTTTTCCCTAATGAAATTACTAAAGTTTCACAAGTGGTTCAACAAGTTGTCGATAACTTGCAAATGATTCATCCAGATTTCAAAATTGTTTTGGACAATGATGTTTCAGCAAAAACTGAAGTCAAAATTTATCGTAATCACTTTGAGCAGATTTTGATTATCTTGCTTGATAATGCGATTAAATATTCAAAAACTCGCCAAGAAGTACACTTATCAGCTTCGACAGACACACGAAACGTCAGTGTGATTGTGCAAGATTTTGGTGAGGGAATTACGCCCGAAGATAGAGAAAAAATCTTTAACCGTTTTTATCGTGTAGATAAAGCACGAACACGTGAAAAAGGTGGTAATGGGCTTGGATTGTCTATTGCTCAAAAACTTGTTGGTGAGTACGGTGGTCAAATTAGTGTTGAATCTGAACCAAATGTGGGTAGTCAATTTAGAGTTGATTTTCCAATTTATAGACCAGAAAAAACTAAAAGCCGTAACAATAAGCAAAATAAAAAAGACTAGAATTTCTAGTCTTTTTTATTTTGCTTGCCAGCATTACGTTGACGATTTTGTTCACGTGTGTGAGTTGGCTTTTCAGTAGTAGTACCAGGTTGAGTAGTAGATGATTTTTTGTTTAAAATATCATCAATAACTTCAGGTGTTACAACTTCGACGATTTCTGTATCTTGATTAGCTTGTTCACTTTGCTTTTTGATACGAGGTTGTAAAATGTATGACATTACTAATTGTTGGATTAATACAACGATACCACCAACTAAGAAGTAAAGTGAAATACCACCAGGAGTTGAAATACTGATGAAGAAAGTCACTAAAGGACTAATGAAAGCAGTTGTCTTCATCATTTGCTTTTGTTCAGGCTCAGCTTTGCTGTACATGATGAAACTTTGGATAACATAAAGTAGCGTCGCAATAATTGTAATAATAACAGATGGACTACCTAGTGAAATACCAAAGAAACTTGAATGAACAATATCTTGTGAGTACTGAATTGACTGGTAAATCCCCATCAAGAAAGGTAATTGAATAATTAGTGGTAAACAACCAATACCACCTGTGATTGACATATTGTTTTCACGGTAGACTTGCATTTGCAATTGGTTGATTTGCATTTTTTGTTCTTGAGTTGTAGCGGGATCTTTAACTGCTTTTTGGATTAAATCAGTTTGTGGTTTAACCAGTTTCATACGTTCTTGATGACGTAAACTTTTAGATTGTTGATTAATCATTAAAGGTAGTAAAATTAAGCGAAGAACACCTGTAATAATAATCAATCCCCAACCGATACCATTTGGTTGACCAAGTGTGTGCCCGATGTTTAGCATGATTTGTTGGATAGGTTTACCGATTAGAGAATAGATAAAGCCTTGAATACCTCCTGGTTCACCCGTTGCCGTGTGAGCAGCACATCCAGTCAAAACTAATGCCATCAAAGCGAGCAATAAAACAAGTTTTGTATTTTTTTTAGTCATATAATGTAAGAAATCCTTTCTAAGAGTCTCTAAACAATTATACTAGAATAGTCAGTGTAGTCAATTGAAGTCATTAGGATTCAATTCAGTTAATCACTTTTGTTTTTTAAGACAAAAGTGGTATAATTATTCATCGCAAAAGGAGAATATTATGCAACAAATTACATCTTTAACTAACAAAACAATTAAAGAACTTAAGAAGTTACAACAAAAGAAATACCGTCAAAAATATGGGCTCTATTTAGTCGAAGGATTTCATACAGTTGAGGAAGCACTAAAGTCTAATCAATCTTATCATTATTTGATTGGAACAGCAGATGCTTTAGATAAAGTGACAACTAATTATGATGTCAAAGACGACAAAGTGTTAGAAGTTACTGACGAGATTGCCAATGCGTTGAGTCAAACCAACACTTCTCAATCGATTTTTATGGTGTTAACAATTAATCAACCTAAGTCATTTAGTTTTTATCCTGGGAAATGGGTCTTGCTTGATAACTTAGCTGATCCAGGAAATGTCGGCACAATTATCAGAACAGCAGATGCTGCAGGATATGATGGCGTGATTTTGAACACTAAGAACGTTGACTTATATAACGATAAAGTTCAACGTGCGATGCAAGGTAGCCAATTTCATATTACAGTCTTACAACATGATTTAGATGACGCAATCGTCAACTTAAAAGATGCGGGTAACCGTGTATTTGCGAGTTGTTTAGATGATGAAGCGATTCATTCAGATGAAGTTGAATCAGGCAATGCCTTTGCTTTGATTGTTGGAAACGAGGCACACGGTGTGAGTTTTGAACATTTAGAGTTAGCAGATGCTAAGGTTTATATTCCAATTCTTGGACAAGCAGAATCTTTAAATGCAGCGGTTGCAGCTGGAATTATGATGTATCAATTTGTCTTATAAATCGCAAAAAAATATGTTACTATACATTTATAAGTACGGTTTTTTGAATCACGGAGGGATTTAATATGTGTAACAAAACTTTACAAACAACTGAAAATGAAATTCTATGTCATTGTTTTATCGAATCCTTTGAATTTTTAGGTAAAAAATGGAATGGATTGATTATTTGCGCACTATGCAAAAATGAAGCAATGCGCTTTAAAGATTTAGCTAATATCGTTCAAAAGTGTTCTGATAGAGTATTAACAGAACGTCTTAAAGAATTAGAATCTTTAAAAATTGTTGACCGTTCTGTCGATGAACAAACAGGTGTTATTCGTTACTCACTTACTCAAAAAGGTGATGAGTTAAAACCCGTTATGGACCAAATCCATGCTTGGGGTAAACGTTGGCACGAAGAAGAAAACTAGTTGCGATATTTTGATATTTAGTTTAGAATTTACACTATACAAAGATTGAAGCTAGTAGTAGTGTGGCCATGATAGCGAGAGTTGGACAGTGCAAGCAACTTATGAAGACACTATGAATTTCACTTCAGGAGTAGAATCTAACCCATTCCGGCTATCACCGTTATCTGATGTACTAAGTGTATGAGACTTTTATGTCTGATAAAGCAGGGTGGTACCGCGATGTCAAAAGCTTCGTCCCTTTTTGGGGATGAGGCTTTTTTTATTTGAAAGGAGAGCTATTATGTCTATTTTTGATCATATTCAAACATTAAAAGATCAAGGGTTAACACAAATTAAAGAAGCTAATGACTTGGATACTTTAAATGATATCCGAGTTAATTTAACAGGTAAAAAAGGTGAACTAACCAAAGTGTTACGTTCAATGAAGGACTTATCAAACGAGGAACGTCCTAAAGTTGGACAGGTTGTTAATGAGGTTCGTGATTTATTTGCAACTGAAATTGATAACAAAAAAGAACAATTACAACATGCTGAACTTGAAGCACAAATGCAAAAAGAAGCAATTGATGTCACACTTCCAGGTAAAGAAAGCTACCTAGGAAGCCACCATTTGATTAACATTGTGCGTCAAGACATTGAAGAGTTCTGCGTGAGTTTAGGTTACCAAGTGATTACAGGTCCTGAAGTAGAGTCTGATCATTACAACTTTGAAATGATGAACATTCCAAAGAATCACCCTGCTCGTGATATGCAAGACACATTCTACGTGGATGCTACACACGAACACTTAATGCGTAGCCAAACTTCACCTGTACAAGCACGTACACTTGAAAAACATGACTTTTCAAAGAGCCCACTAAAAATGATTTCACCCGGTAAAGTTTACCGTCGTGATGATGATGATGCGACCCACTCACACCAATTTAACCAATTAGAAGGTTTGGTTATTGATGAAAACATCACAATGGCTCACTTAAAAGGAACACTTCAAGCTATTGCCCAACATGTTTTTGGTGAAGATCGTGAAATTAGATTAAGACCAAGTTATTTCCCATTTACTGAACCATCAGTCGAAGTTGACGTGACTTGTTTTGCTTGTGGTGGTAAAGGTTGTTCAACATGTAAATCAACAGGTTGGATTGAAGTTTTAGGTGCTGGTATGGTGCATCCTAACGTCTTAGAAAACGCTGGCGTTGATAGTCAAAAATACGGTGGATTCGCCTTTGGTCTTGGATTAGATCGTTTTGCTATTTTGAAATATGGTGTAAGTGACATTCGTGACTTCTACCTTAATGATGTTAGATTCTTAGAACAATTTAGACAGGAGGCCAAATAATGTTAGTTTCATATAATTGGTTAAAAGATTACTTAGATGTGACAGTAGACCCTGCTGATTTAGCTGAAACAATTACACGTACAGGGATTGAAATTGAAACGCTGGAACATCCTCAAGAAGGTTTGAAAAAAATCGTGGTTGGTCATGTTCTTTCTCTTAAAAACCATGAAAATTCAGATCACCTAAGAGTTGCACAAGTTGATGTTGGGGAAGAAGAACCCTACCAAATTGTTTGTGGTGCGCCTAATATTGCAGAAGATCAATATGTTATTGTCGCATTACCTAACTCACGTATTGCTGGCAATGAAAAAATCAAAAAGGGCAAACTACGTGGCGCTGTTTCTCAAGGAATGATCTGTGGTTTACAAGAAATTGGATTCAGTGATTCAGTTGTGCCAGAAGAAGTTAAAGATGGTATTTATGTGTTTGAAAATGCGATTGCACCTGGTACAGAAGTTTATGAAGCATTAGGAATGGATGACTACATTCTTGATTTTGATATCACACCTAACCGTGCAGACACTTTATCAATGGAAGGTGCAGCTTATGAAGTTGGTGCTATTTTAAGTCAAAAACCTAACTTAAAAACACCAGAAGTTACTGAAGATGCCAAAAGTTTTGATTCACAAGTTGAAGTCTCACTTGATTTAGATGAATCTGCTGTTTCAAATTATCGTTTGAGATATTTAACAGATGTTAATAATGCTAAAAGTCCACTTTGGATGCAAACACGCTTGATGAATGCTGGTACACGTCCAGTGAATACAGTTGTTGATGCTTTGCAATATGCGATGATTGAAATGGGTCAGCCATTAGCTGCATTTGATGCTGATAAAATTCAAGGTGATTTACAAGTTCGTTTTGCTAAAGCTGGCGAAACTATTCAATTGAAAGATCAAGATTCAATTGAACTTGATACAGAAGATATCGTTATTGCAGATGACAACAAAATTCTAGCACTAGGTGGTGTGGCAACTGCAACCGCTGCTGAAGTGGATGAAAATACAACATCACTTGTTTTACAATCAGCTATCTATGATGGGGCGTTAGTTCGTAAATCAGCTCAAAGACACGGTGTAAGAACGGATTCTTCTGCTCGTTATGAAAAAGGCATTAACTGGGATAATACCCAAAAATCAATCGACTACTTAGCACAACTTATTGCTGAAAATGGTCAAGCAAAAGTATTAGCGGGTACAAAAGTGATTAGAGATATTCAAAAATCACCTGTTGTGATTGATATTACAACTGCTCGTATTAACCATGTCTTAGGAACTGAATTAAGTACAGCAGATATTATTGCTATTTTTGAACGTTTACAATTTGGCGTTGTGGCCGAAGGTGATACTTTAAGCGTGTCAGTTCCAGCAAGACGTTTTGATATTTCAATTGACGCTGATTTAGTTGAAGAAGTTGCCCGTCTTTACGGATACGATAACTTGCCAACTGTTTTACCAGTTGTTGAACAAACAATCGGTGGTTATGATAGACAACAACAAGCATTAAATAAAGCACGTGACTTGTTAGTTGGCTTTGGCTTAGATGAAACAATTAACTACTCTTTAACAACTCATGATAAAGCGATTAGCTTTGTCAAAGAAGCAAAAGATGTAATTGCTTTAGACTGGCCAATGACTAAAGAACACGAAGTGCTACGTCAAAACTTAGTATCTGGGTTATTAGATAGTGCTGTATACAATGCTGCTAGAAAACAAACTGATTTACGTTTATTTGAACAAGGTCGTGTCTTTAGCCAAGAAAATGGTCAAAACCAAGAAGTTGACCACATTGCTGGATTATATGCTGGACAAAACCGTCCAAATAACTGGCAACATGATGTCAAAAACTTCGACTTTTATGAAGTAAAAGGTCAAGTTGAAGCTTTCTTAAAAGCAATGGGCTTCACTAAAGCAACTAATTATGTGGCAGAACCAATCAAGGGGATGCATCCAACACGTACAGCAGCTATTTACTATGATGGTCAATACGTTGGTTTTGTTGGTCAAATTGATCCACGTGAATTACCAAAAACTAAGTTGAAAGAAGTTTACGCTTTTGAATTAGACATGGTAACATTGCTTTCAATTGATGTTGAACCAACAGTTTCAAAAGAAGCACCAAAATATCCAGAAATCAAACGTGATTTATCATTACTAGTTGATGAAGCGGTAACCAACTCACAAATCATCTCAGTTATTGATGAAAACGGTGGTAAGTATCTACGTGATATTCAAGTCTTTGATGTTTACTCAGGCGACAAATTAGAAGCCGGCAAACAATCAATTGCTTACCAACTTACTTTCCAAGATTTCACACAAACATTGAAAGATGATAGCGTTAATGAAGCAATTGAAGCTATCACACAAGCACTAACAACAGAACTTAATATTAGTGTTCGTTAGTTAATGGGGAGCTATTATTATGAGTAATCACAAACAAGCTAAACCTACAAAAAAATTAGTCAAATGGATTGTCTCTATTTTAATTATTTTGATTGCTGTAGTTAGCTTATCGACGGTTGTATACGTTAATCAATCCTTACAACCTTATAATGTTTCAGATCAATCCAAAAAAACGGTTAATATCCCAGAAGGAGCAACTAACCGTGATGCTGCGATTATTCTAGAAAAGAATGGGTTGATTAAAAATTCAACCATATTTACTTATTGGGCTAAATTCAATCACTACGATGGATTTAAAGCAGGAGACTATTCATTATCACCTTCAATGACTTTAACCGATATTGTGAATAGTTTACAAAATGGATTGAATAAAGCAACTGAGGGGCAAATTGTTATTAAAGAAGGAGACAATATCGATGATATTGCGACTTCAATCGAAAAAAATGGCAAGTTTAAAAAACAAGACTTTTTAGACCTAGTTAATAATAAAGACTTTGTCAAAAAGTTGGCTGAAAAATATCCAAACTTGCTAAATGGGCTAACTGATAGAACTAATTTACGTTACTTACTAGAAGGTTACCTATACCCAGCAAGTTATGACATTTTTTCATATTCAAAACTTGACGATATTGTTACAACAATGGTCGATAAAACAAACCAAGAACTGACACCATTTTATGATCAAATTAAATCACAAAATAAATCAGTGCACGACGTGTTAACTTTAGCTTCTCTAGTTGAAAAAGAAGGTGTGAGTGACAGCGACCGTGCCAAGATTGCAGGTGTTTTTGATAATCGTATCGATCAAGGTATGACATTGGGTACCGATATTTCAGTTTTATATGCACTCAATCAACATAAGACGATGCTTTCAATTGAAGATACTAAAGTAGATTCACCTTACAACCTTTACCAAAATAAAGGGATTGGACCAGGTCCATTTGCAATGCCAAGCGAATCTTCAATCAAAGCCGTTCTAAATCCTGCTGATCGTGATCAAGGTTATTTATACTTTGTGGCAGATTTGAAAACTGGAACCGTCTACTACAGTAAGACTTATGATGAACATATCGCAACGAATACAAGTTTAGGGCAACAAAATTAAACAGGTAGTTGACAAATTGGTTCATTCACTCTAATATTTATCAGGAATGAATATAGAAATATGGGGTGTTTATAAGGATGGTCGAAAGAGTATTTCCTATGACAGCTGACGGTAAAGTTAAGCTTGAGGAAGAATTAGAAACTTTAAAATTAGAAAAAAGACCAGAAGTTATCGAAAGAATTAAAATTGCACGTTCTTTTGGTGACTTATCTGAAAACTCAGAATACGAATCAGCAAAAGATGAACAAAGTGTGTTAGAAAGTCGCATTAAGCAAATTCAAGAAATGTTGAAATACGCACAAGTTGTTGATGCAACTCAAGCAGAAGCTGACGAAGTTGCCATCGGTAAAAAAGTGGTCTTCACAGAAGTTGGTGAAGATGATCCTGAAGAATACATTATTGTTGGTTCATCAGAATCAGATCCATTATCTGGTAAGATTTCAAATGATTCACCTATTGCCAAAGCTATTATTGGTAAAAAGACAGGAGATGTTGTTTCAATCTCAACTCCTGGTGGCGAATTTGATGTTGAAATTCTAGAAGTAACCTTAGCTGATTAAAATAAAAAACGTCGATTAGACAGTTAGTCTAATTGACGTTTTTTTATTTTGCGGTGTGTATATAAACCACCTAACGTTAAGATAAGTGTGATACCAGATAATACAAACGGATAAATAACGTAATCAGGTTGATAGTAATATTCAATATGATGAGAACCACTTGAAAGGGGAAGGCTCCAAAATGTATTTGCCCATTTTACCGGTGTTACGATTTTTCCATCTACTTTAAACTTCCAACCACTATCAGCAGGGATTGAAGTCATAAAGCGTTTGCTTTCCGACAACTCAACATCTGATGTGTAGTGTGTATTAGATAATTGTTTGGTATTTGTTGGTGTTGACTTAAGAGATTCAACGTCTGTCTTGAAAGAAGCATTATCAAATCGGTATAAAGATAATAAAGAGAAGGACAAGAAGTCTTTTTGTAATTCCAATTTGAAAGTGATTTTGACACCTTTTTGATTACTTGCAATATTCAAGACGCGATTTTCATTGCCACCAAGTGAACTACCACTAACAATAATATCGTTAATATAAAGTTTAACTTGTTTATTATCGAAGAAGTTTGGAACCAGTAAGTAGTAAGAGTCGTTGGTTTCGGGTGTGAAACTATACTCAACTGAAGCTGGCTTTCCTTGTTCCATGACATGATAAGAAGTTGTATCTAGTGATTTTTCAACACTAACATTTGAGAGTGAAACATCCATCTCAGGTTGCTTTTTGAAATATGAAGCTTGTTTGTTTAACAAGTTTGACATTAGTTCTTCTTGATTTAAGATTGGACGATTAGTTGCCAATGAAACTTCTGAAGGATTCTCAGGAGCAACGAATGAAATCGGCAATGCACTATCATTCTTATAAACATCAATCTGATAGTTCTTCATGATTTTTTGGTAAGTATCTAAGTCAGGTCTTGAAGATAAAGTCGCAAAGCGATTAGGTGTTTTGAACGGAAACGGATCTGAATTATCTGTGTAATTATAATAATATTTCACACCTAATAGTGAGTCAGTTAAAACTGTACCATTGGTATAGCTATAAGAACTACCACTACTTTTAAGACCTAAACGATTCAAGAAACTACTTTGATAGTAAGGCGTTAGCGAATTAAAGTGACTAATACCGTTAAATTGTCCACTGAAGGGATCATCATTTGAACGATAGTAAGTTTTTTCTGTTCGGTAAAAACTATCATCGGAAGCTTTAATTTTTTGACTGGTATCGGCGCTTTGATGTGAATAGTTAACATAAGCACTATTTGATTGATAAGAGATATTGTTCAAACTGGCCGCAAAGTTACTTGAAAGATCCAACGTAACTAGTGCCATTAATAGGATTGGGGCAATAGCACCCCATGCATTAAATCGCTTATATAGATAAATTCCCATGGCAAAAAATACAGCTGTAAAGGCAATATTTAGCCAATCTAAAAATGTAAATTGTGTGAGGTTAATTGAGACAAAAATGATAGCTGCGGCAATTAACACGAGTTGAACAATCCAAGTTTTCTTACTATCAAACTTGATATTTTTGAGGTAATCACTAGCCAGTATTAAGCATAAGAAGACTAAACAGAAAGTAAATCTTCCTGGGAACCAAACAGGGAATTGTCCCATATGCCACATTAAAACAAGCGGAATAAAAGACAATGAACCAATCATAAAGAAGAAAAGTCCAAAGAAGCTGATTCTGATTCGCTTAGCAATAGCTTTGTTCATGAAGAAACCGATAACAGCTAGTAACAAGATACTACTAAAATAAATATTTGGCATACCATAAGACATTTGATTGAAGTCAAATGAACCAATCATCAATTTTGCTAATGTATTTTGCGGTGGATATTGGAAGGCCAGTTCAAACTGTGAACCTTGTGATTGCCCTTTACCAGTTAACAGCTCAAGTACAGTAGGAATTAAAACAAAAGCGGTTAGTAGTGCAGACAATAGGTTAACACCAATGTACTTAGCAAATAACTTGCGCCAGTTTTTAGGATGGTGAATAATCCAAAGTGTTATATAGTAGAAAAAGCCAAATAATAGCGCCATATATCCTGAATAAAAGTTTGTGATTAGCAACGCACAAGTTACAAGTAATAATTTTTTGAATTGGGGTTTTGATACGAACCAGTCATCAATTGTTTGAATTAGAATAGGTAGCAAGATAACTGAATCAAGCCACATTAAATTGAAATTATTAGCAACAACGAAACCACACATAGCATAAGCAGTAGATAGGGCTAATGTTGTATAGCCATTAAGATGGTTACGACGGTTGAAATAGTGAAAACTACTTAAGCCAATAAAACCAATTTTAGTTAAAATAACAAAGAAAATTCCAGTTGGGAAAAAGGCAGTTGGCACTAGCAGTAGAATTAAGTTGAACGGACTTAGTAAATAGTAAGCCCAGGTTCCAGCCATTGCGCCACCCAATCCTTTGCTAAATGAATATAAAATATCACCAGGATTTTGAGTAACGGTATGCTTAAAGTAAGCTAAAAAGTCAATATATTGCTGACCTAGGTCAACTGTTAGAATAGAATTGTCACCAAAAGGATAAGCTCCTCGTAGTGCAAAATAAATTAAGAATAAAATAAAAGGTAATAAGAAACTGAGCCACTTAAAAGTCTTGATGTTATCAACTTTTATTAGGCGAGTTAGATATTTGTTTTGCATAATCTCCATCCATTATTTAAAAAATTTTCAATACGTTTGTACTGAATAGTAATTCACTCCGAATTTTGTTAAAATAATTCTATTACATTAAGGAATGAATTGTCGTGAAATATTTAAAGAAATTAAAAAATTCAACAAAAAAAAGCACCTCTTCAATCCCTACAAGAATGAACATTCTTTTGGGCGTTATTTTTATTTTATTTGCGTTACTCATCATCCAATCAGGACACTTACAATTGAACTATGGTAGTCGTTTTCGTGCCGAAGTCGATACGTCAGATCGTAACCTAGTTCAAGCTAATGTTCCTAGAGGAATCATGTATGATTCAAAGGGACGTGTTTTGGTTGGAAATGAATCAAAAAATGCCATCACTTATACCCGTGGGATGAATTTAACCACGAAGGGGATGAAAGAAATTAGTGACGACCTTAGTCAGTATATCTCTTTAGACGGTGACAGTGCAACTAATCAAGATTTAGCCACTTACTATTTAAGCGATACAAGAAATTATAGTGATTTGCTAGATAAGATGCCAAAAGACCAAACGGACTCAACAAAGTTATCAAGTACACAGATTTACGCTAATGCGGTGAAGTACTATATTAGTCAAGAGCCGCAGGTTTCTGATAAACAAAAGTCAGCAGCTATTATACTACGTAAAATCAGTGCTGCCTCAATGCTTTCAACAGTTTATGTAAAAAATAATAATTTAACTGATAAAGAAGTGGCACTAGTTGCTGAACATTTATCAGAATTGCCTGGAGTTAATATTGGAACGGACTGGACTCGTGTCTATCCAAATGGTGATTCAGTCCAAAGTATTATTGGGCGTGTTTCAAGTGAACAAGCGGGATTGCCTAGTGACCGCTTGCAATATTACTTAACTCAAGGCTATCTAAGAAATGACCGTGTAGGAACAAGTTACTTGGAGCGCCAGTATGAACCTATTCTTAGAGGGTCTAAAGCGCTCAACCAAGTGAATATTTCGTCTTCAGATAACACTATTGAAGAAATTAATACGGTTTATCCAGGTGTTAAAGGAAGTAGTTTGACCTTTACGTTAGACTTGCAGTATCAACAAATGATTTCTGATAGTTTAAATAAGTACTACCAAAAAGCACAAGCTGATGGTGTCACAAAATACTCAGCTGGGGCTTATGCTGTGGCAACTAATCCCAAAACAGGTGCTATTTTAGGTATTGCTGGAATAGGGCGCAATCCAAAAACTGGTGAGACTTACAGTGATGCACTAGGAACTATTAACCATGCCTTTACAATGGGGTCTGTTGTCAAAGGAGCCACAGTTTTAGGCGGGTTGATGAATGGGGCAATTACGCCACAGTCTAATACCTTACCTGAAGAAGCTATCTATCTAAGAGGAACACCAGTGATGAAATCTGTTTATCCACTGGGAACGTTCTCTTCATTAAATGCACAGACAGCGCTGGAAGTTTCTTCTAACATTTATATGATGCAATTAACTTTAAGATGGTTAAAAGCAGGATATGTTGCTAATAACTATATTACGATGCCACAAGATGCCTTTGTTCAAATGAGAAATATTTATTCTCAATTTGGATTGGGTGTTAAAACAGGTATTGATTTACCAAGTGAGGTCGCTGGCTATCCAGGGCGTTCTTTTGATAGTAAAGGAAACCTTCTTTCAGGATCAGCGCTAGCCTTATCATTTGGTAACTATGATGGATATACAGTGATGCAACTGGCACAATACATCTCCACAATTGCAAATGGAGGCTATCGTATGAAGCCTTATCTTGTTAAATCAATAGGACAAACGACTGATGATAACAAATCATTTATTACTCAACACACTACCTCACCTGAAGTCTTGAACCAAGTTGACTTCACACAAGAGCAGCTTCAAGTTGTTAAAGAGGGGATGTATCAAGTTGTTCACGGACATAATGCCTGGGGAACAGCCCATACATTAGCTGATATTGAACCGGCTGTTGCTGGTAAGACTGGTACCGCACAAACATTTTACTATGATCCAGATAATCCAGGAAATGCTAATGCACCGGAAACTTCAACATTTAGTTTTGTAGGTTATGCGCCCGCCGATGACCCACAAATTGCAATTTCTATCGTATTTCCAGACTTAGATGTTAACACCTCTGGACACTACAATTTGGACGTTGCACATGAAATGTTCACAAATTACTTTAAATTGAATCCACAAAAATAGTGGAAAAATTCAAAAAATAATGTTATTATATACGAGTTAAATGCATCATAGACAATTTAGGGGGTGTCATCAACATGAACGTAAATATTAACTTAGAGTGTACATCTTGTCACGAACGTCTTTACTTAACAAAGAAAAATAAACGTAACCACCCACAACGTTTAGAACTAAAGAAGTACTGCCCTCGTGAGAGACATGTCACACTTCATCGTGAAACAAAATAATGAAAACAGCAGGGCTGACCTGTTGTTTTTTTAATATACAAAGGGATTTTTATTATGGATAAAGCTGAACTCAGAAAGATGCAACTGAATAGATTGCAGGAATTTGCTAAGACCACTCAAAAGCAAAGAGAAGAAATTAATCTCTTTCATCAGTTTGTCTCACATCCTAGGGTTAAGGCTGCACAAAGTATTGGCTTGACTATCGGGGATGCTTTTGAATTAGATACGCTTCCATTAATTGAAGCACTGCTTGAAATGAAAAAGTCAGTCTATCTTGCTAAAGTTAGACCACATAGACAGATGGATTTTGTTGCGTATAATTTTGGTGATCAGTTGGTTAAATCTAAATTTGGTGTTTTAGAACCCGAATTAGATGCACCAGTTAAAAATCAATTGGATTTAGTTGTGACACCTGGCTTAGCAATTAGTAGAGATCATCATTATCGTGTTGGATTTGGTGGTGGTTACTTTGACCGTTTCTTGAATCAATACCAAACCAAAACTTTGACTTTAGCACTCACGCCTATGATTTTTGAGTCTGCAGAGTGGCCAATTTCTATGATGGATGTACCGATTGACGAGCTAATTATTCCTAGTGAATAGTAAAGGAGTCTAATAATTGCAAAAAATTAAACGATTTATCAATTCAAACCTTGTTGTCACTTATACTTTATTAGGTGTGATGGCACTCGTATTTCTATTTGAATGTTTTAGTAGTAAGCAATTGGCCTTGTTCAGTGGCGCAATAGACTCAGGGACATTGCTTAACTTTGGATCACTATTTAATCCGCTAGTTGTTATATTTAACCAGTGGTGGCGATTAATTACAGCGCAATTTGTTCATATCAACTTCTTGCACTTTGCTTCTAATGCCGTCATGATTTATTATGTCAGTCAGTTTTTAGAACCGGCTTTAGGTAAAGCCAAGTACCTCAGCATCTTTTTACTGTCAGGGATTGGCGGTAATCTGATGTCTTTAGCATTTGGATCAGATATGATAGTTTCTGCTGGTGCAAGCACTAGTTTATTTGGATTGCTTGGTGTGGTACTCGCCTTAGTATGGAATAATCAAAATCCAGCTATGACCGCTATCAAACAACAATTTTTAGCATTAGCTATTTTGAATTTAGTAATGGATTTATTTATTCCAAGTATTAATATCCAAGGTCATTTTGGAGGCTTATTATTTGGTGTATTATTTGGTATAATATTCGGTGGTCAAAAAAATCAAAAATTATATGCAACAAGATGGCGAATAGTTGCGATTTTTGCTACTATAATCTTGACATTAATTTTAATTGGAATAGGAATGCAGGTTTCGTATTAATGAAACAATTGTATGATGTTCAACAATTATTAAAGCGGTTCAATATTTATGTTTATGTTGGTAAACGTAAGTGGGATATTGAGTTGATGGCATTGGAGCTAGATAATATTTACCATTCTGGCCTCATTACCCAGAAAGAATTTATCTCCGCAAAAGTAGTTCTACAGCATGAATATGAAGTTGAAAAGAGAAAGGAAGAACAACGTGGATAAAAAATTAATTGGTGTTGACTTAGGAGGCACCACAATTAAGTTCGCTATTTTAACTAAAAATGGAGAGATTCAACAACGTTGGGCTGAAGATACAAATATTTTAGATGATGGTTCACACATCATTCCTGATATTATTAAATCTATCAACCATCACTTGAATCTTTACCACATGAAACCAGAACAATTTGCTGGAATTGGAATGGGTTCTCCTGGTAGTGTTAACCAAAAGGACGGTTCAGTTGTTGGCGCTTATAACCTAAACTGGCGCAAACCCGTTTTCCCTAAACGTGATATTGAAGAAGGTACAGGAATCCCAGTTTTCATCGATAACGATGCTAATGTAGCAGCGCTTGGTGAAAAATGGAAAGGTGCTGGTGACAACGCTTCTAACGTTGCATTCACAACTCTTGGAACCGGTGTTGGTGGTGGAATCATTGTTAACGATCAAATCGTTCATGGTGCTGCTGGTGCTGCTGGTGAAATTGGTCATATCATTGTTGAACGCCATGGTTACAAATGTACTTGTGGAAACAATGGTTGTTTAGAAACAGTTGCCAGTGCAACCGGTATTGTACGTGTAGCTAGAGACTTGGCAGAAGAATATGCAGGGAACTCATCATTAAAACGCTTACTTGATGCTGGTGAAGAAATTAGCGCTAAAATCGTATTTGATTTAGCTAAAAAAGATGATCCATTGGCTGTACGTGTAATCAACCGTATCTGTGACTACTTAGGATATGCATTAGCTAATATTTCTAATACATTAAACCCTGACTTTGTTGTTATCGGTGGTGGTGTTTCTGCTGCTGGAGACTTATTGTTGAACAAAACAACTGAAGCATTTGAAGAATCAGCATTTCCAAGTGTTAGAAACTCAACAAAACTACGTCTAGCTTCATTAGGAAATGAAGCAGGTGTTATTGGAGCCGCTTCACTAATCGTTCAATAAAAAAGTATAAGGGGATTTCGACATGTTAGTTTTATACGTTGTTTTAGCAATTATTGTATTGGCAATCTTGTTTAATTGGTTGTATATCCGCTTTTATAGCAAAAAATTAGCGGGTGCATTATCTAACGAAGATTTTCAAAACACTATGCGCAAAGCACAAATTATTGACTTACGTGGAACAGATGCGTTCGATCAATCTCATATTTTAGGGGCTCGTAGCATACCATATACACAACTTAAACTATCTTTTGCTGAAATGAGACCTGACTTGCCTGTTTATCTGTATGCAGATGGCCAAAGCATTTGTGTGCGTGCAGCAAGATATCTTGTTAACAAAAAAGGGTTTAAAAATGTTAAATGGTTAAAAAAAGGTTATCGAGACTGGGAAGGTAAAACAAAATCTTCTAAAAAAAGTTACTAATAAAAAAGCTTGGTTAAAATAACCAAGCTTTTTTATTTATTATTTATTTTGCACGACGATGTGCGGATAAACTTTTACGAATTGCACGACGGCGGTTTTCTTCAATACGTTCTGCTTCTTGTTCTTCTGGTTCTACTACTTTTTTCTTAAATGTAAATGCAGCACCAGCAAGAGATGCAACTGTAAGAGCAGTACCTGTTAAAACGCCACCTAAAAATTTTTTAGCCATCTGAAATTCCTCCTTTGAATTGTTAAATTGATTTTATCATAATTTCAGAAATATATTAATAAAGGACGTCTAAATTGAAAAAAATATTAATTGTAGCAGGGCCAACTGCTGTTGGAAAAACAGCATTTGGTATTGAACTGGCACAAAAATTTAATGGAGAGATTATTTCCGGAGACTCGATGCAAGTTTATCGTGAAGTCTCAATAGCAACAGCTAAACCAACAGTATCAGAACAAGCTCAAGCTGTGCATAATTTGATTGATACACAAAGTATTTACGATGAATTTTCTGTGAAAGATTTCGTTGAAGAGGCTGATCAACAAATTTCAGAAATAACATCCCGAGGTAAATTACCAATTATTGTAGGGGGAACAGGTTTTTATCTTAATACGCTAATACATGACTTTAAATTAGGAGCAGAAAAAGACGACAACTATTTAAAAGTTGAAAATGACTATCAAAAGATGCTTGAAGAAAAAGGCGAAGAGAATCTTTGGCAACTTTTATTAGAAAAAGACGCAGTTTCAGCAGAGAAAATTCCTAAAGAAAATCATAGACGAGTCATTAGAGCATTAACTGTGATTAAAGTAACAGGGCAGTTATTTTCAAAACAACAAGAAACGCTGCCGCTTAAGTATGATGCTTTATTGTTAGGACTAAACACTGAAAGGCAAGTCCTATACCAAAGAATTAACCAAAGGGTTGATCTCATGATGTCAGAAGGGTTACTCGATGAAGCAAAATTAGTTTATCAAAATCAAAATCGAATCTATCAAGCCAAACAGGCGATTGGCTATAAAGAGTTCTTTGATTATTTTGATAATAAAATTACTTATGAGCAAGCAGTTGAACAACTAAAGCAAAGCTCAAGACGTTATGCGAAAAGACAATTAACTTATTTTAGAAATAAATTACCAATAAATTGGATTGACCCAATCGAAAAAGATGCTTGCTATAACAGTGTTTTTGATAAAGTTAAAAATTGGTTAGAAAAATGATGTCAGAAAACCTGACATTAGAGGTTGTGTATCTTAAAAAGGGCTGTTATTCTATTGATGTGTTGATGAGGTATTAAAAATGGATGAGATAAAACAAAGAAAAGCGCAGCCATTATTAAAAATTTCGGTTGTGATGGAGTTGACTGGGCTAACAGCTCGTCAAATCCGCTATTATGAAGATCAAAAACTAATTGACGTTTATCGTACAAAAGGTAAACAGCGATTATATTCATTGAATCAAGTTGATATTTTGTTAATCATTAAACAACATTTGAGTGATGGCTTCAATATTGAAGACATTCGAGCATATTTTGATAGTCAAAAACGTCAAAAGAAAGCGGTTAATGATAAACAAGCTCGACGGTTATTATTTGATGAAATGATGAATAATAGTCCTTTTGGTTCATCCACTCAGCACTACTAAATTTTAAAAGTTAAAGGTTAGTTACGACGGAGGAAAAAGAATGTCAAAGGCATACACAAAACAAGAAATTAGAGAAATTGTTGAACAAGAAAACGTTAAATTTTTAAGATTAATGTTTACAGACATTAATGGTGCTATCAAAAATGTTGAAGTGCCAGTTAGTCAACTAGAAAAAGTTTTGAACAACGAAGCTGCTTTTGATGGCTCTTCAATTGATGGATTTGTTAGAATTGAAGAAAGTGACATGTTATTACACCCTGACTTATCAACTTGGTTGATTTTCCCATGGGAAGTAGAACACGGTAAAGTGGCTCGCTTAATCTGTGATGTATACATGCCAGATGGTACACCATTCAAAGGTGACCCTCGTTACAATCTTCGTCGCGTTTTAAAACAAATGCAAGATAAAGGTTACTCAGCATTTAATATTGGACCTGAACCAGAGTTCTTCTTATTTAGATTGAACGAAAACAACAAACCATCTCTTGACTTGAACGACCAAGGTGGCTACTTTGATTTAGCACCTGTTGATTTAGGTGAAAACACACGTCGTGATATTGTTTTAGAACTTGAAAAAATGAATTTTGAAATTGAAGCTAGTCACCATGAAGTTGCACCTGGACAACATGAAATTGACTTCAAATACACTGATGCTCTTGAAGCAGCAGATAAAATTCAAACTTTTAAATTAGTAGTTAAAACTGTTGCAAGAAAACACGGTTTACATGCAACATTTATGCCAAAACCTCTACAAGGAATCAATGGATCAGGAATGCATATTAATATGTCACTATTCAAAGATGGTGATAATGTATTCTTTGACGAAAATACAGATAACCAATTATCTAAAAAAGCAATGTACTTCTTATCAGGTATCTTGAACCATGCAAAAGCATTGACAGCTTTAAACAACCCAACGGTTAACTCATACAAACGTCTAGTACCAGGGTTTGAAGCACCTGTATACATTGCATGGTCAGGTACAAACCGTTCACCTCTTATCCGTGTTCCTCAATCACGTGGCCTTGGAACTCGTCTTGAATTAAGAAGTGTTGATCCAGCAGCTAACCCATACTTAGCTATTGCAGGAATCTTATCAGCTGGTCTTGAAGGACTTGAAACTAAAGAATTACCAGTAGAATCTGTTGATCGTAACATTTACCACATGACAGATGAAGAACGTCGTGAAAACAATATTACTGATCTTCCAGGAACATTGAATGAAGCGGTTGATGAATTCGCAAAAGATGTTGTCATCAAAGAATCATTAGGCGAACACTTAACACAAAGCTTTATTGATTCTAAGAAACTTGAATGGTCAGCATACCGTCAAACAGTTTCTGAATGGGAAAGAGACCAATACATGGAATTGTACTAAAATTAAAAGCTATCTAAATAATTCAGATAGCTTTTTTTATTTTGTCGATAAAGTTTGTGATTGAAGGATGGGTTTCAAATTTTTGATAAATGAGATAAAAGTGTCTAAAAAATGGAGCCCCTAGTTCTTGAAACATAATGGTGTTATCAATTGCATCTAGACTTACAATGGATTTACCAATCCCTTGTTTCAAAAAATCGACAATTAACTGATTATTTTTAACAATAATACTGTTTTTAGGTACAATATTATGATTGTTCAGATACTTTTTAGTGTAGTGATAAACGCCAGAACCTTCTTCTCTGAGCAACCATGTATCAGATTTAAGATTACCGGCCAATACTAATTGATCTGTTTTTATTTTTTCAGTAACAATCAAATTATGATGAACAGGTTTTTCGACGATACCAAAAGCCAAGCGATGATTTAACACATCGTCTAAAATTTCTTTAGAGTTGTGTACTTCAGCAGCTAAATTATACTCGTTATAAATAGCAGAAGGTAACTGAGATAATAACTGAGGAACAAAGGTATGCGCGCTAGTTTGCGAACACGCGAATAATAAATCATATTTTTTGGGATTATCACTAATATCGGTTTGAATAGTTTGCCATTCTTTCAAAATTTTTGTGGTGCTTTGATATAATCTGGTGGCATTAGGTGTTGGCTCTAGTTTAGCTTTACCATTTCTAATGAATAATTGCGTATTTAGTCTTTCTTCTAGCTGTTTAACGTGTAATGAGAGGCTAGGTTGAGAAGAAAAAAGTTGTTCAGCTGCTTTTGAAAATGACAAAGTTTCATACACAGCAACAAAGGTATGCAGTAACTTGAACATAAGAGTCCTTTCTTTTTGCTATTAAGGTTACTAATAGTATATATAGTTATTATCTATTAAACAAATATTAACATTAATGATGTGATATAGTTATGCCTGTATCGAAGGAGAGGAAAACATGAAAATCAAAAAATCTTTTTTACCAGGTATTGCAGTAACGTTACTTGTTTCTATTATTGCTAAATTTTTAGCCGTTTATTTACCTTTTATTGGAGCAGAATCTTTGGCCATGTTGATGGGGATTTTGTTAGGTAATACTATTTTGACACAACCTAAGTTAAATTCAGGTGTTAAATGGTCAGAAAAATACCCTATTGAAATCGGAATTGCACTGCTCGGGTTAACCGTAACACTTAAAACCATAGAATCATTGGGAATTAATGGGATTTTATTTATTGTGTTACAGATGGTGTTGACTATTATTGTAGCGATTGTGCTAGGGAAAAGAGTCTTTAAGGTATCGAAAAAATCGTCGCTTTTAATGGCTGCAGGTAATGCCGTATGTGGATCAAGTGCAATAGCGGCTGTGTCGCCAGAAATCAAAGCAAACGATGATGAAAGACGGACTGCAGTAGCAACAGTTAGTTTGGTCGGAATTGTCTTATTAATTGTTTTGCCAATCATTGGGCCTGTTGTGCTCGGTAAGCAAGACTTACTTTTAGGTGCATTAATTGGAGGAACTGTCCAATCTGTGGGACAAGTTGTGGGGACAGCTTCCTTAATTAATCAAGATGTTACGACATATGCGACATTGTTCAAAATGTTGCGAGTGATTTTGCTATCAGTAGTTGTCATTAGTTTTGCAAGAATGGCTCAGGGAGCAAGCCAAAAAGAGCCACAAGCCAAAAAGTCAGTTAAGCAATACATTAAAGTACCTTGGTTTATTTTAGTGTTTGTTATTTTTATTTTGATTAATAGTTATGTTAGTTTGCCAACGCAATTAACGCATACTGCAAAAGAATTGACCGGTTTCTTTGGTATTATTAACCTTGCAGGTATCGGGCTAAACTTGAAGTTAAAAACAATTAAAGATTCTGGTAGTCGTTTCTTGGGCTATGGGCTGTTGATTAGTTTAGTGCAAGTTGTCGGAGCAATTATCTTAATTAAGTTACTATTCTAATTACTTATTATTAGTAAAAAATTAAACAAAAATGAAATACAAGGTTGAATTACACAAAAAAATAACTTATAGTTAATTTAGTAGAAGAGGTCGCAGTTGACAATAGCTAGATAACTCGCTATCACAATAGCATTAGTTACTCTAGTGAGGGGATATTGCCGAAACGTCAAAGAGTTGTGACGATTTGATGTTGGGGTATGGTTGAACAAATCATAAACTGTCATAAGCATAAAACTTATGGAGCGCTATCGACAAATTGATATCTAAGACGGTTTAGATTCTTTTGTCTGCCCAGACAAAGGAATCTTTTTTTGTCTAATATTTTAAATAGCCACTCTTCTGAATAATAATTTACGGAAATAGGAGACTGTTATGCCAGATTTATCGTCAAAATTAAGTGAAACGTATAACGAAAAATTAGACTTAGTTAATCCATCAGGGATTAGAAGCTTTGATCAAAAAATCTCAGCTATCCAAGATATTGTAAAACTAACAATTGGAGAGCCTGATTTAGATACACCCGAACATATTAAAAATGCTGCAGTAGAAAGCATTCAAAATAATGATTCTCACTACTCAGCTCAAACAGGTAAATTAGAGCTTAGAAAAGCAGTTTCTGATTATTTAAAGCGTCAACAAGGTTTAAATTATAATCCAGAAGATGAAATAATCGTGACAATTGGTGCAACAGAAGCAATTTATGCCACTTTTGAAACGATGTTAAATCCAGGTGATAAAGTGATTGTGCCAACACCGACATTTGCACTTTATTTTCCTATTATCGAGTTGCTAGGTGCACATCCAATTATGGTTGACACCTCACAAACAGGCTTTCAATTAACACCTGAAAAATTGGAAGAAGTGATTAAAGAAGAAGGGCCTTCAGTTAAAGCAGTTTTACTTAATTATCCAAGTAATCCAACAGGGGTTGAATACGATAAAGAAACCGTTACGGCTCTAGCGCAAGTTATTGAACAGCATGATATTTTTGTTGTTACAGATGAGATTTACTGTGAATTAACTTATGACGTTGATCATTTTTCAATTGCTAAGTTATTGCCTCAACAATCCATTTACATTAATGGATTATCTAAATCTCACGCTATGACAGGATATCGAATTGGTTACGTTTGTGGACCGAGAGAATTCATGTCAAAAGTTGCTAAAGTGCATGCTTTCATGGTGACTTCACCATCTAATCCTGCCCAAGTTGCAGCAACAGAAGCGCTTAATCATGGTGATAATGATGCGATTGAAATGCGTAAAATCTATCAAAAGCGTCGTGACTTAATTGTTGATGAATTAACAAGTATGAACTTTGAGATGGCTAAGCCTCATGGTGCGTTTTATCTACTTGCTAAAATTCCAGCATCATGTACACAAGATTCTTACCAGTTCGCACTAGAATTAGCTGAACAAGCAAAAGTTGGTGTCATACCTGGAAGTGCATTTGGTAAAGGTGGACAAGGCTATATTCGTTTTTCATATGCAGCTTCTGAAGCTGATATTCAGCTAGCGATGGATCGTATTCGTGATTACCTTAAAACAGTCAGATAACTAGTAATTAAAATCAGGAGGACAATCAATTGACAGACAGAATGATACCAAACGTAATGGGAACTCAACATCCAGATAACGCTAACATTCCGTTCTTTAAAAAGCATCATAATCCATTTGTTTCAGCTTTTGAAGAAATCGATGAAGCTTATGCTAACTTTTCAACTTTAGATGCCGATGAATACATGTGGGACTGGGAAGGAAAGCATGCTGATTCTTCTGTTATTAGCCGTTTGTATACTAAACAATACGACTATTTCAAAAACCATGAACTTGGTGACGATAAATTTTTAACGTTTAGATTACCTAACATTTGGGAAGAAAAAGGTTATAGTTTAATGCAAGCTATGACAACTATGATGCTGGCAGAAGATTTTGCAGACGATTTAAAATTTAAAAAACGTCCGCTATTTGAAGCGGTTCTGCCAATGACGAAAAGTGCAGATCAACTGATTGCTATGGAAGATAAGTTTGCATCACTTGCACAATTCAAGAATAAAGAATTTGAAAATACACATCCTAATAGCGACCAACTCCAAATGATTCCACTATTTGAAAGTTTTGAAGCGCAGCTAGATGCTCCTGAAATTTTAAAAGAGTATATGGCGATGTACAAAAAACACTTTAACCGCCCAATTGAGTATTTACGTGTTTTCTTAGCAGGTTCTGATTCTGCGCTTTCAAATGGATTTTTAAACAGTATTATTGGAAACAAGCTAGCATTATCCAGACTAGGTGCATTTTCAAAAGAAAGTGGTGTACCAGTTTATCCAATTGCTGGGGTAGGAAGTACAATCTTTAGAGGGGGACTTTCTCCTCAATCTGTTGATCGTTACCTTGAGGAATTCCCAGGACTTAAAACAGCAACTGTTCAATCGGCCTTTCGTTATGATTATCCAATTGATGAAGTCAAGTCAGCAATCGACAAATTACGTAATGGGTTACGTCAAAGTGAGTTTAATATTGTGAATTCAGCTGACGAAGCAATTTTACTTGAAATCGCAGCAAAAACAGCCAAAGAGTACCACCATACACTAGATCCATTGATTAATGACTTGCAATCTGTTTTTGATGCCTTTCCAAAACGTCGTGACCGTCATCAACATGTGGGGATGATTGGCTATTCTCGTGATGTTGATGGTTACAAAATGCCTCGTGCGATTACGTTTACTGGTTCTTTATACTCGGTAGGGATTCCACCAGAAATTATCGGATCAGGACAAGCATTGAGTAAATTATCAAAAGATGAATGGGCAACTTTACAAAGCTACTATCCAAATATGAAACGTGACTTTGAACATGTATTAGGATTTTATAGTCCAGAAGCAATGGCAGTCTTAAAACAAATCAATCCAGAGTTTGGTAAGATTGAATCCGATGTCGCAGATTTAACGAAACGTTTTGGTATTGAGGCTGGTCCAAAAACAAAAGAACAAGCTCAGCATTCTCAACTAGCAACAGATTTAGTCAGCATTTCAGATAAAGAAGTTCAGACTTTATTGATTGAAAAAATGAGTAAACTAAGAAGATTCTTAGGCTAATAAAAAAGACATTTGCAAAAGCAAATGTCTTTTTTGTTGCGTTATTAAATTAAATAAATTGAATAATTGACATTAAAATTGGAACAACGATGATAAATAAAACGGTACTTGTTGTCACAATATTAGTTGCATATTTAACATCCCCATGAGCTTCATTAGCCAAGATAGGAAGAACAGCAAGCATAGGTGTTGCTGATTGAACAATTAATGTTTGAGAAGCAAGGGTTGGTAAATCAGCACCCATACCTCTAACAGCTGTTAATACTAAAATCATAACAATAGGTGAGACAATGAATCTACCTAGTAATGCGACAATGGTATCACGGTCAAAACTGATACTTTTTAGTCCAGCATCAGCTAAAACAATCCCAATGTAAATCAATGATAAAGGTGTTACTAAGTTACCAACATAAGTTAATGCAGAACTAACAAATGAAACTTTCATAATTGGAATGTTTAATATTAAAAAGACAAGAGCTACTAAGAAACCGATTAGAGGCATTGGTAGAACTTTTTTCCAATCAATTTGACGTTTGGCTTTTTCTTGAGGTTTAGTTGGGTCATCATTTGAAATCAAGAAGACACCAAATGCCCAAGTTGAAACGGTATTGACAATATAGTAGACCAAGAAGAAGGTCATACTTTTATCGCCAAATAGAGCAATGTTCAAAGGTAAACCGATAAATATTGTATTAGCATTAACGATTGCATTGATGAAAACGCCTCGACGTCCGGGACGAACTTTCATAATTTTAGCTAGTGCAAAAGCAATAATATAGCCAATGATTACACTAATAAAAGCGTAAACAAGATACAGAGAAAAACTTGATAATTGGTCGCGAGATAAGCGGCTCAATACTGAAACAAAGATTGAAGCTGGCAATGCAATGTTTTTGATGAATTTTGAAATGGTTCCAGCAAAATTATTGTCGAACCATCCTGATCGTCTAAGAATGTAACCGAGTACCATAATCAAAACGACGACGAGAACGCTTTGAATTGAATTCCATAAAACTGCCATTTTAAAACTACCCCTTAATGTTGAATTTAGTCATTATTAATATCTTGATATTCAGGTGTCCATTTCATATCAGCTACAGCTTTTTTGACATCTTGAATAGGTTCTTTATTTAGACCTTGGTCAACGATACTTTGAGCAACAACTTCTGCTAATTTTTGTGAGAATTCTGTAATTTTTGAAACAGGAGGTAAGACAGCTGCACCAGGTTTTGAAGTGTCAACAATTCCACCTAAAGCATGACAAGCGGCAGATAATGTTTCTTTATTAAGTAATTTAGCTGTTGAAGCAATCAAACCAAATCCTAAACCTGGGTACATCAAAGCATTATTACCTTGTCCAATTTGGTAAGAAACGCCGTTATAGTCCACATCTTCTGCTGGAATACCCGTTGCAACTAATGCACGACCATCTGTCCATTTAATTAGGTTTTCGGCAGTTGCTTCAGCTAATTTGGTTGGGTTTGATAATGGGAAAATAATAGGACGTTCAGTATGATCAGCCATTTCTTTGACAATAGTTTCGGTGAAAGCACCGGGTTGAGTAGAAGTTCCAATCATAATTGTAGGATGTACGGCTTTGACGATAGCTTCTAAGTTAGTTAATTCATCAGCATTGGTGAATTCGCTACGTTTTCTGGTGAATGGTTTTTGAGCTGGTGTTAAATCAGCTGTATCTTCAAATAATAAACCTTGTTTGTCAACGGCATAGAAGTGTTGTTTAGCTTCTTCTTCAGTTAAACCTTCTTGCATTAATTCGTCCATAATTTGGTTAGCAATTCCCATACCAGCAGTTCCAGCACCGAATGTTAAGATTTTTTGATCTTTAATGCTTTCTTTTGAAATATTTAATGCACCTAAAATACCAGCAAGTACAACCATACCAGTTCCTTGAATATCATCATTGAAGGTTGCAATCTTATCTTTGTATTTATCTAAAATAACTTGGGCATTTGAACGACCAAAGTCTTCCCAGTGTAATAGTGATTCAGGAAATAGCTTTTGTTCTGCTTGAACAAATTTGTCAATCGCTTCATAGTAACGGTCGCCTGTGATTCTTTCGTGGCGGTTACCTAAGTATAAGGGATCATCTAATAGTTTTTGGTTGTTAGTTCCTGCATCAATGCCGACAGGAAGAACTTGTGAAGGGTCGATACCTGCGGCAGCAGTATAAACCATCAATTTACCGATTGCGATGTCAACACCGTTAACACCCCAATCACCCATACCAAGAATTCCTTCACTATCTGTCACAACAACTAAGCGGATATCACGACCACCAGCTGCGTTTCTTAGTGTATCTTCGATATCTTCAGGCGCATCAACAGAAACGAAGGCAGCATTTTGAGGATTTAAAAATAGTTCATTATATTGTTCAATAGAATCTGCAACTACGGGATCATACACAATAGGCATAAACTCAACAAGATGGTCATCCATTAAACGATAGAATAGCGTTCTGTTTTCGTTGAATAGTGTCATCAAGAAAATACGTTTTTCAAGTGGTGTTGTTTTGCTTTGAAATTGAGCGTAGGCTTGTGTTGTTTGTTGTTCAAGCGTTTGAACTTGGCTAGGAAGTGTACCAGTTAAGCCTAATTTTTGGCGTTCTTCTTTTGTGAAAGCTGTTCCTTTATTTAAAAAAGGATTATTTAAAATAGATTGATTATGTAACATTTTGATGTTCCTTTCGACTATAAGTATTAAATTAAGTACGAGTCTTATCCTAGAACTGTCAAAATATTATAGTCAAACTTGTGATATACTATAAATTAATTTTATAGTATCTGTAAAAACACTGTCATAATGGGAGTTAATGATGAACCTTAAACACCTCGCTTATTTTCAAGAAATTATTATTCAAAAAAATTTTTCAAAAGTGGCTGAAAAATTTGAAGTGAGTCAGCCGACAATTACAACAGCTATTAAAAATCTTGAAAAAGAATTTGGTACAGCTTTGTTGGTACGTGACCGTATTCATAATACGGTTAATCCCACACCAAGTGGGTTACAATTGGCTGAACATGCAAAAGTGGTCTTACATGAAATCGAAGTAGCTCATCAAGAAATTAATAATCTGACACAAAATAAGATTGTGCTGGGATTGCCACCAATCATCGAAAACCACTATTTTCCTAAGATAGGAGCAAGGCTAGCTAAAGAAGGTCTACTTTCAAATGTTCATACGGTTGAAGGTGGATCAATAGCCTTGCGCAATGCGGTAAGAGATGGCAATGTTGACTTAACTTTACTAGGTTCAATTGAACCTTTGGCTTATCAAAATCTGATAGCTGAAGAGTTTGATCGACAGCCTTTTTGTATTTACGTTTCCAAGTCTCATCCCTTGGCCAATCGAAAAAGAATTTATTTCAACGAGCTACGGCACGATGATTTTGTGTTTTTTGATAGTAATTTTGTTCATAATACAGCTTTCAATAAGTTAAGTCGCCGCAATCACTTTAGGCCTAATATTGTATTTAAATCTAATGACACGCATATCTTGATGAAGTTAATTAGTGAGAATGTTGGTGTGGGCTTTTTCACCAAGATAGTTGATTATAGTGAAGATGAGGTAACTTGCTTAGAATTGTTGGATCATGAACAGCCTGAATTTATCACGAGTATTGTTTATCGAACAAACTATGTTTTGACACCCAGTCAGCAACAATTGTTGACTATTTTGCATAGTATTTTATAGAAAAAAGCCAGCATAGATGTGCTGGCTTTTTATGATTTATTTAATTGAATAGTCAAACGAGGATTGTGTTAAGTCAACAGTGTAAGTCGTTTTTTCTAAAGGTCGTTTAGTCATGCCAACATCAGTACTATAAATAATCAAGCCTAATTGACTATCTTTTGGTAAATGATAGTAAGTTGGTTGTAATTCAAAGCTTAAGTTATAAAACTCATCAGAGTTAACATCGACTGCTTGTTTACCTTGGTAATTTTGTAAATTAGCATGCCCTTTAGCAATAAGTTTAAAGTCAGTTTCTTGAGGTTGAAGTTTGAATTCTCTCAAAGTTTCATAAGCAAATTGATAACCTAAAGGTTGTGCATTTACTTCAATGATTTGAGGAACAACAGTTAAGCGACGGCGTTTATGATACTCGACTAGCATTACAGAAATTTGACCTTTATCCATTGAGGAAGAAACGGACAAGTTTATTTTTGGTCGTCCTACCAAGGTGTTGTCAGTCTTGTTTTGGGGAAGTCTGATTTTAAGTTGTTCAGCCGCTAACTCAGATAATTCACCTTTAATAAATTCATGTTCCCATTGTTTGTTAGTGAGGTTAAGTTGTTTAAAAGTTTGACCGTTGTCGGTGAAATCCTTAATTTTTTCAGAAGCTAACTCAGACAGTACTTGAGACTGAGAAGTACCAATGGAGTTATTCCAAGTTGTTTCAGCGTGCCATACATCTGCTTCAACATTGTCTTGGATTAACACATTAGGCCATTGCTCATCAGCGTTGTTTGGAACATCTAATAGTTCTTCGGATAACCATAAGTTCATCATATTAGTGAAGTCGATAGAGGCAAGGTTATTCATATAAACATGTTCACCTTGATGAAGGAATAGTTTATGTTTAATAGGAAGTTTTTCTAATTCTTGCCAAAGCTTGTAAACATTTTTAGGTTTAACATTCCAGTCATTAAGGCCATGAACGCCAATGTAAGAACAATTTAGATTTTCAAGTTGATGACGGTAGTTTCTGATTTCCCAAAATTCACTATATTGTCCAGTTGTGCGATCTTGTTGTTCTTGTAAGTAGGCCATTTGTTTATCGAATTGCTCTTGTAATTTGATGGCGTGTCCGCTGTCTTTTAAATTACTTTGACAAACAACAGCCAATGCATCGCAATCTTCACCCTGACAAGCATCAGGAGCAATGACTAATCCGTTTTCGCGGTAATAGTCATACCAACTTGAAATGGCTGCTTCAGAAATAATTGTCTTAAGCCCTTTGACTCCGGTACTGGCAACAGCTGTTGCTAGTGTTCCTAAATAAGACTTACCAGTCATAGCAATATTGTTGTTTGACCAAAATGCAGACGTTGTTTTGGTTCTTGAAGGGGAAGTATAAGCAATTCTATCTCCTGTAAGCCATTCAATGATTTCTTTAGCACAAGTTGTTTCGCTAGGATCACCGGTGTTTCGTAAGCCATCAGAGCCTCTTGTTCCAAAACCACCGGCATATATGTTAGCGAACCCGCGAGCAAAGAAATAATCATTTAGCCGATAGATACGCTGTCTGGTTGCTGTCTCTTCAGCGCGTTGAGCAGGGGATGCATCAGGAGTGATTTTTTCAAATATATTAATAGAAGCTTCTTTAAAATGAGGTTGATTATCAGCTGTTACTTTAGTTAGGTTTTCATCAACATTATGTAAATCATTCTTGTCATCATTTGTACCACCAAAATAGGGGTTAGCTGTATATAATGAAGGGACTTTTAGTCCAAAGTCAGTTTCTTTAGGTCTAAAAATCGTAACTTGAAGTAAATCTCTTTGACCATCTAAGTCAGTATCAAGGTCACTTTCAACATAAACGACTTCTCTAATCATGTTTTGGGCGTCAAAAACAGGTAATGATTTACCATTAAAGAATAAATGCTGATTAAAGTGAGGGTCTTCAATATATTTCAAGAAGAATCCTTTATCTGCAAGATTATCAATTAACTCATACCCGTTTTTAGCACGCGTATTCAATAGTAGATAAAGTGCTTCAATGAAATTAGTTTCATCTATTATATCTGCTTCAATAAACGGTAAGTGATTGTCCGTTAGTAACTTAAAAGGATTTGATAAATCAAAATCTTGCTTGGATTCATAATTAAGTAACTGAAGAGCTAAGACGTAAAATTCTGAACTAGTTAAAGTTGTTTGATCTTCGTCTAACCACTGCTTAAGTGTTTTGTGGTTATTGATTGCGAGTAGATTAAATTTGTAGTCAAGTGATTCACTTGAGTTAACTTCAGGGAAGAAGTTGCTAAAAGCAGTGTAGACGTTATTTGAAAACGAGAGCTTATCATAGTTTTTAGATATAAAATCAAGTTGTTCAAGTTCTTCTTGCTGCTGGTTAAGTGGCAGATGTAATCTGGCATATTGGTTATAGTTCATCTAAATCCTCCGTATTATTAAAAAATTAATGATTAACTAATAATAATTTTATCTTTTTTGGTGTTTGATTAAAAGGTTAAAGAATAAGATAAACAAAAAAGACCAACTCATGTTGAGTTGGTCTTTTATATGTAGATAATTGATGACACAGGTGAGATTCGAACTCACGACCTACGGTTTAGAAGACCGTTGCTCTATCCAGCTGAGCTACTGTGTCAAAACATTACTTAAACAGTATATCTAGAATCGGCGTATGTGTCAACAAAAAACACAAACTTTTTTCAAATAAATATTTTTGGAATATTTAACTGAATAAATTGACGTTTTATAACTTATTTGATACTATTAGGTAGTTGTATTTGTGTACCTCACATCTGCAACCGCACGCTCAAGGTTTTAAGCCGTTAGGCACCTTGTTTAGTGGCGAGTCTAAGAATACATTTTCAGGAGGTGTACAATATGTACGCAATTATTAATACAGGTGGTAAACAGTACAAAGTCGAAAAAGGCGAAGCTGTTTACGTAGAAAAATTAAACATTGAAGAAGGCCAAAACGTAACATTTGACCAAGTTGTTCTTGTAAACGACGGCAAATCTACAAAAGTTGGTACTCCTTTTGTTGAAGGTGCTAGTGTTGTGGCTAAAGTTGAAAAACAAGGTAAAGAAAAGAAAGTTGTTACTTTCAAATACAAACCTAAAAAACATAGCCATACTAAAAAAGGTCACCGTCAACCTTATACAAAAGTGGTTATCGAAGATATTAAAGCTTAATTTAATTTAATGACTTTGCGAGGTGAAAAAAATGCTAGATCTTAACAATATTAAACTATTTTCTAAACATAAAGGTGGAGGTTCAACTGCTAACGGTCGTGACTCTGCTGGTCGTCGTTTAGGTGCTAAACGTGCTGATGGTCAAACTGTAACAGCTGGCTCAATCTTATTCAGACAACGTGGAACAAAAATCCACCCAGGTCAAAACGTTGGACGTGGTAGTGACGATACTTTATTTGCAAAAATCGAAGGTGTTGCTAAATTCGAACGTCTAGGTAGAGATCGTAAACAAGTTTCAGTTTACCCATTAGAACAAGCTAAATAATAACTTTTAAAAGGCTGAAATTATTCAGCCTTTTTTTATTGGAGGAAATATGAATCTTTATCAGAAAAGAAGAGAACAAATCTACCAAAAACTAAATAAAGAACAAAAACAGGCAGTGCTGTTATTCAATGAAAAAAATATTCGTTATTTAACTGGTTTTACAGGCGATGAAGCCCAACTATTGCTCACTTTACAAGGAGAAGCAGTGTTAATGTCAGATTCAAGATTCATGGGTCAAATTGAAGCTGAAGTTGACAAAGGGGTTAAAGTTTATAATAAAACAAAAGCATTGCTTCAAGAACTAGATACCGTTATAACTAATCAACATATTAAGCAGTTAGTTATCGAAGGTGATGATATCAGTGCCTCTTTGTTTATGGACTTAACTGATGCATTACAGTCTGTCGATGTAAAGTTATGTTATCAATGGGTAGAAAAACTTCAAATGATAAAAGATGAAAAAGAAATTTCTTTAATAAAAAAAGCAATTGAAATTTCAGAAAAAAGTTTAAAAAAAGTAATACCTGAAATCAAACCGGGAATTTCAGAAAAAGAAATTGCTAATTTGTTAGATTTTCAATTAAAACAAGACGGACTATCTGATGTTAGTTTTGAAACAATTGTTGCTTCAGGTTATCGTAGTGCTTGGCCACATGGTGCTGCTAGTGATAAAGTGATTGAAAATAATGAATTAGTAACGATTGACTTTGGGGGTTACTATCAAGGATATACATCAGATATCACAAGAACTTTTGCGGTTGGTGAAGTACCTGATGAGCTTGAAAAGATTTACCACATTGTTTTAGAAGCTAATAGACGTGCTACAGATAAGGCGAGAGTTGGCTGTACAGGACTCGAAGTTGATCGTGCAGCACGTGAGTATATTAAGGAATGTGGCTATGGTGATTATTTTGGACATGGTATTGGACACGGTATTGGGTTAAATGTTCATGAATTAACTGATCCAAGACTATCGTTCAAAGATATCACATTACAAAAAGATATGATTATCACAATCGAACCTGGTATTTATGTACCAGGACTAGGCGGCGTTAGGATTGAAGATGATGTGTTGGTAACAGATGGTGAACCAGAAGTTCTAACAACATTACCTAAAGCCGAATTAATCAAATTATAATCTTGCACTATACATATTAAAATTGATATTATAAAGTACAAGTAAAAACGGAGGAAAAATACATGATTTCAGTAAATGATTTAAAAAATGGTTTAACAATTCAATTTGATGGACAATTATGGAAAGTAAACGAGTTCCAACACGTAAAACCTGGTAAAGGTGGCGCATTCGTGCGTACAAAATTACGTAACTTAAGAACAGGTGCTGTTCAAGAAAAAACTTTCCGTTCAAGTGAAAAGGTTGAACGTGCAACAATTGATAACAACGAAATGCAATATTTATACGCTGATGGTGACAAACACGTATTTATGGATACAAAAACATACGAACAAGTTGAATTACCAAACGATGAAATTGTAGAAGAATTAAAATTCATGAAAGAAAACATGGTTGTGAACGTGACAATGTTTGAAAATGAATTATTGGGTGTTGAACTACCTAAAGTAGTTGAATTAACTGTTGCTGAAACAGAACCTGGAATCCGTGGAGATACTTCTTCTGGTGGTTCAAAACCTGCTACAATGGAATCAGGAGCTGTTGTGCAAGTGCCATTCTTCGTTAACGAAGGTGATGTATTGAGTATTAACACAACAGATGGAACATATATTTCTCGCGCAAACTAGTAGATTAGTAAAGTAGAGGTGTCGATATGGCAGAAGATACAGCAATTTTGTTAGCAAAAGATGGATCAGATGATCAGATTAAAGTTAACCTTCACGTACTTGAAATTATTTTGGGAATTGCCGCAACAAAAATAGAAGGCGTTTACCAAATGCGTGGCACTTTTGGCAACAACCTTAATGAGTTATTTGGTCGTATTAATCGTGGTAAAGGTGTTACGATTGAAGTCAACGAACACAATCAGTTAAAAACAGATGTTTACGTTTATTTAAAATATGGTGTTAGCGTCCCACAAGTTGCTTTAACACTTCAAAAAGAGTTAACAGAGCAACTTAAACAAATGACTGATTTGAAACTAGATGAAATTAATATTCATGTTGTTGGTCTTGTTTCTCAAAAACCTGAAAAAATCGACCCCGATGCTTTATTTGACGAGGAAATGACTGATTAAGGGAGAGCCAAATATGAACCAACATGATATCCGTCGAGCAGCACTTCAAGCAAACTTCATTCAATTAAGTAGTGAATTAACAGCCGATCAAGCACTTGAAACGGTTAAAGACCATTACTTAAGTGAAGAAGAAACTTTACCTCAATTCTTAGAATTGTTGGTTAAAGGTGTTGCTTCAAAGAAAGATGAACTAAATCAAGTCATTGATGATCGTTTGAGTGACAAATGGCAATTTAACCGAATTGCTAAAATTAATATTGCAATCTTACAATTAGCATTGTACGAATTACAATACACTGAAACCCCAACGGCTGTTGCTATTAATGAAGCTTTGAATTTAGCTGATGAATTTAGTGACGAAAAATCCAAGAAGTTTATTAATGGATTATTATCAAATTTTAGTAAGCAATAATGAAGAAGCTGGTATATTTTTTGTATACCAGCTTTAAATATAATGGAGGAGAACTATGTTTAAACTGATAAGCGGAAAAGCAATTGCCCAAAAAAGACAAGAAGATTTACGTCTAGAAGTTGAAAGCCTTAAGCAAAAAGGTGTGACCCCCAGTCTACGAGTGATTTTGGTGGGGCATAGTGGTCCTAGTGAAATTTATGTGCGTAACAAAAAACGTCGAGCAGAAGAATTAGGTTTAGATTTTGAGTTAATCAGATTTGATGAAACGGTTACCGAAAAAGAATTAATTGCGTTTATTCAATCACTAAATGAAGACAAAGCAGTTGATGCGATGTTAGTTCAATTACCGCTTCCAAAACATATCGATGAAGAAAAAGTTGTTCAAACTGTTTCTCCTTATAAAGACGTAGATGGTTTTAGTCCAATTAACTTCGGTTATTTGTGGCAAAACAACCCCAATGTAATTCCATCAACAGCTGGTGGTATTATGACATTGCTTGAAGAAAGCAATATTTCAACTGCTTCTAAGCATGTTGTTATCGTTGGTCGCAGTAACATCGTTGGTCGTCCATTAGGGGCCTTAATGTTAAACGCTGATGCAACAGTTACCATGGCTCACTCCAAAACAAAAGATTTGAAATCAATTACTAGACAAGCCGATATTTTAATTAGTGCCGTTGGAAAAGCTCACTTTATTACCGCTGATATGGTTAAAAAAGGAGCAACAGTTATAGACGTCGGAATGAACCGTGATGAAAACGATAAGTTGGTAGGGGACGTTGAGTTTGATGAAGTTGCCGAGGTTGCAAGCGCAATGACACCTGTTCCTGGTGGTGTTGGTCCAATGACAATTTTGACATTAATGGAACAAACTATTGAGATAGCTAAAAAGCGTGTTTAATCATGACAGAACAAAATTATTTAAGTGTTTCACTTTTAACAACCTATCTTAAACGAAAATTCGATTTAGACCCTTACCTTAAAAAAGTTTACCTAACAGGTGAGATTTCAAACTTTCGAATGCGTCCAAATACCCATCAGTATTTTTCAATTAAAGATGATCAGTCTAAAATTAATGTAGTTATGTTTAAATCGGCATTTCAAAAGGTAAAATTCACACCTGAAGAAGGAATGAAAGTTCTCATAGAAGGGCATGTCAGTATTTATCCACCAACAGGTAGTTATCAATTCTATATTGATAAAATGCAACCTGATGGTATTGGTGCACTTTATGCGGCTTATGAACAATTAAAGAAAAAACTTTATAGTGAAGGATTATTCTCAGTTGATAAAAAAGCTATTCCTAAATTTCCTGACAAAATCGCGGTTATCACTAGTCCATCTGGGTCAGTTATTCAAGATATTATAACAACAGTAAAACGTCGTTATCCCAAATGTCAAATTGTCTTATTTCCGGCAATTGTACAAGGTGACAAAGCAAAAGATAGTTTAATTCGTGCGATTGAGCAGGTGAAAAACAGTCAGCTGAATTTTGATACGATGATAATTGGTCGCGGTGGCGGATCAATTGAAGATTTGTGGCCATTTAATGAGGAGCAAGTTATTCGTCAATTATTTGATTTGGATTTGCCTATCATTAGCTCAGTCGGTCACGAAACGGATACAACATTAAGTGATTTAGTTGCTGATGTACGTGCTGCTACGCCAACTGCTGCAGCTGAAATTGTAACACATAATCTACCTGATGTTTTAGACTATTTATCACAAGCTAGAAGCCGTCTTTATCAAACCGTATCTAAAGAGATTACCTATCGTAAACAAGCTCTAGCTAATTTGACAGATAATCCATTCTTAAAAAATCCAAGTCGAATTTATGAGCAACAATTACAATTGGTTGATCAATTATCAAATCGATTAAAGCAAACAACCAACCAAATTTTAAAAACTAAAAACTACCAATTAGAAATTATGAGTCATCAAATTGATGGGCGATTATTGAGGCAACGCATTGAACACTATCAAACATTAGTCAATAATCAAACCCGACAACTAACTTATAATTTTAAACAGTTACTAAGTCATCAAACAGCACGTGTTCAATATACAATGAATCAATTAGATGCTTTGAGCCCACTAAATACGATGAAACGTGGGTATACTTATACTGCAGATGACCAAGGACAAGTTATAAAATCTGTTGCACAACTTGCTGTAAATCAAACAGTGACTGTTCATTATTATGATGGTAGTGCGACAGTGAATGTACGTGATATAAAAAAGGAGAATAAAGATGGCTGAATCGACTAATTTTGAATCCCAGTTACAAGAGTTAGAAACAATTGTCAAAAACTTAGAAAATGCGCAAGTACCTTTAGAAGAAGCGCTTGATCAATTCAAAAAAGGTGTTGAATTAAGCCAATCTCTTCAAAAACAATTAGTCAATGCAGAAGATACTGTTAATAAGCTAATGAATGAAGATGGTCAATTACAAGATTTCAATACAGAAAAGGATTAGAGATACCGTGGAAAAAGTAAGAGAGCTGCAATCAGAGTATTTGTCAGATTTTAATCAGTTTTTGACATCTGAAATTGAGTCTCAAATAGTGGATTCTGATTTTGCAGAAATACTTAATTATTCAATTCAAGCAGGAGGTAAGCGAATACGTCCATTGTTTGTTTTTGCAGTATGTCGAATGTTGAATCGTAAAATCGATGAAACGGTCTTCAAAGCTGCGGCAGCAATTGAATGTTTGCATACTTATTCGCTTATTCATGATGATTTACCTGATATGGATAATGATGATTATCGTCGAGGTCAATTGACTAGCCACAAGAAATTTGGTGAAGCTAATGCTATTTTAGCAGGGGATGCACTATTGACTTTAGGATTACAGTGGTTAGCAGAACTGCCTAATTGTGCTGGCGATATTGTCGCTTATGTTAGTCGAGCAATTGGCGCTAATGGAATGGTTTATGGACAGTATTTGGATGTTCTTTCTGAAACAGATCAGTCAATTCAAGATGTTGCTAAAATTCATCATTTAAAGACGAGTCGCTTATTTCAAGCAAGTTTATATACAGGACTTAAGTTGTCTGATGCAACAGCAGAGGAAATTTCAAGTACGTTAGACTTTGGGGATGCTTTTGGATTAGCATTTCAAATTTTTGATGATTTAGATGATGCGAATCAAGCTGCTTTAGAGGGTCATGATGACGAAGATAAAACAACTTATGTTAGCATTTACGGCATCGATGGTGCACAATCACACTTGGCAGAAGAAATTAGCAAAGCAAAATCAGCTCTTGCTGCTATTCCTGGGCGTGATTACTTATTAGATTTTTTAGATTACTTTGACAGTGGGGAATAATAGTTGAAAAAAAGAGTAGATGTAATTTTAGCAGAACAAGGGTACTTTCCATCTAGACAGCGTGCCCAAAGTGCAATCATGGCGGGGAATGTTTTGGATCACAATCATCAGCGAATTGACAAAGCCGGCGATAAATTTGATGAATCTGAAACTTTTATTTTGAAAAATCATGAAGCTAAGTATGTATCACGAGGTGGCTTTAAGCTCGAAAAAGCACTAAAAGTTTTTAATATCTCATTACAAGATAAAATTTGTTTAGATATTGGTGCTTCAACAGGTGGTTTTACTGATGTGGCATTACAAAATGGTGCACAAAAAGTATACGCTTTAGATGTTGGGTATAATCAACTGGCTTGGTCTTTAAGAGAAGATCCTAGAGTAGTTGTTATGGAAAGACAAAACTTTCGTTATAGTACGCTAGCAGACTTTAATGAAGGACGTCCAACTTTTGCAATGACAGATGTGTCGTTTATTTCATTAAAACTAATCTTGCCACCAATGTATGAGATTTTAGAAGCTAACCATGATGCTGTCTGCTTAATTAAGCCACAGTTTGAAGCTGGTCGCGAAAAAGTTGGTAAAAAAGGAATTATCAAAGATCATAAAGTCCATGCCGAAGTGTTAGACACTATTATTGATTTTTCATTAAAAACTGGTTTTGATGTACTAGATTTAGACTTTTCACCGATTAAAGGTGGCCATGGAAATATTGAATTTTTGATTCATTTACGCAAAAACGAATCAGGATCTGGTCAAAACAAGTGGAATAAGTCTGTACCAGAATTAATGGCATTAGTTGATGAAGGAATTTAAAATAAGACAATGAAAAAAGTACTTAGACAAAACGCGATTTTAGATATTATTAAAAATAATACTGTGCAAAGTCAGCAGGAACTATTGGAGTATTTAAATGAGCGTGGTATTAAGACGACACAAGCCACAATCTCAAGAGATTTTGATGATTTATATATCGACAAAAACCGCCTAACAACCGAAGGCTTTGCCTACAGTCAAAATAAGAAAATGACGCAACTTAAAAAAGATAGACAGTTCTTATCTTTTCCAATAACAGATATTAAGCAAAAACGGGATATGGTTCAATTGCAGACCCATCCCGGGATGGCTGAAGCCTTGGGTGAAGAAATCAAGGCTAAAAATCTTGAAGGATTATTTTCTGTTATCGAAAATGATGCGTTAGTTTTAATTATTTTTTATTCAGTTAAAGATGCATCAGCCTTTATCAAATATTTGCATCAATTGTAAGAAATGAGGATGCTATGTTAAGTCAATTAGATATTAAAAATTTTGCGATTATTGAAGAAGTTCAAATGACCTTCAATGCGAATATGTCAACCTTAATTGGTGAAACAGGTGCGGGTAAATCTATCATTATTGATGCGCTATCACTATTAATGGGACAACGTGCCTCTTCTGAGATGGTCCGTAGCCAAGCTAGTGAAGCTGTCATTACAGGATTATTTGAGGTTACGCATAATCGAGATAAAATTCAACAATTACTAGATGGTTATAATATCGAATTAGATGATAATCAATTGGTTATTCAAAGACGCATTTCTCAAAAAGGTCGCAATATTATTCGAGTTAATGGCGAGCTCACAACGGTTAGTTTGTTGAAAGAGTTGAGCCCATTTTTAGTTAATATTCATGGGCAACATGACCAACAAATTTTGATGAATCAAATGTCACATTTATCATTATTAGACAGCTATGCAAAAGATAAGTTAGCGCAAGTCAAAGAGGCTTATGATACGGCCTTTACAACTTACCAAAAATTATCACGTCAATTAGATAAAATCACGGATAATGCTCAACAAATGGCTCAGCAAGCTGACATTTTAAACTTTCAAATTAACGAAATTGATGAGTTTGAAATTGATTTGGAAAGTGATCAGAATTTAGAAGAAGAACTTGAAAAGTTATCAAACTTTCAAACAATTAGCGACAAAATCTATCAACTATTAGCCTACCTTGAATCAGATGATCAGGGACTAATGACCATTATGAACGCTGTTAAATCTGAATCTGATAATTTAACGATCTATGGTACTGAGTTTAAAAATTTAGCACAAACGATTAATGATGCCTATTACTCAATAGATGATGCTAATCATCAGTTGCATACTATTTCAGATAATTTCGACTTTGATGAAGCACATTTTCAATATGTGTCTGAACGTGTCACACAATTATTAAATCTCCAAAAGAAATATGGTCCGACTTTAAATGATGTTTTAGCATTCCGTGAAAATGCACAGCAACAACTAGATGAGTTATTTTTCAGTCAAGATGATATTGAAGCTATTAAGCAACAAAAAGAGGCTGTTTTACAAGATGTTAAAAAATATGCCGCACAATTAACCGATATCAGAAGTAAACAAGCCAAGTTGTTAGAACAAGAAGTTAAGCAACAACTCAACGATTTATATATGGATAAAGCCCAGTTTGAGATTCGATTTATTTTGAATGCTGAATTCGATAAAAACGGACAAGACAGTGCCATTTTTTATATTTCGTCAAATACTGGCGAAAGTTTACAACCGCTACATAAGGTTGCTTCTGGTGGGGAACAATCACGTGTGATTTTAGCGTTGAAAACAATATTTTCACGAGCTGATCAAGTTTCAACTGTTATTTTTGATGAAATTGATACAGGTGTTTCTGGTAGAGTGGCGACTGCTATTGGACATAAGATGAAACAAATCGCTCAAAATCAACAAGTTTTAGTTATCACACACTCACCACAAATTGCAGCATTGTCGGATTATCGCTACTTAATTGAAAAACATGTCGTGAATGAGAGAACGAAGACAATGATTAGCAACTTGAATTTGGATGAGTCTATCACAGCTATTGCAAAAATGATAGCCGGTGATTCCGTGACGAATGCGGCCTTAGAAAATGCCAAAGCCTTATTAGGACTTGCTGAATAGTGGCAATTTCTGTCTTAAGGCTTGAAAAATGTTTGAAACTATTGCATTATTATAGTAATACTTTAAAAATGTTGGGAAGATAAAACGATGTCAAGTAAAGGTTTATTAATTGTCCTATCAGGCCCCTCTGGTGTGGGTAAAGGGACAGTCAGACAAGCGCTTGTTGAAAGCCATGCTTTTGACTTTAAATATTCAGTTTCAATGACCACCAGACAACCTCGTGAAGGTGAAGTTGACGGTGTAGATTACTACTTTAGTGATAAAGCATCTTTTGAAGAAGCAATCGAAAAAGGTGAAATGCTAGAGTACGCACAATATGTTGATAACTATTACGGTACACCACTAAAACCGGTTAATGATATGTTAGAACAAGGGCATGATGTTTTACTTGAAATCGAAGTAAAAGGTGCAATGCAAGTAAGAGACAAGATTCCTGAAGGAGCTTTCATCTTCTTGACACCACCTGATTTGTCTGAATTAAAAAACCGTATCGTCAAACGTGGCACTGACGATTTAGATGTTATTCAAAAGAGAATGACTAAGGCTAAAGAAGAAATTTTGATGATGGAAAGCTATGATTATGCGGTAGTTAATGATGAAGTTGACTTAGCCGTTCAAAAAATCAAATCCATTATTGATGCTGAACATGTTCGAGTTGATCGTGTAATCGATGATTACCGTCAAATGTTAGATAAATAAAAGGAGTAACAATCTATGATTTCATATCCATCAATTGATAAACTATTAACAAAAGTTGATTCACGTTATTCATTAGCAGTTTTAGCTGCAAAACGTGCACATGAACTAGAAGATGGCGCACCTCAAGCTATCGAAAGTTACAAATCAAGAAAAGTTGTTGGTCATGCACTTGAAGAAATTGCTGAAGGTGCCGTTGAAATTGACCCTAACCATAAAGCTAATGTATAATTAATCGGCTTGTATTTTGATGAACCTTCATCAACATCTTTGTATGTGGATGAAGGTTTTTTAATCGTAAAGAGAGGTTTTTGAATGTCTAAGTTTGCTGACGTAATTGTTGACGTGGCTACACAAGATACAAATAAAACATTTCAATATCAAATACCCAATCAATTGGTTGATCTTGTAGAAGAAGGTTCACGAGTAGAAGTGCCTTTTGGTCGTCGAAAAATCCAAGGATTTGTAGTCAATATAAAGTCTCAAAGTAGTTTTTTGGGCAAGACAAAGAATTTATTGTCTGTCATCGATGAGTTCCCGCCTTTGAATCAAGAGCTGTTAACGTTATCTGATCAATTAGCTAAACATTTATTTACTTATCGTATTTCAGTTATTCAAACGATGCTACCTAATGTCTTAAAGGCTAATTATCAGCGCTTTCTAAAACCCACAAAAACTATTTCAGAATCAAACTACCAGCAATTATTTGAAAACCAAACAAATAATCAGCTTTCTCTTAATCAAATCAAGGACTATGAGTTAATTAAATTGATTCAAAAAACATTAAAAAATAAAGAAACAAAAATTATTTATCAAGTCAAAAACAAAGCTAAAGACAAGGTGACAACTCAAATTGATTTAGGGCTAGGCATGCCGGTTTATCAAAAACTATTGGACTCAACAAAAGCTAATGCAAAAAATCAACAAAAGCTTTTAAAATTCATCATAGAAAATCCGCAAAAGTTTCCTATTATACAGACACAGTTGGTTAAAGAAGCAGCATTATCAACTAGTTTTCTGGTAGAAGCAGAAAAAAAAGGTTGGATTAAACGATCAAAAGTTCAAATTAATCGTAATCCACTTGCTGATTTAACGATACAAAATGAGGCTTCTGCTAAAGTGTTAACACAGGAGCAAGAAACAGCCGTTCAAGCAATTAATCAGGCATTAACCGAAAGACAAAAGCAAGTATTTTTACTAGAAGGAATTACAGGAAGTGGCAAAACAGAGGTTTATTTACAAACAATTGCCAAAGCATTAGCAAACAAAAAGCAAGCTTTGATGCTAGTTCCTGAAATTGCTTTGACACCGCAGATGGTCCGACAAGTCTTTGCACGATTTGGTTCGAAAGTAGCCGTTTTGCACAGTGGTCTTTCTGACGGTGAACGTTATGATGAATGGCGTCGAATCAACGGGCAAGAAGTCGATGTTGTTGTAGGTGCCAGAAGTGCTATTTTTGCACCCTTGAAAAATTTGGGACTTATCATTATTGACGAAGAGCATGAAAGTACCTATAAACAAGAAGAAAATCCGAAATACCATGCTCGTGAAGTAGCTAAATGGCGGGCAGATTATCATCAGTCTGTTGTGATTTTAGGAAGTGCAACGCCATCATTAGAATCAAGAGCTCGAGCACAAAAAAACCGATATCAATTATTGCTAATGACAAAGCGTCCAGAACAAATCGCATTACCCAAAGTAGACTTAATTGATATGACAAAAGCGCATTTTTCTAGTCAATTAGATTTATCTGATGAGTTAATTTCTGGTATAAAGCAAACAATCGCCAAAAAACAACAGGTTATTTTATTGCTGAATAGGCGTGGATATGCTAACTTCATGCTATGCCGTGATTGTGGCTATGTCTTGAAATGTCCGCATTGTGATATTTCACTGACCTTGCATAAAGATACGCAACAAATGAAATGTCATTATTGCGGCTATGAAACGGGAATACCTAAGCAGTGCCCAGAATGTCAGTCTACTCGTATTAAATTCTTCGGCAGTGGTACGCAGAAGATAGAAGAGTTGCTTCAACAATTGATACCGGAATCGACCATTTTAAGAATGGATGTCGATACTACTAGAAAAAAAGGCGGACATCAAAAAATTCTTGATGCTTTTGGAAATCATGAAGCGGATATTTTGCTAGGAACACAGATGATAGCCAAAGGACTTGATTTTGAAAATGTTACGCTAGTCGGTGTTATTAACGCAGATAGTGGGCTGTCTTTTCCAGATTTTCGTTCATCTGAAAAAACATTTGATTTATTGACTCAAGTTAGTGGTCGTGCAGGCCGTGCAAGTTTACCCGGTAAGGTCTTGATTCAAACTTATAATCCAGATCATTACGCTATTCAGCTAGCTAAGCATCATAACTATGAGGGATTTTATCAAAAAGAGATGGCCATTAGACGTCAGGGACAATACCCGCCTTATTTTTATTTGAATTTGATTACTGTAACGAGTAAATTAGAACAAAAGGCAGCAATGGCGGCTTTTAAAATCAAGAGTTTACTGAAAAAAGAATTGAGTCAACAAGCTTTAATATTGGGGCCGACACCTCAAGCGGTAACCAGGTTAAAAGACCATTACTACTACCAAATTTTAATCAAATATAAAGTTGAGCCCAAGTTGTATTCGGTTTTGAATACAATTAGGATGCAAGGCTTTGATTCAAAAAAAGACCAGGTCAATATCTATTTAGATGTTGATCCTTATCAATTTAATTAGAAGGTGACAATAATGAAAACAATTATTTTTATGGGAACACCTCAATTTAGTGTTCCAATTTTAAAAGGACTTAATGAATCTGATGAGTACGAAGTAAAAGCGGTTGTCACTCAACCAGATAAAAAGTTAGGCCGTAAAAGACAACTAACACCAACACCCGTAAAAGCTTATGCAACTGAAGCTGGGTTACCTGTTTTTCAACCAGAAAAACTAAGTCAAAGCGACGAGCTCGCTGAGCTTATTCAATTACAAGCAGATTTCATTGTGACAGCCGCTTATGGTCAATTTTTACCAACTAGTTTCTTGAACTCTGTCAATATTGCAGCAGTTAATGTGCATGGCTCATTATTGCCTAAATATCGTGGTGGCGCACCTATTCAATATGCCTTGAAAAATGGGGATGAAAAAACAGGTGTCACGATTATGGAAATGGTAAAAGAAATGGATGCCGGTGATATGTATAGCCAAGAAGCCATTACAATTGAAGACACGGACAACTCCGCTACAATTTTTGACAAGTTAAGTTATTTGGGTCGTGATTTGCTCCTTAAAACATTACCTAAAATTGTTAAAAATCCAACTAATAAAACACCTCAAAAAACCGAAGAAGTTACTTTTTCGCCAACAATTAGTAAAGAAGAAGCCCAAATTCCTCAATCATTGACAGCTACAGAAGCTCATAATTTGATTCGAGCATTGAATCCTAATCCAGGTGCTTTTCTTTATATTAACGGTGTGCGTACAAAGATTTGGCAATCACACGTACTAGATGAGAAAACCGATTATCAATCAGGTGTACTCGTTGATAATCATAAGCGTTTTTGCCTAAGTTTTTCTGATAATAGTGTTTTAGAAATTGATGAAATTCAACCAATGGGCAAACCGCGTATGAAAATCAGCGACTACCTGAATGGACATGGTCGAAATTTAAAAATTGGAGAAAAAGTAGTTAGTGATGAAGAATAAATCTGCTAGAAGAATAGCTTTAGAAACTCTCATTTCTGTTTTCAAAAATAAGAGTTATTCTAACATAGCTTTAAACCATGCTTTGAAGAAATCAGATCTTTCAAGTAATGACAAAAACTTAGTAACACAATTAGTCTATGGAACAATCCAACACCAAATTTATTTGGACTATCAAATTCGTGATATTTTCAAGGAAAATAAAAAGGCCCCTTGGATGAGACCATTATTATTGATGTCAATTTATCAATTATTCTTTTTGGATCGCGTTCCTAATCATGCCGTATTAGACGAAGCCAACTTATTATCTAAACAATACGCTAAAAACAATCTTTATAAAGTAGTTAATGGTGTTTTACGAAATGTCCTCCGTCAGGGACAACAAACACCAGACGAAGCAAACCTTGTGACATATCTTGCTACGGTTTACAGTATTCCAGAATGGCTAGTTGATTACTTAATTACTGACTTTGGTCAAAGTAAGACTAAAAGTATTTTACAGTCAATTAATCAGCCACCTCAAAATACAATTCGTATCAACCATAAAGTTACAACTAAAGACAAAGTGTGCCAATGGTTAGATAATCATGAAATTAGTTATACTGATTCAAAAATTTCACCAGATTCACTTCACTTATCCTATGGTCCAATTAATCAATTAGAACTTTTTGAACAAGGTGCCATTACAATTCAAGATGATTCAGCAACATTAGCAGCCCAAAGTTTGCAAGTAGAAGCAGGTGATACTGTTTTGGATGCTTGTGCAGCTCCAGGAGGCAAAACTATTCAAATCGCTGAAGAATTGGTAACAGGCAAGGTGACAGCCTTGGATATCCACAAAAACAAATTGAATTTGATTAAGGAAAATGCGACTCGAATGCAAGTTGCTGATTTAATTGAAACTAAGCAACTAGATGCTAGATTAGTGAGTCAAGAACTTGGGACAGCAATTTATGATAAAATCCTAGTAGATGCACCTTGTTCAGGATTGGGTTTGTTGAGAAGAAAACCGGAAGTTAAATATACAAAAGAACTTTCTGATGTTAAAAAGCTCAGCCGAATCCAACTTGAAATTTTAAATGGTGTTTGTGATAGTTTGAAACCAAACGGTCGTTTGGTTTATAGCACATGTACCATTACTAATGAAGAAAACGAACAGGTTGTTAACTCTTTTTTGAAGCAGCATCCTGATTTTTCATTAGAAAAGGTTTATCTAAAAGCTGATAACGAAGCAATCAGATCTGATGACTTTGTCCGTATTTTTCCAGACACCTATCAGACTGATGGGTTCTTTATCGCTTCTTTAGTCAAAAGTGAAGGAGATAAATAAGTGATACAGACTGCATGGCAAACAGATGTTGGGTTAGTTCGAAAAACAAATCAAGATTATGTCAAAGTGTTTAATAACCCAGAGAATTTAGTTCTCGCTATTGTAGCTGATGGTATGGGAGGGCATCGTGGAGGCGATGTCGCATCATCTATGGCCGTGAACCATATTGGTCATAGTTTTGAGCAGACTTCTATTCATAGCTATAACGAGGCAAAATCTTGGTTGGAAGCTGTTCTAGTTAAAGAAAATAAAGCAATATTAGAAGCAAGTAACCAATTTAAGGACTTACGTGGTATGGGGACAACTATCGTTTTAGTGATTGCTTTTAAAGATGCTTACTTATTCGCTCATTTAGGAGATTCTAGAGCTTACTTGTTAAAACAAGAAATTTTATATCAAGTAACTGAAGATCATTCCTTGGTGAATGAATTATTGAAGCAGGGTGAAATCACACCTTCACAAGCTAAAAATCATCCGCAAAAAAATATCATTACAGAGTCATTAGGCGTTTCTCAATCAATCAACCCAGAGTATGTCAAAATGATTCCTAATAAATTTGATATTGTTTTATTATGCAGCGATGGTTTAACCAATACGTTAACTCGTTCACAAATTCAAAAAGTCTTAAATCAAGACATGACTTTGCAAGAAAAATGTGATGTTTTAATCGCACTAGCTAATGAAGCTGGTGGCGAAGATAATATCACGGTGTGCTTGTTAACAAAGAATGAAGAGGTGTAATTTTATGTTAGAAAAAGGTTATTTGTTAGCCAAAAGATACAAAATTATTAAACTCATTGGCCGTGGTGGCATGGCGGATGTTTATCTAGCACAAGACATTATTTTGGAAAGACACGTTGCAATTAAAGTGATGCGTGGGGAATTTCAAAATAATTCACCATTAGTTAGACGCTTCCAAAGAGAAGCACTAGCTACTAGTGAGTTAAGTCATCCTAATATTGTCAGTATCTTAGATATTAGCGAGTCACAAGGGATGCAGTATCTGGTGATGGAATACATAGACGGTTCTAACCTGAAAGACTACATCAGAGAAAATTATCCAATTTCAATGAACAAAGTAATCAATATTATGGATCAAATTTTGTCAGCGATTAAACTGGCACATCAACATGAAGTGATTCACCGAGATTTGAAGTCACAAAATATTTTGATTAGTAAAACAGGTGTTGTTAAAGTTGCAGATTTTGGAATTGCGATTTCACTAGGTAAGAATGCAGTAACACAAACTAACAGTTTACTGGGATCAGTTCATTATATTTCACCAGAACAAGCCAAAGGGTCAATGGCTACCAAGCAATCTGATATTTACTCATTAGGGATTATCTTGTATGAATTGATAACAGGAAATGTACCTTTTGGTGGGGAAACTGCGGTTTCAATTGCCTTAAAACACTTCCAAGAAAACATTCCCTCAATCAGAAAAATGCATCCAGAAATCCCACAAGCACTTGAAAATGTGGTATTAAAAGCAACATCCAAAAATCCAGAAGATCGCTATAAAAGCGTTTCAGAAATGAAAGCCGATTTAGATTCATCGTTATCGGCTAATCGAGTTGATGAACCTAAGTATGAACCTGCACATGCTTTGAAAGCTGATGATACAAAAGTTATTCCAGACTTATCAGGTCACGTCGCTAATTTAACAGAAGAAGAGCGTGAAGAAACGGACCATGGTGTTGAATCTGAATCAACTAAAGAAGAATCGGCGCCTAAAAAACGTCATTTAATTTGGTTTATCGGAGCAGGTATTACAGTCTTCTTATTAATCATCTTCTTAGTCTTTAAGATATTTGCTTCTAACGGCACTATGATTACAGTACCTAATTTAGAAAATCTGACACAATCAGAAGCACAAAGTCAATTGACTGCACAAGGATTATCAGTGGGTGCGGTTGATGAACAGAACAATTCGACAGTTGAAAAAGATAAGGTAATTAGAAGTATGCCAAGTGCGAATACACAAGTGCGTTCTGGGACAAAGATTGGTCTGATTATTTCTTCAGGTCCAGGACTAACATCTGTTCCAAATGTTGTTAACCAAAACTATGATCAAGCTAAAGAAGTTCTCGAAAAAGCAGGATTTACAGTTCAAAGAAAAGATCAAGCTTCTGATTCAGTAGATAAAGACTTAATTATTTCTCAAAGTGAAACCGCTGGTAAGCAAGTGGATGCTTCTAAGACTACGATTACTTTGACTGTTAGTACAGGTGTCCAAAAAATCAAATTACGTGATTTGAGTGGTTATTCTGAAAAGAGTGCTCGTGACTATGCTAATGAAGTGGGTCTTAATTTAACTATTAAACAAGATTACTCTAATAATACGCCAGAAGGCCAAATTATTAGTCAAAATCCAAACCCTCAAGTTGAAGTTAAAAAAGGTGACAACGTAACAGTTACCGTTTCAAAAGGAAAAGAACCAACTTATGACTCTAGCTCTAGCTCAAGTTCGCAATCAAGTAGTAATAACAAATTAATTACACAATCCTTTGAAATTGAGTATGATAAAGACACAGCAGTCAATGGACAAAATCATATTCAAATTTATGTCGGCGATTCTTTGAATAATAGTCGTAATATTTATCGCGATGAACAAATTACGCAAGATAGAAATTATGCAATTACATTCAACTTAGCACCAAACACTAACGGATCAATTAGAATTGTCCGTGATGGCACAACCATTATTAATCAAACAGTAAAAAATTAGTGAGGTTTTATGATAAAAGGACAAATTATTAACTCAATTTCAGGCTTTTACGATGTTGTAACCGAAAATGGCAAATATCGAACAAGGGCTAGAGGTAATTTAAGAAATAAAGGACAAAAGCCGATTGTTGGTGATTACGTTGAAATTCAACCAGAAGAAGCAACTAAGACAGGTTACTTAATGTCTATTGATGAACGAAAGAATGCCTTAAAGCGTCCGTTACTAGCGAATATTTCTGATGTTTTATTACTAATTTCGGCCAGAGAACCAGAATTTTCTCCTAAGCTGTTAGACCGCTTTTTGACATTTATTGAAGAGCATCATGTTGATATTGCTATTTATATTTCGAAGATGGACTTACTTTCTGGTGATGAAGTGACGCATTTGAAAAATCAGTTAGCCTATTATGAAAGTATAGGCTATCCTATTTTCTACTCAGATCAACCTTTGTCCGTATTAGAAGATTATTTTAAAACTAAGCAATTAAGTGTTCTAGCAGGTCAGTCAGGTGTTGGTAAATCAACACTGTTAAACCAATTAAATCCAAATGCACAACAAGAAACAGCGGCAATTTCTCAAACGCTAAATAGAGGAAAACACACAACTCGACAAGTTCAATTATTTGAATTGGAATCGGGTTATCTAGCGGATACACCTGGGTTTTCATCTATTGATATTCAAATGATTCAAATTGATGAATTACGAGATTGCTTTGTTGAATTTAGAAGTCATGCGCATCTTTGCCAATTTAGATCATGCCAGCACTTAAATGAACCTAATTGTGAAATTAAAAGATTGGTAGAAACAGGTGAAATCTTACAGTCTCGATATGATATGTATTTAGAATTACGTGAAGAGATTGAAAGAAGTCGCACACCAGAGTATGTAAAGAAACAAAGAAAAAGGAGAAAATAAAATGAAAATCATGCCTTCTATTTTAGGCGCCAATAGCCTTGAATTGCATCAGGAAGTTGCCAGAGCAAAAGAAGCCGGAATTAGTGGGCTTCACATTGATGTGATGGATGGCCATTTTGTTCCTAATCTAGGTTTCACAGCTCAAAATGTTAAAGATATTAAGCAAAATTTTCCTGAAATGGAAGCAGAAGTTCATTTAATGGTGAGTCATCCAGAGCAGATGATTAATGATTTTATTGATGCGGGTGCGGATATGATTGAGTTTCATATTGAAAGTACCACAAATGCTTATTATTTAGTGCAGCAGATTAAAAAAGCTGGTGTGAAGGCAGGTATCGTACTGAGTCCCTCTACACCAGTATCGGTAATTATGCCTTTACTTGATATTGTTGATCAAGTTCTAGTAATGACAGTCAATCCAGGCTTTGGTGGTCAAACTTTTATCAAAGAAATGATGTCAAAAGTGGCTGAGTTGGCGAAACTTAAAACTACTTACGAGTCTAACTTCGAAATCGAAGTTGATGGTGGCGTGAACGACCAGACTTTTCCAGATGTGAAAGAAGCTGGCGCTACTGTAGCAGTATCAGGTTCTTACCTATTTAAAGGTGATAATTTCCATGAAAAACTAAGCAGGCTAGTATAATGTCAGGAACGATTAACGTTGTCTTGGGCGGACCTTCAAATTATTACCCTATTGATTTGAAAAAACGTTTGCAAGCGGGAGGGGCAATTATTGGTGTCGATTATGGAGCCCAATGGTTGTTAGATAATGAAATTATTCCTGATATTGCAATTGGTGATTTTGATTCAATCAGTGAAAGTCAAAAACAGCAATTAAAGAATAAGGTTAATGACTGTTTGATTTATCCCACGCATAAAGATTATACAGATGGTCAACTTGGACTGATGAAAGCAGTTGAACTGTTAAAACAGCAGAAAACTGATGATTTGATTATAATCTATGGAGCAACGGGCGGACGTCTGGATCATTTGCTTTCAAATTTGTTTATGGTATTAGCACCAGATGTTTTACCTTATGTTGAAAAAATCAGATTGATAGATGATTACAACGAAGTTGTTTATATTAGCGAAGGTAAACATCAGTTTTGCGCCCAAAAGGGACAAAGTTATTTTTCTGTTGCTCCATTAACTGGTGTTTCTCATTTAACAATTACAGGAGCAAAGTATCCTTTAACCGATTTTTCTTCTAAACAAATTCAGCCGTTTATTAGTAATGAATTTGAAGAAGGTCAACCTATACAAGTTCAACTAGATGAGGGCATTATAGCTATTATTTATAGCAAAGATTAATATATATAGACAAAATAAAAAAGCCATGTTCATTAAGAACATGGCTTTTAATTGTTGTTTGTATTAATTAAAAATTAAACACGGGTAACTTTACCGGATTTTAGAGCTCTTGCTGAAACCCAAACACGTTGTGGCTTTCCATCAACAAGGATGCGAGCTTTTTGAAGGTTTGGCTTCCACTTGCGACGTGAAGAGTTCAAAGCGTGTGAACGCGCGTTACCGAATGTTGTCTTACGACCTGTAATTACATCTTTTGCCATTTGCTAAACCTCCTTTTCCAGTAAAATAATTCAATTACTAATATAAGATATCATAACCGATAGAATAATTCAATTACTATATGAATTTTATCAAAAATAATTTAATAATTGTATGCGCTGTGATAAAATAGGAAAAGTAAATGATTTGGCTTCATTATCGGTAATGGAGGGAAGATATGACTGTAAAAATAAACACAAAATATGGACAAATCGACATTTCTAACAATGTCATTGCAACGGTTGTTGGTGGTGCTGCTACTGATATCTATGGTATCGTTGGAATGGCAAGCAAGAACCAACTTAAAGATGGTATGAACGAAATCTTAAACCGTGAGAACTACACAAAAGGTGTGGTAATCAAACAAAATAACGGTGAAATAATAGTAGACGTTTATATCATTGTTGGTTACGGCGTTAAAATGTCAGAAGTTAGTCGCAATGTGCAAAACAGCGTAAAGTATCACTTGAAACAATATTTAGGAACACAAGCAAAATCTGTCAATGTTATTGTACAGGGTGTCAAAATTCTTGAAGACTAGCTAAAAGCAAAGCTTTGCTAGTTTTATTTATTTTCAAATATCTGGAGGTTATATTATTGGTTGTCACTGAGATTAATTCAGCCAAGTTTCGCGATATGGTGCGTATTGCGACTTATCGCTTAAATAAAAATGCAGAATTTGTTGATTCATTGAACGTTTTTCCTGTACCTGATGGTGATACAGGAACAAATATGAATCTAACGGTTCAAAGCGGAGAAAAAGCTGTTAACGAAAGTAACGGTTCACAAGTGGGTGAACTAACTGCAGCTTTAGCTAAAGGAATGCTGATGGGAGCACGCGGAAACTCGGGTGTTATTTTGTCACAATTATTTAGAGGATTCTCCAAAAAGACTGAAGACAAAGAAGTTCTGGACTCACAAGCACTAGCTGACGCTTTTGTTGGTGGTGTTGAAACCGCTTATAAAGCAGTTATGAAACCTGTTGAGGGAACAATTTTAACTGTTGCTCGTCAAGCAGCTCGTGCTGGTCAAAAGAAAGCAACTGAAACAACTGATGTTAACGAAGTCATGCAAGCAGTTGTTGAAGGTGCACATAAATCACTTCAACAAACACCAGAATTATTACCTGTCTTAAAAGAAGTTGGCGTTGTGGACTCTGGTGGGCAAGGGCTTTTATTTGTTTATCAAGGATTCTTAGAAGCATTAACAGGTGAAAATGTTTCAGACTTGTATCAACCTGATAAATCTGAAATGGATGAAATGGTTAATGTTGCGCATCATCAAGGTGTTCAACCACAAATTTCAACACAAGATATCCACTTTGGATACTGTACAGAAATGATGATTGATTTAACTGCCGATTTTGAAGGTAAAAAAGAATTCAAATATGATGAATTTAGAGAATATCTAAACAAATTGGGCGATTCTTTACTAGTTGTTTCTGATGATGAAGTAGTTAAAGTCCACGTGCATACAGAAGTACCAGGACATATTTTCTCTCATGGTAAGAAATTTGGTAAATTAGATAAAATCAAAGTAGATAATATGCGTATTCAACACGAAAATGTTGTAGATGAATCTCATAAATCAGAGGTAGAACCTGTTGATTTTGCAGTTGTTGCTATCGCAGTTGGTGAAGGTTTACGTCAATTGTTTGAAAGTTTAGGTGTCAGCTATGTCTTGAGTGGTGGTCAAACAATGAACCCAAGTACACAAGATATCGTTGATGCTGTTGAAAAACTAAAAGCGAAAAAAGCAATTATTTTACCAAACAACGGTAATATTATGATGGCTGCTAAACAAGCTAAAGAAGTATTATCTATTCCTGTTGAAGTAGTCCCAGCAAAAACCGTTTCTCAAGGAATGTCAGCAATGCTTGGATTTGATCCAGAAGCTTCACTTGAAGACAATTCTGAAAGTATGACTGAATTAATTGAAGGTGTCACAAGTATTCAAGTTACTCGTGCAATTCGTGATACAGAAATTGATGGTGTTGAAATTCACAACAACGACTATATGGGACTTTTAGACGGTAAAATTGTTCATTCAACTTCTGATAAATTTGAAACAATTCTTGAAACTGTTAAAGATGGTTTAGATGAAGATAGTGAAATTGTAACTATTATTATTGGTGAAGATGGTTCAGAAGAAGAAGCACAACAACTAGAAGACCGTATTTTAGAAATTGATGAAGATTTAGAAGTTGAAATCCACCAAGGTGATCAACCCGTATACGATTACTTAATCTCAATAGAATAATAATGATGAAGAAAAAGCTTTTAACCCCCTTAAAAGAGATAAAAAATGTTGGACCTAAAACGCTCGATAAATTTAAACAATTAAACTTATCGACAGTTTATGATGTCCTTTATAGTTATCCAAGAAAATATGACGACTACAATACGTATGAATTATCTGCGATTGAAAATGGTCAAAAATCGACATTTATAGGTCGTGTTATTACACAACCTATTGTGCGTAAGGCAGGTTTTAAAAGAACAATTCTTTCTTTCAAACTAAAAATTGACCATGAAATTATCATGGTCAGTTTTTTTAATCAACCTTGGATGAAATCAAAAATTGAACAGGGTGAAGTCATTGCCGTTTACGGAACTTATCAAAAACCGGCTCCAAGGCTCAATGCTATACAACTAGTCCCTCAAAACTATTTAAATCGTTTGATGCCAAGCTACTCGTTGAGAAAAGTGTTCTCACTTGAAAGCTATCAAAAGTTTATTGTGAATTTATTGAAAGACCGTGAATTGATTATTGATGATGCAATACCACTTTATTTAAGACAGCGGTATCAATTGTTGAACGATAATCAATTAATTAGATTAATGCATTTTCCTAAAACAAAACAGCAACAGCAACTAGCTAGGCGAAGTGCTGCTTTTCGGGAATTCTTTTTGTTTCAGATGCAATTACAAGAGATTATTTATCAAGAGTCTTATCAAGAAGTTGGTGTTGTCAGGCAGTATCATCGCATACCTGTAGATAGTTTTATAGAAGCACTCCCTTTTGAATTATCAAACGCGCAAAGTCGAGTTGTTAATGAGATACTGGCTGATATGGCACAACCTAAAGTTATGCATCGCCTAATTCAAGGAGATGTTGGTTCTGGAAAGACGATTGTAGCCGCAATTAGTGCGTTCGGTGCGATAACAGCAGGGTATCAAGTTGCCTTGATGGCACCAACAGAGATATTAGCACAACAGCATTTTGCTAAATTAAAACAGTTGTTAAACCCATTTGGTGTTAGTGTCGCTTTGTTAACAGGTTCGTTGACTACCAGACAAAAACAAGACATTTATCATGATTTAGCAACGGGAAAAACTAACTTTGTTGTTGGAACACATGCGTTGATTCAAAAAACGGTCGCATTTAAAAAGCTAGGGTTAGTTATTGTTGATGAGCAGCATCGTTTTGGTGTTAATCAAAGGCAAAAGTTAATCGATAAAGGTGAGGCAGTTGATTTATTATCAATGACAGCAACACCTATTCCAAGAACACTGGCGATGACGGCTTATGGTAATCTGGATATTTCAACTATTGATGAATTACCTCAAGGACGACAAACAATTGTCAGTCAGTGGGTTAGCCCTAAGCAAGCTACGATAATTTATCAAAAAATGTTACAACAATTAAAAGAGAAGTTTCAAATTTATGTTGTTTCACCTTTAATAGAAGATTCTGAACAGCTTAATTTAGAAAATGTCGAAGCATTATATGACAAGATGTCACAGCAATTTCCTGATTATTCCGTGGGTCTTTTACATGGTAAAATGAGTGCGGATCAAAAACAACAGGTGATGACGGCATTTGAACAACACAAAATAGATATTTTGGTTTCAACTACAGTTATTGAGGTTGGTGTAGATGTCAAAAATGCGAATATGATGGTTATTTTTAATGCTGATTCTTTTGGATTATCGCAATTACATCAACTTAGAGGACGTGTCGGTCGAGGTCAAACACAAGCTTATTGTTTGTTTGTTTCGGAGCCAAAAAGTGAAACAGGTAAAAAGCGGATGGCTATCATTGAACAAACGACAGATGGCTTTGTTTTAGCTGAGGAAGACTTAAAGTTACGAGGACAAGGCGATTTGTTTGGTCATAAACAATCTGGTGTACCACAATTTCAAGTTGGCGATATTTTAAAAGACTATCAAATACTAGTAGAGGCTAAAAATTCCGCCCAAGAAGTCCTGACACATGATCCTTTATTGACTCGAACATCTGAAAACCAAAATTTAAAACAACTATTAAATTATTTAAAATCAAAAACGAAAGATTAAGGAGACAAATTAATGAAAAGAATTGCAGTAGATGTTATGGGTGGCGACCAAGGGCCAAAAGCTGTTATTGATGGTGTTTTAATGGCTAGAGAAGAACTATCAGATTTTACTTTTGTGCTTTATGGAAACCAAGATCAAATGAAAGCACATTTACCTGAAAATATGAAGCAAATTGAGATTGTGCACACTACAGAAGAAATTCTTGGTGAAGACGAACCTGTTAAATCAATTCGTCAAAAGAAGGATGCTTCGATGGTATTAGCGGCTAAATCAGTAAAAGCTGGCGAAAATGATGCATTATTATCACTAGGAAATACAGGGGCACTACTTGCATCAGGTATTTTTATTGTGGGTCGTATTAAAGGAATTGAAAGACCTGCATTGATGCCAGTACTTCCTGTTGAAAATTCGGATAAAGGTTTAACTTTACTGGATGCAGGTGCCAACGCATCATGCAAGTCTAAGCATATGGTTCAATGGGCAGAAATGGGAAGTTTTTATTCACACTCTATCCGTCACGTTGAAAATCCACGCGTTGCCTTGTTAAATAATGGTAGTGAGTTTGACAAAGGTGATGAATTACATCAAGAAGTGTACCAACTACTGAAAGATCAGCCTAATATTAATTTTGTTGGTAATATTGAAGGTAATGAAGTACTTCAAGGAAAGACAGACGTTATCGTTGCCGACGGTTTTTCTGGAAATGTTATGCTTAAAACGCTTGAAGGGACAGCCTCAACTATTATGGGTGTCTTAAAGGATAGCCTGCTTAATAATGGTTTGAAAGTTAAAATGGGAGCTGGATTAGCAAAACCCGCTTTTAAAGAGATTGGTAAACAGTTTGATATGGCGATTTATGGTGGTGCGGTATTAATGGGTGCTAAAGCACCAGTTATTAAGGTTCACGGTCGAGGAGACGGTCGCTCAATCTATTATGCGTTCCATCAAGTTGATGAAATGTTGAAGCAAGATTTAGTTCAACAAGTAAAAGAAGCATTTGATAAAAAATAGTTGATAATATAGTAGACATTTTGAACTGATTGAACTAGAATTGTTTGGTAATCATTTTATTGGAGGTACCTAATTTTGAGTAAAGAAGAGATTTTTAATAAAATTGCCGATTTAATTGCAGATCGCTTTGAAGTCGACAAAGACAAGATTGGTCCAGAATTAAATTTCAAGACAGATTTAGATGCAGATTCAATTGATTTTGTTGAATTTGTTCTTGAAATGGAAGACACATTTAGTTCAGAAATTCCAGATGAGGAAGCTGAAAAATTAACAACAGTTCAACAAGCCGTTGACTACGTTTACAACAATTTATAAAAAACAGTAGCTTAATAAAAAGCTGCTGTTTTTTTTTTACGTTGAAAAATTAATTTTTCATGATATAATTAAGCCAATAATTAAATATTTAATAAATCTCTAATAAATTAAGATTTTTTAAATTGAACTGGAGGAATTTCATTGGAAAAACCAAGCGATTTGCTTTTAGATATTCAACACTTGCATACAGGTTTTCGATTAAAAGGAAAATTTTATGATGCGGTTGATGATGTCTCTTTAACATTGAAGAAGAATGAAATTCTAGCAATTGTTGGAGAATCAGGATCAGGAAAGAGTACACTAGCTTCTAGTATTATTGGACTTTATGACCAAAAAAATACAAAGGTCAGAGGGGATATTTTATTCGATGAGTTAAATCTCGTTGGATTAAATGAATCACTATTTAACCGAATTCGTGGAAAAGAAATTGGTATGATTTTTCAGGATCCATTAGCTGCACTAAATCCACTAATGCGTATTGGTGCGCAAATTGAGGAAACCTTGTACTATCATACAAAATTAAATGAAAAAGAACGAAAAAAACGTGTTCTTGAATTATTAGATCAAGTTGGGATTCCAGATCCTGTAAGAATTAGTCGCCAATATCCACATGAACTTTCCGGTGGTATGCGTCAAAGAGTTATTATTGCGATTGCAATTGCTGATAAACCATCTATTTTGTTAGCTGATGAGCCAACTACAGCTTTAGATGTAACAATTCAAGCACAAATCTTAGATTTATTAAAAGATATCCAAGATGAAACAGGTGCTGGAATTATTTTGATTACACATGACTTAGGCGTTGTGTCAGAAACAGCGGATAGAGTTGCTGTTATGTATGCTGGACAGATTGTTGAAGTAGCGCCGGTTGACGAATTGTTTACTAATCCGCTACATCCATATACACGTTCCTTGTTGGAATCAATGCCACAAACTGATGTAGATGACGAAGAATTGCATGTTATTGAAGGAACTGTTCCTTCATTAGATAAAATGATGACAAAAGGATGCCGATTTGCTCCAAGGATTCCTTGGATTGATGCTAAATATCATGAAGAAGATCCAATTTTACACGAAGTTTCACCTGGACATGAAGTTCGTTGTACTTGTTATCAACATTTTTACTTTAAAAATTAAAATATGGCGAATGGAGGATAAAAAATGTCATTAATCGAAATCAAAGACTTAAAAATTCATTATCCAATTCGTTCAGGTTTCTTTAATCGAGTAACTGACCATGTTAGAGCGGTTGACGGGATAAACTTTGAAATTAAAGAAGGAGAAACTTATGGATTAATTGGTGAATCAGGAAGTGGAAAATCAACAACAGGAAAAGCGATTGTTGGTTTAGAGGAAGCTACATCGGGTCAAATTATTTATCAAGGTCACGATATTACGAAAGCTAGTGAACGACGCAAATTAAAATACAATCGTGATGTTCAAATGATTTTTCAAGATTCAATGTCTAGTTTGAATCCTAAGAAAAGAATTTTTGATATTATTGCTGAACCTATTAGAAACTTTGAAAGTCTTTCAAAAGAAGAAGAAAAGAAACGTGTTCAAGAGCTATTAGACATTGTTGGGATGCCAAGTGATGCCTTATACAAATACCCACATGAATTCTCGGGTGGTCAAAGACAAAGAATTGGTGTTGCACGTGCGGTGGCAACTAAACCTAAGTTAATCATTGCAGATGAACCTGTATCAGCACTTGATTTGTCCGTGCAAGCACAAGTTTTAAACTTCATGAAAAAAATTCAAAAAGAATATAACATTAGTTACTTGTTCATCTCTCATGACCTAGGTGTTGTTCGTCATATGTGTGAGAACTTAGCTATTATGCATAGAGGTCGCTTAGTTGAGGTTGGGACAAGAGAAGATATTTATCATAATCCTCAACATATTTATACTAAGAGATTGCTTGCTGCTATTCCTAAGATTGATCCAAAAAATCGTGAAGAACATAAAAAGCATCGTCAAGCTGTTGAAAAAGAGTTTTTAGAAAATCAAGATAAGTGGTATAAAGATGGCCGCGTTTATCCATTACAACAAATTGGAGACAATCATTTTGTTGCTTTACCACAAGATAAATTAGAAGGAGGTCAATAATATGTGGAAAACAATTTTAAGACGTGTTTTGGTAATGATTCCGCAAATTATTATCTTGTCAATTCTAATCTTCTTCTTAGCTAAGATGATGCCAGGTGATCCATTTACAGGACTAATTGATCCAAAGAGTGACCCAGCAACAATTGCCAGGTTAAGACAAGAATATGGATTAAATGATGCTCCTTGGGTTCAATATATAAATTGGGTAAAAAATCTTTTCCATGGTGATTTAGGGATGAGTTATACCCAACATATGAGTGTTACTTCACTAATCGGTGATCGCGCTCAAAATACATTTTGGTTATCATTATTAACTATCGTGTTATCTTACTTATTTGCTATTCCGATGGGAATTATTGCAGGCCGATACAAAGATAAATGGCCAGATCAAACGATTAGAGTTTTTAACTATATCACTTTTGCTATTCCTGGATTTGTTGCTTACGTTTTAGCATTATGGTTATTCGGATATTTATTAAATTGGTTCCCAACAACAGGTACAGTAAGTGTATCTGTCGCACCCGGTATCTTTAATTATATTTTAGATCGTGCACACCATATTATCTTGCCCGCATTGGTAGCTTCATTAATTAGTACCACGACAACAGTACAATATTTACGTACGGGGATTATTGATAACCAAGTGGAAGATTATGTTAGAACAGCTCGTTCAAAAGGTGTGCCAGAACGTGTAGTCTTTAATAAACACATTCTTAGAAACTCCTTATTACCGATTACAGCTTTTATCGGTAATGTTATTGGTGGCTTATTAGGTGGAGCTGTGATGATTGAAACTGTTTTTAGTTATCCAGGAATGGGAAAACTATTTATGGAATCAATCGGTCAACGTGATTACCCAGTTTTAACAGCATTGATTTTACTTTTTGGTATTTTGGCAATTGTGGGTAACCTAATTTCGGATATTGTTATGACAATTGTTGATCCTAGAATTCGAGTAAAATAGAAGGGCGGATTAATAGATATGTTATTTAATAAAAAAAATAAAGACGACCTGAAAACTGCTACGGGTGATACGGTAAGTATTCCGCCTACAGGATTTAAGTTGGTTTTGAAAGAGTTGTTCAAAGATAAATTTGCGATTGTTGCGATGATAATTATTTTAGCAATTGGTTTATTTACTTTTGGTGGGTCACTGTTTGTTTCAAAAGATAGTTTAGATACAAATATTTTAGATGGCTTATTACCTGCATTTAGCCCAGGTCATATTTTGGGAACTGATGAAGGTGGAAAAGATATTTTGTCTCTTCTAATTGTCGGTGGTAGAAATTCTATTATCATTGGTATTAGTGTAACTGCTATTGCGATTGTTGTTGGTTTAGTCATTGGTTTAGTTTCAGGATATTTTGGAGGAATTGTCGACGATATCTTTATGAGAATCATTGATTTCATCATGGTTCTGCCTAGATTTATGATTATTATTATTCTAACTACAATCATATCAGACTACAATTCATTTACTTTGATAGTCTTGATTTCACTATTTAGTTGGACTAGTTCTGCTAGATATTTTAGAAGTTTTGTTTTAGCTCAAAGAGAACGTGAATATGTTATGGCATCAAAAGCATCAGGTTCTTCTAATATTGCAATCATGTTCAGGGAAGTATTACCTAACATCAGTTCGATGATTATAATCGATGTTGTATTAGGTATTGCTGGAAACATTGGTATAGAAACAGGTCTATCATTTCTTGGATACGGATTACCACCTTCTACACCAAGTTTAGGTACACTAATCGGTTATGCTAATGATCCAGTTAATATTATGAGTCGCCCATGGGTATGGCTCCCTGCTGTTGTGATGTTGTTAATCATATCTTACATGGTTAACTATGTTGGAACTGTTTTCCAACGAGCAGCAGATGCACGACAAAGAAGATAATTAAATTTAAATTAGAAAGTTGATTGATTTTTTAATTTAAAGCTGCTAATATCTTAAATATAGATTAAAAACTGATGGAGGTTTAAAAGAATGGTAAATAAAAAGAAAAAATGGTTCATGCCAATTGCAACAGCTGCAATAGCAATGACATTAGCTGGATGTAGTAATAATAACGGTGGAGGAAGTAGCTCTTCAAAAGAAGCAGATACAACGAATAAACAATTCCCCATTTCTGTATCAAACAATAGCAAACCTGTTGAGGGCGGAACTTTAAGTTATGGATTGATTTCAGATACCCCATTTACAGGGATTTTTAATTCAACATTATCAACTTCTGGAATAGATAGTGAAGTTTCTCAATTTGGAGATGAATCTTTATTTAAAATCGATGATAACTATAAAATTGTCGATGGGGGTGCAGCTAATCTCAAGCTAAATGTTGATGCTAAGACAGCAACAATTGATATTAATTCAAAAGTAAAATGGTCGGACGGACAATCTCTAACGGCTAAAGATGTAGTTTATTCATATAAGATAATTGCAAATGCAGCCACCAAATCTGCTCGTTATACTGATAGCTTACAAAATATTGAAGGTATGGAAGAATATAACGAAGGTAAATCTGATCAAATTTCAGGTATCACAACACCAAATGGTGACGATGGTAATCAAGTTGTTATTAAATTTAAAGAGATGAAGCCAGGTATGACTCAATCAGGTAATGGCTATTTCTTAGAAAGTGCATCTCCTGAACATCAACTAAAAGATATTCCATTTGACAAATTGGTTTCTTCAGATCAAATTAGAAAGACACCTCTATATTATGGACCTTATAAGTTAACCAACCTGGTTGCAGGACAATCAGCAGAATGGACTCCAAATGAGTATTATTATGGTGAAAAGCCAAAACTAGCTAAAATCACACTGTCTGTCGTTAGTCCAAGTAATGCGACTCAAGCAGCCTTGAGTAACAAGTATGATGTTATTGGGGTTCAAAATAGTGCTTGGAAAGAAGTACAAAAAGCTCCAAATACAGAATTTGTAGCCAAAATTCCTTTATATTATTCTTACCTAGGATTCAAAGTAGGTAAATGGGATAGTCAAAAGGGTGAAAATGTAATGGACACTAGTTCTAAGATGAACGATCAAAAATTGCGTCAAGCTATCGCATATTCAATGAATATTGATCAAGCTTACGAAAAATATTCCAATGGTTTAACCTTCCACATTCCAACATTGATTCCTGAAGTTTTCAGTGACTTCTTTGATAAAAGTGTAAAAGGGTATGATTACAACCTTGATAAAGCAAATCAACTTCTTGATGAAGCGGGATACAAAAAAAATGGTGATTACAGAACAGATAAAAATGGCCAGCCTCTAGTTATTAAACTAGCTGCCATGTCAGGCAGTGCAGTTCAAGAACCAATTATCCAAAACTACATTCAACAATGGAAAAAAGTTGGATTAAATGTGCAATTAACCAGTGGGCGTTTAATGGAATTTAATAGTTTTTACGATAAAGTTAAAGGTGACGATTCTGAAGTTGATATGTTTATGGCAGCTTGGGGATTATCGTCTGAACCATCACCAAATGATATTTACAATAGAAAAACACCATTTAACTACTCTAGATTTACGTCTGACGAACAAGATAAGCTATTAGCAGATATTGACTCAAAAGATTCATTTGATCAACAACACCGTCAGCAAGCATTCTTCAAATGGCAAGAATGGATGAACGATCAAGCATATGTTGTTCCTATAGCAAATGCATATAGCATTAGTGCCATTAATAAACGTGTTGTAGGATACAGTAAACTACCTAGCTCTTCATGGGCATCAGTTGGTGTATCATCTAACTAATAGCTAATTTAGATATAAAAAACACTTTTCATTGAATTGAAAAGTGTTTTTTTGTGCATTTTTTCTTAAACGACAAACTGGTATAATACAAGTAGACATAAAAGGAGATTTTAAACATGGTTAGTTCGAAATTTACGAAAAAGTTACGAGATGATTTTCAAATAATATTTAAAGACATGGGTCTTTTGGATGAAGCATTTACACATTCATCTTATTCAAATGAGCACCGCAATCTAGAATTGAAAAACTATGAAAAACTAGAATTTTTAGGTGATGCGGTTTTAGAATTAGCTATTTCAGAATTTTTGTATCATCAATTTCCTGACCTTGACGAAGGTGAATTGACACGTTTTCGTTCAAATGTTGTTAGAACGGAAGGGTTTTCGAAATTTGCTAAAGAGGCGGGTTTTGATCAAGAAATTATGCTTGGTAAAGGTGAGGAAAATAATGGTGCAAGACTAAGAAAGACATTGTTAGAAGATGTTTTTGAAGCCTTTAATGGTGCGCTATTTTTGGATCAAGGGATGCCAGCAGTCTATCAATTTTTGAAAGCAACTGTTTTTCCAGACATTATCAAGGGAGATTTCTCGTATAATGCCGATTACAAAACGCAATTACAAGAACTATTGCAACAAAACGGATCAGTGAAGATTAGCTATGAAACACTCCAAGAAACAGGAAGCGATAATGACAAGACCTTCAGAGTGGCGGTGTTTGCTGAAGGGGAAAAATTAGCTGAAGGAACTGGCGATTCTAAGAAAAAAGCAGAGCAGCATGCAGCTAGTGAAGCTTTGAAAAAATTACAATAATGGAGTTGACGAAATGCCATTAAAGTCATTAACAATTAATGGATTTAAATCATTCCCAGATAAAGTGACCTTGGAATTTCCTAAGGGAATTACAGGGATTGTTGGTCCCAACGGAAGTGGTAAAAGTAATATTACTGAAGCTATGCGTTGGGTGATGGGAGAAACAAATGTTAGACATCTGCGTGGAGAAAACACGACAGATGTTATTTTTGGTGGAACAGCCATGAAAGCACCACTGAATCGTGCTGAAGTTACGGTGGTATTTGATAACCAAGCGAAGCAATTAAATAGTGATTTTAAGGAAATTGAAATTACACGAACCATTTTTCGTAATGGAGATACCCAATTCCAAATAAATCAACAAAATGTTAGGTTAAAGGATATTCATGATTTATTTATGGACTCGGGCTTATCTAAAGAATCTTTTTCAATTATTTCACAAGGCAGTGTTGAACAAATTTTCAATGCGAAACCTACCGATCGCCGATTTATTATTGAAGAGGCAGCGGGCGTATTAAAATTTAAGCAACAAAAAAGAACTGCAGAATTAAAGTTAAAACAAACACAAGATAATTTAGTTCGAATTAATGATTTTGTTAAGGAATTAGAGACTAGAATTGAACCTTTAAAACAGCAGAAAAGTTTGGCCGAGGAATATTGTACACAAAAAAATGGGTATGATTCCAAAAATAAAATCGTACTAACTTTAGAAACAAATGACCGTGTTAATAAGCAGGAGCAAACACGCAACCAAAATAACCAAACAAAACAAAAACTACAAAAATTAGATCGTGTCGTTGCTTCTACACAGCAACAACTAGAAGAATATCGAAAAGAGCGTCATAGTCTTAGAGATAGACAAGATCAATTGCAAGCGGACTATAACAAACTTGTGAATCAAAATTATGAAATTAAAACACAATTAGCTGTTTATGATCAAAGTACAGAATTTGACGAAACAAGTCGAAAAGAACTAAAAACCCGTCAAGATGAGTTGCAAAGCCGCCAACAGCAGCTCGAAAAAGAGTTGGCTGAAAAAGAAAAGCAATTAAATACGGTTACTCAACAATATAATCAGTTAAAGGACCAAGAACGCGAACTTAAGACTAAGGTATCTCAAGATCCAGGCAAGTTACAAAAAGATCTAGAATCTCTAAGAGATGATTACATCGATAACTTGCAAAATAAAACGACGTTATCTAATCAAATTATTTTTGCCGAGACGGCTATTAATCAACTTAAAGGTGAATTAACCTCCCCTGAAGTTAAAGAGTTAGAGTCAAGCTTAGTTAGTCTTGATGCCAAAATCGAAAAGGTTACGCAAGAAAAGCAGACACAAAAAAATTGGTTAGCTAAACTGGAAACGGAAGTTGCTGATAGCCTAACTGCTATTGAAAAAGCAACGGCTACAGTGGTGAAGAAGCAAAAAGAACGCAGTGAGTTAAAAGAGCTTGCTCAAGGAACAAAAGCCCAGCTACAAGCTCTTAAGCGATTACATGATAACCATGAAGGGTACTTTCAAGGTGTTAAAGCTGTTTTGAATCATAAATCTGAATTTCCTGGGATTTTAGGTGTCGTCAGCGAATTGATTGACTTTGATAGTCGTTATCAACTAGCTTTAGACACAGCTTTAGCAAGCAATGCCCAAAACTTAGTATCGAAAACTCAAGACAATGCTAAAAATGCAATCAAAACATTAAGAGATAAGAATTTAGGACGAGCAACCTTTTTACCATTAGACCAATTAAGACAACAGGTGTTATCAACAGAAGTTAAAAAGGTACTAAAAACGACTTCGGGGTATCTCGGAATAGCTTCTGATTTGGTTTCTTGTTCGGCTGAGGTTAAGCCAGCCGTTACTCATCTTTTAGGTCGAATTATTGTGATGGATAACCTAGATCATGCAACACAATTAAGCCGCTTACTAGAACAAAGACACCATATTGTAACTTTAGATGGTGATTATTTAAGCCCTGGCGGACAAATGTCAGGTGGTTCACACAATAAGAATAGTCAATCACCATTGCTAATCAAGAAGCAATTGGAAGATCTTACAGCCAAAAGCCAAGCGTTTGATAGTCAGATTGCTGAAGTTCAGTCACACTTACAACAAGAAATTACTGAAAAACAGCGCCTAGAAAAAATTCAAGCTGAAAATACCAATAAAGTAGCGGAAGTGAAATCTGAGTTAACGGATTTTGATAATCAAATTAACCGTATTCAAGACGAAAAACAATCGCTAACAAAACAGTTGAACTACTTAAAACACGGATTACAAACTAAAAAGGCCGAATTAGAAAAACAACAAGCACAATATGCGCAATTGAATACGCAAAAAGTTCAAGCAGAGCAAGACGTTGAAAAAATACAACAAAAAATAAAAGAAACACAAGCACAAATTCAAAACTTTGATCAAGTTTCTCAGCATGTTCAAGCGCAACTAAACGAGTTATTACCTGAAATTGCGGTTTTCAAAACTAAGCAAGAAAACTACCAATCTCAAATTGCTGAAAAACAAGCTGATATCAAACAATCTCAACAACAACAAGCACAACTACAAGAAAAACTAACACAGTTAAGTCAAGCAAAAGAGAAAAATTCACAGGACTTAAACAAACAGAAGCAAAAATTCGAACAAAACCAAGTCACAATTACAACTTTAGATCAGCAAATCAAAGAAACAGCACAAAAACTATCGGTTGTTGAAAATAAAATCACAGCACTTGAAGCGGATTACACTAAGCATTATGATTCAAGAAAAATAGTTGCTGATGCTCAAGAAAAAGAAAGCAATCGATTAGCTATTTTGAAATCAGAAATCAATACTCGCTTAGAAACTCTAAATCAGGATTATCATTTAACTTTTGAAAAAGCAATGTCTGATATTGAGAATCCAGAAGAGATTAACATCAATCAACTGCAACATGAAATTAAGTTGCATAAGTTATCGCTTGAAGATATTGGTCCCGTGAACTTGGGTGCTATTGAAGAGTATAAGGAAGTCAAGGAACGTTATGATTTTCTACATCAACAGCAAGAAGATTTATTATCAGCTAAATCAACGCTAGAAAATACGATGAATGAAATGGACAAAGAGGTTTCAACACGTTTTAAAGAAACGTTTGAGCAAGTTAGCGCAGCATTTGCGGATATTTTCCCTAAAATGTTTGGCGGAGGTCATGCAAAACTTGCCTTAACTGATGAAACTGATATTTTAAATACTGGAATTGATATTATCGCGCAACCACCAGGCAAAAAGCTACAAAGCTTAAGTCTACTATCCGGTGGGGAACGTGCATTGACAACAATTACATTGTTGTTTGCCATTTTGAAAGTGCGTCCAGTACCATTTTGTATTTTGGATGAAGTAGAAGCATCACTTGATGAAGCTAATGTTGATAGATTTGCTCAGTTCTTGAAGAACTATGATTTAACAACGCAATTCATTATGATTACACATAGAAAAGGCTCAATGGCACAAGCCGATCAACTATATGGGGTTATGATGCAAGAATCTGGCATTTCTAGTTTGCTGTCAGTCTCATTAAGCGAAATTGAACAACAATTGTAGGAGGTTATTATGGGATTATTTGATCGTATAAAAAAATCCATTTTTGGAGATAAAAAAGAACAAGAAGAAAAGAAAGAATCACCTGAATTAGAAGAAACACAAGAACCAGCGTCTGACGAAGAGCCAAAAGAGGCAGACTCTGCTCAAAATCCAGATGATGCTGAAGAAACAAATCAGGATAGTAAGGCAACTGATGAACCTGAAATAGAACCGACTAAAGAAGTGGATAAAGAAGAGTCGATTGTAAAAGAAACTAAAGAAAATGCTGATTCAAAAGAGGAAAGCTCTGAACAAGAGCCAACTAATGAGGACAACCAAGTACAACAAAGTAGTAGTGACGAGGTATCGACTCAAATAGTTGACGAAGTTGAAGAAGAAGTTGAAACAGAGTCAGAAGAACCAAATGCTGAAGAAGTTCAAGACGAAGAAGAAGCAGAAGATGACGAAGAGGAAAAGAAAGAGCATTTATACGAAAAAGGGCTAGAAAAGACTAACCGTTCTTTTGGAGATAAGTTAAATGCCTTCTTTGCCAACTTTAGACGTGTCGATGAAGATTTCTTCGATGATTTAGAAGATCTTTTAATTGAGTCAGATGTGGGATACCAAACCTCAATGGACTTAGTTGAAGCTTTAAGAGATGAAGCTAAACTAAAAAACGCAAAATCAAAACAAGCTTTAAAAGAAGTTATCGTTGAAAAATTAGTAGGTCTTTATGAAAATCCTGGTGAACAAGATGAAGGTCTAACTTACAATGATGCCAATAAACCAAATGTTTACTTATTCGTAGGTGTTAACGGTTCAGGTAAAACAACAACAGTTGGTAAATTAGCAGCCCAACTAAAATCACAAGGTAAATCAGTGATGTTAGTAGCAGCTGATACTTTTAGAGCAGGGGCTGTTCAACAACTTGTTCAATGGGGAGAACGTGTTGGTGTTAATGTTGTAACAGGACCAGAAAAAGCTGACCCGGCTTCTGTTGTTTTTGAGGGTGTTAAAAAAGCACGCGAGCAAGAAGTAGATTATTTACTGATTGATACTGCTGGACGTTTGCAAAACAAAGTGAACTTGATGAATGAGTTGGATAAAATCAAACGTACTATTCAAAAGACATTCCCAGATCAACCTGAAGAAACCCTACTAGTCTTAGATGGTTCTACTGGACAAAACGCAATGAGTCAGGCTAAAGAATTCAATCAAGTAACGCAAATATCAGGTATTGTCTTAACTAAATTAGATGGGTCTTCACGCGGGGGTATTGTTATTGCCATCCGTAACGAAATGAATATTCCAGTTAAATTAGTGGGACTAGGTGAACAAGTAGGTGACTTAGCACCATTTGACACTGAGAAATTTGCATTGGGATTATTCAAAGGATTAATTTAAGAAGATTGGCCAAATAAGGCCAATTTTTTTGTATAATAGAAGTAATTGACGAATTAAAAAAAGTCCTTTAACCTAATGCAAGGAGGTCGAAGCATGAGTTTAGAAAAAACACAATATTTAACCCAGCTGTTTTCATTTTATGGACCTCTACTAACTGCTATGCAACAACGCTATTTTGAAGATTATTACTTTAATGATTTATCGCTTGCGGAAATATCAGAAAATGCCGATGTTTCAAGACAAGCTGTTTATGATAATCTCAAAAGAACGACACGTTTACTAGAAGACTACGAGACCAAGTTGAATCTTAATCGTAATTTTTTAGCTATTGAGCAGTTGAGTCAACAAGCACTCACAACTATTGACAATCAAAATTATAATGAAGCAAAAAACGTAATACAAAAAATCAGAAAAATAATAGAGGAGAACTAAGTATGGCATTTGAAGGCTTAAGCGAACGTATCCAGAATGCGCTATCTGGCTTACGTAAAAAAGGTAAAGTTACGCAGACTGACATTAATCAAGCAACTAGAGAAATTCGTCTAGCGCTTTTAGAAGCTGATGTTAACTTTAAAGTTGTAAAAGAATTTATTGCAAAAATCAAAGAACGTGCCCTTGGATCAGAAGTGCTCGAAAGTTTAACACCGGGTCAACAAATCATTAAAATTGTTAATGAAGAGTTAACACAAATGATGGGTGAATCGTCAGTTGAATTGAACAAATCTGATAAAATCCCAACAGTTATCATGATGGTTGGTTTGCAAGGGACTGGTAAAACTACAACTGCAGGTAAATTAGCTAACCGGTTAATGGCAGAGCAAAAAGCACGTCCATTACTAATTGCTGCTGATATTTACCGTCCAGCTGCTGTTGACCAATTGAAAGTTATTGGGGACCAATTGGAAATCCCGGTTTATGAAGAAGGTGTCGAGAATTCTGCCGAAGATATTGTTAGACATGGGATGCAACAAGCAAAAGAAAATAAAAATGATTATGTGATTATTGATACTGCTGGACGTCTTGAAATTGACGAATCTTTAATGGATGAATTGAAAAATGTTAAAGAAATCGCTCAACCTGATAACATTGTTTTGGTTGCCGATGCAATGACAGGTCAAGCGGCTGCAACAGTTGCCGATGGCTTTAACCAAGCATTAGATATCACAGGTGTTATTCTAACTAAATTAGATGGGGATACTCGTGGTGGTGCCGCTTTATCAATTCGCTCAATCACTAACAAGCCAATTCTATATGTTGGGGAAGGGGAAAAATTATCTGATTTAGATATTTTCCATCCTGACAGAATGGCTAACCGCATTTTAGGTATGGGTGACATGATGAGCTTGATTGAAAAAGCTCAGCAAGATTATGACGAAAAAAATGCGCAAGAATTAGCTGAGAAAATGCGTGAAAACACATTTGACTTCAATGACTTTATTGCGCAAATGGATCAAATTCAAAGTATGGGACCTATTGATGAATTAATTAAGATGATTCCAGGTATGGCAAACAACCCCGCACTTCAAAATATTAATATTGGTGAAAAAGATATTGCACATCTAAAAGCTATTGTTTATTCTATGACACCTGAAGAACGTGAAAATCCAGATATTTTAACACCTTCTCGTCGTCGTCGTATTGCAGCCGGTTCTGGTCGTAATATTCAAGAAATTCACCGTATGATTAAGCAATTTAAACAATCAAAAGAAATGATGCAAAAAGTTTCAAAAGGAAATACTAGCGACCTTGAAGGCATGCTAGGTGGTGGAATGAAAGGTAAGATGGGTAAAATGGCCATGAATTCCATGATGAAACGTTCTCAAAAGAAAAAGAAAAAACGTCTTAAAAAAGCTAAAAGATTTAAATCATAATCTGTTAAGTAAAAACCCTTTACAACTTAAAATGTTCATGCTAAACTAATTAAGTTAATAAAAATAGGAGGTCATTAATATGGCAGTTAAAATTCGTATGCGTCGTATGGGTTCAAAACGTAAACCTTTCTACCGTCTAGTGGTAGCAGATTCAAGATCACCTCGTGATGGTCGTTTTATCGAAGAAGTTGGTTACTACAACCCACTTTCAAACCCAACACAATTAAAATTAGAAGAAGATTCAATTTTAGAATGGTTACAAAAAGGTGCACAACCTTCAGATACAGTTCGTAGCTTGCTATCTGGCGCTGGAATCATGAAAAAATTACACGAATCAAAATACTCTAAATAAATTTTTAAAAGCTTAAATGAGGTAACTTCATTTAAGCTTTTTTTCTGAAAGGAGTTAACCTTATGACAGCTAAATATGAAGTTGGAAAAATTGTTAATACTCACGGAATAAAAGGTGAGTTGAAAGTTTTTCCTTCAACAGACTTTATTGAAGAGCGCTTTTCACCTGGTATGTCTTTAATTATTGAACATCAAAAACAAGAAATTGAAGTAACGGTTAAAAGTACACGCTCTGTTAAGAACTTCTTACTAGTTCTCTTTGAGGGCTTAGAAGACATTAACTTAGTCGAAAAATATAAAAGCGATTTACTTTATGTTGCAGAAGATAACTTGCAAGAACTTGAAGATGGCGCTTATTACTACCATGAAATTATCGGAATCGAAGTAATTGATTTAGATAAAGATGAAGTGCTCGGCACAGTAACTGAAATTTTCCCAACAGGTGCAAACGATGTTTGGACAATTGAAAAACCTGGCCGAAAAGATGTTTTACTCCCATTCTTAAACCAAATCGTCAAAAAAATTGACTTGGATCAAAACAAAGCTTGGGTAGAAGTACCTGAGGGGTTAATTGATGAAAATTAATGTTTTAACGCTGTTTCCAGATATGTTTGAATCAATGAAGCATTCTGTTGTTGGAAAAGCCATTGAGAATGAAAAGCTCAACTTAAATGTGATTGACTTTCGTAAATTCACTAAAGATAAGCAAATGCATGTTGATGACGCGCCCTATGGCGGGGGACCAGGGATGGTTCTACAAGTTCAACCTATTGCTAGTGCTTTATCTGAAATTGAAAACAAGCAAAAAGTTGTTATTTTAGCACCAACGGGAAAACCATTTAATCAAGAAATGGCAACAGATTGGGCTAATAATTATGACAATATCACTTTTATCTGCGGTCATTATGAAGGATTTGATCAACGTGTGTATCAATATGCGACAGATGTCGTTTCTATCGGTGATTTTATTTTAACTGGTGGAGAAATTCCAACAATGGCAATGATTGATTCAACAGTAAGACTAATTCCAGGTGTTTTAGGTAATGAAGATTCAGCAAGTGATGAATCTTTTTCTGATGGGTTATTAGAATACCCACAATATACACGTCCAGCGGAATTTGAAGGACAAAAAGTGCCGGATGTTTTATTAAGTGGTCATCATGCTAATATCAAAGCTTGGCGTGAGAAACAATCACTTAAAAACACCTACTTATATCGTCCAGACTTACTAGAAAACAAAGTTTTGAGCCTTAAACAACATCAATTATTACAAGAAATCAAACAAGAATTGGCTAACGAATCTTAATATTAAGTAACGTTGACTTTTCAAAATAATACTGCTAAAATATCGTATTGTGATAGTAATCACTAATAAATCGGATATTCCGCTGGTCGAGTTTGATTAAGAGTGTCGACAAAGGAGAAAAAATCATGAATCAATTGATTAAAGATTTAACACAAGATCAACTAAAAACAGATCTTCCTGATTTCCGTGCCGGAGATACAGTTCGTGTTCACGCAAAAGTTGTTGAAGGTACTCGCGAACGTATCCAAATCTTCGAAGGTGTTGTTATCAAAAGAAGAGGAACTGGCGTAAGCGCAAGCTACACAGTTCGTAAAATCAGTAGTGGTGTTGGTGTAGAACGTACATTCCCACTACACACACCTCGTGTTGCTAAGATTGAAGTAACTCGTCAAGGTCGTGTACGTCGTGCTAAACTTTACTACCTACGTAACCTACGTGGTAAAGCAGCAAGAATCCCAGAAAAAAGAAGATAATTCTATTTTTCACAATAAAAAAGCTATTACTTTTAACAGTAATAGCTTTTTTTGTCCAAAGGATTAGTTGACAAGTCAATAAAATATGATAACATTGTATTTTAAATGATAATAATTACTATTTAAAACAAGAAAGAAGGTTCTACAATGAGACAAAATATTCTTTTAGAGTGTGCAGAAACTGGTGAAAGAATGTACTTAACTAATAAAAACAAACGTAATAACCCTGAGCGTTTAGAGTTCAAAAAATATTCACCTAAAAAACGTCAACGTATGGTATTTAAAGAAACAAAATAAGGAGATTGAATGGCTAAAAAATCAAAGATAGCAAAAGCAAGTAAACAAAGAGAACTAATCAGTCGTTACGCGACAATTAGAAAAGAGCTCAAAGCAAAAGGCGACTATGCAGCGCTTGCAAAATTACCTAAAGAGTCAAATCCTAATCGGTTACAAAATCGTGATTTACTAGATGGTAGACCAAGAGGTTATATACGAAAATTTAAGTTATCACGTTTAAACTTTAGACAATTAGCCCTAAAAGGACAAATTCCTGGTGTTAAAAAAGCCAGCTGGTAATCAATAAAAAAGCTTTCGTCAGTTAACGAAAGCTTTTTTATATGTTCTCAACCGCGTGGCGAAAACCTTTTTGATAAATATCACTAAGTAGATTGGCTAGCTCTTTAGCCGATAATTCTTTGTTTGGAGATGCCCAGTATTTATAAGTTTGAATAATCATATCAATTGAAAATTCTCTGAGTAATAGTAATTTATCGCTTGAAACATCAGCATACTTGGAATTTCTAAAAAACTTTTCCATCATAACATTTCGTAATCTGACTTCAAAGCTAGGATCACCATTTTGACTAAGTAGAATATTAATAGCAGGAGCAAAATCATTAATTGCGAGAAAAAGATGCATCATTGAATCTGGATCAGCAAGATCAATATCTGGATTTTTAGCCATCCAACTTTTCCGTTTTTCTCTAAGATGACACATGATTTGATATTCAATACTGCCAGCAAGTTGATATTTATCCTCATAATACCGATAAAAGCTACTACGGTGAATACCAGCTTTGTTAACGATGTCACCAATAGTCACGCTGTCAAATTTCTTTTCAGTTAAAATCTCTAAAAAAGCACGTTTTATCTTTTTTTGAGTCAGGTTGGTTTTGTTTTCATAAGCCATAGGTTTAACTCCCTTGAAAAATAGTGATAAGATAAAAATAAGACATAATGACTTATTTTGTTGTAGATAATCTACCAGAATAAGCGTATAGTTTCAAATGGAATTTTTAAAAATATAAGGAGGAAATAATGGAAACTACTCAAAATCATTTAGATATACACGGCAAACCCTATAATCGTATAACGGTTATGCTACTTATTTTATTTGCAACATTTGCTGGTATTTTGATGCAAACATCACTTGGAACTGCGCTTCCAACATTGATGAAAGAATTTGACATCAATTTAAGTACAGCACAACAAGCAACAACTTGGTTCTTGCTTGCCAACGGTGTTATGATTCCTTTGACGGCGTACTTAGCTACTCGTATTTCAACTCGAATCTTACACGTTGGGGCTTACGGACTATTAGCAATAGGAATCGGATTAACAGCATTAACACCAGCCAATCATTCAGCTTGGATTATCTTCTTAATTGGAAGAGTTCTAGCTGCAATTGCAGTTGGGGTTATGATGCCACTGATGCAAATTGTTATTTTAAACATGTTCAACTTAAAAGAAAGGGCAACAGCTCTTGGATTAGGTGGGCTTGTTATCGGGATGGGTCCTGCAATTGGGCCAACACTTTCAGGTTGGATTTTGGATCAAAACCACGTTGTTTTAGGATTAACAATTTCTAATTCATGGCGTACAATTTTTGTCCTACCGTTGATTGTTGTTTTAATTGCGTTTGTGCTAAGCCCATTCGTGATGAAAGATGTTATACCTAACAAATCAGTTAAGTTAGATGTTTTATCATTATTCTTATCTGTTATTGGATTTGGTTTATTCTTACTTGGATTTACAAACGTGGCAACAGCAGGTTGGACAGACTTTATGAATGTTATCTTGCCAATTGTTGCAGGTATTGCATTATTGGTGATTTTTGTATTACGTCAATTGAAACTAAAAGTGCCATTCTTAGATGTTAGGGTCTTCAAAGTCAAAGACTTCACCATTCCAACTTTAACCGTTATTATGGTTGCGATGGCAATGTACGGTGTTGAAATGATGTTGCCAACTTATCTACAAAATGTTCATGGCTTAACACCACTTAACTCTGGTTTAACATTACTAGGTGGGGCATTAATGATGGGGATTGTTTCACCAATTGCCGGCATTTTATATAATAAAGTTGGGGTAAAACGCCTTGCTTTAGTCGGATTATCGGTTGTAGCTATTGGGACATTACCATTTACATTCTTATCAGCAACAACACCAACTCACATTATTACAGTATTGTATGCTGTTCGAATGATGGGTGTTGCGCTAACGATGATGCCATTAACAACACGTGCGATGGCAGCACTACCTACAGAACTTTCAACTCACGCAACAGCTGCTAATAATACGATGAGACAAGTTTCAACTTCTATTGTTGTCGCACTATTAACTTCTGTTACACAAAATATTATGAATACCCATGCACCAGCTGAGGCTTTAAAAGCAGCTGATCCAATTAAATATGGGGCACAGACCTTAACAGCTTCTATGGATGGATTTAGAGTGGCCTTTACTATGGGACTAGCTTTTGCAGTAATTGGCTTTATTATGGCGTTATTTGTAACTAACCAACCACAAGATAAAAAAAATAAAACAAAATAGGAGGTGCTTTAATTTGATTATTATAATTGTTATTGTCTTGACGCTGTTAACGTTAGCATCATGGTTCTTAATTAAACCAGATGTTATAAGACGACTTGTTGGAACCTTTTGTTCTGCATTACTATTGCTTTCAACTATCGCAATTATTGCCAATACTTCTTATCATTTTGGAATGGCTCAAGAAGTTGAAACAAAAGAAACTAACATTTATACTGCAGGTCAATTAAATTCTCCTGTGAGTCTTTTAGTTGCTAATCAAATTGGGACTGATTCTGATAATTATGCAATGAGTTTTAGAGAATCAAAAGATCAAGATAAACCTGTTACTGCTTTTGTTCCAGATCAAACACACTTAACTGAATCAGTCAAAAAATCAGCTAATTATCAAGTTGTGGCGGGTAATGAACCAGCCAAGCTTAAAACAACGACCACAAAATGGCACTACACATCAGACCTATATAAATCATTATTTAAAGTAGATGATACTGAAACTGAATTGATTTCAGAAACAAACGAAGTTACGGTTCCTGAGTCTAATTGGCTAATTTTATCAGCTGATCAAGCTAAGCAATTGTCAGAAAGACAACAAGCAATGACAGATGAACAAAAACAAGCGCAACAAACTCAACTTAAACAAGAAGTAGCACGCCAAGTGCAAAGCTATCAAGTTCAAAATCCGTCAGCAACTCAAACACAACTTGCTGATTACACACAAAAGGTCACTACGGACTTAACTTTATCAATGATGAAAAGCTTACTTAATTAAAAAAACATCCCGCTAGGGATGCTTTTTTAGATTGAGGGCCGGTAAAGGCTCACAACTTTACCTAAAATATTAATATTATCAACTTCGATATCTGACATCGTGTCGTTTTCTGGGTGAAGATAGATGGTTTGATTATCTTTATAGAAACGCTTAAGTGTGGCTTCGTTATCTTCAGTTAGTGCAACAACAATGTCCCCATTTTGAGCATTAGTTTGAGACTTAACAAAGACATAATCACCAGGACAGATATGCGCATTAATCATACTGTTTCCTTTGACTTCTAAAATGAATAACTCGTTTTTGAGATGTTCAAGATGTGGGGGAATTGGGAAATAGTCACTTACTGTTTCATCAAAAGTATAAGCAGGTTCACCTGCAACAATTTCACCAATAACAGGAATCGCATCTTCTTTAATATCAAGTCGGTCTTTCCCTAAGTCTGTCACGCGAATAGCACGTGTTTTGTTACCTTCTTTAGTAATGTATCCATCTAGTTCTAATTTTTTCAAATGACTGTGTACGGTGGAAGTAGAAGCTAGGTTAACATGTTGTGCAATTTCGCGTACACTAGGGGCATATTGATTATCTAAAATGGTATAATAAAGATAATTTAAAATTTCTAATCGTTTATTTTCTTTGATGTTAGCCATTTAATTACTCCCTTAATATTGTTAAAATAAGGATAGCACACCAAATAATAAATAAACAATCATAAAAAAGAGGTTATTATTATGAGTCAAAACCAAGAAAGAATCGACCGTATTAACGAATTAGCTAAAAAACGTAAAGAAGCTGGATTAAGCGAAGCTGAAGAAATGGAACGTAAAAAACTTCATCGTGAATATTTAGCCGATTTCCGTGCTGGATTCAAACAACAAATTGAGAACATGAAAATTATCGATAAAGACGGTAAAGAAGTAACATCAGAAAAAGCAAAAGAAGCACAAAGAAGAAAAGGTTTGCGTGAAGATTAGTTGTCAAACTTCTAGACGTTTGTGTAAAATAGTATAATGTAACTAATAAACGGGGGTGCGTAATATGAATTTAGGACTTGCGATTTTATTAATTGTGATTGCCTTAATCGGTGGACTAGTTTTAGGTTTCTTCTTAGCTAGATCTTACATGAAGAAATATTTACAAGACAATCCGCCAATCAGTGAAGACATGATTCGTTCAATGATGGCACAAATGGGACAAAAACCATCATCTAAGAAATTGAATCAAGTGATGGCAAACATGCGTTCAAAAAACCGTAAATAAAAAAGTAGCTAGGTTATCTAGCTACTTTTTTTGTTTGGGGGTATATTGGAAATCTGGATTTGTTTCTTGGTCAATTGCATTCCAGTGGTTTTGAATATCTTGGTCCAATTGTTGATTGAATTCATCTGTTAGTTTTTGTTTCTTATCAATATAGATTGGTTCACCAAACGTGATGGACATCTTTTGACGTTTGAAAACGCCACTCATTTTTAGAGGACCTTGATAAACAGCGGGGACCAAAGGAACATTTGCCATTTTAGCAATTACACCAGCTCCAGCTTTTACGTCATTAGAATAACGCGATCCAGTTGGGAACATGATTAAGCTAAGCTCTGTGTTTCTTAAATTTTTAACGGGGATTTTAATGACAGAAGGACCGGGATTTTGACGGTCTACACTAAATCCATGAGAATGATTCAAGACAAATCTTAAAATTGGATTTTTGAATAATTCTTTTTTTGCCATAAACATAAATTCTTTTGGACTAGCTGCTAGGGCAAAGATAATGGGCTCCCACCAAGTTCTATGAGGAGCAATTAAGATATAATTGCCCTCAGGTAATCTTTCTTTATGCAGAACTAGTGGTCGACCATTTATAATGAAGAATATTGCGCGTGCAACAACACGAATAAATCGATAAAACATATTATCACCTTTCTTTTAACCATGTTATTATAACAAAAAAACAGTTTAACTGATATTTGAAAAGGAAATGACACTTATGACGCTTTACGAAAATGAAGAAATTAACCATCTATTCAATGAAAAGATTAAAATCATTCAAAATAAAACAGTCTTTTCTTTTTCTTTAGATACAATCTTATTAGCTTATTTTACACAGATAAAAAAGAATAGCAAAGTAGCTGATTTATGTTCAGGTAATGGGGCGGCTAGTTTATTTTTGACACATTACTATGAAACAGCTCAGATTGATGCTGTCGAAATTCAATCAGATATTGCTGAAATGGCAAAAAGATCTGTAGAGTTAAATGGACTAATTGAACAAATCACCGTTCACAATCGGGATGCAAAACAAGCCACAAGTTTTTTGAAGAAAGATAATTATGATGCTGTGATTTGTAATCCCCCCTATTTTGAGCTTGATTCTGGACACAAAGTTAATCCAAACGAACAACTAGCTATTGCTAGACATGAAATTATGATTAACCTGGAAGATATTATCAAAGAGTCAGCAGGCTTACTAAAAACAAAAGGTAAGTTATTTATGGTTCATCGTCCAGAACGGCTAACCGAAATTATAACAGTAATGGCAAAATATGATTTGATGCCAAGAAAGATTCAATCCATCATTCCAAAAGCTGGACGAGAAGCTAATATTGTTTTAGTGGAGGCAATGGCAAAAGGGGCGATGTCTGGCGTTAAATTGTTGCCAGAGATTGTGGTTCACGAGGCAGACAACAACTATACTGAAGCTATTCAAAGAATTTTGGCAGGTGAAAGGGATTAAGTATTATTTTTATGTTCTAAGGTGTTGTGATCAGACTTACTATGGCGGGTTTACGACCAACTTAACCAAAAGACTTGCTACACATAATGCCAAAAAAGGGGCTAAGTATACACGAGCCAGAGTCCCCGTTCACGTTATTTATTACGAAACCTACGAGACCAAATCACAAGCTTTAAAACGAGAAGCATGGTTTAAAAAGAAGACTAGAAAGCAAAAACAACGTTTTTTAAAAGAACATCATGGATTAGCTCCTTATTTTAATAAAAACAGTTGAACCAATTAAAAATATAGGGTATAATTTGATAGTTGCAAAAAGCAGCAAACCACATCAGTAGTAAATTTTTGATAAGGTGCTTTTAATTAAAGTTTTATCAAAGAGATATAAAACTGCTGAGAGGATCTAAAAAAACCAAATGGAGGAATTTATTTATGTCAGTAATTAGCATGAAACAATTACTTGAATCAGGTGTACATTTTGGTCACCAAACAAGACGTTGGAATCCAAAAATGAAACCTTATATCTTTACAGAAAGAAACGGAATCTACATCATCGACCTACAAAAAACAGTTCGTATGGTTGAAGATGCTTACAACTACGTTAAAGCAGTTGCAGCAGATGACGGTGTATTTCTTTTTGTTGGTACTAAAAAACAAGCTCAAGATGCAATCGCAGAAGAAGCAACACGTGCAGGTCAATTCTACATCAACCACCGTTGGTTAGGTGGAACATTGACTAACTGGGATACAATTCAAGGTCGTATCAAACGTCTTAAAGAAATCAAAGCTATGGCTGAAGATGGTACATTCGACGTACTTCCTAAAAAAGAAGTTGCATTGTTAAACAAACAACGCGAAAGACTTGAAAGATTCCTTGGTGGTATCGAAGATATGCCAAGAATCCCAGATGTATTATTCATCGTTGACCCTCGCAAAGAAAGAATTGCAGTTAAAGAAGCTCAAAAACTTAACATTCCTATCGTTGCTATGGTTGATACAAACAGTGACCCAGATGAAATTGATGTAATCATTCCATCTAACGATGACGCTATTCGTGCCGTACGTTTAATTACAAGCAGCATGGCTGACGCCATCATCGAAGGTAAACAAGGTGAAGACCAAGCAATCGATGAAGCTTCATTCGAAAAAGAAGAAGCAAAATCAGAAGAAAAATAATTTTAATTAATTAACTTGAAAATTTAATAGGGGGTATTTGACATGGCTGGTATTACAGCGGCTCAAGTAAAAGAACTTCGTGAAAAAACCGGTGCTGGTATGATGGACGCTAAAAAAGCGCTTGTTGCTACAGACGGTGACATGGACCTAGCAATCGATGAACTTCGTAAAAAAGGTGCTTTGAAAGCAGCTAAGAAGAGTGATCGTGTTGCAGCTGAAGGTTTAGCTGATGTTGAATTCAGCGGAAACGTTGCAGCAATGGTTGAAGTTAACTCAGAAACAGACTTCGTTTCATCAAACGATCGTTTCGTATCTTTCGTTAAAGATGTAGCTGGTAAAATTGCTGAAGCACAACCTGAATCAGTTGAAGCAGCAATGGCTCTACCATACAACGAAAATGGTACAGTTCAAGATGAAATCACAAACTTAACATCTGTTATCGGTGAAAAAATTAGCTTCCGTCGTTTCAACCTAGTGAAAAAAGAAGATAACCAAGTATTTGGTGCTTACTTACACAACGGTGGAACAATCCTAGCACTTGTAACATTAGAAGGTGCTGACGAACAAACAGCTAAAGATGTTGCAATGCACGTTGCAGCTATCAATCCTAAATACGTTTCACGTGAAGACGTTCCTTCAGAAGTCTTAGACCACGAAAAAGAAGTATTCACAGAAGAAACTAAAAACGAAGGAAAACCTGAAAAGATTATTCCAAAAATCGTTGAAGGTCGCATGAACAAATTCTTATCAGAAATTAGTTTAGTAGACCAAGAATTCGTTAAAGATCCTGACCAAACAGTTCAACAATTCGTTGAATCTAAAGGCGGAAAAGTTGTTAACTTTGTTCGTTACGAAGTCGGTGAGGGAATCGAAAAGAAAGCTGATAACTTTGTTGAAGAAGTTATGAGTCAAGTTAGAAAATAACAAAAATTTAACACCGTTAAGGTGTTATTTTTTTGGAAAAAATACGATTTAATACTTTAAATATGATAAAATGTTATCAGTATAGTAGGAGGATTCCATGAGTTCAATTAATTATAAACGAGTTGTTTTAAAGGTTAGTGGCGAAGCCTTAGCCGGTAAAGATGGTTTTGGTATTAATCCTGAAATCATCAAAAGTCTAGCTGAAGAAATTAAATCAGTTCATGCGTTAGGCGTTGAAATTTCAATTGTTGTTGGTGGCGGTAATATCTGGCGTGGTGAAACAGGTGCCAAACTAGGTATGGAACGTTCTCAAGCCGACTACATGGGAATGCTAGCAACTGTAATGAACAGTTTGGCATTACAAGATGGTTTGGAATCTGTTGGTGTCCCAACACGCGTTCAAACTGCAATTGAAATGCGTCAAATCGCAGAACCTTATATTCGTCGTCGTGCGATTCGTCATCTTGAAAAACATCGTGTGGTTATCTTTGCTGCTGGAACTGGTAATCCTTACTTTTCAACTGATACTGTTGCAGCACTTAGAGCTGCTGAAATGGATGCAGAAGTTATTTTGATGGCTAAAAATAATGTTGACGGTGTTTACTCAGCAGATCCAAAACAAGATCCAGATGCTGTTAAATTTGATGAATTATCACAATCAGACATGATTAACAAAGATCTTCGTGTAATGGATATGACAGCAAGTTTCCTATCAATGGACAATGATATTCCTTTAATTGTCTTTAACATCAATGAGCCTGGAAATATTGAACGTGTTGTACTCGGAGAAGATATTGGAACAAAAATTCGCGGAGGAAAATCATAATGCAAAACCAAGCAACTACAAACGCTAAAGAATCAATGAAAAAAAGTGTACAAGTTTACCAACAAGAAATTGGAAACGTTCGTGCAGGTAAAGCTAACGCAAGTATTTTAAACCCTGTTAAGGTTAACTACTACGGCGCACCAACACCGCTAAATCAAATGGCTTCAGTTACAATTCCTGAAGCACGTGTATTGATGATTTCACCATATGACAAGTCTTCACTAGGTGATATCGAAAAAGCAATCTTAGCTTCTGACTTAGGTCTTAACCCAGCTAATGATGGTGATGTTATTCGTCTAGTTATTCCTCAACTAACAGGTGAACGTCGTCAAGAGTTAGCTAAAGAAGTTGGTAAAATTGCTGAACAAGGAAAAGTTGCAATCCGTAACATTCGTCGTGATGCAATGGAAGATGTTAAAAAACAACAAAAAAATGGTGACATCACTGAAGATGAACTACGTCTATTAGAAAAAGACATTCAAAAATTAACTGACGATGCAATCAAAGAAATTGAAGATTCATCTGATGCAAAAAGTGCTGAAATTACCGAAGGTTAAAACTTCGGTTTTTTGATAGGAATACAAATGAAATCACAATCAAGTAATCTTAACCATTTAGCAATTATTATGGACGGTAATGGGCGTTGGGCAAAGAAACGCTTCTTGCCACGTGTTGCCGGCCATAAGCAAGGGATGGACAATGTTAAGTCAATTACAAAAGCAGCTAGTCGCTTAGGTATAAAAGTCTTAACTTTATATGCTTTTTCAACTGAAAATTGGGGACGTCCAACAGAAGAAGTGGGTTATTTAATGAAATTACCCGCTTTATTTTTTGACAAATTCATGCCAGAATTGATGGCAGAAAACGTTCGTGTGAATGTTATGGGATTTTTAGATGAGTTACCACAATCAACTTATGATGTCGTAATGAAAGCGGTTGACCAAACCAAAAATAATACGGGATTAGTTTTGAATTTTGCCTTGAATTACGGTTCAAGACGTGAATTAACCCAAGCAATGAAAGAAATTGGTCAACAAATCCAAGCAGGTGAATTAAGTCCATCTGATGTGACAGAAGATGCTATCGAAAAGCATTTATTGACTAGTCAATTTGAAGATCCCGATTTATTAATCAGAACAAGTGGTGAGCAAAGACTGTCAAACTTTTTGCTTTGGCAATCAGCTTATACAGAGTTTGCCTTTACGGATAAAAGTTGGCCAGACTTCTCTCCAGAAGATTTGACTGATATTATCGAGGACTTTTCTAAGCGTCATCGACGTTTTGGTAAGCTATAATAGTCCAAAAAGAAAGAAGAGACGTGCTAATGAAAATACGTGTATTGACGGCACTAGTTGCTTTGGCAATCGCGCTCCCTTTAGTTTATGTTGGAGGGATTTATTTAACGATTATTATGGCGGTTTTAAGTATTATTGCCATGGCTGAAATTTACATGATGAAAAAACGAGTGCTGGTTTCAGTAGACTTTGTATTAGCTGCCTTAGCTGCAGTTTCTTTGACCGTTTTTGATCAGAATTTGCCGATGGATCGTTACCGAGTATTCTTACTTTTAATGGTCTTATTACTAGGGTTAACAATTATTGACTCTAATCGGTTCAACTTTGAAGATGTTGGGGTTATTGCCATTACATCATTATATGTTGGACAAGGGTTCCACTACTTTTTACAAGCTAGAGCATCTGAAAAAGGACTGGCATTTGTTGGGTTACTATTGGTCATTATTTGGATTACAGATAGTGGCGCTTATCTAGTTGGTAGAACCATTGGGAAGCACCCATTGTATAAGCCAATTAGTCCCAATAAAACAATTGAAGGTTCTGTAGGTGGCGTTGTTGTCGCAATTTTGGCGTCACTACTATATACTAGCCTTGTGCCATTAAATATGTCATGGGTACAAGTTATTATTATAAGTGGGTTATTATCCATAGTCGGCCAAATTGGTGACTTAGTAGAATCAGCTTACAAGCGTTTTTACCAAGTTAAAGACAGTGGGACGATTCTACCAGGTCATGGTGGAATTTTAGACCGCTTTGATAGTTTACTATTTGTATTGCCCGTTGCTTATTTAATCGGATTATTTTAAAAAGAACAGGAGCCAAAGAGCAAATGCAGATGCTTGGAATTCTTATATTTCTTATTATTTTTGGAATTTTAGTGGTTGTCCATGAATTCGGACACTTTATTGTGGCTAAAAAGTCAGGAATTCTTGTCCGTGAATTTTCTGTTGGAATGGGACCAAAAATATTCCAAAAATTACACAAGAATACAACTTATACCGTTAGATGGCTACCGTTAGGTGGTTATGTTAGATTAGCTGGTCCAGATGACACAGCAAAAATTGATCCAGGATCAATGGTGTTACTTCAATTAAATGAAGAAGGGCAAGTTATCCGGATTAATACGACGCCAGATGATATTTCTTTTGACGGTATTCCCGTTCAGGTAAAAAAAGCTGATTTAGAAGATACACTTTATATTGAAGGCTTTGAAAATGGTGATGAAGAAAAGTTAAGACGATTTGACGTTATTCATGACGCCACAATTATTGAAGAAAATGGAACAGAACTTCAAATTGCACCAAGAGATGTGCAAATGCAGTCCGTTTCAGTTTGGAAAAAAATTGCAACTAACTTTGCAGGTCCTTTCAATAATGCATTATTAACCTTAGTTGTCTTTATGATTTACGCTTTTGTTTCGGCTGGTGCCCCAACAACAGTGGTTAATAACTTCTCACAAAATTCACCTGCACAAACAGCTGGAATTGAAAAAGGGGATAAGATTGTCAAAGTTGATCAACAAAATATTGCTTCAACAACTGACATTCAACAATATCTTAGCACTACAAAAAATGAACAGGTAACAGTCGAAATTGAACGTAACGGACAAACTGTTCAAAAGACTGTTAAACCTCAAACCATTACTGAAAACGACACGAATTATCGCTTGCTAGGATTAACATTTGACGTTGATGGCTCATTTTCTGCTCGTGTTAGTCAAGGTTGGAATTTAACAACCAATACAGCAACTCTAATTTTTAAAGGTGTCAAAAGTCTAGTTACTGGCTTTAGCTTAAACAAGTTATCTGGTCCTGTTGGTATCTACAAACAGGCTTCAGATTTATCTAATCAAGGATTTTTAAGTATTTTGTACTTCTTAGGTGCAATATCCATTAACCTAGGAATTATGAACCTATTACCAATTCCAGGATTAGATGGTGGTAAATTACTACTTAACTTGTATGAATTACTTCGTGGAAAACCAGTTTCACAAGAAAAAGAAGTGATTATTAATATCGTAGGTGTGGTTATTTTATTCGCATTAATCATTGCTGTAACCGGAAACGATATTTATCGCTATTTTATTAAATAAGTAACTTAGTTGGAGGAACTATGAAACAATCTAAATTTTTTATGCCAACCTTAAAAGAAACACCTTCTGATGCTGAAGCTGTCAGCCATCAGTTAATGTTACGTGGTGGTTATGTACGCCAAGTCACTGCCGGTGTTTATTCTTATTTACCATTGGCAAATCGTGTATTATCAAAAGTATCACAAATCATCCGTGAAGAAATGGAAGCAATTGACTCAAGCGAAATGATGATGCCAGAATTATTACCTGCTTCATTATGGCAAAAATCAGGTCGTTATGATTCTTATGGTCCTAACTTATTTAAACTAAAAGATCGTCACGAACGTGACTTTATTTTAGGACCTACACATGAAGAAACATTTACTGAAATTGTGGCTCAAGAAATCAAAAGTTACAAACGTTTACCGTTTTCATTATTCCAAATTCAAACTAAGTTCCGTGATGAAAATCGTCCAAGATTTGGACTACTTCGTGGTCGTGAATTTATTATGAAAGATGGTTACAGCTTTGCAAGTAACTACGAACAACTTGATCAACAATACGAAGATATGAAGAATGCTTATCTTAAAATCTTCGCTAGAACTGGCGTAGAAGTTAAGCCAATCATTGGTGATGCTGGTGCAATGGGTGGATCTGATTCACTAGAATTTGGTGCTCCTGCAGCTATTGGTGAAGATACAATTGTTTATACTGATTCAGGCTATGCTGCTAACATTGAAATGGCTTCAAGTTATTTCGTCAAAGAAGAAAACAACGCCCCATTACAAGACGTTGAAAAAGTAGCCACACCTAATATCAAGACTATTGCTGACTTAGCAGACTTCTTAAACATTAGCGAAAAAGACATTGTCAAAAGTGTTGTTTATATTGCAGATGAAACACCTGTTCTTGTTTTAATTAGAGGTGATCAAGAAGTTAACGAAGTGAAGTTGAAGAACTTATTACAAGTTGAAGACTTACGCTTAGCAACTAATGATGAACAATTTGAATTAACACAAGTAAAAGCTGGTAGTATTGGACCTGTTGAACAAAGTTTTGCTAAAGAAGTTATTGCTGACCGTAATGTTCAAAACATGGCAAACTTCATTGTAGGAGCTAATGAAACAGGCTTCCAACTTAAAAATGTTAACTTAAACCGTGATTTTACACCTGATAACTTTGCAGATATTGCTGTTGTTAAAGAAGGTGAATTAGATCCATCAGGAAAAGATGAATTAAAATTCACTCGTGGTATTGAAATTGGTCACATCTTTAAACTAGGAACACGTTACTCAGAAGCAATGAATGCTAAGTTCTTAGATGAAAATGGTAAAGCCCAGCCTGTTATTATGGGTTCATATGGAATTGGTGTTTCAAGACTACTTTCTGCAATCATTGAACAACACCATGATGACCGTGGTATCCTATGGCCTAAAGAAGTCGCACCTTTTGAAGTCCACCTTATTCAAATGAAAATGAATGATGACGAACAAACACAAATTTCTGAAAAGATGTATCAAGACTTACAAAGTCAATTTGAAGTTTTATATGATGATCGTGCAGAACGTCCAGGTGTGAAATTTGCAGATGCTGATTTACTAGGTGCACCTTTCCGTGTCATTATTGGTAAAAAAGCTGCTGAAGGAATTGTAGAAGTGAAAAACAACCAAACTAAAGAAGCAGTTGAACTTCAAATTTCTGAAGTTGCAGATTATTTAAAAAATGAAATAGGGTAGAACATGTCTAAAGAAAATCAACTATTTTTAAATTTATTGAATCAAGTTAAGTTTGATCAATTAGTTGCTGATGGATTTTCTGAAAATGATAGTTTTTACCAAGGTCAAATAAAAAAAGTGGATGTCTACCAACAAGAGAGAAAGTGGATTTTCCACCTTTTTTTTCCTAAAAAAATATCTTTTTCAGCTTATCGACTGTTGAAACAAGCAGTGACACAAGAACTTACTAACTTTGTGGAACCAGAATTGGTTGTTGCCTTCGGTGAAAAGTCAGATGCTATTGATCAAGACTATTATCAAGATATTGTCGAACATCATCTCACAAGTTCATCTATGATTAAGCGTATTTTATTGAATGCAAAATCTGATTATCAAAATCAAGTTTTAACTTTGAAACTAGAGAATGCAGTTAGTCAAGCTATGATTACAGATGATGTGCTAACTGAACTAAAAGAGTTGCTGCAACAATATGGTTTTTTAGTTGATCAAATTAAAACAACTGTGATTGATGAAGCGCAATCTTTAAAAAACTTGGACAGTCTGTACCAACAGCAACAACAATTTGAACAATCGCTTGAACAAGAAGCTCATAAACAGCAAGCTGCACCGAAAAAGCAGGCCGTTACAAGTTCACAAACATCATTAGGTAATCCCATTTCACCTAAGTCACAATTTCAACAGTTGAAAGATGTTCAAGAAGAACAGCAAGATGTTGCTATTGAAGGACATCTATTTGATGTGGAAGTTCGCAGTTTGCGTAATGATAATAAGATGTTAATTGCCAAGCTAACAGATTATAGTGACTCAATTACAATTAAAAAGTTTCCTCGAAACCAGCAGGAAACAGCTGTTTTTGAAAACATCAAACCTGGGATGTGGGTCCGTGTTAAAGGACAAACCCAAAATGACAAATACAGTCAAGAATTGACTATCATGATTAAAGACCTTGAAGTTTTTGAAAAGCCTGAACGTCAAGATACTTATGAGGGTGACAAAAGAGCCGAGCTACATCTTCATACAACGATGAGTCAAATGGACGCTACAAATTCGATTAAGGAATACGTTCAAGCTGCCGCTAGATTTGGTCATAAGGCAATTGCTGTAACAGATCATGCTGGTGCGCAAGCTTTCCCTGAAGCGCATGCAGCAGGTAAAGCAAATGATGTTAAAATTTTGTACGGACAAGAAGCTAATTTCGTTGATGATAGCAAAAATCTGCTCGTTCAAAATCCAGTTAATTTAGATGCCCAATCTGCTGACTATGTTATTTTTGATGTTGAAACAACTGGACTTTCAGCTGTTTACGATCAAATCATTGAAATCGGTGCCGTTCGAATGAAAAACGGTGAAATTATTGAACGATTCGATGAATTTATTAATCCTCATGAGGCACTGTCGACAACAACAATTAATTTAACCAGCATTACGGATGATATGGTGGAACAAGCTGATGATGAAAAAGAGGTTTTAACGCGTTTTGTTAAGTTCATGTCAGGTGCCCAAGCAATAGCTGGGCATAACGTCTCATTCGATATTGGTTTCTTAAATGCGGCACTTGTAAGATCAAGCTTTGAGAAGGTATCAATTCCGATTATTGATACCTTAGAATTATCTCGACTTCTTCATCCTGAACAGGGACGTCATACACTAGATACGTTGTCTAGAAAATATCAAATCACTTTAGAACACCATCACAGAGCTGATAGTGATGCTGAAGCAACCGGGTACTTATTGTATAAATTGATGACGGTTTTTGAAGACCAATTCGGTGAAACTAATTTAGACAATTATAATCAACACAAAAATCCATATTTAACCTATAAGAGGGCGCGTCCAAGCCATATGACTATCTTGGCAAAGACACAAGCAGGATTGAAAAACTTATTTAAGCTAATCTCAATGGCTAATGTCAAGTATTACTATCGAACACCTCGATTACCTAAGTTCTTGCTTGATGATTATCGAGAAGGCTTATTAATCGGAAGCGGTTGTACAGATGGCGAAGTATTCACTGCAATGATGCAAAAAGGTTATGAAGAAGCTAAGCAATTGGCTCAGTATTATGACTATTTAGAGATTCAACCACCAAGTGCTTACAGTTCTTTAATTGAACGTGAATTAATTCGTAATCAAGAAGATTTACAAGATATTTTAAAAAATATGATTAAACTTGGAGAAGAACTAGATAAGCCTGTCGTTGTAACAGGTGACGTGCATTATCTGAACCCAGAAGATCATATCTATCGTGAAATTTTAATTTCATCCATTAAAAGTAGTCCTTTACGTCATCAAAATCTTCCCGATTTACATTTCCGGACAACACAGGAAATGTTTGATGAATTTGACTTTTTAGACGAGCAGACAGCGTATCAGGTTATTGTTGCTAATCCTAATCAAATTGCTGAATCAACTGACGAAATTGTGCCGGTTAAAGACAAACTTTATACACCAATTATGGAACATTCTGAAGAAGAAATTCGGGAATTATCTTACAATAAAGCTTACGAGTTATACGGCGATCCGCTACCTAAAATTGTTGAAGACCGAATTGAACATGAACTAAAAAGTATTATTGGGAATGGATTTAGTGTTATTTATCTGATTTCTCAAAAACTGGTATATAAATCAAACAAAGATGGCTATTTAGTTGGATCACGTGGATCTGTTGGGTCGAGTTTTGCGGCTACAATGACGGGAATCACAGAGGTTAATCCATTACCACCACATTATCGTTGTGCTAGTTGTAAGTATTCTGAATTTTATACCAAAGGTGAGTATGGTTCAGGATATGACTTACCTAACAAAAAGTGTCCTAATTGTGGTGAAGAGCTGGTAAAAGATGGTCATGATATTCCATTTGAAACTTTCTTAGGTTTTAACGGAGATAAAGTTCCAGATATTGACTTGAACTTCTCTGGAGATTATCAGCCTGTTGCACATAATTACACTAAAGTGTTGTTTGGTGAAGACAGTGTGTTTAGAGCAGGAACTATTGGAACCGTTGCTGATAAGACGGCTTTTGGTTATGTTAAACACTACGAAGAAGAAAAAGAATTAGACCTTCGAACAGCTGAAGTTGAACGACTAGCCAAGGGGTCAACCGGAGTTAAGCGTACAACTGGTCAGCATCCGGCTGGAATTATTGTTGTACCTGATTATATGGACATTTATGACTTTACGCCAATTCAATATCCAGCAGATGATCAAAGTTCAACATGGAAAACAACTCACTTTGATTTCCATTCAATTCATGATAATATCTTAAAACTTGATATTCTAGGGCATGATGATCCAACGATGATTAGAATGCTACAAGATTTGAGTGGGATTGATCCCTTAACCATTCCAACAAATGATCCGGGTGTGATGGCGTTGTTTTCTGGAACAGAGTCCATTGGTGTTACGCCTGAACAGATTAATTCAAAAACGGGAACACTGGGTGTACCTGAATTCGGGACAAAATTTGTTAGAGGGATGCTTGAAGATACTAAACCAACGACATTTGCTGAGCTATTGCAAATTTCAGGGCTATCGCACGGAACTGACGTGTGGCTGGGTAATGCATCTGATTTAGTTGATAGTGGGCAAGTTACTTTGAAAGAAGTTATCGGATGTCGTGACAATATTATGCTTGATTTAATTCACTGGGGAATGGAATCTCAAACGGCTTTCCAAATTATGGAACGTGTGCGTAAAGGAAAAGGTATTCCTGATGAGTGGCAAAAGCTAATGCGTGACAATCCTAATATTCCGAGCTGGTACATTGACTCTTGTTTAAAAATCAAGTACATGTTCCCGAAAGCTCACGCGACAGCTTATGTTATGATGGCTTTGCGAATTGCTTACTTCAAAGTGCATTATCCAACGATTTATTATGCTGCATACTTTAGCGTGAGAGCGAGTGATTTTGATTTAGTTGCTATGTCAAATGGTAAAAACTCAGTTAAAGAAGCTATGCAAGAAATTAGTGCAAAAGGTAACGATGCAACAGCTAAAGATAAAAGTTTGATGACCGTTCTTGAGTTAGCTAATGAATGTCTAGAACGAGGTATTAAAATTAAAATGGTTGATGTTGAAAAATCTGCAGCTCAAGATTTTACTATCTTGGATGATTATACGTTACTCGCACCGTTTAACGCTGTTCCTGGTTTAGGGGACAATGTAGCAAAACAAATTGTTGCAGCACGAGCTGATAAGAAGTTTTTATCACAAGAAGACTTAGCAACAAGAGGAAAAGTTTCCAAGACAATCATGAGCTATTTTGAAGAAAATGGTGTTTTGGAAGGACTACCCGAACAGAACCAACTATCACTTTTTTAAATTGATTTGAAGGCCTGAATATGCTAAAATATAGTCATTGGATGGTTCTTAGTTCGAGTGAGCAGAAATGCTCACTCTTTTTATTGCAATAGGAGGATTATGTGGCTGAGATTACAGAAATTGTTGAATCTTTAGTTGCACCAATCGTTGACGAGAAAGGTTATGAACTTGTTGACGTTGAGTATATTAAAGAAAAATCAACACGTTATTTAAGAATTTATGTCGATAAAACTGGTGGAATTGATATTGAAGAAGTCGCACAGGTTAGTGAACAATTAAGCGAAAAGCTTGATGAACTCAATCCTGATCCTTTTCCAGAACCTTATATGTTAGAAGTTTCTTCTCCAGGTGTTGAAAGACCTCTAAAGAAAGAAAAAGACTGGGAAAGCGCGATTGGTGAATACATCAATGTTAGTTTATATCGTGCTTTCGAAGGCGAAAAAGTATACGAAGGTTTTTTAATTAGTAAAGACGAGTCATTTGTAACTTTAGAAATCAAAATTAAAACACAACGTAAACAACTCTCAATTCCAACGGATATTGTGGCTAAAGCAAGATTCGCAATTGAGTTTTAGAAGGGGACGTAGTTCATGTCAAAAGAAATGTTAAGCGCCTTTGAGGCACTTGAAAAAGAAAAAGGAATCAAAAAAGAAGTCATCATTGATGCCTTAGAAGCAGCGTTGGTTTCTGCATATAAAAGAAATTACAACAAAGCTCAAAACGTTGAAGTAACCTTTGACGAAAAGAAAAGCGATATCAAAGTATATGCTTTGAAAGAAGTTGTTGAAGAAGTTTTTGATGACAGACTAGAAATTAGTTTTCCGGATGCATTAAAAATCAACAAAGCTTATGAATTAGGCGATGTTTTAAAATTTGAAGTGACACCTAAAGACTTCGGTCGTATTGCTGCACAAACAGCTAAACAAGTTATTATGCAACGTGTTCGTGAAGCTGAAAGAACCAACATCTTTAACGAATATTCACAATACCAAGATGAAGTTGTACAAGGTGAAGTTCAAAGACAAGACAACAAATTCGTTTATGTTAATATTGGTCGTGTTGAAGCATTGATGTCACGTGCTGACCAAATGCCAAATGAAACTTATAAACCACATGACCGTATTAAAGTGTTAGTATCTAAAGTGGATAACACAACAAAAGGTCCACAAGTTTTTGTTTCACGTACACACGCTGATTTAGTTAAACGTTTATTCGAACGTGAAGTTCCTGAAATCTACGATGGTACAGTAGAAATTGTATCTATCGCTAGAGAAGCTGGTGACCGTACTAAGATGGCTGTTCGTTCAGATAACAAGAATATTGATGCAGTCGGAACTTGTGTTGGTCAAAAAGGTGCCCGTGTTCAAACAATTGTTGATGAACTAGGTGGCGAAAATATGGACATCATTAACTATGAAGAAGATCCATCAGACTACATTGCCAACGCACTAAACCCAGCAGAAGTTATTGCTGTTCAGTTCGACGAAGCACAAAACAGTTGTTTAGTGATTGTGCCAGATTACCAATTGTCACTTGCAATCGGTAAACGTGGCCAAAACGTTCGTTTAGCAGCTAGACTTACAGGATACAAAATCGATATTAAAGCAGAATCAGAAGTCGAATTTGTCGAAGATACTGAAGAAGCTAATACAAGCGAGGAAGTATCAACTGATAATCCTTCAGAAAATACTGAAGAATAATCTTTGAGTAGGTGGTAACTATGAAAAAACGTAAGGTTCCAATGCGTCGAGATTTACTGACTAATGAAATGGTACCCAAAAAAGAATTAGTACGCATTGTGTTAGACAAAGAAGGTAATTTGAGCATTGACCCAACTGGTAAAAAGCCAGGTCGTGGGGCCTATGTGTCATTGAAACCAGACAATATTCAAGTAGCTAAAGATAAACAAGTATTGAACCAATCTTTAAAAATTAAAGTGGATGATTCTTTTTACGATGAGCTGTTTGAATATGTTGAACATCAAAAAGCCAGACAAGAATTATTTGGAGATAACAAGTGATTGATAAACGTCAAAAAGTGTTAAACATGCTAGGATTAGCACAAAAATCTCAAAATTTGATCTCTGGAGCACCTCAAGTAATTGAAGGGATTCGAAACTCTTCGGTGCATTTGGTATTCTTAGCAACAGATACTGCTAAAAACAACCAAAAAGATATTACAAATAAAGCCAGTTACTATAAAGTACCAGTTATTACAGATTTTACGAGCCAAGACTTTGAACAAGCTATTGGCCGAAATCGTAAAATACTAGCGATTTGTGATAAGGGCTTTAGTAAAGCAATACAAAAATACTATAGTGAAGAAGTGTGATGCTGATGACAAAAACATAATCGGCATCGTGCTTGCTTTGCGGAAATAAGAAAGGAATGACCATTCTTTGACCTCAAATCAAAATAATAATCATTCAACAAACCAACAAAACGAGCATAAACCAACAAAAATTAAAATGAGTGCAGTTAGAAAACGCAATACCAACAGCAATAACAACCAAAACCAAGGTAACTCAAACAATTCTAACAATAACAAAAATGGTTACTCAAAAAACCGTAACAACAATAATCAAAGCCAAGATCGTCGCAATAACAGATCTAATTCAAACCAAAAGACTAATAATTCACCAAGACCTAAAGCAGGTTTAAAACACTTGGAAGAATTAAAAGAAAAACAACGCCAAGATACAAACAAAAAACCACGTAACAACAATCGTGGTGGACAAAATGGTCGTCCAAATAACAAGTCAAACGACCGCAACAATAGCAACGGTAATCGTCCTTCAAATAATGGTGGTCGTCCAAATTCAAACAATAACCGTCCTCAAAACAATAACGGTGGCGGAAATTATAAGAAAAATAACGATCGTAACCAAAAACCAGCACGTCGTAATACGTTACCAAATATTCCAGCAGCACCTGAACCAGTGCAAAACGAGTCTGAAAACCGTAACCGTAAACGTGTTGACCACAAGAAGAACGTTAACTCAAAGAATAACTGGCGCAACAACAAGAAAAAGAACAATAGACATCAAGAACAAAATGTTCACATTAAGAAGAAAAAACCAATGCCACAAAGAAAAGAAAAGCCATTGCCAGAAGTATTGGTTTTTGAAGACGGCATGAATGCACAAGACTTAGGTAAATTATTACACCGTGAACCAGCTGAAGTTGTTAAAAAGCTATTCATGTTAGGTGTTATGGTTAACCAAAATCAATCACTTGATAAAGATACAATCGAATTGATTGCAACTGATTACGGTATTGATTCAAAAGAAAAAGAACATGAAGATATCTCAGATATTGACAAAATCTTTGAAGCTGAAAATAGCAATACTGAAAATCAAACACCTAGACCACCCGTTATTACAATCATGGGACACGTTGACCATGGTAAGACAACCTTACTTGACCACTTGCGTAACACTCACGTTACAGATGGTGAAGAGGGTGGAATTACCCAACATATTGGTGCTTACCAAGTTGATAATGACGGTCGCTTAATCACTTTCTTGGATACACCAGGGCATGCTGCGTTTACAAATATGCGTGCTAGAGGTGCTGATATTACTGATATTATCATCTTAGTAGTGGCAGCTGATGACGGTGTTATGCCTCAAACTAAAGAAGCGATTAACCATGCCAAAGCTGCTGGTGTACCAATTATTGTGGCAGTTAACAAGATTGATAAACCTGATGCAAACCCTAATCACGTGATGGAACAATTGATGGGATATGAATTGATTCCTGAAGATTGGGGTGGATCAACAATCTTTGTTCCAATTTCTGCTAAAACTGGTGAAAACGTTGATGACTTACTAGAAATGATTCTATTACAAGCTGACGTGATGGAATTACACGCTAACCCAGAACAAAAAGCAGTTGGTACAGTTATCGAAGCACGTCTTGATAAAGGTAAAGGTTCAGTAGCTTCATTATTAGTTCAACAAGGAACACTTCGTGTAGGTGACCCAATTGTTGTGGGTAATACATTTGGTCGTGTTCGTGTTATGACTAACGACCGCGGTCGTCGTGTTAAAGAAGCACATCCATCAGAACCAGTTGAAATTACAGGTCTTAATGGTGTGCCAAATTCAGCCGATCGTTTCGCAGTATTTGAAGATGAAAAAACTGCTCGTGCAGCTGGTGAAGAACGTGCAAAACGTGCATTAGTTGAAGAACGTAACAACAATAGCCGTGTTACACTAGATAACTTGTTCGATACGATGAAAGAAGGCGAATTGAAACAAGTTGATGTTATTATCAAAGCCGATGTACAAGGTTCTGCTGAAGCTTTAGCTGGATCACTTCAAAAGATTGAAGTTGAAGGCGTTAAAGTTAATATCGTTTACTCTGGTGTAGGGGCTATTAATGAAAGTGATGTAACATTAGCTACTGCAAGTAATGCTATCGTTATCGGATTTAATGTTCGTCCAACACAACAAGTAAGAAAACAAGCTGAAACTGAAAACGTTGATATTCGTCTATATGGTGTTATCTATAAAGCTATTGATGAAATTGAATCAGCTATGAAGGGTATGCTAGATCCTGAATTCCAAGAAAAAGTTACAGGTAACTTAATTGTTCGTGAAACATTCCACGTTTCAAAACTTGGAACTATCGCTGGTGCATTCGTAACTAACGGTTCAATTCAACGTGATAGTGGTGTAAGATTAATCCGTAATGGTATTGTTATCTACGAAGGAAAATTATCTTCACTAAAACGCTTTAAAGATGATGCTAAAGAAGTAAATCAAGGCTTTGACTGTGGTTTGATGATTGAAAACTACAATGACATCAAAGTTGATGATGAAATTGAAGCTTATGTCATGGAAGAAGTTCCTGTTAAATAAAAGGGGGAATTCCAATGAAACACCGTATTGAACGTGTGCAACAAGAAATTTTACGTGAAGTCACAACAGTATTACGAAAAAACGTTAAAGACCCTAGAGTTAAAGACGTTACGGTTACTGATGTTGAACTAACGGGTGATTTATCTCAAGCTACTATTTACTATAGTATTTTGTCTGATAAGGCATCTGACAATCAAAAAGTTGAAGAAGGACTTAAAAAATCAACAGGTTTAATTCGTCACGAAGTAGGGCGTAATTTGACAACGTTTAAAGTTCCTGAATTAATCTTTAAAAAAGATGATTCTGTTGCTTATGGTGCCAAAATTGATGCTTTGATTCGTCAATTAAATCAAAAAGACTAAAAAACGCCATTTTATGGCGTTTTTTTTATAATAAAGGATGGTTAAGTAAGATATGTTAAGTGGTGTAATTGTTTTATATAAAACTAAGGGGATGACGAGTACCGACTGCGTTCGTGATATGCGTCGCGTTCTTCAAATGAAAAAAGTGGGTCATGGTGGTACTTTAGATCCATCAGTAGAAGGAATCTTGCCAATTGCGATTGGACAAGCAACTAAAATCATCGATTTGATGCAGACCCATGATAAAGCGTATATTGGTGAAGCCATTTTAGGCTTTGAAACTGATACGGAAGACTTAGATGGTGAAGTGACGAAATCACAAGATGTTGAGACCCCCTATTCAGAAGAAGAAATTGTAGCAGCGATGGCACAACTAACAGGGGATGTTGAACAACTACCGCCAATGTATTCATCCGTTAAAATTAAAGGGCGTCGATTATATGATTATGCGCGAAACAACATTCCTGTTGAACGCCCAATTCGCCATATTAAAGTATCTAAATATGCCAAAATAGGACAATCTACTTACGATGAACAAAACAAGCAGCAACGATTTAAATTTGAAATTACTTGTTCAAAGGGAACTTATGTGAGAACACTAATTAAACAATTAGGCGATATTCTTGGCGTTCCTGCTGTTATGAGCTCATTGACCCGTGCTAAAAGTGCTGGATTCGGGTTGAAAGATGCTGTTTTATTAGAGACTTTAAAAGAACAACCTGAAAAAGCACCTGATTATGTGGTACCTCTTGAACGTTTCTTTGAAGATCAACCGGCTTACCATTTAAGCGATAAAGAGTTTGAAATGGTACAAAATGGTGCCAAACTTAAATTTCCAATTGACGTAGAACGTCTATGTTTGTATCATAATCGAAAAATAAAAGCGATTTACAAGAAAGACGTTAAACATCCGCCACTTTATCGTCCGGAAATGATGTTGCTTCAAAATAGTTAACCGATAAGGGAGGATAAGTATGCGTAGTTACGAACTAGATTATCCAGTTAATAATCAAATTGTCGAACCTCAAGGAATTGTATTGGTTCTTGGATTTTTTGATGGTGTTCATCTAGGTCATCGTCAATTAATTGAAAAAGGTCAAAAAGTTGCTCAAGAGCAAAACTTGAAATTAGCTGTTATGACAATGAATACGCACCCTAGCAAAATATATGGTCCAGCTGATGTTACTGTGCCGTTAATTACTACAACAAGTGAAAAACAACAATTGATGAATGAAGCAGGGGTCGATATCTTCTATATTGGCAATTTCAATGGCCCGCTAGCTAAGGTTCAACCTGATGAATTTATCAACAATGTTCTGGTTAAATTAAATGTTAAAGCAGTTGTTGCAGGATTTGATTATACTTTTGGAAAAAAAGAAGTAGCTAATATGTCATTGCTAAAACAGTTAGCTCAAAATAAATTTGATGTTTATGAAGTCGACAGTTACAACAAAGGTAATGAAAAAGTTAGTTCAACTCGAATTCGTCGATTAATCGAAAAAGGTGACGTCGATCAGGCTAATGAATTACTGGATTCAATTTATCAGACATCTGGACAAGTCGTTCATGGGTTCAAACGCGGCCGAAAATTGGGGTTTCCAACGGCTAATATTGCTTCTAGTGAAGATAAGGTCGGTCTAGCCTCAGGTGCCTATACTGTTGAATTGAAGGTTCATAACCAATGGTATCAAGGGATGGCAAGTGTTGGTTATAACATTACATTTGATGATGTGAAAGATTTATCCGTTGAAGTCAATATTTTTGATTTTGATGAAGATATTTATGATGAAATTGTTGATGTGAGATGGTATCACTATCTTCGACCAGAAGAAAAGTACCCCTCAGTCGTTGCTTTAATTGAACAATTGAACCAAGACGAAGCCAATAGCAAAGCCTATTTCAAAACCTTAAAAAAATAGCTTGATAATTTTAGCTGTCATCTTGACATTCTGCTATTTAGTTGTTATATTCTAATAGTTAGCACTCGTAATTTAATAGTGCTAATTCGAAGAGGTGACGCTATGTTATCAAAACGACAAGAACTAATATTAAAGATGATTATCAATGTCTTTAACAAGACACAACAGCCTGTTGGGTCAAAGACATTGATGGATGAACTAACGATTCAAGTTTCTTCAGCCACTATCAGAAATGAAATGGCTAAGCTTGAGGAATTAGGATTAATCGAAAAAACACATTCATCTTCTGGTCGTGTCCCATCAAATAAGGGATATCGCTATTATCTAGATTATTTATTACAGCCAACAGATATGCCAGAAAACTTGCATGAAAAACTGCAAATAGATTTCAATCATCAATTTCAAAAAATTGACGATATTGTATCTCGTTCGGCAAAAATATTATCTGATCTGACTAGTTATACAGCTTTTGTAGCTAGTCCAGAAATTCAGTTTTGTAGAATTACTGAATTTCGCATCGTGCCACTTTCTAATCATCAAATGATGGCAATTTTGGTTACCAGCGATGGCGACGTCAAAAATCAGCTTTATCGCTTACCTGAGGATGTATCGGGTAAAGAACTAGAATCATTAGTTGAGAAAATCAATACGGCAGTTAAGGGCAAAACTTTACATGAAGTATCGAGTTATTCTTCTGAGAAGTTCATGTCAATTCTCGGTATTGAAGAGGACACAGCTAGTTTGATTCTTCTTCAATTATTGAAGGATGTTTTCAAACCAACTGAAACTGATCAACTATTCGTTAATGGTGAGTTGAATCTCCTTAACAATTATTCTAGTTTTGATGACTTGGATAATTTGAAGTCACTTTATCAGTTGCTTAGTCATCCAGAGATATTTTCAGATTTAATTCATGAAAATAGTCTAAACAATCCAGCATTTTCAGTTCATGTCCGTTTAGGAGACGAGCTACCGCTTGATTTATTGAAAGACTACAGTCTATTGACGGCTACATATGAAGTCGGTGACTTTGGAAATGGAATTGTCGCTTTACTAGGGCCAACAAACATGCCCTATTCACAGATGATTAGTTTAATGAACTACTTCAAAGAAGAACTTGCAGATCAATTACTAGATTATTATAGCAAGTTTAGATAAGGAGGATGACAGTGTCTAACGAAGAAAAAGATATTAAACAAGAAAATACAACCGAAGAACCTGTTGAAGAAACAACGGAAGAAGTTGTTGAAGCAGAAGAACCTTCAGAAGTTGAAAAACTTCAACAAGAGCTTGAAGAAGCGCAAGATAAATACTTGCGTTCACAAGCTGAAATCCAAAATATTCAAACACGTCAACAAAAAGAACTCGCTCAATTCAGTAAATATGAAGGTCAAAGCCTTGCAAAAGAAATTTTGCCAGCTTTAGACAATTTACAAAGAGCTTTACAAGTTCAAGCTGACGATGAGGCTTCAAGCCAATTGAAAAAAGGGATTGAATTAACTTATAACGCATTAATGAAAGCTTTAAATGATAAAGGCATTACAGAAGTTGAAGCAGAAGGTGCACATTTTGATCCAAATTATCACCAAGCTGTCCAAACAGTTGAAGCAACTGAAGACCATCCAAAAGATACAGTTGTTGAAGTTTATCAACCTGGATACTTATTTAAAGATCGTATTTTAAGACCTGCAATGGTTAGCGTTGCAAACTAAGAAATTCGAAAGGAAGTTATTGATTTATGTCAAAAGTTATTGGTATTGATTTAGGAACAACTAACTCAGCAGTTGCTGTTTTAGAAGGTAAAGAACCAAAAATTATTGCAAACCCAGAAGGTAACCGTACAACTCCTTCTGTTGTTGCTTTTAAAGATGGTGAAATTCAAGTTGGGGAAGTTGCTAAAAGACAAGCAATTACAAACCCAGACACAATTTCTTCTATCAAACGTCACATTGGTGAAGCTGGTTACAAAGTAACTGTTGGTGACAAGTCATATACACCACAAGAAATTTCAGCAATGATTTTACAACACATCAAAAAATTCAGTGAAGATTACTTAGGTGAAGAAGTAACAGAAGCTGTTATTACAGTGCCTGCTTACTTCAATGATTCACAAAGACAAGCAACAAAAGATGCTGGTAAGATTGCTGGTTTAGATGTTAAACGTATTGTTAACGAACCAACTGCTAGTGCTTTAGCTTATGGTTTAGACAAAGCCGAAGAAGACGAAAAAATCCTTGTTTATGACTTGGGTGGTGGTACATTTGACGTTTCTATCCTTGAATTAGGTGACGGTGTATTCCAAGTACTTTCAACAAATGGTGATACTCACTTAGGTGGGGATGACTTTGATGAAGCAATCATGGATTGGTTGATTGCACAATTTAAAGACGAAAATGGTATTGACTTATCTAAAGATAAAATGGCATTACAACGTCTAAAAGATGCAGCTGAAAAAGCTAAAAAAGATTTATCAGGTGTAACAACAACTCAAATTAGCTTGCCATTTATCTCAGCAGGTGAAGCAGGTCCATTACACTTGGAAACAACCTTAACTCGCGCTAAATTCGATGAAATCACAGCTGAATTAGTTGAAAGAACAAGAATCCCAGTTGAAAATGCACTAAAAGATGCTGGACTTTCAAAAGATGAAGTTGACAAAGTTATCTTAAACGGTGGTTCAACACGTATTCTTTCAGTTCAAAAAGCTGTTGAAGACTGGACAGGTAAAAAACCTGATCACTCAATCAACCCTGATGAAGCTGTTGCCTTAGGTGCTGCTGTTCAAGGTGGTGTGATTTCAGGTGACGTTAAAGATGTTGTTCTTCTTGACGTAACACCATTATCATTAGGTATCGAAACAATGGGTGGCGTTTCAACTAAATTAATTGAACGTAACACAACAATTCCTACAAGTAAGTCACAAGTCTTCTCAACAGCTGCTGACAATCAACCAGCTGTAGACATTCACGTTCTTCAAGGTGAACGTCCAATGGCTGCTGATAACAAGACGCTAGGTCGTTTCCAATTAACAGATATTCCACCAGCACCACGTGGTGTTCCTCAAATCGAAGTTAAATTTGACATTGATAAAAATGGTATTGTAAATGTATCTGCTAAAGACTTAGGTACTCAAAAAGAACAAAAAATTACAATCCAAAGTTCATCAGGTCTATCAGATGAAGAAATTGAACGTATGACAAAAGATGCTGAAGAAAACGCTGAAGCAGATAAAAAACGTAAAGAAGAAGTAGACTTACGTAATGAAGTTGATCAATTAATCTTCACAACTGATAAGACATTGAAAGAATTAGATGGCAAAGTTTCTGAAGAAGAAGTTTCAAAAGCTAAAGAAGCTCTAGAAGCTTTAGAAAAAGCACAATCTGACAATGACTTAGAAGCGATGAAAGCTAAAAAAGATGAATTGAACCAAATCGTTCAAGATCTTACAACAAAACTATACCAACAAGCACAAGAAGCCCAAGGTGGCGAACAATCAGGTCAAGCAAACAACGATGACACCGTAGATGGTGACTTCCGTGAAGTAGACCCTGATAAAGATAAATAACAATTACGATGAAAAAGTCAAATTGTCAATTTGACTTTTTTCATTTATAGAAATGAAAGAGGAATTTTATGGCACAACAACGAGATTACTATGAAGTCCTGGGTCTTTCTAAAAATGCATCGGAAGCCGAAATAAAAAAAGCTTATCGTAAACTATCTAAAAAATACCACCCTGATTTGAATGATTCTGAGGATGCTGAAGAAAAGTTCAAAGAAGTTAGTGAAGCTTATGAAGTCTTGAGCGACTCCCAAAAACGCGCTGCTTATGATAATTATGGTCATGCAGGTGTTAATGGTGGTGCCCAAGGTGGAGCTGGTGGTTTTGGTGGCGGTGCCCAAGGCTTTGGCGGTTTTGAAGACATCTTTAACCAATTCTTTGGTGGTGGAGCTGCCGGCGGTGGCCGTGCACAAGATCCAACTGCACCAAGAAAAGGGCATGATTTAGATTACACCATGACACTTGAGTTTGAAGAAGCAATTTTCGGTAAGAAAACAAATGTCACATATGATCGTGATGAAACATGTAAGACTTGTGATGGTAAGGGTGCAAAACCAGGTACTTCAACCAAAACTTGTCAAAAATGTCATGGTTCAGGTCATATGACCGTAGATCGTCAAACAATGCTTGGTATGGTTCGTCAACAAGTTGCCTGTGATGAATGTCACGGTCAAGGTGTGATTATTGAAACACCTTGTGAAGACTGTCATGGTAAAGGAACAACTGAACAAAGACACACTGTTGAAGTTAATATTCCAGCAGGTGTTGACCAAGGCCAACAAATTCATTTAACTGGTCAAGGTGAAGCTGGTGCTAATGGCGGGCCTTACGGTGATTTATACATTGTTTTACGTGTGCGTCCAAGTAAGACATTTGAACGTTCAGGAACAACAATTTACTACACTGTTCCAATTAGCTTTGCTCAAGCTGCACTTGGTGATGAAATTGACGTTGATACTGTTCATGGTAAAGTGAAATTGCGTATTCCAGCTGGAACACAAACAGGAACAACCTTTAGGTTAAACGGTAAAGGTGTTCCGCAATTGAACGGACATGGAACAGGTAACCAAGAAACAACAGTTAAAATTGTGACACCTAAGAAAATGAATGAGGATCAAAAGAAAGCCTTAGTCGACTTTGTTAAAGCTGGCGGGGAAGACATTCAACCTCAAGACAAAAACTTTTTTGAAAAAGTAAAAGATAAATTTATGTGAATTCTAAAAAAGAGAAGATCTTAATCTTCTCTTTTTGTTTGTGACCATTTCGGATACTTGCTATAATAAAGAACAGAAGTAATAGAGGAGAACACATGAATTTAGAAGAATTAAAAGATTATCAATCAAGAATAAGAAATTTTTCTATTGTTGCCCATATTGATCATGGGAAATCAACAATAGCTGACCGTATCTTAGAACTGACAGATACAGTGTCAAAGCGTGAAATGCACGCTCAAATTCTAGATAGTATGGAACTAGAACGTGAACGTGGTATTACAATTAAGTTGAACTCAGTTGAGTTAAAGTATCGTGCCAAAGATGGTAAAGACTATATTTTTCATTTAATCGACACACCAGGTCACGTGGACTTTTCATATGAAGTTTCACGTTCACTTGCAGCTTGTGAAGGAGCTGTTTTGGTCGTTGATGCAGCTCAAGGTGTTGAAGCACAAACACTAGCTAATGTGTACTTAGCCTTAGATAACGACCTTGAAATTGTACCTGTTATTAACAAAATTGATCTACCTGCAGCAGATCCAGACCGTGTTAAAGATGAAATTGAAGACACAATCGGTTTAGATGCACAAGATGCTGTGCTTGCTTCAGCTAAGAGTGGGTTAGGAATTGAAGAATTACTAGAACGTATCGTAACTGACATTCCTGCACCTCAAGGTGATTTTGAAGCACCATTGAAGGCGATGATTTTTGACTCTGTATATGATTCGTATCGTGGGGTTGTTTTATCAGTGCGAGTTGAAGATGGAATCGTTAAACCCGGTGACATGATTGAAGTTATGAGTAATGGTAAGCAATACGAAGTAACAGAAGTAGGTGTATTGTCACCTAAAGCTGTTAGTCGTGATCGTTTAGTTGCAGGTGATGTTGGTTATCTAACAGCTAACATCAAAACTGTTCGTGATACACACGTGGGTGATACGTTGACACTAGCTAACAACCCAACGACTAAGCCAACACCTGGTTACCGTCCTGCTAAGCCAATGGTTTATTCAGGGATGTATCCAGTTGAAAATGCTAAATACGATGATTTAAGAGAAGCTTTAGAACGTTTACAGTTAAATGATGCAGCGCTTGAGTTTGAACCTGAAACTTCTCAAGCCTTAGGGTTTGGTTTTAGATGTGGATTCTTAGGATTACTTCATATGGATGTTATTCAAGAACGTCTAGAACGTGAATTTGGCTTAGAGTTAATTATGACAGCACCATCTGTGGATTATCATACGAAGCTTCAAAATGGTGAAGGAAAAACTGTTGCTAACCCTGCAGATATGCCTGATCCTAGTGATATTCGTGAAATTCAAGAGCCTTACGTTAAAGCAGAAATTATGGTGCCAAATGATTATGTTGGGCCTGTCATGGAGCTAGCTCAAAGAAAACGTGGTAACTTCATTACTATGGACTACTTAGATGCTAACCGTGTTAACGTTATTTATGAAATTCCATTGTCTGAAATTGTGTTTGATTTCTTTGATGAACTAAAATCAAATACACGTGGATATGCCTCTCTTGATTATGAGTTATGTGGATACCGTCCAAGTGACCTAGTTAAGATTGATATTTTACTTGCGGGTGAAGTAGTCGATGCCTTGAGTTTCATTGTTCACCGTGACTTTGCTCAAGCTCGTGGTCGAGCCATTACAGAGAAACTAAAATCTGTTATTCCACGTCAACAATTTGAAGTGCCTGTTCAAGCTTCAATTGGGAATAAAGTTATCGCACGTTCTACTATCAAAGCTTACCGTAAAGATGTTACAGCTAAACTATATGGTGGGGATGTTACCCGTCGTATGAAACTGCTTGAAAAACAAAAAGCTGGTAAGAAACGTATGAAGGCCGTTGGAAAACTAGATGTGCCTCAAGAAGCCTTTATGAGTGTGCTAAAAATGAGTGACGACGAAAAATAAAAGCTTTAATCCTCTTTAGATTGCCTAAAGAGGATTTTTTATTTTAAAAGACTAATGATATAATACCTAGGTTGAAAACTGATACTAATGGAGTTGCTAATGAAAAAATTTAAAAGAGTTTTGTTGTACTTATTTGCAACAGTGTTATTAATTGTCGGCATTGCTTTGATTTTTAATGAGCCCATTCAAAACAGCATTGTTTCTCATAATACTGAAGTGGCTAGAACTTCTGTGACTAAGGAACAAATTCAAAAAAACATGCAAACTAAAAGTGAAGATTATGATTTTTCTAAAGTTAAAAGTTTAGATATTAATCAGGTAGGACAGTCATTAACTCATAATCAGACACAAGTTATTGGATTAATGGCTATACCTAGTGTCAATATGAACTTACCGGTTTCAAAAGGTCTGAGTGATGCCGCACTATCTTCTGGTGGCGGAACAATGCGTGAGGATCAGCAAATGGGTATTGGTAATTATCCCATTGCTGGACATTATATGACAGATAAAGGGCTTTTATTTTCGCCATTAGAATCAGTTAAACTAGGTGAATTGATTTATTTAACCGATTTAGATAAAGTATACACTTACAAGATTTATCAAAAAGAAGTCGTCGATCCATATGCGGTATGGCTTGTTGATAATACAGATAATGCCATTGTGACACTAATAACTTGCGCAGATGGCGGGGTTAATCGTTGGGCGATTCGCGGTGAGTTGATTGAGACAAAAGACGCTACGCAATCTGAATTAGCCACATTTAATTTAAAATAAGCAAAAGGGGTTAAACTAGCTTGGATTTCAAACAAAAAGAACCGTTGACTAAGATTTCTTCTGAGACTCGGTCAGAACTAGGACTATCAGACATTGCCGTGACACTTTTAGAAAATAGAGGACTTACTTCAAAAGAAGCAATTGAAGATTGGCTTAATCCATCAGAAGAGTCGATTCATGATCCGTTTTTATTTACAGATATGCAAAAAGCCGTTGATCGTATTCATCAAGCAATAGATGCTCAAGAGCAAATTACAGTATATGGTGATTATGACGCAGACGGTATCACAAGTACGACAATTTTGGTAGAAACGCTTGAAATTATGGGTGCCAATGTAAATTATCATCTTCCTAATCGTTTCAATGAAGGATACGGTCCTAATCAAGCCAGTTATCAAAAGCTGATTAATGAAGGAACACAGCTTTTTATTACCGTTGATAACGGGGTAAGTGGAAAAGAGGCTGTTGAATTCTTGAATGAGCAAGGTATTGATATCATTATTACTGATCATCATAATTTACCTCAAGTCCTATCCGATGCGTTAGCGATTATTCATCCAAGATTAGCTAATCAAGCTTATCCTTTCGATGATTTAGCTGGAGTGGGTGTTAGCTTTAAGTTATGCTGTGCCTTGTTGGGCGAGACTGCTTATGAACTGCTTGATTTAGTAGCTATTGGAACGATAGCTGATATGGTTGCGGTAACAGGAGAAAACCATACGCTATTGAAGTTTGGTGTTGAAGCTTTACAAAACACGCAAAGATTGGGATTAAGACAGCTGTTAGTTGAATCAGGGGCTAATTTAGATGACTTAGATGAAACTAGTATTGGGTTTGTCATCTCACCACGATTGAATTCACTAGGACGATTAGAAAATGCAGGGAAAGCAGTCGAATTGTTGCTGAATGATAATCCTGAAACCTGCGAATCACTAGCTAAAGAAATCGAAACAATTAATATTAAGCGAAAAGAACTAGTTGTGACAACAACCAAAGAAGCGCTTGAACTGGCAAAAAGCGCGCAGTACCAAAATCAAAACACATTGATTATTTATCAAGAAAATTGGCATGAAGGTATCTTGGGAATTGTGGCCAATAAAGTAGTTGAAGAAACACAAAAACCTGCTATCTTATTGACTAAAGCTGAAAACGGTGTTTTAAAAGGGTCTGGTCGTAGTATACAAGGCTTTGACTTGTTTACAGCACTTACACCAATCAAATCAGAACTGGTCTCATTTGGTGGTCACGACATGGCATGTGGCTTGTCTGTTGAGGAAGATAAGCTAGATAACTTAATTCAAAAATTTGAAGCTAGTTTTTCACTTAATAGTCAAGATAGTGAACAATTATTTGATTGCTCACTCACGCCTGATGATTTAACCTTAGAGCAACTCGAAGAAATCTCAGCTCTTGGACCTTTCGGGACCAACTTTGAAATGCCACTATTCAAAATCAATTCCCCACACATTTCTTTTGCTAGAAAGATTGGACAGACACAAGATCATTTGAAATTTACGATGCTTAATTCAAAAGGGATGCAAATTTCGGGAATTGGGTTTAATTATCCAAATGTTGACCTCAATACGTTCAAGGAAAAAGGCATTTTATATGGTGAATTATCCAAGAATGAATGGAAGGGTAAAGTAACCCCTCAACTTATGCTCAAGCATCTTGAATTTGAAAAAGAACAGGTCATTGACTGTCGCCATTATCAATTTAATCAAATTATGGCTGTGCAAGGTACTTTTGGCTTTTTCAATGAAGAAAAACTAACTGCATTTAAGGAAAAACTGAATATAGATGATGACCAGGCTGTTTTGTTACGTCCTAGCAACCCAAAATCACAGACAATTATTATAATGGATCAGCCATTAAATAATCAGCAATTAGAAGCGGTTCTTTCATCATCAGCTATTGAACAAGTTTATTTTTACGGTCAAATCAAAAATTTACATCTCACACAGATGCCATCTCAAGACAAGTTTCGCGAAGTGTTGAAGTATTTCTATCAACATCATGATTTGAAAACAACGGACTTAAAACAATTAACAGCATACTTCAACTTATCAATTTACGAATTAAATTTGATTTTAAGGGTGTTTTTAGAGCTAAATTTTGTTAAAATAGATAGGGTTCTAATTAAACCAGTTGAAAATGTTCAGTCAAAAGCACTGACATCTTCAAATTTATTACAACAAACACAAAAACAATTACAATTTGTTAATCAGCTAAATGTGATGTCTTCATCTGATTTGAAGCGTCATATTTTACAATATTTAGGTTAGCAAAGATAGGAGTCCTAAACTTGACAATGAATTTTAAAGATTACGTAGCAGATGTTCCTAATTTCCCAAGTGAAGGTGTTACTTTCCGTGATATTTCACCTTTAATGGCTGATGGTGAAGCTTACCACGCTGCAACAATGGAAATTGTTAAATATGCTAAAGACCTAGGCGTAGATATGGTATGTTGCCCTGAGGCTCGTGGATTTTTAGTAGGTTGTCCTGTCGCAGATGAGCTAGGTGTTGGTTTTGCACCAGCTCGTAAAGCAGGTAAATTACCTCGTGAAACAGTTTCTGTTTCTTACGATTTAGAGTATGGTCAAGACACACTTTACATGCACAAAGATGCTATCAAACCTGGTCAAAAAGTTCTAGTTGCTGATGATTTAATGGCAACAGGTGGAACTGTTCGTGCAACTATCGACTTAGTTGAAAAACTAGGTGGAATCGTTGTTGGAACAGCTTTCTTGATTGAACTAAAAGACTTAAACGGTCGTGACAAAATCAAAGATTACGATATGTTCACATTAATGGACTACTAATATATATCAAGGCTAGTCCTTGATTATGGAGCGTTGGCAGAGTGGTAATGCACCGGACTCGAAATCCGGCGAACCGGTTAATACCGGCGCGCAGGTTCAAATCCTGTACGCTCCTTAATAAAAAATCCCTTAAGGCTTAATAGCTTTAAGGGATTTTTAATTCATCTTCAAACAATAAAGTTTGGTGGTCATCAGCATCATAGGCAATGACTGTAAGTGGTTGATTAACTAAAAAAGGTTTCTTCAAATCGAAATCAACTTCTAAATCGGTTCCAGGTTGCACAAATTTTAATTTTTGTGTTTGATTATTTAAAAACAATGTAAAGGTTAATAAGTTTTCTAAAGGAACCAGACCAACTAATTGATCATCGATTGTTTCCCAAATCAAATGGACCACTTCTTCTGGTAATTGCTGCATGACTTTGACTGAAGCAAAACGTTCTTGTAGGGGGTTAAAAGGCATTATTTCTCCTCTGCAATATCGCCGAATTGACCAGCAGTAATATCAATTAAGTCTGAAACTTTAATTTGAACACTACGACCGACTTTTCCGGCTGAAACAATAATTTCATCTTCAAGATCTGCTTGTTGGTCATAGAAGATAGGGACTTTTAGTTTTTCATAGATACCAATAGGTGTATTGGCACCATGAACATAGCCAGTTGTTTTTTCTAAATCTTTTAAGGGTAGTAAGTGAACTTTCTTATCACCAGAAATTTGACTCAACTTTTTGTAGCTGAGGTGTTTATCTAGTGGCACAACGCCGACTAAAACAGGGTTTTCAGTTCCTTTTAGAACAAGTGTTTTGTAGACTGTTACGTCGTGTTTTGGAAAGTTTTCAGTATCTAAAGCATCAACGTCACCATCTTTAACGGTTGGTGCCACGATTGATTGATAATTAATTTTTTGCTGATCCAGCATTTTTTCAACCAATGTTTTTGAAACTTTAGCTTTTTTCTTAGACATCTAAAGACTCCTTTTTATTTGTAATAAATATAATCTTAGCAATGTGATTTTTAAGTGTCAAAAGAAATCCAAGTCAAAATAAGTTATAATGAAACCATAATTTTAATTTAAGTGAGGGAATATTTTGAATTTAATCGAACTATCAATTCAAACAGCAACGGATTCAGTTGAAGCATTGTCAGCTTTCTTAATGGCGAATGGTGCACTGGGTATTCAAACGAGAGATCGTCAAGATTTTGAAGATAAAAACACACCTGGTTATGGTGAACTAATTATGACGGACGATATCAAAGATTTACCAGAAGCAGCAGAAGTTAGTGGGTATTTTGATGAGTCAACCTTTGACCAAACCCTTCCTGCTCAAACTAAAGAGAAGCTAACTGAATTAAAGGGTTACCAACTTAATATTGGGTCAGGTGTTATTGCTTTGAATCGTATTGTGGACCAAGATTGGGAAAACAATTGGAAAGAGTATTACCATCCAGTTCGTTTGTCACATTGGTTTACAGTTGTTCCTGAATGGGAAAACTACCAAACAAAATCACACCATGAACAAATTATTCGTCTGGATCCAGGTATGTCATTTGGAACAGGTACTCACATTACAACACAATTAGCTTTACAGTATTTAGAAAAGACGATGGTTAAAGATGATGCGCGTGTATTAGATCTTGGGACAGGCTCAGGAATACTTGCGATTGCTGCACACAAAATGGGTGCGCAACAAGTTGTTGGAACCGATATTGACGCACATGCTTTAATTTTTGCTGAAGAAAACATCAAATTAAATGAATTAGAAAATCAGATTACTTTGCAAGAAAGTGACTTACTGAAACAAGTTTCAGGTGAGTATGATATTATCATTGCTAATATTTTGGCTGAAATTTTGATGGAATTAGTACCTAATTTAGCTGAACATCTAGCTGATAACGGTGTTGTGATTTTATCAGGTATCGATCAAGCACAACGCGATAAATTGGTCGCAAAATTAGCAGAATTTAATTTTGAAGTTATTAGTGAAATGCGTCAAAAGACATGGGTTAGTTTGCTAGTGAAGAAACAAGAGGTGTAAACATGCAACATTACTTTTTAGATGAGACTTTATCAATTAATCAAACTGTGTCACTTCCTAAAGATATTGCTCACCGTGTTTCTCGAGTAAGACGTAGTAAAGTGGATGATGAGATTGAGGTTGTTGACAGTCTTCACCAAGTATTTATTGCAAAGATTACGAGTTTAGAAAATAAAGCTGTTGAAGTTGAGATTGTGCAAGAACAAGATCGCCAAGTAGAATTGCAACAAGACGTTACTTTATTAGTGGGGATGCCTAAAAAAGAAAAAGCGGAATGGATTATTCAAAAGGGGACAGAACTAGGTGCTAATGCATTTGTGTTCTTTAATTCAAGATATGCTGTGGCTAAGTTGAAAGCTGATAGATTAGCTAAAAAATTGGACCGTTTAAATACAATTGCTAAACAAGCTGCTGAACAATCAAGACGCTCAATTGTTCCTGAAGTCAAAGTGCTAGACAAATTAAGTGACTTAGATCTATCAGAATTTGATCATACTGTAGTCGCTTATGAAGAAGCTGCCAAACAGTCTGAAAAATCTAATTTGGTCAAAGTATTTGAACAGGTTGAACCTAATCAAAAAGTACTAGGTGTATTTGGACCTGAAGGTGGATTAGCAGAAGAAGAAGTGACGACTTTAGTTAATCAAGGTGCGACAGTCGCTGCGCTAGGACCACGTATTTTGAGAGTAGAAACAGCCCCCTTATACTTTTTGAGTGCATTATCTTATCAAACAGAGTTAAATCATTGATTTAAAATTGGTATTTTAAATTTAAGGTTGTTATAATTCAACTATAATAACTAGAGGAAAGCTAGGGGTTGAGACTATGTCTAAACATAAGGATTTAACAGTTACAGAGGTATTTGACCTTTGCGCTGAATATATGAATCAAGAACACTTAGACTTTGTGAAAAAAGCCTATGAATTTGCAGCTTATCTGCATAAAGATCAAAAGCGTCAATCAGGACAGCCCTACATTATTCACCCTATTCAAGTAGCCGGTAGTTTAGCCGAACTTAGAATGGACCCTGAAACAATCGTGAGTGGTTTTTTACATGATGTTGTTGAAGATACAGAAGTAACACTTGGAGATGTTGAGGAACTATTTGGTAAAGATGTCGCAACAATTGTTGATGGTGTTACTAAACTGGGCAAAATCAAGTATATGTCACATGAAGAACAACTTGCTGAAAACCATCGTAAGATGCTAATTGCAATGGCTCAAGACTTACGCGTTATCATGGTTAAATTAGCAGATCGATTGCATAATATGCGCACATTAGACCATTTAAGACCAGATAAACAGCGCCGCATTTCAACTGAAACAATTGAAATTTACGCACCATTGGCAGATCGTTTAGGGATTAGCAAAATTAAATGGGAACTAGAAGATATCTCATTACATTACCTAAACCCACAACAATACTACCGTATTGTGAGTTTGATGAAGACTAAACGTAGTGAACGTGAAGGCTTTATTGCGGATGCAATTAATACAATGGAAACGACTTTAGATGATTTGAACATCAAATATACAATTTACGGTCGTCCAAAGCATATCTACTCAATCTACAAAAAGATGAAAGAGAAGCATAAACAGTTTGATGAATTGTATGATTTATCGGCTGTTCGCATTCTAGTTAAAAGCGTTCGTGATTGTTATGCTGTATTAGGTGCAGTTCATACTAAATGGAAACCTGTTCCACGTCGTTTTAAAGACTATATTGCTGTTCCTAAAGCTAACGGTTACCAATCACTTCACACAACGATTATTGGTCCTGGTGGCAAACCGCTAGAAATCCAAATCAGAACAGAAGAAATGCACGAAATTGCTGAATTTGGTATTGCAGCTCACTGGGCTTATAAAGAAGGGGTTAGCTCACCAGTTAGAATTGACGAAGCTGGTCAAAAAATTGATATTTTCCGTGAGATTTTAGAGCTAAGAGAAGATTCAACTAATGCTCGTGACTTCATGGAAAGTGTTAAAGGAGACTTGTTCTCTGACCGCGTATATGTCTTTACACCAAAAGGTGATGTTTATGAGTTGCCTAAAGGGTCTATTCCACTAGACTTTGCATATTTAGTTCACACAGAAGTTGGGAACCATGCAGTGGGTGCACGTGTTAATGCTAAGATGGTTCCACTTGATTACAAAATGAAAAACGGAGATATTATTGAAATTAATACTTCTCCAAATGCTAATCCAAGTCGTGACTGGACTAATATTGTTAAAACATCCCGCGCACGTAACAAAATCAGACGCTACTTCAAAAACCAAACTAAAGATGAAAATATCGAAAAAGGCCGTAATGATATTGAAAACCAACTAACTGAAATGGGCTATTCACCAAAAGAATTCATGGATAAAGCTCATATTCAAGAATTGGTTAACCGATTCAACTTTGGCTCTAAAGAAGAACTGTTTAGTTCAATTGGTTATGGTGAAATCACACCGCTAGTGGCGGCTAACCGTTTAACAGAAAAAGCACGCCGTGAAAGCGAAGCACAAAAGCGTAAAGAGCTAGAGGCTTCGATTTTATCAGCTGCTGATAACAAAACACATAATCAAATTGATCGTTCTAAACAAAATGAGCCAACTAAAATGCAGATTCAGCATGAAAATGGTGTTATTATCCAAGGTCTAAATAACTTGTTGATTAGATTAGCTAAGTGTTGTAATCCTGTACCTGGGGATGCAATTGTTGGCTATGTAACAAGAGGTCGAGGCGTTACAATTCACCGTACTGATTGTTCAAACATCAGTGAATCAGACCGTATAGAAGGTCGAGTAATGGATGTTGAATGGATGGACGTTTCTTCCAAAGACCAAACTTATTTTGCAAATCTAAGTATTTATGGATTTAATCGTAGCGGTTTGTTAAATGATATTCTCCAAAAACTTAATGCGGTTTCAAAGAAACTATCCAATATCAGTGGTCGTATTGATCATAATGATATGGCGCATGTTCGTTTAACCGTTTCTGTTAAAAATTCACAACACCTTAACGAAATTTTGACGCAAATAAAAAATATTCCAGATGTTTATGAAGCAAAGAGAGCAGATCAATAATGAAAATTGTTATTCAACGTGTACAAGAAGCAAGTGTTACAATCGATAATCAATTACACTCAAAAATTGGTAATGGGTTGTTGCTACTTATGGGCGTTCATCAAGATGATACGCCAGACATGCTGCAAAAAGCAGCACAAAAAATTGCTAAAATGAGAATCTTTAGTGATGATGAGCAAAAAATGAATCTAAGCGTTAAAGACGTAGCAGGTGAAATTCTGTCAGTGAGTCAATTCACGTTACTTGCCAATACCAAAAAGGGAAACCGTCCTCACTTTCAAGAAGCAATGGCACCTAAACAAGCTGAAGCGTTTTATGATCAGTTTAATGCATTATTAAGAGAAGAAAACTTAACAGTTAAAGAGGGACAATTTGGAGCAGATATGGCTGTTGCATCAGTTAATGATGGTCCTGTTACAATTGTTTACGAACTGTAGTCTAAATTGACATAGAGCGTCTTTTTCTAGTATTCTATATTAATGCGAAATAAGACAAAAAACTGGATAGAGAAGGGTCTTGTGTATGAAGTTACAAAAACCTAAAGGAACAGTTGATATTTTGCCTGGTGAATCCAATCGCTGGCAATATGTCGAAACTGAAGTTAGAAATTTTATGGACTTGTATGATTTCAATGAAATCAGAACGCCTATTTTTGAACAATATGAACTATTTGCCCGTTCAAGTGGTGAATCTTCAGATGTTGTATCAAAAGAAATGTATGATTTCTTCGATAAAGGAGAACGTCATATTGCATTGAGACCAGAAGGGACAGCTGGAACCGTTCGTTCATACGTTGAAAACAAACTGTATGCACCTGAACACGAAAAACCAGTCAAACTATTCTATATTGGCCCAATGTTTCGTTATGAACGCCCACAGGCTGGACGTCAAAGACAATTTCACCAAATCGGTGTGGAAGCTTTTGGTGCAACACATCCGATGCAAGATGTTGAAATTATTTTATTAGCTCATGACTTATTAAAAAAACTAAACGTTCAAAACTTTGAATTACACCTTAATTCATTAGGAAACGCAGAAGTTAGAAAAAATTACCATGAAGCACTAGTTAATTATTTTGAACCATTTAAAGATGAATTATCAGATGATTCTAAACAACGTTTGCAAGTAAATCCACTTAGAATTTTAGATTCAAAAGATAAACGAGATCAAGAATTAGTGGCAGATGCACCTAAGTTACGTGATTATTTAGATGATGAAACTAACCAACATTTTGGCTTTGTTTTGAACATGCTTGATGAGTTAGGTATTAATTATCAAATCGACGATAACTTGGTTCGTGGTTTAGATTACTACACGGGCACAATCTTTGAATTTATGATTGAAGATAAGAACTTGTGGCAAAGCAAAAGTACGGTGCTAGCGGGTGGTCGTTATGATAAATTAGTAGAAGAGTTCTCAGGTCCTGAAACACCTGCCATTGGTTTTGGTATTGGATTTGAAAGACTAATGCTAGTTTTACAACAACAAAACCCTGAAATGTTTGCAACAGAGGGGCCAGAGGTTTATATTGCTAATGTAGGTGATGATTCTGTCGCAACCGTTTTGAAACTAGCTCGTTCTTTGAGAAATCAAGGGCTTAAAGTGGTCTTTGATGTTTCACAACGCAAATTAAAAAATCAATTCAAATCAGCTGACCGCCATCAAGCGAAGTACATTTTGACTATTGGGGATCAAGAGGTCGAAAAACAAGCTGCAACACTTAAAAATCTTGAGGATGGTTCACAGACTGTTGTTGATTTTGAATCTTTAAACAAAAATGCATCAGAATTATTAAAAGAAATTAACTAGGGGATAGTAAAAATGGAAAAACGTACAGCTTATAACGGTCAAGTGACCGAAGAATTAGTCGGAGAACACGTGACGCTTCACGGATGGGTTCAAAAACGTCGTAGTTTAGGAAGTTTAATTTTCGTAGACTTAAGAGACCGTTCAGGATTCGTTCAACTTGTTTTCAATACAACTTTTAGTGCAGATGCATTAGCTGTTGCTGAAACATTGCGTGCTGAAGATGTTATTTCAGTTCATGGAAAAGTCGTTAAGCGTTCAGAAGAAACACAAAACCTAAACAATCCAACAGGTAAAATTGAAGTTGAAGTAGACGGAATTGAACTGCTTAATAAAGCTAAAACACCACCATTTGATATTAGTGATGATGTTCAAGCCTCAGAAGAAACTAAACTAAAATACCGTTACTTAGACCTACGTCGTCCTGAAATGCAACGTGGTATCATGATGCGTTCAAAAATGATGCACTCAATTCACGCTTTCTTCGATGAACAAGGATTTGTTGATATCGAAACACCTTATTTAGGTAAATCAACACCTGAAGGTGCTCGTGACTACTTAGTTCCTTCTCGTGTTTATCCAGGTAGTTTCTACGCTTTACCTCAATCTCCTCAATTATTTAAACAATTATTGATGGGTGCTGGATTTGACCGTTACTACCAAATCTCACGTTGTTTCCGTGATGAAGATTTACGTGGAGATCGTCAACCTGAATTTACTCAAATTGATATGGAAACAACCTTCTTAGATGAAGAACAAATCCAAGATATCACTGAAGGTTTAATCAAAAAAGTAATGAAAGACGTAAAAGGCCTTGATGTCAAAACACCATTCCCAAGAATGTCATGGCACGATGCGATGGCAAATTATGGTTCTGATAAACCTGATACTCGTTTTGACATGAAACTTCAAGACTTATCAGATTTATTCAAAGATAGTGACTTCAAAGTGTTCTCTGGTGCAGTAGCTAATGGTGGACAAGTGAAAGCGATTGTTGTCAAAAACGGTGCTAATGAATACTCACGTAAACAAATCGACCAAAAACAAGAATACATCAAGCGTTTTGGTGCAAAAGGATTAGCTTGGATGAAATTTGTTGATGGTGAATTCAACGGACCTGTTGCAAAATTTGTAACGGATCAACATGACGAATTAAAAGACAAGTTAAACCTTGTGGGTGATGAATTAGTATTATTTGTTGCTGACCGTTCTAAAGTTGTTGCTGATGCTTTAGGTTACTTACGTGTTGAAATTGCCAAAGAACAAAACTTGATTAACAAAGAAGAATTCAACTTCTTATGGGTTGTAGACTGGCCATTATTTGAATACGATGAAGGTGACGAAAAATGGGCCGCAGCTCACCATCCATTTACTATGCCTGATGATGAAGGCATTAAGTTACTAGATACAGAACCACATAAAGCACATGCTCGTAGCTATGATATTGTTCTAAATGGTTATGAACTTGGTGGTGGATCAATCCGTATCCATAATCGCGAAATTCAAGAAAAAATGCTAAAAGTTTTAGGATTTACAGAAGAAAGCGCTAAAGAACAATTTGGATTCTTATTAGATGCCCTTGACTTTGGATTCCCACCACATGGTGGACTTGCAATTGGATTAGACCGTTTTGCAATGTTACTTGCAGGACGTGATAACATTCGTGACGTTATTGCATTCCCTAAAAACTCAAAAGCAAGTGAACCAATGATGAACGCGCCCGCAGAAGTTTCTGATGCGCAACTAGCAGAACTAGGTATTGAAACAAGAGATTAATTTGTAAAAAACGATAAATATTAAATTATTTATCGTTTTTTTATTTTGTTTTAAGGTTGTAAACAACTATTTTTTTGATATACTAACCTTAAACTTACTAAAGAGAAGTTTGAGAGGGGATTTATAATGTCTAAAGACTTACGAAAAAAATTAACTAAAGAACAATATGAAGTGACACAAAATGCTGCAACAGAAGCACCATTTACTGGTGAATATGATGATTTCTGGCAAGACGGTATTTTTGTTGATGTTGTGAGCGGAGAACCTTTATTTTCTTCGACAGATAAATATGATGCAGGCTGTGGTTGGCCATCTTTTACCAAACCAATCGACAAAGTAGTCGAAAAAAGAGACTCTTCTCATGGCATGGAACGAATCGAGGTCAAGAGTAAAGACGCTGATTCACATTTGGGACACGTATTCAATGATGGGCCCCTTGAAAAAGGTGGCATGAGATACTGTATTAATTCAGCTGCATTACGCTTTATTCCGGTAAATCAACTGGAAGAAAAAGGATATGGCAAATACTTAATTTTATTTGAAAAGTAAAATTCAGGAGGTTAGTTGAAGATGAAAAAAGAGTATGCAATTTTTGCAGGAGGTTGTTTTTGGTGTATGGTCAAGCCTTTTGATGAACAACCAGGAATTATTAAAGTAACTTCTGGTTACACAGGAGGTCATGTTGCAAACCCAACATATGAACAAGTTTGCATAGGCAAAACGGGTCATACTGAAGCAGTTAAAATTGACTATGATGCAGATGTGATAACTTATCCAGAACTTGTTGAAATCTATTGGCGTCAAACAGATCCAACGGACGCAATGGGACAATTTCAAGATCGTGGTGATTCATATCGTCCAGTTATTTTTTATCATGATGACAGTCAACGAGTGGTCGCTGAAAAATCAAGAGATGAACTTGAAAAAAGCGGTCGATTTGATAAACCAATTGTTACCAAAATCGAAGAGGAGTCGCCTTTTTATGAAGCAGAAGATTATCATCAAGACTTCTATAAAAAAGATCCCGCAAGATTTGAAATGGAAGAATTAGGTGGTCGTGAACAGTTCAAAAAAGATGTTTGGAAATAATAGATAATTGCTTTAAAAAAATAGTTTTTTTGTTAAACTTAGGATAAGTTTAAATAAAAGGAAGTAAAAAGCTATGGATCAACTGTCTCAAATCAGCCGGCAGCATACTAACTTTTCTAAGGTTAGTGCGGCTGTTATCTATGCACTATGTGTATCGATTGCGTTGAACTTCTTTTGGGAACCCGGTCATATTTATGCAAGTGGTGTTACGGGGTTTGCCCAAATCATTCAAAGTTTGTCGCACAATTTATTACCAACTAATGTGATGTATTTTGCATTGAACATTCCTTTAGTCATCCTGGGGTGGTTAAAGATTGGTCACAAGTTTACACTTTATACTATTTTAGCCGTTGTTTTTTCATCAATCATGATGAAAGTAATGCCACCAATCAGTACACAGTTTGATCCCATTATCTGTGCTTTATTTGGTGGTGTGGTCAACGGAGTTGGAACGGGTTTTGCTTTGAAAAGCGGTATTTCAACTGGTGGATTAGACATTATTGGAATTATTGTCCGTAAGAAAACGGGTCACAGCTTCGGAACAATTAATATATTCTTTAACTTGATTATTGTATCAGTGGCCGGCTTTATTTTTGGTTGGGCATTTGCTTTTTATACAGCTATTGGGATTTTTGTGAATGGCCGCGTTATTGATATGATTTATACTCAAAATCAAAAAATGCAAGTAATGATTGTGACAGAGCATCCTAGAGACCTGATTGATGATATTCAGCAAAAAATGCGTCGCGGAATTACAATTGTTCACGACGTTGAAGGTGCTTTTGGTCACACTGAAAAAACGATTCTGTTCACAATTATTTCGAGATATGAAATGTATGAATTAGTACATGTTATTCAAAATAAAGATCCATATGCTTTTGTCAGCATCACGAAGGCTGAAAAAGTTATTGGTAGATTTAAGGAGCCTAAAGTTGAGTAAAGAGTCATTAATTATTGGAAGTCACGTAAAACTATCAGGCAAGAAAATGCTGTTATTATCGACAGAAGAGACACTTGCTAATCAAGCTAACACGATGATGGTATTTACCGGTGCTCCTCAAAACACGAGAAGACGTCCGTTGTCTGACTTTAATATTGAAGAAGCAACACCTATTATCGAAGAACATAATATCAACCCAATCGTGGTTCACGCACCTTATATCATTAATCTTGGCAATGTTAAAAAGCCCGAAAATTTTCCCTTTGCAGTTAACTTTCTAGCTGATGAAATGAAGCGTGCCGAAGCAATTGGCGCTAAATATATCAGTTTTCATCCAGGATCTCATGTCGGCTCTGGTGAAGAAGCAGCTATTGCTCAGATAATCAAAGGTTTAGATGAGGCCATTGAGAAAAGTGAAACAACGACCGTTAGCATTGCATTAGAAACAATGGCTGGTAAAGGGACCGAAATAGGTAAAACTTTTGAAGAGCTTGCACAAATTATCGAAGGTGCTAAACATTCTGATCGTTTGTCAATCACTTTTGATACTTGTCATGTTTATGACGCGGGTTATGATATCAAGAATGACTTTGAAGGTGTTATGGCTGAATTTGATCGTGTTATCGGTATTAATCGTATTACAGTTATTCATTTGAATGATTCAAAGTTTGGACTAAAGTCACATAAAGATCGTCACGAAAACCTTGGATTTGGCGAGCTTGGATTTGAAACCTTACAAGATATTGCTTATTATGAGCCATTCAAATCGTTGCCAAAGATACTAGAAACCCCCTTTGTACCTGATGAAGTAGATAGTAAAAAGAAATACTCACCTTATAAACGTGAGATTGAAATGTTACGTCAGCAAAGCTTCGACAGTGACTTAAAACAAGCAATATTGAAGGATAATCAGTAATTAAGAATTAAATTAAAAAACATAGTGATATTTTGTTGACCTGGTTATCTTTGTTCGATATAATTAATCTTGTAATTAGTTGACCTATAGGGTCATAGAAATGGAAGGAGGGATATCATATGGCAAAGACAGTCGTTCATGACAACGAATCTCTTGATGATGCTCTTCGTCGCTTCAAACGTTCCGTTTCTAAAAGTGGTACACTCCAAGAGTACCGTAAACGCGAATTTTACGAAAAACCAAGTGTAAAAAGAAAATTAAAATCTGAAGCAGCTCGTAAACGTAAGAGATAACGTCTCGTAAAACCCTTATTTTTGGTTATATTTCCAGAAATAAGGGTTTTTTTTCGCCCCAAAAAGCTTTATCATTAAAGCGTATATAAAATTACTTTCGGAGGCGTATTATTGACAGACACAACGATACAAAACAACTATTTTCAAACTGCAAATGCAGATGATTTAATCAGTTTAGTCGGCGTTAATGACCAACACCTAAAGTTAATACAAGATTATTTTGATGTTGAGTTGACTAACCAGGGTGATAGTATTCGCCTCAAAGGGTCAGAATCAGATGTTTTACTAGTTGACCAACTATTAAAGTCACTTTCAAATTTGATTAACCAACGTGTTAAGATTAACGGATCTGACGTGATGAGTGCCATTAAGATGGCGCAAAAGGGTACATTGGACTACTTTGAAGATCTTTACCAAAAAATATTGATTAGAGATGCCAAAGGAAAACCAATCCGTATCAAAAATTTAAGTCAAGCGCATTATGTTGAAGCAATTAAGCATCATGATGTCGTATTTGGGATTGGTCCAGCGGGTACTGGTAAAACTTATTTGGCTGTTATCATGGCTATTTCTGCTTTTAAAAGAGGAGAAGTTGAACGCATTATCTTAACTCGACCAGCTGTTGAAGCTGGTGAGAACCTAGGGTTTTTACCTGGGGACTTGAAGGATAAAATTGATCCCTATCTTCGTCCTATTTATGACGCGCTATATGCTATTTTTGGGACAGAGGCTACTAACCGATTGATGGAAAGAGAAATCATTGAAATTGCACCCTTAGCTTATATGAGGGGACGTACACTTGATTCAGCCTTTGTAATACTAGATGAGGCACAAAACACAACCCGTTCACAAATGAAGATGTTTTTAACACGTCTAGGTTTTGATTCCAAAATGATTGTTAACGGTGATATCACTCAAATCGATTTACCGTATAATGCTAAAAGCGGTCTAGTTGAAGCAAAACAACGTTTACAAGGAATCAGTGCAATCAAGTTTATTAACTTTTCTGCTAGTGATGTTGTTAGAAATCCAGTTGTTACAAAAATTATTGAAGCCTACGAAAAGAATGAGGAACCAAAATGAGTCAATTAGATATTAATGTTATAAACGAAGAAAATTTATTAAGTTCAGATCAAGTTGACTGGGCGTTAGATTTGTTGAACTACACAAAAGATAAAATTGCACCTGAACAAGCCATTGAAATGTCAATCAGTTTTGTGAGCGAAGGTGAAATCAAGAAGATTAACGAAACCTATCGTGGAAAAGATAATCCAACAGATGTGATTAGTTTTGCGATTGAAGACGGTGAAGACCAAGAAGAAATTGAAATGCTTCAACAGACTTTTGGGATTGCTAGAAATATTGGAGACTTGGTTATTTGTCCAGCGATTGTTGCAGAACATGGCGAAGAATATGGTCATGGATTTGACCGTGAATTCGGATATACGTTGGTACATGGTTTCCTTCACTTGAGTGGATATGACCACATTGATCCAGAAGAAGAAAAGGAAATGATTGGGTTGCAAAACCAAATCTTAGACGAGTATGGCCTTAAAAGATAAAAAACAAATACAAAAAAACCGTCACTTTTTTCAGTCATTAAAGCATGCTATTGATGGTATCTTACATGTTTTAAAAGTGGAGCGAAATTTTAAGATTGATATTATCGTCAGTATCATCGTGATTTTGATTAGTTTTTACTACAAAATATCGAGTTCGGAATGGCTTTGGGTTATTTTCTCGATTTTTTCAGTGATTATTGCTGAAGTAGCCAATACTTCAATTGAAACTGTCGTCGACCTGGCAGCTGATTTTAAGTATCATGATTATGCCAAATATGCTAAGGACACGGCAGCTGGATTTGTTGTTTTGACAGCACTAATGGCAGTTATTATTGGCGCTATTATCTTTATTCCTAAATTTATTAACTAGTGAGGAACTATAACAATATGAAAGTAAAGCAGTTAGTTGAAATTGCTAAAAATCACTTAAAAAGAGCTTACGTTCCGTATTCGCATTTTCCAGTTGCGGCAGTTGCTTTAGACAGCAAGGGTAATCTTTATAAAGGGGTAAATGTTGAAAATGCTTCTTATGGATTAACAATGTGTGCAGAACGTGTGTGTTTGTTTGAAAGCATTAATCAAAATGATGAACGCCCAATTATTACAGACTTTGTCATTATTGGAAATACACCTCAAGCTATTTCACCCTGTGGTGCTTGTCGTCAAGTGATGAGTGAGTTATTAACTCAAGATACACGCATCTTTTTAGCCTCAGCTAAAACAGATGACCTTAAACAATTTAGTTTAGATGAAATTTTACCGTACTACTTTACAAGCAAGGAGCTTAACAATGGAAAATAACGAATTTAGATCAGGTTTTGTGGGGATTATTGGTCGTCCAAACGTTGGTAAATCAACATTAATGAACCGTATTATTGGTGAAAAAATTGCCATTATGTCAGACAAAGCACAAACAACACGTAACAATATCAATGGTATTTATACATCAGATAAAGCCCAAATGGTCTTTTTAGATACACCAGGTGTTCACAAGCCTAAAAATCAATTAGATGATTATATGTCAAAATCTTCACTAGGAATGTTAAATCAAGTTGATGTGGTTTTATTCATGGTATCTGCTGAAGATAAAATGGGACCTGGAGACCGTTTTATTTTGAACTTATTACAAGATGTAAAGAAACCTGTCTACTTAATTATCAACAAAATCGATTTAGTTCACCCAGATGATTTGCTGGCATTCATCGAACAATATCGCCATGAACTAGACTTCAAAGAAGTATATCCAATTTCTGCTACACAAGGAAATAATGTTGATGAATTATTAGACCAATTAAGTGATGAATTACCTGTTGGTCCACAATTTTATGATGAAGATCAATTAACAGATAGACCTGAATATTTTGTTGTTGCTGAATTGATCCGTGAAAAAATTCTTGAATTCACACGAGATGAAATCCCTCACTCAGTGGCTGTTTTAGTAAACCAAATGAGCCAACGTGTTGAAGGTAAACTTCAAATTGACGCAACTATCTTCGTGGAACGTAAAAGTCAAAAAGCAATTGTTATCGGACAAGGTGCTAGCTTACTAAAACGAATCGGTATTAAATCACGTCAAGAAATCGAAAACTTATTAGGTGAAAAAATCAACCTGAAACTTTGGGTTAAAGTGCAAAAAAATTGGCGTAAAGATCCGTTATTCTTAGCTCAGTCAGGTTACAATCCTAAAGACTTGAACTAATGAATAAGCAATGGGTTGAAGGTATTGTTTTTAAAAGACAGTCCTATCAAGAAACCGATGTCTTAGTTCGGATTTTTACGCAAGAATACGGCTTGTTCACAATGATTGTTAAAGGGGCAAAGCGACCTAAGTCAAAGTTGAACAGTAGCGTTTTGAACTTTTCCTATGGCCATTATTTAGTCGATATTAAGCCGAACCGGATTAGTAGACTCAATACCACTACAAAAGTCAAACAGTTTGAAGCTATTATTACAGATATTGAAAAAAGTGCCTATGCAACGTTTTTATGTGATTTAGCAAATCGTGCTTTTGTTGATTATCAAGCAGAAGGCGAGTATTATGATTTACTCAAACAAGCTTTACTTCGAATTGATGAAGGTAAGAATCCAGAAATTGTGATGCAAATTTTTCAATTAAAAATGCTAAAAGCTTATGGAGTTGCTCCTGAGTTTAGGCATTGTGTAATTTGTCAAAATGCTGTAGGTGAATTTGCCTATTCACTTGAAAAAGGTGGTATTCTTTGTCGGAAACACTTGCCAGAGTTTAGTGATTTGAAACTATTAGACTTATCAAGCCAAGAAGTAAGCTTACTGAGAACACTAGCTTTTGTGCCACTTGATAAGTTGAATCAAGTGACTGTTAAACGCCAAACACAGACAAGATTATCAAAATCCATTGACCGAATTTATCGTGAAACACTTGAAATGACGTTGAAATCAAAACAATATCTGAACCAAATGACGGATTGGTTAATTGATTAACATAATTGATTAACATAATTGATTAACATAATTGATTAACATAATTGTTAAAATTTCTTATAATTATATTGAAACTATACGATATAAAGTGTATTCTAATAAATGTATATCAAAGCTGCAATGATGTAGATTAGTAGTTTATTGAGGCTAATTTTAAGCGACTGTGGGTTAGTGAAAGCCATGGAGTTAGCAATAAGCGAAGGGCACTACGGAGTAGTTTTACAATTAAGTAGCCGAATTTTTCGGAATTAGGGTGGAACCGCGATTAATCGTCCCTATGCATGTTTATGCATAGGTTTTTTTATTGCAAAAAAAGGAGTAAATAAAGATGAATATTCAGCAAATGATTTCAACTTTAGAAGATTTTTGGTCTTCTAAAGGTGCTATGATTATGAACGCATACGATACAGAAAAAGGTGCGGGAACAATGAGTCCTTACACTTTCTTAAGAGCTGTTGGACCAGAACCATGGAATGCATGTTACGTTGAGCCTTCAAGAAGACCTGCAGATGGTCGTTACGGACAAAACCCTAACAGACTTTTCCAACACCACCAATTTCAATTAGTAATGAAACCTTCTCCAGAAAACATTCAAGAATACTATTTAGATAGTTTACGTGCTTTAGGTATTGATCCACTAGAACACGATATTCGTTTCGTTGAAGATAACTGGGAAAACCCATCAATGGGTGCTGCCGGTGTTGGTTGGGAAGTTTGGCTAGATGGAATGGAAATCACACAATTCACTTACTTCCAAGTTGTTGGGGGAATTGAAGTTAAACCCGTTACAAGTGAAATCACATATGGTGTAGAACGTTTAGCTTCTTACATTCAAGATGTTGACTCAGTATTTGACCTAGAATGGGCAGATGGCGTGTTATATGGTGATATCTTCAAAGAACCTGAATATGAACACTCAAAATATGCTTTTGAAGACAGTAATCAAGAAGAATTACTAACCTTATTCAACATGTATGAAAAAGAAGCACTACGCCTAATCGAATTAGGATTAGTTCACCCAGCATATGATTACATTTTGAAATCATCACACACATTTAACTTACTAGATGCTCGCGGAGCAGTTTCAGTTACAGAACGTGCTGGTTACTTATCACGTATTAGAAATATGGCACACCGTGTTGCTTCTGCCTTCGTTGAAGAAAGACGTAAGTTAGGATTCCCATTATTGAAAAATAAAGCTCAAAAAGCAGGTGAAGAAAATGACTAAAAACTATTTATTAGAAGTTGGTCTTGAAGAAATGCCCGCACACGTGGTCACACCAACAATCAAACAATTACTAAGTAAAACTGAAAAATTCTTAAAAGAAAACAAACTAGACTATAAAGAAATCAAAACTTTCTCAACACCTCGTCGTCTAGCTTTACTTGTTGAAGACTTAAGCGAAAAGCAAGCTGATATTGATGAAGTTCAAAAAGGACCTGCTAAAAAAATCGCACTAGATGATGAAGGCAACTGGACAAAAGCTGCTCAAGGTTTTGCTCGTGGACAAAATATGAGTACGGATGACATTTATTTTGAAGACTTAAAGGGAACAGAATATGCTTTTCTTCACAAAAAAGAAGAAGGAAAACAAGCAAAAGATATTCTAGGTCAATTAAGTGAAGTTGTGATGTCATTGACATTCCCAACCCGTATGCATTGGGCAAACTATGATTTTGAATTTATTCGTCCAATTCATTGGATTGTTTCATTGTTTGACGATGAAGTGATTCCAATGCAAATTTTAGATGTTGAAGCACGTCGTAAAACTCGCGGACACCGCTTCCTGGGCGATCCAATTAGTCTAGCAAAAGCTGATGATTACGAAGAATCTCTAAAAAGCGAGTTTGTTATTGCTGATGCAGAAGATAGAAAAGCAATTATCCGTTCTCAAATTGAAGAAATGGCTAAAGAAAACAACTGGATTGTCAAACTTGATGAAGGTTTATTAGAAGAAGTTAATAACCTTGTTGAATATCCAACTGCTTTTGCAGGTCGTTTTGATAAGAAATATCTTGAAATCCCTGAAGAAGTTTTAATTACTTCAATGAAAGACCACCAACGTTACTTTGCTGTTCGTGAAGCAGATGGTAGCTTGAGTGCACACTTCATTTCAGTTCGTAATGGGAACAAAGACCACATTGAAAACGTAGCTTTAGGTAATGAAAAAGTGCTAACAGCTCGTTTAGAAGATGCTGATTTCTTCTACAAAGAAGACCAAAAATTACCTATTTCACACTTTGTAGATAAATTGAAAAACGTGACATTTCATGATAAAATTGGGTCTTTAACTGAAAAAATGTTACGTGTTAAAGCAATTGCTGGTGACTTAGCTAAAAGATTCAACTTATCTGACCAAGAAACAACAGATGTTGTCCGTGCAAGTGAAATCTACAAATTTGACTTAGTAACTCAAATGGTTGGTGAATTCGATGAATTGCAAGGAATTATGGGACAAAGATATGCTAAATTAGCAGGCGAAAATGATGAAGTTAGTTTAGCTATTGCAGAACAATATCTACCAACTTCAGCTGAAGGTAAACTACCAAGCTCAAAAGTTGGTGCATTGCTTTCAATTAGTGAAAAACTTGATACTATCTTAACTTTCTTTAGTGCAGATATGATTCCAACAAGTTCAAATGATCCTTATGCGTTGAGACGTTCAGCATACGGTATCGTGCGTATCTTAGTTAACCAAAAATGGTCTGTCTCATTCAACCAATTGCTACCTGAATTGATTCAAACATTGGATGGATTAACTCCAGCTCGTCTAACTACATCAGAAGATACTATCAAACAAATTTCTGACTTTATCTTAGACCGTGTTAAACAATACTTAACAGTTCAAAACTACAAATATGATGTTATTGATACTGTTATGCACTCTGTCCAAAATGATCCACTACAAGTGATTGAAGCAGCTAAAGTATTGAATGAACATCATCAAGATCCTGAATTCAAATCAGTTGTTGAATCCTTAACACGTATCAGCAATATTTTACAAAAAGCACAATTTAATGGTAATGAAGCAGTAGATGAAGCCTTGCTTCAAACAGACTCAGAAAAACAATTGTTAGTCGCAACTAACGATATTTTGAGCCAAAATGTTAACTTGCCAGAATTATACAAACAATTAGTTACAATCGAACCATTGATTGAAGCTTACTTTGAAGAAAACATGATTATGGATAAAGATGAAGCTATCAAGAAAAACCGTTTAGCACAATTGAACAAGCTAAACAAATTAGCACACCGTCTAGGAGATGTTCAACGATTAGTCATTAAATAACTTCAATTGTAAGTTAGCAGTTGGGGGAGTTAAAATGGCACAATTTATTCCTGAAACATTTATTGATGAGGTTAGAACGAACACTGACATTTTAGATGTTGCAAGTCAATATATTCAGTTTCAAAAAAAAGGTAAAAACTATTTTGGACTTTGCCCATTTCATGAAGAACGAACACCGTCATTTTCAATTTCTGAAGAAAAACAAATTTTTCATTGTTTCAGTTGTGGACGTGGAGGAAATGTCTTTAAACTCTTGATGGATATTGAGAATCTTTCATTTCCGGAAGCTGTTTTAAAGGTAGCACAAGATAATAACATTCCTATTCCCTCAGACGTTCAAAGTACTACGACTAATAAGCAAGAACAGTTACGAAGTCATCCGCTTAGACAAGCTTATCGAGAAGTAAGCGAGTTATATCATCATATTTTGATGGTCACGGATTATGGTAAAGAAGCTTTAAACTACTTAATGAATCGTGGAATGACTGAGGCAACAATTAAAGAATTCCAGCTTGGATTTGCACCACCCAGAGACATTGTTTATGATTTCTTACTTAATAAGGGGCATCAGCCAGAAGATTTAGCTAATTCAGGACTGTTTATCAATAGTAATTCTGATGAAAAACTACGTGACCGATTCAAAAATCGAATCATGTACCCCATTTCAGACAACTATGGCAATGTTATTGCATTTTCAGGACGAACGCTAAGAGACGATTCTGACGAGCCTAAGTACTTAAATAGTCCAGAAACTGACATTTTTAATAAAAGTAAGACATTGTTTAATTATCAAAAAGCCAAAAAGAACCTTAGACAAAGACAGTCGATGGTTCTTTTTGAAGGTTTTATGGATGTTATTAGTGCGTATGAAGCAGGTGTAAAGACAGGGATTGCTTCAATGGGAACAAGCCTTACTGATCAGCAGATTTATCTGATTAAGCAAGCCACTTCTGATTTGGTTATTTGCTATGATGGTGATAATCCTGGGATTAAAGCGACCAATCGAGCTATTAAATTACTCGACAAGAAGCAGCAATTCAATCTTTCGGTGGTTTTACTACCAGACGGGCATGATCCAGATGATTTTATTCGTAGTTATGGCAGTGAAGCTTTTGTTAATCAAGTTAATGGTGCAATGACAACCATTGATTTTGGGTTACAGCTATTACAAAGACACTATAACTTAGATAATAATCGTGAAAAAATAGAATTTGTGAACTCAGCAGTGAGCTTGATTGCGCGCAGTCATACTGAAATCACGCAAGATTTGTACAGTCAAAAACTAGCAGAGTTAACACAGTTACCTATTGAAACAATTAAGAATGCTGTTCTTTCTGAAAGTCAAAAACAACGACGACAAGTTTCAAGAAAGCCTTATCAAGAACAACAACCAGAACCAAAAAAACAAGATTTCTCAAAGAAATTATCAGCACTTGAAATTGCAGAAGTTAGATTAATTTATTTGGTTTTGAGATATGAAGAAGTGAATGATTTTGTCATTCAGCATCAATATGAGTTCAATAACTCAGAATTAGGCGCTATTTTTAAAGAATGGCAAACGTATAAACAGTCGACAGGTAATCCCACAATTTCAGGGTTTATCGATTTTATTTCTGATGACTTAAAGCGTATAATAGTAGCTATAGAGATGATGCAAATGCCTGACTATTATTCGTCAAAAGAGCTTGAAGATTATTTAAGTCGATCGATTAAAGAAAAGCAAGCGCAACAGTTGCAGAAATTGCGAGCTCAGTTGAATGAAGCAAAACGTCAACATGACGAACAACAAGAGCTCGCATTGACGCAGCAGATTATCGAATTAAGGCGTTTATTGAATTAATGTAGGAGGTATTTCTATGTCAGAAAACAAACAAACAAAAGTTACAGATCAAACCTCTAAAAGTGCTACTAAAGGTAACACTGAACTTGAAAAAGCGGTTAACCAGCTAGTTAAAGAGTCTAAAAAAACAAAAGAGTTAAAAGAAGTTGATTTTGCTGATAAGCTAGTTCACCCATTTAAACTAACAAAAACAGCAATCACTGAATTAGTTCGTCAATTTGAAGATAATGGGATTGGAATCGTTGACGAAAAAGGAAATCCTTCACAATTAGCTTTGAGTAAAGAAGAAGCTATTAAACAAGAAGAAATTCAAGATTTATCAGCACCTTCAAGTATCAAAATTAATGATCCTGTTAGAATGTACTTGAAAGAAATTGGACGAGTACCTCTTTTGAATGCTGACCAAGAAGTGAGCTTAGCTCATCGTATTGAAGATGGTGATTTGGAAGCTAAGCAAGAATTAGCTGAATCAAACTTACGTTTGGTAGTTTCCATCGCTAAACGTTATGTTGGTCGTGGTATGCAATTCTTGGATCTTATTCAAGAAGGGAACATGGGGCTAATGAAAGCGGTTGATAAATTTGATTACCGTTTAGGTTTCAAATTCTCAACTTATGCCACATGGTGGATTAGACAAGCTATTACGCGTGCGATTGCTGACCAAGCACGTACAATTCGTATCCCTGTTCACATGGTTGAAACGATTAACAAGTTAATCAGAATTCAACGTCAATTACTTCAAGATTTAGGTCGTGAACCAACACCTGAAGAAATTGGTGCAGAAATGGATATGGCACGTGATAAAGTTCGTGAAATTCTAAAAATTTCACAAGAACCTGTATCACTTGAAACACCAATTGGTGAAGAAGATGACTCTCATTTAGGAGACTTCATCGAAGACCAAGAAGCCACAAGTCCTGAAGACTATGCTTCTTATGAATTACTAAAAGAACAGTTAGAAAATGTATTGGATACATTGACTGATCGTGAAGAAAATGTACTTCGTTTACGTTTTGGACTAGATGATGGTCGTACACGTACTTTAGAAGAGGTTGGAACAGTCTTCAAAGTAACACGCGAACGTATTCGTCAAATTGAAGCAAAAGCTTTACGTAAATTGCGCCATCCTTCACGTTCAAATCAATTGAAGGACTTTTTAGACTAATTGTCAGAAAAGAACTTGATAACATTGTTACCAAGTTCTTTTTTTGTGTTAAAATCATGGATAGATATGGGGAGATATGATGCATTCAAAACGTTTAGAAGCTATTGCAGACTTAGTTAATAATAATCAAAAATTAGCAGATATTGGAACAGATCACGCTTATTTACCAATCGACTTAGTTGAAAAAGGCGTTATTTCAATTGCTGTTGCAGCGGACATTGCAGAAGGACCGTTGAATAATGCGATTGAAAATATTCAACACCATCAATTAGATAATCAAATATCAACGCGACTTGGTAACGGACTAGTGCCGTTTTCAAAAGAAGATGATATTGAACAAGTGGTAATCGCTGGAATGGGCGGTAAGCTAATTGTTGATATTTTAGAAGAAGCCAGCCAAAGACAGCTTTACTTTGATACCTTGATTTTAGAGCCCAATATTGGTGAAGAAGAAGTCAGACAGTGGTTAGCCGCTCATCAATACAAAATCATAGAAGAATCGATTGTTAAAGAAGGGCGCCACATTTATGAAATTATTAAAGCCGAAAAATCAGAAAATGTGGTCACTTATTCTGAAGCTGAATTGTTATTTGGTCCAGTTTTGTTACAAAAAAAACCAGAACTTTTTGTGCAAAAATGGCAACATAAAGCTGAAACTTTAACTAATATTTTAGGACAGTTGAAACAACATGCTGAAAATAACCAAGCTAAAATTACTGAGTTTGAAAAAACAGTTAAATTGATTAAACAGGAGGTTTTATAATGGTTCAAGCTAAACAAATTATTGATCGCATTGAACAATTTGCACCACAAAACCTAGCGTTGGATAAAGATCCATTAGGATTACAAATTGGTAATCCTAATCAAGAAATCACAAAAATCATGACGACTCTGGATGTTCGTCCAGAGGTTATAGAAGAAGCAATCAAAAATGATGTTGATATGATTTTTAGTCATCATCCATTAATGTTTCGTCCAGCCAAGAACCTTGACTTTTCTAATCCGCAAAACGCGATGTATGCGCAAATTATTAAACACGATATCGTCGTTTACTCAGCTCATACTAATATTGATATGGCTCCTGAAGGAATGAATGATTGGCTAAGTCAATGTTTAAAACTATCTGACGTTCAACCGTTTGCTTTTGAGTTAACACGTGGTAATACACCTATGGGAATTGGTCGAAAGGGGCAATTGCCACAAAAATTAACTTTGACTGAGCTTTCACAAGAACTAAAACATGTGTTTGGATTACAAGGATTACGCTTAGTTGCTGCAAATCCAGAACAAAAAGTCAAAACTGTTGGTATAATAGGTGGAGATGGCGGAAAATTCTTTTTGGATGCTGTGAAAAATGAAATTGATGTGTTAATTACAGGGGATGTCTATTACCATACAGGACACGATATGCTCAGTTACAACTTACCAGTTATTGATCCTGGTCATCACATCGAAGCTATCTTTAAAGTGAAAATGGCAGAAAAATTGGTTGATTGGAATAAAGAAAATGACTGGAACATTAGTGTGATTCAGTCACAAATTTCAACGGATCCCTATCAATTTATTTAAACTAAGGAGAATATTATGAAGTACAATGATTTAACTTCACGTTTTTTAAAATATGTGAAGCAAAACACACGTTCAGATGAAAACTCATCAACGGTTCCTTCTACTCAAAGACAAGTAGACTTTTTGAATAATTTGAGAGCAGAACTTGAAGAAATTGGTTTAAGTGACATCTTTTATAATGAAAAAAATGGCTACTTGACTGCTACAATCGAATCAACTACTGATAAAGACGTGCCAACTATTGGTTTTATTTCACACGTTGATACAGCAGACTTTAACTCTGAAAATATCCAACCACAGTTAATTGAAAACTATGATGGTGTCTCAGCCATCAAGCTAGGTGAGAGTGGCTTTTACTTAGATCCTAAAGAATTTAACAGTCTAAATAAATATGAAGGTCATACACTTATTACAACTGATGGAACAACCTTATTAGGTGCTGACGATAAATCAGGTGTTGCCGAAATTGTGACATTTGCTGATTACTTGATTAAGCATCCAGAAATTGAGCACGGTAAAATTCGTATTGCGTTTGGTCCAGATGAAGAAATTGGAACAGGTGCCAACTTATTTGACGTTGATTTATTTGATGCTGACTTTGCTTATACTGTAGACGGTGGACCAGAAGGTGAACTAGAATATGAAACTTTCAATGCAGCTAGTCTGAAAGTTGAAATTCAAGGAAAAAATGTTCACCCAAGTACAGCTTACGGTGTTATGGTCAACGCTAGTTTATTAGCGATTGAATTTAATGATCGATTGCCTAAAAATGAAGTCCCAGAAAAGACAAAAGATCGTGAAGGCTTCTTCTTATTAACAGACATGTCAGGGAACGTTGATCAAGCTTCACTTTCTTATATTATTCGTGATTTTGAAAAAGATGGGTTAACTCGTCGTAAAGAACTTGCACAGCAAATTGCTAAGGAAATCAACGACTCATTAGACACTGACCGAGTATCCGTAACAATTCAAGATCAATACGCTAATATGTACGAAGTTATGAAAGACCATATGTATGTGGTTGACTTAGCACGTGAAGCTATGCATAATTTAGATATTGAAACAGATGAAAAAGCAGTTCGTGGAGGGACAGATGGCTCAAAGATTTCATTCATGGGACTACCAACACCTAACTTATTTGCAGGTGGGGAAAACATGCATGGTCGCTATGAATACGTTAGTGTTCAAGTGATGGAAAAAGCTGTCGATGTCTTACTAGAAATTGCAACTTTAAATACTAAAGGAGAAAAATAATGCCTATTGTACACATTGACTTAATCGAAGGACGTTCACCTGAACAATTAAAGGGTTTGGTGAAAGATGTAACTGAAGCTATTGCCAAAAATACTGGTGCACCACAAGAAAACGTTCATATCGTTTTAAATGAAATGAGAAAAGACAACTACTCAGTTGGTGGAACATTGAAAAGCGACCAATAATAAAAAAGCTACTGGACAAAACGTCCAATAGCTTTTTTTAATTTAATTTAAAATAGTCTTCCAAGTAACGAGCGACACCATCTTCATCATTAGTGAATTCAGTAACATCTTTGGCAATTTCTTTTAGATGACTAGAAGCATTAGCCATTGCAACACCCAAACCAACGGATTGGAGCATTTCGTAGTCATTTTCTTCGTCACCAAAGGCGATAATATCGTCATTTGAAATGTTGAATTGATCGGCTACATAAAAGACGCCATCTGCTTTGTGAACCTTCTTAGACAAGATTTCAATACCTTTAATATGTCCTTTCCAAACATGCATGGAAAGGTTAGGATAGGCTGTTTTGATTTCTTTTGCTAAATCATCAGGATCTTCACTGAATAACATGACTGAAATAATTTCTTGAGGATAAGATTTTGGAAGTAGGTCTTCTTCAGTAACTGTTCTTGGAAAGAAATCAATGTCAGGATTAGCAACTTTATTAACCCAAAAGTAGTCTTTAGATTCAACGGTTAATAAACTAACTTCTGGACGATTTTCAGAACGTTTGATGATATCATCAACAACATCTAAATCAAGACCGACAACGCGTTCTTTGTCCCATTCTTCGTAAGGTAAGTGAACCAGCCCACTGTTGAAATTAACCATAGGGGTATTCAGACCTAATTCTTTGTAGATATGCTTACTGATTTGAAAAGAACGACCAGTTGCTAAAATTACACAGTGTCCTAGTTGAGTCACTTTAGATAAAGTCTCTTTTGTTCTTTGTGAGACTTTTCCTTGACGGTTTAAAGTTGTGCCATCAAGATCTAGTGCAATTAATTTTTGTTTCATTATTTTTTACCTCTTTTCATTGAATTAAACTAATAAAAAACTTGCTGTTTAATTAGCAAGTTTTAGAATGTTCGCATTGTATTTAATGGCCAAAAGCGCCATAGAACTTTAGCTTCAATTTGGCTTTTTGAAACTGGACCAATGATTCGGCTATCTTTTGATACGCTACGGTTATCTCCCATAACAAAGTAGCTATCGGCAGGTACAGTTGTTTCAAAGTCGTTTGTAAAGAGTGAATCAGGGTTGGTGGCCTTAAATTTTGCTTTTCCACCATCTAAGTAAGATTCATCTAATTGTTGACCATTGATAAACATTTGATCGTTTTTGGATTCGATTTTTTCTCCAGGAAGCCCCACAATACGTTTTATGTATAATTCTGTTTTGCCGTCGCTTGTTGGCACTTTTACGATGACAACATCTCCACGACCAACACCAGGATTTCGTAAAGCAATTAAGTTATCTCCAGACTCAAATGTTGTCTGCATAGAGGTTCCAGACACTGTTTCCTTTTCTAAAACAAAAGTAAATAATGCACTGAATAAACCAAAAATCACAATAAATGTAATCACAAATTGAAAAAAGACCTTAAGCCAAGAATCTTCAGTTTGTTCTTTACGCTCGGCACGCTTTGGCATATTTTCGTTATCTGACAAGTTTTTCAACTCCTAATTTTATAGATTTCAATTCACATTATACGCATTTTTTTGCGTAAATGTCAGAAATTCCGCAAAATTATAGGAATGATAATTAAATAGTATGAAAAGTTATTTAAGTTAGTTAAAATTTACCAGTTAATGTTAACATGGCAGTAGTTAATTAATGAAAGATGGGGGATATTTATGAATAAACAATTTAATTTGTCTACACCTACGAATGGTAAATTATCCATTTATGCATGCCTATTTAAAAAGCCGGTAAATGTTAAAGCCGATGTTAATATAGAAACAGGAAAAGTCGAACTCTTCATTGATCCTGAAGATTTAGAGAAGCTAAAAGACTAGCAGAAATCTGCTAGCTTTTTTTGTGTGTTTGTGAAGTTAGACGTGATAACATTAAGAGAATGCCAAATAAGGAGGAGTTAATAATTAAGAAGGTAAGGCAATTTATTTCCATATTTATGGTTAATTTAATCCTAGTAATGTCATTGTCTGGTATTTTACTCAAAAGTCAAGTTAACGCAAACGACAGTGCACAATTACCAAAATCAACGCATTTTTTGATAACTAATTCAAATGAATCTTATAGAAAGCTAAATGCAGAAATTGAGAGGCTGAAAGGTCAATCATTATCCAAAACAGCTTATGATGGACAACTTCAAACCTTATTCAATAAGTATGAAGGTGCAGAGGCAACTTATACTAAGACTGATTCACTTACGTCAAAATTAGCATTAGCTGTTTTGTCTCAGCGTTCAGATGTTAAAGAGATTATCTATAATGGGGGAATCAACTCATTTGCGACAACAACTGAGGGACTTCGTTACTTTTCCAAATATTACAGTACGGTAGCTTTAGTTGGTGGTGGTGCAGGACTTGCTTTAACTGGAGCATCAGCAGGCGCAGCGTTAGGACCTGTAAGTTCATTAGTTGGTATAGTTGGTGGCATAGTTGCAACAATTATTTTACATTCTAGATATAGTGAGGCTCAAAAATTGTATAAAAAAATGATTGGTAAAGGCTTTCAATCTGGCGGTGTTAGAATGACGTTAACTGAAACCTTTGCCATCTCAACACTATATACTGATAAAACATGGTTTATTTAATTTATATCGATAGTTAATGAAAGGATAAATATGCCAACTTTAATAATTATATTAGTACTTTTGATAGCTGCCATCGTTTTAAATACGATTGGATTGAAAAGGAAAAAAGTAGATCCGAGCTTGTTGATGGTTGTCAGTGTGATTACGTTTTTGGCAATTATACTAGCGGTTGTTTATTATATACATCTAGGTTCGTTGCCGCTTAGTTAAATTTTTGATTGTGTTAGCAATGCTGGACTTTTGAGTCTATCTGGGTGTGCTGTTTAAGTGAACAACTGACACGGCAAGGAACTTTAACATCTGTTTTAGAAGTTCCCGCTGAGAATGAAACTACCTTGAGGATACACGGCTAACTCCAAAAACGTAAAGGTAGTGTTCTCCAAATTTAGAATTGATTAATATTATGCATTAAATTAAAGAAGCATCTATCCAACTTGGTAGATGCTTCTTTTTTTGTCAAACTTGACGAAACAGATTTATTAAAATATAGTTAATATTAAATTAAAATAATCTAATTTAATACTGAGGAGGGGTTTCAATAAAAAAATTATTAACCGAAAACTGGGTACAGACTTTAATTGTTAGCTTAACTGCCAGTCTTTATGCACTAGCTAGTATCGCGAGTGCAACATATTATGGATACATTGTTGAACATGCTGATAATAAAAATCAGACGCTCTTTTTAATGATGATTGTTATGGGAGTTAGCATTGTGCTTTTTAGATGGCTGTTTGACATGATAAATCAGTTAATTATGGTGAAATTTGTGGGCAATATAATTTATACTATTCGTCAAAAAATGCTACAGTCTTTAACAAGTAAACAGGTTTTTGACTTTAAAAAGAAAAAAGTAAGTACCTATACATCAAATTTATTAAATGATGTTGAATTAGTAGATAGAGATGCTATTGAGCCTTATTTCGATTTTGTTTCACAGTTGGTTATTGTCGTAATTTCCTCATTGGCTGTTCTTTATTATCAGCCTATCGTTTTTGTTGTGATTTTGCTCGGAACCATTGGTGTTTTTTTAATTCCAATGTTGATGAGTCAAAAGCTACAGCAGAAACAATCACTGTTTTCCGATGAATCAGCACATTTAACAGAATCAGCCTCAGATATTTTAAACGGGTTTGAAACGGTTAAATCAACACAATCAGTTAACAAATTTCTATCAAGCTTTGCCCAAGTTAATCAGCGATACACCAAGGCTAAAATTTCATCTGGGAAATGGATTATGGCTAATCATGTTACTTCGGGGATGCTTGGAATTCTGGTTCAGTATGCAGCAGTCTTAGCTTCAATCTGGTTTATTATGAATGGCATGATGACGGTCGGCATAATGCTGACAATGGTGCAAACAATGAATACACTAGTTTTTCCATTAATTGATATTTTTAGATTGATTCCGCAAATCAAAAGTTCAAAACCGATTATGGATAAGATAGATGCTTTATCCGATGTTAAAGAGTCGAAGTTAACAGCACCAAATTCTTCTTTAGATTTCAAAAAACAAATTCAATTGAAAAATATTACGATTACATTAGATAATCAAAAGATATTAGCAGATATTTCATTAAACTTCGAACACAGCAAGAAGTATTTACTCGTAGGGGAAAGTGGCTCTGGAAAGTCTACGTTAGCACAACTAATTTCAGGTTTTATTACTGACTATGAGGGGGAATTTTTGATTGATGATCAACGGTTAGATAATAGTGAGCACTTATTTAATTGTGTTTCTTATGTCAGTCAAACACCTTATTTATTTAATCAAACAATTAAACAAAATATTGTGATGAGTCAACTAGTTTCTGATTCAAAACTAACTAAAGTTTTGAGACAAAGTGGCGTTATTGATTTTATTCAAAATAACCAACAATTAGATAACCAACTTTTGCAAAATGGTCAAAATTATTCGGGAGGACAAAGACAACGTATTGCGATTGCAAGAGGGCTTTATCAGGAAAAACCATTAATGGTTTTAGATGAAAGCCTGTCTGGATTAAACTCAAAACTTGCTCATCGTATTGAGTCACAATTACTGTCTTTATCGGATACAACATTAGTTTATATTACACATCAGTTTGATATGAATTTAATTAATCAATACGACAGTATTATTTGGATTCAAAATGGTCAGATTAAAGCTAATCAAAAGCCGGAAAAGTTATTGTCTAATGGCGAATTTCAATCATTTTTGAATACAAGTCAAAACAAAAAACATAAGGAGGAGTATCAATGAAAAACCTTATTTTAGAAAGAGTAGTTGTATTATTATTTAAGCAGGGATGCGGCTATGGATAATGTGCTGAAGCGGAATATGCGTATTTATTTTGTGAGTTATCTCTTGGATATAGCCTCTATATCTTTAATACATTCGATATTAACTATCTTACTTTTGAATAAAGGATTGTCGCTTTCAAATATCGTAACCATTCAAACAGGATATAGTATTGCTGTTTTATTATTTGAATTTCCAAGCGGTGTATTAGGAGATGTTTTTTCCAGGAAAAAAGTTAATCTAATTTCTAAATTCTTTTTACTTTTAATGTTTGTCCTAGTAATTTTTTCCAACTCTTTTATGCTCATGATGTTAGCGTGGTTTTTTTATGGCACATATGCTGCACTAAACAGTGGTACACTTGAAAACGATATTATTAATCATATCAAAACAAAAAAGCCCAAGACCGATATTCCAACGTTTATTAGATACCAGAATATTGTAAGATTGATTACAATGATTTCTGCTAGTTTTATTGGTGCATTTATTTACTACCAAATAGGAATCAATATTTATTTAATTAGTATAGGATTACTGCTTACCTCTTTTATTTGTTCTTGCTTTTTCTACTCTGAACAAGATAAAGAATCTGATAAATCGACGTTTGAATTCAAAAATATAATAGAACATGTCAAAGGTAGTTTTAGAGAGGTTAAGGAAAAAAGATATTTAAAATTGCTGTTGATAGTGTCGTTTAGTTCTCAAATTTTCTTTCAAACACATTTTCAACTATGGCAGGGACTATTTTTGGAAAAAAGTATAAATGAGAGATTTTTTCCTTTTATTTATATTATTTTTCAAATTATCAGTATTATTGCCTATAGCTATCCAATTAAGAAACATAGATTCACTCGTAATTTCGTCTTTAGGATAGCACCGATAATTTTGGCATTACCTATGATGTTGCTATTGAGAAATAATTTATTGTTTTTAATACTGTATTATATTCTTATTCTTATTTTAACGTTAGTCGAATATGTTTCGGATTATTTATTTTCAGAGATGGTATCAATGAAGGCAATATCCTCACTAACTTCATTAAAATCGGTTATATCCAGGATTAGTTCAATATTGATTTTATTAATATCAGGAATGTTGATAAACTTTTTTGATGTTTTGTCGGTTGTAATTTTTAACTTTATTTTGTCTATATTCTTAATTTTGACGCTTTTCACGCAAGTCAAAAAAGATCAATAGAATCGACTGTAGCGGAAGAAAATGCTGTTTTTAATAGTTAGTGTATTATTACAACGGCTGTTTATATCCGTTTTAAATAAAAAAGAGAGCTTATCTGAGTAAGCTCTCTTTTTTATTATCGTAATGCCAATTTTATTCTCTTCTTTAAACGGCCTTTATTTTTTAGTTGAGTTAAGTCAAACTCACCAATCTCATTGATTTTCGCAACATGTGTACCACCACAGGCTTGTTCATCTAATCCTTCGATTTTTACCAGTCTAACGTGGCGAACACTTTCTGGAATCAAATTAGTATAAGTTCTGATCAAGTCTTCGTGACTTAATTCTTCTCGATCAACTTCTTCACTAGAAATAACTAAGTCTTGCTCAATTAGTTGTTCAATTGTTTCTTTGAAACTTTCCTTATCAAGATTATCCGGAACACGATCTTCAGGAAATTGTATTTCTAAACGAGTATGGTCCTCTTCGATAGCACTACTTTTAGCTAGTGCACCATAATGATTATACAAATAACCAGAAACCAAATGTAAAAGGGTATGATAACGCATATTACGGAATCTGAAATCCCAATCAGTATGTTCAGTTACATGCTGTGTGTCAAGAGGTAGGGCTTTGTCGAGGTGATAGATTGTATGGCCGTTGTCATTACGGCTAAAGCCAACAACAGTATATTGTTCACTGTCGACTTCTAGACAGGCCTTATCGCTAGGTTGACCACCACCGCCAGGGTAGATAATTGAACTGTCGAGAGTGACGGCTGTACCGTTATCATGAAGTGATGTGATAGTAGCATCATGAGTGTCTTGATAGCTATTAATTAAAAATTGTTCCATGTCTAAAATCTCCTTATTTATGATGAGTCTTTTTTAAAATATTTTCGATAGTTGCCATACTTTGCTCAAGTTCATTAATTTCTGAACTTGAAAGTTCTTTCAAACTATCAGCAACCCGATTGTCTGATTGTTCTTCAATATGATTATTTAACTTATCACCTTTATCTGTCAGATAAAGGTGATAAAAGCGTAGATCTTGTTCATCTTGTCTTCTTTCAATCAATTCGTCTTGCTTTAATTTTCTTAAAATTCGACTTAAGTAGGTTTTATCAATACTTAGAATAGGCAGCAAATCATTTGAAATGATACCTTGATTTCTACCGATTTCACCTAAAACGCGCATTTCCAATAGGGAATATTTCAAATCAAAAACATGATTATTAAAAACCCCCAATATCTGCGTGTAGAAGCGGTTAAAGTGACGAATATTTTGAATAGTCATAGCATTACCTCCAGCTCTTTGGATAAACAATACTTTACAAAACTAGTTGCATTTTGTCAACTAGTTTTGTGTTAAAAAAGAAGGTTAATAATCTAACCTTCTTTTTTGGTTTGTCTTTTAACTATTCGATATAATTTTGCAGTTCCAAGAATAGTTAAGCCATAATCTGCTTTAATTTTATCTAGTGCCTCTCTCGGAGATAGTGTTAAGTAAGCAGTTTCGATATTTTTGAATTCTTTTTTTGAAGCGAGAATTTGACGTGCTTTAGCATTAGCTTTTTTATGATCAACCAGCTGGCGTACGATACTGAATAGGGCAGCTATAAGCAGTAAAATTCCAATAATGAGGTAAATATTCAACGTCTGGCTCCTTATTGTTTTATTTAGTGAAAATCATGGTGTAATTGCTGACGATAATTCTCAAGTTCTAAGTGATAATATTTTTTGATTGTTGAAAATTGAGTGGGACTTTCAACACCGTAAACGGCACATAATTGGGTAAGATGGGTGATAAAGGTCTGAAGAAAGTGTCTAGCTTCTTCATAACCGTGACGTTCGAGTTGGTGAAGCAAAATACCGCTAATTCCAACAGCTTTTGCCCCCAGGCTAAGACATTTCAAAGCATCTAGTGGAGTCTTGATACCACCAGATGCTAAATAAGTCAGACTAGTTTCGTTAGCATTGATTAGTGATTCAAGAGTTGATAAGCCAATATGACTCAAATAGCTATAATCATGTTCAGGACGTCTGAAGTTTTCAATTTTAGCAAAATTAGTTCCGCCTGAACCACTCAAATCAACGGTTTTGAAGCCTTCTTTTTCTAGTAAAGCCAAAGTATCCAAATCAAACCCAAATCCAACTTCCTTGATAATCAAAGGGACCGTTAGGTTAGCTTGCAATTGCTTTAAATTCTCTAGCCAAACAAAGTCACGATCACCTTCGGGCATAACAATTTCTTGAACAACATTAACGTGAACTTGAACCGCATCAGCTTGCATAACTGAGACAATATGATTAGCATCTTCAACTGAGACAAATGGGTTAATATTTGCCATAACCAATCCATTTGGGTTTTCTTGACGAATAATAGAGAAACTGCTTTCTTGTTCGGGCTCTTTTACTAGAATAGAAGCAGAGCCACTGGCAATCCCAATATTGAATTCATACGCAAGTTGTGCGAGTTGTTGATTGATTTTAGCTGAACGATTAGATCCACCAGACATCGCGTTAATATACAAAGGGACACTAAGTGTTCGATTAAATAGGTTAGTTTCAAGATTAACATTATTGACTTGGGTTTCAGGTAGGGTAGGGCGAATCAAACTTAATGATTTAAAATTGTCTTGCTCTTGTGTTTCTTTATAAAAAATTTCAGCGAGAGACAGATGCTCATCTTTTCGATGTGAGCGAATACTTTGCTTGTGTTCAGGTTTCATAAGTCTATCCTTCTTAAAGAGAGTGTACTTTAAAATCTAGCGGTGTAATGTCTTCATCCAGCCACTGTGACTTCATTTGGTCAACAGTTGTGTGAGAGTCCGCAATGACAATAGCGCAATCACCATTTCCGGCACCTGAGGTTTTAGCGGCACCATGGTTGAGTTCAGCAATTTCAATTAATTTAGTTAGCTTTGGAATTTCAATCTGTACGTGACTCATGTCTGCAAGTGATTGAAGTAATAAACGATTGTAGCGAATTTCATTTTGAATTTTTGAAGTGTCGCCTGTTTCAAATCCTTCAATCATACGCAAGATACAGTTACGCGTTTCGTTTACGAAGTTTTGATACTTTTCAGGGTATTTAGTTTTAGCTTGATCAGTTTTGTCAACTAATTGAGAAGTATAGGCGGGGATACCGCTCCAACCAATAATCAGCTCTAAGTCTTTGGGTGGTGTTAATAATTTGATTTTTAGCTGTGGCCAGGCAAGATTTAAAACGTCAGTTAAAGGTCTATTTTCAAGCTCGGCTAAAACAGATTTTTTGTCAAAAGATTGATAAGCAATCCAACCACCATACACACTAGCTGCAATATCACCTAGTGAGCCATTTCCTTGAACTTTAAGATGGGCAATAGCTGCTAATTTGAAGATTAAGCTTTTGTCTAGCTTCACGCCATAAAAACTCAAGACAGCCTTAACAGTTGCAACAGTTACTGCGGCAGAAGATCCTAGACCGTATTTACGGCCATCTTTAGCATCAAGTTCACTATTGATATTCAAATCAAAAATATCCAGTTCACCTTGGTTTTCTAATACATATTGTTCGGCGTAGTAAATCCCTGACAAGATGAAGTGGAAGGGGTTGTCGCGGTTATCTAAAACCATCTTGTTTTCTTCACGTGTCCAATGAACAGCATCTTGGGAGTATTGTTTAGAATGAATTGTTCCCACATGTTTTTTACTTTTGTTGATGCTAACACTTACGAACTCGTCTAAAGCAACCAAGATAGCAGGACTTGTTTCTTCAAGAACGGCATATTCACCTGCTATATAGAGTTTTCCTAACGCATATTCTGTAATCAAATTAATTCCTCTTTTTTATTTTTATTTATGATAAATACTGAATTCCAGGTCCAAAAGTAGCTTGTATAATTGTTGCTTTTGGTAATTTTTTAGTGAAATAAGCTTTAATCGCGTCAATATTTTTTGACTGTGTTAAGATTTTTAAATTTGGACCCGCATCTAAAGTATAATAACAAGAAACACCGTTATCACGCAACTCTTGGACGGTTTGCACGGCAACCAGTGTATCAGGTTCAAAGTATGTGAAGCTTGGAACAGCAGCTAAGTTAGTAGCATGCATTGCCATGGCATTATTTTCAGCTACTTTTCCTAATAATTCAAAGTCGTTTTGCTTAATCGCATAAGTCATTAGGTCTAAATCATTTTTGGCTTTTTCAACCCAAGCATCATAATAAGCAGACGTTTCAACCGTGTTTTGCATCCCCGAACGTGACGGAATCTTCTTACGTGCACCATTTGTCTCAATCGCTAATAAATGCAAGTCCATCTCAGGATGCTCATCAATTGCTGATCCAACTGAAGTCAAATCGTTTCCAGTAGACCACATTGCAAAGCCACCAAATAAAGAACGTGTAGCAGAACCAGAGCCCAGGCGTGCTAGACGAGATAGCTCTGACTTAGACAGGTCAATCCCCATTGCTTTAACGGTTGCAGCAGTTAAAGCAGCAAAACCAGAAGAAGAACTAGCAAGCCCTGCAGCAGTCGGGACATGGTTAGTAGAAGTTACCGTGAAGTGGGGCATATCAGATTGGTTAAGCAGAGTTTTGATTTTATGAATATGATTAAACACACGTTCTGCCATCTCATCCTTAACAAGTTCACCATTTAAGTAGAATTGATTAGTCGTAAAGTCAGAACTAAATTCAACTGTGGTATCTGTATAAAACGCATCAAGCGTCATTGAAAGGCTTGAGTTATAAGGTAAGATAAAGTGTTGATTTTTTTTGCCCCAGTATTTAATTAGGGCAATATTTGTATGTGCGCGGGCAGTTGCTTTCATTTAAATCTCCTCAATCCAAGTATTTTTTGCGCCAGCTAATTGAAGCGCGTGACTAATTTTTTCAGCGGTTTGACTATTTTCAGCAAGACTAATTACGATACCACCCAAACCACCACCACTTAGTTTAGAGCCCAGGCTACCGTGTGTGTTGGCTGTGTGAATGAGTTGATCAATAACAGGGTGTGAAACGTGTAGCTGTGATAGCGCAGCTTGTGCTTTGTTGAAAACAGCTCCCAGTTTTTTGATATCTTGTTTTTGCCAGAGTAATTTTGTTTGGCCAACTAATTGTGTTAAATCATCAATATAAGTTTTGCCAATACCTGATTGATATTGCTGTTTAACTAGCGAAACTGCTTTTTCAGTATTTCCTAAAATACCACTGTCAGCAATAACGAGATGTGCACCCAGAGTTTGATTGATAAAATCACACTGACCATGATCAAAATAAACCAATCTATCACGGCAAACAGTCGCAATATCAAGTCCACTAGCAGAACCATGGTTCAATTCTTCAGCGTGATTAGCATAAGCAAGTCGCTCATCAAAAGATAGCGCTAATCCTAAAAAGTCATTCAATGCATCAATCGTAGCTAAAGAAGTCGCAGCAGAAGAACCAAGTCCCCGTTCCGTTGGAATATTACTGATATAAGTGGCTTCAAAAGCTTGATGAGAGTCGAAATGAGTTAATAAATAAAAAAGTCCTGGATGCTCAGATTCAATAGTACTGATTGGTGCATCTAGGTCGATGTTTGCACTTTTAATATAGGAAGTGTTGCCATTAATAGGTGTCAGTTTAACGGTGACGTTAAGATTTTGAATGGGAAGTGCAAGTGCTGTTTTATCGTAGACAACACTATGCTCACCTATTAAAATAGCCTTTCCATGTGCGGTAGCTGTGGCAGATTTCAACAATAATCCCCTCCGGTAAATAATTTAAATTTGGAAAAATATGATAAGATTTAACTACTAATAGCAAGGAGTGAGTAGAAAAATGTTAGATTTTCGATTAGGTGATCAAACCGATAATGTTCATCAGGAATTATTGGATGAAGCCGTCAGTCATTATTATCATAATAAAAGTGACTTGACGTTCATCATTGTTCCTAATCATATCAAGTTCGATACTGAGGTTAGTGCTATGCAAAAACTATCACTTCTTGAACAGAAGAAACTAGTGAGCACTAAAAATTTACAAATATTATCTTTTTCACGTTTAAGCTGGTTCTTTTTGAAAGATAGTCAAAAAGGGCTACTTCCCATTTTAACAGATACAGCAGCTAAGATGATTTTAAAACAGATTTTAAACGATAATCAAGAAACGTTAAACTTATTTAAAACTTCAAGGCTCACAATGGGATTAATTGATAGCTTCTATAAACAAGTTTTAGAACTTGAAGAGGCTTATATTGATCCTGATGATTTGCAGTCAATTAGTGAGCAATTGAATTTAAGTTACGAAACAGCCGATAAGGTCCATGATTTACAGATTGTTTATCGCGCTTTTCACCAAAAAATCAAAGGTCATTACTTAACACAAAACCAACAACAACAGTTCATGAATCAATGGCTAGCTGAACAAACAGAGTTGCTAAAAAATGCAGCATTTTACGTCAGTGACTTTTCTCATTTTTCAGTGCAAGAAAAAGTCCTGATTAAAGTGTTAATGACCTACGCTAAGCAAATGACACTAGGGTTTAAGTTAGGGATGCATCATGAGCAATTTAGCTTGGATTCTGCTGATTATGATTATCATGTACAAAGAATGATAAAAGAGTTGCGTGATTTTGCTGAAGATAATCAGTTAGATTATCGAACGACTTGGGCACAAACACCGCTTTTGAGTGAGTCAATGTGTGCTTTAAATCAATTTTTTGTCAAAAATGCACAAAACGAACCTGTTAACGCACCTGAAAAAGATTTAAGTCGGCAATTATCTTTTATTGAAGCAGACTCAACATTTGCTGAAACTTATTTTGTTGCCCGAACAATTTATCGCGAAGTCGCCCTTAATAATAGGCGCTATCGTGACTTTATTGTGATTGCACCGTCACTTGAAAAATATGAAACACAAATTCGGCCTATTTTTGACCAACTGGGTATTCCATTCTTCAACGATTTACAAGTTCAAATGAAGTATCATCCCTTGGTCTTGTTAGTTGAACAGTTAAGTTTATTGGTTGAAAAAGGATTAACAACAGATAGTTTGTTATCTTTCATCAAAACGCGTTTAATTATACCAGAAAACTACGATGATGATGCGCAATTTACGCAAGATATCGCTAGTTTAGAAAATTATTTACTTGAAAAGGGAATTAATTATAATCGCTTAATGCAACCGTTTGAAGTTAATGAAGATGATGAGTTAATGGGGAGACTTGAGCAATTAAGACGCTATTATAGTGAGCTAATCACGCTTATCACCCAGAAATTAACTCAACCACAATCCGTTAAACAAGCAATCACGCATTTTTATGACTTCTTGGAAAATTATGGTGTCTTAAAACAACTTGAAAAATGGCGTGATCAAGCTAACAGCCAAAATCAACTACAGCTATCACTTCAACCAGAACAAACCTTGCAGACGCTAGTTGAAATGCTAGAAGACTATTATCGTATTAATGAAGAGAGTGAATTTGATTATGTTGATTTCTTCGAAGTCCTTTTAACAGGATTTTCTTCAGCAACTTTTTCACAAATCCCATCGACACTAGATGCTGTAACCGTTTCTGAGTTAGGGATGGTTCAAGCACCTAAATATCAAGTCGCTTTCATTATTGGTGCAGATGATACGGCCATCCCGCAAATTTCATCAGATGATGCCTTTTTGGCGGGAGACAATATCAATGAAATTAAGTCACAGTTTGATAAAAGTGAGCTGACACTAACCTTATCTGAGAATTACTTTGAACAAGAGCTAACACTAGAAGACAAAAAAGCTTATCAACTAAGCACACAGCCTTACTTGTTTGGGTTAGCGATGACTGCAGCCACTGATAAATTGTATTTCTCACATGCAATTATTGACCGCCAAAATAAAGCTAAACAATGGTCAAGCTATGTAAAAGATATTAAAAATCATTTTGGCATTGCTTCAATCCGTCAAAAAGATTTACCAACAGGAGAAACAGATGATTTACTTAGCTTTATTACAACACCTGAGTTTTCAGCAGGCTATTTAGGCTACTTAAACCAAAATCCAGATAAAATCGCAGATAGATCTGACTTTAATCAAATCACGGATAAGACGTTAGCTAGTGCGACAGATACCCAAAAAGTACAAACAACTTATCAAGCTAAAGACTATCGCAACTTGCCTGTTCAAGTTGACGCTGAATTATCAAAACAATTATTTGGCCAGCGATTAAAAACGTCTATTTCACAACTTGAAAGCTATTATGCTAATCCATTTGAATTCTTCTTGAAATATGGGCTAAGATTGCGTAATCCACGTGAATTTGAGTTTGGGGTTCTTGAAATTGGGAATTACTTCCATGGTATTTTTGATCAATTTGTTAAACTAATGAAACAGCAGCAACTAACAACTCAAATGTTATTCGAAGATAAAGACAAGTTTGATCAAGTCTTCGACCAAGCAACGACTATCATTAATCAACTACCTGAATTTAAACCCTTTAGTCAAAATCAGTACTATCAGTTCTTACAACACCATTTGGTTGAAACGGCCAAGGTTGTCTTACAAGATTACTTAGAACTTAATCAGCAAACAAAATTTGAACCGTTTGCTTCAGAGGTTGAATTTAACTTAAAACCAGATACTGATAACTTCAAACCGATTAAAATTAAGCAAGAAGGCCTTGATATTCAAGTCAATGGAAAGATTGACCGTATTGACCAAACTGATGATGCAATGCATCCCTATGTTCAAGTCATTGATTATAAGTCAAGTGTTCACGACTTTAATTTGGCACAGTTTTATCATGGTATCTCACTACAATTAGTGACTTATTTAGAAGTTGTTTTAGCTAATCAAGATCGATTTGGCGGGGGAGAAGTGAAACCATTTGGTGCGTTTTATCAACACATTTCAAAAGGATTGCTGAACGAAAAAGATAACCTCAAGAGTAATTATCAATTAGGAGACAGCCACCAGAAATACTTAGCTAATAAAAAATATAAAGGGTTAATGGTGCAATATGGATATTCTGATATTGCGACTGATATTGAACCTAATTTGATGGGGACTTCTGCCATGTATAGTAATATGCGTGTCAAAAAAGACCAAAGTATGAGCTTTTCAAAAGAAAAAAGTATTAAAGAATCAGATTTAGAGAGTTTATTGAGTTACAACAAGCAATTAATTGCAAAAGCTGGTCAGCAAATCTTAAATGGTCAATTTCCACTAAGTCCGGTTAAACATAATAATCAAAAAACAGCACTTTCTTATTCTGATTACCGTGACATTTTCTTCTTTGATGCGATGTTGCCAGATAACCGCTATCGACTAATTGATAGCCTTGATACCAAAACTTTACTAGAAAATATAAAAGAAGGAGTGCTCCCACAAGATGACTAGTCAATTTACCCCTGAACAAACCAAAGCTATTTATAACCATAATCATGACATTTTAGTCTCTGCTTCGGCGGGTTCTGGAAAGACGACGGTTCTGATTAAACGCGTTATTGAAATGATCTTAGCGGATACATCGGTTAAAGAATTACTGATTGTGACGTTTACTGAAGCAGCGGCTAATGAAATGAAACAACGATTGATTGCAGCGATTAAAGATGAGCTCAAAGTTAACTCAACTCCTGAGTTAAAAGAACAGTTATTACTTTGTGAGGATGCGAACATTTCAACACTGCATGCCTTTTGTTTGCAGGTCATCAAACGCTTTCATTATGTGATTGATCAAGACCGGTCGTTTAGTCTCTTAACCGATGATGTCCAACAACAACTGCTTAAAGAACAAACGTTCGATTCTGTGAAAAACCACTACTTTAAGACTAATGACACTGTTTTTCGTCAGATGTATCAGAATTTTATGGGTGACAAAAATGATGATGCCGTTGTGTCATTGTTTTTGAGTTTATATGAAACAGTCGTATCAAGACCTGATGGACAAGCCTTTTTGGATGAGTTACCTAAAGCTTATGACCTTGAAAATAGTCAAACGCTAGCCAAGGTTTATGCAGAACTCACTTTACAGTTACAAACTATTCACCAAAGACTAACCCGCATTTTAGAAAATGAAGTTTCAAGGGATGCATCCCTTGATAAAGTCGAACAAACGCTAACGCAGTATTTAGAAAATAGTCAGCAAGTATTAGACTTACTGGATCAAGAAACAAAAGACTATAATCAGATTCGAACAGCTTTTCAAAATCTAACATTTAAAGCACTCCGTAAACCAAAAGACCTGGAAGACCTTCAAGCTTTTGAGACAATTAAATTGGTCGTTGCGGGTACAAAAAAACAACTCAAACAACTGTTCGAGCGTTATTTATTGCTACCTTATGAAGAACAGGAAACGCTAATGCAAACTAGTCAGCACTATGTTGAAAAAGCAGTTGAAGTTGAGAGGCGTTTTATTAAGACCTACAAACAGCTTAAAGAAGAAAAAAATGTCTTAGACTTCAATGACCTAGAGCAACTGACTTATCAGATTTTGACCCAAGATACTGAGTTATCAAAAATGGCACGGTCATTTTATCAAAATCAGTTCAAAGAAGTTCTAATTGATGAATATCAAGATATTAATGCCTTGCAAGAGGCTATTTTGGCAGCAGTAGCTAAGACAGATGAAGGCAATCGGTTTATGGTGGGGGATATTAAACAGTCGATTTATGGGTTTAGACAAGCTGATCCTAGTTTGTTTTTGAATAAATACTTAACCTTCACAGAGAATCCATCACTTGCCAATCCCAGTGAACGCATTGTTTTAGCGGATAACTTTCGTTCTAATAAGCCCATTATTCAGTTTATTAATTCGTCATTTGAAAAGATGATGAAGCAGTCTTTTGGTGGGGTGGATTATGATAAACAAGCTCACATGAAGTTTGGCGCAAAAAACTATCCCGAAACGGTTGATTCAACACCTGAATTTTTATTTATGGACAGCGAGACGAATAAAGATAGTGACGTGTCAGAAGAAAAAATGGTAATGCATCGTATTCAACAATTATTTGAGACAGATTATCAAGTGTTTGATGCAAAACTAAATCAAACGCGTCCGATTACTTATCAAGATATTGCAATTTTGACACCGACCCGTGCTAATAACTTATCAATTCTACAAACATTTACAGAACATGGGATGCCATTATATGTTAACGATGCCAAGAATTACTTCCAGACAATGGAACTGACCGTCATGCTGTCTTATTTGACGATTATAGATAATTGCCACCATGATATAGAGCTTGTTAGTGTCTTGCGTTCACCGCTTTATCAATTCGATGAAAATGATTTAGCTAAAATTAGAATTCAAAGTCGTGATTGTGATTTTTACGATGCTTTACTAGCCTATCAAGTTGGCGAAGACGAAGAGCTAGCTCAAAAGGTGACCCAGTTCTTACAAGATTTACATTACTATCAAGATTATGTGACACAGCATCGGTTATCTGAGTTGATTTGGGAAATTTATCAACGTTCTGGATTTCTAGGATTTGTTAGTGGGATGCAAAATGGTCCTCAACGTCGTGCTAACCTACAAGCCTTGTATGAACGTGCGGCTTCTTATGAAAGTGCAGGGTTTAAGAACCTCTACCAATTTCTGAAATTAATGACTAAGGTGAAATCATATGACAAAGACCTGGCACAGCCGATTTTAGCTGAACAAGCACAAGACGCGATTCAGCTGATGACTATTCATGGGAGTAAAGGGCTAGAATTCCCTGTTGTCTTTGTTATGGGAATGGGTAAGACTTTTTCATTACAAGACTTAAAACAAGCTAATGTTTTAAACAAGGATGTCGGGTTAGGCATTGCGTTAAAAGGCGTTCTACAAGATCATCACAGCCAAGTTGATACGTTAGTCAAGGGACTAGCATTAGATGCTGAACAAACAGAACTGTTAAGCGAATACTTACGTGTTCTTTATGTTGCATTAAGTCGAGCTAAACAAAAATTAATTATGACCGCTAACGTTAAAAAGTTAGAACAAAAAATAGAGCTTTGGGATACCTATTATGATGAAGTCTCACAGCAAGTGGAGGTAACTTATCTAAGAGAAGGGCAAAGCTTCATGCATTTCTTAGGGCCAACGCTTTCACTGAGTCACAAAATATTGAATGCACCCCAGTTCCAATCTCAACCAACATCTAGTCGATATGAGGCTTACTTCTATCAGGATGATATAACAGATAGCTTGAAGACTTTAGAAGAGACACAATCGACACAAGAAGAAAAAATCCCTAGTCAATTATTAGCCCAAACACTAGATAAGCTTTATAACCGTGACTATCCGTTTGCTTCTTCTGTTAAGACAACCGCCTATCAAGCTGTGTCAGAAATTAAAGATCGGTTTAGTGACCCCAATCTAAAAGAACTCGGTGCAACTTCTCATTATCAAGAGTTAAATGCTTCTAATCGCTATTTACAACCAATTACAGCACGTCCTGACTTTTTAACATCGTCTTCTTATTCTGCTGCACAGATTGGAAGTGCCACTCACTTGGTGATGCAACAAATTGATTTTAATCGCATAGATGAAGTCGATTATCCCAAGACGTTATTACAGGAACTGGTTGATAATGATTTGCTTGAAGCAGACCTAGCTAAGCAAGTTAATCTAGCTCATATTGAAGACTTCCTAACCACAACTTTTGCGCATGATATTGCGCATCATCAAGACTCTCTTGAACGAGAAGTGTCATTTTCATCTCTTATTTCAGCTAAAACGTTATTTGATGATTTTGCGGATAGGGATGCACAAATCCTCGTTCACGGAACAATTGATGGGTATATTCAAACGTCAGAAGGCATTATTTTATTTGATTACAAAACAGATTATATTAACGCTGGTCAAAAGGCCCAAGATATTGCTAAAATAGTAAGTAAGTATCGCGGACAATTACACCTTTATACGCAAGCAATTGAATCGTTTGCTGAACAAAAGGTGACAAAACGATTATTAATCTTACTTTCTATCAATGAAATTGTGGAAGTATAAAAGGGGATGCAATTATGCCAAAGAAGGCCACAACTTATGCTGTTGTTGACTTAGAGACAACAGGAACGCATCGGGAAGCTCAAGATAGAGTGATCCAGTTTGGTTGTGCGATTATCCAAAAACAAAAAATTGTGAAGACTTATTCTTTTTTGATTAATCCTGGTCGTGAGATTCCAGAACGAATTACAAGGCTAACAGGTATTACGGATGATGATGTGAAAGATGCACCAAAATTTGAAGATCTTGCTTTGCAGTTATATAAGATTTTAAAGGGGACTATCTTTGTTGCGCACAATGTTAACTTTGATTTACCTTTTTTGAATTATGAATTAGAAAAGGCGGGAATAGCGCCTTTGACTAATAAGGCAATTGATACCGTTGAATTAGCACAGATTCTGCTACCGACATCTGAAAGTTTTAAGTTGAACGACTTATCAAAACGATTGAACATTAAGCATACTAATCCCCATCAAGCTGATTCTGATGCAATTGTGACGGCAAAATTATTGATGAAGTTGCAACGCAAAGCTCGTCAGTTACCAGTTGAAACATTAAAGATGCTAACTGAACTTGGCGAAGGATTGACTCGAGAAACGGGCGGTTTCTTCAGAGCTATTTATAACTACAAAAAGAAAAGACCTCAAACTTTAGATAAGCAATATTTTAAAGTTAAAGAGTTGATACTTAAAAAACAATTGCATGCAACTCCTGAAAGTAGCGACTTAACAGATTATCCGATGGATGATAGCCGTAAGAAATCTCTTTTCAAAGGTAAGATTAGATTTAGACGGTCTCAAGTCAATATGATGAACCGTATTCATGACTTCTTGCAGATAAAAAATAGACATAAGCCCTTGTTTGTTGAGGCACCTAATGGCAGTGGAAAGACTTTTGCATACTTGTTTAGTTATGCGCATAAATTGTCACCAATGCAAAAACTTGTTATTGCAACACCAACGACTATTTTGCAAAATCAAATTGTTCAAACAGAGGTACCACAACTTAATCGTGTGTTAAAAACGCAGTTTAATGCCGAAATTGTTAAAAGTTCACGCTATTATTTAGATTTAGATGCTTTTTATCAAACACTATCAAAAAATAATCAGACCAACTATACCTTGACTTTACAACTTAGAATTCTTGTATGGTTGCTTCAAACTGATACGGGTGATTTAAGTGAGCTTCAGCTAACAAATTATCAAGATTTATTATTCAATGTCATTCGCCATCCAGGTGATGCTCGTAATGCCACGCGATTTAGTGACTATGACTTCTTTAATTTGGCTCGTGAACGCCAAGAACAAGCTGATGTATTAGTCACAAACCATGCTTATCTGGTGAACCATTCTGATGACATGGTCTGGGGTCAAGATCCGCTACTGGTTGTTGATGAAGCTCATCGATTTGCCGAAAACACCACACAATCATTGTCTGACGGGTTCCAATTTGAAAGCTTCTGGGGATTTTTAGCACATATCCAGTCGCTTTTAACTAACAAGCAAATTGGGTTAATTAACGGATTCAAACAAGATTTGTTCATGTCTAAAGAAATTAAACAAACACATGCCACTTTAGATAAGTTAATTAAAGTTATTAACGACTTTCAACGTTTCTTATTTGAAGGAATTAAGGCAGCGGGTGTTCCAGTTTATCGAAGTTTAAAACAAACTGATTTTGCAATTAATGGCAATGATTTGTTTCCAGATAAAGCTATTGCCCAAGGCTACTTGGCAAGATTGCAAGGACAGCTGGAATCTTCCAGAAAGCAATTACTTGGATTAGTAACACAACTTAATCATCAACGCCGACGCTTGCTTAAAAATGAGTGGGAGACGATCGAGGAGCTAGATAATCAACTAGTGACTATCGAGACTTACTTACAAAAATGCTACAGCCTAAGTGAAGAAATTAATAAAGAAGACAACTTAAATGATTTGGGATTTGTGTTACAAAGTTCTAAAGTAGATGATCCACTAGCTGTTAATTTGCGATGGTTACTTATTGATCCAGTTGACCCAATCCAAAACATTTTAAAACATTTCAATCGACCTTTATTTATCAGTGCTACTTTAAAACAGCAAGATGACTTCACATATACCTTGAATTCACTAGGTTATAATGAAAAAGATGTTCAGACTTATGTTGCTAAAATAACCGGACGTTATCGAGACAATGTTAAAGTAGTTGGCACGAGTGATTTAGATGGGATTAAAAATCCAAATGATGAACACTACTTAGAAAACATTAGTGAACTTATCCCAGATATTATTTCATCTAGTGATAGTCAGCATGTATTACTCTTGTTCACAAACTTAGAAAACATTAAAGAAGTGTATTACCATATACTAGGTGATGAGCGATTGAGTGATTATGAAGTGCTGGCTCAAGGAGTCACAGGCTCTAATGAAAAAATATCTAAACGTTACACAATTGCAACTAATTCTATCTTGCTAGGTGCTAATAGTTACTGGGAAGGGGTCGACTTTAAGGATGTTCAACACGATATGGTTATCGTCACACAGTTGCCTTTTGAGTCACCTGATCGTGCCGATGTTAAATTACGTCAGAATAATTTGACCAATCCATTTAAGGAAGACACTTTGCCACGGGCTTTAATTAGATTCCAACAAGGTTTTGGACGTTTAGTGAGAAAAGAAAATAGCAAGGGAACATTTGTGGTATTAGATCCTCGTTTTCACGAGTCACCTTATGCCACACTATTTCAAAAAAGTTTGCCTAAACTACCTATTAAGTTTTTCAACAAGGGTGAACTAATAAACTATTTAAATCAAGTAAGTAATAGAGGGAACCAATGAAAAAGATAATCGCAATTTGCATCGGCTTTTTCGTTTTTATAACATTGGGCGTATCATTAATTTATATTTCAGCGACGCATGTTAACCGCGTTGAACAGTCACAAGTAGCTGATATTGTTTACGAAAAAACACCCATTAAAACAATTGACGAGTATTATCAGCTATCCAGAGATGTTAAGTCTTTAGCTGTTAGTGGTAAAGACGACAAACAAGTAGGTTATTATATGATTTACTTACCTGATGAAAAAGCTGCACACTTGTACAAAAGTGATGAAGGAAAATCAAAGGAAGATATCATTAATACCTTTAAAGCTAATCACCCCAATCGGACTATTGAAAAGGTTAACTTAGGTTGGTATCATAATGAACCTGTATGGGAAATTACCTTTAAAAATAGCGACAATTTATGGGGCTATATTTTATATTCTTTCGATGATGGCGGAGAAGTCAGTTATATCGATAACATTTAAAAACTGAATCCTGATGGATTCGGTTTTTTAGTTGAGTAGGAGAGAAGTTATGGAGAATAAAAGTTTGCTGCTATATCAGCAAGGATTTAGTTCAATTAGTCAAGCGCTTTTGAACTATTACAGCAAAATCAATGTCACTGATTTAGAACTAATAGTGCTATTACAGCTTGAAAAATATCGCCAAAATGGCAATTTTTTCCCAAGCAATAACGACATTCAACAACATACCAATTTAAGCGCGCATGATGTTGGGCAGGTACTTCAGAGTTTAATTAGTAAAGATTTAATCGAAATTATTCAAACTACTGATTCAGTTAATAAAATTGAAACACAATATCGGTTGGATAAATTATATGAAAATCTTGTCGATTACATCGATAATTATGTTTGTGAAAGTGAGTCTGAAACAGAAGAAGTCTTAATGGAATCAGATAATCAAGATGGTTTGTCTTATGTTATGCGCCAATTTGAAATTGAGTTTGGTCGCTTACTATCGCCAATTGAACGTGAAATGATTCAGTCTTGGTTACTGGAAGACGGGTACAACCAAGAGGTCGTTATTTTAGCGTTGAGAGAGTCTGTTCTAGCACAGGTATATAATTTCAAGTACATTGATAAAATCTTGTTAAACTGGCAAAAAATGAATTTAAAGACCCCTCAGCAAGTTAAACACTACCAAGAAAAATTTTAGAAGAGTTAAGATACCAAAAAACCGTCGTTTTATGTTTTAATAATTAGTAAAATAGTTTTGTAAACTGTTTATTATATTTAGAGGAGATAAAATGAGGCGTTCACTATGAAGAATAAACAATGGTTCCATCAGCAACTGCATTACTTGAAAGAAGGCTCTAAAACGGTTTTTTCTTTCAAAGATAACTTAAAAGAGTTAGGGGCTTTGACAACTAAAGAATATGGGTTATTAGTTTTGATGCTTTTAGCTACGATCATATCTTCTGTTTTAAGTGGTGGATTAGGAACAACGATGGGGATTATCACATTGATTTGTTCAATTGCAACAGCACTTAACTTAATCTTGATTGATAGAGGGTTCATCACCAACTACCTTTGGGGAATTTTGGCAGCATTAGTTTGGTTAATTATTGCCTTTGAGAACCGATTATTCGGTGATATTGCAAGTCAGTTATATTACTTTGTGATGCAATTTATCGGCATTATTGAGTGGCAAAAGTCAAAAACTCAACGTCAAAGCGACTTCGTCGAATCAAAATCCATTAATAAAACGATGGCAGCTATTATGATTGTTGTGACGATTGCAGTTTACTTATTTATTGTTTACACATCCTACCAACTAGGTGGTAATCAAGTTTGGTTAGATGCTGCATTGTTGCCACTAGCGCTTGTTGCACAATTATTAATGACTTATGGCTACAAATCCCAATGGATTGTTTGGATCATCATTAATGCATTGAATGTGATTATCTGGTCAATTCAATTGGCACAAACGGATTCATCTTCAACTGTCAGCATGTTAGTTCTACAAGTTGTGATGCTTGTTAATTCATTATATGGTGCTTATGTTTGGTATAAACAAGCACAGTAATTCAGGGGAAGGAAGTCGTTGAGTTTTGTCTTATTTAAGTCAAAAAGAGGCAAAGGTTGTTTTAAGTAAAATACTAGCTAAGTATCCTATTCAAAAAGCAACTCTTGATTATCACAGTCCTTTTGAATTTTTAATTGCAGTCATGTTGAGTGCACAAACTACTGACAATGCGGTTAACAAAATCGCACCCGATTTGTTTTCAATATTGAAGGAGCCTGCAGATGTTAAGAAATTGACGGTAGCTAATATTGAAAATAAGATAAAGAAGCTAGGCTTGTATCGTAATAAAGCTAAAAATATTTATAATTTGTCATACATGCTACTAGAACAATTTGATGGTCAGGTTCCTAAGACTAAAAAAGAATTGCTGAAGTTACCAGGAATAGGAATTAAGACTGCAAATGTGTTTTTAGCTGAAATTTATCAAGTACCGGCAATTGCCGTAGATACGCATGTAGAAAGAATTGCTAAACAATTCAAAATGGTGCCAAAAAAAGCAACACCTCTGCAGGTGGAAGCTTATCTGGAAAAGGTAGTTCCTCAAAAAGACTGGATAGCAATGCACTTAGCTTTAATCACATTTGGTCGAAACGATTTACCCGCAAAATACAAAGATTTAGATCCGTATCAATTTTTAGATAAGAAAAAGCCATAGAGAATAAATTCTCTATGGCTTTTTTATTATTGTCCCGTATTGTTTTGATTATCATTACGGTTATTGGTATCAGTTTTTTCTTCCTCGCGTGATTGAGGAGATGTCACATCATTATTATCTTGGTTAGTATTGTTATTGTCGTTATTACGACTACTGCTTGAAGATGAATGACTAGCTGAACTTTCAGAAGATTCTGAAGAGTCGCTATGTTGTGACGATGATTGTCTGGTTGAGTAGCTGGTAGAAGGCGTTTCTGTCACTTGCGGAGCATAGCCTTTGACATAAAGTCCAGAGCCAACACGTTCTACAGAACTAGGTTGTTTCCAGTCTGAGTTAGAAACATCCTGACTCAGATATTGCATCATGTAACGGTATAATAGTTGAGCAGAATTACTTTCGGTTCCTCTAATTGTACCATCACCAATATTGTCATATCCTGTCCAAACACTCATTACATAGTTCTTGCTGTATCCAGAGAACCATGAATCTTTGGGGGTTGAAGCGTAACTTGGATATTTAGCTAACTCTTCTTGAGAATATTGAACCGTACCAGTTTTACCTGCTTGAGGTAATCCTGAAATATAAGCGCTTGATCCGAACTGTCCGGGTTGAATAACACCTTTTAGCATATCTGTAATCATGTAGGCTGTTGAGTCTTTCATGACACGGGTACCGGTGCTACCAAACGTTTCCATGTTTCCGTCAGCTGTTTCGATTTTTTGGATATAAGTTGGTTGGTAATAAGTACCACCATTAGCTAAAGTTGCGTAACCAGCAGCAAGTTGAAGAGATGAGATATCTGCTCCGATACCAACAGAAAGACCTGAACTTTTATCAATATCTATTCCCATTGCCTTAACGAACTCACTAGCTTTTGAAAGCCCAACTTCTTGAAGTGTTTTAACAGCAGGTACATTACGTGATTGAACTAGAGCAGTACGCATGCTGATTAGTCCCATATATTGCAAGTCCCAGTCATATAATTGAACATTAGTCCCAGGGTAAACATATTTGCTATCGTCTAAATACTTAGCTGTTGACCAGTTAAGGTATTCGATTGCAGGTGCATAATCAAGTAGGGGTTTAATTGTAGAACCTGTACTACGTGTTTGTTGAACAGCACGGTTGTAACCAAACTGAACGTTATCTTGATTACGTCCACCAATCATTGCGACGATACCACCCGTATTAGGATCAATAACCGTTGCACCAACTTGTAGAAGACCTTTGCTTGAACCAGAATTATTAAATGAAACAGTCCCATTATTAGCTAGATTATAAAGTCTCTTTTGAGCGTCATAATCCATATTTAAAGTGATTTTTAAATTATCTTGATAGGGATTATAATTCAATTTTTGAGCTTCTGTTAAAGCTTCTTTAATATAAGCATCTGTAATAGCGTTATTTGAATCCTGGGTTTTATGACTGTTTTGGTCAACTAAACCGTCAGTAATCGGGGTATCAACTGCTTGCTGATATTGATCTTGTGTAATCTTTTGGTTTTCAAGCATTTCGCTTAATACCAAGTTACGACGTCTTAATGCATTATCAGGATAAACATATGGGTCATAAGAAGTAGGGGCATTAGGCATAGCTGCCATTAAAGCAATCTGAGGTAAACTTAACTGATTCAATTCTTTACCATAGTAATACTTGGCACCAGTTCCAACACCGTAGTTACCGTAGTTCATGTAAACTTTATTGAGGTAGAACTCTAAGATTTGATCTTTAGAATACTCGCGTTCTACTTGCATTGCTAACCAAGCTTCTTGAGCTTTACGACTCAATGTTCTTTGATCTGAACTAGTAGAAAAAACAGTCAGTTTTACTAATTGTTGGGTAATTGTACTACCACCCGATGTTGTACTACCGCTTTTGATATTACCTAAAGCACTCGTTACAATACGAATAGGGTCAATACCTAAAGACTGTTGATAGAATCTTCTATCCTCAATTGAAACAATTGCGTCTTTCATAGTTTGAGGAATATTATCGTTGGTAACGTAATCACGTTCTTGTGTTCCAATACTTCTAACAAAAGTCCCGTTTCTATCGTAAATCTGTGTTGATCCACCAGCTTGTAGTTTATCTTGTGTGATAGTAGGGGCGTCTTTTGCGTAAAAAGCAAATAGTCCAATACCACAAACAAAGAAAAACGTTACAATCATTAAGAACCATTTGACGATTCTAACCCATAGACGAGATTTTTTCTTCGCTTTTTTAGGCTTTTGTTGAGGTGCGCGTTTACGTTTCAATTCTTTATTATTTGTCATATTCAATCCTCTGTATTAAATTATTAATAGTTTCCAAATAAGGCAATGTTGGCCGAAATCCAGGATAAAACTCAATACCATAATCTACAACTTCATCTAATTTAATAGATTTACGACTTGCTTCTTGATTATACCAGTGTTTGATTAATCTTGAAGCAGGGTAGGAAAAGTATCGGTTTAAACTGGCAAACTTAATAATCACAAAACAAATACCTTTTTGAGATAAACAATTCTCAAAGTGTGTGATTTGATGTTGATGAAAATTTTTGAGGGGAAAAGAGGTCTTATTGCGAGTCTCTTTAGCCTCAAAGTCAACATAGTACCCGTTATAGACACCATTGTAATCAGTAGTAGAAGCCTGTCTAAAGTAAGCTTCTTTAATAACTGCTCGACTACGTTTAGGATAGTCAACATTGACTATCTGGATGGGGGTAGGTTTTTTGTGAATGACAGCAATACCTTTGTGAAGGTAGTAATCATTGCTGTCATTAATCTCTTGCTCTAAAGACATTCCACGTTTTGAAAACGAGAAAGCATTTGTGCCATTATCTTTAGAAATCGAAGAGGGGCCACCGCCACCATTGGGGTAGTTGATCATGTTTCTATCACGCTCCTTATTGCATTATATCAATAAACAAACAAATTTAAAAATTACAAATAGTGGAGGACAAAATGAGAATTTGGCTAACAGGATATCGAGGTTTTGAACTCAACCTCTTTAAAGAAGATGATCCTAAAGCTAAGATTATCAAAGATGTTATCAAACAACGTCTCATTAATCTAGCAGAAAATCATGAACTAGTATGGGTAATCACAGGCGGGCAACTTGGAATCGAACAATTAGCGTTATCAGTAGCCATAGCCCTAGGGGAAGACTATAATATCAAAACGGCCATGCTTTTGCCATATCAAGATTTTGGATCAAAATGGAACGAAAAAAAACAAGAAGGACTTTCAAATTTAAAAAATAGGGTTGATTTTTGTAAAGCAACAACCAATAATAAGTATCAAGGGCCTTATCAACTGAAAGCTTATCAAAAGTTTATTTTGGAACATACTGATAAGGCGTTGTTAGTCTATGACCCTGAGTATCCGGGAAAACCAAGCTATGATTATGAAGCTATCAAAAGTTATCAAAATCAACATGATTACGAACTAGAATTAATTGATTTTTATGATTTACAAGATGCGGCTGATCAAGCTTAATTTATAGGAGGTTAGACTGTGGAAGATAAAAATAAAGCACGTTATGAAGGTATTCAATTCTCAGTATATGACATTTTAGAAAAGCAATTTAGTCAAGCTAGAAAAGGTTATGATAGTGATGAAGTTAATGATTTCTTAGATAAAATTATTGAAGACTATCAAGTTTATAACCAAAAAATTGATGCTTTAACACAAAAAATCGAACAGCTTCAAACACAAAAATCAGAATTAGAAGCCAAAAACCGTGAAAACAGTTATAGCGATGGACTTGAAACACCAGCTTCAACTAACTTTGATATTTTGAAACGTTTAAGTAAATTGGAAAGTCAAGTTTACCAATTACAACAGCAACAAAGTCAAGAAAATCACAGTTTTTCTGACAATTCATACTAAATTATGGTATGATATAAGATGTAGGTTTTGAGCAATCGCGGTAATCTTTATGATTGCTGAGGAAAGTCCACGCCCGCACAGGCTGAGATGCTTGTAGTGTTCGTGCTTGGCCCAAGAAGCCCTGGGACTTCTTTTGAAGTTACGGCAGTTAAAGTGCTAAGGTCTTTGACTATGCATGACTAGCTTGAAAGTGCCACAGTGACGTAGCAATATTGGAAACTTTATTGGTGGAACGAGGTAAACCCCGCGAGCGAGCAACCCAAACATTGGTAGGGGCGCTTCATTTAAGGAAATGAACTAAAAATGAAGGTAGAAATACAGATAGATGATTGCTGAAGGTATTTTTCCTAGAGATACTGGAACAGAACGTGGCTTATAGAAATTTACATAGGATAATAAGTTGGGCTTAGTGCTCAACTTTTTTTTTGAAAAAGTAAGGATGTTAAGAAATGAGTTACAAGTTATTTGCAACTATGGCTAGTGGTTTTGAATCATTAGTTAAACAAGAATTACAAGACTTAGGTTATGAAGTCGAAACAGAAAACGGTCGTGTCTTCTTCGAAGGTGATCAAGAAGATATCGTAAAAACCAACTTATGGTTACGTGTGGCTGACCGTGTCAAAATTTTAATTAAAGAATTTAAAGTAACGTCTTTTGAGACACTATATGATGAAGTTAATGCAATTGATTGGGCGGAACTAATTCCAGTTGATGGCGCATTTCCTGTACAAGGTAAGAGTGTGCGTTCAAAGTTACACCACGAACCTAGTATTCAATCTATTACCAAAAAAGCCATCGTTAACAAAATGGCAGAACAATATCACAGACGTGGTGTCTTGCTAGAAAACGGGGCAACATACCCGCTTGATATTACAATTACAAAAGATGTTGCTAGAGTATCTTTAGATACAACAGGGGCTAGTTTATTCAAGCGTGGCTACCGTACTGAGCATGGGGAAGCACCATTGAAAGAAAACTTTGTAGCAGGGCTACTGGGTCTAACAAAGTACGATGGTTCTCAATTGTTAGTTGATCCTATGACTGGTTCTGGAACAATTCCAATTGAAGCAGCGATGAAAGCACGTAATATTGCACCAGGTATGAAACGTGAGTTTGCTTATGAACAGTTTGACTGGTTCGATAATACTTTACTTGAAAAAGCGCTTGTTGAAGCTGAGGAAGCAATTGATCGAGATATTAAACTTCAGATTGAAGCCTTCGATATTAATCAAGAAATGATTGAAATTGCAAAGCTTAATGCCTACGATGCAGGTGTATTACATGATATTGTATTCAAACAACGTGCTGTTAAAGACTTCAAGACAGATGTTGAAGAAGGAATCATTATTGCTAACCCACCATATGGTGTGCGTATGAAAGAAATTGAAAGTGTTCGTAAGCTTTACAAAGAAATGGGACAAGTCTTTAATCCATTAACTCACTGGAGCAAATACATTTTGACAAGTGACTTAAGTTTTGAGAAGTTCTATGATCAAAAAGCAACCAAACGCCGTAAGCTATATAACGGCCGTTTAAGAACCGATTTATTCCAATTTTGGGCTAAAAGATAACAAAAAAGCAGCAGTCTACTCAGATGAGTGGGCTGCTGTTTTTTTGTTTAAATATGATACTCTATAATATATAGATTTTTGGAGGAGAGAAAAATGATGGAAAAAGATAAATCAAAACTAATTCCTTTAGTACCTGTTGATGATGCAGATAACATTGAAAACTATAAACATCATTTAAATAGAGCTCTTAAAGATGGAAGTGTTTATAACATTGCTTTGTCTGGTAACTATGGAAGTGGGAAAAGCTCAATAATATCAACTTATTTCAAGCATAATAAGCAGAATGATGTTTTAAAAATATCATTAGCTAATTTTAGTAGTGACAATACAGAAGAGATTACTAAAAATATTGAAAAAAATATAATTAATCAAATTTTATATCAAATTCCTACAAAAAGGATTCCATTGACTAGTTTTAAGGTTAAAAGAGAAATCAATAGGCTACAAAGAAGCTTATTTGCTATTGAGATTTTATGTCTTTTAACTTATTTAGTTAATGTGCCAGATTTCTGGCTTAAATTACTAAGGTATGTAGCTACTGCTGGATTTTTATTTTGGAATGTAACTTCAGTTTTAAAGTATCTACCCATTAAAAAGTTGAATTTGAAGTTTCAAAACGTTGAAACGGAGATAATGAAACAACCCGATGAGTTATTTGAAAAATATGCAGATGAAATTATTTACCTATTGGAAAAATCAGGTAAGCATATTTTAGTTATTGAAGATTTGGATCGGTTTGAACAAATTAATATATTTGAAAAATTGAGAGAGTTAAATATTAAAATTAATAATAAACTTTCTCAAAATTCTAAAATAAATAAAAACCAATCAAACTTTGTTTTTTTGTATCCTATTAAAGATGACTTGTTTCAAAAGAATATTGATAGAACAAAATTTTTTGATTTGATTATACCTGTCATTCCACATGTAAATGCTTATAATTCATATGAACAAATGAAGAAACTACTTAAGGGTTATAAAATTGACAAAAAATTACTACGAGAGTTAGGTTATTATATTCAGGACAACAGACTTTTGACAAATATTTATAATGAATTTGTTATCTATAAAGAGGAATTGAATTCGGAAGATAAAGAAAAACTACTGCCACTTATAGTTTATAAAAATCTATTTCCGGATGATTTTGAAAAAGCAAAAAAAAGGCAGGGACTATTATATACAGTATTTGATTTGAAGCTTCAAGGTATAACAGATTTGAAAAGTTTACTTGATGAGAAAGAAAAAGAATTGAAAGATGTTAATAAGGAAAAAAACATTAAATTTTTTCAACAATGGCTATCAGATTATGGCGTTTATTCTTATTATGAAGCTGAGGATTTGATTCGAAATCCTAACAACACATTTATATACCGTAGTTCTGATTACGGTTCACAAACACTTGATTATACCGATATTCTGCAAGGGAAAGACGATACTGAAGAATTAAAAATATTACAGAAAAGTTTTGATAAGGAAACTGATAAATCTAATCTTCTAAAAGATGAAATTGATAAGCTAAAAAATGATATAAAGTCAAATGTTATGAAAAATATCATTACCTCATCATTAATAAATTCGAAAATAGAAGAAGAGGGTTTACAAGAATCAGAAGATGAAAAAGCAATGTGGTTTTTGTACAGAATGATTAAGTCAGGACGAATTGATGAACACTATGAAATGTTTATTAATTATGACTATGGATCTACTCAAGATACCCAGTTTATGATTGATGTACGCAAGTATCCTAATAAAGCTCGTTCTATGAACATTAAACTAACTGATTTCGTTAAAATTAAATCAGATTTAATTGAGGATGACTATACAAATACAAGTATTTTGAATTACAGTTTTTTAGAGCATTGTTTAAATAATGATAAAGATAAAGCTATAACTATTCTTAGAACAGCGAAAAATTCAAATACAGAATTTATAGAGCAATATATTAATGAAAGTTCATCGAATGGTGTCGATATAATCGGGTATTTGAAAGATTTAGAATATAAGCTTAATCTAAAAAGTATAAATTACATAGAAGATGAATTTATAGAACATGAAGTTTATATTGAAAATGATGATAATTTTGCTGAAATTTTAAAGAATAATTGGAAAGAAGCATTAACTAACCAGAATTTAGTAGAGAAATTATTATCAGAAAATGGGAATGTTAAACTCAAGAAATATCTGATTAAGCATTTATCAACAAAAGTAAACTTAATTAGTGGGGCAGAAACATTTTTTGATGATTTGATTCTTCACAATAAGGTTTATTTAACAGTTAATAATGTTTCTAAATATATTGAACATCAGAAAGATACTAACCAAACTATAATAGATTTTATTAATTCTGATTCATATTTTACAAGTAGTAAAGAAACCTATGAAGACTCCAGCATTGCTCAAATTATCATAAAAGATAAACGTATTAACATATCGCATCCAGAAAAGTTAGCACTATCTAAAGATATTGATAAAAGTATACGTAAACAAATATTTTTAAGTCGAATTAATGACGTAAATATCGATTATCTTGGTGACCTTTTAAGAGAATTTGATTTTGCTGAAGCAAGTAAGTTTGAAAAAATAAAAAATCAAACTAAAAACTATTTTAATAATACGATTGAAATAAGTAGTGAAAATGAGATTGTTTTAAACAAGTTAAGAGATTGTAAGAAGATTAGAGGTTTCATGGAAAGTGAAAAATATGCAGGACGCTATAAGGTGATAGGTATAAAGCAAGAATAGTTTGTCCATATCTATTAAGGTCTGACAATTTCTTTTCATTTGATATCACCTGCATACTTAGATACACTTAGAGTAATACTTACTTGGAGGATTTTATGAATAATAATTATGTAAAAACAATTGGCTACTATGTAGGCTGGCTTATTTTATTTGCTTTCACACCTGGATTGATTAGCTATAACTTTGGAGTGGCTGGCTTATTTAATCAAAGTGATGAAGTTAGTGTATGGATTAATAGTGCAGTTATGCTCTTAGTATTTCTATCTTTTATATTTTTTGACTGGAAAAATTCAAGATCTTACTTTTTAAATAATCTTTCTAAAAGAAATGCAATAATAGTAGTAGCTATTACACTAATCAGTTTAGCTACTTTGCCTTTTCATTATAAGATGATTTTTCATGTTGTGACGTATGCTTTTTGGATGTTTAGTTCAGTCTTGTGGCAGAATTATGTTAGTTTTGGCTGGCTATATGGCAAGTTGAATGGCATATTCTCTAAAAATCTTACTCAATTACTTACAACATTAGCATTTGCATCAGGGCACGTTATCTATATATGGCAAAAATTTGGCTTTACGCAACCTGTTAGCTTGATATTTATATTATTAGTTGCCTTATTGTTATCTTCTTTACGAAGATTTACTGGAAATATAAGTTGGCAAATTGCTATTCATCTAGCTTTTTACTATTTATTAAGTTAAAAAATACCATCTGTTATCCCAAAGGATACAGATGGTATTTTTATAAGTTGGTTTTGGGAGATATTAATTTATTATATGTATTCATTATTCTTTTTCCACGATTTTCAATTCTTTGATTAACTGTGATTAGAAATGAATCTATTTGACTAGTGTTTTTGGGTAGTAAATTGCCCGATTTCAAATGCTTCTCCCATAATGGCTGAACACTACCACATGAATTACATACATACTCTTCAAGAAAATTATCTTTAATGATTTTTTTCCACCCAGAGGTCGTTGGATACCAAGATTTTTTTAGATAACATAGTCCATAATCCCAGTAGTCATAGTTACCTCGGTTCGAGTTGAATCCTTTAGGAACAATCACTATGTTTCCAATGGTGTGAGTGAGTTTTGCAAAATCTTTCAGGTATTTATTTTCATGAACTTTATTGAATTTTTCAAAATTTTTACGTAAAAAATCTACCCATAAAATTTTGGGATATTGTTCCTCTTTTATTTCTTTTTGAAAAGGTGAGAGAAGAGACTGAAAGTACTGATTATAATATTCAATATATTTTTGATTAAGGTACTGACTTTTACCTCCTGTAGTATGAGGTGGATATCCGATATAAGTTTTTGATAATTGACTTGATTTGGGTTTTGTTAAAGGTAATTTGTTATTTAGATTTCCTCCAGGTTTGAAAATAGCAGGGTATTCTAGTTGTAGATAAAATTTATAAGTGTACCAAAAAGAGTTCATAATATCTTTGTGAAGCAATATTTTTTCATCGATATTGAAAACTTTTTTTAAAATGGTATCAACCTCTGAATAGTTTTCAATATGTCCTTTAGCTTGCTTATGTTTTACATAGTCACTGTACTTATCTCTATAGTTTTCTTTATCTTTTGCAAGTAGTATATTCTTGATGGAATTGTTAGATATCTTTTTACCTAGTAACTTTTCTTTATAGTCATAATCCCATTCCAAATATTTTTTATCCATACTAAAATCCTCCAATGTCTTTTATAGGTATCTTAACATAACGAATATTAAGATTTTTATTATTGTTTAATCCTATGTATAATGTTAGACACATCTCACAATCTATTTGCAGAAGGAGTAACAATGGCACAACCACTATTTTTTACAATTTTTATCGGGATAATCGCACTTGAATACTATGTTTTAACTAATACGAAATACTTTTGGCTTGGTGGGATTTTACCAGCTTTAGTCACTGTTTTTTGTATATTTTTAATGGTTAAAACCAACAGCTATGCAGTAAAAGACTTTTTAATGATCGGTACAATCGCAATCGGATCACTTTGCTTTTGGGGAGCAGGAGACGAACGTCATAAAAGAAAGATCAAGCAAAAACAAGCAAAATCAGAACAAAAGAATAGCGGGGGTTAGGATATGAATATTGAAGAATTGAATGTCAAACTCAAAGTAGGGGCGAATTCAAAAAGAGAGCCTTTAACTAATTTGAAGGGTATTAAAAAGCTATTTTATAAATTTGCAACGAGTTCAACGGAAGGTTATGAATACGCGGGCGGTTTTTTAACGATAGCGGAAGAGGGATTGTTTTTTAAACCTCATTTCTTAAATTTTCATAGAGATGTGCAGTTCATCAAGTCATCAGATATAGTGACTGTCACAGAAGACCCTAAAATCTCTAAAATGATAACGGTAACTACTGACAATAATTCATATACTTTTATTGTGTTTAAACGAAAAGAAGTAAAGTCGTTGATTGACGAGATGATTAATCAGAAGTAGTTACTATTCGATGATTTTAATCGAGAAAAGGGGAATTTTGATATGTATAAAAAATATTATTTTGCTGCTATAAACCTTTTAGCTGGATTTGCACTTATCAACCATTTGAATCCCAGTACTGGTACATTTTTATCTATATTACTTTGGTGTGCGGTATTTGTATCGTGCTTTGGCGTGTTGAAACATGGGACAATTAGACCTATATTTCGAAAATTTTTTCAACGTGTTCACGATAAATATTTATATTTATCAATATTTTTGATAATGATAATTTTTAATCTGCTACTATTTCAAAAGGGATATGTTAGTTCTTTGAATAGTTGGTTTTATATTTTCGAGTCTCTTACAGTGGTATTATCAGTGTGTGGGTTAATAATAGAAGTTAATAACAATAGACAACCCCGATAGTGACTGCGGTTATAGAAGAATTGAGATGAATGCTTAAGAGTTAGAAAAGCCACGATCAACGTAATTGTTCATATTAAAAATAGAACGATGAGTCCATCTACAAATTTACTAAATGATAATTGTTGTAGGTATTCATAAAAGATTAAAAATAGACTTTATTCAAATAACAACAAAAAAAGTGCAAGATATGTTATTTTGGTTTTATATCACTTATAATTAGCTTGAGATAGAAGGGAAAGTTCCTTCCCAAGCTTAAATGATAATGGAGGAGCAAGATTCATGATATTATCTGGGAAAAAAGTTGCTAAATTTGTCATAATTATTGGCCTGATTTTTTCAATATTTATGATTTTTAATGCTGTGATTACTAGTACTCAAATTAATCCTTTATATATTATTAACACAGGTTTTTTAACGATATTGTTGAAAATGTGTTTTACTGAAAAATCATGAAAGTTTGTTTTTTATATTAAATAAGTCACTTATAAGAAATGGATACAGCATAAAAAAGAGTCTAACTAAAGTTAGACTCTTTTTTATCTTTTTGAGATAAAGACGTACAAATAGCTAGTGTTATAGCCATCAAAGACATTTGAATTGGAAGTGATATGTCAGACCACTGTTTTAAAGTTTCATACGAAAACATAGTGAATTTATTCTGATCACTTAACCCCATTAAAACTGTCATACTAATAGAAAAAATAAGAACCAACACTTGTAGAATTGCTGAACAAGCAGCTAACACCTTTAACTTCTTTTTCATTCTAACTCCACCTTTCTGCTAACAGACTAGCAAGATGCTCAAATATTGGCAACTTGGCAAAGTATGCAAGAGGCTATAAAAACGATTTGCTATGCTAATACTTGAATAGTTGCAAAAACTAACAACACTAAGAAAGATATGATTGTTGCCAAGGTAGACACAGCTATTCTGACATTTAGATTTTTAAATCTATAATTATTTTTAGCAAACAGGAGTTTTATAATATAAGTAATTAAAGCAACAAGTGATGCTATGAAAAATAAAGAAACAAAATACACTAATTGAGTATGTGGTGTTTTAGTGTCAGTAGAAGCTGTAACTCCTATCAATGAAAATAAAAGACCTGAGCCCCATAAGTTAATTTCTAAATTTGTACTCATTCTTTTATGTACTTTTGCATCATTTTTGTAAATTTGTACAATCACTCCAAAAAGCTGTAAAAATACTGAGTATGAAAAGCGCTCCAAATATAAATTGCATGCGTATTTTCCTTTCAATCTTTGTAAATAAAACTAGTTAGCCTAAGAGAACAAAAAGACTTGTACTATTGCAGATAGAGACTAATGACACTAATCCAAGCACTAGCATCTATCACAATAAATAGTAGTATATTCCTTATTTGTGTTGATCTTAGTTTCTTTTTCTCGTCACTTCGTGCATATTTTAGAAGCAAAGGGTACGTTTTGTTATAACCAAAAGAAAAAATAGCTATTATTATGAACAGTACAGCAATTAAAATAGAGATAACATTAAACATAATTGGCACAAAAGGTGTAATGACAGCCATCAACACACAAAGTACAATTACGCATAATACAATCTGTTTTCCAAAATGAGTAGATTTTTGTCGGAAATCGGTAAATATTTCCTGGTCTTTAGGGGACATTCTTTTAACAATGTTATGACGTAAATTCTTTATTTGTTGCGTGTCTTTCGGTAATAAAATAACAACCAATAGAATAGTTATAATAAGTTGTACTAAGTTCATGTAATGATTTCTCCAAAGAGATTGATTTACTGCAAATGATAGAACTTATTGTTTTGCTTGTAAATTTTTACGTTCTAAAGGGTATGCGAATGGTATGACGTATTCAAAGTGAAAATGCTTTGTTCAGAGACCTTGGTCTGATTTGTCAATGATGATTCTTTCCGGTTCATTTAAATTAATATATAATGTTTTGTGAGAGATAAATATTATGTAGGGGGTATTTATTGTCGAATTTAGTCAAAAAATAAAATATATACGAAAGCATCATACACTAACACAAGAACAGCTGGCTAAGAAGTTAAATGTTTCTCGTAAAACAATATCAGCTTGGGAAAACAATCGCGGCATTCCAGACTATCAGTTAGTAAAGCATATTGAAGAGATATTTTGTATTTCAACCGATTGTTTATTAGATGATAGTCAACCATTATTTATGGATTCTAGAGAACTTAAAAATAAATTTAAAGATAAAATTAAATGGGCTTTATATATCGAAATTATCTTTATATTCTTTGGCTATTTAACTTTATTTAAAATCTATAATAATACGATTAACACCATCATCTTGATAATGACTACAGTTTATTTAAATAAAAATATTCGAACTTACTATCCAAAAAGTAAGTCTTATCACGTAATAATGAAAAGTGTCGTGTTTTTAGCTCATCTTTTAGTAGGTATTCAAGCGCTATCTAATTATATTACGCAATATGCCTTAGATGAGAGTATTCATTATGTATGTGGATTAGGTATAGCCTTAGTAATAGTTAGTTACGTCGTAACATACGCACTTCTGACAACATTAAGATTAATAACTATAATTAACAAAGATAAATAACTTTTTAGTCGTAAATTGTACAGCGCAGTTTTAGTAAGTAAATAAAAAGAGCCTAAATTTAATTAGGCTCTTTTTTGTATTATGGCAATTTTGAAAGACGTCTATATTCAAAAAATACAGCAACAATTCCAAATAATCTTAGAGCCATTGAAATACATTGTAAAAATAAGAGTTCCATTCCAATGATTAAAGAATCTAGGTCACCTGTATGGACTTGCAAGGAATCATGAATATCATGAAAAATAGCTATACAGTTAACAACGGTTGCTAAAATCATCAAGATTGAACTAGTTTTTTTGATATAAGGATCTTTAAATGCTTTTACCAGAATAAAAACTGATATAAAAACAGTTACAACATCAAGCAATCCTAGTGGATTAAAGATATTTGCAAAAAACGGGGTAGGTATACAAAACAAAATACCAATTGCTGCATTTGCTATTAACAATTTGTTGATAATCATGTAAGTTCTCAAAAAATCCCTCCTAAAAATAGATGTTATAAAAGGCATACTAACATATTGATATTAATTTTTTATTAACAAAAAATAAAATAATCGTTGATTTGATATGTTGTTTCAGTAATACATTTTGAATAGAAAGACTTATAATAACACGACACAATACAATTAATAGGCTACTTTCAATTTTTAACAATAAAAAACAAAAAACTATAGCATTGGTCTATTTTTCGTGTTATACTACGTATGTAATTGATTTTGAAACGTGAACTGTGATGTTATACATATCTATAATTTTTACTTTTGCTTATCAAATATTCATTGCAACAAATCGCATATTTAAATATGCAACAGGAGGAAATTATATATGGTTAACGGAACAGTTAAATGGTTTAACGCAGACAAAGGTTTTGGTTTTATCACTCAAGAAAATGGTGAAGATGTGTTCGCTCACTTCTCAGCTATTCAATCAGATGGATTCAAAACTTTAGACGAAGGACAAAAAGTTACTTTCGATATCGAACAAAGTGACCGCGGTCCTCAAGCAGTTAACATCCAAAAATAATTAAAAAAGAGCCTTACAGGCTCTTTTTTTGTATCCTGATTATTCATTTTAAAGCAAGCTAATAAGCTTGCTTTTTTTGATTCTATTTAAAATTTGACATTAATTGGGGTCAAAACTAGAATGCTTACTGGGTTTGTGCTACGGTATACACAAAAGTTGGATTATTCACATAGGGGGATTTTAATAATGAATTTGAAAAAAGTAGCTGTACTCACAACAGGTTTCCTTGCATTAGGTGGGATTGGATTATCGGTAATAAACCAATCATCAGTACAAGCTGATACCACAGAAACAAATCACTTAATTGAACATAATATTGGAAACACAAACTTCATAGCAACAAAACCTTTAATTATTACGCAAATTAATGACAAATTTAACAATCTATCTAAGTCAGTAATGACTTTAGATAAACAAAACTTGTCAGATAGCACGTACCAAAATTATATGAAACAATTACTAGCTCAATATAATGGTGCAACAATCTCTTTAAATGTACCGCAAACTAACCTAGAAAACGCAGGCATTGGGTTCAGTAATACACGAAGTGATATTACAATTAGGGTTGTTAATTATAGTGTTGTTGTAGACGGGCACAACATTGAAACGCTAAATATTTTAAGAACAGCCTTTCATGATTTGGGAACTTATGATTATTTTTTTGATACTCTTAATGGTGCTGATTCATATGGTTCACTTTCACTAACTTCAAGATCACTAGCTGCTTATCTAACACCGACTTTAAAAGTAGCTGGTATATCAGGAGATAAGATAATGGCAGCAGGCGATAATTTTCAAAATATGATTGGAGCAGGTCATATACAAGGTAGTGTCACATTAAGATAAAAATAGCTAGAGCAAAGCAGGACTTAAAAAGTCCTGCTTTTTTAATTAGGTAGTCTCTTAAAATTATTAAATAAATATGATAGACTATCTAATTAGTAATAAGGAGGAGAAATCAATGAATAAAAAAGTTGTAACAGTTTTGTCAGCGGTGGCATTGGGACTTAGTGTATCTGCAGTTAATCATCCATCTCAATCAACTTCAGCTGCAGTGATTGATCATAACAAGGTTGTGGGATTCAAAGAGACTAATCCATCGAACCTAACAGAACAAATTGAAAAGAAATATAAACCTGTCCTAAAAGTTTATAGTGGTGCAGTCCCTTTCCCAGCAGTTGATGCTGCAGGAAATACTAGCGGGGGGTTACAAGCTTCTGGTACCCCTAGTGGTAACGCAAGTAAAAGCACAGGGCAAGTCTATGCTCGTTCAGGATGGTATCAAGGTAAATGGGCAATCATGTACTCTTGGTACTTCCCTAAAGATGAACCCGATTCACGTATCGGTGGACATCGCCATGATTGGGAAAACATCGTTGTCTGGTTAGACAATCCAGCTAACAAGAGTCCTAAAGTATTGAAAGTATCATATTCAGCACATGGTGGTTATACTAGCTATGGTTATAGTGGCAAGACTTTCAATGGAACAACGCCATTAGTTGGTTATGACAATATGAAACCAGTTCCTAAATTTGTTGACCATTCACTGTCACCATCTAATGGTCAAATTGGCGGGAGTCAGCCCTTGATTGGATGGGATGACCTAACCCCAGCCGCTCGTAATGCTTTAAACAATACTGATTTTGGTAAAGCTAACGTGCCATTCAAAGATGCTAACTATCAAAACAATTTAAAAAAAGCACTAGCAAGTTGGTAAAATTTTGAAAAAACCTCTAACAGTTTTGTTAGAGGTTTTTTGATTAATAAAATTAATATTTACTTAATCTTTTTTTAATGTTAATATCTAGTTATCTTTAGTAATCAAGGAGGAAATGATTGAGGATAAACACAAACAATTTAGTAATTGGTTATGGTCAAAAAGAAGTGGTCAACCGATTGAATTTTAGCTTGGTAGAAGGCGACTTTGTTGCGTTAGTTGGGTCTAATGGCGCTGGTAAATCTACCTTGCTTAATTCACTAATTGGTATTTTGCCGGTTATTTCTGGTGAATTGAACTGGGAGGGTGAGTTACAAGCAAAAGCGAATCCTATGAACCATATTGGATTTAGTCCTCAAAGTCAGCTAATGGATTGGTATACAACGGCTTATGACAACGTCATGTTGGGGCCTTTACTCGCGGGATTCACAAGAGCAGAGGCAACTAAAAAATCAGAGGAGGCACTGAAGCTACTTGATATTTATCAACTAAGAAAAGAACCTGTAGATCATTTATCTGGTGGACAGCAACAGCGGGTTCAAATTGCTCGAGAAATTGCTCGAGATCCAGATATTTATCTATTGGATGAACCCACAACGGGGCTAGATGTTGAAACAGCAGAAAGTTTATTCACATTTTTGAGTCAAAAGGCAAAAGAGGGGCGAACAATACTGACTTCCTCACATGATTTGACATTGCTAGATAAGTATAGCGATAAAATCTTGTTCATTGATAGTGGACAACAACGATTTTTTTGGGACTATCTCAGCATTTCTTGCCGATTCAAATTTGAACTTAAGAGAGAAATATCTAAAGGAGCGTGAAGTGAAATAAATCCAATGAATTTTAGGCATCACTCATTAGGCATTAGATCAATCTGGATTGTTGCGAGTAACGAATGGAAGGCTTTTCGAACAAACAAAGGCCTTCTATTATCTATGTTTATGCAACCTTTAATGCTGTATGGGTTATTAGTCTCAGCATTAGGCTTAAGCATTAATTCGGTATCTTACCAAAACGTGACTGTTTCATATGCACAGTATGCACTTATTGGGATATTATCGTTTTTTATGACAACACAAATGTCACAGGCCATGTATCGCGCATCAGTTGATAAACAGTTTGGCTTATTAGCTATTAAATTTATGAATGGGGTTCAACCTTGGCACTATTTGACTGGTATGAACTTTTTCCCGTCACTAGGATTTATTTTTCAATGTGGAATATTATTAATCTTAGGGCTGATTACTGGTGGTATTTATAATACGATGTTGTTTTTATTAGCTGTACTATTTGCTATCTTCTTGTGATGTTTTGGTCAGCACTAGGAATTTTATTAAGCACCAAAATATCAAATTATCAAAAGCGTGATTTGGTGATGACATTAATTTTCACACCCATTTCTTATGCCGCACCGACATTATATGTTCTATCAGATAATTCACCAATTTTAATCAAATTTATTTCAGCAATTAACCCTGTAACTTATCAATTAGGGGCATTGAGAAGTATTGCATTTGGAATTTTTGATATCAAAGCAATAGTGATTTCTATTACACTATCATTAATCATGGTTTTATTGGCTCAACACATTTTAAAGCACATGAAATTGACACTAGCAGAACGTTAAAAAGGAGACTAAATGAAATACAATGTGACATTAAAAAATATTACAAAAGAAGATCTTATCCCATTGTGGGAAGTTAGTTTTGGTTCAAAAGCAGATTTAGAATGGATGAAATGGAATGGGCCGTATTTTAATGATCCTATCCAAACTTTTGAGGAATTCTCAATGGGCTTTGGAAAGTCTTTAGTAGATAGTCCAATGGCCATGCTTATTAAAGTCGATGGTAGAGTTAGTGGCTTGGTTATGTCTTATTGGGTTGATAGTCATTTAAAACAATGGCTAGAAGTCGGTATTTCAATCTATGATTCAACATTATGGGGACAGGGCATTGGAAAACTGGCTTTGCTAAATTGGATAAGAATCCAATTTAATCATTTTGACTATTTGCCTCATATTGGATTCACCACATGGTCAGGAAATAAGGGTATGCAAAAGCTGGGCGAAAAATGTGGGATGACAAAAGAGGCAGTTATTCGAAAAGTAAGATACTTAAATGGTTGTTATTATGATTCGGTTAAATATGGTATTTTACGCGAAGAATTAAAATAGTCTTAACTTTTAACAGCCTAATTGCCTTCACTATTACAGGAATGCTATACTCCAAAAAAAATTGGGGGGGAGTTTAATAGTGAAAAAGAAACAGCTTAAGGTAGTTATTCCAATAATAGTAGCTCTTGTAGTCATCTTAACTTTCTATGTAACAGTTTTTCAAAAAAATGCAGAGGCGAGTAGAGGAGATCATGATTTCACAGTTTATCAGAGTGGACCAATAAAAGTTAAAGAAGCAGTTGCTAATACTGACAACAACTATATTAAAGAGTCTGCTAGGGTGAAACCTGAATATCTTAATCTGGCTCAAAGTATCTCAGACGATATGAGTAAGAGATATCCTGGCTATGATTATGAAATATCAATTATTACAGGTAGTTCTGAGAAAATTACTAAATCTCAGTTCCCAACCCAGCAGTTTATTTATATTGATACTAAAAATGCATTAAGTAAACTATTAAAGAATGACGGAAATAACGAACGCTATCTTGAATTTAGACAATTTGTTCGAGAAAAATCGACACATTTACGTCAAATTCCAGCACTAACAAACGTTCAAAACAGTGCTGATTTAATTATTGCAGGTAATAATTTGGAATTAGCAGGTATGTTACCGTTTCCAAGTGATAAAGATACTGACTTATATTTACAATATGCGAATAATTTAGATGTTCAATTATATATTGCAAATCAACCACAAAAATAAAACCTAGTCTCTGATGAGATTAGGTTTTATTTTTTTAAAGAATTAGTAGTATTATTAAGAAAATAATCGATAAAATAATGGTTATGAACCTTGCGACACGAGAAGCATTTTGCCATTTAAGTATTAATAATGGCAACATCATCCATAATAAGACTATTCTTACTTTTTTTATAACTTTGTCAACGTAATGTATCAGCAGCCGTTAATTTCGGTATAACTTGCTTCAGTAACTTTAATTTTCGATAAACAAACGGCAATGAAATGACTATTAAAATGTAGTCTATTACCAAATAAGGTGCCAATATTATCATTCTATAAAATAGTACATTAAGTAAGTTATCAATTAACATACTATCACCGAACTTTCAATTTAATAAACTCAGAATACAATTAATTCTGGTCTCCGTAAAATGAAAGCTCTTCAAAATTTTTGGTTAGCGCTTTTTGTGTTTTTTCCTTTTGCCACAAATGCCAATTATAAAGATGAAAATTATTGTAATAATTTGAATAGGCGTCCACTCTAAAAAGAAGTCAAGTACACCTTTCAACCCTTTTTCTTGTAATGTTTCTTTTTCTTTCTTCATATTTCCTCCTAGAAAGTCTTTAGTAGGGGCAGTATAACATGAAGGTATCAAAAAAGCCTACACGAATGTAGACTTGTAAGTGTTTTTTAAAAGAAGTGATGTTTTTTCATTTGCCACCACATGAAACTAATAATACCAACCATAATTAAAACAACAAACACCCATGAAAAAGGCGAATCTGCTAATGGAAGATCAACGTTCATTCCATAAAATCCAGTCACAATTGTTGGAATTGTGAGTACTATGGAATAAATAGTTAAAAATCGCATTACGTTATTAGTTGTATTACCAATTAGATTGTTATAGGTATCAGCAACTTTATTAGTAATATCTGAAGTTAGCTGAGCCATTTGTTGTGCTTGGCGTGCTTCAATTAGCACATCATCTAAACGTTCGTATTCTAGTTGACTTAAATCTAAAATACCTAATCGTCTATTATAAAGTTTGAAACTTTCAATGGCCATTGTATTAGAGTTTGCACTGGTCAACATATAAACCATTGCCTTAGTTAGGTCAGCCAGTTCAAAAATATGGTCATTGTTAGGGCTATTTCTGATTTCAGTTTCAAGTTCTTGACGTTGAGCATTTAACTCTTCAATCTGGTCAAAGAAATCAGTTGTGATGCGGTAAAGCGCATTAAATACCATTTCCCAAATTGTCTGGTGTGTTAGGGGAATATGTAATTTAGTATTATCTACTTTTGAAAAGTAGTTTTGAATGTACTGCGTTTCGGTACGAGTAAAAACAAAGACGTTTTTATCACGAATAACAATAGCAATCGGACTAACAGGTCTTGAAAAATTCTCAGCAACTGCATTATAAATCATAATCCAGGATTGAGTAGGTTGGTCGTATTCCACACGAGCTCTTTCACGAAGGTCTTTCGCATAAATTAACATTTCAGTCGTCAATTGATATTTTTCTCTCAAATATTCTTGATCTTCTTTCGACATATTGTTAATTAAGATGGTGCGTGAGTCTCGACTTTGGACTATTTCTTTTGAGATCACATGCTCACTTCCTTTTATATTATAGGCAATACTATAATTAAATCATTAATTAGGGGTTGTGTTAACCCTTAAATGTTTTTAATTGAAATAACCGATCATTTGCCAACTTATGTGCTCGAAAGTTCTGTTTATCAGGAATAAGTTTGATATAATAATCATAGAACCGGTCTAACTGGTTTAAAATATCTTGCGTTAGATTTTGATAATTCTTAGCATATCTTTTATTGATTGAATCAGACAAAATTTTTGAGTCTGTTTCGATACTCAATACTTGATTAGTCTGCTCTGTAGTTATCAAGTAATCTAGAGCATGTTTTAAAGCTATGAACTCCGCTTCATGATTATCTTTAGCGAAAATTTTTTCAGCTTGTTGTTTAACTAAGGTGGACTTGGGGAATGTTTCAATGATATAGCCGATGGTTGCCTGGTTCGTTTTGATATCAAAGGCACCATCTGTATGGATTTTTAACATAAACTAGGTCACACTTTCTATTGAATTATTTCAGGAGGATTTTTTTGGTGAGAACAGATATCGAGATTGCACAAGACTTTCAGAATACTAAGGCTAAGCCCATTAATGAAGTGGCCCAAGCTTTAGGACTAGAATCAAATGAGTTAGAGTTATATGGTAATTATAAAGCTAAACTAAGCCATGAAGCACTAACAAAATATACCGAAAATAAAAAACTTGGTAAATTAATTTTAACAACCTCGATTAATCCTACTCCCGCCGGAGAAGGTAAGTCAACAATGGCTATTGCATTGGCTGACGCTTTGTCTACTCAAACACATAAGAAAAGTATGTTAGCACTAAGAGAGCCTTCACTTGGTCCTGTTATGGGATTAAAGGGTGGTGCAACTGGTGGTGGACAATGTCAAGTTGTCCCAATGGAAGATATTAACTTACATTTCACAGGTGACTTGCATGCGTTAACGAGTGCAATTAATACATTAGCCGCTTTAATTGATAATCATGTACAACAGGGTAACGATTTGAACTTAGACCCTAGACAAATTATGTTCAAACGTAGTTTAGACGTTAATGATCGTGTTATGCGTCATATTTTAGTAGGTATGGGAGGCAGAACCAGTGGTGTCCCTCGTGAAGAAAGTTTTCAAATCACAGCTGCTAATGAGTTAATGGCTATTCTATGTTTAGCCACAGGAATTGATGACCTAAAGAGCCGCATCAGTCAAATTCTAGTAGGTTATACTTATGACCAAAAACCCGTTTATGTAAAAGATTTGAATGTACAAGGTGCGATTACTGTCTTGCTGAAAGATGCGATCAAACCTAACCTTGTTCAAACGCTTGAATATACACCTGCGTTAATTCATGGTGGACCATTTGCTAATATTGCACACGGAACAAACTCAGTAATTGCCACAACCACTGCCTTGAATATGGCTGATTACGTTGTGACAGAGGCTGGATTCGGTGCCGATTTAGGTGGTGAGAAGTACAACGATTTTGTAAGTCAATTACTACCTAAATCACCTGATGCTAGTGTGATTGTAGCAACTGTTCGTGCTTTAAAATACCATGGTGGTCAAGCACTTTCAGAACTAAAAAATGAAGATGTTTCAGCACTTGAAACAGGATTTGCTAACTTGAAACAACATATTGAAAACATGCAAAAATTCAATGTGCCGGTTGTGGTTGCTATCAATGCTTTTGCTAGCGATACAGATGAAGAACTAGAAACATTAAAACAACTGATTGCTAGTTTAGGTGTAAAAGTTTGTCTAGTAGATGCTCACCAAAAAGGGTCAGTAGGTGCTAAAGACTTAGCTGAAACAATCATCAAAGTGACGGATAACCAACCTGTAACAGACTTCAAGCGTATCTATGATAATAATGAATCAATCGAAGAAAAAGTTAAACATGTTGCTCAAGAAATCTATCGTGCTAAAGATGTATCGTTTTCAAAACAAGCTTTAAATTCAATTAAAAATATTAAACAAAATAATAAAGAAAACTTACCAATCATTATCGCCAAAACACAATCATCATTTTCAGATGATCCAAAACAACTTAACGTTGTTTCTGACTTCACACTTCAAGTTCGTGATGTTGATTTGAAATCAGGAGCTGGATTTATCGTGATTTATGCTGGTAGTGTTCTAACAATGCCAGGATTATCTAAACACCCAGCAGCTTTGGATATTGATATTGATTCAAATGGTAAAATTTCCGGTTTATTTTAAAGGAGATTTCACTAATATATGATACTTTTTTGGTTAATTGGTCTAGTAATGCTTATCTTAGACCAGACACTGAAGCTATTTATCACCGCTAATTTTCAATTAGGGCAGGTACAAGAAGTTGTACCACACATTTTATCGTTCACTTATGTTCAAAATACAGGTGGTGCTAGCAATATATTTAGCGGAAATATGTTATTTTTCTACATTATTTCACTTATTGCCGTCCCAGTCTTGTTATACTTAATCCATCGCACAAAAAAACGCCACTTTACATGTCCATTGGGTCTTATCTTGATTTTGTCTGGAACAATTGGAAACTTAATTGATCGAATTCGTTTACAATATGTCATTGATATGTTCCAATTAGACTTTATGCGATTTAATATTTTTAATATTGCAGATATTGCCGTGACTTGTGGTGTTGCGTTAATTATTATTTACTTATTATTTTTAGATGGGAAAGATCATGAACACAATTAATTTAACAATTTCAACTGAGACTGGGCGTTTAGATGCCGTCCTTGCAGTAGCTTATCCTGAGTTAAGCCGTGCCAAATGCAAAACGATGATTCAAAATGGGGATATTAAGGTGAACGGTGAAGCTAAAAAAGCGAAGTATCAAGTCAAGCCTGAAGACCATATTACAGGAGCCGTTCCTGAAGAAAAACCATTAGATTTGGTGGCCCAAGATATTCCACTTGATATTGCCTATGAAGACGATGATGTTATCGTCATCAATAAGCCTCAAGGTATGGTTGTTCACCCCAGTGCTGGTCATCCAGACCAAACACTTGTTAATGCCTTTCTTTATCACACAAAGCTTTCGGGAACTAGCGAAGGGGAAGCTTTTAGACCTGGTATTGTTCATAGAATCGATAAAGATACTTCAGGACTACTTATGGTAGCCAAAAATGATCAAGCCAAATTGAGCTTACAAGCTCAGTTAAAAGATAAAATCAATAAAAGACAGTATTTAGCTATTGTTCATGGTAACTTTAATGAAGAAAGTGGCACTATCAATGCACCAATTGGTCGTGATTACAAAGACCGTAAAAAACAAGCGGTTATTCAAGATGGTCGTGATGCTGTAACGCATTTTAAAGTGTTGGAACAATTTAGTGGTTATAGTCTGGTTCAATGTGAATTAGAAACAGGGCGTACACACCAAATTCGTGTTCATATGAAATACATTAATCATCCTGTTGCAGGAGATCCGCTGTACGGTCCACGTCGTTCTCTAAGTAGTCATGGTCAATTACTACATGCTAAAACTTTAGGATTTTATCATCCAGTCAGTCATGAATGGTTAGAGTTTAACGTTAACCCACCTCAACTATTTCATAATATTTTAACTCAGTTACAAAAAGATTCAATTGACAATTCAACTAATTAAAGTTAACCTAATAGGTAAAATATTTATAATTAATTCCTTTAATTAAGTTCTGTGAGACTTCAAGGGGTTACTTAATTGTTTATTATTCATTTTTAAAGACTGATAAATAACCAAAGGACTCCGTATGTTTTGCGGGGTCCTTTTTTGTAAGGAAAAGAGAGGAAATAAACGATGACTAAAGAGATTATGGACCAAAATCAAATCAAACGTTCTCTAACACGTATTAGCTATGAAATTATTGAAAAACTACAAAACCCTGATGAACTAACCTTATTGGGAATTAAAAGTAGAGGAGAGTCTCTAGCCAAAACAGTGGCGCAACTACTTGAACAAAATAATCCTGAAACAAAAATTAATCTTTATGATTTAGATGTTAGAAAGCATCGTGATGATGATAGACAAGAAGATGTGACAAACGATATTCCAAAAGAAGCCATTGAAGATAAGACAGTTATTCTAATTGATGATGTGTTATTTTCAGGTCGTACCATTCGTGCAGCTTTAGATAGCGTATCTGAAATCGGCCGTGCTAAACGAATTTGTCTAGCCGTTTTAGTTGATAGAGGCCACCGTGAATTACCAATTAGACCTGACTTTATTGGTAAAAACATCCCAACATCAATTAATGAGCATGTTCAATTACAATTAGGGGACACACAAGCGGTAATTTTGAACTAATAATCTTTTAGGAGGATTACAATGAAAAACGAAAAACCGGTATTAGATATATTTGACAAACCGTCTTTCTTCAAAGGTATTTTCTTATCCATGCAGCATTTATTTGCTATGTTTGGCGCAACTGTTTTAGTACCTATTTTAGTAGGACTGAATCCAGGTATTGCGTTATTTGCTTCAGGTGTTGGCACTTTACTTCACTTATTAATTACAAAAGGGCAAGTACCGCTTTATATGGGTTCTAGTTTTGCCTTTATTACTGTTATGGCATCCCTAATGAAAACAGCCGGATACGGCGGTGTTTCCCAAGGAATTATTGCCGTTGGTGTGGTTTACTTAGTTATTGCATTAGTTATTCACTTCATTGGATATGATTGGGTGGATAAAGCACTTCCAGCTATTGTAGTTGGACCGATTGTTATTGCCATTGGACTTTCATTAGCGTCAAGCGCTGCTAAACAAGCAACAATGGTTAATAATAACTATGACTTAAAATCGTTTGCAGTCGCTATTGTGACATTGCTACTAACAATTAGTTTTACAATTTTTGGTAAAGGCTTTATTAGCCAAATCGCCGTACTATTAGGGATTGTATGTGGTTATATCTTATCTCTACTTGTTGGATTAGTGGATTTCACACCAGTATTGAATGCTAACTGGTTCCAAGTTCCTAATTTTGAAGTCTTGTTTATTAATAGCCATCCAGCTATTAACTGGGGAGCAATCTTAGGTATGGCACCCATTGCATTTGTAACAATGACGGAACATATGGGGCACATCATGGTATTAAATGACTTAACAGGCCGTAATTTCTTCAAAAAGCCTGGATTAGATCGTACACTTGTTGGTGATGGGGCAGCTTCTATTGTTTCTGGACTAGTTGGAGGTCCTGCAATTACCAGTTATGGTGAAAACATCGGAGTTATGGCAATTACCAAAATTCATTCGGTTTATGTTTTGATTGGTGCGGCAGTATTTGCAATCCTATTCAGTTTCGTAGGTAAGTTATCGGCTCTTATTCAAAGTATTCCCGGAAGTGTTCTAGGTGGGGTAAGTTTTCTACTATTTGGGGTAATTGCTTCTAGTGGTCTTCGTATCCTAGTTGAAAACAAAACAGATTTCAATAATCGTCGCAACTTGATGATTGCTTCTTCTATCTTGGTTATCGGGGTAGGAGATGCTATGTTACAATTGAACCCACAATTAAGTTTTTCCGGTCTAACAGTTGCAACTGTTATCGGTATTGGATTAAACTTAGTATTACCGAAAGATATCGAATCTAAAAAGTAAAGTAGGCTCAAAAATGGATAAACGTTATTTGATTTTAGAAGATGGTACTTATTATTCTGGAATCAGATTTGGTTCAGCAGTGACGACAACTGGTGAACTTACTTTTCAAACCAGCAATTATGGCTATCAAGAAGCGATCACTGACCCAACAAACAGTGGTCGTATTTTGGTTTTTACAACACCTATTTTAGGAAATGCTGGGATTTCAGCAATTGATTATGAGTCCATTGACCCAACTGTAAAAGGCGTTGTAATTAACCAATTAGATTATAATCAAGGAATTCACAACGATTTATTTAATCTGGATGCATTCTTAAAAGAAAAGAACATTCCAGGGCTATATAATGTTGATACACGTAGCTTAGTTCGTAAAATCACACGTCAAAATGTGAAAAAGGCAAGTTTTATGGATGCTAATGACCAGCACGCTTTTGATCAAATTAAAGCATTGGTTTTACCTAAAAATCTGGCATCAATGGTATCAACTAAACAGGCATATGCCGCACCTAACGTCGGGAAAACGGTTATTGTTTTAGACTTAGGAATTAAGCACTCATTATTGCGTGAACTTTCGCTTAGAAAAATTAATACGTTAGTTTTACCATTTAATACAAAGCTTGAAGAAATTATGAGCTTAAATCCCGATGGTGTGATTATTTCTAATGGTCCCGGGCACCTAAAAGATGTTTCTGCAATTAAGCCTGTAGTAGAAGCTTTAATGGGTAAAGTTCCCGTGATGGCGATTGGACTAGGATTTTTGGTAGCCTCTGAATTATTAGGGTTGTCTTTAACTGACAAAACACGAATTGGCTTTTATGGCACAAACTTCCCAATTATTGATCAAAACAAACAAGAAAAGCTTAAGCAGACTTCGATGAACGTTCAACAATTGGTTCAAGCTGATAAACGACTAGACGATTACGACTTTAAAGAGGTTTATTATGAATTACATCATCAATACGTTGCAGGATATGAACTGAGTGAAATTCCTTTGCTTGCTGTTGCTTTTAATCCAGAAGCTGCTCCGGGAACAAAAGAAGCGGTCGTTATCTTAGATGACTTTTTGAGATTAATGGAGGAACAAAAGAATGTTTAGTAATAGTATCAAAAAAATATTAATCTTGGGTTCTGGTCCTAGTATTGTCGGAGAAATCGCTGAATTTGACTTAATTACTAAACAGGCCATTAAATCCTTTCAAGAAGAAGATAAGCAAGTCGTTATTATTAATCCTAACCCAGCAACTGTTGCCACTGATCATGATGACAATGTTACTGTTTATTTAGAACCAATGACTAAAGAGTTCTTAAAGCGAATTATTCGTATGGAAGAACCTGATGCCATTGTTTCTATTTTTGGTAGTAAAGTCGGCATGAAAATGGCTTACGAACTTCATGAAGATGGGATTTTAGAAGAGTTATCAATTAAGTTACTCTCTTTGCCACTACAAACATTGAAATTCACTCAGAATAAATATGACTTTAATACTGCCTTACATGAAGCAGGTATTTTTGTTACGCAAAAGCAACGTTTATACCCAGCAGATAACGACCTAGATGAACGTATAGAAGAAATTAACTTTCCTATTGTACTTAAGCCTGAAAAATACGATGCCCATTTAGGATTTAGACATTTGAATAATTCAGACGAATTGCGAACAATTATCAAAGAAGAAAGACGAAAAGAATTGAGCTTACAAAACTCATTTGAAGTTCAAGAAGATTTGTCTGACTATACCGAATATACAATTGATGCACTTCGTGACAATAAAGGCCAAATGATTGTTTTGAATTATGCTGAAAACATTAATCCAGCTGGGATTAACGCTGGAGATGCTATTAGCGTTTCACCAATTCAGACATTAAATGACCACAAGGTTCAGGTTCTAAGGCGTTATACCAAAAAAATCATCGATTCACTTGAGATTGTGGGGGTTGTCAGTGTTCGCTTTGCGGTGAAGCCTTTAACTGATAAGCTACGTTTCAGGGTAATTGGTATCTATCCAAGAGTAACAAGAAGTAACCTACTGGCTTACCGAACAACTGGTTATAACATTGGCTATATTTTAGCCAAGCTGGTTTTAGGCTATACATTAGATGAAATCACAAATCCTGCAACCAATCTTAGCGCAGCTATTGAGCCAGTACTAGATGCTGTTAGTGTCAAGATTCCAATGTGGTCTTTTGCTGATTTGGGTGAAAATCACTACCTATTGAATAATAAGATGCACTCCAGCGGTGAAAGTGTTGGAATTGGCCGAAACTTCGATGCTGCCTTGATGCAAGCAATTTTAGCAACTAATCAAGTTTCCAAAGTGCTGAACTTTAAATTCTTTGCTAACTTATCTGAAAAAGAATTGATTAAACAATTATCTCATCCGAATGAAAACTTGATTTTTGTTATTTTGGCCGCATTTAATAAAGGATTCTCGTTGCAAGATGTACACAACTACACTAGAATCCATCCAACTTATCTAGAAAAGTTTGCTAGATTGACTGATTTATTGCAAGAAATCTTAGAGCATCCCTTTGATGCTGAGGTTCTAGATAGGGCAAAGCATCGAGGAATTGCAGATGTCATTATTGCTAAATTATGGCGTTGTTCAGAACAAAAAATCCATCAATTTAGACACCAAAATCAAATTATTCCGAGTGGACTTTATGTTGAATCAACGGCTGGTTTTTATCCAACATATAATAATGCCGTCTTTCATGCTTATCAAGCTAGAAATGAAATTGTCCCATTTGATCAAGCTAAACCAACTATTTTGATTATTGGGTTAAGCCCATTCCAAATCTCACAAAATTCTGAGTTTGATTATATGCTTTATAACGCTATTCAAGAAATCAAGGCAAAAGGGTACCGAACAGTACTATTAACCAATAACTCAGAATCAATCAGTGCAGACTATCAGTTAGTTGATCGTCTTTATTTTGAAGCTGTAACACTTGAAAATATTATGGAAATTGCAAATATTGAGTCGCCTAAATACGTCTTAACACAATTTAGTGGTAAAATAGCAACCCAATTATTACCGGTCCTACATCAAAATAATCTAGAAGTTTTAGGTGGTAGTGAAGAAATCAATGACCTTGTTGGTCAAAAACAAAACTTTAGTCAATTGCTTAATGAGCTGGGTTTTCCTGGTGTATCAGGATTAACAACTAGTCATAATTCGGTTGCTATCAATTTTGCTGAAGAGGTTGGCTATCCGCTACTGATTGGTGGTAAAAGGGCGCATAAAGTTAGAAAATCTGCTGTGGTTTTTGAAAAAGATGCTCTAGAACAGTACCTTAAAGAATCTGATGTATCTGATATTTCAATCAGTAAGTTTATTGAAGGGCATAAGTACGAAGTAACAGCTATTAGTGATGGTGAGCAAGTAACAATTCCAGGGATAATCGAGCATTTGGAACAGTCGGGTAGTCATGCAAGTGACTCTATTGCTGTTTTTAATCCTCAAAACTTGTCCTCAACTCATCAAAGACAAATTAGAGATATGACAATTGCGCTTGCTAAGAAATTGAAGGCTAGAGGATTTCTAAATATTCACTTCTTGATTCAACAAGATACGGTTTATGTTTTGCAAGTTAAAAACTATGCCGGACACAACGTTGCCTTTTTATCTAAGTCACTTAAAAGAAAATTATCTCAAATCGCGATGAAAGTTTTATTAGGTGAAAAGATTAAGGACTTAGGATTTTTAGAAGATATTTGGTCAAATAACCAATTGATCCATGTTAAAATGCCCGTTTTCTCAAGACTAGGTTTCACGGGAGAAGATATTTTTGACTCAGTAATGAAGGCAAGTGGCTTTGTGATGGGACGTGACACAGAATTACCGAAAGCGCTTTATAAGGGATATGAAGGAGCAGGGCTTAAAATCCCAAGTTATGGAACTGTCTTTGTTTCTGTTAATGATGAAGATAAAGACAAAGCAATAAACTTAGCTCAACGGTTTAGAAGATTAGGATTCAAGCTTATTGCAACAGAGGGAACAGCTGATTACTTAGCAGAACAAGGTATTACCGTTCGAGTTGTTGCAAAACTTCAAGGAGGCAATCCTTCCTTAATTAACAAAATCATTGCAAATCATGTCAATATGGTTATCAATACGACTAACTTTTCTGAACCCGTTAACCGTGCCGCTATTAAGATTCGAGATGCAGCATTAACGCATCATGTTCCGGTATTTTCACGCTTACAATCAGCAGAATATATCTTAGAAGTATTAGAATCTCAAGCTTTAACAACTCAACCTATGTAAAAAACCTTACGGCTTTTAATTAAGCTGTAAGGTTTTTTTAGATTTGCTTTTTTTGACTAAATAAATACAAGTGGTACTAATAAGCGTTAGTAAGAAGAGTACTTGTCCTACCCAATCATACCAAGCAGGAACATATTGTATGCGTATCTCAATTGATTTATCAGTTGGATTTTTGATGTAGGGAACATGTTCATGACTAATATCAAAATCAACTTCTTGATTATTAACAGTTACTCGATAATTGTGATTATAAGCGATAATCGGAATAAATAAGTAGTCACCTTGACGGTTATCTTCAACATTAAAAACTAGTTCATTAGGTTCAAGTGTTAACTTTGTACTGTATTCTGTATGACTAGCCTGAGATAAATGTGTTGTGTTTGTGCTCATTACTATATGTTTTTTTAGATCATTAATAACTGTTTTGGTTCTTTTGGGTAGATAATCTAAGACATAGGGTTGAACAGCAAGTTCTTGTGCAAGATTTTGATTATCTAATTTTTTGCGCATAGAAGTGGGTTTATTTAATGTATCCGCATAGTTAACTGAAACGCTGTACCAATGATTAACTACGTTAATACTTGTGAACACGAATAATAGGGCAGTCGCTGCATAGTAAAAACTAGGTTTTTTTATCCAGGTAAATTGTTGGTAAAAGTCATTTTTTGGTAAGTAAACAAAGATAAACCAGCAAGTTAACCAAACAATCATAACGAAGTAAAGTTCATTAAATCGCCAAGAGAATTGTAATTTTTTGGATAAAATAGGAATAATTTTATCAATTGGTAGGATGGTTGTTTGAACTAGCACCATCATAATGGTAAAAACACTAAAGCTTTTTGTCCAAAAAAGTGCTTTTTTACTAAACAAAAGAATAACCGGTATAACTATCAGTAACAATAATAACCAGCCATTATAGAAATAACTACCGTCTAAGTTTCGTTGAATAAAGCTGATAATATCTAGACTTCTATAAACTTCTCCTTGGTCAAAAGACATCGTTAAAGTATCGTGTAGTACTAGCATATGTGAAATTAGCGGTAACCAAGTCACACTTGTTAATAATAATAAAAGAACTGTATTTTTAGCAATAGTTAAAACAAAATGACGTAATCTTGATTCTTTAATACGACCAATTTGATACTGATAAATCAGATGACAAAATTGAGCTAATAAAAGAACAAAAAGCGTGATTACAACTAAAATAATGCTCAACAAATGGCTCAAAGCAACACCTGTAAAGCCGAAAACAAGTAACCAATTGATTTTTCGGCTTTCATTTTGATTAGTTAAAAATAGTACTAATCCACCTATAACAGCAGGCAAGAATGCTTGTGCTAATAGTTCTCCCAAATCAAATCTAATGTAGATATTATTCATTCGATAATTGGCAAAGTAGTATAAAATGGAAAAACTAACTGCTCCCAACTGATGCCGTTTATGATTTGAAAACGCCCGACGAAAACTGTAATCAGCGATTATTAACGTCATAAAATTAATAATAAACAAAAAGGTATAGGTGCTAAAAACAAAATTATGCGTTAGCCACAATAATAAGGCTAAAGGATATAATAAAAAGCTAGGATAAAAAGCAGTTATCATATTACCTAAAGAACCAAAGGTGTAAGTGTTAATGTAGGGAAGCTGAAGATTATTTTGCGACAATTCATAAGCTCTGGAGAGATGAAATCTCAAATCATCCCCATACATCAGCGAGTTGTGACTCATACTGTAAATAAAAAACGTTGTCAAAATAGCAATAAGTAAATAAATGACGAACATTACTTTTGCGGAAAAAATTTTCTTCATAAAATCTGCCTATTCTTATTTTTTATATCTTAAATATAAAAGAATGCTTTGAGTTTTAGGCTCAAAAGCATTCTTCTATATTTAGTAATTAAAGTTTCATTTGATCAATTTTAGATGCCTCTGGTGTAACTTCAATCGAATTTTGTCCGGTATAAATCACAAAACCAGGTTTGGCGCCGTTTGGTTTTTTCACACGTTTAACTTCAACATAATCAACCTGAACGTGAGCTGAACTTTGTGCTTTTGAATAATAGGCTGCAATTTCTGCAGCTTCTTGAATTTCAGCATCTGTCGGTTCAGTTGTTTGTAAGATAACATGTGATCCAGGAATGTCTTTAACGTGGAACCAGTATTGTTTTTTCTGAGCTTTTTTGAAAGTTAGCCATTCATTTTGGAAGTTGTTTTTACCAACTAAAATAGGATTGCCTTCAGAACTTTGATATTTAGTAATATCTTGCTCGGATAATTTTTTATGGTTACGTGTTTTTTGCTGTTTACGGTTTTTCTTAAGATAACCTTGTTCACGCAGTTCTTGTACAATCTGTTCGATATCATTAGGCGTTGCAATTCGCAAGTTTTCTTCAATTCCTTGGAAATAGTTCAACTCAGCACGCGCAATATCTAACTGTTCTTGTACATATTTAATTGAATTACGCAATTTTTGATATTTAGAGAAATACCACTGTGAATTTTTAGAAGGGGTTAGTTCAGGCTTAAGATTAATTTTAATCAAATGATTTTCGTCATAATAGTTAGGTAACTCAATTTGAGTCATCCCGGGTTTGACTTCATGCAGATAAGTCGTTAACAATTCACCCTTGATACGATAATCTTCAGAATTTTCAGCTTGATCTTGTTGTTTAATCAATGCTTTAATTTTCTTTTTCAATTTCTTAATCTGATTTTTAGTTAATGTATCAACATGAGATGACCTTTGTTTAACCCATTCACTATTTGCTTTTCTTTGATAGAAGTTAGCTAGCAAGTCACTTAAAGAATCATAACTAATGATTTCATCATAGCAATCAGCATCAATAGGCAAAATAGGGGCAAAGGAAGGTTTTCCTTTGACAATCATTTCAGTTGCTTTAGGGGAATTAAACTGAGCAAAAAATGCCGTAAATTCTTGGTAAGATTTTCCTTTTTTGTCGAACCATAAATTAAGTTCATTTTTTGTTTGACCACTAAGACCACTTAAAGTAGATAAATCATCATTATCTTTAACTGATTCATTAAACTCTCCTAAAGAAAGATCAAAAGGATTTTTTTGATCAGTCAAAGGAGGGAGTTCGTAATCTGCTTTAGGAAGTAGCAAACGTGCACGGTTTTTGTCCGGTGCAATTCGTTTAATTAAGTCAATGATTTTATTAGTACGTTTGCTGTACAAAATAATATTACTGTGACGTCCCATGAATTCCGCAGACAACACCAGTTCTTCTTCATCACCGTATTCATTACGAGTTAAAAAGTAGAAGTTGACAATTCTATCATTACCAACTTGTTCAATTTTAAATAAGAAGCTTCCTTCAAGATGCTTTCTCAAAACCATTGCAAATGTAGGAGGAACAGTTGGGTTAGTGAATTTTTCATCAGTTAAATTCATACGATTATATTGTGGGTTACAAGAAATCAACAATTTTTTGTTTTGTCGATTAATTCTAAAAACGAACACCAGTTCGTGTTCAAAAGGTTGATACACTTTTGAAACTTTACTATTTACTAGTTCGGGTTTTATTTCAGTCAAAAGACTATGGATAAATGTTCCATCAAAACTCATATAAAAAACCTCCAATCACTTAATTTTACTATTTTTAGCAAGGTAGATAAAGGGTAATTAACCTTTATTAGTAGATTATCACTATAAATATGATATAATTGGAATAAATTCTAAAAAAGATATAGGTGAGGATTACACAGTGAAAATAGCACTTGTTACAGATAGTACGAGTTATCTAACTAAAAAAGAAATTGAAGATAACGAGATTGTAGTTATTCCTTTACCCGTTTTTATTGATAACAAGGAATACTTAGAGAATGAAACAATCACTGCAGATGAACTTTTTGAAATGCAACGTCAAGGTGCTAGTTATCCAAAAACAAGTCAACCTTCAATTGGACAATTAGTTGAACTTTACCAAAGATTGCACGACGAGGGATTTGAAGCCATTATCTCAATTCACTTAGCAAGCACTATCTCCGGTACTGTTCAAACACTTGAAACCATCAAAGAAACTCATCCAGAATTGAATTTATATCCATATGATTCACGTATCACAATTCGTTTAATGGGGAATTTAGTTTTAGCTGCTGCTAAAATGATAAAAAACGGATTTACACCTGATCAAATTATTGAACGTTTAGATCAGATTAGAGATACAACTGATGAGCTGTTTGCTTTAGACGATTTAAAAAACCTAGTTCGTGGTGGCCGTTTAAGTAATGCTTCAGCATTTGTTGGAACAATGCTTAAAATCAAGCCACTATTAACATTTGATGATGAAACTTATAAAATCGTTTCATTTGATAAAGTTCGTTCAACTAAAAAAGCAGTTAAGCAAATTTTTAACTTGATGAATGACAAACTAGAATCATTATCTTATCCAGTTAAAATCATGGTTTATCATAGTAGCAACCAAAAATTAGCTGAAACACTATTTGCTGATGTCAAAGAACAATATCCTAATGCATCAGTTGAAATTTGTGAGTTTGGTCCAATTATCGGTGCTCACTTAGGGGACAAAACAATAGCGTTGACATGGATGGTTGATATTGATAAAATCAACTTAGTTGATGGTAAGAAACCGCTATATTAATATAATAGTGAGTAGGGGGAAAAGCATTGAAAAATGCTTTTTTCTTATATATTTAGGTTAACATAATATATATTATCGGAAGTAATGTTTTTGTAGTTGAAAATCATGGTGATAATTAAAATTATTTTTTGATACCAATTAATACTAAATTATTTTGTTTAATTAGATTGAGTATTCAAACTAAATATAAAAACACTATAATGTTAACTATTAAACACTTAATCTGTTTCGATGGATTGTTAGATAAAAAAACGAACTCGTGCTTAGAATGTTTCTCTCAGCACGAGTTCGTTTTTAATTATTTATATTTTTATTCAGATAATACTAAATAATCATTTTGTATAACAAATATTGCTTGTTTTTGCTTTGTATTAAATTGATTAAATGTACTTGTCATTGAATTTGATGAGCTACTTGAAAGTTTAACTGTATAGTTATCTTTCAAGTCAATAACTTTAGATTCGTTAATAACATTATTATTACCAACAACTTGATCAAGCACTTGATTACCGTTTTCATCTAAAACTTCAATTGTAGATGTTGTTCTTGGTTTGTTAGCAGTAATATCTAATTGCATTTTATTTTGGTTTTGGTTAGTTGTTAATTGAATAACAGATTTTTTGTTGCGTCCATTTATTGTAATTGTATCATCTGTAATATTAGTCTGATTTAAATCGAATTGATTCATATAATTACTTTTATCCGTATTAGATAAATCGGATTGTGCAATTTTTCTAGCCAATTGTTTTTTTGCACTTAATTGCTTAGATTTTGACAGCTTTGCACTAGTTGCAGTTTTTCCTGCACTGATGATTTCATCTGTTGCAGATTTTGTTGTTTGGCTAACTAATTGATTGTCTTGGACATAATAAATTTGAGCACCTTGAACTTTTTGAGATGAGTTTTCAATATTTGATGAATAATTATCGGGTTGTGTTAGTTTGATTTGGTAACCTGATTTTAAATCTAGCTCATCTGTTATCGCTTTTGATTGACTGGAAATAAGATTTTGATAAATAGATTTACCATTTTCATCTAAAATTTCAATATAGGCATTTAATTTAGAATTAGATAAGTCATTTAACTGAAGCGCTAAGTCACCGTTTGTTATATTTGTTTTGATTGTTGCAAAATCAGTTCCTAGATTGTCAGTTAATTTGATACCTGATGTATATTCTTTAGCCGGTGCTTTAATAGTTAAAAGTTCTGCATTATTTCTAAGTATTTCATTTTTTTCATCTTGTGTTAATAAGTTTAACCCTAAAATAATATTCTTTTTCAACGTTGACGTATTTAACTGTTTAAGTTGATTATCATTTCTTAAATCTTGAATTGCTTGATTGATTGTTTCGCGGATACCGTTGTTATGTGTTTCGACATTCTCCAAGTAACCTTTTTTTACAACAAATTTATTAGTATTATTCTTAGTAGGGTTAACAAGTGATAAAATGTTAGATTTTAACCTTGTTTGAGTTTCAGTGTGGTAAATTTCAATCTGATACCCCTCTTTAATCGGTACATTAACTGATTCAGCTGCATTATTTACTTTACCGTTAAACTCTTTATCAAATATAACGTTTCCTTTGTCATCCATCACTTTTACTTCTGCATAACGATTGAAGTATGGATGTAATTGATTAATTTTTAGTGTATTAATAGTTAAGCTGTTAGCATCAAAATCGGGTGTGACATAGGCAAAGTCTCCGTCACTTATCCCTCTCAAAATAATTGGTTGATTGAATAGTGTTCCATAATTATTGTCAGAAATAGAAATGTTAGCTTGATTTTGACTTTCTTTAACAAAAACATAGTTAGTATCTAATTTAATGTTAATTGGTGCGTCAATAATTTCGATCGAGTAAGAGCCATTATCAACTTTGCCAAAATCAATAATGTTACTGTTAATTTTAGCTTTTTTAATAATATTTGAACCGTCTTTTAAGACAACTGTCTTCCCTTTTAAATTATTAAGTTGATCAGAATTAGCACTTAAATTAAGTATCAGCGTTCCACCATTTAATCCTAATTGCTTCAATTGTTGATTAGTTACTAAATTAAAAATAGAATCTGTTATTTGTCCAGTTAAAACCGATGATGCTTGATTAAGTTGATTTTTAGGAACAACACTAGAAAGCGGTGAAACAATTTCTCTTGCTTCTCGGTTAATTTCTGATTGATTGATTTGAGTTAAACTAATGCCGAATTGGCTAAATACGGGTGTATAATCATGCCCCGTTGCCTGACTATAGTACATATTTAATAAATCTGGTAGCGGTAACTGTGTAATCGGATTGTTTTCATTAATTGATTTACGATACCAATCATTGAAGTCTGTCCAAACACTGATATCAGCACTTTGAATAATATTTGTCAAAATAACCAAGCGTTCTCTTTGGGTTATTGGTAGTTGTGAATAAGATTGCTTTTGCTCAACTATACGTTGATATACTGCTTCTTGTGTTTTATCTTTTTGACCATTATCGTATAGCCAAGCGCTATCAACTTTTTCTTTCCCAAAGTGTGTTAACAAATACATGTTACCTAGTAAGTTATTCGATACCTCACCTGTATACATTGAGGATTTATTGTTAGAGTTGCTGTAGTTAGGTTGATAACCATGACCGAGCTCGTGTAGCGTTTTCCAGTTTGCTTTTTTCATCCAGCTGTCTACAACTGATTTACCACCATTGGCAGTGTAGTTAGTATCATAATAGGCACCAACACCAACACCTGCACTAGTATCGGCTTTTAGGAAAAAGCGGTTTTGGGGCATTTTGTTGTAACTTGTACTAGTTTCACTTAACCCCATTATATGATCATAATATGTGATTAGTTCATCTTGATAATTAATATAGTCATCAATGTTAGCAAAATCGTTTAGATTTTTCAGCTTATCTTGTTCACTGATATTAATCATTAATTGAAACTTGTTGCCTTGTATAATGGCAAAACTTGCTTGTGATTTTTCCCATTTAGCTAAAAAGGCAGATTGATCATCACCTTTTTTATAAACAGGTAGCTCTGTTGTTTGTCCTTGTACATCGTATTCTATTTCCAAATTGCTTTGACCATAAGGTGTATTAATAAATGGAACAGATGTATTGTCAACTGTTATTGTTTGCCAATCCGTTGTTAGAGTATATGATTTTTCTGTTTTGTTATTATCATTTAACAGCCATAATGTGGCATTATTATAACCATCATTAGTTGATGCTTTTCGAATCTTTATTTGAGACCCTTTATTCATTACAAACCCTAAATCTTGTCTATCATGGTTCATACCACGAGTCATTCCAGTATCGAGTACCCAAGAAGGTTTTTCTAAGCTAGTAACATCTTTAGTTGCAGCATCCACCTTATTATTGAATAATAATAAACTTGTTAGCGCAAGACCTGCACTTAGTATTACTTTTTTGTTCAAGTTGTATTCCTCTTTCTTCATGTGAAAATAATTGTATTAGAGAATAATAACATATAAAACGAACTTTAATCAAATTAAATATAAAAAACGTTTGGTTTTTACACATTAGTGGTAATGAAAACCCAGTAAAAATTAATTTTACTGGGTTTTTTATTACTATTGAACAAGATGTTGATTTTAGTTATTTTTTTCGCCTTTTTTCGTCTTTTTATCTTCTTTTGTGCTTTCTTTAAATACCTTAGCTAGTCCTGGGATTTGACCATAAGTTTGAGCATTGTCACTTGGAACTACAACCATATTTGATTTTGACTTAGCTAAATCTGAGTAAGCATTAATTGATTGGTTTTGGAAGTAACGATCATCAGCATTAGCAAGTCCTTCTTGAATGGTATCGATACGATATTTTTCAGCGTTTGCCCGGATTTTAGTAGAATCAGCTTCAGCTTTTGAGGTTGCAATCATCGCTTCGTTTTTAGCTTTTGTAGTTAATTCAATTGATTTTGCTTCCCCTTCAGCTTTAGCAATTGAAGCAACTCTTTCACGGTCAGCTGTCAATTGCTTATCCATAGCTGTTTGAATTGCTTTTGATGGTGTTAGCTCATCAATATTAATTCTATCAACATTGATACCATATGTATTAGTCAAATCTCCAATAGCAACCGCTAGTTCTTGATTAATTTTAGCGGTTGATCCTAGGGCTTCGTTCAAGTCCATACGTCCGATGATATCACGTAAATGACCACGAACTAGCTGTGCCATAGACTCTACTGAGTCAGTATTTTCGTATTGATATTTAACCGCACTAGTAATATGGTAGTTCAATGTCACACTGGCTGAAACGTCAGCGTTGTCTTTAGTGATGATTGAATAGTTAGGTAATGATAATGGTGCCATTGCTAAGCTCACATTACGAATACGTTGAATAAAAGGAATGTAAAAATGTAATCCAGATTCAACACTGTGACTATATTTTCCTAGCGTTTCTACTAGTCCTTGTGAGTTTTGTGGTACGATTTTAATTCCAAATGCCATAATATATTGTCCTCCAAATAAATTTAATTATGTAATTGTTTTAGGTAAAGCTGATTACCATCGTTATTAGTAATCTGATAATCATATTGCTTTAGTTCACCTTGATAAGGGCTTTCTAAATGATAACGGTAATAAATCCCTGATACCTCTACTAGATTATTGACTTCATCCAGTTTTGAACCCTGGATAATACGTCCAATAATTTGACGCGATTCAAAACTTGGATTAGGTAAATTTTCGACAACTAATCTGCGAACATATTCGCTTACTGATAAATTCTTAGAATTTGCAATTTGAACAGCTTGTTCGTATGTTTTCTCGTCTAACTGAATAGTAAATTCCTTTGTCATCACACTTTCCTCCTTTGATAGCCCCTATTATAAAAGTTCTTATCATTAATGCAACTAAAAGATTCGAAATATAGTTTATTGCTTAACCTTCATGCTTATTTTGTCATTATCTGTCATTTGCCAGTCCTTTTGACCATTGAAATAATAATTTCTATCAAAATAAACAGTATTAGTTTTAGTTGATCTTAATCTTAGTGTGATTGGTTTACTGTCATCTTCTACAATAGCGGTCACTCCGGTATAATTTCCTACAGAATTTTGGCTTGAATTAACAAAATGTGTATTTGGTACTTCCACACCAACCTCTGGACTACCGTCATTAAACTTGGTGAAAAATCTAACAACTGTTTGCCCTTTTTTATTTTTAGTAAATCCTTGATTGATGACCTCTATTTGTCAAGTGTCTGGGATATCAACTATCTCAAAAACATTTGAGTAAAGAGATAGTTGACATCCCCATTACTATTAATAAAATAACTCCTACAAGCAGAAAAAACGTCAAAATTAATAATCCGAATGTTATTAACCTTTTCATTTTTACCCTTCTTTTACTTTCTTAATAGCACTCCAAATGATAAATTAATTTACCTAAATGAAAACAAACATGTAACTCATTCAGGATTCAGTCCTAAATTCAATTTAGGGTTAATAACAGGGTAGTAATAGTTATCCGTATAAATAGTATTATCTTGATAATTTTCTGTTTTTAATCTAGATGGTACATTCTCGTTTTTATCATAGATCTGATAATAAACATCGTAACCATCTTCTCCATTCGGTGCGGTAACGGTATAACTTTTGCCTTCTTGTTTATCAAAACTAGTTAACAATCCTTGAAGCTCATTACTTGTTTTGACTAACAGCTTTAAAACTACTTTATCATTATGTTCTTTATCTGAAGTACCTTGATTGATGATTGTTATTTCACCCTTATTTGGTATTTCAATTTTTTCTTTACTCAGATAATGTTGAGGCAACTGTGCTTGATTATTGATTGAACAACCAGTTAGCGCTATTACGACTAATAAAAGGCCCCCTACAATTGATTTCTTCTTCACTTTAATTCTCCCATAAAAAGTATGTACTTATTCAAATGCTCCTGAATACAAGTTAGGATAATAATTTTTTTGAAAAACAACTTTATTATCAACCTTAATAGTATAGGTAATTGGTACATTTTCATCTTCTACAGGAACTTCATCTAATTCAAGGGTATCCCCTCGAACATAAGTAACACTAGCAGGAACAACTTTACCATTTTGAGTAAAATCAGATGATTTATTTTTAGATTCGGAATAAAAATTATTTAAATCTATTTTAAATCTCATTACCAGTTTATTATTTTGATTGGATGTTTTTCCTTTATTAATAATAGTAGTTTGTCCTTTGCTAGGAACTTCTATAGTTTCTTTTTCAAAATAATTTTGTTCATTAGTTGAACATCCTACAAGCAAAAATCCCATTAAAATTAATAACCCCATTGTCGCTAATCTTTTCATTTTTACCCCTTTCTTACACTCCAGAGCAACCAGTTTGTCTAACACTACCAAGATTCATGGGTAAAATCAAACTTATAACTTAATCACTAAACCATTCAGGATCCAATCCCAGATTCAATTTAGGATTAATAACAGGATAGTAATATCTATCAACGTAAACCGTCCCATCTTTAAAGTTCTTCATTTGAAATCTAGCTGGTTCGGTTTCTCCCTTTTCGTAGACTGTATAATAACTATAGTATCCGCTTGCTTCAGTTGATAAGGTAACCGATGGATAGTTTTTGCCCTCTTTTATATCAGAACTTGCCAAGAATGGCTGAAGCTCACTACTTGCCTTAACTAATAGATTCAAAACAATCTTGTTGTTATATTCTTTATTTGAAGCGCCTTGATTAATGATTGTTATTTCACCTTTATTGGGTATTTCAATAGTTTCTTTACTCAGATAATCTTTGATTTCAGTCTCGGTTTTAGTAGAAGTACAACCTGTCAGCAAAATTGTTGCTAATCCACAAATACTTAAAATCGATAGTTTTTTCAAGTTAACTTCTCCTATCTATACTTAATTTGTAGCAATTAAAATGTCAGATTTTTAGATGAGCCAGGATAATAAGCTCTTTCATAGATTGTTCTTTTTTGTCCATCTGAATCAAGATAAGCAGATAATGTTATTGGATTTTCATTATTTTGGAGAGGAATACGATATCTTTGAGTACCTTCCTCATCAATAACAGCTGCTGATATCACTTGCCCATTTTGTTTATATTCTGTAGTAATATTTGGCTTTTTATTTCCCAAATATTCGGTCTTAATATCAAATATCATAGATGGTTCATTTTTAGAAACACTTTTGTATGTGATTTCTATTTTAGACTGGTTGACTAATTCAGTATTTGCTTTGTCGATATAATCAGTAGTCTGTTCATGATTATTTTCGGTTTGATTGTTGCTATTAGCTGAACATCCAACTAAACTAACACCCATTAAGCAAATTAATCCCACACTCACTATGGCTTTATTCATATAAATCCTCCAAGTTAAAAATTAGGTATCAAGATAGTAATTACGTTTTACTAACGCCTCACCGTTTTCTCTGATAGTAAAGGTAATTGGTGCTTTGTTATCAATTAGCTCCAGTATCACTGTTTCAAATTGAGAGTCAGAATGAGTGATACTTGATTTCAAAACACCTTTGTTATTTTGGTTTAAGTACAAAGCTCGTTTTGAATTCTTATCATTATAATCAGTCTTATATGAAATTTTGTAAATGTTTTTTCCTTGATCATCTTGACTAACACCATGTGTCAGAATAGTTATTTTTGCTTTTTGAGGAATTGTAATCTCATCTTTTGTAAGGTAATCCTGATTATCCAGTATCCTATCTGCTGTTTCAGCATCAGATTGCTGACTATTATTATTTGTGGAAAACCCCATTAAAAGTAACAAACTAGCTATAGCTATTACGGCACTTATTTTTTTCATTTATACTCTCCAAATAGTAATCTTATAGTTAACGTTATCACAGTTAACCTAATAAACGCAAAAAAAATAACCTTTCACATTTAAGTGAAAGGTTATTTTTAACTTTATTTAGCTAATTGTTCAGTTAACTGAGGAACAACTTGTTTTTTACGAGAAACAACACCTGGTAAGTCAGCATGGTTGTTTTCAAGTGAAACATTGAAAGCAGTTTCAAATTTAGCAGCTGCATCATCATCACCTAAAACAATGGCAATTGAATTACTGTTCAAAATATCTGTCACAATTGTAACAAATAATTGATAGTTGTTATCTGCAATTTCTTTTTGCATACTTTCTTCCAAAGCAGCGCTTCTTTGCATAACATTATCTAAATCTACAGCATTAATTTGCGCAATACGCACACTATTTGAACCCATTTCAAAACTTTTGGCATCAATGTCAATTAATTCTGCTTCTGATTTATCAGATAAATCAGCACCAGCCTTCAACATATCTAATCCATATGATTCGATATCTACACCAGCGATACCTGCTAAATCTTTAGCAGCTTCTTCATCAGTTGGTGTTGTTGTTGGAGATTTAAATAATAATGTATCTGAAATAATAGCTGAAAGCATCATACCAGCAATTCCTTTTGGAATTTCAATGTTGCTTTCTTGATACATCTTCCAAAGAACTGTACTTGCTGCACCTAATGGTTCAGCACGGTAAAACAACGGATCAGCAGTGTGAAAATCACTGATACGGTGGTGATCCACAACGTGTGAAATTTTGACATCTTCAATATCAGAAACACTTTGACCAAATTCATTGTGGTCAACTAACATAACTGAATCAACTTCAGAACCTGCAGTTTCGATTACTCGAGGTGCTGTTAAACCGAATTGGTTTAAAGCAAATGCAGTTTCTTTACTTACTTCTCCTAAGGCAACTGCTTCTGTATCAAAACCTTTTTGGTTAGCAAGGTATGATAAAGACATTGCAGCTCCAATAGCATCTGTATCTGGGTTTTGGTGTCCAAAAACAAGTTCTTTACTCATAATACAATCTCTCCTATTTGTTACTTTTTATACTTCTCTTCTAATCTACTAAAATATGACTGATTTGCCAAGAATTTCTCAAAAGAATCAATAAAGTTTTTAATTCGGGGAATTTGGTACTTTTCATTACGAAAAACGATTGAAGTTTCCACTTTTAAATCATTTCCCAATGAATAATGATTCATTTCATTATTAGGATGTGTCATACAGACTGATTTAGGAACAAATGTATCATAGTTAGTTTTTTCAGCAAACTGCATCAACTGTGAAGGACTTGAAAAGTAAATATCACTTTCAGGCTTAACAAGATTATTCATACGATACTGAACAGCTAATTTTTTAGCAAAGTAAGCATCGTTAGGATATTGAACTAATGGGTGACCTAAAGTGTCTGCCATTGTAATATTACCATTTGAATCTTGCGCATCTGATAAATTGTGATGTGATAAGTAAATCAATTCATCTTCATAAAGTGTTTTGACATTGTAAGACTGCCAATGACTAACGTTTTCACTAATCAATGGCAAAATCACGATATCTACTTCGTTCTTATCAAGACGATTCCATAGTTCACGTCGACTTGAATTCCAAATGTTCAACTTCAAATCGGGGTATTGTTTACTAAATTTAATAATGAAATCTTCAAAAATACTAGATTCTAAAGATTCTAATATGCCAACTGAAATTGTTCCGATTTTTGAATCACTATTCTGTTGAATTTCATCGACAGCAGTATTAACGGTATTAAACAAATCATTAGCAACCGTTTGCATACGTGTCCCTGCATCGGTTAGATAAAGTTTTTTACCAATTTGACCAAATAGTGGCGCACCAACTGCACGTTCGATTTTCTTTATTTGTTGTGTCAATGCAGGTTGTGTAATTCCAAGAATTTGTGAAGCTTGTGTATAACTCATGGAATCAATCAACTGCAAGAAGTATTTTAATGACTTTGCTGAAAGAACAGCATCTGTTTTTGTTTTCAATGGGTGATCCCCCTTCTTATATCTCTCACCCATATCATAACTATAATGTCATGATTCAACAAATATAAAGTCTTGGATTAATACTTTTTTAATAAAACCATTTAATTAATTTAATTTATTAAAACAAAGTTGGTTCATCAATTCGGCTATTGTTATCGTTTAATTCCGCTAATAAGCTTAAACTTTCAGGAGTCCCTTGCTCTTTCGTATCTAGAATGAATGACCCATTTGAATAACGATCACTAATCGGATAATTCTCTGTCAATAGTTCAATCGTTTCTTGTTGATCGGTTAAAACATTGAGTTTAGCTTCTCCATTAAATAAAACAGTTGAAACAACACGATGTGGTTTAGACTTCAATTCTCTTAAAATCAAAATACCGCGTTTAGCACGAGAGAACTTTTGAATTTCATCTAATCGTAATTGCTTGTAAGCCCCACGTTGAGTCACCACACCCATTTTTGTATTTTGACTATCTGAATTAATTAACTTAACGTCACTAACGAAGTCTTTATCTTTCAAGTTAATTGATTTAACACCTACTGCTTTAGGTCCTACAGTTGGGACTTCATTCAAATCATATCTAAGCGCATAAGCGTGACTAGTGATAATCAAGACATCTTTGTTATCTGCATTATCAACATAATCTACAGAAACAAGCGTTGCATCCCCTTGCTTCAACTTCATCACAGTCGCTGCATGACTACGGTAAGTACGACCCGGTTTAATGTCTTCTAACTTAACTTGCTTAATATAACCGTTATCCGTGGCTAATACAAATTGACCATCTTGATTTAAATCATTAAATGAGAAGACTTGGCTAAAGTACTCATCTTCTTCTAGTCTAAGGTCTTGAGAGATATGATGACCTGTGTCTTTCCACCTCATATCTTCAATTTCATGAACTGGACGATAAACAACATGTCCCTTATTTGTAAAGATAAATACATGATCCAACGTTGATAGCGTCTCATTAAAAATCTGACTATCTTCTTCTTTTAAACCATTTTCTGCTTCTGAAGAAGATTGGTAAGAACGAAGTGAAGAACGTTTCATGTATCCATTACGTGAGATTAACACACGTGTATTTTCTTCAGCAATCAAAGCTGTTTGATCAATTTCAATCTTTTCAACTTTTGCTTCAATTTTAGACAGTCTCTTAGATGGGAATTCTTTTTGTACAGCCAATAATTGATCTTTAATCACTTGGTATAAACTTGATTGATTGTTAATAATATCATTAAAACGGTCAATTTGAGCTGAAAGTGATTGGTTCTCATCTTCTAAGGCATTAACGTCTGTATTAGATAAACGATAAAGAGGTAAAGAAACAATCGCTTCTGCTTGATTATCTGTAAATTGGAACTGTTTAACCAAGTTAGCCTTAGCTTCTTTTTTATCATTACTTGCTCTAATGGTCTTAATCACATCATTTAGAATAGATAACCCTTTAATTAATCCGACAACGATATGCTGACGCTTCTTCGCTTTTTCTAAATCAAACTTAGTACGACGTAAGACGACTTCTTGTTCATGATCTAAGTAAGATGACAAGATAGTCTTCAATCCAACTTGCTCAGGGCGCATCTTATTAATTGCGACCATATTGAAGTTATAAGAGACTTGCAGGTCTGTGTTCTTGAACAAGTAATTCAAAATCACATGTGGATCAACTTGTTTCTTAAGTTCAACAACAATTCTTAATCCTGAGCGGTCAGACTCATCACGAACTTCGCTGATACCCTCTACCTTTTTGTTAATACGAACCTCGTCCATCTTCTTAACCAGATTAGCTTTGTTCACGTCATAAGGAATCTCTGAGATAACAATTTGCTGACGATGACCTTTTAGTTCTTGGATATCAGTTTTTGAACGCACCATGATTTTACCTTTACCGGTTTCATAGGCTTGCTTAATTCCGTCAACACCTTGAATGATACCACCAGTTGGAAAATCTGGTCCTTTAACGTATTTCATTAACTCATCTACTGTGGCATCTGGGTTATCTAGCAAGTAGATAGTCGCATTGACCACTTCGGTTAAATTGTGCGTTGGAATATCGGTTGCATAACCTGCTGAAATACCAGTAGCACCATTAACCAGCAAATTAGGAAAACGCGCAGGTAATACCGTAGGTTCATTTTCAGTATCATCAAAGTTCAAGACCATATCAACAGTATCTTTATCAATATCAGCTAATAAGGCATTGGCAATTTTACTCAAACGAGCTTCGGTATAACGCATTGCAGCTGGTGGATCACCGTCAAGTGACCCATTGTTTCCGTGCATTTGGATTAAGGGCTCACGTAGTTTCCAGTCTTGGGAAAGTCTAACCATTGCTTCGTAAATCGAACTATCGCCGTGAGGGTGAAAGTTCCCCATAACATTACCAACAGATTTAGCTGATTTTCTAAATCCTTTGTCATAAGTATTATGGTCTAAATTCATCGCATATAGAATACGACGCTGTACGGGTTTTAATCCGTCTCGAATATCGGGAAGTGCACGCTCTTGGATAATATATTTAGAGTATCTTCCAAAACGTTCTCCCATAATCTGTTCAAGAGACATCTCTTGAATTCGTTCCGTTTGTTTGGGCATGATTAAAAAATCGTCCTTTCAACTGAGTTTAGTCGCGGGTTATTTCTAAGATTGACCCTTCTTCTTCTAACGTAAACTTAACGTTTTGTTCAATCCAGGCTCTTCTAGCGCTAACTTTGTCACCCATTAAAGTTGTGACACGTTTTTCAGCAATTGCGGCATCATCCATTGTGACACGAATAAGTGTTCGACTACTTGGATCCATGGTTGTTTCCCATAACTGGTCAGCATTCATCTCACCAAGTCCTTTAAATCGTTGCAACTGGTAGTTCTTACCGTATTGAGCCACTAACTTATCAAGTTCTTCATCTGTCCAAGCATAATCGATTGCTGATTTCTTTTGTACTTTGTAAAGTGGTGGCAAAGCAATATAAACTTTCCCTGCTTCAATCAGCGGTCTCATATAGCGATAGAAGAAAGTCAACAGTAACACTTGAATATGGGCACCATCGGTATCGGCATCGGTCATGATAATAACTTTGTCGTAATGCGCGTCATCCAAATTAAAATCAGCACCGATTCCAGCACCAATCGTGTAAATCATGGTGTTAATTTCTTCATTTTTGAAGATATCTTGTAGCTTAGCTTTTTGAGTGTTCAGTACCTTACCTCTAAGTGGCAAAATAGCTTGAAATTTACGGTCACGTCCTTGTTTTGCAGAACCTCCGGCTGAATCCCCCTCAACTAAGTAAAGTTCATTCTTCTTAGCATTACGAGACTGTGCAGGTGTCAACTTACCAGATAACAGTCCATCATTTTTCTTACGTTTTTTGCCGTTTCTTGAATCATTACGGGCTTTTCTGGCAGCAATACGGGCATCCCTAGCTCGGATAGCTTTTTTTACAAGCTCTTGGGCAAAATCACCGTTTTCCATCAAGTAAAATGATAGTTGTTCAGACACTAGCGCATCAACAGCACCTCGTGCTTGCGAAGTTCCTAATTTACCCTTAGTCTGTCCTTCAAATTGTAGCAATTCTTCAGGGATGCGAACCGAAATAATCGCACTTAGTCCTTCACGATAATCTGACCCTTCTAAGTTCTTGTCTTTTTCTTTTAAAAGACCGACTTTTCGAGCGTAATCATTGAACGCCTTAGTAAATCCTGAACGTGCACCACCTTCATGAGTTCCACCATCAATTGTTCGCACATTATTAACGAATGATAATAGGTTTTCTGAATAACCATCGTTATACTGTCCGGCAAATTCAATCTCAATATCATTTTTAGTTCCTTCAAAATAAAAGATGTCTCCCATTGTGGTTTTTTCTTCATTCAAGTAAGACACAAATGATTTAATCCCATCTTCAAAGTGGAATGAGACATGTTCATTATCTCCTAAGTGGTCAGCTAAAGTGATTTTAAGTCCTTTTAGTAAAAATGCAGATTCACGTAAGCGCTCCTTTAAAGTATTAAAATTAAACTTAGTTGTTTGGAAGATGCTTTTGTCTGGTTTAAATGTAATCGTTGTTCCGGTTTTTCTTGAAATGTGTCCTTTGTTTTGCAAACCTTCTGCTGTTGGATGTCCACCATCTTCAAAACGTTCGGTATAAAGTGTATTGTCACGGACAACTTCAACTTCCATATAAGAGGACAAGGCATTCACAACAGATGACCCTACCCCATGAAGTCCACCAGATGTTTTGTAGTTATTTTGGGTAAATTTACCCCCTGCATGTAAAACAGTTAGAATAACTTCGATTGTGGGTTTGCCACTTGCATGCATCCCTGTTGGCATCCCACGACCAAAGTCTGCCACACTAAGACTGCCGTCTTCATTGATGGTCACGTTAATTTCATTTCCATATCCAGCTAGTGCTTCATCAATTGCGTTATCAATAATTTCATACGCTAAGTGATGTAATCCTTTAGAATCAGTCGATCCTATATACATACCAGGTCTTTTACGAACAGCTTCAAGACCCTGCAGTATCTGTATTGATGAATCGTCATATTGTTTACTCAAGTTATGATTCCTCCATTTTTGTCAATTTCTAATTTATGTCTTCTCTAAAATCGTGTAAAATGTTCTATATACCAATTTAGGGAGGTCCATTTGTTATTTTAAACATTTTAGTGTTAGGCGTTTTAGCCTATATCATCGGATCATTTCCGACGGGTGTTATCATTGGAAAAGTCTTTTTCCAAAAAGATATCCGTGATTATGGAAGTGGTAATACCGGGACAACTAATACATTTCGTGTTCTTGGCTTTGTTCCAGGAACAGTTGTATTAGTGATTGATATCTTAAAAGGGACTTTGGCTGGATTGCTTCCTGTCTTATTTTATCAAAATACACATTTTTTTGTATTATTATTTGGCGTAATCGCTGTAATCGGACATTGCTTCTCCGTCTTTCTAAAATTTAAAGGTGGGAAAGCCGTAGCTACTAGTGCCGGAATTGCGTTAGCTTATGATTGGCATTTCTTCTTGCTATCAGCTGTGATTTTTGCAGTTATCTTATGGTTAACAAGTACCGTTTCATTAACTAGTATCATTTCTTTTCCGCTGTTTACACTAGAAGCTATTTTATTCAATGATTGGCTTTTGGCTACAATTGCCGCATTGATTACAGCATTTGTCATCTATCGACATAAAGCGAATATTCAACGACTGCTGAACGGTACTGAAGAACCACTTCATTTTGGTCTTCGCTATAAGCTCAGCATTAAAAAAAGTCACAAATAAAAAACTAGGATAATTATCCTAGTTTTTTTTATAAAATAAATTTAGTCAAATCTTTGTTAGTTAAAATATCTGCTAATTTATTTTCCACATATGCTTGTGTGATTTGAATCTCACCCATTTGCATATCTGGACCTTCAAATAATAATTCTTCTAGAAGTTTTTCAAGAATAGTTGCCAATCTTCTAGCTCCGATATTATCTGTTCCCTGATTAACATCATAGGCAATTTCTGCAATCTTTTCAATAGCTTCTTTTGTAAATGATAGTTTAATATCGTCAGCATTTAGCAAGGCAATATATTGTTTAATCAACGAGTTTGAAGGATCTGTTAGAATTTTGACGAAATCTTCTCGTGTTAACGCATTAAGTTCTACACGAATTGGGAAACGACCTTGTAATTCGGGAATCAAATCACTTGGTTTTGATTCAGCAAACGCACCAGCTGCAATGAATAAAATGTGGTTCGTGTCAACTGGACCGTATTTGGTGTTAACCGTGTTACCTTCAACAATTGGTAAGATATCACGTTGCACACCTTCACGAGAAACTTCTCCAGATTGTTTCTTTTGACCTGAAGTTACTTTATCAATCTCATCAATAAAGATAATACCGTTTTCTTGTGTACGTTCGATAGCACGTTGATAAATTGAATCATAGTCTACTAATTTCTTAGCTTGTTCTTGAATTAATAATTCACGCGCTTCTTTAACTTGAAGAGTACGTTTGATTTTTTTCTTTGGACGAAGTGAGCTCATCATATCACTCATATCCATGCCCATTTGTCCCATCATGTCATTCATTGGATTAACTTTCTTTTGTTCGTCCAATTTGATTGTCACGTAATCGTGTTCAAGCAATCCTTTGTCTAACTTTTCTTTTAAAGATAAACGTTTGTTACGTGTTGCATCGTCCACTTCTTCTTGGTCTTCATCTTCTTGATCAAAACTTGGCATGTCGCCACCGCCACCATTGAACATTCCGAATAAATCTTGCATGTTCATTTGGTTATTTTTTTCTTTTTTCTTACCTGGTGCAAGTGCTTTAACTAAAATTTTGTCTACTTCTTTAAGTGCATCAGCACGAACAGACTCAAGTTGTTTCTTTTCTTCCATCTGAACAGCATTTTCAACTAAGTCACGTACCATTGATTCAACGTCACGACCAACGTAACCAACTTCAGTAAATTTTGTTGCTTCAACTTTAATGAAGGGGGCTTCTACTATCTTAGCTAAACGACGTGCAATTTCAGTTTTACCAACCCCTGTTGGTCCTGCCATTAGTAGGTTTTTAGGGGTGATTTCTTGTTGCAGTTCACCGTCAAGTTGCATACGGCGATAACGGTTGTATAGTGCAATACTAATCGCACGTTTTGCTGAGTCTTGTCCAATTACATAATTATCTAAAATAGAAACTATTTTCTTTGGTGTTTGAACTGTCATTTAGCAATCTCTCCTATAAACTATCTGTTAAAATATTGTGGTTTGTATAAACATCAATATCAGCTGCGATATTGATTGCTTCTTTTGCGATTTCTTCAGCTGTCATTTCACTACTGTGACGAGTCATTGCAACTGCAGCTGCTTGGGCAAAGTTACCACCTGAACCAATAGCAACAACGGCTTCATCTGGTTCAATCACTTCACCATTACCTGAAATCATTAATAAGTCATTTTTATCAAAAGCAATTAATAACGCTTCTAATTTTTGTAAGGTAGGGTCTTTACGCCAGTCTTGTGCAAGTTCAACGGCGGCACGTTTTAAATCGCCACCAAAACTTTCTAATTTTTTTTCCAACCAGTCTTGTAAAGTAATCGCATCGGCTACACCACCAGCAAATCCAACAACAACTTGATTGTTGTAGATACGTCTGATTTTGTGTGCTGATTTCTTGGTGATAAATTTTTCACCCATTGTAATTTGTCCATCACCTGCAATAGCAGTTTGGTTATTATGTTTTACGGCACTAATTGTTGTCATTAGATGCACCATCCTTTGCTTGATTTCTTTGGAAAAACTTCTGATAGTCCTTTTGTAAATGATCCATTGTGACATGCGTATAAATTTGCGTCGTCGACAGTGATGCATGTCCGAGTAACTCTTGAACTGTCCTCAAATCTGCACCATGGTTTAATAAATGCGTCGCAAAAGTATGTCTTAACATATGGGGATGCATATCAGAAGTTAGTGCTGTTTTATTAATTAGCTCTGATAGGATATATCTTATACCTCGAGATGTCAATTTCTTCCCGTATTGATTAATAAAAACATAAGAATGTGTTTGATGGTATTTAGTCATCAAGTCCCGTCTAGCTTCGTGAAAATAATCTTCCAAAGCGTTTTTGGCATGAAAGCCAAATGGGACATACCGATCTTTATTTCCTTTACCATGAACTAATATAACACGCATATCAAAGTCTATTTGTGACGTGGTCAACTCACTCACTTCACTCACACGCATCCCTGTAGCATAGAACAATTCTATCAAAGCTGCATTACGCTGTCCAAGTGGTGTGGTTTTATCTAGTGAATCAAATAAAACTGCCATTTCATTTTCGTAGAAAAATCGTGGCAGTTTTTTTTCGTTTGAACGTAGTGTAATCGTTTCGAACGGATTTGCCTCAACAACTTTGTAGCGAATTAAATAATAATAAAACGAGCGTAATGATGAAATGCGACGAGCTATTGTTTTTCGCTGGTAACCTGCATCAGACATATCAGCTAGAAAAATCTCAGCATCGCGCAATCGAACAGCCTCATACCCTTCAAAACCGCCATTGTTCTCCAAAAAAGTCGTAAAGTTCTTTAAATCTTCTTCGTAAGCATCAATGGTATGTTCAGAGTAGTGGCGCTCATTTCTTAAATAATTAAAGTATCGTGTTGACCAATCCATTTAAAAACCTCTTATTTTTGTGCTTCTTCTTCATAGTCCCCATTAGGACAAACAACTTGTGTCCCACCCTTAATTTTCTTTTCAACTAAGAAGTGTTGATCGACTGGACAAAGTCTTGTTAATGGTTTATCCCATGACACAAACTCACATTCAGGGTAACGTGAACAACCATAAAAAATACGGTTACGTTTTGACTTGCGTTCAATGACTTGTCCTTTGCCACAAGTTGGGCACGGAACACCAATTTCTTTAACAATCGCTTGAGTGTTACGGCAATCTGGGAAACGTAAGCAAGCATAAAACTTCCCATAACGTCCCATTTTAATTACCATTGGTGCTCCACAAATTTCACAATCAAATCCTGCAGGTTCATCTTTGATTTGGATTTTTTCAATCTTTTCATCGGCGTTAATTAGTTCTTTTTCAAATGGGCGATAGTAACGGTCAATAACATCGGTCCATTGTTCTTTTCGCTCTGCAATTTCATCTAAGTCAGACTCTAATTGCGCAGTAAAATCAATATTAACGATGTCTGGGAAGAATGTTTCAATTAAATCATCAACAATTTCACCCAATTCTGTTGGTTCAAACGCACGACCATTTAATTTAACGTAGTAACGTTTTTGAATAGTGTCGATAGTTGGTGCATAAGTGGACGGACGTCCTACACCATTTTCCTCAAGAACTTTAACCAATGTCGCTTCACTATAACGTGCAGGTGGTTGTGTAAAGTGCTGACTTGGGTTGATTGCGTTTAATTTAACTTGTTCACCTTCTTTTAAAACAGGTAACTTCGTATTTTTCTTGTCAGTATCTGTTTTATAGACTTTGGTAAACCCTTCAAATTTCATCTGAGAACCATTTGCTCTAAAAGCAACCCCGTTTTGTGTTAAATCTGCACGAACAGTATCAAAAACAGCTGGTGTCATTTGACTCGCCACAAAACGCGACCAAATCAATTGATACAATCTAAATTGATCACGAGAAAGCACTTCTTTCAGGCTTTCTGGTGTACGCATAACTGATGTTGGACGGATAGCTTCGTGGGCGTCTTGACTGTTTTCTTGTTGTTTTGCCTTCTTAGGATTGTGAGAAGCGTATTCTTCACCGAATTCATCGTGAATAAATGTTCCAGCTTCGTGTTTAGCTAAAGTTGAAATACGAGTTGAATCAGTTCTCATATAAGTGATTAACCCAACAGTACCTTCTTTTTTACCTAAGTGAATTCCTTCATATAATTGCTGCGCAATCATCATTGTCTTTCGTGTTTTAAAGTTTAAACGCTTGTTGGCTTCTTGTTGCAAAACACTAGTTGTAAAAGGTGCTTGTGCATTTCTTTTACGTTCTTTTTTAACAACTTCTTGAATATCGAACAGTTGTTCTTTATCCACTTTTTTCAAGATTTCTTGTACATCTTTTTCATTTGACAATTCTTTTTTCTTGCCATCTAAAGCTTGGAAAGACGCATCAAACTTAGATTTTCCTTTGGTAAATGTTGATTCAATTTTCCAATATTCTTGTGGATCAAATTGCTGAATTTGCTTTTCTCGATCAATGACAAGTTTCAAGGCAATTGATTGCACTCGTCCAGCACTCAATCCTTTTTTAACCTTACGCCATAAAATCGGACTGATTGAATAACCCACTAGTCTGTCTAAAATACGACGAGCTTGTTGTGAGTTCACAAGGTCCATATTAATTGCTCTAGGTTCTTTGAAGGCATTCTTAACAGCATCTTTTGTAATCTCGTTGAAAACAACACGGTTCTTTTCTGTTGGATCTAATTTCAAAATATGAGCTAAGTGAAAAGCGATGGCTTCCCCTTCACGGTCCGGGTCGGCTGCCAAATAAATATTTTTAGCCTTTGAAGCAGCTTGTTTCAATTTTTTGATTGTATCGCCTTTACCTCTGATGGAAATATACTTTGGTTCATAATTATTGTCGACATCAATCCCCATTTGTGATTTCGGTAAATCTCGAATATGTCCCAGACTGGCAATGACTTTATAATTGCGACCCAAATACTTCTCAATTGTCTTTGCTTTTGCTGGTGACTCAACAATTACTAAGTTTTTCTTAGGCATGATAAGCCCCTTCCTATGCGTTCAGTGAAAATCGTAACTAGCATATTCTACAAAAAACCGAATGTCAAATAATTTTTAATACTAGCATTAGCAAAGCTGGCCCATATTTGAAAATAATAACGGTGTCGCACCACTTTCAATCAACTCATTTGTCCCTTGTGAAAGCTTGCTAGTAATTGGTCCCGGAATGGCAAAAACATTGCGGTTTTCTTGCAAGGCTAAATTAGCTGTAATTAAAGAACCGCTTTTTTGTCTGGCTTCTGAAATAATGATATTTTGGCAAAGTCCCGCAATAATTCGATTGCGCTCTGGGAACCGATATCGAGTCGGTGGCGTATCAGGTAAATATTCAGAAACGAGTAAACCAGACTGCTTAATTTCATCAAATAATCCTTCATGGGATTTTGGATAGCAATGTCTTAACCCATGTCCAAGTACGGCAATCGTCTTGCCACTTTGCGTTAATGTTTGTCGATGGCAAAAGCCATCTACCCCTTTAGCTAAACCACTACAAGTTGTTTGGTTTTGTTTAACTAAGTGTGCGATAACCGGACTAAGGCAGTCTTCACTATACTGCGAAGAAAATCTCGCACCAACAATCGAAGTTATTGGTGTTTTCAAAAGACGTTTATCGCCCTTTAAAAACAATAATACCGGTGGATGGTACACTTCTGCTAACTGGTCAGGGTAATCTTCGTCAAGTAGACTGATAACGTCACAAAAGCGCAGTACCTGCGTCACTTGATAATCTAGGTGACTTGAGTACAAAAGCTTAAGTAATTTTTGCTTGATTAATTGAATCTCTAAGGTTTGGTCGAGTAGTTCGACAAACTCGGTTTTAGATGTACATTCGGTAAGTAGGGATGCCACTAGTAGATTCTGTTTGTAAGTAAATTGTTTTGAAAGTTGCATTTTTAATAAATATAGGGTTTTATTCATTTAACTAATCCTCCTATTTATTAAAATACGCAAATTATAGATATTCCATGACAGGTGAAAAAGTTTTTCGATGGATAGGTGTTGCTCCTAGTTGTTTTAGCCCAGTAAGATGTTTTTGTGTACCGTATCCAGCGTTGTGTGAGAAATCATATCCTGGATAAGCCTGGTCATAAGTTATCATGAGGCGATCACGAATCACTTTAGCTACAATGCTGGCAGCCGCAATTGAGTTACTCTTAGCATCACCTTTAATCAACTTAGTTTGTGGAATATCCACTGGAATAACCATCGCATCAACTAATAGATGATCCGGCGCTTGTTGCAAGTTTAAAACAGCGTCTTTCATAGCTAACCGTGTGGCTTGATAAATATTGACTTCATCAATCACTTTTTCGCTTTTAATACCAATACTGACATCAATTGCTTGATCTAAAATCTGATAAAACAATGATTCTCTTTTTTCAAGGCTAAGTTGCTTTGAGTCGTTGACTTCAATTACGTTAAAATCATGTGGCAAAATAACAGCTGCACAAACAACAGGTCCTGCAAGAGGCCCTCTTCCGACCTCATCAACACCTGCTACTTGTCTCGCATTACCTTGCCAAAGTTGTCTTTCATAGTTAAATCGTTCGTCAAAAGCTTGCTTGAGCTGTTGCTGTTTTAACAGGCGATTTTGGTAGGACTTTAGCGCTTGCTGAACACCTTTTCTAGTATCTTGTGCTAGCTCTTTTAGAACTGCTGGTTCCACTTCATCAGTTTTCAACAGTTGCTTAATTTCACTAATTGTCATGATCAACCTCTTTTAAGAAATCAAAGGTGATTTGACCTAGTTTTAGTTTACGAACTTGTTGAATAAAATGGTAACTATAGCGGTCATAGTCGTCTCTGAATCCAAATTTTTGAGTCATTGTCATCAATAATTCTGGTAAATTATCATCGAATTCAATCGTATTAAGGTATTTATCCAACTGTTTAGGATAAAACGCATGTAAGTAATCTAATAAAAATAGCGCAACATCATCAAATTGGAAAACAGTTTCCTTGATAGAACCAATTGCAGCCAGTTTCATTCCTACCTCTGGATCTTCAAATTTAGGCCACAAGATACCTGGTGTATCTAACAATTCAATTTGCTGGTTAACCTTTAACCAGTTTTGATTTTTAGTAACGCCGGGTTTATTTCCAACAACTGCCACGTTTTTACCCACTAAACGATTTAAAATGGTGGATTTACCGCAGTTTGGAATTCCGACACAGATAGCACGAATTACCGGGTTTACAACACCCTTTTGAGTTAATTTTTCGATTTTTGAAGCACTAGCTTGCTTGATTGCTTTTAACAATTCAGGTAATTTACTGTTGTGTTTTGAATCTAATGATACAACGACTGTTGTGTCATTTTCGTAATAATTTTTCCATCTTTTAGTTAATTTAGGGTCTGCTAAATCACTTTTATTTAAAACTATTACTTTAGGCTTGTTCTCTGTTAATTTTGCAACGACTGGGTTGCGAGATGATTCAGGAACACGTGCATCTAAGACCTCAATAACAACATCTACTAAGCTTAGACGCTCTTCAATTTGGTTCTTGGCTTTGTTCATATGTCCTGGATACCAGTTAATTTTTTGCATGAATAATACCTCCAAAAATAATTAAAGGTGATGCATTATGCATCACCTTTTTGTTTTATACATTTCCCATTTGGCTGAGATAGTTTTGAAAAGCCTCATCAAAGACACTCATTTCTAAAACGTAATCCCCGCTGAGTTCCAAGTAATCTGAAAGCTCATCATAATCTTCAGATAATTTAGGAAAATCATGATCTAAGAATGCGTTTTGTGCAAATTGTGCAATAGGATCATGAGAGCCTGGATGACGCTGTGTCATTAAATATTGATAAAAACTTTGTCGCATAAATTAGCCTTCTTAATCTTCAGTATAGTAGATAATAGCGAATGCACCAAGACCTGTGTGTGTTGCCACAACAGGTGTTGTTTCATATGACAGAACGGGAACATCGGGTTTGATTTCATGCATTTGATCTTTTAGCTCGTCCATTTGATCTTTGATGTCAACGTATGAAATACCGATACTTTTAACATTTTCGTTCTTAATTTTTTCTAAGCGGTCATTAATGAATTGTTTAACAACTTTCTGTCCACGTCCGCGACCAACGATGTCTAAATTACTGTCTTTCACTTCTAAAACAGCTTTAATATTTAGCATTGTGGCAATACGTCCTGTCACTTTACCTAGACGACCACCTTTGATAAGGTTATCCAAGTTAACAACCACTAGTTGTAATTGTGTATTTTGTCTAACCTTGTCAATAATAGCTAGTGTTTCATCAAGTGATTTACCGGCTTCAATTGCTTCAGCAGCTTCAAGAACCTGAAAGGCTAAAGCACGATCGATAAAAGTACTATCTACAACATGAATTTTGTCAGGGTTAACCATTTCAGCAGCTTGACGAGCAGAATCTACGGTTCCACTTAAACTTTTGGTCATCGTTAACACTAACAGTTCACTACCGTCTGCCATCAGTTCTTCAAAAACCTCTGCGAACTGCCCAATAGGGGGTTGACTTGTTTTTGGCAAATCTTCACTTTCTTTCATTTTTTGAACGAAAGTTTCACGGTCAATATCAACACCATCAACGTAACTTTGACCATCGATTGTAATGGTTAATGGGACAACTGTAATATTATGCTTTTTTATTTCTTCATCTGTTAATTGGACAGATGAGTCAGTAACTATTTTTATTTTTGACACAATCTATTCTCCTAAATATATAAATTATAGATAATGAATTACTAATGTGATACGATAATATTAGTATTTTACTGTGTTAAGTATAACAGAAAATAAAAATTCTTTTTAGTTTTAAGGTGAAAAAATATGGAATTAAAAAAACTATTTCAAAAACCAGAACACGTTTCAAAGAGTTATAACATTCTCAATGAAGTCTTTGGTGCTGTAACTCATGGAATTGGTGTTCTGCTGTCAATTGCCGGTTTGGTCCTTTTGATTATTAAAGCCGCACAAACAGGAGACCCACTGCGCATTGTCTCGTTCATTGTTTATGGTTGCTCTCTGTTAACTTTATATCTTTGCTCTACCCTTTATCATTCACTATCTTTCACAAGAGCAAGACATGTTTTTAGAATATTTGATCATAGTGCAATCTTCATTCTAATTGCTGGTTCTTACACGCCATATACATTAGTAGCTATTGGTGGCGCTAAAGGATGGTGGATGTTTGGAGCAGTTTGGTTCCTTGCTATTTTTGGAATCATCTACAAAATTTTTAATTTATCAAAACATAAAATCATTGATGTTTTACTATACATCGGATTAGGTTGGGTTGTTTTACTTAGTGGTAGCGACCTTTACTATCGATTAGGAACAACTGGTTTCTGGTTATTACTATTAGGTGGAATCACCTATACAGTAGGTGCTTTAATCTATAGTATGAGAGGCATTCCTTTCATCCATGTTATCTGGCATGTATTCGTCATGATTGCTTCAATTTTGATGTATTTTTCAATTTTATTTTATGTCTAAAACAAAAAGGCAAGTTACATTCGTAACTTGCCTTTTTTATTATCTTCGTGATCTAATGGTTGGTGCTTTATAACTTTTAGGATTACTTTTATAGCTTTTAGTTGGCTGTTTATAGCTCTTCGTATCTGTCTTATATGATTTAGATGAAGTGCTACTCTTCGATTTTTGAGCTGTTTCTTGTTTACTATTCTTAATAATTTTTTCACTAAAATTCTTGCTATTTGACTGTTTTGCGCGATTAGTATTAGTGGTCGTATTTTGATTGTATCTGGGATAGTTGACGGAATTATGATTCGTATTGAAGCGATTAGACATCAGTGAGCTGATAAGCATGTAATTTAGTATAGTTGAACCAAATGAAGACTGATGGGGCTGCTGAAAAGACATATTGTTTCCATATGAAGGCTGCGTCCCGCTTGTTGTATTACTAACAACATCTTGATGATCCAGCTCAGCGGAATCTAAATCGACGCCTGTAGTACTTTGAGGTGAACTAGCTTGCTGCTGACTATAATTGCCGCCGAACAGATTATATAGTGCTGCTCCAGCTAAAATAACAACAATAAAAATACCTACAGTTTTTAATTTTTTCATGATTAACTCCTCAATATAAAGTAGCTTCAATTTTACCACACAAAAAGAAGAAGTATAGTAATCTATACTTCTTCTTTTATATCTTCATCTGTATACACAAAGGTGATACTTGCCTTTGATTGCACCGTTTTTTCATCACTTATAACCGTGGTTTGAGAATCTTTTTGTACTTTATTTAATAATTCCTGTTTTTCTAAGCGTAATCTTTTCTTTTCTTGATTTCGTTTAGATTTATCCGGTATTTTATTAATTCTGGTTAACTCGTCTTCAAACTCCGGCTGCGGCTTTTTTTTCTTTTTCTTTTTTTGATTCATAGCATAGACATTTTGAACTTCCTGGTTATATTGGTTAATGCAAATAGCAAACAAGGCTAAGCATGCTCCTAAAACAACAATTAGACCTTTCACTTTCCTATCCCCTAAAATCCTCACTACTATACTCCCCTATATATTATTTATAAGAAGTATGATAACAGAAATAAGCAAGATAAACCATTATAATTTTAAATAAATTTAATAAATGGTTTTTGGTCTAGTTTATAAAATATATGTTCTTTAAACTAGACTTAATCGTAAAACAACAGTAGATACAACGCTAAACCTTAAACATTAACGCCGAAAGCTCCTACAAAAGATAAAATAATACAAACAATAAAGGCAGTATTATGTATTATCCTCTCTCTTTTTTATTCAATTAAAACAGGTACCTCTAATTATTACATCAAACTTAACTATACTACCCTACAAAAAAGGTTCTAAAATCAACTGATTTTAGAACCTTTTTATTATTTTCTTTTATAAATTAAATAATTATGTGGATATTCATTCTTATCATCCACAGGACCTTCTTCTTTTGAGATTAACTCATAATCTGAATAATCAATTTCAGGCATATGGGCATCACCTTCAAAAGTATGATGAATCTGTGTTAAGTAAAGTAGATCAACATCATCAAGTAATTGACGATAAACTTGAGTTCCACCAATTATAAACACAATATCTTCAGACATGCCACGCAAACTGCGTAACAATTCATCTTTATCATTAAAAACTTCAACACCTTCGTGAGACCAATTTTTATCTCGAGTCAAGACGATATTTTTTCTGGCTGGTAAAGGTTGAATATTCAAGCTATCAAAAGTGCGGCGTCCCATTACAACAGGATGCCCTTTAGTTGTATCCTTAAAAAACTTTAAATCCGCTGGCAAGAACCAAGGGATATTCCCGTCTTTTCCAATCAGATGATTTTGATCTTCAGCCCAAATAAATGCTAGTTTTGACATAATATTATACCGCCACAGGTGCTTTAATCGCACCTTGTGGTTCATATCCTTTCAACTTAATATCTTCTACTTCAACATCAAAAATACTTTTGCCATTCAAATCAAGTTCCAATTGAGGACCTTCATTTGGCGTGCGACTCAATTGTGTTTCAATTTGGTTGAAATGGTTTTGATAAATATGTGCATCCCCAAACGTATGCACGAATTCACCAACTTCAAGACCTGTTTCGTGTGCAATTAAATGCGTTAAAAGTGCGTAACTCGCAATATTGAACGGCACACCTAAAAAGATATCACCACTACGTTGGTAAAGCTGACAAGACAACTTTCCTTCACGTACATAAAATTGGAACAAGGTATGACAAGGTGGTAATGCCATACTTGGCACGTCCTCAGGATTCCAGGCACTAACAATCAAACGTCTAGAGTTAGGATTTGATTTGATTTGTGCAATTACATCTTTAATCTGGTCAATAAAACCACCTTCTCTAGTTTGCCATTTACGCCATTGTTTACCGTAAACGTCACCTAGATTACCGTATTTTGCAGCAAAATCGTCATCTTCTAAAATACGATCTGTGAATTTTTTCTTTTCTGCTTGATAAACTTCGGCAAATTCTGCATCTTCTTGTGAACGAAGACCGAAATCAGTCATATCTGGTCCTGTATAGTCATCACTTTTGACATAACTTTCAAAAGCCCACTCATCCCAAATATGATTATTATATTTCAATAGATATTGAATGTTAGTGTCCCCTTTTAAAAACCATAGCAATTCACTTTTGATTAGTTTAAAAGGGACACGCTTTGTTGTTAGAATTGGGAAATTTTCAGTCAAGTCAAAACGCATTTGATAGCCAAAAATACTCTTTGTTCCTGTTTTGGTACGGTCATCTTTAAAATGACCCGTTTCCATTACATGTTTTGCAAAATCTAGATATTGTTGTTCGTTTTTATTCATGGAAATCTCCCAATTCAATATAATTTTTGATAGCTTTTAAATCATTTTCTAATTCATGATTCAAAATAGCCTCTTCAACCTCATACAAAATTTGACCAATAGCAGGACCTGGTCTTAATCCTAAGTCTTTAATCAAAATTTTGCCATCAATGGCTAATTCATCACGTGATTTAATCAATAATTGCTCATAACGGTCAACTAATAAAGTGGCATTGACTTCTTCACCAAACATTCGCATTAAATCAATTGTCTGTAATAAAGTTGTTAGTCCATAGTGATAAAGTTGACGGTTAGTTGGTTCTTTCACCATCATGATGTCAAACAGCTCAACAACAGCCAATACTTCTTCTTTCACCTTATTAGAGTTCTTCCACTGTACTAAGAACTTTCTGATTTTTGCCAAAGGTAATTGACAAGAAACCGCAATCATAGACCAAAAAACAACTTCATTAGCTGGTAAGAAGTTAATGCCTAATAAGCGTCTTAGTTCAGCTTCATAGACATTAAGCACAGGAACTTGTTCAAATAATTTGAAGTCGATAAAACTTGCAAATCCTTTTTTGAATCCCTGTCCTAGTCCAAGTTTTAAGAATTCATCACGAACACGTTCGACTGCAATTTTAGATAACAGTTCATGATGTTCAATAATGGCTTCTTTAGTCTTTTGTTCAATACCAAAATCCAACTGGCTTTGGAAACGAACCGCACGCATCATTCTTAAAGCATCTTCATGAAAACGTTCACTTGGATTACCAACAGCTTTAATCACTTGATTATCTAAGTCGTTTAACCCACCAAATAAATCAACAATTTCACCAGTTTCATCCATTGCTAGTGCATTAATTGTAAAATCTCTTCGTTTTAAGTCTTCAGTCAAGCTTTTAACAAACGTCACTTTATCAGGACGTCTAAAATCTTGATATTCAGATTCTGTTCTGAATGTTGTCACTTCATAAGTTTGCTTATTTTCAATAACAGTCACGGTACCATGTTCTATCCCAGTATCAACTGTCTTTTTGAAAGTTTGCTTAATCTCTTCAGGATAAGCACTTGTTGCAATGTCAATATCATTAATTGGGCGGTTGATTAGCAAGTCACGAACTGACCCACCAACAAAATACGCCTCAAACCCATTATCTCTTAAAGCTTTTAAAATCGGGGCAGCTTCTTCAAATAATTCAGGTAATTTTTCTACTCGCATAATCGTCGTCACCTCTTACGTTGATAGATTTATATTATCAAAACTGGTATGCTTTTCAAAGAGCCGATTCTTTATTAGGGGGGAATTTTATGAAAAGAATAAATCTCTATCGTACGTTGGTTGACCTGTTCATGATTACTTTGGGAACATTTACATATGCTTTTGGAATAGTTGCGATTAACATTCAAAACAACTTAGCTGAAGGTGGTTTAACTGGGATTACGTTGATTATTCGCTATTGGTTGCATGTTGACCCTGCCTATTCAACAATTATCTTGAATATTCCAATTTTGATATTGGGTTACTACTTCCTAGGTAAAAAAGCTATTTTTTATACCTTATGGGGAACAGCATCCCTTTCAGCAGGACTTTGGGTCTGGCAAAGAACTTCTCTTGCCACCGCCATTAACCTTGATCACGACTTATTTATCTCAGCTCTTTTAGCTGGACTTTTTGCAGGGGTTGGGCTTGGTATCACCTTCAAGTTCGGTGGAACTAGTGGTGGTGTCGACATCCTAGGTAAAATCCTTGAAATCAAAAAAGGGATTTCCATGGGTAAATCACTACTACTATTTGACTTATTTGTACTTTTAGCTTCACTCAGTTACCTAGATGTCAAACACATGATGTACACACTTCTTGTTTCGTTTGTCTTCTCAAAAGTTGTGAACTTCGTACAAGATAGTTCCTATAATGCCAAGGGAACTTTTATTGTCTCCGAGCATTATACAGAAGTAGCTGAAGCTATTAAATATAATTTGGATCGTGGTGTGACATTTATGGATGCTGAAGGTGGCTATAAAAATCACAAAAAGAAAGTCATCTACTGTATTGTTCGACCAAATGAACTACACAATTTGAAAACGGTTGTTCATGAAGTCGATGAAGCAGCTTTTGTTTCAATATTTGATGTTAATGAAACCATCGGAAATGGCTTTTCTTATCAGCCACTAAAGAAAAAACGCTTTTTTAAAAAAGCAAATTAAGAAGTCTTAGAGGCTTCTTTTTTTAGTTAAGTATTAAATTAATTATCAAAACATGCTAGCATTAGATTAGATGTAGTGAAGGAGTACTTACATATGAAAGATAGCCCTAAAATTATTAAAATTTCTACACTTAGCACCCTAATTTTGCTAGTAACTTATTTGATACTGAGCTTTTTTGATTGGCACAACCCAACAGCTGACACTGTAATTGGTCTACTCTTTGGTTTTCTCTTTCTTTTTAATCTAGTTCTTTTTATTAGACAAATTAGAAACAATCAAGAATAGACTCTTTATATAGCAAAAGCACATAGTACTTTAAAGTACTATGTGCTTTTTGATTGCTATTAACTTCTCATTTCACCCCACCATTTTGGTAATAATTCCGCTAATTTAATAGTTTCTCTCGTATCATAATCAACCATAATTCCTGTTTCAGCGTTTTCCTTATTTAACTGCATCAAAAATTCACGACATGCTCCACATGGCATCCCACCTACACCTGAAGGTGCCTCATCTCGAAAAGCAATAATTCGCTTAATCTTTGTCTGTTTACTAAATTGGTACATATTAAAAGCTGCTGCACGTTCAGCACAAAGATGAAAGACACCCGCTGCTGCCTCAAAACAGTAACCAGTATAAATTTCGCCATCCTCAGCTTCTAAAGCACAAACAACATGTTCAGCGTAGACAAACGGTGAAACATCATGTGGATTGTACAATCCTTTCGCACTATCAAATAGTCTTTCCCAAATATCCATACAAAAATACCCCCTTATATTTCCTAATAGTATAACAAATAGACAAGTGCTTGATACCTTTTAATCGACCCTTTATTACAGAAGCTTACATGCTATTTTGCAGGAAGTTTTAGAATATAGTATAATATTTGATTAAAGTAATATTATATTTTTTATTTTAATATAATTTGAAAGGATCACTGTAATTAATGACAGAATATTTAATCAAACCATTTAGCGGACAAAGCTTTAAAATTAAAACTGGAGAAACTTTAACTATAATTGACGTAGAAGGTGGACAAGTTGCCGACTTCTTTGCTGAAAAATCGTCAGATAAAAATGAGTTTTTATCTTCTGCCGTAACCATCGATTGTAATGAATCAGTTAAATTAAATGTTAAAGATACGATATACTCGAATGTTTATAATCCGATGTTCACAATTTTAGAAGATGAAGTAGGCGAACATGACTTATTGTTCCCTTGCTGTAGACCAGAAATGTATGATTTTCTTTATGAAAACGGCGATAATCACCCTAATTGTTTTGATAATATCAATCACAGTCTTAGAGAATACAGACCTATTATTAATCCAATCAATATATTTATGAACACAAAAATTGATTCCAACGGAAAAATTACAATTAACACTCCTCTTTCTAAAGCTGGTAGTAAGATTGTTTTAGAAGCAAAAATGGATATGACAGTTGCCGTTGCATCTTGTAGTGTATCTGAAGCAGATACTAATGGCACAAAAAATACTCCTATCAAAGTAATTATTGACTAGTAAAAAAGACTGCTAATAAAAATGGCAGTCTTTTTGTCTATGATTTAAGATTGTTTTCAAAAAATGTTTGAAATTTTTCAAATGGGATAAAATCAATCTGATCATACAAATCAGTGTGAGTAGCGTTAGGTATAATTACTAGTTTTTTTGGTTCATTCAATTTATTAAAAGCTTCTTCTGCCATATAGCGTGAATGCGCGTTTTCCCCAGTTACAATTAAAACAGGACGAGGAGAAATCGTATCAATTTTTTGTTGTAGTTGAAAGTTATAATAACCCCATGGACTTATGGCGTTCCATGCACCATTTGAATTGACAGAACGGTCATGAAATGCACGTTTTTTGTAGTAATTAACGAATTCTACTGCGACAGAGTCCATATCACTTGAAACTTCATCGGGTAAAATGTTATCTAATTCAACTGGATTGTTTTTTTCATCAAACGGTAATTCATGTAACCCCGCTATTTCTTTATGACTTTCTGCTATTTCCCATCTTTTTTCACCAAGATAATCTCTTTCAAGGTCTCTTTGAGTGCTTGTTTTGGAATTGTTAAGTCCCTTCCACATCGAGTCTGACATGTCGTACATAACACTAGTTGCAACAGCTTTAATTCTTTTATCAATAGCTGCTGCAGTCAATACGTGACTTCCTAAACCACAAATACCGATTGCACCGATACCTTGACGGTTCACAAATTTTTGGATGCCGAGAAAATCAACAGCAGCTGAAAAGTCCTCCACAAATATATCCGGAGATGCCATGTTTCGAATAATTCCTGAACTTTCTCCAGTTGTTGATTGATCAAACGCTAGTGTAATAAATCCACGCTCAGCCAGACTTTGCGCGTATAAGCCACTCGCCTGTTCTTTCACGGCACCAAACGGTCCAGATATGATAATAGCACTATACTTTTGAGAATCGTCAAATCCCGCAGGCATATAGAGATGCCCAGCTATTGTGAAACCATATTTATTCATGAAAGTCACATTTTGAACATCAATCTCAGGATTGATAGGAAAAATTCTGCTATCGTTTGCCAGTTTTGTCATAGTTAAACCCCTCTTTATTTAAATCTTCTTTGACAGTTAAAAACGTTTACAATATGATGTTAATACCTAAACATGACTTCAGGTCAAGATTAAGATGGAGGTTTTTTATGTACACTATAGGAGAGGTTTCAAAGCTATTTGGTATCCCTATTTCAACTTTACGTTTTTATGATAAAGAAGGACTTTTTCCTTATATTCAAAGGGTTTCGGGCATTCGTCGATTTTCTGAAACTGAGTTAGAAACGTTGCGTGTTATTAATTGTTTAAAGAGATCTGGATTAGAAATAAAAGATATTAATCAATTTATGAAGTGGTGTGAACAGGGAAATGATACGCTTTTGAATCGCAAACAACTTTTTGAGAAGCAAAAAAAAGCTGTTGAAGAAGAGCTAGCAAAGTTAACCGAAGTTTATAACATGATTCAATTTAAGTGCTGGTATTATGGTGAAGCGTTGAAATACAATAACGAAGATCTTGTTTCTGCCAAAATCCCCCATGATTTACCCGAAAATGTTAAAACTTTTTATGATATATCCCATATTAAAAGGACACAAAAAAAGGAGCTCAATGAGCTCCTTTTGCGTTTGTTACTATTTTTGGATGTTAACTGCTTGAGGACCGCGGTCACTTTGTTCGATATCGAAAGTAACTTTTTGTCCTTCGTCTAAAGTTTTGAATCCATCTGATTGAATAGCTGAGAAGTGAGCAAACACATCTTCACCATTTTCTTGAGTGATAAAACCAAAACCTTTGTCTGCGTTAAACCATTTAACTGTTCCGTTAACCATATATAATTTCCTCCTGTTGCATAATTTAATATGCGTTTTGTTGCAATGAATATTTGATAGGCAAAAGCAAGAATTATACATGTATATAATGTTACAGTTTACGTTTCAAAATCAATTACTTAATTAGTATAACACGGGAATTATACTAATGCTACCCTTTTTTATTAATTTAGTATTTATAAATCCAAAAATCTCCTATTAGTTGCACTATTTTGGCTCAAGGACTACGATAATATTAATTAATAATAGGAGGTATTGATATGAAAGCACTGGGTTATATTTTATCATTAATTTTTTTAGGGGTTTCGCTTTTTCTATGGTTTAGAGGCGCTGATGGCAGTGGCTTAGCTAATACTATGCAAGTCAAACTAGTTTCTTTAACGATATGGATTGCTTTTTCTTTAATTGTTCTAGCAATTTACCTCGTAACTTATCATTTTGTCCGTCGTCGTTCTTAATTAGTCCATCAAAGAAGCTCTTTTCTCTAAAAAATAGAAAAGGACTTTTTATTTTGTGTCCTATCTGGCACCTGATTAACACTGATAATATATTTAATTGCAATAAATTGTTCTAACTGTTTTGTTTTTAAAGTCAAAATTCCAGATTCAACCGCTTTTATTTCACCAACAAAGTAAGATTTTAATGTGGTAATACTACATTGTTTGCCTATCATGTCTTCTAATACTTTATCCACTAGTCACGCCTCCTTTTTATCTTTCCTCCACTCAAACTCCCCTAAATCTTATCAAAATAAAAAAGCCTTAACAACAATCGTTAAGGCTTTTAGTCATTTAATGTAAAACCATTTCTTGGGCAACTTCAAGACCTGATAAGTTGCTCTTATAGTAAGTTGGCCAATTATCCATTTCTTCAAGTAGTTTTTGTTGGCTTTCACCACCAAAGAAAATGTGGAAGTGTTCGGTCTGCTGTGGCGCAATACCATGATCACTAAACTGAACATACTTAAAGCGTCCAGCATTTGGATCATCTGTTGTAAACGTAAAGCGAACGCCACGATTTCCCTTTTTGTAATTCAAAATTTGGTATCCATCGTAATGATAACGATATTTATAATGATTATTACCGACTATAAACTCGATGGTATCAGCATCTATCACTAATTGGTCAACATCTGTTTTGTAGCCAATGTCATAATAATTCTTGTAATCTTCAGCCGTCATCGTTTGACTTGCTTTTGCTTTATAATCAAATACTGGATTAAGCGTGCCATCTTTTAAGTATGGATAAACGGATTGAAAATCACCCGCATAATCACTTAAATTTCGATTTTTAACAGCTTCATCTTTAAAGTATCCTTGTGCAACAGTCTGTTTGGATTCTATTGGATTTTCAGATGGAATAGCTTGACCATCAGTTGCTGTCGTTTTTTGAAGAGCTGCTAAATTTTCTTTCATCAGTGTTAAGTAATCTTTTGAACTTGCTTGTTCTAATGGGTTGAGGAATTCAACTTGAACACCCGCTTCACGATTCACTGTATTTTTGAAATCTTCCGTTGTGTCTTGGTCAAAATAGATATAAGGAATATGATTTGCAGAAACATAGTTTTTCAACTCAGCTAATCGACTAGTTGATGGCTTAACATCCGGATAGATATCTGTAAGCTTAACTTGAGTTAACCCATAATCAAGCGCTAAGTAAGTAAAGCTGTCATTTTGTGTAACAAAACTTTTCTGCCCAGCTTCTTTGAATGCCTTAGTATAATCAGCATCTAATTGGGTCAATTGTGTAATATATTTAGAAGCATTTTCTTCAAAGATTTGTGCTTTTTCTGGATAATACACAATCAACTGATTTTTGATTGTGTTAACTTCTGTAATCGCTCTTTGTGGTGATAAATATGTTCTGGCATCAAGTGCGTGCGCATGGTTATGTTCATCTTCTCCATGACTGTGACTATGATCATGCGTTTCACTTGTGCTGGCTAATAAAATAGCATCTTTTGTTCCTGAAACTAACCTAGGTGCTTGATTTCCCCAGTCTTTTTGAGCTTGAGTAAGCCATTCTTCTGATCCTTCACTTTGATAAACCAAAACATCGGACTGTTTTGCTTTCTCTTTATCTTGTTCAGTTAGCTCTGTTGACAATAGACTTACTTCTGCTTCATCGCCTACGATATTCTTCGTAAACTCAGATACTGGATACATCGTCGTTGCAATTTGTATTTTATCTTGATGATACTTTTCTCTTTCTGTAAGGTAGGCCCCAAATATTAGTAAAGCTACTAAACTAATAATTAATATATGTATTTTTTTCATTAATACTCTCTTTCCCATCTTTTTTTGTAGTAGTTTTCAAAGGTCAATTCACCCTGTCTAAATGATAATTATTATCATTTAGACATTAATCATAGCACATTCTTACTTTTTGTCAATATAAACAAAAAAATCCCTTTAATATAAAGGGATTTTTCTTATCTATCTTGTAAATCGTCCAACTCATTTTGCATTTGCAAATCATCAGGATTAACTTTTAAATATTGTTGCATTAATAATACTTGTAGTTCTTGATCTGCCATTTCTCTAGCAAAATTAATCATTTGTTTCAAGAAATCATTGTCTGTTGAAAAAGCACGATAAGCTAATAAGTATTGCGCTTTTGCTTGTTCAAACTGGTCGGTTTCTTGATAAGCTCTAGCAAGATCCCAATTCATTTGAGGTGTTAATTGATCTTCATCAAGCTGTGTCAAAAACTCGATTTCAGCTTGATAGCGATGTTGTCTCAAGTAAGTTTGACTCAATCCTGCTTTTAAAACTTGGCTCTCTTCGTTAATGGTAAGCCCTTTTTCAAAGATTTTCTGTGCTGTTTCATACTGTTTGAGATAAAGTGCCGATTCTCCAGCAATTTGATATAGAGCCTCATCAAATTCAGTATATGAAAGCCCTGCTTGAGCAGTGTTGAGTGCTTCTTCATTTTTACCAAGATGTTGTTGTGCCATTGCTAAGGGTGCATAGGCGCTGATATAGTCGGGCATTTCATCAACAACGGCCATTAGATACGATTCAGCTTGTTTATCATCATTAACTTGTAGTGATAATAGCCCTAATTGGTAATTAACCTCGGTATCTTTTTCTAAATCATTTAAATCTTTCAATTCGTTTAGAGCTTCTTCATAATCACCCATTTTAGCTAGGGCTAACCCTAAGCGTTTTTGAATATTGGTGTTTGCAACATAGTCTTCTCCACCATCAAGCAGTAAGCTGTAGTACTCTGAAGCTGGTTGAAATTGGCCCATAGAGTAATACAGTTCAGCTAAACCAAAGATGATAACGGGCTCTTCTGGGTCAATTTGATGCGCTTCTTTCAATTTTTGCTCTGCTGCCTCAAACACACCCTCTGTTTGATAATAGTCCGCTAAGACAAGCAATGTTTGTAAGTAAGCATCTGATTCTTCTTTAATATCGTATAAGTAACTTAAGCCTTCTGTTTCCTTATTTTCATTGAGTAATAATTCTCCTAAGAAGACTTTGAAAATGTCTTCACTTGGATGTTGCTTAATCAAAAAGCGATAAACTTGCTGACTTTGATCAGTAAATCCCATTGCATATAATTCTTCTGCCAAACTACTTAAAGTTTCACTATCATCTTCTTTGAAAGCGTGCTTCAAGTTAGTTTGCGCTTCTTCTAGGTTATTCTCGCTTAGATTTTGTAAAACTTGTTCTGAATATGACATTTTGTGTCCTCCTTTTTAATGGAAAAACAAAAAGAGGGATACTTAAAAGTATTCCCTCTTTTTTTAGTTAAATAATGTCTTATTTAACAGCATCCTTTAAAGCTTTACCTGGTTTGAATGCAGGTACTTTGCTTTCTGGAATTGTAATTTCTTCACCTGTTTGAGGGTTGCGACCCTTACGTGCAGAGCGAGTACGAACTTCGAAAGTTCCAAAGCCAATCAATTGAACTTTTTCTTCTTTAGAAAGGTCTTCTACGATTGAGTTGAAAACTGCGTCAACAGCTGTTGTAGCTTCTTTTTTAGTAATGTTAGCTTTTTCTGCAACACTTGAAATTAATTCAGCCTTATTTGCCATCTTAGATTTCACCTCCTAAATAATTGGAATATGTATTATATACCCAATGATATAATTTTTAACAACACTTGTTAAAAATTGGAAACAATGAAGACTACCACTCACCATTCCTAACCTTAAAATTATCATAGAAAAGGCTTGGCGACAAGGTTTTTTTGAAATTTATTTCCTTGCACGAGCAATAATATGAATTGGTGAACCTTCAAAATCAAAAGTTTTTCTTAATTGATTGATTAAGAAACGTTTATATGAAAAATGCAGTAATTCAGGATCATTAACAAAGATCACAAAAGTTGGTGGGTTAGCTGAAACTTGTGTCATGTAGTAGACTCTTAAACGTTTTCCTTTAACTAAAGGTGTTGGTGTTAAGCGAGTTGCATCCAATAATACGTCGTTTAGGACAGCTGATTGAATACGTTGACTGTGGTTAACACTAACACGTTTAATTAAGTCTGGTAAATTAGATAGACGTTGTCTTGTTTTGGCTGAAACAAACACAATCGGTGCATAATCTAAATATTGGAATTGTTGACGGATTTTGTCTTCAAATTTCTTCATGGTATCTGTATCTTTTTCAACAGTATCCCATTTGTTTACAACAAAAATGACACCACGGCCGGCTTCGTGAGCATATCCAGCAACGTGCTTATCTTGTTCAATAATTCCACGACTAGCGTCAAGAACGACTAGAACAACTTGAGAACGGTCAATCGCACTCATCGCACGCATAACAGAATATTTCTCAGTTGATTCATAAACACGTCCACGTTTACGCATACCAGCTGTATCAACCATCGTAAACTCTTGACCAGATTCATCAACGAACTTGGTATCAATAGCGTCACGAGTGGTTCCTTCAACATCAGAAACAATCACACGATCTTCACCTAGCATTGCATTAACTAGAGAAGATTTACCAACATTAGGACGTCCAATCAAACTAAAACGAATACTTTTATCTTCTTCTTGGTCTTCATCTTTTGGTAATTTTTTGACAACTTCATCTAGTAAGTCACCTAAACCAGTTCCTTGCGAACCAGAGATAGGATAAGGATCACCTAATCCTAAACTATAAAAGTCGTAGATGTCTTGTCTTTGTTCTGGGTTATCTGCTTTATTAATTGCTAAGATTACAGGCTTATCTGCTCTGTATAAAATTTGGGCAATTGTTTCGTCATCATGAGTTAAATGAGTTTTGACATCAGCGATGAAGATGATAACATCTGCTTCTTCAATCGCAATCTCTGCTTGAGCTCTAATTTCTTGTTGAAACATACCTGGTCCTAGCTCAATCCCACCTGTATCAATTAAGTTAAAGTGGTGACCAAGCCATTGACCATGGGCATAAATTCTATCACGAGTCACACCTGGTGTGTCTTCTACGATAGAAATTCTTTCGTTAACGATTCGGTTAAAAATCGTTGACTTTCCAACATTAGGACGACCAACAATTGCAACAGTTGGTGTAGCCATATTTTTTCTCCTTTTTTCATAAAAAAAGCTGACTCACTGTCAGCCTTTTTTAGAATGATTAATTTTAGTTATTTTTTAGTTCGTCACCAATGATATCTCCGATTGAGAAGCTGTCATCGTTATCCATGTAATCTGCTTCATTTTGAGCTGATTCGTGGTTTTGAGATGCTTCGTTTGAATCGTCTGACTTCATTGATAGTGAAATACGTTGGCTATCTTTATCAATTGATAGTACGCGTACTGCAACTTGGTCGTTAACTGAAAGAACGTCACTTGGAACACGTACGTGATCGTTTGAAATTTCAGAAACGTGTACTAAACCTTGAACACCTGATGCGATTTCAACAAATGCACCGAAGTCAGTTAATGATTTAACTGTACCTTCTACAACATCACCTGCTACAAGATCTGAAGTTGCTTGTTCAAATGGTGAAGGTTGTGTTTGTTTAATTGATAACGCAATTCTTTGGTTTTCACTGTCTACTTCTAGAACTTTAACTTTAACATCTTGTTCTGGAGATAAAACATCAGAAGGTTTTTCAACACGTTTGTATGAAATTTCTGAAATGTGTACTAAACCAGTTACGCCACCTAAGTCAACAAATGCACCGAATTTAGTTAAGTGTGCAACTTTACCTTCTACAACATCACCAGGCATAATTTTTTCTGAGATGTTTTCAAATGCTGCTTCACGTTTTTCGGTTACAAAGTCTTTACGTGATAAGATAAGACGGTTTTGTGATGGGTCAATTTCAGTAATCTTGAATTCTAATGTTTGACCAACATATGGTTTCAAGTTTGATACGTAGTGATCACTAATTAGTGAAGCTGGTAAGAATCCGCGTGCACCAACATCAACAAGAAGTCCACCACGAACAGCTCCTGTAATTTTACCTTCAACACTTTTATCTGCTTCAAAGTCTTTTTGTAATTGTTCAAATGCTTTTCTAGCAGCTAAACGAGTTACGCTGAAGATGAATTCTCCGTTTTCTTTATCGCCACCAGCACGTCTTAGTACTAATGCTTCAAAGTGATCGCCAGCTTTTGCTAAGTCTTTTAAGTTAGCACTACGATCTGCAGTGAATTCGCGTTTTGGAATAACACCTTCAACACCAGCGTTATCAACACCTACTACAAGTTGTCCATCTTCTACAACAAGTACTTCAACGCCAACGACGTCTCCAATGTTAACACCTGTCAATTCATCTAAAATATCTTTCATCATGATTTCGTTATTATCAGCCATAAATAAAAATTCCTCCCACTTTCTCAACTCTATTTTAGAGTAAAACCTAGTAAATGACTAGCTTTTTTTACCTTTTTCTATAATTTTTTTTAATTCATCAACAACTTCGTCTATAGATAAACTTGTTGTATCTAATTCAATAGCATCCGCAGCTTTAACTAAGGGTGATATTGCACGATGCTGGTCTTTATAATCTCTACTTTTAATGTCTTCTTCGATCTGACTTAGCGAAATTTTTTCACCACTTTGTTGATAATCCAACAGTCTTCTTTGTGCACGTTCTTTTACGCTTGCTAATAAGAAAACTTTGACTTCGGCATCGGGTAAAACAGTTGTTCCAATGTCTCGGCCATCCATTACCACATCATGTTTCCCAGCGATTCGTCTTTGTTCAGCAACTAAGAATTCTCTAACCTGTTTGATTGAAGCAACATCGGAGACTGAATTAGTCACCTCAACGCTTCTAATTGCTTGACTTCTATCTACACCATTAATTAAAATGTGCTGTTGATCATTAATGCTCTCAAAAGTCAGGTTAATATTCTTTAGTTTTTGTGATAGTAACTCTTCGTTAGTTAAGTCAATATCATCTTTAAGAAATTCAAGTGTGACGCCTCGATACATAGCACCTGTGTCTAAATACATATAATTCAAATCGTGTGCTAATTTTTTTGCAACCGTACTTTTACCAGCAGATGCTGGTCCATCAATTGCGATTTGCATTTAAACTCACCTACTATTTAATTTTTAAGTTCATACCAGGTTGCAATACAGCCTCTGTTGTCAAGTTGTTTAACTTAACCAGTTGATCAACAGTAATACCTTGTTTTTTAGCAATCAAGTATAAGCTATCACCATTTTTAACAGTGTAAGTCTGTGCCTGCACTGTTTCTTGTGTTGATTGGCCTTGAGCTTGATTAGTTGTGGTAGACTGTTGTGCCTGTTGTTGAGTCGTGTTTTGATCTGTAGTAGTTTGTGATGAACTTGTCGCCTGACTTGTCACCGCTTCACTAGACTGTTTTTCTTCGACGCTACTACTTGAAGAAGCAACTGAAGACTCAGAACTAGAACTACTACTTGATTCACTACTTTGACTCTGAGAACTTGAAGACATAACCTCAGATGAACTGTCAGAGCTCGAACTAATACTAGGCTCACTACTTCCACCGTTGAATCGTGTCCATATAAAAATTATTATAACGATCATTACAATAATTCCTAAAAGCCATAGAAACCAACGTGGCTTTTTACTTTGTGGATGTCTTGATTTCATCCTAGAAAGAGATTGCCTTGAATCGGTACGTTTATCTTCCATAAAAAAACCCCCATGCTGTCTATAATTTTATCATAAACATGGGGGTATTTGATATATTATTTATTAGAAACTTCTAACATTCTTTTTAATTTTGTAATGACTAAGCGATAAACGACTACAGAGGTTATTGTTAGAATGATTCCTTTTACTAAATTAAACGGCACAATCACTGTTACTACATAGTTAATCAATGATGTTCCTAAGTTGAAGTTAAGCAAGTTAATGTAAAGTGGTGTAAATATAAACAGGTTCCCTAAAGCTAGTAAAACAGTTAAGGAAACAACTGAAAGTGTTCCGCTCTTAACCCAATTCCATACCGTATCTTTCTTCAAAGTCCCAATTAGTGGCAATGTAAAGGCAAGTGATGCTACAAGTGACGAACTCATTCCAATCAATGATACGACATTTCCACCGAATAAAACAAAATTCAAGAATACTTTTATTAGTGCCGTCAAAATAGCACCCATTGGTCCAAATAAGCCACCACCAATAACTACCATAATATCACTGAAATCAAACTTTAAATAAGGAAACATGGGAATTATCGGGAATTCAAACTGCATCAAAACTAATGACACAGCACCAAATAACGCTAAAATAATGACCTTTTGTAACGACTTTTCTTTAAACATAAAACAATTCTCCTAAAAAAATATATTTTAGAAAAATAAAAAAATCTATTGCTTCAATATTCAACAACAGATTTTTTAGACGCACAAAAAAATCTGCCTTCTTCCATCTAGACTATAACTATCGGTTTCGTAATTTCAACGAATCAGCCAACTTAAAAAAGTTAGGTCGCGGACTTTGACCGCCGGTCGGGAATTACACCCTGCCCTGAAGACAACAATTTAATTATTTAACTAGTGTCACTATTTTACTATAAGTTTCTTAAGTTGTGCAACCTCTTGACGAGATAGTTCACGATATTTACCTGAAACTAGACCTGTTAAGTCTAAAAACGCATACTGTTCACGGCTTAGCTTATCTACAGGATGCCCAACTGCTTTGAACATGTTCTTCACTTGATGGTTTCGACCTTCATGAATAGTTAGACGAACAATACTTGTTTTCTTCTTAGAATCAGAAGAAATCACCTTTACCTTAGCAGGAGAGGTTTTGCGTCCATCAATCACAATCCCTTTTTGAAGCTGTTTTATTTCGTCTTTCTTCAAAAAGCCAGCAACTTTAGCTACATAAACTTTATCAACCTTGTTTTTAGGATGCATTAATCCATTAGCTAAATCACCATCATCAGTCATCAAAATCAAACCTGAAGTATCATAGTCTAAACGTCCTACTGGATACAAACGATAGTCAAAATCTTCAAAGAAAGAGGTCACTGTCTTTCTGTCTTTTTCATCTTTAGCAGAAGAAATAACACCTCTTGGTTTATAGAACAAAAAGGTATGTGACTTAGTTTGTTTTTCAATGGGAACCCCATCTACTTCAACAATATCTTGAAAAGAAACCTTAGTTCCCAGTTCCTTTACGACTTGATGGTTCACACGAACACGACCATCAATAATCAATTGTTCTGCTTTTCTTCTGGATGTTACACCAGCATTTGCAATCACTTTTTGTAATCTTTCCATTATGATTCACTCACCTCTTCTTCATTGATACTTTGTGTATCAATTAAACTTTCTGTCTTAAATTCTTCTATTTTTGGCATTTCATCTATTGATTCGAATCCAAAATATTGTAAAAAATAGTCTGTTGTCACAAATAGTTTGGGACGTCCAGGAACATCTTTTTTACCATTTTCGGCAATTAGGCCGCGTGCATTAAGCGTTTGAATTGCTGCTTGACTTGCAACCCCTCTAATTTCATCAATTTCTACACGAGTAATAGGTTGTTGATAGCAAATAATAGCTAAAACCTCTAGTGCTGCCTGGCTTAGATGGACTTGCATATCTTTTTTATAGTACTTTTTCAGCACAGATTCTGCTATTGCTTTAGTGACAAGCTTATAGGTTTGATTCACTTTAATCAGCTGTAATCCACGTTTGCTATCTTGTTCAAGTAGTTCTTGATAATCCTTAATGACTGACTCTAGTTCTTCAGCTGTTAGATTAAGTAGTTCTTGTAGACTTTTATCATCAATGCCTTGATCACCGGCCACGAACAAAACAGCTTCTAACTCAGCATGGTGCATCTAGATACTCCTTTCTGAAATGACAAAATCATCATTTTGATTTGCCTGTAGTACCTTGATTTTTTGGTTTTTACTTAACTCTAAAATTGCTAAAAACAGTGCAACTAAATGAGAAACCGTCTTGATTTTTGCTTCATGAACAAAATAAAAAAAGGAAAATGAAGAAGACTTCTTAAATTGATTCATGACCAAGTTAACCTGATCTTTAACATCATACTTATCAGGCTTGATTTTAGTTAAAGTCAATTTTTCGCTTTTAACTTTTTTTAGAAGTACAGAAAAAATATCTGCTAACTTTTGCGGTTTAACTTCTCCATCTTCAAGTTCTTTGGGATATTCATCAGGAACAACCGAAACTTCTTTTGATAAAGCAATCGGTTGATTTTCAAGTGCATCCCCTAAGTAGTGTGCCGCCTTTTGATAAATTTCATATGTTAAAAGTTGATCAACTAATTCTTGCCGAGGGTCTGCAACTTCGATGGTACTTTGATCTTCAAAATCATTTTGAGGTAACAAAACATCGGACTTTATTTTGAGTAACGTAGACGCCATAATAAAGTATTCTCCAGCTACTTCAAGCTGTAGTTGTTGCATTTTTTCGAGATAATTCAAATATTGCTTAGTAATTTCAGCAATTGGAATGTCATAGATATCAAGCTCTTGTGATTTTATTAAGTGCAAAAGCAAGTCCAAAGGACCTTCAAAATTTGGCAAAGTTACTTGTAATTTATTCGTCATGTTTTGAACGACTCTCTTCAAAGTTTTGGATTAATTTAGCATTTTCAGGAGTCCCAATGATTAAATCTTTGGGATAGGTATACTGTAATTCACTTAGCATATCGTTGATGTAAGGTGTATAGCGATAATTAGGCGATAATGAAACATACCGCACCATCACAAATCCTGCGCCTTCTTGAACACCTAAAACACCAATAAAGTCATTCGTCTTTTCTTTGTATAGATAAAGCACAAACTCACTTTTACTTTGATATAGCTTCATTTCTTCTTTTAAATTTTCAACAGACTTCAAATCATCTAAATAAGACAAAAAGCCCATCGCTATTTTTTCATAATCATTTTTGTATTTAATTAACACGTTAAGGTTCACCTACATTTTATTAAGATCTTGGGAAAGATTTTTGATAAATCTTTGCAATTCTAGCCTTAGAGATATGTGTATAAATCTGTGTCGTTGAAATATCACTGTGTCCGAGTAATTCTTGGACAATTCTCAAGTCTGCGCCATTTTCTAACAAGTGTGTTGCAAAAGAGTGTCTCAAAGTATGTGGTGTGACATCTTTATCGATTCCTACCATTGCAACGTACTTTTTAATCATCTTCCAAACGGTCTGTCTAGAAATTTTGGTTCCGCGATGATTCAAAAACAGTGCCCTTGTTTTGACACTTGATTTTGCTAATAAAAATTGACGTGAATGATTAATATAGTCTTTAATCCAAGAAATTGCAACATCACTAATTGGAACTAAACGTTCTTTATTACCTTTTCCGACAATTCGAATTAATTTAAGCTCTAAGTGCAGATCATTCATCGTTAAGTTAACAATTTCGCTAACACGTAGACCTGTTGCATACATCACTTCAAAAATTGTTCGATCGCGTAAACCTAAGATTTGTTTTGTATCTGGTGATGCTAATAATGCATCAACTTCTTTCACCGAAAGCGAAACAGGTAGATGCTGATGTTTCTTAGGTGAAGAAACATTTTGCATTGGATCAGCTTGAACATAGCGATGTTTAAACAGCCACTGATAAAACTTTCTAAGTGCAGAGATATAGCGCATCATAGTAGTTGATGATTTTTTTTGGTGATGTTGCTCACTAAGAAAATCATCAATTTTGAACGTATCAATATTAAAATCAGCTATTTTTTGTTTGACAAGAAAATCAATGAACGTCTTAATATCACGTCGATATGCTTGAACAGTATTGAATGACAATCCCCGTTCGATTCTAACAAACCGGAGATAGTCATCGAGTAAATCAGTCATTTGTTGCTGGTTCATCTTCATTTAACCTTATTTCGCCTTTTTCTTTATCTTGCGTAATTAGATTTTGCTTCATTAAGTTACCCAGTGCACGCTTGAAACTAGCTTTACTAATTCCAAATTGACTTTTAATTTGCTCAGCATCACTTTTATCGTAAAAAGGCAATGTGTGCGTTTTATTACGTTTTAGCATCATAACTATCATTTGAGCATCATCATCAATTACTTCAAATGCTCGAGGCATTAAACTCAAGTTCAAACGACCATGCTGGCCATTACCAATCACTCGGGCTTTTACTTTTTCACCAAGTCGTAGTGCTTCACCATACATTTCGGTGTGGTGAATAAACCCTAAGTAATATTCTTCAGTCACAATGAATGCACCAATTTGTTTGGTTGCATAAACCGTTCCTTCTAGTTCTGTATTCTTCAAGTCTCTAGGATAGCGAACACTTAATTGATCCATGACTTCTTCATCAGCTAGTTTCCCCCAGATACGGTCTTTGTGATCAATCTCTAAACGAATCATGACGCGATCATCTACTTTAGGCCATTTAAATGAATCTAGTGGTAAGTCATCTAATGAAATTACGATATCTTTGTCCTTTAAGCCAATATCAACGAAAACACCTAGTTCTCTTCTAACTTCTTTGATAGTACCGTATCCATAAACATCTACCATTGCTTCTGGATAGAATTGTGTCATCTTTAATTGTTTATGTTGATTTTCATAAGCGAATCCAATAATTTGATCCCCTTTATCTTTGATATCAATGTCTTGAATATCGTTTTTGCCAAGGTAAAAAGTCTGACCATCTACCTGTGCAAAAAACGCATCCTTATTCATATCTGTTATTGTTGCTTCAATAACTTTTCCTAATTTATCTTGTAACATATTTTCATCCTTAATTTTGTATAAATTGGTTGATGACCATCAAAATAACATAGGTCATTCCTGATGCAATAACTGGACCTGCTGCAATACCTTTTAAGAAAACCACACCAAAAATGGTTCCAAAAACTAAAGCAACTGTTATTTCTGGACTCTGAGCAAGTAACCCAACACCTTTAGCAGACAAAATGGCAACTAATATTCCACAAGCAACCGCTATATATCCAGAAGGTGTTTTGAAGGCTTCAAGCAAATCTTTAAAAGTAATTCGCCCGGTCGCAATCGGTACTAGAATTGCCATTGAGATAATCGTGATACCGACATTCATTCCTTTAGCTTCAACATAACTGAGTACTTTTGTTGAATAAGGGACAAGTTTGAATAACATGACCGCTAAAGTTGCAACAATCAGCGAAGTATTTTTTCCAAAAATGGAAACTGCCAAAATTAGGGCAAGAAAAATCCAGCTTTCCAAAATCCCACTCCTTTATTTACTTACTAGTACTCTTTAGTATACGTGATAACAAGGCTTTAAACAAATGAAAAAGCCAATCCATATGGATTGGCTTTTTAACTTATCTTAAGCTAATAAAGAAGTATTAAACTTAAAGAATGAATTAAGCTTCAACAACGCTTACTGTGTTACCTGAGATAACAACAACTTTGTCTCCGCTTGCTACTACATCGTTATCTTTAGCAGCTTTAACTGCATCGTCGAATGCTTTGTCTTCTGTTGTAAGAACTGGAAGAACACCCCAAACAACTGTTAGAGAACGTTGTGTGTTTTCGCTAAATGTTGAAGCAACGATTTTAGCGTTTGGACGGAATTTAGATACTAAGTTAGCTGTGTGGCCTGATTTTGTTGAAACCACGATAGCTTTAGCACCTAATGATTCAGATGTACGAACAGCTGCTGCTGCAAGAGCTTCTGTTTCTGATTGAGCTGGGTAATCAGCTAATCTAGCTTTTGATAGAGTGTTGTTTGCGTACATTGATTCTTCACTACGTAGGTCGATAGCAGCCATAGCTGAAACAGCTTCAACAGGGTATTCACCGTTTGCTGATTCACCTGAAAGCATTGTACCATCTGTACCATCTAAAACAGCGTTAGCAACGTCAGAAACTTCAGCACGTGTAGGACGTGGGTTTTCTTGCATTGAGTCAACCATTTGTGTAGCTGTGATAACTGGTTTACCTAAAGCGTTACATTTTTGGATAAGTGATTTTTGAACGAATGGTACGTTTTGGAATGGAATTTCAACACCCATGTCACCACGAGCAATCATAAGACCATCTGAAACTTCAAGAATTTCATCGATGTTGTCGATACCTTCTTGTGATTCGATCTTAGGAATGATGTGAACGTGTTCGTTACCTGTTTCTTCAAGAATTGCACGAATATCTAAAACGTCTTGAGCTTTACGTACGAATGAAGCAGCGATGAAGTTAATGTTTTGTGTTAAACCAAAACGGATGTCGTCTGCATCTTTTTCTGTAATACCTGGAAGGCGAATTTCAACACCTGGTGCGTTAACACCTTTTTTAGAACCGATTTTACCAGTGTTTTGAACTTCAACAACAAGTTCTTTGTTAGCTTCGTCTTTTTCAGTGATTAATAGGTCAACTAAACCATCATCGATTAAAACGTGTCCGCCAACGTGTGTATCGTCGAATAAACCTGGGTATGTAACAGCGATTTTATCAGGGTTACCTACTAAAGTAGCATCCATTGAAACGCGCATTGTTTTACCTTTTTCAGCGATGAATTTTCCGCCTTCTTGGTCTGTTGTACGCATTTCAGCACCTTTAGTATCTAAAAGAATACCTACTAATTTACCAGTTTTCTTTTCTGCTTCGTGAACCATTTGAATACGTTCTTGGTGTTCTGCGTGGTCACCGTGTGAAAAGTTGAAACGGAAAACGTTAGCACCTGATTCGATTAATTTTGCGATTGTGTCAACATTATTACTTGCAGGTCCTAATGTACTTACAATTTTTGTTTGTTTCATAGTAATAGTCCTCTTCCTTGTTTGTTATTTTGCTAATGATTTGTTCAAATCATATAGTGATAAATCCGCATGATGTTTTTCATCGAATAAATCTAAGATTGAGTGATGTGTAATTTGATTATTTTCCATACCAACGGCTAATCCACCTTGGCCATCCAATAATAAATCAACAGCATAAGCTCCCATTTTACTTGCTAAAACACGATCTCTGGCTGTTGGAACACCACCACGTTGCATGTGTCCTAAAGTATTAGCACGGGCATCAAAATCACCATGTTTCTTAAGCTCAGCTAAGAAATCTTCTGATGACATCACACCTTCAGCTAGTACGATAATACCGTGCTTCTTGCCGTTTTCGAATCCTTTTTTAAGATCTTCAGCAATTTGCTTGATGTCGTAATCCTTTTCAGGAACAACAATAGCTTCAGCACCAGCAGCAACACCTGACCATAATGCAAGGTCTCCGGCGTCGCGACCCATCACTTCAACAACGAATACACGTTGATGACTTGACGCTGTGTCTCGAATTTTATCCAATGCATCAACAGCTGTTGTTAAAGCTGTATCGAAACCAATAGTGAAATCTGTGTAAGGGATATCATTATCAATTGTACCTGGTAAACCAACTGCATTATAACCATGTTCAGTTAGTCTTAAAGCACCGTGATAAGATCCGTCTCCACCGATAACAACTAATGCGTCGATACCGAATTTTTTAAGCTGTTCAATACCTTTAAGTTGCCCTTCTACCTGAGCAAACTCTGGATATCTTGCAGAGTATAAAAAGGTTCCGCCTGTATTAATACGATCTGCTACTGTTTCAGAAGTCATTTGGAAAATGTCTCCTGCAACAAGTCCTGCAAAACCGTAGTTAATTCCAAACACTTCAAGTCCAGCATCCATTGCTTTACGAGCAACGGAACGAACTGCTGCATTCATGCCTGGGGCATCGCCACCGCTTGTTAAAATCCCAATGCGTTTCATGAATTCACCTCAAACCTTCTTCATAAATTTGCTTATCAGAACCATTATTATAGTAACATTTTTTTATTATGATGTCTTTAACTTTGTCTGATTTTTACAGTTTAATTCTTATTTTTTGTCCTGTTGTGCCCTGTCATTAGGCTTATTTATCATAATTTTTTTAACATTTTCTAAGATTAATTGCATTTGTGAAATATCGTAACGATCTGGCTGGGTTTTTACTCTCAATAAGTAGACGCCAGATTCTGCCATCAGATCTTGATACTCTTGCCACTTCTGTGGAAACACTGTCACAGAAAATGGTTGATGTAATTCAACAAAGTGTAGAAACGCCATCTCAGCACCAGCTTTAGTTTTAATAACCTTAATGTCCGTTAATTGTCCAACAAGATTTACCGTTTCGTTCATTTGAATATCTTGAAAAGATTTAGCACCTCGTTGATTAAAATACTTAATCACTTCTTCAATAGGATTTTTACTAATCGTTGTACCAAGTACAGACTCTTCTTGAATCAATTTTTCTTGTTGAGTATAATCCGAAACATTTGGCAATTTAGGTAACAAAACATCTAACAACGACAAATTATTACCTGATAGCTTCAAACTTTCGAGCAATTCTGGTAATTTAGCTAATATTTTACGTCTATTTGGCTCTAATGAATCAAAAAATCCCGCGTATGCCAGATTTGTAATGAGCTCTGGTTTTAAAAACGGTTTAGGTAGTCGTCTTAAAAAGTCAATAACATCGTGATAGTTCTTGCTTTCACGTTCTTCTAAAATAGACTTGATAAAATCACGACGCATCCCTTTAATCGCACGTAATCCAAAGTAAATTTGGTTATTTTTAAATCTAAATTCACCCACACTTTGATTGATATCGGGGCCATTTATTTTAACGCCTGCTTGACGAGCTAAACGTAAATAAGTAACTAGTTTTTCTTTGTCATTTATATGGCTATTTAGCAAACTAGCATAAAAAGCTTGAGGATAGTGTGTCTTTAAATAAGCTAACCAATACGCCACTTTACTATAAGCTACCGCATGAGAACGGTTAAATCCGTAATTGGCAAAAGCTTCAATGTAAGAATAAACCTTATGTGCGATTTCACTAGAATGTCCCTTAGCCATGCTTCCTGTAATGAACGCTTTCTTCATTTCGGTTAATTTTTCAGTATTTTTCTTAGAAATAGCTCGACGTAACATATCAGCTTGTCCCAATGTAAAACCCGCAAGTGCTTGTGCGGCCTGCATAACTTGTTCTTGGTAAACCAAAATACCATAAGTCGGTTCCAAAATTTGTTTCAAACTGTCATCTGGGTAATCTATTGGCAATTCGTGATGCTTTCGTTTAATAAAAGTCTCGATATTTTGCATTGGACCAGGACGATACAAAGCATTGGTACTGACAATATCTTCAAAACTGTCAGGCTTAAGTTGTTTAAGTACACGGCGAATACCTGTTGACTCAAATTGAAAAATACCGTCTGTATCACCTCTTTGAAAAGTCTCAAAAGTCTTCTTATCAGTCAATGGAATACGATCTAAGTCAATAGAGATATTCTCAGACTGTAGATTAGCAATAATTTGACTTAAAATAGTTAAGTTTTGCAAGCCTAAAAAGTCCATCTTCAAAAGCCCTAACGATTCACAATAGCCCATGGTTTGCTGCGTAATCGGGATATTAGCAGACCCCTTTTGTAAGCCAACTTTTTCTGAAAGCGCTTCTTTTGAAATGATAACTCCAGCAGCATGCGTTGAAATATGACGTGGTAAACCTTCAAGTTGCGTTACAGTTGTTTCAATTAGTTGATTCAAGGGACTTTCACCTAATTTTTTTACGAGTTCGGGGTTTTCTTGCTTTGCTTCTGCAAAAGTTTGATGAGCTGTTTTTGAAATCAGTTTGGACCATTTATTTGCTTCTAACTGACTGAAGCCTAAAACTTTTAGCGTATCTTTCATCGCTTGTTTTACACCAAATGTCCCAAAAGTCATAATCTGAGCTACATGATCAAATCCATATTTTTGATAAACATAGTTAATCACTTCGTCACGTTTGATGTCAGGAATATCCAAATCAATATCGGGCATATTCTGACGTTCGGGATTTAAAAATCGTTCAAAAAGTAAATTATAAGCAATCGGATCAACATCTGTAATCTTCAAACTGTAGGCTACAAGTGACCCCGCTGCAGATCCTCGACCAGGACTAGTCAAAATATCATGTGTTAACGCGTAGCGAATAACATCCCAAACAATTAAAAAGTAATCGCTAAATCCCATTTGTTCAATTACATTTAACTCGTAAGCCAGACGTTCAGCGTAAGCCTTAGGTAGTTGCTCAGTGTTAAAACGCTGCTTTAAGCCATACAGCGTAAGATGTTTTAAATAATCGGTTGATGTTTCATATTTTGTTTGTTTGAATTTTGGTAACTTCACACTCGAAAAGTCGATTGTGACCTGACACGTTTCACTGATTAGCGCTGTATTCTCAAGTGCCTCTTCATAACCAAAATTACGATACCTCTCTGCGACTCGTTGACTTTCATCTAAAAACAAGTTCCCCGTCTTTTGTTCATCAATAACGTCCTTATCAATTAAGCTACCTGCATCAACTGCCTGCAACACGCTCTGCGTAAAAGCATCTTCAGATTTTAGATATTGAACATCTTCCAAAGCTACTGAACTTAAGCGATATTGTTTAGACCAATCTAAAACTTTTTGATTATAAACGGCTTCACTATCCACTGCCTGTATACCGAAGTAAAGAGCCGAAGTTTCAGGAATCAAATCTTGTAGTTGCCTAATTCCTTGATCAATTAAAGAGGGATTGTTTTGAACTAGATAAGCTAGCTCGCTGTATTTAGGCGGAATAATAATAACAAGTTCGTCTAAATGCTTGGATACATCAGCTAATGAAAACGCAGCTTCATTTAGTTGCTTTAAGGAAGATAATTTCAAAATGTTTTGATAGCCTTTATTATTTTTAGCAATTAAAACAACCCTGAAAATTTCTTGAGCTTGGATATTTCCTCGGACTTCTAATTGCATCCCCAAAAGCGGATGAATACCAGCCTGTTTTGCAGCTTGATAAAAGTCAATTAATCCATAAGTGACATTGATATCTGTCAAAGCAAGACTTTGATAGCCTTTGACTTTAGCAGCATTCACCAAATCTTGAACTTTGGTTGGACTTTGCAAAAGACTATAGCTACTAATGGTTTGTAAATTTGTAAACATTTGACCAAGCTCCTTTATTTTAAATTTAGTATAACAAATTTTAGACTTGTCTTATAAATGATTTATCTTTAAAATGATGTTGAATTACACGACTGAAAGAAGGGAAAACTATGAAATATATCGTTGTGATGTTTTGGTCAATCGTTTTTTCAATGGTGACTGGTTACCTTGCAGGTTCATTGACTCAAACTTCTTTTGAACCAATGCAATCCTTAATTATGGGAATTGTAATGGCTGTTTTACTTAGTGTAACAATTACTATTGCAGAGCGCCAAAATAAAAAAGCTTAACTTTGATGAGTTAAGCTTTTTTTATTTTGTATTCGAAATGCTTAGGTACCTCAATAGGTGCATTTTCTTTAATATATTGCGCGATTAACTCGGCCATGTCTGTTGATACTTCATAACTAATATTATCAGCACCATAGTGAGGATAGTTTCCTCCCCCAACAGCTCGATACTGACTTAATGCTACTTTGAATTTGTCAGTCGCAGCTACTGGTTGTTTTTGATAAGTCAGACTTGATACACGTTGCCCATATGGTTTAGTGATATCAAATGTATAATCTAAAGGATAAAACATATCGTAATTATATAATTGGGGTTTTGGCACACAGAAGGCAGGATTGATTTTGATTTCATTTTGATCATCTAAATCAAAAAATGTTGCCGCATGCTCTAAAACATCTTTTAATTGTTCCCCTGTCAATTCAATCACAGCTAATGTGTTAGGAAACGGATAGTTACTCAAGATATCCCTCATAGTTACTGATTCGGGTAGGCCTTTAGCCTGGTCGTTTAAGATTGCTGTAGCTGACAAATCAGCTTTTGTTGCACTCAATTGAATATGATTAATCAAGTCAATATAATGACTACCCTCAATACGTGAGACCAGTGGATCACTTATTGTGAAGTCTCCTGTGACTTGTCCTAATTTTTGGTCTAAAAAGTCCTCAGTTTCTTGATGTAACGGATCAATTAAAGTTGTCACTTCTTTTGATTCAGAAAATGGCTTTGTTGGAACCAACTCAGCTGTTTTATCGCTAATCTTAACTCCAGATTGATCTTTATCAAAAGTTAATTCAACTTTCCCATAAAATTGTCCGCGGTAACCTGGTTGGATGACAGCGACACCATTTACAATTTCGGCTATTTGACGGTGCTGGTGTCCGGTTAATAAGACATCAATGCCTGGAATCTCAGTCAAAATACGATAGCCTTCATTCTCGCCCGTTAACGCTTCTGTAGGTTCACCAGTCGTAAGGTCTCGCTCAAAACCACCGTGATAGCAAACAACTACAATATCAGCCTCTTGTTTTATAACAGGCACCCATTTTTTAGCCATTTTATAAGCCGATTCAAAATGTAATCCTGCTATTTTTTGAGGCTGTTCCCAATTTGGAATATAAGCTGTTGTAAGTCCTAATAGACCAATTTTCATACCTGATTGCTCGTAAATATGATAAGGCTTGCCAAACGCCGATTGATCGGTATTTTCAGCTAGAATATTAGCGTTTAGAACTTGACTATCTTGATTAATAAATTGTTTAAGGTAATCAAAGCCATAATTAAACTCGTGATTACCCACAATAGTAGCATCAAAGCCAATTGTATTAAAAACATTATTGAATCGCTGAATATTTGATTTAGCATGATTTTTATTAAGATAAGTAGCTAAAGCTGAACCTTGAATGAAATCACCATTATTGATTTTTAGTAAACAATTAAAGTCCCCTGTTGTTTCTTCTTTCTTAAAAGCCGTGGCAAGTTTTGAAACACCAAAATCCCCAGTAATATCGCGATTTTGATAAGTTGTGGGTCTAATGAATCCGTGAGAATCACTAGTTAGTAGTAATTTTAATTTCAAAATATACCTCCAAATATGAATACTATTTATTAACACTATTCATTTAACCATAAAAAAATAAAACCAGTTAGTAAATAACTGATTTTATTAAAAACTTAACGCATATAAAAAAGACACTAAATTAGTGTCTTATTTTTCTTCGTTAGATTTTACAACTTGTTGTCCCTTGTAATATCCTTTAGGGGATACACGGTGACTTAAACGGTATTCGCCGTTTACTGCATCGTAATGCATGTTAGGAACACTCAATTTGATGTGTCCACGACGTTGACGTTTCTTTTGTTTAGAAGTTCTACGTGCTGGTACAGCCATTCAAAACACTCCTTACTTAAAAATAATATTTAATTGATGGTTATTCATCACGCTAAAAAAGCTTTAAGCTTTAATAACTCACAGAATACATCATACTATCTATTCTAGATATTATCAAGTCATTTATGATTTGTAAATCTAAATTATTTAGTTTTTTTAGTTTCTTTTTTAGAATTTGCTTTTTTTGTTGATTTTAATTCACTAGCTTGTGTCTTAACTTCATCTTTTAAAGACTTAACTTCTTTAGAATTAGTTTTTTGTGTGTTTAATGTTACCAGCATACCCAACACTGCTCCAATAATTAAAATCACGACAATTAGCAAGATAAGTGGGACGCTAATAGAAGTAATCCCAAAATTAACATTTACTGAATGAACATTTGCTAAAGCAAATAAGACAACCACTAATAATAATACTAACCCAATAATAAATTGTTTTTGATTCTTCATTTTTTATCCCCCCATTTCATAATAATATAATCACCAATTGTTGGAAATAGCAAGTAAAATTTGAATGCTATATTTAATGAAAATGGTAAAGTTAAATCTTTTTTTGAATCTTCAAAGTGACTCACAACTTTTTGAGCTAGTTCATCGGGTTTTAGCATAAAACTACCCACATTTTCAACATAGTGGCCATCTTTATCGGCAACATTGAAAAAATTGGTTGAAACAGGCCCAGGATTAACCGTCATTACTTTAACATTAAATGGTGCTAGTTCTAAACGTAAAACATTTGAAAATTGAATAACGGCCGCTTTTGTAGCTGAATACGCAGCTGCTTTAGGTGTTGGGATTTTGCCAGCAACAGATCCTAAATTAATAATCTTACCAGATTCTGCTTCCATCATGTCACGACCGATTAAACGCGTAAAATACATTAACCCTAAAACATTAAGATCAAACATGTCATTTGCGGTTGTCATTGACATTTCAAAGAATGGATCAAAGTTACCAAATCCAGCAGCATTTACAAGATAATCAAAATGATCAATTTTTGACTTCATTTTGTTATAAACTTGTTCAATCATCTCTGGTTGGCTCATGTCAGCAGCAATCAAAATAACATCAACGTCAGACACCTGTTTAATTCGTGCTTGAACATGTTGTAACTTTTCGATATTGCGAGCAATTAATACAACCGTTGATTGCTTCTTTGCTGCTTCAATTGCAATTTCAGCACCAATACCACTTGATGCTCCTGTGATAACTGTTATTTTATTTTCTAGATTTACATTTTTCATCGTAACTACCTCTTCATTGGTACATCAATAATGTCGAAATCTTTCACTACTTTTGTATTCTTAAAGACTTTTTTAGCTTCTTTTTCTAGTTCATATGAATAGCTGCCATTATAACGAGCAGAAATATGAGTTAACAGTAATTTTTTAACATTTGCCTGTTTTGCAATATTAGCTGCTTGAACATTGGTTGAATGATAATAGTCATAGGCAAGCTTACCTTCAGACTTTCCAAAAGTACTTTCATGAACCATTACATCTGCATTTTGAGCAAGCGCTGTACTTTGAGGTGTTTTACGCGTATCGCCAAAGATAGAAACAATTCTACCTGGATGATCAGGCCCCAAGAAGTCTTTTCCTTGAAGGACTGTCCCGTCTTCAAGGGTGACCTCTTCTCCACGTTTAAGCTTACCATAAATCGGACCAGACTTAATACTGTAAGCCTTAAGCTTATCAACTAACAGCTCTCCTGCTCTTGGTTTTTCTTCTACACGATAACCAAAACTAGTAATACGGTGTTCTAGCTTTTCGCAAGTTACTTTAAAACCATGATCATCAAAAACTAAACCTGATTCAGTAATTGGAACATAATTAATTTTATATCCTAAATGAGTATCTGAAACGGATAGAGCTGTTTTGACAAATTTTTCAACTTTTGGAGGTCCATAGATAGTCAACGGACCATCTCCTCCTTGAAATGATCGAGAAGATAACAAACCTGGCAATCCAAATAAGTGATCTCCATGCAAGTGAGTTAAGAATATTTTTGTGATTTTACGCGGTTTAATGGTTGTTGATAATATTTGATGTTGCGTTGCTTCTCCCACATCAAAAAGCCAAACTTCATTAAGCTCGTCTAATAGTTTTAATGCAATACTTGTTACGTTTCTTGACTTAGCAGGTACACCCGCACCTGTTCCTAGAAATTCTAACTCCATTCATCGATCACTCACCTTTTAAATTAATACTTTCAAGAATAGTCTTTGCAATATATGTTGCATAATATTTTGCACCCTCTGGATTAGGGTGAATTTGGTCTTCATAAAACCAATCATCGTGACCTTTTGAGTAATTGTACCAATCAATTACTTTAAAGTTTTGATGCTCTGTTGCAGCTTGTTGTACAACTTGATTTACACTGTTTTGCCACTGACGGCTTGGAACATGTGTATTAATCCAAAAAATCGTGTGACCTGCGCCTATTTGGCTAATCAATTGGTTCAAATTATCACTTGAAAAAGGACCATTTGTTCCTAATCCAATTAAGACAATATTATTCAAGGCCTTTTCTTGTTGATATTGCGCGACAATGTCAAAACTTTGAATCATTTGTCTTGAAATTGTTGCATCAACAATCATTTGTGGAAACAATGTTTTCAAAATATTAGATGATCCTGCCATAACAGAATCTCCTATACCCGATATTGGTAAAAACTGCATCAATTGTAGTTGTGATTGTGTCAGACCATAATTTTGATAATCCGCATTTACGGGGCCGTTCTTTTCATTTTGCTTAGCTTGAGCAATCACAGCCTGGAAAGGTGAAACTTTTTTAGCCTCTGCTTCAGCAGCTTGTTGTTGTCTGCTTTGAGCTTGAGCAATCAATTCCTTATTTTCAGATTGATTCTTTTCACCGTTTGAAGCAATTGTTTTAGCAAGTTGACTGTCTTTTGCATCGGCAGCTTTGACAAATGGTGATGTTACAACTGCACCTATGAATAATCCAAGTATAACAGCAGATAATCCCCATTTAACTTGTAATTTAACGCCTAAAGATTTAAACGACTTCACTTGGCTAATTAAGCCCTTAATCGTTAGCTTATGAGCTTGTTTTTCAATTAATTGATAAGATATCTCTGAAACCGCTAAAATTAACATCACTTCTATTGCAGGATACAAAATAGGATGATCTGCAATATTTCTAAAGCGATTTTCAAAGAAAATCATAATTGGAAATTGATATAAGTAAATGCCATAGCTTCTAGTTCCTAAGTAACTAAAGACTGGATTTGTTAGCAATCGATTAAACATAGCTGCAGGATGAACAATCACAGCCACAAGCAGCGTTGTGAAAAGTGAAAATATAGCCATACCGCCTAAATACGTAAACCCTTGTTGAGGATTCATAATAGGCAAAAAACTCATCATAAGAATAATCAGCAAACTCACACCGCCGACAGAATTCAGCACAGTAGAAGTGAGTTTTTGAACATTTTGAGTGAGTTTTTCTCTAGGCCAAATCATACCTAAAAGTGATCCCATCATTAAGGCAAAAAGTCTGGTGTCCGTTCCATAATAAATTCGGCTAGTATCAATACCTGGACGATATAAGCCCGCCATCAGTCCAATCGAAACAATTGTTAAAACAATCGCTACAATAATTGGATAGCGCTTTTTCTTTGAAAAATAATAACAAGCAGCCAGTACTAACGGCCAAATAATATAATATTGCCATTCAATAGATAAAGTCCACAAATGAATAAATGGTGACTCATTTTGCGCAAAACGTTCAAAATAAGACTGGCCATTAAAAATCTGCCAGAAATTATAAACGCCGACTAAATTTGTGACAACTATTTGATAAAGCTGTGCTAATAAATTACGTTGAAAAAGCAAAATATATGTACTTGTTAGTGCCAAAACACTAACGAGTTGTGGATATATTCGTTTTACTCTTTTAATGTAAAAATCACGAAAACTAAATGTATTACTTTCCATGTTTTTAATCAGGTGACTTGTAATAAAGTATCCTGACAAAACAAAGAACACCAATACCCCCAAATAACCGCCAATAAATTGGTTAGGATTAATATGGTATAAAATCACTCCAATAACAGCAAGTGCTCTCAACCCATCAATCCCGGTTAAATAACGTTTCTTTTTTTTTCCCTTTTTCATTTAGTGCTACCCCTTTTGTCCTACTCAACAAATTCAAATGAGAAATCACCAATGAAGACATCGTCACCGTTCTTGGCACCGGCTTCACGTAATGCATCGTCAATACCAAACGAACGTAATTGTCTTGCAAAACGCATAATACCATCGTTGTGTGTCAAGTTAGACATTTGAAGCAGTCTTTCAACTTTTTCACCTTTAACAACGTACATACCAGCATTTTCTTTTTCAATGTAGAAGTCATCTTGTTTGTCTTCTGCCTTGAAGTCGTAATTTTGATGTTTAACATCTTCTGCTTCAGCATCTACAGACTTGATTTCTTTTGGTAATGTTTCTAGCACATCCGCTGTCTTTTGAAGTAATGCTTTAACACCTTGGTGTGTCACTGATGAGATCTCAAAAATTTCAGGTGCAGTTTCAAATTCAGCTTTAAATTCAGCTAGTCTATCTTCTGCACCCGGCACGTCCATCTTAGTTGCCACGATAATTTCCGGTGTTTGCATCAAATTGTCATCATATGTTTTTAGTTCTTTACGGATAGTTTGATAGTCTTCATAAGGTTCACGACCATTATTAGGATCCATATCAATTAAATGTAAAATAACTTTGGTACGTTCAATGTGTCGCAAGAACTGAATCCCTAATCCGACACCTAATGAAGCACCTTCAATAAGGCCAGGTAAATCAGCCATAGCAAAATCTTGACCACTATCTAGTTGAACCATTCCTAGGTTAGGAACTAGCGTTGTAAAATGATAAGCTGCAATTTTAGGCTTTGCAGATGTTGCAACTGAAAGTAGTGTTGATTTCCCTACAGATGGGAATCCTACTAATCCAACATCAGCAATCACTTTAAGTTCTAGCCTTAATTTACGAAATTGGCCTGGTTCACCATTTTCAGCTACTTCTGGTGCTGAATTTTTAGCTGACTTAAAGTGAATGTTTCCACGGCCTCCACGGCCTCCTTTTGCTACAACTAATTCTTCACCATCATGTGTTAAATCACCAATTACTTCATTGGTTTCATCATCATATACGGTTGTTCCAGCTGGAACCGCAATTATTGAGTCCTCAGCCTGACGACCGTACATTGATTTATTCATACCATTTTCGCCGCTTTTAGCTTTAAATTTACGACGGAATTTAAAATCCATTAATGTTCTAAGTCCTGGATCGACTTTAAAAATGATACTACCACCGCGGCCACCATCGCCTCCGGCTGGTCCCCCCATAGGGACATATTTTTCACGGCGGAAACTTATCGCTCCGTCTCCACCTTTTCCTGCTTGCACTTCCACTCGGGTATAATCAACAAACATTGTATTCCTCCTTACGAGTATTTCTGACTCTAACTATCATACCATGATTGTATTTGCTTATGATATTGATTTTAAAAATAAAATGTATAATAACCTTAATCTAAGACGTTTTTTGAACCGATAACGATAGGCTAAGTGTTTGAGCCTGTTTTTTGTTTAATCCCGCTTCTTGTAACTCTAAAACGGAAGCTTGCTTAATTTTGGTTAATGAGCCAAAATGTCGCATTAGCTTTTGTCTAGTTTTAGGCCCGATACCTGGAACAGTTTCAAGTTGAGAGGACAATGAATTTTTACTTCGTTTTTGACGATGAAAGTTAATGGCAAAACGGTGAACCTCATCTTGAATTCTTTGCAGTAAGTAAAAGCCTTGTGAATTGCGTTTTAAACTCACTACTTGTAAAGGATCGCCAAAAATCAACTCTGAAGTTTTATGTTTGTCGTTTTTAACCATACCAGCAACAGGAATCGCTAAACCGAGTTCATTTCTCAAAACATCTTTTGCAGCATTAACTTCAATATCGCCACCATCCATTAAAATCAGGTCGGGTAATGATTGTTTTTCTTTTAACAAGCGTTCATAACGTCTGCGAATAACTTCTCGTGTATTCGCTGCTTCGTCTGCCCCATTTTGATGTTCAAATCTACCAGATAGCTTATATTTTCGATAGTTGTGAGTATTCTTTTTTCCATCTTTAAATTGCACCATTGCTGAAACAGGATCTGTTCCCTGAATGTGTGAATGGTCAAATGACTCAATGATTGCGCCGTATGGCAAATTCAAAGCTGTAAAAATTTCACGTTGTGCACCAATTGTCTTTCTCTCATCTAATTCAATCAGCTTGAACTTCTCTTCTAAAACGATTTGACTATTTTTCTTAGCCAAGTCTAACAATTCTTTTTTAGTCCCTCGTTTTGGCGAAACCACTTTTGCACCAATCAAATCGCTTAGGAAGTCTGTATCTAGTTCTGACGGCACAACAATTTCTTGTGGTAACAGCTGATTTTCCTGCTTATAAAATTGCAAAATAAAAGTTGTCATTTCATCAACAACATCATCAGTTAGTGTAAACAACTTCTTTTCACGTTTTAAAAGACGAGATTGGCGAATGAAGAAAATTTGAACTGACACCCATCCTTTATCAACATAAAAATTGATAATATCTCGTGTTGTTTTATCAGTTGTAATAATTTTTTGTTTCTCAACTGTCGCTTCAATGTAGTGAATTTGATCACGCAATTCACCGGCACGTTCAAAGTTAAGTTCTGCAGCTGCATCCCTCATCTTTTGTGTCAATTCTTTCTTCACATCAGCAACATCACCATTTAAAAACCGTTTGATTTTTTTGATTTGGTCACGATAAACACTTTTTGGGACCTCTTTGAAACAAGCCCCCAAACATTGACCCATATGGTAATATAAACAAGGTCTTTTCAAGTTACCTTGGCAGCGTCTTAAAGGATACACTTTTTGAATAAAGTGCATCGTTTCTTCTGCCGCGTAAACATTAGGATAAGGACCAAAATAAAAACTGTGATCATTTTTGATTTCGCTAGTAATTTTGATGATTGGGTCACGTTCATTTGTAATTTGAATATACGGGTACCCCGTCCCCTGTTTTAATTTAATATTATAGTGTGGTTGATGCTTTTGAATAAGTGTGACTTCAAGCAAAAACGCCTCTTTATCGCTAGACGTCACGATTGTTTCAAAATCGACGATATCTGCGACAAGACGCGCTGTTTTACCTTCATGTTGGGTTTTAAAGTAAGAACGAACACGGTTCTTTAAGTTCTTCGCTTTTCCAACATATATAATATGATTATCTTTGTTCTTCATCAAGTAACATCCCGGAAGATCGGGAAGCAGCGCTAATTTGTGATCTAAGTATTCAGAAATAATAGTTAACACCCTTTTCTTTATCAGGATTATTTCATTTTACTCTATGATACCACAAATTAGTCTGTACTTAATTCTATAAATCTGTATCTAAAACTTGTGACAAGAATAATTGAGTCCGTTCATTTTTTGGATGGTCAAAAATTTGTTCAGGTGTGCCAACTTCAGCAAAACGACCGCCATCCATAAACCAAACTTTATTAGCAACGTGACGGGCAAAACCCATTTCGTGAGTCACGATAACCATTGTCATACCTTCTTTAGCTAAATCTTGCATCACTTTTAGCACTTCTCCAACCATCTCTGGATCTAAAGCACTAGTGGGTTCATCAAACAGCATCACGTCTGGTTTCATTGCTAACGCACGGGCAATCGCCACACGTTGTTTTTGACCGCCAGATAAAGAAGTTGGATAACTTTGTTCAAATTGATCCATGCCAACTTGTTTTAGTAAAGCTAGTGCTTTTTGGTTAGCTTCTGATTCATTCATTCCCTTTACTTTTTTAAGGGCTAGCGTGATATTTTTCTGAACAGTCATATTACTGAATAAGTTAAAGTCTTGAAAAACCATTCCCATTTTTTCACGCAATTGATTCAAGTTTTTATCTGATAACTTTGTAATATCCTGTCCTTCAAATTCAATTGAACCTTCAGTAACAGATTCTAGTGAGTTTAGCGTTCTTAAGAATGTACTCTTACCTCCACCAGAAGGGCCAATAATTGCGATGACATCTCCTTGGTTCACTTCTGTGCTAATATTTTCAAGAACTTTTTTGTCCCCATATGATTTGCCAAGTCCTTTGACTTTAATTAAATTATTCATGCTTCATCTTCCCTTCAAAATGGTTTAATAGTTTAGTTAAGCTGTACGTAATAACAAAGTAGATAATCATTGCAATGACGATTGGAATAACACCTTGATAAGTCACGGACTGAACAGCTTTAAGTTGGTAGATTAAATCTGCTACCCCGATAATGGATACGATTGACGTTTCCTTAATTAACGAAATAAATTCGTTACCTAGTGAAGGCCAAATGTTTTTGATAGCTTGAGGGAAAATAACGCTCATAAATGTATCTTTTGCTGATAATCCCAAGCTTCTTGCAGCTTCTTTTTGTCCTTTAGGAACTGAGTTAATTCCACCACGAATAATTTCTGAAACATAAGCTGCACTGTTAATTGATACAGCTATTACACCTGAAATTAAGGCTGGAATATTGATGAATGATCCAACACCAAAGTAGACAAACATAATTTGAATCATCAAAGGTGTTCCACGAATGAATTCCACAAAGGCTGCTGTTACCATGTTTAATAGTTTAAAGTGTGAAATTCTAAATAAGGCGAAAATAACACCTAAAATAATACCGAAGAAAATTGAAATAACTGTAATTAGTAATGTTGTACCTAATCCTGATGCAAAGTATGGCCAGTAGCTTAAAACCAATTGCCATGGTCCTTGATTTTGAGGAGAAGAGGATTCCAAATAGTTACCTGCATCTGCAAGATACTTGGGAATCAAGTTGTTATCTGTAATATTTTTAATAGCTGCGTTAGCTGTGGCTACTAAATCATCAGAATTTTTAGAAAAAGCAATAGCTGTTCCACTCATGTCTTCTTCGTTAACATCAGCGCTAATACTTGTAATATCTGAATTATGACTAACATATGCCTCCGCTACAGCTGACTCGGTTAGAAAAGCTGAAGTTTTCTTTGATTTCAATGAAAGTAATAAATCGTTTACATTAGTTAAAGCTGATGCCTTGGCTTCCGGAAAGCTTGTTTTCAAGATATCTTGTTGCATGCTTCCAACTTGTACACCCACTGCTTTGTCTTTAATATCACTTGCTGATTTTATTTGATCTGCATCGTCTTTACGAATAACGAACATTTGTTTTGACTTGTAATAAGGATCAGAGAAATCGACACTTTTCTTTCTTTCCTCAGTTGCGGACATTCCTGAGATAACCATATCAATTTTTTTGGTTTCTAGTGCCACAAGCAATGAATCAAAATCCATTGTTTTAACGACTAATTTCACACCGAGTTTATCAGCAATATCTTGTCCAATTTGGACATCCATTCCCACAACTTTTTGTGAGCCATCTACTGTTGCTAAAAATTCATAAGGTGGATAATCGGGCGAGGTCCCCATAACCAACTCACCTTTTGATTTAACTTCATCTACTGTAGATGCTTTAACTTGTGAATGATTAGTTGATAGTGTAACCGCTGTAACTAACAGCGTCAAAAATCCTAATATTTTAGTCACTACTTTTTGACTTTTCATAATTTGTTCCTCCTACGTGTTTTCTTTATAAGTCTGTTATACCCTATTTTGTATATTTATACAAATTATATTCAAATATACAAAGTTATACACTTTGACATCAATCACTTTTTTAGTATAATACGGGAAAAGGAGTTGTTTAATTATGGGATTAAGTTTTAAGAACCAAAATCAACTAAACGATTTATTCGATAAATTTGCTACAGTGCCTGATGAAAAAAAGAAGAAATCAGAAAAAAATGTAACAAAAGAAAAAGAAGACAAAAAAAAATAACGCATTAAGCGTTATTTTTTTTGTCTTCAACCCACTGCCACAAAGCATCAATGTTGTATTTCTTTTCAGAACTAAACAAAATCAAATCATCTGCTTCATCTAGTTCCAAAGTATCTTTAAAGTTTTTAACAACTTTATTCCACTGACTTTTTTTAACTTTATCTATTTTTGTTGCAACAATCAAAAGTGGCTGATTAAGATATTTTGCATATTGATACATTGCAATATCATCTTGAGTTGGTTTGTGACGTGAGTCCATCAATAGAATCATACCTTTTAACTCTTCACGACTTTCAAGGTAAGTTTCAATCATTTGACCAAACTTCTCACGCATTTTTTTAGAGACTTTAGCATATCCATACCCAGGAACATCTACTAAGTATAAATCATCGTTAACATTGAAAAAGTTAAGCGTTTGAGTTTTACCTGGAGAACTTGAGGTTCTAGCTAATTTTTTACGATTTAAAATCGCATTAATTAAACTTGATTTTCCAACATTTGAACGTCCAGATAAAGCAAATTCTGGGTATTTTGATGTTGGATATTGATCTGGATAAGCTACCGTCTTTTCAAGATCAACTTTATGAATTTTCATGATTTTTCCTTACAATTTCAACTGGTTTATTATCTGTAATCACTTCTTTTGTCACGATTACTTTCTCAACATCTTTTTCACTTGGTAAATCAAACATAATATCGCGCATACTATCTTCAATAATTGAACGTAATCCACGAGCACCTGTGTCACGTTTGATTGCTAACTTAGCAATCTCTTGAAGTGCTTCAGGTGTTACTTCAAGTTCAACGTTGTCTAATTGGATGAGCTTCTTATATTGTTTAACCAGAGCATTTTTTGGTTGGGTTAAGATGTTAACTAAATCATCTTCAGTTAATTTGTTTAAAACAGCCATGATAGGTAAACGTCCAATTAATTCTGGAATAATACCGAACTGCATTAAATCTTCAGGGATGATTTGTTGTGTGATGTTTTTAGCATCTAGCTTTTGTTTTTCATCAGAAGCACTGAATCCAATTGTTTGTTTGCCTAAACGACTTTCCACAATAGATTCAATACCATCAAATGCCCCACCAACGATGAATAAAATGTTAGTTGTATCAATCTGAATCATATCTTGTTGAGGATGTTTACGTCCACCTTTTGGTGGTACATTCGCAATTGTTCCTTCTAAGATTTTAAGTAATGATTGTTGAACACCTTCACCTGAAACATCTCTTGTGATTGAAACATTTTCACTCTTTTTAGCAATCTTATCAATTTCATCAACATAAATAATCCCATGTTGTGCACTTTCAATATCAAAGTTAGCGTTTTGAAGTAGTGATAGCAAGATGTTTTCGACATCGTCTCCAACATAACCTGCTTCTGTCAAACTTGTAGCATCTGCAATGGCAAAAGGAACATTTAAAATTCTAGCAAGTGTTTGTGCTAAGAATGTTTTACCTGACCCTGTTGGGCCAATTAGTGCTACGTTACTTTTTTGAAGTTCAGTATCATCATCACTTGTAACATTTACTTGTGTGATACGTTTGTAATGGTTATATACCGCTACAGAAAGTACTTTCTTAGCTTCTTCTTGTCCAATAACGTAATCATCTAAAATGGCACAAATTTCTTTTGGTGTAGGCAATTCTTTCAATTGACTCATTGCGTTATTTCTGAATTCTTCATCAATAACTTGTTTACTTAATTCTATACATTCATCACAAATATAAACACCATTTCCGGCAACCATTTTCTTCACTTGACTTTGGTCTTTGCCGCAAAAAGAACATTTAATTTGATCTGAACCTTCTACATTATCAAAATACATAAGCGTCTAATCCTTATTCTAATCTAGTATTCATTTACTTACATCTACTAAAGTATCATTTTTTAAACTATACATAAAGAAAAAAGTTTTCAAAATAAAAAGCGGGAAATTTCCCGCTTTTTAAAGGCTATAATAACAAGTCATTATTTTTTCTTGCTTTTTAGTTTTGAAGGCACAACTTCTGTTGCTGTATCTGAAAGTAAAGCAATTGCTTTCTTGATTGAGATATCGTGAACTAGCATGTCTTCAGTCAATGTTTGACGAACAACTTTTTCGTCCATGTTGTATTGAGCTGCTAAGTTTTTGATTTCTTCATCAATTTCTTCTTTAGAAGGTTTGATTTCTTCAGCTTTTACAATAGCTTCAAGAACAAGTGTTGATTTAACACGTTCTTTAGCATCTTTTGCAAATTGTGCTTTCATATCTTCTTGAGTTGTACCTGTGATTTGGAAGTACATTTCTGGAGAAATACCTTGTCTTTGCATGTTACCTAAGTATTGGTTCATTTGATTGTTAACTTCGTTATCAATCATAGCTTGAGGTACTTCAGTAATTTCAGCATTATCTACAGCTTCTTTAATAGCGTAGCTTTGGATGTTATCTTCAGCTGCTTCTTCTTTAGATTGTTGAATTTCTTGTTGAATCTTTTCTTTCAATTCGTCTAAAGTTTCAACTGAATCGTCGATATCTTTAGCAAATTCATCATCTAATTTTGGTAATTCTTTTGTTTTGATTTCGTGAATTTTTGTATCAAAGTGTGCTTCTTTACCTGCTAATTCTTCAGCTTGGTAATCTTCAGGGAAAGTCACAACAACGTCCACGTCATCTCCAGCTGAATGACCAATTAATTGATCTTCAAATCCTGGAATGAATGATCCTGAACCAAGTTCAAGTGAATGGTTTTGAGCTGTTCCACCATCAAATGCAACACCATCAATCATACCTTTGAAGTCGATAATAACTGTATCACCTTTAGCTGCTTTACCTGTTTCTTTTAGAACAAGTTCAGCGTTTTGGTCACGTCTTTTATCTAGTTCAGCATTTACTTCTTTTACAAGAGCTTTACGATCTTGTTTTGGAACGTTTAGGTTTTTGTATTCACCTAATTTAACTTCTGGCTTAATAGTTACAGTTGCTTTCATTTTCCAGTCAGCATCGCGTTCCATTGATTCTGGTAACACTTCAGGTTGGTCCACGGGTTCTACACCAGTTTCTTGTAAAGCATTGTTGTAAGCTTCAGGAAGCACAATGTTTAGTGCTTCTTCATATAAAGCTTCTTCGCCGTACATACGGTTGAACATAGCACGTGGCAGTTTACCCTTTCTAAATCCAGGAGCATCGATGTTTTTCTTTACACGATCAAATGCTTTATCTAGACCTTTTTTTACTTCTTCTTTTGAAATTTCGAATGTCAGTTCGCCGGTAATATTACCTGTTTTTTCCCATTTTGCAGACATTAAAATCTACCTCCGATGTCAATTTTGGGTTTATTTTCATAATCCATCATACCCATTTATCTTACATGATATCACGCCAAAACTCAACGTATTAGCGGGATTTTTTCAAAAAAAAAGAGCTTAGGATTAACCTAAAGCTCTTTTTTATCATTAAATAATGAAAATTATTCAACGATTTCGTTAACCATACCAGCACCAACAGTACGTCCACCTTCACGAACAGTGAATTTTGTACCTTTTTCGATAGCTACTGGAGCAATCAAGTCAACTTCAAATGTTACGTTATCACCAGGCATAACCATTTCAACGTTATCAGGTAATTCGATAACACCAGTTACGTCAGTTGTGTGGAAGTAGAATTGAGGACGGTAGTTTGAGAAGAATGGAGTATGACGTCCACCTTCTTCTTTACTCAAGATATAAACTTCACCCTTGAATTTTGTGTGAGTTTTGATTGAGCCTGGCTTAGCCAATACTTGTCCACGTTCGATTTGTTCACGGTTAACACCACGTAGAAGTGCACCAACGTTATCTCCAGCTTCACCAGAATCTAGAGTTTTACGGAACATTTCTAGTCCAGTAACAGTTGATTTCATGATTTCAGGTTTTAGTCCGATGATTTCAACTTCATCACCAACGTTAACCACACCACGGTCGATACGACCTGAAGCAACTGTACCACGACCTGTGATTGTAAATACATCTTCAACAGGCATCAAGAATGGTTGGTCTTTGTGACGGTCTGGAGTTGGAACGTATTCATCAACTGCATCCATTAAGTCATAGATAACTTGTTCTTGTTCTTCGTCACCTTCGATAGCCTTCAATGCTGAACCACGTAGTACGGGAACATCATCACCAGGGTAATCGTATTCTGAAAGTAATTCACGAACTTCCATTTCAACTAAGTCGATCAATTCTGCATCGTCAACTAAGTCAGTTTTGTTCAAGAATACTACGATGTAGTCAACACCAACTTGGTGAGCAAGTAAGATATGTTCACGAGTTTGTGGCATTGGACCATCTGTAGCAGCAACTACTAAGATAGCACCGTCCATTTGAGCAGCACCAGTAACCATGTTCTTAACGTAGTCCGCGTGTCCTGGAGCATCGATATGAGCATAGTGACGGTTTTCTGTTTCGTATTCAACGTGAGCTGTATTAATTGTAATACCACGTTCTTTTTCTTCAGGAGCTGCATCGATTGATGCGTAGTCTGAAGCGTCTGCTAGACCTTTCTTAGCTAAAACTGTTGTGATAGCTGCTGTTAAAGTTGTTTTCCCATGGTCAACGTGTCCGATAGTACCAATGTTAACATGGGGCTTAGTTCTTTCGTAATGTGCTTTTTCTGCCATTATAAAATACCCTCCTGTAAATTAGAAGAATTCCGTATAGGCAAAACCCTAAACGGATAATTCTCTGTTGATTATTGTACTACTTTCAAGACAAAAATAATAGTCATGCCTTGAAAATATCCGTATTTGATTATACGTAGAGACTTCAAAAAAGTAAATACTTTTTTGAGAAGTTGTCTCAAATTTCTTCACTTTGATTAAGCTTTTTAATCAAAGCAAAATAAGGATTATCATTTTTGTCAAAATCCTCATCTCCTAATATACCAAAGTATGCTAAAAAAGAAAAGACAAACTCTGATATATTTTTGATAAATAAATCAAAGCGCGGATAAAGCTGTGCTAACAGCAATGTATATTGCGAAATAGCAAGTTGCTGGATACTTGGATCAACGATTTCTGACTGAATAATCGCAATAGATTGTGTCATAAATTGGCTATCAAAGTAAAGTGTCGTTTGCTGTAAATCAACCTCTGTTAGTTTATCTAAAATAAACACAGGGATTGTATCAACTTCCTCTAATTTAACCAAATCTTCAATCAAAGCCACTCGTAATTCTGGTTGTAATCCGGGTGCTAAAAAAGCTGTCCTGCATATTTGAGCAAACTCATTGATAGGTAGTTTCTTCAATTGCTCATAGCTTTTACGACTTTTAATCAGACCTGCAGCCATATTGTTGAAAAATTCCGCTTTAATTGTTTGATTATCTTTAGGCAAAGTTAAGGATTTAAATCGTTCTTGATATTGGTTGTACACTGTTTCAAATTCAAAACCAAAAAGTTGTCCCCTTTTTAAATGAAACGGAATCTGAAAAAATGGGATGATTAAATGATTTTGGTATAAGACTTGTAAATAAATTTCAAAGCTTTGATTATTTTGATAAATATCCAAATACTTTAATTCATCTAAAGCCTGCGTATATTTTTGTAATTTCAAATAATTTCGGATTAATTCCGCTGTTATTTCAGAGTTTGGGCCAAAATTTTGAGCTTCTTCCAAAAAAGCAACTGCTCCTTGATAATCTTTTTGGGCAGTTGCTTTTTTTGCTGATTTTAACAATTCAGTTTGCGAAGTATTCACGTTTATAAATCTCCTACTTCTTTTTGGGTTGTGGTTTATTTCCTTGAGGCTTATTTGCATTACGACGATGACGATTTTGGTTAACTTCCATAATCACCGGCAATACAACGGGGCGACGTTTTGTTTTTTGGAATAAGTATTTTTCTAGTGAATGTCTAACGTCTTGCTTCAACTCAGACCAGTCAAATTTTTTGGTTTGTAGATTTGTATCAATTGCTTCTTTAGTTAACTCGATACTTTCATAAATCAAATCTTTATTTTCCTTAATGTATACAAATCCACGTGTCATAACTTTAGGCTGTGCAACTATTTTCTTTTTCTTACGATCAATAGTTACAACAGCAATAAACATACCATCATCAGCTAAAATTTTTCTGTCACGTAATACAATGTTACCAATATCGCCGATTCCTGCACCATCAATCATGGTATCTTCTGAGGAAACCGGTTCAGTTAGTTCAAATTGGCCTTTTTGGTAGTGATAGACATCACCTTTTTTGGCAATAATGATGTTACTTGAATCAATACCTGTTTCCTGTGCAGCTTCTTTATGCGCTGCAAGTAGACGGTATTCTCCCTGGATTGGGAATAAGTACTGAGGATTTAACAAGTTGATCATCATCTGCAATTCATAACGTGAAGCATGTCCTGAAGCGTTAATTTCACGGCCGATTTCTTTAACGACACCACCTGCACGATAAATCAGGTCAGATGTTTTTGCAACAGTTGTCTCCATAGAATGTGATGGTGTTGTTGTGATGAAAACCAAATCACCGTCTGTAATGTTAACAAGCTTATGTTGTTGCATTGCCATTCTTTGAAGTGATTTTAAAGGTTCACCCATACGGCCTGTTTCTAGTACTAAAATATCTTCTTTATCGTAATCATTTATTTTAGTAGCGGGAATAATTAGGTCTTCATCTGGAATATGCAACAAGTCTAAATCCATTGCAGTTCTCACAATTTTTGCAACATCTTGACCGGTTAAAATTACTTTTCTATTTGATAAATGCGCTGCATTTAAAATTTGTTGAACACGAGCAATATTTGAGGCTACTGCAGAAACAATCACACGACCTGGATGATCTTTTAGCGTTTCAATAATGTAATCGCCAATTTCTTTTTCATTAGCACCTTCATGTGGCATTTCGGCATTTGAAGAATCACTTAATAGTGCTAAAACACCCTCTTTGCCAATTTCCATAATACGACCGTAATTAGTTTTGTATCCCTTGTTTACACTTTGGTCAAATTTAAAGTCACCTGTGTAAACAATTTGACCAGCATCTGTTTTGATAGCAACACCTAATGTTTGTGGAATATTGTGTGTTGTATCAAAGAATGAAACAGTTGCATTTTTAAAATCAATCGCAGTATCTTGGTCAATTTCATGGAAATCACTAAAATCAGCATTCTTCTTAGCGTTTCTTACTGCAATCTTAGCTAATTCAATCGTTAGTTTTGATCCAAAAACTGGAATATCATATTTGGTAATAAAGTATGGAAGTGCGCCAATTGCATCAGCATGACCATGTGTTAGAAACACACCCATAATTTTGTCTGCGTTATCTTCAATGAAAGATAAGTCAGGAATGACGTAGTCAATCCCCAATAATTGTGTGTCTGGATACTTCAATCCAGCATCTAAAATAAAAATCTCATCATCAACTTGCACAGCATACATGTTTTTTCCATTCTCACGTACACCGCCAAGTATCATTACTTTGATATCTTGTGCCATTTATTATCTCTTTTCTAAATTTTTTAATTTATCAATTTTATCCCCTATCGGGTTACTTGACTTTAACTACTGTAATTTTATCATATATTTGTATAAATTAAAGAATATAAAAAAGAGACCTTTTAAAAGGTCTCTTTTTTATATTGATTAACGACGTAATCCTAAAGCTTTGATTAGGTCACGGTATCTTGAAACATCTTTGTTTCTTAGGTAACTTAGTAAGTTACGACGGTGACCGATTTTTTTCAATAGACCAACGTGTGAGTGGTGATCTTTTTTGTTTTCTTTTAAGTGAGCGTTAAGAAGAGTAATTTCTTCTGTTAAAACTGCAACTTGAACTTCTGGAGAACCTGTATCTCCTTCGTGACGAGCAAATTGTTGAATTAATTCATTTTTTCTTGTTTTTGAAATAGCCATTTGTATTTCCACCTTTCTTAAAATCCCCGTAAACATTGCCTAACGTTGGTGATTCGATTAAACAAAGCAAACGGTTCGAAATAAATGATACATTAAATCATGAAAAAAAGCAACATTACTGTCTTGCAAAACTTAAACAATTTCATTATAATTGAAGTCGCTGAGTTTTCCTGTGAAAACTCTTGTTATAAATTGGAGGTGACAAATATGCCACAAATCAAATCTGCTATCAAACGTGTTAAAACTATTGAAGCTGCTAACAACCGTAACGCTACTCAAATGAGCCGTTTACGTACAGCTATCAAAAAATTCAAAGTTGCTAAAGCTAACAACGCTGACAACACTAACGAATTATTTAACCAAGCTTTACGCGCAATTGACATGGCTGCATCAAAAGGTTTAGTTCACAAGAACAAAGCTAACCGTGATAAGTCTCGTCTAGCAAAACAAAATGCTGCTAACTAAGATAACTTAACTTATTTTAGTTTTTAATATTAAAGACTAAAAAGAAGCCCTCTTTTATAAGAGAGCTTCTTTTTTAGCATTTTAACAGAAATAACTGCAAAAAATCATCATGATACTGATAACCTGATTTGATTCGATACTCTATTTCTATTAATTGATTAATCAGATACACCAGGTGTGAGGTACTAATTTGAGTTTGACTGGCTAACTTTATACGGTAAGGATGTGCCTTTAAAGTTTGTTCAATTTGTTTTAACGATTTATTTTGCTCTTGTAATAGCTTAACCTGCAACAAAAATCGAAGTTGAGAGGTCATAGCAGCGACCAGTTGGACCTCATTAACCCCTTGATTAATTTGCTCCTTCAGTAATTCAATAGCCTGTTGGTAGTCTTTTTTTAATGCTAAACTCAAAATATCAAAAATATTATCCGATAAATTTTGCTCAACGTTATCAATAACTAGTTTTTGTGAAATGATCATCGTATCTAACGATGCAATTTTAAGCTTTTCTATTGCATTCATTAAAGCGGTTACATCAAAAGCCGCACGCTTAACCAATAAATTGGTTACTTGAGGCTCGATTTTATAGTTATCTTTTTCAATTAGTTGCTGTGCAAACGCATTTAAATTACGATAAGATAGTTTATCTTCTATTGTCATCAAATGCTTTTTCAAAACTTTAATTATTTTTTTTCGCTCATCCAATTTAGGATAATTAAAATCAAATATTAAATAACTATCGCTAATTTCTTGGGACTCAATCACCTTAATTAGTTGATCTAATACTTTTTTGTTCTTAACTGCAGGCGCTTTAGCAGTTAAATTCTCAAGTTCAGAAATAATCAGGATTTTTTGGGATGAAAACAAAGATGATTGCGTGAGTTCATTAACAAGTCCCTGATAGCCTTGCTTGTCTAAATCAAATCGAACAATATCCACATCCCCATGTTGTTCTTGATATTTTTTTACCAGCTGTTGAATCAAGTAATCATTTAGTAAATCCGTTGATGTATTAACCAATGCTCCTAAAGTGCTTTGGTTATTTTTTATGTCTAAAAATTGACTAAGTGTCAACCAGAATCCTCCTCATTGGTTTGGTAGCGTCGCTTTTCCCACTGACCAAAACTGTTGAAATATACGTTAATCATACCATATTGATGAGTACCGTCATATTTGATTTTAAGATTACTTAGCGCATTAATTGTCTCTTGATGTGGATGGTGATAACGATTATTTTTTCCAGCTGAAATAAAAGCATAGCTTGGATTGAGTTGTTTCAAAAATTCAAATGAACTTGATGTTCGACTTCCATGATGCCCTAGTTTTAAATAATCAATCTTTAGGTCTTTATATTTCTTTAAAATTGTCAATTCCTGATTTTTTTCTAAATCTCCTGTAAATAACCATTTTTTATCTTGAACGCCCACTAATAACGCCAACGAATCTTTATTTTCGCCCATCCCAGGATTTTCAGGATATAAAACACTAAAATCAAGTGACTCATACTCACGCCTATCTCCTGCTTTCAGCGCATGAAAGGCTGTTATTTCAGAATAACGTTGCATAATACTTTTAAACTTAGCCACTCGTTGCATCCCTATCCCATAATAGACTGTTTCAACTTTTATTGACCTTAATAATGGCTCCAAATCACCAATATGATCATCGTCTTGATGAGACAAAAACAGAGCATCAATTTGTGAAATACCTTGAGCATTCAAATAAGGAACCGTTATTTTTTCTACAATAGATTTGGTGTTGGTCGTTTTTCCAAAGTTTAACCGGCCACCTGTATCTATCATTACCACTTTACGTTTAATTGGCGTTGTCAAAACAATACTATCTCCCTGCCCCACATCCATAAACGTCACTTGCCCATAAAAAGGAAAATGGATAAGTATGTAAGCTATGCTATACATCGTTACCATCGTCACAATTAACCTTGATTTCATCCGTTCAAAGGTAAAACTTGCAATCGTTAATCCAATAAGTAATATCACGATTATAAATTCCGGTTTACCAAAATTAACCATGCCATAATCTAGCTGTCCCACATAACCCAAAAAATCAAATAACTTGAGTAATAAATAAGCTATACCATCAAAAACTAGTGGAACTAGCGGATACAAAAAACTGAGTAAAACAAGCGGTAAAATAATATAATCAAATAAGGGAATTGCTATAAAATTGTATAAACTCGTGAAGATGTTATAACTATAAAAATAATAGAGCAAGAGTGGCAAACTAGTTAAATTAAGGTAGATAGATTGTTTCAAATAAGACATATTTTGCGTCAAAATCAAAATAAGTACTAAGAAGTAACTCAGTTGACCACCTACTGTGGTAATCATCAAAGGATCAATTAATGAATGACAAATAAACCCTAGTCCCAGCTGATCTAGTGGATTCAACTTCACTTTAAAAACATTAACTAAGACCAAAGCCACCCAATAACTAACAACAGCTCTCACCAGTCCGACTTGTTCATTACCAATAAAAACAAAGATAATCAAAGCTATTCCTGTTATTATTTTAGTCTGTTTCCGACGTATTCGTAGTAAATATAGTAGTTTCTCAAGTAATTTCGCAATAACTTGAACATGCAATCCAGATATTGAAATAATATGAATAATCCCTAATTTTTTGAAGGTCTCATCATATGATAGTTCCTTAAATTTTTCACCTAGTATTAACTGAAAGCCCAACATATTCAATGGCTCAGGTAACTGTTGATAGAACTTTTTGAGCTCAAAACGTACTTGATGAATCAAACTGATAGGATTAAACAGTATAAGTGTATCGGGTGATACAACCTGATAGTCTTTAATACTCAACTGATAGTGAATACCTGAACTTTGATAGTAATTCTGACTGTCGAATTCAGCGATATTAGTTGCCTTAGTCAATGGTTTGAGCTCCGCAGACCTAATGAACAATTTTTTAAACGCTATCTTTTGATTTTTAAGCTGTTTAATCTTGTTTCCACTAATCAAAACCTTTTGAGAATCTAATTTTCCTTCACCAAAAAAGCTATCAGCTTCTTGATTAAAAGTCACTTCATCTAAGTAAAGTTCAACTATCTTTGTATTATCAGGTGGTTGATAAGTTGCTTGATGACTATATAACAAGCCATAGCTAATCAATACTACTGCTAATATAGCTAGATAAACTAGACTTTGCTTTAGTACCTTTTTTAACCACCACAACAAGCTCATTAAAAATAAGCTAATACTCAAATAATGATGACTAGATAAAGCAAAAACCAGTGTTAACAACATAAATGCGAGTATAAAAATGTCACCTGGTAACAGCTTAAACTTTAACATCCGCACGAATGCTTTCAATAAACTTATCACCAATCCCCGTTACATTTTTTAAATCATCAACCGATGAAAAGTTACCGTGCTTCTTACGATAGTCAATAATACGTTGTGCTTTCTTTTGACCAATCCCTGTAATCCCCTGTAGTTTAGATTCAGTGGCCGTGTTCAAATCAATTTTCCCTGATTCTTTTTCGCCGTCTTGTGTTTTATTATCGTCGGTCTCTAAAGTTTCGGAATTAGCACTTGTCATACTCTTAATAATGATTTTATCTTGGTCTTTAAGCACGCGTGACTGATTAGTCGTATTGAGATTAGCAGATTCTGTCACACCACCTGCTAGCTTTATGAGATCGTGAATGCGTGAATCCCGATTCAATTCATAAACACCTGGCATTTTAACATCACCACTAATATCAACTTTGATTGTTTCGGGTTGGCTTTCGTGAGATTCCTCACTCACATTATCGCTCTTTTCCAAGTTATTGATTCGAATAAAACCACTAGTTTCAGATTCAAATGACTGTTTGTTCATTTTAGGGTTTAGACTATAAATTAATAAACCCCCAACAAAAATAATAGCTACGGCTATCATAATTAATTTGGTTCGATGCTTTTTAATTTGTTCCATGGTATTCTTCTCTTTTCATTTTTACTTAACTACGAAAAAAAACACAGTGTTCATTTACACTGTGTTTTTTAAATAATTAAGCGCATCATCAAATGTTTTAACAGGCACTATTTTCATAGATAACTTCATTTCTTCAGCTGTCTTTTTAGCTAGTTCATAATTCGTTATATTATTTTCACCCATTGCTTCAGGCGCAAAGAAAACTTGTGCACCAGCATCAGAAGCTGCAACAACTTTTTTATCAATACCACCAATAGCACCAACATTGCCATCTGTATCAATTGTTCCTGTTCCTGCTATTTTTTGGCCATGTGTGAGGTCTTCTTGGGTTAGCTGTTGATAAACACCCAGTGAGAACATTAAACCCGCACTAGGTCCACCAATCGAGCCAGCGTCAATTGTAACTTTAGGATTTGTTGTTAGTTCAGTTTCATCAACTAACGAAACCCCTATTCCCACTTTATTAGTTGTAGTAAGTCTCATTGTTTGACCCGACAGTTCAATTGTTTGGTTTGATCGTTTAACTTCTAATTTGATTTCTTGATTTTCATCAAGACTTGAAACGTACTGTATTAAATCGCTAGTTTGATTGAAGTGACGCCCATTAATACCAGTTATAACATCACCAGATTTTAGCGATTGATAAAAGTGAGACTGAGGATCCACCTGCAAGACATTAACTCCCAAGTATTTTTGATCATATGGCGTGTTCGTCTTTTTATAGGCATTGATAATAGCTGCATTTTGTGAATTTTGCATAAAAAATTGTTGAACCTTTAGATACTGCTCATCACTTACGCCGCCCGTCAATTCTTCACTCGAAACAGCTGTCACATGCGGTTGAAATCGACTTAAAAATAAACTCAGGTTCGTGGCTTTTTTTATCCCAACAGTTGTTAAATAAAATTGATTATTCTTAACAATTTTATCATTATCAACTTTTACAAACTTAGCGACATCTTCTGCTGAACCAGGTACTTCAAGATAGTACGAAGTTGGAAAATTTAAAAAGACACCCAAAGCAATAATTAATAGCGCGATTATGACCGTCCATCTTCGTCTCATTCACTAGTCCTCCAGTTTTTTAATTAATAATTGACTAACGACATCCGGCACAAAGTCACGGACATCGCCACCAAATCCAGCAACCTCTTTAATCATGCTAGAAGACACAAATTCATACTTTGAATCGGTCACTAGAAACACGGTCTCAATCGCATTATTTTGATGAGCATTCATCTGACTAATCGCTTTTTCATAGTCAAAATCGCTCCCATTTCTTAACCCTCTCACAATATGCGTAGCACCATTTTTTTCAGCAACATTAACCGTTAAATCTGAAAAATCACTGACAACTGTAACGTTTTCAGTATCTGAAAATACAGACTCAACAACTTGCTTGCGCTCATCTTGCGAGAATAAATAGTTCTTTTTTGTATTAGTCATAACGGCGACAACAATTTCATCAAATAATCTAGCAGCACGTCTAACTAGGTCAACATGTCCATTGGTAATGGGATCAAAGCTTCCTGGAAAAATCGCTTTTGTCATGATGCAGACACTCCTTCGTATCGAAAAATACGAATCATTGTTTGACCATATTTCTTTTCTTTAACCAACTCATAATTATCTTCTACAACAACTTCTGTATCTTTGTCAGTTTCAGCTATAATAATGGCATCTTCTGCTAATAATTTTAGTTCAACTAGTTCATCCATAATGTCAGCAATACGCTGTTTAGCATAAGGTGGATCTAAAAAAACATAGTCGAAATGGTGCCCATTCATTGCCAATTTTTTAAGCGCTGCTTCATCAGGCATTTTTAAAACTTCGAATTTTGATTCTTCTTTAGTCATGGCAACATTTTCTTTGATAATTTTGATTGCTTGATAAGCTTTATCAACAATGACCGCTTTATCCATACCACGAGATACAGATTCAATTGCTAACGCACCGCTACCGCCATATAAATCAAGTGCGGTACCGCCATCAAAGTACTGTCCTAAAGAATTAAATAGTGATTCTTTAACTTTATCACTGGTTGGTCGTGTCAATTGACTTGATAATGTTTTTAAAGTTCGCTTAGAGTATGTTCCACCAATCACTCTCATTTTGCTACCTCATTTCGTGATTTTGATTATAAACTTTTGCTTCAGCCCTTAAGGATTCCATTAAATCTTTTTGATTATCAAAATCTAACGCTAGTTCTTCAAATTTTGATTGTTTGACTCTTATCACAAAACTTTTTTGAGATAAATGATCCATCAACTTACGATGATTTTTCGCATCAACATATAGACAAACGTAGCGAAAAGTCTTGGATACGTAAGTGATAAAGCCGTAACGTTTTAATTTTTTGATATCTTTAACTTGTTTTATCCAGACAATTAATTTTTTTCTTGAAGTTAACTGTGTAGTCACTTTATCTCTTCTTCTCCTTTAAACTTTTTTCACAACTACTAATATTTAGACAAAGTCCAATTCCAACCGTTAGAATGGCTAAAGAAGACCCTCCATAACTAATAAAAGGTAAGGTCACTCCTGTGATTGGTAGTAACCCCACAACTGCCCCAATATTAAAGATGATTTGAATTAGAATAGTTGTTGCAAAACCATAGCAAATAAGGGAATTAAATTTGTCAGATGCATGTAACCCTGTACGCATTAATCGCCAAATCAAGTAAAATAGCAGCCCTAAAACAACTAACGCTCCAATTAGCCCTAATTCTTCAGTGATTACTGACATAATAAAGTCTGTGTAAGGTTCAGGTAAAGCACCTCTTTTTTGGATACTGTTTCCTAAACCGACACCGAAGAACCCACCATTATAAATGGCATAGTATGAGTTAACTAGTTGTGCTCCTTGAGTAGCTTTCAATTGAAATGGATGCAAGAATGCTAGGATTCGCATGTAAGCATATGAACCCTGGAGAAAATCCGGATTCCATTTTACTAATAATGCTACAGACATCACTAAAAATAGAATCAAACCAACGTTAATCGTGAACATTCTTTTGGCTGAAATTCCAGAAACCGTAAATAAGCTCAGTGAAATTACAGCCAAAATAGCAGCCCCACCCATGTCAGGTTGAACCAACGCTAAAACAAAAAAGCTAGTGGCAATTACAATTGGGCCAAACAACTCATTTCGAATAACTTTTCTAGTTAGACGGTTTGTCCGTTTATTAAAAATATAGGCTAAATACAAAATCAAAGCAAATTTTGCAATTTCTACTGGTTGAATCGTAAAAGGTCCTAATGGAATCCAACCTACAGCACCATTTACTTCGAACAGTCTGACAATGCTTTTAGGAGCTAAAAATTTGATACCTGCTAAAAACAACATCAATATCCAAGATATACCCAGAGATAACAAAATTACCCTGGGATTTTTTAGTGTAGATAACTTGACTCGAAACGAGACAAAACCCAACACTAACGAAACAACAACCCACATCAACTGCTTAGTTAAATAAGCAAAGGGCGATAAATTGTTCACCAATAATATGTATGAGCTAGATGAGTAAATCATCACCATTCCAATTCCTATCAGAAGTAAAAATGGGATTAAAATACCATAATCCAAATTATTTAACTTTTTCTTCACAAGTACACGCTCCCTAGTCGTTAAGCTTTTTTTATTATATCACGGATACAAAAAAGCCTTAAGGATGATTTGTCCTTAAGGCTCTTTAAAACTAAAAACTATCCTTTTTTAGAAGCTAGTTTCTTTTGTTTTGAAGCTTTTTCACGTTCGTTAGTATTCAAGATTTTCTTACGTAGACGAATGCTTTGTGGTGTTACTTCACAATATTCATCATCGTTCAAGAATTCAATTGATTGTTCAAGTGTTAATTCTTTAGGTGTTTTAATACTTGAAGAGTGATCTTTACCTGAAGCACGAGTATTAGTTAATTTTTTACCTTTAGTTGCATTAACTGAAATATCGCGATCACGACTGCTTTTACCAACAATCATACCTTCGTAAATTTCAACACCTGCACCGATAAATAATGTTCCACGTTCTTCAATAGATTGTAGAGAGTATGTTGTAGATGGTCCTTGGTTGATAGAAACAAGAGCACCTTCACGACGACCTGGTTCCCAGTTTTTAATAGCTGGTTGGTAGCTGTCGTAAGTATGGTTCATAATTCCGTAACCACCAGTCATTGATAAGAATTCTGTTGAGAATCCAATCAATCCACGAGATGGTGCCAAGAAGTGAAGACGAGTTTGTCCGTTACCCATTGGTTCCATGTTCTTCATGTCAGCTTTTCTTTGTGATAAAGCTTCAATGATTGAACCAACATATTCATCAGGTGTATCGATTTGAACTGCTTCGTAAGGTTCACTCATAACACCATCAACATCTTTGTAGATAACCTCTGGTCTTGAAAGTTGTAATTCGTAACCTTCACGACGCATTTCTTCAACTAAGATTGATAAGTGAAGTTCACCACGTCCTGAAACTGTCCAAGCATTTGGTTCATCTGTTGCTTCTACACGTAGAGAAACATCAGTTCTTGTTTGTTTGTGAAGACGTTCTTCAATTTTTCTAGCTGTTACATATTCACCTTCACGTCCTGCGAATGGTGAGTTGTTTGCAACAAATTTCATTTGAAGTGTTGGTTCGTCAATTCTTAAAACAGGTAGCGCATCTTGGTGGTCAACAGGTGTTACTGTTTCACCAACATAAATATCTTCCATACCTGAAACGGCAATTAAATCACCAGCTTTAGCTGAGTCGATTTCAATTTTCTTAAGACCGAAGAAACCAAATAATTTAGTTACACGGAAGTTTTGTGTTGAACCATCTAGTTTAAGGACGGAAACTTGGTCCCCAATCTTAATAGTTCCACGGAACACACGACCAACACCGATACGTCCAACATAATCATCATAATCAAGCATAGCCACTTGGAATTGTAGTGGTTCATCTTCATTATCGATAGGAGCTGGGATTTCTTTGACGATTGTGTCAAAGACGGGGTTCATTGTTTCTTTTTGAGTATCTAATGCTTCATCAGTACTTGAAGTTCCGTTAATTGCACTTGTGTAAACAATTGGGAATTCAAGTTGGTCTTCGTTAGCACCTAATTCGATAAACAGTTCTAGCACTTCGTCAACAACTTCTGCTGGGCGAGCACCAGGACGGTCAATCTTATTGATAACAACGATAGGTGTTAGGTTTTGTTCTAGCGCTTTTTTCAAAACAAAACGTGTTTGTGGCATTGTTCCGTCGTAAGCATCCACAACAAGTAAAACCCCATCAACCATTTTCATGATACGTTCTACTTCCCCACCGAAGTCGGCGTGTCCGGGTGTATCCAAAATGTTGATTGTTGTATCACCATATTTAACAGCAGTGTTCTTTGATAAAATAGTGATTCCACGTTCTTTTTCAATATCGTTTGAGTCCATCGCACGATCGTCTAAGTTAATGTGTTCATCCAATGTATCTGATTGTTTCAACAATTCATTAACTAATGTTGTTTTACCGTGGTCAACGTGGGCAATAATCGCAATATTGCGAATGTCGTTTCTTCTATCCAATTGAGTTCCTCCTAAAGTCCATAAAAAAACTGTGACTCATTCTCACAGCTTTCTTACGCCAAAACATCACATCAGTATTGTGATGTTTTCTAGTACTTATTACTATGTTTCCTAATTCTAGCATACTATATTTATAAACGTCAATTTATTGTCAGAATCAGTCAATAATTAACTAGCCATCACCAATCGGCCTGTTTTTAACTTTTTGGCTTGATGGATTGTGTCATAAATTGAGTATCCAGATACTTCTTCAAATTGTCGACTAATTCGTCTTTGTTCTGCAATAGCTGGCACAATTCTTGAAAACGCATGATAGCGCATCAAGAATTGTTCGCAATCAATCGATTCTTCATATGCCTGTTCCACAGCATTGTAAAAAGCAATCGCTTGAGTCGTTTCTTCTATAGACCAAAAATCTTCTAAAGGATAAGCATAATTCATTTCTTGTTCTCCCTTCACTAGTCATTCTCATTTTAGCGCAATTTTTTGAAACATCAAAGAATTTTTAATAGAAATAATGTCTGCAAACCTTCCTAATATCGTATTTTTTGTTTCTATAAATGTGGTAAAATAAATTAATAGAGATTATATTTAATATGGAGGCTTAACTATGCTATTAATGAAAGATATTGTCCGTGAAGGAAATGATGTCTTGAGAAAAGTAACTGATGAAGTTACTTTCCCTCTATCAGATGAAACAAAAAAACTAGCTGAAGAAATGATGGCGTTCTTGAAGAACTCTCAAAATCCTGAACTAGCTAAAAAACATCAACTACGTCCAGGTGTTGGACTGGCTGCTAACCAAGTTGGCGTATCAAAAGCTATGAGTGCTGTTTTGATTCCAGATGCTGATGACAACATTATCATGGAAGAAATGCTAATTAATCCAAAAGTGATTCGCCAATCTGTTCGTAAAGTAGCACTTGGTGAAGGTGAAGGTTGTCTAAGTGTGGACCGTAATGTTCCAGGTTACGTGCCTCGTGCTAACAAAATTACTATTCGTTACCAAAATATGGATGGCGAAGTTATCGAAAAAACACTTAGAGGTTATGAAGCTATCGTTTGTCAACACGAAATCGATCACTTAAATGGTTACCTATTCTACGATAGAATTAACCAAGAAAATCCGTTCTTCGTTGAAGATAATATGCTAATTTTAGAATAGAAATTGTACTTTATAAGGCCATAAGATTTTTGTACTTAACCCGGTTTTTATGCTATTATTCAACTATCTGTTGGTCTTTTCCAACCTATTGTTCGTTAAACTATTATTTATTAAAAAGGAGATTTTACTTTGATTTACAAAGTTTTATATCAAGAAAACACAATTCAAAACCCACGTCGTGAAACGACACAAACACTATACTTAAATGCTACATCACTTGTTGATGCTCGTGAACAGATTGAAAAAAACACCCCCTATAATGTTGAATTCATTCAAGAGCTAACAGGTAACTCTTTAGCTTATGAACAAAAATCTGAAGCATTTAAAATTACGGAGTTTTAATCGATTATGAAACTCAATGTTAAAAATCATGAAACCGCCGTCTTTGCCATAGGGGGATTAGGTGAAATTGGTAAGAACATGTATGTTATCCAATTTCAAGATGAAATCATCATTGTTGATGCTGGAATTAAATTCCCAGAAGATGATTTACTCGGTATTGACTACGTTATTTCTGATTATTCATACTTAATCGAAAACCAACATAATATTAAAGGTTTAGTTATTACTCACGGACACGAAGATCATATTGGTGGGATTCCTTACCTACTTAAACAAATCCCTTCTATCCCTGTTTATGCTGGACCGTTAGCTTCTGCCTTAATCAAAGGCAAGTTAGAAGAACATGGTTTACTTAATACCACTTCTCTTCACGAAATCCATGAAGATACTGTATTGAAGTTTCCAAAAATCACTGTTGATTTCTTCCAAACAACCCACTCAATTCCAGATACTTTGGGAATTGCTATTCATACACCACAGGGTGTTATTGTTGAAACCGGTGACTTTAAGTTCGACTTCACACCTACTAGCAATCAACCTGCTCCTAACCTACAAAAAATGGCTAAACTTGGTGAAGAAGGTGTTCTGGCATTACTATCTGATAGTACAAATGCTGAAGTTCCTGAATTTTCTAAGTCAGAGCGTTTTGTTGGAGACTCTATCAAACATATTGTTGAAGGTATTGAAGGTCGTATTATTTTTGCAACATTTGCCTCAAACCTTTACCGTGTTTCTCAAGCAGTTGAAGCTGCTATCGAAAACAACCGTAAAGTGGCTGTTTTTGGACGTAGTATGGAAAACTCTGTAAAAAACGGGCTAGAACTAGGTTACTTAAATATTCCAGATGGTGTTTTAATTGATGGCCATGATATCAACCAATACCCTGCAGAAGAAGTTATGATTATCTGTACAGGTTCTCAAGGTGAACCAATGGGTGCTTTAAACCGTATTGCAAATGGGACTCACCGTCAAATCACACTAAACCCAGGTGATACTGTTATCTTCTCAAGTAACCCTATTCCAGGAAATACAATTAGTGTTAATCATTTAATTAACCTATTGTATGAAGCTGGTGCTGAAGTTATTCATGGAAAAGTTAACAACATCCATGCTTCTGGTCACGGTGGTCAAGAAGAACAAAAATTAATGCTTCGTTTAATGAAGCCTAAATACTTCTTGCCTGTCCACGGTGAATACCGTATGCAAAAAATTCATTCTGAATTGGCTATTCAATGTGACGTTGATCCAGACAACATTTTTATTATGCAAAACGGGGATGTCTTAGCTCTTGGTTCTGACTATGCAAGACCAGCCGGACATATCCCAGCAGAAGATGTTTATGTTGATGGATCTGGTATTGGTGATATTGGTTCGGTTGTCTTGAGAGATCGTAAGATTCTATCTGAAGAAGGTGTCGTTGTCGTAGTTGCTACTATTGATTATGACAAAAAACGCGTTCTAGCAGGTCCAGATATCTTATCTCGTGGATTTGTTTACATGAGAGAATCAGTTGAACTGATTAATCAAGCTCAAAAACGCGCTTACCACGTTATGCGTTCAGCAATGGAAAATAGCGATAAACCTTCTGAAAAAATCATTCGCCAACGTGTGATTGACTCACTTCAAGAATTTTTATTCGATAAAACTGAACGTCGTCCAATGATCTTACCAATTATTATTAGTAAAGATTAAGCTAAATAAAAAAAGTCTAAACTCAATTGCGAGTTTAGGCTTTTTTAGTTTAATTGGACATCAGCCATTCCTATCATTGGATCGATTTGTTGGCTCAAAATCAACTCTTCTGTTAGTAAATAGCTTTCTTGTTGAGGTATCTCTGTCGATTTATCTGTTACCTCTTTTGAGTTAACTTTTGGATAAAAAGTTGTTTGAAGCCTCAACGCTAAAGTCGTTTTTCGGTTGCTACCATCAGTTGCAATTGCAGTTTGGAAAGCACTTCTTTCCCCTACCATTACCAAACTTTCACTAGCACGTGTAATTGCTGTATATAATAAGTTACGTTTTAGCATACGGCTATTTTGCATCGTTAGCACCAAGACAATAAGTGGAAATTCACTTCCTTGTGACTTATGAATCGAAATTGCATAAGCAAGCGTCAAATCATTCAATTCTTTTTTGCCTAGCGTTACTTCGTGACCATCAAAGTCAACAATCATTGTTTCAGCCTGATTATTAGGTGTTAAACTAACAATTTCACCGATTTGACCGTTATAAATATCTTTTTCTGGATTGTTAACCAGTTGCAATACACGGTCATTAATTCGAAACTTGTGTTTACCTATTTCAATTTCTTTAGTCGTTGATTCTTCTTTAGGGTTCAGCAAAGTTTGTAGTGACTGGTTTAAATTATCAATACCACTTTCACCACTATACATAGGTGTTAACACCTGAACTTGATCCATTGAAAACCCTTTTTCCGTTGCTTTTTTGACAATTTGGTTCACAACGGCAGGTACTTGATTTCTTGAGCAGGCAATAAAACTGCGGTCTTGTTGTTGTTCAAAAATTAACTCTTTATTTTGCTGATGATTAATTTCATGGGCTAATTCAACAATTGAAGATGATTCAGCTTGGCGGTGAATTTTTTGTAACTCTGTCTTTTCAAAACAATTGGATTTCAATAAATCAGAAAATACATTTCCCGCGCCAACTGATGGTAACTGGTCTTGGTCACCTACCAAAACAACTTTTGTTTCTGGTGTCAGTGCTTTTGCTAGTTGATAAAATAACAACAAATCAACCATCGACATCTCGTCTACAATCAACAAGTCTCCTTTGATTTCAGTTTCAGTGTCTTCTTGGTTTTGCTGACCATCAGAAACAAGTCCGAGTAAGCGATGCAATGTTGTTGCTTGATATCCTGTTACTTCAGACATTCTTTTAGCAGCTCTACCTGTAGGCGCTGCAAGTAGAATTTTAGGACGATTAATCTCATCTAACTGATTAAATGATTCAATAATTCCTTTGATAACCGTTGTTTTCCCAGTACCTGGTCCCCCAGTTAAAAGTGATAATTGATTAGTCAAAACCATAGCAATTGCATCTTTTTGAGTCTGATCGTAATCAATATCAAGCTTGATTTCAGCTTGATTAATCACTGCTTCAACATCATCTGCTTGATTAACTTCGGTTTTATAATCTTCAAAACGCTTTAACTCATCAGCAATATCTAGTTCTCGTTTGTAAAACAACGGCAAATAAAGTCTTTGCTGGTCAATAACGACTTTTTGAGCCTGCACCAAATCTTGTAACTGCTCCAAAATTTGTTCATCAGCTATTTCACCAGAAAAATGTGACTGATTTAAAATCTGATGCGTATCATCGATTACTAAAGTAGCATCTTGGTAAGTGTCACCATTCACAGCTGTATTACTAACTAATCCTTGTAAAATAGCACCTTGGATTCTTTTCTTTGAATCATAAGTGATTCCCAACTTTAAAGCGATTTCATCTGCTCGCTTAAATCCAATTCCACTAACTTCAGAAATCAATTGATAAGGATTATCTTCAACTAATTCTAAAGCCTTATCACCGTACAATTTATAAACTGCTGTCGCTACTTTTTTGGGAAGCCCTAAATTTCCCAACTGTAAAATAATTTCTGAAAAATTATCAATCTTCAAAGCACCCAAACTCAAAGATTCTTGTTGTTTTTTGGTTAGATTTAGTTGCTGAAATTCATCAGCATTTAATCCCTGTTGCAAAATAGGTAATGTTTTTTCTCCTAGCTTATCAACAATTTTTTGTGCTGTTTTTTGGCCAATACCCGGGAAATTTTCACCACTTAAGTACTTGATCAATCCCGCTGTACTAGAAGGTTCAAGAACATGGTAATAGTGACACTTAAATTGATCTCCGAATTTTGGATGAGTAGTTATTTCACCTTGAAATTCATAATCTGTATCATAGTCTAAGTCACCAATGGTCCCTGTCACAATAATTTCTGGTGTAGGCCAATCCAAATCTCTTCGGTCACTAATTTCAACACTAATAATCTTGAATAAATCAGCCGTATTTTCAAATATTATTGCCTTTAGTTTTCCTACAAAATCAGCCATTTAACTTACCATTTTTAACTGCTGAAAGTAGCGATTCATATTGTTGTAATACTTGTTTGGCTACTTTAGCATTTATTTCATTAGCTTTTTCAAAATAAGCCTGCGCTTTTTCGTAGTCTTCACTATATACACAAATTCCCAAAAAGATATATGATTTCGCTGTAGGATTAATGGTTGCAGCTTCATTAAAATAACGAAAGGCTTGTTTCAAGTCTCCCATAGCTAACCAAAGATCTCCTAGTAGTTCTTTGGTTTGGCTATCTGATGGATTTTTTTGGTCCGAAGTCATTGCATAGGCTAAGGCCTTAGGATATTGTTGCACGTTGAAATAGACCAGCGCTTTTTGATATAAATTATCGGCTGTATCAGGTAATTGATTCAGTAAATTAAGTGCTTTTTCGAGCTCACCTTTAAGGTAGTAAGCAGTTGCTAAATTAAAGTATAAGTCTTTAGGATTTTCCACGATATTTGCAGCCTTCAATAGTAGCTCAATCGCTTTTTCAAGTTCGTTTCCTTTTACCAAAAATAATGATAACTGTAAGTATCCTTGCGTATCTTTAGGGTTATGATCAATTTGATTGACTAGCAAGTGAACTGCTTTATCGGTTTGGCCTTGTTCAAATAGTTCTTGCGCTTGTTGATTCATTAAACTGTGTCACTCTTTTCTGGTTTTTTAGTTAAGTAAGACGTGTTATTAAGCATTAAACAATCAAAGTTTTGACTATTATCTTTATTTTCAAGAATAGATAAACTTGTGTTTGCTAACCCGCCATCTTTTCTCATATCAGCTAATGGGACGTGCAACTGGCTTTTAATAATTGTATTCAACGCTGCTCCATGACTAATGACCAAAATGTTAGCTTCAGTATCACCATACTTAGCTAGAACATCTTTAATGAATGCATCACCACGCGCAATAACTGACTGAAATGTTTCGCCGCCAAATGCAGATGGATCATACTCAGCTGGATTTTCACGAAAGGCTTTAATTTGATTTGGATAATTTTTTGTACATTCTACAAAGGTTTTTCCTTCTAATTCACCCAAATCGAATTCTTTAAGTCTTTCATCTTTAATAACTGAAACTTGTTCTTGGTGTAAAGCTTTAAGTAACTCTTCTGAAGTAGTTATCGTTCTTTTTAAAGGACTTGTATATAACACATCAAAAGAAACATCCTCAATAAAAGAAGCTAATTGCTTGATATCTTCATAAGATTGAGGCAGTAATGGCGAATCCCCATTAGCCCCTTGATATCTTTTTTCTAAATTCCATTGTGTTTTTCCATGACGAATAAAATATAATTTCATAAGCAATAACTCCTTTTTAGTCTTTCTTTTATTATGGGAAAAAATCACTTAAAACTCAATAACATTTGACCAAAAAGAAAATAAAAAAACCGAAACTCCCTCAAAGTTAGAGAGATTTCGGTTTTAAACGTATTGTAATACTTTTTCGTTTTGGTAAGCGCGGTCGATGATACCGCCACCTAGACATTCTTCACCATCGTATAATACAACGGCTTGTCCGGGTGTAATCGCACGAACAGGTTCGTCGAATACAACATTAGCTGTATTATCTTCAGCATTATAATGAACTGTGACACCAACGTCAGGTTGACGATATCTAAACTTAGCTGTCACTTTGTAAGTGCCTGTTTCTGGAAATTGTGTTGTAAATGAAAAATCAGAAGCTTCCAAGCGATCAGCATAAAGATGTTCGTTATGGAATCCTTGATCGACATACAAAATATTTTCGTTAATATCTTTACCTACAACAAACCATGGTTCGTTAGATGAACCGTGAGTTCCACCGATTCCAAGTCCAGAACGTTGGCCAATTGTGTAGTACATTAACCCTGTATGTGTACCCATTTCTGTACCATCAGGTGTCATCATTTTACCTGGTTGTGCTGGTAAATATTGCCCCAAGAATTGACGGAAATTACGGTCACCAATAAAGCAAATTCCTGTTGAATCTTTCTTCTTAGCAGTCACTAAGCCAGCTTCTTCAGCAAGTTTTCTAACTTCAGGTTTAGTCAAACCTTGAAGTGGAAACATTGTTTTATCTAGCTGTGCTTGGCTTAATTGACATAAGAAGTAAGTTTGATCCTTATTTGTATCAGTTGCACGCATCAAATGCGTATAGCCTGCTTCGTCACGATAAATTTTTGCATAGTGTCCCATTGCAACATAATCAGCATCTAAATCCATTGCGTAATCTAAAAAGGCTTTGAATTTTACTTCTTTATTGCACATTACATCAGGGTTAGGTGTACGACCTTTACGATATTCAGCTAAGAAATATTCAAACACACGGTCCCAATATTCTTTTTCAAAGTTAACTGAATAGTAAGGAATTCCTATTTTTTCTGCTACTTTACGAACATCTTCATAATCTTCTGTTGCGGTACAAACACCAAATTCGTCTGTATCGTCCCAGTTCTTCATAAAGACGCCAATAACGTCATATCCTTGTTGTTTTAGTAATAAAGCGGTAACAGATGAGTCTACTCCACCACTCATTCCAACAACAACACGAGTCTTGCTGTTATCCAAAAAATCAACTTCTTTCTTATTTATCTTCAGTTATAATATGTGCTTCGACTAAATCTTTTAAGATAAATTCAAGTAGTTCTTTCGCAGCAGATAACTGGTCGTTTTTAAATAAGTTCACCTTTTGCAACCCATTTTTGTCTGTGATAACCATTTTTAATTGTGTCATCTCTTGAGAGATTGTTATCTTGAATCTCATAGTTGCATTATAAGGTGAGTCATTATATAAAGGACGATCATAACTAAAATTACCATTTTTAGTTTGTTTGAATCCAGCATCAATTAATGAATAACGCTTGATATCATCGTCTACTGCAAATTGTCTTGAATCACCATTTATTGAAACAAATTTAGATTTTGCCATCATAAAACTCCCAACGAATTATTATTATAAAATAGATTAACTAAAAATGCACGCATTTTCACTTATTTTTTGTTAGTAATCTTGAAACAATTTTCACTAGCTGGCTAGATAAGGCTTCAACCTCAGCTTCTGTATTAAATTCGCCAAAACTAATTCGGATTGACTCGTTTACACGCGGACTGCTTTCACCATACATAGCTGTTAGTACGTGAGAAGGCTCTAAAGACCCAGCAGAACAAGCTGATCCACCAGATACCGCAATATGGTTAAGGTCTAAGTTCATCTGTAAACGGTCCGTTTCAACACCTTTTATCCAAAGATTTAACACATGATAGGAATGATTATCATCTAATTGACCATTTACTTCAAAATCAACTTGATTTTCTTCTAAGTGATTAAGTAATTGGTTTGTCAATTGTTTAAAGAATGTCTGTTTATCTTGTTTTGATGCTTCATCCAATAGGCTAACAGCTTTAGCAAAACCCGCAATAGCCGGAACATTTTCTGTTCCAGCACGTCTTTTGCTTTCTTGCTCTCCACCCAAAATAAGTGGTTTGATAAAGATATCTTTGTTAAGGTATAAAAATCCAATGAATTTAGGGCCATTAATTTTGTGAGCACTAGTTGAAAGTAAATCAATATGGTCACGTCTAACATCAATACTATCTAGCCCATAAGATTGAACTGCATCTGTATGAAAAACAGCTTGATGGTCTTTTAATAGTTCACCAACCTCATGGATAGGTAATCTTGCACCTGTTTCATTATTAACACTCATAAGTGAAACCAAAATTGTATCTGGTCTTAGTGCTGATTTCACATCATCAATACTTAAACTACCCTGCGAATTAACAGGTAAATAAGTAACTTCAAATCCTAAGCTTTCTAAGTATTCCAGAGTTCTTAGGACTGAGGGATGCTCAATAACAGTTGAAATAATATGCTTACCTTCGTTTTGCTTAATTTTAGCAACTTGGCGAAGCGCCATATTATTACTTTCTGTTCCACCACTCGTGATAATAATTTCTTTATCTGTCGCATTAATACTTTTAGCTAAAGTTTCTCGACTATCATCTAAAACCTTTTTGGCTTGGCGACCGAATTCATGGGTGCTTGATGCATTCCCATAAACGCTTGTCATCTTATCAGTCATTTCTTCAATAACTTCAGGTCTCATCGCTGTTGTTGCAGCATTGTCAAAATATAGTGAACTCACTTGTAAACGCCTCTTCTTTTTTATTTTAAATTATCTAAGAAGTGGAATACGATTTTCGCAGCATTTTTACCAGCAAATTTAACAAAATGATCAAATGTCATATCTGAGCTCATATCACTTTTATCAGATATTGAGCGAATTCCTACCATTGGAACTTGATAGTTATTCAATACTTGCGCAATCGCAGCCCCTTCCATTTCAACACATAAAGCATCGGGGAAGTTAGAAATAATATGTTGTTTTGTTTCTAATTTTCCAACAAACATATCTCCTGTTACAACTAATCCTGTCGTGTTTGGCACACTTAGTTGTGTCAATGCTTGTAATAATTGATCGTTGTAGTAACGACTTGTTTCATATCTTTCAGGTTGTCCTGGTAATTGTCCTAATTTATAGCCATCTTGAGTAGAATCAGCGTCATGATAAACAAGTTCGTTTGCAACCACAACGTCACCAATTTCTAAGTCGTCTGATAATGCACCAGCTGAACCTGTCATAATCACTAAGTCAGGTTTGAATTCTTGCATTAATAAGGTTGTCGTCATTGCTGCTTGAACTTTACCAATACCACTTAATACGATAACAATTTCAAAATCATGGTACTGTGCTTCATAAACTTCAGTTGGACCTACCACTGATCTCTTAACATTTTCGAATTGTTCTAAATAATACTCTCGTTCTTCTGACATTGGAACAATAATACCAATTTTCATTTAAAATTTCCTCACTTTAAATTAAAGATAAATCAAAGCTAATATTGTCAAAATAATCAAAGCGCTAACGCTTAATATGGCAATATTAAGTTTCTTTTTTAATCTTCTTACTTTTTTTTCTTGCTCTTTAAGTTTATCAGTATCAATCGGATTTTCCAATTCTTTATTGGACAAAACCTTATCCCCTTCAGCATTTTGCTGCTGTTTTTTAAGTTCTTCTTGATATTCTTTTCTAGTTTTCATTGCCCCTCCTCAATTGTTTTCCAGTAATTGATTGCCATTATTGTTTTCAAATCCACTATTTTGCCAGAATCTATCAGCTGTTCTGCTTCAGACAGCGTTAACCAATTGACACTCAAAAACTCATCATCATCAAGTGGTCGCTTATTTTTTAACTGGCTTAGTTCATCACAATAATAAAAATACATCTTTTCATCACTAAATCCTGGAGAAGTATAAAAGTCGTAAACTTTCTTCCAATTATTAGCTTGATAACCAGTTTCTTCATTTAGCTCTCTTTGAATCGCTTCAAAAGGAACTTCTGAAGCTGAATCTAACTTTCCTGCAGGGATTTCAATACTAACACTTTTAAAGGGTTCACGCCATTGTGTCACAAATAACGCCTTCCCCTCATTAACTGCTAAACAACTAACTGCTCCATTATGACGTACAACTTCTCGAAAAGAGACTTCCCCATTAGGTAATTTGACTGTTTCAACATCTAAACTAATAATTTTACCTTTGAATTTTTCCTGTCTTGATAACTCGATTTCGCGATAATTATCCATCTATTTCCTCCTGATAAAAAAGAAAAGAAAAAGCTGAATAATTCAACTTTTTCTTTTACTTTAATCTAAAACTGTAACGTTGATTGCTTGGTACCCTTTGGGCCCTTTAGCAAGTTGGAATTCAACATGTTGTCCTGGTTTCAAAGTCTTAAAACCTTCTGTCATAATCGCTGTGTAATGAACAAAATAATCGGCATCCATGAATTCATCATAAATGAATCCAAATCCTTTTTTTAAATCGAATTCTTGAACAGTTCCCTTTAACATTAGTCTTCGAACCCTTCTGCCACTGCTTCTGGAAAATCATTTTCAACGATTTCAGCACAGTGTGCACATAATTCTGGTAATTTTTCATTTACACCAGTATCTTGACATACTTTACGACATCTTGGGCAAACTTCACCTTCGGCATGTTCAACAACAACTGACATATTTTCATAGTGATCAGCGTTTTCAGGTGCTTTTTCATCACTAACTTCTAAATCAGAAGTAATTAATAATACACGAACATCTGAATTTAGGTTATTTAGTAATTGTTTCAATTCTGCATCTGGGTAGATAGTTACTTTTGATTCAAGAGATTTACCGATAACTTTTTGATTTCTAGCTTCTTCTAGAGATTTCAAGACATTATGACGGAACTTCATGAATTCTGCCCATTTTTCAAGTAGTTCTGCTTCGTTATCATAACTTAGGACTTCTGGCATTTCAGTTAATTGGGCATATTCTTCTGGTTCTTTCAAGAATGACCAAACTTCTTCTGCTGTGTGAGTCAAAATTGGTGTGATTAGTTTAGTTAATTTAACTAAAACATCATACATCACTGTTTGCATTGTACGACGTGCTTTAGAATCAGCAGATTCAATATAAACAACATCCTTAGCAAAGTCTAAGTAAAATGCTGATAAGTCATTTGTAATAAATTCAAATACTAATTTATAAACATCGTTAAAGTCATAATTTTCGTATGCTTCTTCAACAGCTTTAACAACTTGATTCAAACGAACTTCAATATATTGATCAGCACCAGGCATATCTTCAAATGCAACACGATTTTCTTTTGGATCAAAGTCAGTTGTATTTGATAACATGTAACGCATTGTATTACGGATTTTACGGTAAACTTCAGATACTTGTTGCAAGATTTCCATTGAAACAGCAACGTCAGCACTTGAGTCAACTGATGATACCCATAAACGAATGATTTCAGCACCCATTTGTTTAATCACTTTATTTGGTTCAATAACGTTACCCAGAGATTTACTCATTTTACGTCCTTGACCATCTAATACAAACCCTTGTGAAAGTAGTGATTTGTATGGTGCTTGTCCATGAACAGCAACACTAGTAATAATACTTGAGTTGAACCAACCACGGTATTGATCTGATCCTTCTAAGTAAAGATCAGCAGGATAACTCACTTCAGGACGTGCTTGTAAAACAGCAGTGTGTGATGAACCTGAGTCAAACCATACGTCCATGATATCGTTTTCTTTAGTAAATTCTCCGTTTGGACTACCTTCATGAGTAAAGCCTTCAGGTAACAATTCTTTAGCTGTTCTCTTATACCAAACGTTTGATCCTTCTTTAGCAAACAAGTCTGCTACATGGCTAATTGTTTCTTTTGTAATAATAGCATCGCCATTTTCAGCGTAGAAAATTGGTAAAGGAACACCCCATGCACGTTGACGAGAAATTACCCAATCACCACGGTCACGAATCATGTTATAAAGTCTTGTCTTACCCCATTCAGGTAGGAAACTTACTTTTTCAATTTCATCTAAAATGTTTTGTCTAAATGGTTCAATTGATGCAAACCATTGTGTTGTTGCACGGAAAATAACTGGTTTTTTAGTTCTCCAGTCATGAGGATAACTGTGAGTAAAGAATGATAATTTTAGTAATGAACCATTTTCTTTCAACTTATCAGTTACCATCTTGTTACCGTCATCGTAAAATACGCCTTCAAAACCAGGTGCTTCGTCAGTGTAATGACCAGATTCATCGATTGGTGATAATACAGGAAGATTGTATTTCATACCTGCGATAAAGTCATCAGCCCCATGTCCTGGTGCAGTATGAACAAGCCCTGTACCACTATCTAGTGTTACGTGATCACCTAAAATCACAAGTGATTCACGATCGTATAGTGGGTGTTTTACTTTAACATATTCTAAGTCTTGACCTTTAACCGTTTTTAGTAATTTTACATCTTCAAATCCTAAAGTTTCACTAACCGTTTCAAGTAGGTCTTGTGCAATTACATATTTGTTACCGTCAGCTTCAACAACTGCATAATCAAAACGAGGATTTACAGCAATAGCTAAGTTTGATGGAATTGTCCATGGTGTTGTGGTCCAAATAATTAATTTAGCATCTTTATCTAAAATACCCTTACCATCAAGTAAATCAAAAGCAACATACATAGAAGGTGACTTGACATCTTTGTATTCAATTTCTGCTTCCGCAAGTGTTGATTCAGAAGATGGTGACCAGTAAACAGGTTTTTTACCTTTGTAAATGTATCCATTTTCATACATTTGACCAAACACTTTAACTTCTTCAGCTTCATATTCAGGTTGTAATGTGATATATGGGTGATCCCAATCAGCAGCTACCCCTAAGCGTTTGAAGTCTTCACGTTGCTTGTTAACTTCGTTCATTGCAAAGTCACGACACATGTCACGATATTCTGAAAGCGAAATTTCCTTGCGGTTAACACCTTTTTTAGCAAGTTGTTGTTCAATAGGTAATCCATGAGTATCCCAACCTGGAATAAATGGTGTTGAGTAACCTGTCATTGATTTGTAACGGACAACAAAATCTTTACTAATTTTGTTTAACGCATGTCCCATGTGGATATTACCGTTAGCAAATGGAGGGCCATCATGCAAGATGAATTGAGGTTTACCTTCATTTAATTCTAAACGTTTTTCATATAATTTATTTTCGCGCCATTCTTCTTGCCATTGACCTTCACGGTTTGGAAGATTTCCACGCATTGGAAATTTAGTTTTACCTAAGTTTAAAGTATCTTTTAATTTCATGTTAGTTCCCCCTTTAAAATAAAAAAGCTTTCATCCTACATAGGACGAAAGCTTCGCGTTACCACCTAAATTGCATAAAATTATTTTAAAAATCTCATGCCACTTAATTGATATGTATCGTATATCTGTACGCTAAAATGTTGTAAACAGCTGATGGACTCTTTAAATCTTTAATTGTTGGACTTTCACCATCACCAACTCGCTTTGCTCGATTCTAAGCCGCTACTGTTCATTTTAGTTGTGTTTCTTATAATCATCAGGAAATACGATTACAGGACCGTCATCGTTCAACTGTTGTGTAGGCGCATCTTCTGATGGTTGATTAGTATGTTCAGATTGTACCCCTTGATTATCATCTGTGTCAAGGTCATTTACCGAAATAGGCTCTTCATCGTTATTTGCTGGATAAATACGTTGACGACCAAAGTATCTATCCAAAAAGTATTGCCAGTCATCACTTTGAAACTCTTCAAGTTGCGTCTGCAACAACTGTCCGTAATTTTGACGTGTTTCAAGTATTCTTTGTTTAAGTAATTCATAATCGTTACTTAATGACTTAATTTTTGATTGTGCTTGTGCTTCTTGTTGTTGCAACCTTTGACTAGTTTCTTCTTTTAGTGATTCAACGTATTGTTTAGCCTCGGAAACAAGCTTATTAGAATCTGCTTGTGCTTGATTCTTGATTTGTGTTGCTACTTCTTGCGCACTAATAATAGAGTCATTTAAAGAATTCTTTTTGTGGTCATATTCATCAAGTTGTTGATGCATGATTTGGCGTTCCTGTTTCAACTGCTCAACCTCTTTCAGTAAATCGCCATAATCAACGATAACTTGATCTAAAAACTCGTCTACTTGATCAGGATCATAACCCCACATTTTTCTTTGGAAATCTTTTTCATGAATATCTTTTGGTGTTAACTTCATTTATTTTCTATCCCCTTTTCTTGGTCCTCCATAATTTAATCATTAAGCGATGCTTCCCACGTTTCGTTTCGCCACTTTCACCAATAAATTGGAATCGGCCAAAATGACGAACACTAATATAATCATTCAACGCTACTGACTGCGAAAGTTGTTTAGTTGTCAACGGCACCCAATTACGCTTAACCGCGGATGATTCGACTAGTTGTTTCACAGAAGAGCGACTTTGATTCGTAGCTGAAGCGATTAAATTATCAATTCTTTTTGAGGTTGTTAGAATTGAAACTTCTTCATAACTTTGCTCAGGTATAACAACATCTTTTAACGGTACACTTATTAGTTTGATTTTTACCTTAAAAATTGAATTAAATTCGTGTTTCACATAGTCTACTATCGCTTGATCGACAAAAAATTGCCAAATACTACCTTGATTAATAATATCGCCAAACAAGTGAAATTCAACCCCTAATTGGTGAAGTGCTGCATATATTTTACTATGAGACAATTCATTAAATTTGCTATTATAGCTAATTTCAAGTGCGCTTATCTCAAATGAAGCATCATCAATAAAAGCCCGCTCATCGCTGAATAGCAATGCCCTTTTTCGCTCTGCTTCTTCCTCAGAATTTTTATATCCGCCAAAGAAACTAACATGGCATGACGATTTTGAAATTTGCAACAGCTGATTTAAAATAAACTGTTCTCTTAGTGTTAAAAAAGGTGTGAGAACTTCGCCACTATATGAAAAGTGAGTTTGATTAATCAAACCCACTAAATAGTTTATTGTTTTATGTTCATTTACTTCAAAAAAGCTATAAAAGCTACTTGCTTGTAATTTCATTAACCTAATAACCTTACGATTAATAAAAAGAAGTTAGGCAGAATATAGTTTTGTGCCAAGTATAGTAAAAACAAACCAATAACTGGTGCAAAACTGATACCACCAATTGCTGGAACGAATCGTTCGATAGCACCAATATAAGGATCTACTACTTTACCAAGCAAACGACCAGCAGCACCATTTTTCAGAGCCGGAACCCAACTCAAAAGTGCATCTACCACAATAAGAATGGAATAAATATACAGTACAAATTTTATTATTTGATAAAGAAAAATAATAAAACTAGCCATTAATCTAAGTCATCCTTATTTTGTTCCATCATTTTTGTGATTTTACCATCGATTTCAAATTTAGGAGGAGTAGCTAGAAAAATTTTGTCGCCAACACGTTCAATTTTACCGTTTAATGAGTAAACTGTACCTGTTAAAAAGTCAACAACTCTTTTCGCTTGGTCGTCTTCCATTCTTGAAAAGTTAATAATGCATGCACCATTGTTCAAAACTTGTTCTGCTACATTTTTAGCATCTGAATAAACTCTAGGTTCAAACAAGAAAATCTTGTTTGAAGGTTTTTTATCAGAATTCAAAGGGACTACATTGTCTCTTTTAGTATTGTTAGTTTCGTTTTGATGGTAATCATTTTCTTTTTCATAATCATAAGTTTCTTGTTCAATATCTTCGTCTCCAAAACCAAAGAATTTTTCAAATTTTTCAAAAGCCATAATGATTCCTCCTAAATATTTTTAATCATAATTTATTAAAATTTGTTTTTACGGCGTCTAAAGAATGGTGGTAAGTTATTATCATCATCTTGATGTGTTTCAATATCAGTATTTACTGTATTATCTTGTTTTTCATTTCTAAAGCTTCCAAAAGGATCACTTTCTTTATCATCGTCTAGATGAACATCGAAAGATTTTGGTTCTTGACTTTCTTTCCAATCAGATGTTGGATCAAAAGTACTTCTTTCTTTATTTTCTTCGTGTCCTGTGTCAAAAGTGAATTCTTTTTTAGGTGCAGGTTTCACTTCAGCTTCAGTCTCTTTTTGCAATTCTTGTTGTGAATATGCGGCATGAGTTTCTGATTGGCTATTTGAGCTTTGAGTTGGTTGTGGACGGGTATTTAGTGATTCTTTCGTCATAGAAGGCTTAACACTATCGCCGTTTTCAATACCTGTAGCAATTACAGTTACCACAACTTCATCGCCTAAGCTTTCATTGATTGATGTACCAAAGATAATGTTGATATCATCACCAGCTGACTGGCTCACAATACTTGAAGCGTCTTGTGCTTCAAATAAGGTTAAGTCAGGACCACCTGTAATGTTTAATAACACTTGTTTAGCCCCATCAATTGAAACTTCAAGTAATGGAGATGAAATTGCTTTCTTAGTTGCTTCTACTGTACGATTTTCTCCTGTTGCATATCCAATTCCCATTAAAGCAGAGCCTTGGTTTTGCATAACAGTTTTAACATCAGCAAAGTCCAAGTTAACATAGTCAGTTGATGTAATTAGGTCTGAAATTCCTTGAACACCTTGGCGTAAGACATTATCTGCTTCTTTGAATGCTTCAAGCATTGGTGTCTTTTTATCAACGATTTCAAGTAGTCGATTATTAGCAATAATTACCAAAGTATCAACAAATTCTTTCATGTTTGAAATACCTTGGGCAGCGTTTTTGCTTCTCTTTGGTCCTTCAAATAAGAAAGGTCTTGTCACAACTCCAACAGTTAAAGCACCTGTTTCTTTAGCAATTTTAGCAACAACTGGTGCAGCTCCTGTACCAGTTCCGCCTCCCATTCCTGCTGTTACAAAAATCATGTCAGCGCCTTTTAATTCATCTTCAATAGCTTGGGCACTTTCTTCAGCAGCGCTTTCTCCAACTTCCGGATTCGAACCGGCACCAAGTCCACGTGTTAATTTAGGTCCTAATTGAATTTTAGTTTCAGCTTTTGAGCTTTCTAATGCTTGAACATCAGTATTTGCAACGATGAATTGTACGCCTTGTACATCTTCATCAATCATTCGGTTAACTGCATTTCCTCCAGCACCCCCGACACCAATCACCTTTATGATGGCGTTATTTGTATCTTGTGAATCAAATGAAAAATCCATAAAATATGTGCCTCCAATTATTAGTCAAAAAATTTACTCCAGAAATTTTTGAGTCTTTGTTTTCCTTGCTTAGGTTGTTTCTTGTTTGAATTCTGTTGTTTAGATGAAGAATTATTTTCTGATGACTGATCAGAATTATTATTTACTTGCTCTTGTTCATCGTTAGAATTGCTAGAAGAGTTAGGTTTATTGAACTTACTAAATAAGTTATTATTTCTTTTATCAGAATTTGCACTAACACCTTTATTATCTATATTAACACTAATTAGGTGATTAATTAAACGGTCAATGTCCTTTATTTGAGACATATAATGAATAATGCCATAGACGTTTGTATATTCTGGATGTCTCATACCCATTTGATCTGGACTATAGATACGCGTTTGAATGCCATAAAAGTTTTGAACAAATTCTTCTAGCCCTGCTAGTTCAGCACTTCCACCCGATATAACAATTCCGCCAGGAGCTTCTAGCAAATCGTTTCGGTATAAAGCTGAACCCACGTTATCTAAAATCTGATCGACACGCGCACTGATAATTTGAGATAAATATCTTTCATCTACAATATCGAGATTTTTTTGACCAATCTTTTCGACTGAAAAAGTATCTTCAGGACGAGTTTGTGATTCCATCGCATTACCAAAATCAATTTTTATTTGTTCTGCTGAATTCTTAGAAGTGTTCAAAACAACTGCAATATCATTTGTAATATCGCTACCTGCTTCTAAATCTACGAACGCATATCGCAATTGATTATGTTGGATAACAGAAGCGGTTGTTTGTCCGCCACCAATATCCAAAAGAATTGTGCCGAATTCTTTTTCATCATCAGTTAAAGCTACAGATGAAAAAGCAAGTGGTGCTGCCACAAAACTTTGACTTTGGTAACCCGCCGTCTCTATCGCCTTTTTCAAATTATGCATCAAATATTTAGGTGCCGTCATCATTGTTCCTTTGACAGTAAGGACTTGTCCCATCATACGTCGTGGATCGCCAACATTACCTAATCCGTTAACCTTAAAATATAAAGGCGTAAAGCTAACGACAGCTCTATCTGTTTCAAGATGCAGTTGAAAAGCTTGATTTAAAGCACGTTCAACGTCTTGATTATCAATTTCTCTAGCTTCTTGGTCAATTTGGTATTCTGTTTCAATAACTTTCAACTGAAGCATATTAGCAGGAATAGCGGTAACTACCTGCTTGACATTGTGTGTTCCAGCTTTTTCTTCAACATTACTTAATACTTGTTTAATTGCTTCTGCTGTTTGATTAATATCAACAATATTGCCTTTATCTAGTCCCTGAGTTTTAACAGAGGAAACTCCAATGATACGAATATCATTAGAAGAAATATCAGCAATTGTTGCTTTGACATTTCTGGTTCCGATGTCTAAACCAACAACTAACTTTTGATTACTCAAAATTTATCCCCCTATACCTTAGCGTGGATGCTTAGTCTAAACTAAATTTTATCATAATTTAGAATTATTATGATACTGCTAAATCGAATTATTATAGTTTTTTTCTGTTTCATCAGATAATGGCTGTGCAAAATAGCCTACTTCTAAATCAATTAGGTATTTTTTGCTTTCAAGCTTTTCTTTCATCTTATCGTAATAGCTCATTTTATCAACAATTGTGTCTTGATTTCCTAACACAATATTATTGTCTTTCATTACCAACACGATTTGGTTTTGCTTAAGTCCATCTACTCTTACTTTAGCTAACTGTGATTTAATTTTATCTGGTAATTGATTAACTAGTTTAATAGTTTGAGAGAGTCTTTCTTGTTGATTATCTCCTTGAAAACCGTAGTAAATGGTATGATCTTTGGGCTCTTTTATATACTCTGGAGAAATTCTACCATCTGAAACAATTCGTTGATAACCGTTAGCATTTTGAAAATAACCAATGACTTCTGCCGGAACAGCAGTCATTTGTAATTCATTATAATTTGTTATCTTTAAATCTAGTCTAGCAATAGATGGGTAAGTTTCATTAACCTTATGGCTTAATGTTCCCTGGTTAATGTAGGCAACTAACACTTTATCGTTTGGATTAAAAACAATTAGCTTTTCAAGTTCTTCTTTCGACACGATATTTTCAGAATTCACTTCAACTTTACTAACATTAGATATCGGTGACATGTAGTAAAGACTTGCTAGTATAACGACTATCGCAATTGTGAAAATTAATAGCAGCTTTTTAATTAAAGAACGTCTTCTTTGAACTTTTAACTGTGTTAATCGATGGCTTGCTTTTTCTGGTTTGTTTTTAACATCTTGCTCTTTTTGATTGATCCAACCATCTAGTTCTTGTCTCGGATCTTTTTTTGTGAATTTCTTAGACTTATCTTTCTTTTTATGACGTCCCATAATTAATCACCACCTTTTTTCACTTGATTTTATTTCGTAATATCGTGCATTAATTCAATTAATCTATCACTTGCATCATTAATACCATGTTTTTTAGCAGCCAGTGACATTTTTTTAGCATAAGAAGCATCCAGTAAAATATGATCAATTGAGCTAACAAAGTTGTAATCATTCAAATCACTTTCAGCTAAAACAACTGCTGCCCCTGTTTTTTCTAAATCCTGTGCATTTTTAGTTTGATGATCATGCGTTACGTTAGGACTTGGAATCAAAATAGATGGTGTGCCAACGGCTGTTAATTCGGCTATTGTTGTTGCACCTGAACGTGAAACAACGGCTGTTATCTCTGGTAAAATCGCTGTCATATTATCAATGTATGGCATAATCACAATATTATCTTGAACATCTAATTGTTCTTTAGCTATTGTTTCTTTCACTTCATTATAGTAATGACGACCTGTCACAAACATGACTTGATAAGGCTTTTGATTCAAAACATCAAGCGTGTCTAAAACTTTGTCATTAATAGCTTTAGATCCTTGTGATCCACCAAAAACTAAAACAGTTGGGACATCGTTTTCTAAACCAAAGTCTGTCAACCGAGCAAATTCTGTCATTTCAGCAACTTCTTGTGAACGAGGATTACCTGTTTTGACTAGTTTTTTCTTTTGTGAGAATTGAGAAGCTGCACCGTCAAAAACATACGCTATCTTAGTTGCAAAATGGGATAAAAATTTATTAGTAATCCCCACAACTGAATTTTGTTCATGAATAATAGTAGGGACTTTGAGTCTTGAAGCAGCATAAACCACAGCGCCACTCACATATCCCCCGCTTCCAATCACAACATCAGGTTTGAACTCTTTAATTATTTTCTTTGCTTCGCGTACGCTCTTAAAGAAAAGATTCAATGTTTTAAAATTATCTAAAGTCAATTTACGCTTGAATCCCTGAATTTCTAATGACTTGAAGTCTATGCCTTCTTTTGGAACTAAGTCACTTTCTAATCCTCTTTGACTACCTACAAAAAGAACATCTTCTAATTCGCCGCGTTCTTTCATTCTTTTTATCAAAGCTAGCATTGGATAGATATGACCACCGGTTCCGCCACCAGTAACTAATACTCGCATTTAATTTACCACCAAACTCTTAACATATTTTATAAAACAATCGCCACGTTCTTCAAAACTCTTGAACTGATCCCAGCTTGCTGCAGCTGGTGAAAATAAAATAACTTCCCCAGGAGCACTCTTTTCAAATGCTAGCGGTACAGCTTGCTCTAAAGTATCAACGATACTAATATCAGACAGCCCTGCTTGCTTAGCAGCTTTTGCCATTAATTCTTTGGTTTCACCATACAAAACAATCTTGCTGACATGTTCTTTTAATGCTGTAACCAAATCATCAAATTCAAATCCGCGATCTAATCCACCAGCAATCAGTACTTCTGGATTATTAAATGAATTGATTGCTACCAAAGCAGCCTCAATGTTCGTGGCCTTTGAGTCATTATAAACTTTTCGGCCAGCAATTTCATCAACATATTGCAATCGGTGTTTAACACCAGTAAAGGTTGTCAATGTTTTTTGAATAGCTGAGTTCTCGATACTCATTAACTTAGCTATTGCCACTGCAAAACTGATGTTTTGTAAGTTGTGTTGCCCAGGTAATTTGATTTCATCAATATCAATAACTGGTTCACCTCTGTACTGTAAACAATTATCTTCAATTGAAATTGCAGATTGCAACTTAGCTTCCAAACTAATTGGTACTAGTGTCGCTTGACTACGTTCTTCTTCAATTTTTAAAATATCGGATTGATCTTGATTAACTAAAAGGAACTGTTCTGCAGATTGATTCTTAGTAATAGACAGTTTAGCATTTACGTAATTATCAAAGGTTTTATGATAATCCAAATGTGTTGGGTAAATATCAATAATTGCCGCAATATCAGGTTTAACTGATGGCATACCCATCAATTGAAAACTTGATAGCTCTGTTACCAAAACATCATCTTCTGTTGCTTTTTGAACAATATCACAAACAGGTACACCAATATTTCCTACAGCATAAGCACGCCCTTTTTCAAGACCATTGTTTAACATATCCGCAACTAGTGTCGTTGTTGTCGTTTTACCGTTAGATCCTGTTATACCAATAATCTTAGCTTTACAAATAGAAAATCCTATTTCTGGTTCCGTGATAATTGGAATAGCTCGCTTTAATCCTTCTTCTACCATAGGATTATCATATGAGATTCCTGGGCTTTTCACGATAACTTCAAAGCCATAGTTATCATACCAATCAAGCGCTAATTCCCCCGAACGGATGTTTACACCTCTTGATTGTAACCTTTTGGCATCAACATCATTCGATAAATCTTTTGATTCATTCAAAAAGACCTTACAACCTAAGTCTAACAAGACATTAGCAGCGGAGTAACCACTTTTACCCATGCCTAAAACTAAAACGGTTTTGTTTTTGTAATCTGCATTTTCCAAAATTTAAATTCCCCCAAAAATCAAATAACAAATTGAAGCAACTAGACCAACTGCCCAGAACAAACCATCAACTTGCCATTCATTCATACCTAGCATTTCAAAATGATGATGGATAGGCGACATTTTAAATAGTCTCTTACGAGTCATTTTGAAATAAGAAACTTGTAAAATCACACTTAATGTTTCCAAAACAAATACGATTCCGATGATTAGCAATGACCATGGACGATCTAATAAAATCGAGACTGTCGCTAAAATTCCACCTAATGCTAATGAGCCAACATCACCCATGAATATTTTAGCAGGTTTCTTGTTGAAGACCATAAACCCAATTAAAGCAGCGATTAAAGTCATAATAAAAATAAAGACACTTAAATTGTTTTGATTATAAGCAATAACAGCGTATGTACCAAAGGCGATAATACTCAAACCTGTTGCTAGCCCGTCTAGCCCATCAGAAAGATTCACCGCATTTGAAAAACCAACAATCCAAATTGTATAGAAAACAAATAGAACAACAAGTGATGAAACTGAACCAATGATTGGTAATTGTAAGTTAGGTAAAATTCCAGTAGATGTCGCAATAGTCAAACTAATGACCGCTGCTAAAACTTGTAGTGCAAATTTTTGGTAGGCTTTTAATCCTAAATTTTGTTTTTTGAAAACTTTGATAAAGTCATCAAAAAATCCAATTAAACCGTAAACCAATAAAATCACGAGCAAAACATAAAAAGCACTCGTCACTGTATGAAATAGACTTAGATAAACAAAAGAAAAAACAGCCGTAACAACTAAGAAGACTAATCCTCCCATTGTCGGTGTTCCTGCTTTTTTCTCGTGCCATTTAGGCCCTTCTTCTCTAATTTGTTGTCCCTCTTTGTGTCTTCTTAAGTAACTGATATAAGATGGCATAATCACACACATACCTAAGATGGTAAGTATGATTAAGAAAGCCACACTAGCATTAAACATTTAATTCCCCAACCTATCTTTTATTTTAGTGTTACAGTTATTTGACCATTATCCGTTAAAGCTTGCCCTTTAGCGACTGATTGCGCTGTGACAGAACCATTTGAACTTTGACTATTAAAGTTAATCTTTTGTCCTGTAAGTGTTGCAAATTCATCAACAGTATCTTTATCCCATCCAGTCATGTCAGGCATTGTTAACGCACCATTAGTTAATAGCAACAATTTCTTAGACGTTGAAACCATTGTTGAAGGTTGTAAACTTTGACGAACAATTTGTTGACCATCACCTAATACAACAGGCGTAACATTAGCTGTCTTACTCAAGCTAGCAGCTTCCGCTATTGTCTTACCTGTGAAATCAGGAACACTTACGGAAGTAGGTGCTGTATTCGTTGAGCTCAATACACGTGTCATCAGTGGTTTAAAAATATTTGACATTATTGTTTCAGCAGCTGCAGTCATTTTCTGTGGTTGCTTAACAGTGATATACAAGGTGTATTTTGGATCATCAGCAGGTGCCATTCCAACAACTGAGAAAATATAGTTATTACTTCCAGTTAGGTAGCCTCCGCCATTAGGGTTCGCAATTTGTGCGGTCCCTGTTTTAGCAGCAATATCAAATCCAGGAACTTTGTATGCTGTCCCTGTTCCATAATTTTGATAAACAACATCCTTCATAGCTGACAGAACTTGACTAGCTGTTTGTTCAGAAATAACGGGTTCACCAACATTTTGAACTTGGTATTGGCTACTGTTCTCGCCCGTATTAGGATTTGTAACGTGATCAATTATTTGTGGTTTAACCATTTGACCCTTGTTTGCAATTGCACTAAATGCTTGCATCATTTGAACAGCTGTTACATTAATACCTTGTCCAAAGGAATTAATCGCAAAATCTAAGTCTGTCTTGGATTGACGACTTCCGACAACCTCACCAGGTAGCGTAATACCAGTTTTTTGATTAATTTGAAATTTTTTCAGATAATCATTAAATACAGTACTTCCCATTTGCTGTTCAAGTTTGACCATTCCGACGTTACTTGACCTTGGAAAAGCTTGCGATAGTGGGATACTCCCCCAACCAGACCAGTTCCAGTCACGGATGACAGAACCATTCACATTAACTGCACCAGATTGATAATATTCATTTGGATTATACGTTCCATTTTGAATAGCCGCCGCTAATGTCAATATCTTCATAACAGAACCCGGCTCATATCCGTCTTCAACCAATGTATTACGCCACGAATTGTTCAGATTATCTTTCGTTGTAGGATTAAAAGTAGGCCTTTGAGACGCCGCAAGAATTTTACCAGTTTTTGATTCCATCAAAATTGCATTCATTCCTAAAGGCTCATACTTGTTTTGTGTATCCGTTAATAGCTCTTCTAAGTAACTTTGAAGTCGGCTATCAATTGTCAAATGAACATCGCTTCCGTTGGATACTTTTTGAATTTCTTGTTGACTACCCGGCATTTCATACCCTCTCGCGTCAACCAGTGCTTTTTTAACACCATCAATTCCTTTCAAAGTATCATTCATGAATTGTTCAATGCCCATGTTCCCCGTTAAATACTGGCTGTTATTTTCGTTCGTATTAAGTTGAGTTAAGCCGACAATATTAGAAGCAAAAATACCATTAGGATAGAGTCTGGACGGTGTTTCTGTAAAATTAATTCCCGGTAGTTGCAATTCTTCGATTTGCTTTTTCATCTGTAAAGATAGATTCATACCGGCTACACCAAAACTAACTTGAAATGCGTTTTTTGTGTTTAAATAATTAAGCAACTGTTCTTTTGAAGCGGGTAACACTTTACTTAATTTCTCAGCGGTTTCTTCTTTATTCACAACATATAGAGGTGTTTTTTTATCTATTGAAACTTGCGTTTCACTTAAAACTGCATAGATAGAATATAATCTTGAATCAGTCGCGATAACCTGATTATTGTTATCATAAATAGTTCCTCTATTTGCTTTTTCAGTCAACGTTCTATCATAGGCATTTTTAATCAATTGTCCTAAATTCTGACCGTCGACTTTTCCGACAGTTGTAATATAAACAAATCTTAACGCAAAAATGACGAAAACTAAAAAAACAACCAGCTCTAAAAAGATTCCCATAGCTCTACTGTATTTCTTAGCTTTCGTACTTTCTGTTGATGATTTGTTTTTATTAGGTTTCATGCTCATTTTTGAATATTCCTTATATTACCTTCAATTAATTGAAGTTGATTTTGTTGGGCAACACTAGCCAATTTTTGATTATTAGTTAGTTCACCGATATCTTGCTGTAAATCAATATTCTTATTTTGCGCCTGTGTGATTGAACTGTTCACACTTTGTAAGTGTTGCTGTGCTTGTGTACTGAGTACACTTGTGAAGACCAAAGCAATCATTGCAACAAAACCTGTAATTCCTAATCCTAGCAGCATCATTTTTTCGCTGGCAGTATGTTTTACTGACTGTTTTTTATTGGTTTGATTTTGTTGGCTTTGGGTTTTCATTTTAAAATTAGCAGGCTGTTTAACACGATCATAATCATAGCTATGTTCTCTTAGTGGACTATCTGCCATAATATCCAATTCCTCTCCTTATTACATCTTTTCGGCAACACGTAACTTAGCACTGTGCGCACGATTATTACTTTGAAGTTCAGTTTCAGTTGCAGTAATCGGCTTTCGAGTCACTAGTTTTAATTCCGGCTTAAGATGATCAGGTATAATCGGCATATTGCCTGGAACATCAACTTCTGAATGTTCTTTAAATATATTTTTAACAATGCGGTCCTCTAAAGAGTGGAACGATATTACACTAATCCTTCCACCTGGTTTAAGCAGTGAAATAGCATCTTCTAATGATTTTTCTAAGGCTTCGAGTTCGTGATTAACCGCAATTCTAATTGCTTGAAAGCTTTTCTTAGCTGGATGACCACCATGTCTTCTAGCAAAAGCTGGAATAGATTCCTTGATAATCTCGCTCAGTTGCGTTGTAGTTTCAATTGGCGCAATTTCTCTTTGCTTTTCGATATTTCTGGCAATGTTTTTAGCAAATTTTTCATCACCATAACGTCTTAGAATGCGATTTAAATCTTGAAACTTCCAAAAGTTAACAATCTGATAAGCATCTAATTCTTGTGTTTGATCCATTCTCATATCTAATCTAGCTTCATATCTATAGCTGAAGCCTCTTTCAGGAATGTCAAATTGAGGAGACGAAACACCTAAGTCATAGTAAATACCATCAACCTGCTCAACGCCTCTTTGATTAAGCTGTTCTTTAATATTTTCAAAATTAGAGTGAATCAAATTTAATTGTGACCCTTGTTCGTTGGTATCCACATCTAAATAATTGTCGTAAACCTGTTTAGCCTTGTCTAAAGCCATTAAATCTTGATCAAAGCCATACACTGATGCCTCTTGTATTTGCGATAATAAGTATTTAGTATGACCACCACCACCAAAAGTACAATCGACATAGGTCCCTTTGTTTTTAGGTTTAAGTTGATCAATTGTTTCGTGTAATAATACTGTTGTGTGATTAAATGTCATAGTTTTTAATTCCAAATCTCTTTAGTTTAATTGAGTTTCATCTTTACATCAAATTAAATTCATCAAATTTGTTTGCAAAAATGCTCTCTAGTACCTCAAATTTACCATAAATTAAGGCTTTAGACTAGTCGTTTTATACATTTGCTGTTATATTATATTATTTATTTAAGAAAATTTGTGAACTATAATCAAAACACTTATTAATAGCAAACAAACTATTGATAAAAGCGACTGAAATCGACAAAATTTAGATAAAAAGACTTTCATATAAATGTTCCGATTGACGACCGCTGTATAAACAGCGTAAACGCATAGTGAAGCTGCCAACACGATTAAAATAATCGGCACAGCATGAATAAAATTGTTTTCAAATGATAAATTAATAGTTGCAGTCCAAGCAAAAACCGAAAAAATATCATAACCACTAAAATAATGATTGTTCTTTAACATCATTTCTGCAAAATACGAAACTATTAATCCTGTTACAATGATAATAAAAACCAAAAAAATTCCCCCTTACTTTTTTATTTTTTGTTAGTTCTGTTCACTATTATTGCAACGGATTGCAATTCATTATTTCATAAGTTACAATTTCAATTAACAAAGGAGTTTTTCATATGAATAAAAAAAAGAGTCCGTTCCAGAAAGTAACGATTGTTGTTGCTATTTTCATGGCATTGCTAATGTTAGCTGGAATAATCATTCCTATCTTTTCTCAAATTTTTAGATAGCATATAAAAAGCAAGTATCCGAATGCACGTAGGATACTTGCTTTTTATGTTGATTTGATAAACGGATATTTTTTTATATATGAAACAAGTAATTTGTCAAAAATTAAAAACAAGATAACTGTTAATACTGCGGTTTTTAAAATCATAGGTAAGCCGTGTACAAAACCTGACTTAGTTTGTATTCTAAAAACAACCATCATAACACCAAGTGCAACTTGGTATCCTAAAGAACTCAATAGCGCAATAAAACCTCTAGCCAACTTGATATCTGGAAACCTTTTAGCATTAATTTGAACAATGTAAAAAACAACAGTATATAAGCAAGCATTAATCCCAAGTAAGCCAAAATAAAATATATCGCTAATGAATCCCATAGCAATCATAATGTATATCCAATAATTATTGTTTGTATTATAAAAAGCAATTAGCGATTGGAAAACTAGAAAAAACTGTGTTGAAACGATAATTGAATTGTCTCCTAACAAAGGCGCTAAAGATTTTGATAACACACCATCTAGTATCAAAAAAAACAAAAGTAACAACGGCAAGGTCCATTTTTTTAATATTTCCATACTATCGGTCCACACTTCTTAACACCACCGAAACTATTGAAAAATTATTAATATTAGCAGCCGGTTTAATTTTGATAATATTTGAAAATCCATAGTCGCCCGCATCAGATTTTTCAACTGTACCAACCAATAATCCTTTAGGTGAAGCATCACCTAATCCACTAGTGTAAACTTGTGTTCCCGGTTTAATTTCATTGCCTGAGCTAACTTGCGTCATTGATAGTGTTCCCGTCTTGGTATCATAACCAGATATCACACCGATATTACTGTCTAATCTATTATCGGTACTAGTTTGAACAGAAAAACGATTGGACGAACGTGATGTCGTTGAAATCAGTTCAACTTTTGAGCTGATACTGTCAACTTCTAAAACACGACCAACAACACCCTTATCTGCCATAACGGTCATTCCTTTTTCGATACCACTTTGGCTTCCTTGATCAATAATCACGAGATTAGACCAAGTCGCTGATGGTCTTGAAATAACAGATGCATTAACTAATTTGTAATCGGTTAATGTTTTTTTGAGATCTAGCGCTTCTTTTAATTCTTCGTTTTCATCCGCAACAGCTTTTGATTTTACTTTTGTCTGTGCCAAATCATCTAATTGTTTTTTTAAGTTTTCATTTTCTTGGTAAGTACTAGCTAACTGGTTTACTGTTGAAACACCAGAACTAAACCATGTCACAGGAACATTAATAACTCGCGTTACAACAGAAACACTATCATTTAAAAATGTTTGCAGAAAAAATGGTTTATCTTGTTTTTTTTGCAGACTAGCAGAAGTAACAATCAATCCGATAACTACTACAACTATTGCAAAAATAGACATTAATTTTTTATTCTTTAGTATTTTCTTCATTTGCAATTAGTCCTAAACACTAAAAAGCGACTTAAAGTCGCTTTTATTTTTTGCGCATTACATCAATGCTCTTTAAAGATTCGCCTGTTCCAATAGCTACACAATCAAGTGGTTCTTGTGCAATAAAAACTGGAACTTTAGTTGCTTCAGAAATGACTTCCGGTAAGTGATTTAAGAGTGCGCCACCACCGGTTAGAACGATACCATGATCAATAACGTCAGCTGCAATCTCTGGCGATGTTTCTTCTAACGTTTCTTTAATTGCAACAATAATTTCTTCAACCACCTCATGAATGGCTTCAGCGATATCTTTAGGGGAAATTTCAACAGATTTAGGTAGTCCTGTTAATAAATCTCGACCTCTAATTGACATATCTTCTAATTCTTCTGATTTTTCAACAGAAGCAGAAGCAATGTTAATTTTAATATCTTCGGCTGTTCGTTCACCAATTAGTAAGTTAAAGTGTTGGCGAACATGAGAAATAATTGACTCATTAAAGCGATCTCCGGCCATGCGAGTTGAACGTGAAGACACAATACCCCCTAGAGAGATTGTAGCAACATCAGTTGTCCCACCACCAATATCAACAACCATTGACCCTGTTGGTTCCATCACAGGTAAACCTGCACCAATTGCAGCTGCAAAAGGTTCTTCAAGCACATAAGCGTCACGAGCTCCAGCAACTTTAGTGGCATCAATAACCGCACGTTTTTCAACTTCTGTTACACCACTCGGTACGCAAACCATCACAAAGGGCTTGCTATTTCCGATTGTTTTCTCCATGAAATATTTCATCATTGCAGCAGTTGTATCATAATCTGCAATCACGCCATCTTTCATCGGTCTAATCGCTTTAATGCTACCTGGTGTTCTACCAATCATAGCCTTAGCTTCTGACCCAACAGCTACTATTTCTCCAGTTTTCATATTCTTTGCTACAACAGAAGGCTCTCTTAAAACGATACCCTTACCTTCCATGTAAACAATGGTATTTGCAGTTCCTAAATCAATTCCTATATTTTTTGAACCAAACCCAAACAATAAAATCGCTCCTTTTTCATGCATACATATTCTAAATCAGTATATCATAAGGACTTTACGCGAAAAAGAAATATTAAATGTTTACTAACAATTAAATAAAATCATAAGATTTCAGGCTAATATAATCGCTTTTAGAAACAATAAAATGATCTAAACAAGTAATTCCCACCAACTCACCCGCCGCTATCATTTGTTTTGAAAATTCAATATCAGACGGTGATGGTGTTAACTCTTCACTTGGATGGTTATGCGCTAAAATTATTTTTACACTTTGATTCAATATTGCTAGCTGAAAAATCTCTCTTGGGTGGACGACTGAATGTGTTAGCGTTCCCTTGAAAACGACTTTTTCACTTATGATGTAGTTTTTAACATCCAAAAAAACAACAACCAAAACTTCTTGGTTAAAACGAGCTAAAGAACCCTGAAGGTGCTCACCCATTAGTTCGTTACTAGTATACTTCAACAAGCTTTTCAAACGAACTCTTTTAAAACGATTAACAACTTCTTCAAAAACCAAACTGTCTTGATTGTTCTCACTATCGATTAAAGATAACGAAGTCGCGTATTCCTGAAAATTTTTTAAATTGTCTTGGTTTAAAAATCGATCGACAAATAACTTTAATAGTTCTCTATCTGATTGTTTGACTAGCCTAATTTTATCTTTAACCATAATACTTCTTCCTAACGTTTTTGAATGTAGTATTATTTACGCAAAAATAATCAACAACAGTCAAATTTTCCTAAAGAAGGTAACGTTAATGTAGCGAGTTGGCGTTCTTTTGTCGTTGCATCCCTCAAATTCGGAATCAATACACTAGCAATCCCCGCATAAGTTGCTGCTTTAACGCCTGGTCCCGAGTCTTCAAAAACAACTAATTGATTGTGCGGAATTGCCAACTTTTCTTGTGCAGAATCATAAATATCAGGGCTAGGCTTTGGCCGGTTAACATCTTCATGGCTCAACACAACGTCGAAGAAATCACGAACGGCTAGTTTAGCCAATACATCATTAATGAATACTTTGTGATTATTTGAAGCAAGTGCCAATTTAACATGGTCTTGTTTTAATTTATCAATAAGTTCAAAAGCGCCTGGCATCAAGTGTAGTCGCCCCTCTTGAATAGCCTGTTCAACATAAGTATTTGTCTGATCGATGAAATCATCAAATGTGTTTTCACTAATGTAATTTAAATAGTATTGTTTAAATTTCTCTGATGAATAGCCCTTAATAGCTAGGTAAGCATCCCTTGGAATTGGCAGATTCTCCTTTTGGACAATCGCAATTCCTGCTTCATAATAAAGTTCCTCGCTATTAATCAAAAGACCATCCATATCAAAAATAGCACCTGTTATTTCTTTGTCTAATTGTGAACTGTACATCTTAAAGCCCCCTTAGTTCTTATTAAAAAACTTTATGACCTCAGATGCAAAGTAAAACGACCCACAAATAATTAAAGTATCACTTAAATCCGCTTGTTGACGCCATTGCCGTATAAAAGATAAATAATCTTCAACATATGTTAAGTTGGATAAATTTAATTTTTTAAAATCAGATTGTTTGGCTGCTCTTGGATTGTCTATTGTCGTAACTTTAATTTCGTAGTCTGTTAATAGATTAAAGATGCCTTGATAGTCTTTATCTTTCATGACTGCTGTCAAAATTGTCACTTTTTTAGAATTAGGATAATGCGTAACTAAATAATCTTTCAATTCTTTAACAGCCGCAACATTATGTGCACCATCTACTATAATATCGGGTGCTTGATTCACTAGTTGATATCTAGCTGGAATACGAACCGAGTTAAGTACTTCAACGACCTCTGTCGTATGAAGTCTTTGAGATACCAGTAATTCATAAGCTTGTGTCGCTATTGCCATATCAATTTGTTCAACATAAGCAACAGGCTTTAACCCTTTATAGTTATTTTTTGATGTTCTAAAGGCGTTTTCTTCTAACTTAAACGTTTGATTGAACCAGTAGTCTTTAGCGTGCCTTTCTTGAATACGTGTGAGAAGAACATCAGTTATTTCATCTGGTATATCACCCAGAACCACTGGTCGATTAGCTTTAATAATTCCTGACTTCTCTTTTGTTATATCAGCTAAAGTCGGACCAATAATTGCCTTATGATCCATTCCTATTGACGTAATAATTGAAAGCTCTGGTGTGATGACATTCGTCTTATCATGTTCTCCTCCAATACCAACTTCAATAATAGCGTAGTCGACTTGATGATTAGCAAAAGCTAGATAGCCCAGTACTGTCACAAATTCAAATTCAGTTACAACAAAATCTGGTTGTTGAACACGGATTTCATTAAGTGCTGATTTGACTAGTTCAACCAATTTGACTAACTCATCGTCACTAATTGGTTGATTGTTGATTTGGATACGTTCATTGAATTGAATAATAAATGGTGAAACAAATAACCCTACTTTTTGACTTGATGCTGTCAGTAAATGACTCAAGTAATAGCAAGTTGACCCTTTACCGTTTGTCCCTGTAACATGAATGGTTTTTACTTTATTTTGTGGATTATCTAATTTATCCAGCACTAATTTAATGTTTGCCAATGAGTTAGTGCGTTGCATTTTCGGGAGATTATGAATAAAACTGACCGCTTGATCAGCCGTCAGTTTATTGGGTGTTGCCATATTATTGATTGTCCTTCAATTCTTGAATACGTTCTAACACGCTATCCAATTGTGATTGATAATCTGCTTTTTTCTCTTTTTGTTCGTTAACAACCTTTTCAGGTGCTTTACTTACAAACCCTTCGTTTGACAATTTCTTATCAATACGTGCGATTTCACCATTTAAGTTTTCAACTTCTTTATTTAATTTGTCAATTTCTGCTGAAATATCCACTAATTCTGCTAAAGGAACAAAAATTTGAGCACCTGTAATCACTGCATTAAGCGCTAATTTTGGTGCTTTAATGTCAGTTGCAATTGCCATTGTTTTTGGATGAACAAAGCGAGATAAGAATTCTGCATTGTTATTCAAAATATCAGCTTGTGCATCCCCATCTACACGAATTTGTAAATCAATTGGTGTTGAAAGTGGTGCATTGGCTTCAGCACGAATATTACGGATTGATTTAATAACATCAATTAAGAAGTCCATTTCTTCAATTGCTTGGTTATCTTCGAATTCAGCGTGTGCTGTTGGATATTCTGCAACCATTAAACTTTTACCTTCATGAGGCATTGATTGCCAAATTTTTTCAGTTACAAATGGCATAATTGGGTGCATTAAACGTAAAATTTGATCAATAACGTAAACCAAGTGGTTCGCTTTAATTGCTTTGGCATCTTTATCTTCACCTGTAAAGATTGTTTTACTCATTTCGATATACCAATCAGCAACATCATTCCAAATAAAGTTATACAATGCACGACCAGCTTCACCAAATTCAAATTGATCGTTTAAACGAGTAACATCTTTAACCGTCTGGTTTAGACGAGCAAAAATCCAGCGATCTGATAAATCAAAGTTTTCTGGGTTTGGTAAGTGTGCAGCCTTTGTTCCTTCAGGCAAGTTCATGATAACGAAACGGCTCATGTTCCAAATCTTGTTAATGAAGTTCCAGGCAGCATCCATCTTGTCATAGCTAAATCTTGTATCTTGTCCTGGAGTTGAACCTGTTGATAAGAACCAACGCAAGGCATCAGCACCATATTGTTCAATGATTTCCATTGGATCGATACCATTACCTAGTGATTTACTCATCTTACGTCCTTGAGCATCACGCATCAATCCGTGAATTAATGTGTATTCAAATGGACGTTCATTTGTTAGTTCCAGTCCTTGGAAGATCATACGAGCAACCCAGAAAGGAATAATATCGTAACCTGTAACTAATGTGTTATTTGGGTAGTAACGTTTGAAGTCACTAGCTTCAACATCTGGCCAACCCATTGTTGAAAATGGCCATAGAGCACTTGAGAACCATGTGTCTAGAACATCTTCATCTTGTTCCCAGTTTTCAGCATCTTGAGGTGCTTCTTCACCCACATAGATTTCGCCAGTTTCTTTATGGTACCAAGCTGGAATACGGTGTCCCCACCATAATTGTCTTGAAATAACCCAGTCATGAATATTTTCCATCCAACGTGTAAATGTTCCTTCAAAACGATCAGGAACGAAAGTGACTTTTTGGTCAGTTTCTTGGTTTTTCAATGATTCTTCTGCTAGAGGTTTCATTTTAACGAACCATTGTGTTGAAAGTCTTGGTTCAACTGGAACACCTGAACGTTCTGAATGACCAACATTGTGAGCCATTTCTTCAACTTTTAACAAAGCGCCTGCTTCTTCTAAGTCTTTTACGATAGCTTTACGAACATCAAATCGATCCATACCTTCGTATTTACCAGCATTTTCGTTCATTGTACCATCAGGATTCATAATATTAATACGTTCCAGATCATGACGGTTACCTACTGCAAAGTCATTAGGGTCATGGGCTGGTGTGATTTTTACGGCACCTGTACCAAATTCACGGTCAACGTAAGTATCAGCAATAATTGGTAATTTGCGGTCAGTTAAAGGTAAAATAACTTCTTTACCAATGTAATCTTTGTAACGATCATCATGAGGATGAACAGCAATCGCTGTATCTCCCAGTAATGTTTCAGGTCTTGTTGTTGCAATTTCAATGTAGCCTGAACCATCTACATAAGGGTATTTAATGTGGTAAAACGCCCCTTGGTCTTCTTGGTGAATAACTTCAATATCTGAAAGAGCTGTTTGAAGAGCTGGATCCCAGTTAATGATATATTCATCACGATAAATTAAACCTTTGTTGTACATTTGAACGAATACTTTTTTAACAGCATCACTTAACCCATCGTCCAAGGTAAAACGTTCACGTGAATAATCAAGTGATAATCCCATCTTACCCCATTGGTCTTTGATGGTTTTAGCGTATTCATCTTTCCATTCCCAAACTTTTTCTAGGAACTTTTCACGTCCTAGTTCATGACGTGTTAGGCCTTCTTCTTCACGAATTTTACCTTCAACTTTTGCTTGGGTTGCAATACCTGCATGATCCATACCTGGCAAGTATAAAGTATCAAACCCTTGCATACGTTTTTGTCTAATAATCATATCTTGTAAAGTTGTATCCCATGCATGTCCCATATGTAACTTACCAGTAACATTTGGTGGTGGAATAACAATTGAATATGGCTTAGCTTTCTTGTCGCCACTTGGTTTAAATAGGTCTTCGTCTAACCATTTTTGGTATTGACCTTGTTCCACTTCTTGTGGATTGAATTTCTTAGATAATTCAGTCATATTATTCCTCCTAAATAAAAAATCCTAGACAACTTAATGTCTAGGACGAATTGATCGCGGTACCACCTAAATTGACCCTGCTTGTCAGATGACAGACAGAATCCTCTTTATATCAATAAAGATAACGGGGTTTACCGGTTTAATTTACTCATTTCAATTAAACAGCTCGCAAGCTACTTGTCTTTTCTGTTTTAAAATCTTTCAGCGCATCGATTTTATCTCTATCAGTCGAAAAAACACCTCTTGGTCGTTGCTATTGACTATATTCTACTAAATTTATCCCAAATGTCAAAGTAAATCTTCAAACTCATCTTGATTATTGGTTGAAATGAAGTCTTGGTCGGGATAAATATCAGTAATTTGAATATTATCTAAAGCTTCTTGAATCATGGCTTCTGAATCGAGTGCTTTTTCATATAAAACCGCTTTTTCAGTTTTTGGTCGAGTTTTTGGTCGAGTCGGTGCAAAAATTGTACAGCAGTCTTCAAATGGCATAACAGAAAGATCAAAAGTATCAATTTTTTCAGAAATACGAATAATATCTGTCTTGTCTAAGGTAGCAACAGGACGAATAATTGGTGTATTTGTTACATCGTTAATTGCCATCATGCTCTCAAGTGTTTGTGAGGCAACTTGTCCAATTGATTCTCCGTTTGAAATTGCTAGTCCTTTGCGTTGTTCACGAATAAGATCAGTCAACTTCAGCATAAAACGACGTTGAACCGTCATTAAGTATCCTTCTGGAATATTTTGTTTAATCTGTTCTTGAATATGAGCAAAAGGAACCGCAATAAATTTAATTTTACCTGAATAAGCAGCTAGTTTACTAGTTAAGGCTTTTGCTTTCGCAAGCGCTTTATCAGTTGTATAAGGAGGTGAATAAAAATGAACCATTTCAATTTCAATTCCACGCTTCATTGTCAAGTAAGAAGCAACTGGTGAATCAATACCACCTGAAAGCATCAACATAGCTTTACCAGCCGTTCCAACAGGCAACCCACCTGCTCCCTTAATTGTTTGATTTGATAAATAAACCGCATCATGACGAACTTCGATTCGCAAAATAACATCTGGATTTTTCATTTTAACAGCAATATCTGGTAGTGCATCCGTAACACTGCCACCGACTAGCTGATTAATTTCGTTAGTATCTAATTCATACTCATGATCACTTCGGCGTGTATTTACCTTGAACGAAAGCCCTTCATGATAGATAGCTTTCATCATTTCAACTGCAGCTTCTTGAATATCTTTAATATTTTTTGAAACCTTAACAGCGGGTGAATAAGTCTCAATTCCAAATACCTTAGATAATTTTTCGTCGACTACCTCCCAGTTTTCGCCATTTAATTTAATGTGCATTCTATCTCTTTTAGTTGAGATATCAAGGTGACTCAAATCATGTAGCGCGCGACTAACATTACCGTGCAGACGGTTAATAAATTCGCGGCGGTTCTTACCTTTAGTTGATAATTCACCGTATCTCACTAATACTTCACTGAATTGCATATATGCAGCTCCTTTTTAATAACTAATATTTTTAAAACGTTTATAAATTTCTTCAAACTTACTGATAAATTCTTTGGCTTCAGCCAGTGTATTATCCGCTGAAAAACTTAAGCGAATAGCACCTTGAGCAATGCGGTCATCAACAGCCATTGCTTTCAGTGTCCCGGATCCAGTCTCATCTTTACTGGAACAAGCACTTGTTGTTGAAACATAAATCTCTTGTTCTTCCAACAAATGAACAAGTGTTTCACCTCTAACACCTTCTAAAGCAAATGTTAGAATATGTGGCGCAAATTCACTACTATCTGGTGAAAAAATCGAAATACCTGGTTTATCAGTTAAGTAGTTTAGCACTTCTTTTTTTATTGCTGCCGTTTGTTGGACGGTTTTTTTCTGGGTTTCGATTGCAAGTCTTAATGCTTTGGCACTGGCAACTATCCCTGGAGTATTTTCGGTTCCTGAGCGCAGATTTTGCTCTTGTCCACCACCACTTAATAGTGGTTGCAATTGACGATTAGCTTTTTTATATAAAAATCCAACTCCACGAGGACCGTTAAATTTATGCGCAGAAAAGCTCATTAAATCAATACGTGGATGGAAAACCTTGGACCATAAATTTTTCCCAATAGCCTGAACAGCATCCACATGATAGTGAATTGATGGATATGCTTTTAAGATATCGCCAATTTCAGCAATAGGCTGAATAGACCCGATTTCATTGTTAACTCCCATAACCGAAACCAGTATCGTATCCTCTGTGATTGCTTGTTTTACAGAATCAGGGCTTACAATGCCCGTTTGATCAACAGGTAAATAAGTCACTTTGAATCCTAATTCCTCAAGCTGTTTCATTGAATTTAAAACCGCGGGGTGTTCAATCTGTGTGGTAATTAAATGGTTACCTAATTTTCTTTTTGAAATGGCGGTACCTTTAATTGCCCAGTTATCAGATTCTGTTCCACTGCTTGTAAAAAATATTTCGCTACCTTTCACACCGAGCAAATCGGCAATCTGTAAGCGAGATTGTTCAACTAGCAAAAAACTCTTCTCACCAAATTTGTGCAAACTAGAAGGATTAGACCAATACTTTTGACTAACCGCTTGGTAAGTATTTAGCACATTAGGATTGATTAAAGTTGTTGAACTATTATCAAAATATATCAAATTATTATCCACCTTTAAAACTAAAAAAGACCAGTAATCTGGTCTAAATTGTTTGAACGTCTAAAATATTATAGCGGAAAACCCATTAACATTCAACTCGTTAACTTATTTTTTATAAGCCTTTATAGTAATCTTTTTCAATCTTTTGATAAGCACCTGGTTCGACTTTTTCAAGTGCACTTGCGATTGTATCTAAGGCACCTTCATAATCGAAATCTTGGTTATAAAGTTGATAGGCCTTCTTCACCGCTTGATTAATACTTTGATTATCTTGGATATACTTATTACTATATTGAATTGCAATTTCAGTTAATTCTGAAACCGCCACAATATTTTCAGAATCTGTTGTTAATTTATTTAAATCTTGTTGAGCCAAAATCAAATCATCTGAGATTTGTTTCATATCAATTTTGACTTGATTCAATTCATTATAAATCTTTTCAATTTCATCTTCTACTAGTCGATAATATTCAACAAAGCGTGATGGATAGCCTGGTAATTTGTAACGATCGAGTTTTCGTTTCAACATATTAAGATTCAAATTCATTTCTTGAACAGATTGTTGTGCAACCTTTTCAGCTTCAGTTAACCCTTCGATATCTTGTTCAATTTCTTGTTGTCGAATTGAGATTTCATCCAATCGTTGGTTAATTCTTAAGAAATCCGCTTTAATTTCAGAATAAACTGGTGATTCTGTTTCAATTTTTCGAATATCTAAATCAAAATCATTCTTCATTTGACTAATTTCAGAACCAATATGACCACTTTCAGTAATCTCATCATTAGTTAAAATATAGCTTTGATCGATATGAACCAGTAAATCCATCAATTCTGAATTAGCTAACGAAACCTTTTCAAATTGTTCAGACAATCTTTTTTGAAAATCAACCACAAAATTCTTAGCATTCATTTCATTTTCTAAGATCTGCTCAATTTCCATGATTTTGTTATTAATATTATCAATACCATTTTCTACTTCATCCAGCTTAATTTCGTTTAACTGCTGGTTGGTTTGATTCAAAGCAGCGTTTAGATTATCAATTAAAGTTTGAACGTTAACATTTGAAAAACGATAGCCTTGACTGAGCAAGTGCGCATACTCATTACTTAGCTCTTTAACCTGTTGTGGCAATTTTTCACTTAATTTTTCATAACTTTTTTTGATTCTTGGTAGTTTTTCATCAAGTTGTGTTAATTGTAATTTCAAATAACTCAATACGCGATGTGTTTCGATGTGGTTCCCAACACTATTGAGCGCTCTCACATCTGTAAACTTATTTTCTAGTCCAAGTAAATAATCTTCTAAAAAGTTAATTGTTTGACCATAATTGTAAGATTTTGATAAAATATCTTTTCTTATTTCAGCATATTTATCATAAATTTGTTCAATTTCTTTTTCTGATTCACTATTAGCAACAATTAGTTGATCAAAAACTGATTCAACATCTTCAACGTCTTGTTCAGCTTCAAAAACTTCTTGTTTTAAGTCAGCTAACAGTGAATTAGCTGTCAACAGTCTTAAGTGATTGGTCGTCTGAGCAACTTTTTGATTCTTTTGTAGCAACTCTTCTGACCTAGATTCTAATCCTAGATAGACTTTCTCCCAATTATTAAACGTTATCAAACTCGAGCCAGATAGCGTGATTTCTTTTAAATGTTGATACTTTTCAGCCAGTTCAACCGATTGAAAAGAGTCAATCACTTCGCTAATGTGACCCGTAACACGTTTGTTTTTGATGAAGTTCATTAATAATTGAATGACAACTGCAAGTATTATCAAAATACTTATTGAAAGCACAACTGTTTGTCCTACTGACATAAAAGCTTCCCCCAATATTCCATATAAGTACTATTGTATCAAAAAATTCACCCTTTGAAGAGCTTTTTTGGGAAATAAATAGACTTGATTTAAGAACACATCTCATCTATAATAATAAAAGTGTAAAATATTGCAGCAATAAGTGGCAAGAACGTCAACATTTTATGGCGCTTTAAGTGAACGAGTACCCCGCGGCTGCACGTGGTGAAAGTATCAACATAAAATGCACGAATGCCGAACTTATTTCTTATATTTTACTCCAATAATCAAATTTTATGGAGGAACATTTTTATGTCAAGATATACAGGTCCTAGTTGGAAAAAATCTCGTCGTCTTGGAATTTCTTTATCAGGTACTGGTAAAGAACTTGCACGTCGTAACTACGCACCAGGTGACCACGGTCCAAACGCTCGTCGTGGTAAACTTTCAGAATACGGTTCACAATTACGTGAAAAACAAAAACTACGTGTGATGTACGGTTTAACTGAACGTCAATTTATGAACCTTTTCGTTAAAGCTGGTAAAATTCGTGAAGGTAAACACGGTGTTAACTTCATGGTATTACTAGAACGTCGTTTAGATAACGTTGTTTACCGTTTAGGTCTAGCAACTACACGTCGTCAAGCTCGTCAATTAGTTAACCACGGTCACGTGACTGTTGATGGTCAACGCGTTGATATTCCTTCTTACGAAGTAAAACCTGACCAAGTTATCGGACTAAGAGAACGTTCACAAAACTTGGCTATCGTTAAAGAAGCAGTTGAAGCTACAGTTGCTCGCCCTGCTTTCGTTTCATTTGACGATAACAAATTAACAGGTTCATTAACTCGTCTACCAGAACGTGATGAACTTGAACCAGAAATCGACGAATCACTTGTTGTTGAATTCTACAACCAAAAACTTTAATATTTATATATTTGTTTATTCCCCGGTATCCTTATCGGGGATTTTTTAATACACTTTTACTATAACAATCAAAGGAGGAATTTTAATTGTCAGATAAATTAAATGAACGCTTAGAACAAAATGGGTTAACCTCTACCCCACAAACCAATCCTGATGAAAGACGTCAGTATTTAGGCTCATTACGCGAACGTGTTTTAGTCAGATTATCCGTAGCTCAGTTAAAAGACAAACCAGTTGTTGAAACCTTAGTTGATCATATTCAAAGCTATCAAAACTACCAAGTTTTAATTAATAACAAAGTTAACACACCAAACGCTTCACTGATTATTAGAGCTTGTTCTCAAAATAATATTAAATTTTCATTGATTAGTGATCAATCAGCACAGACCGCTGATGATAAAACGGGAGTTCTTGTTGTTTCAAGTGATGCAATCAATGAGCCCGTCATTGATATTAGTCAAAAGTATCAAGAACAACCAACTGAGTCTAGCGCCAAACCAGAAAAATCATCTGTCTGGTCTAAGTTTAAAAAGTTAATTAAAGGAGACTAATAATGACTACTCCCCTAGCCTTTCGTATGCGTCCAAAAACAATAAGTGATATTGTAGGACAACAACATTTAGTGGGACAAGATAAAATTATTTATCGCATGGTTAAAGCCAAAAGACTAACATCGATGATTCTGTATGGTCCTCCGGGAATTGGCAAGACAAGCATTGCAAGTGCGATTGCGGGTAGTACAAAATATGCTTTTAGACAGCTAAATGCAGCTATTGATGGCAAAAAAGAATTAAAAATTGTCGCTGAAGAAGCTAAAATGAGTGGTACTGTCGTGCTATTACTTGATGAAATTCATCGACTAGATAAAACTAAACAAGACTTTTTACTGCCCATGCTTGAATCTGGTAAAATCATCTTAATCGGTGCTACAACAGAAAATCCTTACCTTTCTATTTCGCCGGCTATACGTTCTCGAACAGAGATCTTTGAATTATATCCTTTAGAAGCTGAAGATATTAGCAAAGCTATTAATCGAGCCTTGACTGATGAACAAGATGGTTTAGGTAGCTATCATGTTCAGTTGACAGATGAAGCTAAAGAGTTACTGATAACACGAAGTAACGGTGACTTGAGAAATGCTTTAAATGGTCTTGAATTAGCCGTATTGTCTTCTAATCCAGATGAGAATCATGTTATTTTAATTGATACTCCCGTAATTAAAGACTCTATTCAAAAACAAAATATCTCTGCTGATAAAAACGGTGATAGCCACTATAACTTACTTTCAGCCTTTCAAAAATCAATTCGAGGTTCTGATACTGATGCAGCACTTCATTACTTAGCTCGGTTAATTCTGTCTGGTGACTTACAAAGTATTATTCGACGCCTGACAGTCATCGTTTTTGAAGATATTGGACTTGCTAATCCACAAGCTTGGATGCACACAATGACCGCAATTGAAGCAGCAGAAAAAGTTGGACTCCCTGAAGCAAGAATACCTTTGAGCAATGCCGTAATCGAACTTTGCTTATCTCCAAAATCTAACGCTAGCTTAACTGCTATTGATGAAGCAATTTCTGATATTCAAAACAAACGAATTAGCGACATTCCAAACCATATTAAAGATGCACACTACAGTGGTGCAGAAAAATTGGGTAGTGGTGTCGGTTACTTGTACCCCCATGATTTTGATAATGATTTTGTTGCACAGGACTATTTGCCCAGTAGCTTACGCAATTCACATTATTTCCACCCCAAAGGTAACGGTAAATTTGAAGTTGCCTTTAAGAACCAGTACCAAAAATTAAAAGATTTACAAAGAAAAGGACGTTATTAAACCTATGATTATAAAAATTATCATGATGGCTTTTATTGCAGTCATTTGTTACATCGGTGGTTGTTTAATTTATACCAAAGATAAGCCGTTTTTAGTTTTTCATCCTGAAAAAGATCGCTTTTTAAGTCGCTCACTGATTGTATTTGCTATTATTTTATTTGCTATTGCAATTATTGGCATGATTATATTATTCACTTTACCTACCGTGTACAACATCATTACACTGATTTTAACTAGCGTAACTTTAATTATTTTATCCATCATTTTATCTGTTTCAATTAACACTAATATCAAATAAAAAAGCCATTTAATAAATGGCTTTTTTACTTGATTTCATTTTTGATTAAGTTACGAATAGATTCTGGTAAATCATCTAGCACTAATAAACTATCAATTAAACGTTCACTATTGTACACTTGATGCCAAAACCCTAATTGTTCATTAGAACTATAGTCATCTTTATACTGATCATTCCACTGTGTCAAAAGCATCACAATAAAGTGATTGTAAAAGTTATCTCTTAATGAAAAACTTAAAACTAAATCTGCCAGTACCTGATTTTCACCAAAAATAAGTGGCACATCTGTTTGTAAATATGCAAACAAAATTGCTGTCATCAAGTAAACTTTCAACGCTCGATGGACAGGTGCCTCACAGACTTTTTTTGTTGCTTCAACAATAAGACTGTAAGTTTGTATCCAACCCATTTTGGAATTATAGCCTTGATAATCTTGTTCAAGTAATGCGTACGTTGATAATTTTAACGCAACGGTTTGATAATCTTGTGGTGATAATAAGTTGTAAAACTTTTCATCTTCAACCAAAATCGCGTTTAAAATTAATAAAGCACCGCTTCTAACTAAAACAGCATCATTTTTAGGCTCTAAAATGTGTGCGTACAAATTATCTGGATTCAAGACAAAATCCCTTAACCAGATAAGCTGATTTTCATTATAATAGTGTTTTTTGATACACTCCACAATCGTTTTTAAAACATATTTTTCTCGGATATCAACATCTGTGACGCCAATGAATTGCGCTAGAAATTGTAAATCATCCATCTTAGGTGATTGGATATTTTTTTCTTGAGCAAGAAACTTGATTTTTTCGCGATTATCATCAGTTAATTCTGCTATCTGAACTGGACGACGTCTTTTTTGATAGTTGACCTGCTCTTTTATCTTGTTAAATTGTTGATAAAGCGTGTTGTAAAAGTCACCTGTTTCAAAACGTTTGAACAGATTATTGACATTTTGCTCAACTTCAACTATTTGACTGCTAGTCATTTAGCCACTCTCCTAACTGATAAATACTAAAATTCACCTTTTCCACTAAAAATATAACTCTTATGATGATATTTCATTGAAAGAATTAATCCAACACCAATCATATTCCCCAGTAAGGCTGACCCCCCGGAAGAAATAAATGGCAAAGGAATTCCCGTTAGTGGTAAAAGATCGATGCTCATTCCGATATTTTCAAAAACATGGAACAAAATCATCATGATAACACCGGTTGAAACATATGAGTAAAAGGCGTTACGTGTTTGAAAGGCAACCTTGACCATATTGAAAATCAAATAGAAGTAAGTCAAGATTACACCTATTACACCTACAAACCCAAAACTTTCCCCGATAATTGAAAAAACCATATCGGTTGTTTGAACGGGAACATTAACAACTCTTACACCAAATCCGCGACCAAATAATTCTCCTGAACCAATTGCTTTCATACTCTGCCATAGCTGCATCGAATTATTCGCAGTATCCCCAGACGGATCTAACCAACTATTAATTCTCTCAAATTGATAAGCTTTGAAATTGAATTGTCGTAGAATTTCCTGACCATTAGGTGTCGAAACCAATAAAATAGCAATAGTCCCAATCACTGCTACTGATAAGAAAACCGGTAGTAAAATTTTCCATGTTACACCAGATACCAAGATTGCACCACCTAAAATAGCAAAGAAAACTAACATTGTCCCAAAGTCATTTTGCAATTTCAATAACACAGCAACCGGCAGCATGACTAAGATGAGTTTTCCAATTAAAATACTATCATTTCGAACAGTATGTTCACGATATAGTTGGTTATGTCGATAAGTTAAGCGTCCTAACATCAAAATAAATGCTGGCTTCATAACCTCAGAAGGTTGGAACGTAAAGGGCCCTACCTTGAACCAACTCATCGCCCCAGTATCTGCAGCTAGCGACCGATCATGAAATATTAAAACCAAAAACAGCAACGTCAGTCCCGCAGCATAAGCATATGGCGAAACTTTGAACAACTGTTCTGAGTCAAATTGCATGATAACAGCAACAATTAAAAAACCTACAAAATACCAAATCACTTGAGATATGATAGCTCTCAAATTAGCACTAGAAGCTAACCAAATAGCGTACATTCCCACAACTGCTAGGATTAATACAGGAACAATAATTCCAAAATCTAGTCGATCAATTAGGCTTGGCTTTTCATCTACTTGTGCCATAATTTGTACTCCCCTAGATTGTTATTTCAAAATTTAGATTTTGCCATGCAAGTTAAAGTAAACAAGTAAATCATTAATCGCACTTTCTAAATTATTTGCAAATAGTGTTTTATTCGATTTTTCAATATCTATTTGATAGCGCGATTCCACTTTTTTAATTGTTCCAATCACTTGTTTGTTTGGAATAGCCACTTCATAGTAATTTTCATTTTTATTATTAATTTCGTTAACTTCTACATTAATGTTTTTAACTTTTTTAGACATAAAATTCTCTACTCACTACTTTTTTTATTTTTGTTAATTATTTCGTCACCAATTTTATCAGATTTTTTATTTCGAAACAGTGTAAACTTATCCGGAACAAAATCAAGTCCCCCTTTATTAAAAGGCTGACATCTTAAGATTCTTGAAACTCCCATAATGGTGCCTTTAATCACACCATGCTTTTCAATTGCTTTGAAGGTATATTGAGAACATGTTGGGTAAAATCGACAGCGCTTTGGTAATAATGGAGAAATTCGGGTTTGATAAAATTTAATACACCCTAAAAAAATAAATCGCATTATTTTCTCTTTGCAATATTATCTAATAAAACGCCTGTTCCAATAGCTACAGCATCTAGACTATTATCTGCAACAATTACAGGTACTTTTAAGTGGTGTGCTAACAAACGGTCTAAGTTGTTTAACAAAGCACCCCCACCAGTTAGCATAATACCACGATCAATAATATCAGCAGCTAATTCTGGTGGTGTTTGTTCTAGAACTTCTTTTGCAGCATCAATAATGCTCATAAGACCTTCAGATAAAACTTGTTCAACTTCAACAGCATTAATCGTCATTACTTTAGGTAAACCGTCAATCATATCACGACCACGAACTTCAATTTCTTGTGATTCTTCTGCTTCAAAAGCTGATCCAATTTCTTTTTTGATTGTTTCAGCTGTTCTTTCACCGATTAACAGATTATATTTTTGTTTAACATAAGCCACAATATTTTGATCCATTTTGTTACCAGCGTAGTGTAATGAACGGCTTGTTACCACTTCACCCATTGAAAGCACAGCAATATCACTAGTACCCCCACCAATATCAATAACCATATTTCCTTGAGGCTTAAAGATATCTAGACCTGCACCAACGGCAGCCACTTTAGGTTCAAATTCTAAGTAAACTTTATTTCCGCCTGCTTTTTCAGCAGCTTGAATAATTGCCTTTTGTTCAATATCAGTCACGTTTGTAGGTGCACAGATTAGAATATTTGGCTTCGATAAAAATCCTTTTAAATTCAACTTTTCAATAAAGTAAGTTAGCATTGCTTCTGTAATGTCAAAATCAGCAATAACACCATCTTTTAAGGGTCTAATTGCCTTGATGTTTCCTGGTGTACGTCCTACCATGCGGTAAGCTTCGGTACCTACAGCAACAACTTCATTATTCTTTGTATCGATTGCAACAACAGATGGCTCGTTCAAAACAATACCATCTCCAGCCACATTAATTAGAACATTAGCAGTTCCCAAATCGATTCCTATATTTTTAACCACGATTATCTTTCCCTTCACATGTCAATCATGTCGAATTTTAATATATTATATGATGATTACAAATTCACCAATGTTATTTATAAAATTCCCTCTTCATATAATATCATAAATTAAGACGCTAAATATCAATTATTAACGAACAAAAACAGAAATTTAATAAATATTACTCATAAAAAAAAGCGAACACAAAATGTGTTCACTTTTTTATAGATGTTTAGAAACATTAATTCTGTTCATTGCTTTCTTCAATGCGACTTCAGCACGACGTTGTTGATCAATATCGTGTTGTGATTCAGCCTCATGAAGTTTTTGCTCAGCTTCACTTTTTTCTTGTTCAGCCTTGCTCAAATCAATATCTCTAGCACGTTCAGCACCGTCAGCCACAATTGTTGCAACATTATCTTGAAATTCGATAAAGCCACCGTTTACTGCAATTGCGTCAACATGAGTTGTGTTGTCAGTTCTTTTTACCCTAACTTCACTAATCTTTAGCGGGGCAACGATTGGTTCATGGTTAGCCATGATACCTAAATCTCCATCAATTGACTTCACACTTACCATATGTGCACGGTGACTATACTGAATTCCATAAGGAGTAACAACAGTGACAGTTATAATATTATCTGCCATGATTTTCACTCCTATTCTTCAACTGAAGTTGCTTCAGTCGTTTGATGTTCATATCCCATTGATTTTGCTTTTTCAATTACATCTTCAATTGGTCCAACACCACGGAAAGCATCTTCTGGAAGATCATCCAGTTGTCCATCTAAGATTTGTTTAAATCCAGATACTGTATCAGCAACTGATACGTATGAACCTTTTACACCAGTAAATTGTTCAGCAACGTGGAAGTTTTGTGATAAGAAGAACTGAATCTTACGTGCACGTTGCACGATTAGTTTTTCTTCATCAGATAATTCATCCATACCTAAAACAGAAATAATATCTTGTAATTCGCGGTAACGTTGTAAGATATGTTGAACTTCTGTAGCCACTTCGTAGTGTTCTTGACCAATAGTTTCTGGATCTAACGCATTAGATGAAGATTCTAGTGGGTCAACAGCAGGGTAAATCCCTTGTTCTACTAAACGACGTTCTAGGTTAGTTGTTGCATCCAAGTGAGCAAACGTTGTTGCAGGAGCAGGGTCAGTGTAGTCATCAGCAGGAACGTAGATAGCTTGAATAGATGTGATTGATCCATTCTTAGTTGATGTGATACGTTCTTGAAGTTGACCCATTTCAGTAGCAAGAGTTGGTTGGTAACCAACAGCTGAAGGCATACGACCTAGTAAGGCAGAAACCTCTGAACCAGCTTGTGTAAATCTAAAGATATTATCGATAAATAGTAGCACATCTTGACCTTCAACATCACGGAAGTATTCCGCAATTGTTAGCCCTGTTAGCGCAACACGCATACGAGCTCCAGGTGGTTCGTTCATTTGACCAAACACCATGGCTGTTTTTTCTAGAACACCGGATTCTTTCATTTCAAAGTACAAGTCGTTACCTTCACGTGTACGTTCTCCAACACCAGTAAAGACTGAAATACCACCGTGTTCTTCAGCAATATTATGGATTAATTCTTGGATTAAAACAGTTTTACCAACACCGGCACCACCGAATAACCCAACTTTACCACCACGAGTATATGGGGCAAGTAAATCGATAACCTTAATACCAGTTTCTAAAATTTCGCTACCAGTACTTAAATCATCATATTTTGGTGCATCTTTGTGAATTCCTTCACGTTTGAAATCAGCAGGGAATTCTTCCCCACCGTCAATTGTTTGACCTAAAACATTAAAGACACGTCCTAGAGTTTCTTTACCAACAGGCACAGAAATCGGAGATTTTGTATCTTCAACGATCATTCCACGTTGCAAACCATCAGTTGATTCCATGGAGATTGTTCTTAAAACACCATCACCAAGTTCAAGGGCAACTTCAAGAATGATTGAGTCGTTATCGTTTTTAGTTACTTTTAAAGCGTTATTGATATCGGGCAGATCATTATCTAATGGAAAGGCCACGTCAACAACGGGTCCAATAACTTGGACAATTTTACCTTGACTCAAACTGTCAACCTCCTTTTTATTCTTGTGCGGCTGCACCACCGACGATTTCGGTGATTTCAGTCGTAATTTGAGCTTGACGCGCACGGTTTAACTGGGTTGTTAAATCCGAAACAACGCTATCAGCATTTTTAGATGCATTTTGCATCGCTGTCATAGAACTAGCATGTTCAGCGGTTTTGGAGTCTAAAATAGCACCGTAAATCATACCTTGCGCAAACTGAGGTAGTATTCTATCTAACACTGCTTCAGTTGACGGTTCAGTAATAAATTGGGCTTTAGGTCCTTCGTGAACAGCGTCTTGGACATCAATATCAGAAATAGGTAACATTTTTTCAGTTCTAAATTCTGACGAAATTGTATTAACATGGTGAGTATAACAAACGTAAAGTTCATCATACACGCCATCCATATACATGTTTACAGCAGTTGACACAATCTCGCGAGATTCTTCAAAAGTCGGTACATCACTAATTCCACGATATTCGTAAACTAAGTTCATGCCTTGTTTTTTGAAGAAATCCGCACCAACGCCACCAACAGCTAAGATTTCAGCTTCGCGGCCTTCTTCTTCAGCTTTTTTAGCTAGTGACATCATTTGTTTAATTGCTGTACTGTTGTATGAACCAACTAATCCACGATCTCCGGTAATTACCAAGTAACCAGTCTTTTTAACTGGACGATGGCTAATCAAATCACTCATATCACTATTATGAAATAGTGACGCATAATCAAAGTTTTCATCATCAACTACACTACTTGAACTAACACCTAGTTCATTCGTAATACGTGATGCCATCAAATGCGCAACTGTATTATATAACATGTCTTGATAGTGCATGTAGCTTTGATTAATCTTTTCAGTTTGATTTAATTTAACACCTGAAACCATTTGCATAGCTGTCGTAATTTGACCAGTTTTGTTAATTGAACTAATTTTTCGCTTTAGTTCAAGTGTTGAGTCAGCCATCTATATTCCTCCCTCTTATTTTGATGTAAAACCATCAACAAAGTCGGAAATTGCTTGATTTAGTTCATCAAGGTTTTCTGGTAAATCTCCTGTTTTTTCAATTTGTTCTAGAATTGAAGCATGGTTACTATCGAAGTAATCAAATAGTTGTGCTTCAAATTCTAAAATTTGGTCAACTTCTACTTTATCTAAGTAACCTTTTGTCAAGGCATACAGAATTAAAGCTTCTTTTTCCATTGGAATAGGTTTGTGAAGTGGTTGTTTTAAGATTTCAACTGTACGACGACCACGGTTCAATTTAGCTTGAGTAGCTGAATCCAAATCAGATCCAAATTGAGCAAAAGATTCTAACTCACGATATGAAGCAAGATCCACACGAAGTGTACCTGATACTTTCTTCATCGCTTTTGTTTGTGCTGAACCCCCAACACGAGAAACAGATTCCCCAGCGTTAATAGCAGGACGAGTTCCGGCAAAGAATAAGTCACTTTCCAAGAAAATTTGACCATCAGTGATGGAAATTACGTTAGTTGGAATATAAGCAGAAATATCACCGGCTTGAGTTTGGATAATTGGTAAAGCAGTCATTGAACCGCCTCCCATTTCATCACTCAACTTAGCAGAACGTTCTAGTAAACGTGAGTGTAAGTAGAAAACGTCACCAGGGTAAGCTTCACGACCAGGTGGACGACGAAGTAGCAAGGAAATTTCACGGTATGAAGCAGCTTGTTTTGACAAGTCATCAAACACGATTAAAACGTGTTTACCGTTATACATGAATTCCTCACCCATAGCAGAACCTGCATAAGGTGCAATATAAAGTAGTGGTGCTGGTTCACTAGGACCCGCTTCCACAACAATTGTATAATCCATTGCACCATATTTTTTCAATGATTCTACTTGTCTTCTAACAGTTGATTCTTTTTGACCAATAGCAACATAGATACAAACAACATCTTTACCTTTTTGGTTCAAGATTGTATCAATAGCAATAGATGTTTTACCTGTTTGTCTGTCCCCGATAATCAACTCACGTTGACCACGTCCAATTGGCACTAGCGAATCAATCGCTTTTAAACCTGTTTGCATTGGTTCTGAAACAGATTGACGTTGCATAACGCCAGGTGCTTGTCCTTCAATAGGTCTAGTCTTAGATGTTTTGATTTCACCTTGACCATCTACGGGTTGTCCTAATGGGTTAACAACACGTCCAATTAGTTCTTCACCAACTGGCACTTCCATGATTTTACCTGTACGTTTAACTTGGTCACCTTCACGAATATCAGCATATGATCCTAAGATAATAATACCAACATCATTTGTTTCCAAGTTTTGAGCAATACCGTATGAACCATTAGAAAATTCAAGTAGTTCACTACTTAACGCGTTATCAAGCCCATGAGCACGAGCAATTCCGTCACCAATATAGGTTACTGTACCAACTTCATCAACTACTAATTTATCTTGGTAGTTTTCTAGTTGCTTTTTAATTAATGCACTAATTTCTTCAGCCTTAATGCTCAATGGGGTCACCTCTTTTTATCTTTATTTTTGTAACGATTGTTTAACTCTTTTTAGTTTTGTTTGAACTGAACCGTCAATAACTTGTCCTTGAGCTTCAACGATTACCCCACCAATAAGTGATGGATCGATTTCATTTTCAAACTCAAAAGATTTTAAGCCAAATTTCTTAGCATAAGCTTTTGATAAGTTTGCTTTTTGTTCATCATCTAAAGCTACCACGCTGGTTACTTTTCCAGTTGCTTTTTGGTAGTACGCATTGTAGTACTCGTTAAAAGCATCAATAATAAACTCAATTTTATCAAATCGTTTGTAATCTTGAATCAGACTTAAAAAGTCTTGGATGTTTTGACTAAATGGTTGTGAAAATGTTGTAAGCAGTTCATGTTTTTCGGAATCAGTTAATCTTGGATCGGTTAAAACTGAACCAAGTTCTGGATTCTCTTTAACTAATTGCATTACTACGGACAGTTCTTCAAAATCTGTGTCTAATGTCTTTCTTTCAAGAGATAACTCATAAAAAGCTTTGGCATATCTTTGACCGATTGTTTTATTATCCAATTTCATTAGTCATCCAGCCCCTTAATATAATTGTTAATCAAATCTTTTTGATCGTCGGCTGTCAAATTCTTTTGAATAAGTTTTGAAGAAATTGCCACTGCAATATCTGCAATATCAGCTTGAGCACTATTTAAAGCGTCAGTTTTTGACTTCTTAGCTTCTTGTAAAGCGTTAGTTTTAATAACTTTTGCTTCATTGTTTGCTTCATCAAGCATTTGTTGCTGTGTTGCTTTCCCATGAGCTTTAGCATTTGAAACAATTTCAAGTGCTTCACTTCGTGAGTTTTTCAAAGCATCTTCACGCTCTTGCGCAAGGCTTTGCGCTTTTTGTTTAGAAGCCGCAGCATTGTCCAAATCGTTTGAGATTTGAGAACGACGCTTTTCTAACATATTGTTAATTGGTTCCCAAGCAAAATGTTTGATGAGGAGCATTAAAACAACAAACATAACAAAGTATAAAATAACGTCACCTAGCTCAAGTGATGAAAGTTTCAATCCGGTTAATGGATGTAGACTCATTTATCTGCTCCTTTCTTTGTCAGGTTTTGACTCACTAATACTTATACTAACCTTTAAATACGAATAGGATTAGAAGTGAGATAACGATTGACAAGATAGGAACTGATTCAACTAGCGCAACCCCAACGAACATTGTACTTCTTAATGAACCTGAGTTTTCTGGTTGGCGAGCCATTCCTTCGATTGTTTTTGAAATAAGTAGACCGTTACCGATACCACCACCAAGGGCAGCTAGTCCGGCAGCTAAAGCAGCAGCTAATAATTGCATAGATAAATCCTCCATATATTTTATATATACTGATATATATTATTCTTTTTCGATTTTATGTGATATGTAAACCATTGACAATGTCACAAAAACATAGGCCTGAATTGCACCTATAAAAACAGAAAATCCTTGCCATAGTAGCGTCAAGGGCATTGCGACAACGTATGTTAATGCTCCGTTACTTTGGGCAAGCTGTCCAATTAATCCTAGGACAATTTCACCTGCATAAATATTACCGTATAAACGTAGAGCAAGTGTTAAAAAGTTACTAAACTCTTCAAATATATTTAATGGTAAAAGAAATGAAACCGGTTTTGTGTAGTTCTTCAAATAGCCACCAAAACCTTGTTTTTCAATACCATAATAAAAGGCCATTAGCAATACAAATGTTGCTAGAGTCATCGTAATTAACGGACTCGATGTTGGCGATTTAATTAAAACATATTCTCCAAATTTAGGTTCTAAAAATAATCCCAATTGGTTTGAGAAGAAGATGAAAAGAAATAGAACAAATGAGAATAAGTAGAATTTCTTTCCTTCTTCACCGGGTATTGATTGTTTCACAATACTATTTGTAAACTCAATGATTCTTTCAAGCACGTTTTGCTTTCTTGTTGGTCTAAGCTGTGCTTTTCGAGCCAAAAGATATACAAATAAAAAGACCATGATACAGACAATCAACCCTGAAATAATGTTCGTGAGATTAAAATTTAGTCCCATGAACTGAACAACAACCGGTTTTTCGCCCACTTCGTGACCTCCCCTCTAAAAATAAAATCTTATATAAATCTTTAAAAAGACAATCAAATGATACCACCACATGTTCGAAAAGACAAAACAAAAAAGACACTTTTTTAAAATATTTCCTAATTTGTCTATTAATTTAGGAAAATATTTAAAATAAAGAGACCTACCTCTTTGAGTAAGTCTCTATTTTGTCCCGAACAGACGGTCTCCGGCATCCCCTAGTCCTGGGAAAATATAACCGCTATCAGTCAATTCAGTATCTAACGATGCTGCGTAAATATCAACATCAGGATGTTCTTTTTGAATAGCCTCAACACCTTGAGGAGAAGCTACTAAAACAACTAAACGAATATTGGTTGCGCCACGCTTTTTAAGGGCGTCAATTGCCATATTAGCAGAACCACCTGTTGCAAGCATTGGATCCACAACAAATAACTCACGTTTGTCAATATCTGCAGGTAGTTTGACAAAGTATTCATGAGGTTGCAATGTCTTTTCATCACGGTACATCCCAATATGTCCAATCTTGGCTGCTGGGATTAATTCTAAAACACCATCAACCATTCCAAGACCAGCTCTTAAAATTGGAATAACAGCTAGTTTTTTACCAGCTAATACTTTTTGCATTGATTTCCCCATTGGTGTTTCGATTTCGATACTTTCCATAGGTAAGTCACGCGTAATTTCGTAAACCATCAACTCTGCTATTTCATTAGCAATTGATCTAAAATCTTTGGTCCCTGTGTTTTTATCACGAATCATTGTTAATTTGTGTTGAATTAACGGATGATCTAAAACTGTAAATTTACTCATCTTAAAAAAGACTCCTTTTAATACTTATTTTACTTAAAAGTCCAAAGGAAATTGACTCGTTAAAGCCAGCACTTGCTCTTTAACTTCAGCTAGCTTTTCTTCATTATCGAAGTTTTCAATTGCCTTCAAAATTAAGTGTGCTACTTCTTTAACTTCTTTTTCTTTGAACCCTCTTGTTGTAACTGCGGGTGTTCCTAAACGAATCCCACTTGTTTTGAATGGACCATTTTGGTCATTCATAATTTGATTCTTGTTCAATGTAATTAAAACAGTATCAAGTAGATCTTGAATTTCTCGTCCATTATGACCTGTTTTCAAAATATCTAATAGTAGAAGATGATTATCAGTTGTTCCTGACACAATTCTAACTTGGTCACTCTCTTTGAAGACTTCAGCCATTGCTTTCGCATTTTTGATTACTTGTTTTGAGTATTCTTTAAAGGCTGGTTGCATCGCTTCATGAAGTGCAACTGCTTTACCAGCAATAACATGTTCCAACGGTCCACCTTGATTTCCAGGGAAAACTGCTGAATTAATTGCTTTAGCATACGCTTCTTTAGCTAAAATCAAGCCACCACGAGGTCCTCTCAATGTTTTATGTGTAGTTGTTGTCACAACATCAGCATAAGAAACTGGATTTTGATGAAGGCCACTTGCAACTAATCCAGCGATATGTGCCATATCAACCATTAATTTAGCATCAACTTCATCAGCAATTTCTTTGAATTTTTTGAAATCAATTGAACGACTATAAGCTGAAGCACCCGCAACAATTAACTTAGGTTTAACTTCAAGTGCAGCTTCGCGAATTTTATCGTAATCTAGCACTTCTGTTTCAGGGTCTAAACCATAGCTGTAAAAGTGGTAAGTACGACCGCTAAAGTTCACTGGTGAACCATGTGTTAAGTGTCCGCCAGCAGACAAGTCCATTGCAAGTACACGATCTCCGTGGTTAAGTAGCGCATAATATGCAGCCATGTTAGCACTGGAACCGGAATGAGGCTGAACATTAGCATATTCAGCTCCAAATAATTCTTTCGCACGGTCAATAGCTAAGTTCTCAACGATATCGACATACTGTGTACCACCGTAGTAACGTTTACCAGGATAGCCTTCAGCATATTTATTAGTTAGGGCACTCCCTTGCGCGTGCATAACACCTTGGGAAACAATGTTTTCAGAGGCAATTAACTCAATATTCTGTCTTTGACGTTCCTCTTCTTTTGCGACTGCATCCCATAACAATGGATCTTGTTGTTTATAATCGGTCATTCCTACATCTCCTCAAATTCTATTTTCAATAAAATCAAGCTTGGTAATGTTGCCCACTGGCTGCCTTATTCAAACGGTTCATATACGCTTGTTCTAAGTCATCACCAGAAAATCCTTGAACAAAAATTTCATTGATATCTTGATTATCATCGAAAAATCTTAAAGCGTCAAACAGTTTATTGGCTGCTTCAGCAACACCCTGCCCTAAAACATAGTGAAAGCGCGGGTTTTGAGGTTTTAATTTTTTTATAATATTTTTTTCAGCTACAAAAGCTGTGTGATTTAAATCTTTCGTTTTAACGATATTTAAAAAATCATCCGCATTATCAACAACATAAACAGATGCACTTGGTGCATAATGACGATATTTCATCCCTGGTGCCTTGGGAATAGCATTATCACTCGGTTTCAAATGATTCATTAAAACTGGCTGATTGAGCACTTCTTGTAATTCTTTTTGGCTAATCTTACCTGGACGCAAAATAACCGGATGTTCAACTGATAAATCGATTACAGTTGATTCAAGTCCAATCTGAGTTTGTCCGCCATCTAAAATTGCAGAAATTTTGCCATTTAAATCGTGATAAACATGTTTAGCTGTTGTTGGACTAGGCTTGGTAGACGTGTTAGCAGATGGTCCAACAATTGGTCGATTAAACTGTGTAATTAAATCAAGCGTTAGCTTACTGTCAGGCATCCTAAAAGCGACTGTTTGAAGTCCGCCTGTTACATGTTGGGGCAGGCTATTAGGCTTAATTGGCAAGATAATAGTCAATGGTCCTGGCCAAAAAGTCTTCATCAACTGAAGCGCTTCTTGTGATAATTCATTAGCATAGGATTTCACCATGTCCATTGAATTAACATGAACGATTAGCGGATTATCACTTGGGCGCCCTTTTGCACGATAAACATTTTGAACGGCTTCGTCGTTTGTCGCATCAGCTCCCAACCCATAAACCGTTTCTGTTGGAAAAGCCACTAATTGGCCTTCGGCTAATAGTTCAACTGCTTGATTAATCTGTTCTTTTGTCAAAATTTTAGTTTCCATACTACTGTTTAACTCCTCTCACCATTCGTGGATAACCCGCTAAATCATTTTTAAATGTGATGTCATAATTAGGCAAATAATGACTCAACAAGGCTTGTAACGCTTCTTTTTGCTCATACCCAAACTCTAAGTAAAAAGCCCCGTTTTTGTTTAGGTAATTATCAACTTGCTTAGCAAACTTACGATAAAAATCTAGCCCATCAACTCCAGCAAATAACGCAATTTCGGGCTCATTGTTTAAAACAGTCTCATCCATAACAGCTTTTTCAGTTGTTTTAATGTAAGGGGGATTTGACACAATGACATCAAATCGACCTTCAATTGCTTCAAATAAGTCACTTTTAATCGTCTTAATCTTACAATCATAATGCTCAAAATTAGCTTTAGCAATTGCTAGCGCTTCTTTTGAAATATCACTAGCCTTGATTTCCCAAGAAGTTGGTAGTTCTTGCCTTAAAACCAAACTGATTGCACCAGATCCTGTCCCAATATCTAACAGTTTTCCCGTTGATTGTGCTTTATAATCCGAAGTCACAAAAGCCACGAGTTCTTCTGTTTCATATCGCGGAATTAACACATCAGAAGTCACAGTTAGCTTTCGCCCATAAAAATAACTGTACCCTAAAATATATTGTGGTGATTGTCCTTGAACAAGCTGATTAATATCTGCTTTAAATTGTTGATATTGAGCGGTTGATAAAACTGTTTCTTGGTTTATTTTTAGTTGCGTAGGCGAATAATCCAAACGTTCACCTAATAAAAAAGCAATGTCTTCTGGATAACTCCCAGCTTCTATTACTTGAGGAGTTGCCCAGTCAATTGCTTCTTTTATTATCGGATTAGTCATTTTGTAACTGCTCCAATTTTTCTGTTTGATCATAAACGATTAAGGCATCAACAATTTCACCTAAATCGCCATTCATTACACGATCAAGTTTGTTTAAAGATAATCCAATACGGTGATCAGTCACACGGTTTTGAGGGAAGTTATAAGTTCTGATACGTTCTGAACGATCACCTGTCCCCACAGCAGATTTTCTTTCAGCATCATACGCTTCTTGGTTTTGGCTTTCGTAGAAGTCATAAATACGTGCTTTCAAAATCTTCATTGCTTTTTCTCTATTTTGTTGTTGTGAACGTTGATCTTGCATAGCCACAACAATTCCTGTAGGCAAGTGAGTCAAACGAACAGCAGATGAGGTTTTGTTAATATGTTGTCCACCAGCACCACTCGCACGGTAAACATCGGTACGAATGTCTTTTGGATCAACATCAATTTCAACCTCATCATATTCTGGCATAACAGCAACTGTTGAAGTTGAAGTGTGAACACGCCCTTGAGATTCAGTTGAAGGGACACGTTGTACACGGTGCGCACCATTTTCATATTTTAATTTTGAGAAAACATTCTCACCATTAATCATAAAGGCAACTTGCTTGTAGCCACCCACTTCTGTTTCAACTTCATCAATTAATTCAATTGACCATTTTTGACTTTCAGCATACTTTTGGTACATATGGAAAAGATCTTTTGCAAATAGAGAAGCTTCATCTCCACCTGCTGCCCCTCTAATTTCCATGATAATGTTTTTGTCATCATTAGGGTCTTTAGGTAGCATCAAAATGGTTAGATTTTCTTCAAGTTCTTTCTTTTCGTCTGAAAGTTCACTTAATTCAGCCTTAGCTAGTTCTGTGATCTCAGCATCACTATCATCTCTAATCAATTCTTCATTATCAGCAATCGCTTCTGTAACCTCTTGATAACGCTTGAATTTAGAAACAATTTCACGAAGACTTGCTTCTTCTTTGGTGATTTCCATGTAACGTTTAGTATCGTTAATTACTTCTGGATCAGACATCATTTCTTGTAATTCTTCATAACGGCTTACAAAAACCATAATTTGTTCGATTATTTTATCCATAATAATTCCTTTCTTAAATCGGCATATTTTGATAGTGAACACGACATACTGGATAGTAAGATTCGTTGCCCCCTATTTTAATTTGTTGACCTTCATAAACCGGTTTGCCATCTTCTACTCGCACAACCATTGTTGCTTTTTTGCGACAGAACCAACAAATTGTTTTCATTTCTTCAATTTTATCAGCATATAGTAATAAATAATAGCTTCCCGTAAATAACTCGTTTCTAAAATCATTTTTTAGTCCAAAAGCCATAACAGGTATACCTAACTTATCTACTATTTTAGCACACTGTAAAATATGATTTTTACCCAAAAACTGTGCTTCATCAATTAATACGCAAGCCGCATCCGGATTGGTACTCTTGACTTTTTCATAGATATCCATGTTTTCATCAATTGCAATAGCGGGACGGCTAATACCAATACGTGATGAAATCACACCAACGCCAGCACGATCATCCATCGCACTTGTTAGCAAAATTACTGATTTATTTTGTTCCTCATAATTGTGAGCAACCTTTAGTATTTCAATCGTTTTACCGCTGTTCATTGACCCATATTTAAAAAATAATTGTGCCACATTATCACCCTACTTTGTACTTTTTCACAATTTAACAGTATAACGGAATTTCAGCAAAAAATCATAAAAAATTGTAATGTCATATCCACCTTCATTGAGATTATGGTATATTTAAACTTAACGTACGCGCAAAAAGGGAGACTGATTATGAGCCTGAGATCACAATTTGCAGTAACTAGCGGTAAGTTAAGTTACTGGTTCTTAAACAACTTTAGAAATGGTGGGACTTCCCTTCCAGGAAAGATTGCCTACAAACTCGATCCGACCGTTCTTAAAAGTTTAGCTAAAAATTATCAAACAATCATTGTTACGGGTACAAATGGTAAAACTATGACCACAGCATTGATTGTTAAAACATTCGAACAACAATTTGATAACGTCTTAACTAACCAATCTGGGTCCAATATGATTCAAGGGATTACAAGTTCATTCTTATCCTATAAATCAAAAAAATCAAACCAAAAACCGATTGCTATCTTGGAAGTAGATGAAGCTAACGTTGCTGAAGTTACACGTTGGACTAACCCAAAAGCATTCGTATTGACTAATATTTTCCGAGATCAAATGGATCGTTATGGCGAAATTTATACAACTTATGAAAAAATACTTGAAGGTATTCGCTTAGCTCCAAATGCGACAGTTATTGCTAACGGTGATGCTAGTATCTTTAATTCTAAGCCACTACCTAACAAATTCGTTTATTATGGCGTGGATTCTGATAAACAACAAACGCCTTTTAAAGCACCAGTCAATACAGATGGTGTGTTGTGTCCAAAATGTCAGCATATCCTACTGTACCATTCAATGACTTATGCTAATTTAGGTGACTACTTCTGTCCCAACTGTGACTTCAAAAAACCAGAACTAACTTATAAGGTCACACAAATTAATGACTTAACAACTCAAAGTTCTGATTTCAAAATCGAACAAACGCCTTTCCACCTTAATATTGGTGGTCAATATAATATCTATAATGCACTCGCTGCTTTTGCAACAGCCAGAGAATTTGGTATTGGGGAGTCAGATATCAAAAAAGCATTTGACTTGAATAAGCGTGTTTTTGGTCGACAAGAAATGATTCACTTCAATGATAAAGTGGCCAACTTAATTCTAGTAAAGAATCCTGTTGGTTTAAATGAAATTATTGAATTAATTCAGCGTGAACAAGATCCGTTCACACTGGTTACTATCTTAAATGCTAATTATGCCGATGGAATTGATACCAGTTGGATTTGGGACGGCGATTATGAGAAATTTGCTAACCAAAACATCCAACAAGTGATTGTCAGTGGACATCGTCATCAGGACATGGCCTTTAGATTACAAATTGCTAACCTACCACTTGAAAAAACAGTCGTAGTCCCTGAGATAGCTAATCTTATTGAGGCTTTAGAAAAAGCCCCTACTAAAAAAATATACATCTTATCTACTTACACAGGAGTTTTAGAATTCCGTAAGTATTTAGCTGATAAAGGCATTATAAAAGCAGGACTTAATTAAAAGTCCTGCTTTATTTATTCTCATCTAAAAAAGTCTCGATAATTAACTCTCTTGCTGCAAGAAAAGCTTGATTATTAGAATTTGGGTGTACACGATTAGTTAAGACAACTAATCCTGTTTGTTTCCGACGATCTATTATCATAAAAGTTCCTGTAAAACCTGTATGGTACAGTAGTGGATAATTTGATTTTGGATCATCTAACAAATCCCAACCATAGCTTCTTGGCTTCAAGCTACTGGGAGTCTTACGACCAAACAACAAGTTAATCGTCTGATTATCCAGTAATTGATTAGGTGTCACTCCAGTTAAATACTTTACAAATTTTGTTAAATCATACAACGGCGAAAATAAACCACTAGACCCACATTGTTCTTGCAAAATCCTAGCTTTTGGATCGTGAACAATACCTTGAAGTAGACCTGTTCCTGGGATGTAGTTTGTTGGAACCGTCTTTTCTTTAACTGGATTAAAACTCGTGTAATTTAACTGCAATGGTTTTAACACTTCTGCTGTAATCACTTCTTGAATTGGTTTTTGATAAATTTTCTCAATGATTAAGCCCAGCAAAATAAAATTAGTATCTGAATAAACAACTTTTTGATTAAAGTCTTCTGTCACAGGTAAATTCAAAATTGCTTCTATTAATGCTTGTTTTGACAGTTGGTCTCGATTAGGAATATAACCTTTTATTCCCGAAGTATGTGTCAATAAATGAGAAATTCTAACCGGCGTCCCTTTGAAAGATGTCAAGTAGTCCCCTATTGGCTCTGTAAAATTCAATCGGCCCTCTTGATACAACTTCAAAAAGATAGTCGTTGTGCCAATTACCTTTGTTAGTGATGCAATATCATATTGCATCAAAGGTGTTAACTGCTTCTTTTTAGGAATCCATTGTGAATATCCTAAAGTTCCAGCAGTTACTTGTTTTTGATCTATAATCGCAAAATTAAGACCAGGTACAATCTTATCATGATACAATTTTTCAAGTTGTACCTGCGTATTATAAAACTTCTCCATTAGTCTACCCTTAAGTCTTTTACGTCTGACGCATTGACGACTTTAACTGTCCAATCACCGTCTCGATAATCTAAAACTGAAACGGATCCATTCTTTAAGAATCCTTTAGGTAAGGCATTGGGGTCAACCAAATAGATTAGCATACTTAATACTAGTGCGTGTGCCACAATTAAAACATTACCTTCATGGTCTGTCATTTCAGCAATAATTTTCTTCATTTGTTCTACTACACGCTGTTTAAGTAATTCAAAGTTTTCAGCCTGTTTCGTTTGATCGAGATTATATAAGTTGTTCAACAAGGCAACCAAAAAATCAGGATCTTGATGCATTCGGTAGGTTTGACGCAAACCATGCTGCCTAATTACTGTCCAATAAGCCTTGACGGCCGAAGACCCCTCTAAGTTTCCAAAATAAAACTCACGTAGTCCTGAACGATAAGTAAAGTCAAACTTTTGGTGGTTGTATCTTCTAATAATCTCACCTGTTTGCTTTACCCGGCCACTATCACTACTATAAGCCTTCAAAAAAGGAACATCAGCAATAAGCTCACCAGCTTTGGCTGCTTGCTTTTTCCCTTTATCAGTTAAGGATGAATCCATCACACCTTGTAATTTTCTTTCAGCATTTAATTGCGTTTGACCATGTCTAATTAAGTAAAAAGTCAAATGCGTCATTTATTTCACCGCTCTTTCACGTCGCTATCTTATATATCCAGCCTAAACATCCTATATGTAAAATGCAATCATTATTTAAAATATTAAACGTCTTTTACAAAAAATAGAACCATTCACTTGATTTTATGAAACCATAGGAATACAATAAGCACTGTTGAAAGCAATATTGCCCGTTGGTCAAATGGTTAAGACGCCACTTTCTCAAAGTGGAATCATGGGTTCAATTCCCATACGGGTGATTACTGGGATATAGCCAAATTGGTAAGGCACTGGACTCTGAATCCATAATCTGAAGGTTCGAACCCTTCTATCCCAATCAAACAAAAAACACCGACAATATTGTCGGTGTTTTTTTATTTTACTAATTGTCTTTTTACTAATTCTTCTGCAATTTGGACTGTATTCCATGCTGCACCTTTTAGTAAATTATCAGACACAATCCACATATTAAACGCACCTGGATTTTCTTTATCCGGTCTAATGCGTCCAACAAACGTTTCACGTTTACCCTCAGCGGTTAATGGCTGTGGATATAACTGTTCTGCCGGATTGTCTTCAACAACTACACCCGGACTGTGGCTTAGTAGTTCTTTGATTTCGTCTGCGGTCACATCTTTATTATCCATTTCAAAGTAAACAGATTCACCATGTCCAATAACTACTGGTACACGCACACAAGTTGCCGTTACTTTTAATTCAGTATCATTCATATCATTTTTCATGATTTTTTTAGTTTCATGAATCATTTTCCACTCTTCGTGTGAGTAGCCGTCTTCTTCAAAGACATCAATCTGTGGTAACAAATTGAAAGCTAATGGGAAGTGTTTTTGATCTGATTTAACAGGCATAATATCAGCTGACATTTCTTCACCCTTAACATAAGCTTTAACTTGCTCGATTAATTCATCAATAGCAGCTTGACCAGAACCTGAAGCGGCTTGATATGTAGAAGTAATAATTTGTTTTAAGCCGAATTTTCTTCTAATTGGCTCTAAAGCTACCATCATTTGAATTGTTGAACAGTTAGGATTTGCAATAATACCATGATGATTTTTGAGTTGGTCTGCATTAACTTCTGGTACAACCAACGGTACATCTTCATCCATTCTAAAAGCACTTGTGTTATCGACACAGACTGCACCACGCTTAACGGCTTCAGGTAGCAATTCTTTTGATACTGCACCACCTGCAGATGCTAAAACAATATCAACACCCTCAAATGATTCTGGTTTTGCTTCTTGAATTTCAACAGGTTGTCCCTTGAATGTCACGGTTTTCCCTGCTGATCGTTTTGAAGCAAGCGGTTTTAGTGATGACACCTTAATCTCGCTTTTTTCTAATTGCTCAATAATTCTTGTTCCAACGGCTCCTGTCGCTCCTAAAATCGCAACATGGTATCCTTGTTCACTCATTGTTAATTAATCCCCTTTGATTGTAAAAATTCAGCTATATTTTTAACGGCTTGCTGTAAGTCTAACATAGATGCTGCATATGAAATACGTAAGTAACCTTCACCACCGTCTCCAAAGACATAACCTGGCATTGTTCCTACTTTTGCCTCATATGCTAAATCTAATCCAAACTGTTTGTCATCATTTTGATAAGCCTTTGGTACTTTAACGAATAAATAAAAAGCACCTTCTGGATTGGTTACTTCAAACCCTAAGTCAACTAAAGACTGATACAAAAAGTCTCGTCTATCTTGATAAGCTTGTCTCATTTTAGGTGGTTCATCTTGCGCATTTTCTAGCGCTTCTAATGCTGCGTATTGTGCTGGATTAGAAGCTGATGTAACCATCAGTCCATGTAGTTTAGTCAATAATGACATAAATTCTTGTGGTCCTGCCACATAACCAATTCGATAACCTGTCATAGCGTGTGACTTTGAAACACCATTAATCAAAATTGTTCTTTCTGGTAACAATTCTGCAATTGAAACGTGTTTACTTGTGTAGGTTAACTCATTATAAATTTCGTCAGATATAACAAATAGATCATACTTTCTAATCACATCTGCTAATTCAGCAAGTTCTTCTCGACTATAGGTTACGCCAGTTGGATTGCCAGGATAATTCAACAGAACAGCTTTAATACTTGAATCATTTTTAGCATATTTTTCTAATACAGCTGGCGTTAATTTGAATCCTTCATTTGCCGTATTAACCATGACACACTCAGCTTGAGCTAATTCCGTTACTGGAAAATAAAGTGGGAATGTCGGAGTTGGGATAACAATTTTTTCACCCGCATTTAACATTGTCGTTAAAGCAGCAAATATAGCTTCAGTTGCGCCGACCGTGACTACAATTTCTGATTCAGCATCATATTGCAGGTTATATTTTTTTAGATAACTCGCGATTGCTTGTCGTAATGGCAAAATTCCAGGCGTTGCAGAATAATGAGAATGGTTTTCTTCAATACTTGAAATAGCTGCTTTCTTTACCGTATCAGGAACATTAAAATCGGGCTCCCCAATTGTTAATTTAATTAATCCTGGTATTTTAGAGATTTCATTGTTGAACTGTCCTATTGCAGGTGCAGCAATCCCTTCTAGATGATGATTTAAGTTAGCAGCTAAACTTGAACTTAATTTAGGCATAAGGTTACCCCCCTTTTTTTCTTATAGAATATTTTCTAAACCAACAGTAATTTCAGTCAAGTTCATGACCTCTTTAATAGCTAGTCTGACACCTGTCATAAATGATTGACGGTCAAATGAATCTTGACGAATAGTTAGCGCTTCACCTGGTGCGCCGAATAAAACTTGTTCGTGTGCAACGTAGCCTGGCAATCTAACAGAATGAATTTTCATTCCTTCGTAATCACCACCACGTGACCCTGGTAGCGTTTCTTTTTCATTTTCAGCGCCTTGAACATGAGCTTGTCGCTCTTGACTAATCATTTCGGCTGTCTTAATAGCAGTACCTGACGGTGCATCTTTTTTGTTAGGATGATGCATTTCAATAATTTCTACATCTGGAAAGTAGGCAGCAGCTTCTTTAGCAAACTTCATTAATAATACAGCCGACATCCCAAAGTTAGGTGCAATCAAACCACCTAATCCATTCTTTTGAGCTAAGTCATTTAAATTATCAATTTGTTCAGCTGTTAATCCTGTTGTTCCAACAACAGGTCGCATCCCTTTCTTGATAGCAAATTGAATATTATCATTAACCACATCTGGCAATGTAAAATCAACCCACACATCAGCCTCACAGTTAATTTCTTCTAATTGACTATAGACTTGCGTACTATCAGGCAAGTGATAATCAGCAGGTGACTGATGAGCAGCACTTGGCGCAAATACGCCGGCTAGCTCAACGCCCTCGGTTTCTAAAACCATATTAATGGTGTTTTTACCCATTTCTCCAGTAAATCCTGCAACAAATACTTTAATCAATTACTGACATCTCCTTTGATAATTCTTTTGTTAAGGCATCTCTTGATAACCCTAATTTCAACGCTAAATTTTCTTTTTCTGCTTCATCTAACGGTACCATTGGTAAGCGACAACCACCCACACTGAATCCTTGTTGATTCAAGATTGCTTTTACAGGTGTTGGTGAAGGATACATAAAGCATGCTTGCATCTTTGGTAATAAGCGACGTTGAATTGTTCCGGCTAATTTAACATCTCCCGCTTCTAACGCATGGTACATCGCTGACATATCACTGCCATAAATGTGAGATGTAACCGAAATAACACCTTGAGCTCCTAACACTTTAGCAGCTAGCGCTTGATTGTCTTCACCCGTATAAACTAAAAATTCAGGTAGTGTTTCAACTAATTCTGCCAAATCTTCCAATGGTCCACATTGTTTAACACCAATAATATTTTGATGTTGCGCAAGTTCAATAACTGATTCATTTTCTAAGTAAACACCGGTTCTTCCAGGAATATTATAGATAATAATAGGAAGTGCTGTTTGATTAGCTACCATTTCAAAGTGTGCGCGAATACCCCTTTGACTAGGTTTTGTGTAATAAGGAACAACGACTAATGCTGCATCAATTCCATCAATTTGTTGAACTTTTTGAGTAAACTCAATCGTTTGTTGTGTATTATTACTCCCTGTTCCTGCCACAACTGGAACACGACCCTTAACCATCTTGACAAATTTTTGATAAAGCTCAATTTTTTCATCGTGTGTTAAAGTGGCTGTCTCACCTGTTGTTCCACCTATAACAAATCCTTCTGATCCATTTTCAAGTAAATGTTCAGTTAACGTTTCTAGTGCATCAAAATCAATTTGGTCATTTTGATCAAATGGGGTAATAATCGCTGTTAAAATAGTCGCATTAGTTAACATGTTAAATCCTTCTTCCTATTATATTATTATCTAGACATTCTCCAATTCAGAAAACTGATGATATTTTCTGGTGCTGTTTTTAAGGCTTCTTCATTTGGTGAAAAATATTCTGAATGCAGAGGATGTGAATCATCTACTCCTAGCCAAAACATTGTCCCTGGAATTTTTGAAAGCAAATAACCAAAATCTTCACCCGTCATAGCGGGTGTTGTTTCAACAAAATTCACGTCTTCGCTTTGCGTCATAAATTCAATGAACTGTGCCGTTAATTCATCATCATTTTCAACGGGTAAGTAACCACCTTGATTGAGTGAAACTTCAACATCAGCGTCAAAGCTTTTAGCTGTAAACTCACAAATCGTTCTAATTCGATCATTGATTGACTCTATCATCGTTTGAGTTAATCCACGAACGGTTCCCTGAATTAAAGCTTTGTCAGCAATAACATTTCGAATCGTTCCAGATTCAATTCTTCCAAATGTTAACACACCACTTTCTAGTGGATTAATATTCCTTGAAACAATTGTCTGTAGTTGTGTGATTAAGTAAGCACTAGCCACTACCATGTCATTAGCTGTATGAGGAAACGCTGCATGACCACCTTTTCCTTTGAGTTCAATATCAACTTCGGTCGTTCCAGCAAATAATGTTCCCTGACAACATCCGATTGCACCTGCTTCTAAATCTGGATTATCATGTAATCCATAAAACTCATCTGGACGCCATTTCCCTTCAAAAGCACCTAGTTCATAAGCTATCTTTCCACCATTTTCACTTTCTTCGGCTGGTTGAAAAAAGAATACTAAGTTGTCTTCAGGTGGATTGTCAGCATAATAATTTAAAATACTTAGAGCGACAGTTAAATGAATATCATGACCACACGCATGCATTTTATTTTCGTTCTTAGAAGTAAATTCAAGTCCTGTCTTTTCAGTAACAGGAAGTGCATCCATATCTGCTCGGTAACCAATTGTTCGTTTAGGACGAGTTCCTTTAACATGAACAAGCAAAGCAGTTGGCAATTCTTTTAAATGCTTAAAACTCAAAAAGTCTTGTTTGAAGCCAGCAATAATTTTTTCAATTCTTTGCTTGGTTTCTACTTCTTGTAAAGCAAGTTCTGGATACTGATGAAATTCTCTTCTAATAGCGACTCTTTGCGTCTGTGACAACATTTAACTTTCCCCCTCAAGTTTTTTACATTTTTCTTAATGCTTCTTCAAGTCCTGTTTTTGATTTAGTTTGATCATCAATTTTTTTCAAGACTCTTGCGGGTACGCCCCCAACAACAGTGTACGGTTCAACATCTCTAGTTACGATTGCACCTGCAGCAACAACAGCACCTTTACCAACACGAACGCCCTCAATCACAACGGCATTAGCCCCAATCACAACATCGTCTTCAATCACAACTGGCGTTGCTGATGCTGGCTCAATGACACCCGCTAAAACTGTTCCGGCACCAATGTGAGCATTCTTACCAACAGTTGCACGACCACCTAGGATTACTCCCATATCAATCATCGTACCTTCTCCAATTTCAGCACCAATGTTGATTAAAGCCCCCATCATAATAACAGCGTTATCTCCAATATAAACTTGGTCACGAATGATAGCACCTGGTTCAATACGTGCATTAACTTTCTTCATATCTAATAGTGGCACCGCTGAATTTCTCATGTGGTTTTCAATTTCGTATTCTGTAATTAAAGATTGATTATCAGCTAAGACTTGTTCAACATCAGCCCAGTTACCAAATAATGTTCCTGTTTTTGATTCTACAAAAGCTTTAATTGTGTTTGGAAAATCAATCTCACTTAATTGTCCCTTGATATAAACCTTAACAGGTGTTTGTTTTTCGGCATTTCCAATAAAGTTAATAATTTCTTGTGCGCTTTTTCTTTCCATTATATAGTCTCCTTTTTGATAATTAATATAAACTGTTTTCTAATTTGATTAAGTCTTGGTAACTTTGTCTTTTAATTGCTAAGTTATCTTTTCCGTTTTCAACAAAAACAACTGCGGGTTTTAAATTACGATTATAATTTGATGCCATTGAGTAACCATAAGCACCCGTATTAATCATTGCAACAATATCACCCGGTTGTGTTTTTGGAAAAGCTGCTTTTTGAATCAAAATGTCTCCTGATTCGCAATATTTACCTGCCACACGGACATTTTCTACTGGTTCTTGATCCATTTTATTAGCAATTACAGCTTCATATTCTGCTTGGTAAAGTGCTGGTCGAATATTGTCTCCCATACCACCATCAACACTCACATAAGCAGATTTTCCTGGGATTTCTTTACGAGAACCGATTGTATATAAGTTATAACCTGCAGGTCCTACAATCGATCTTCCAGGTTCTATCCAAATCGCTGGCATTTTTAAACCAAAATCTGCTGTTTTTTCTTTGATTTTTTTGATGATTGCATCAACAAATACCTCAGGTGCTAGCGGTTTATCGTCATTTGTGTAAGCAATTCCAAAACCACCACCGACATTAATTACATCGGGTTGATAGCTGTATTTTTGATACCAATCATTGGCTAAATCAATTAGCTTTTCAGCTGCCATTTCAAAACCGTTAACTTCAAATATTTGTGATCCAATATGTGAATGGAATCCTTTCATAGTCAAGTTAGGATTGTTTAAAACCGTTGTCAAAGCTTCTTCAGCTTGACCAGAATTTAAATCAAAGCCAAATTTACTGTCTTCTTGACCAGTTTGAATATAGTCATGTGTATGTGCTGATATTCCGGGTGTGATTCTCAACATCACATCAGCTTGTTGCTGGGTATCAATCAAGTAAGACGATAGCAATTCAATCTCATGAAAGTTATCAAGGACGATAACACCTACACCCGCATCGACAGCCATTTTGATTTCATCAAATGATTTATTATTGCCATGAAAACTAATTTTTGATAAATCAAATCCAGCTTGTTGCGCGGTGAATAATTCGCCACCAGATACTACATCCAGATGTAGATTTTCTTTTTGCATCAATTCATATAAGGCTAAACATGAAAATGCCTTGCTAGCATAACTAATTTCATATTCAACATCGTTTTGCTCAAAAACCGATTTGAATCCTGCAATTTGTTGTTTGATTTTTGAAATATCATAAACAACTAATGGCGTCTGATATTTTTGAACCAAATCAACAGTATCGATTCCGCCTATTTCTAAATGATGATTCGCATTTGTGACTAAATTAAAATTATGTTCCATAACGAAAATTCCTCCAAGACTATATAAAAAGGGTTCTTCTGCTATCTAAAATAACAAAAGAACCCTTTGAAAGTTTCACATTCATCATGATTGTTCGTTTGTCGATAGCTCTCCGCAATTACTGCGACAGTCCATGACTTGTTCAATCATGTCCCAGCCGATACTTATCTGCTTAAGTACTAGCTTCGGCAACTTCCCCTTTCAAAATAACATGATTGTCTTAACAGAAGACTAGTTATTTCTAATAATGTTAGTTGCAACCTCTTCGATGTGATTAAAATATTATAATAAAACCAATCAAAAGTCAAACCCTTAGGTTAATTATTTTTTAAAAATTTTTTTATTTTTATTTATTTCCATATATTGACCTTTAAAACAACATGTATTAGTCGGATTTGGGTGTTGAAATTTAAAATAGGCATGTTAAATTTAATTTACTTATCATTTGAAAAGAAAGCTAAAGGGGAATTTTTATGAAAGTAGTTAAATTTGGCGGAAGCTCGCTAGCTTCAGGACAACAGTTTGAGAAAGTTATTAATATTTTAAAACAAGATTCAAGTCGCAAAGTTGTTGTGACTTCAGCCCCAGGAAAAAGAAGTGCTTCTGATACGAAAGTTACAGATTTATTAATCAAATACGCTACACTTACAATCGAAAAAAAGCCTACTGAATCAATCACTGAACAGCTATTCAACCGCTACGTTGAAATCGCAAACCACTTTGATTTAGAAGAAGAAGAATTGCAAAGCATTAAAGAAAAAATCGAAAACTTAAAGCATGAAAAATTCGAAAACAACGACTATCTAATGGCTTGTTTTAAAGCTCATGGTGAACGATTAAACGCAAAGCTAATAACGTTGATTCTGAACCATCTAGGACTTAAAGCTCGATTTCTAGATCCGGAAAAATTTGGATTTTATGTTAGTGATTCAGCTAATAACGCACAAGTTTTAGATGAAACTTACGACAACATTAAATCAATTGATGTTGGTGATGAGCTTTTAATTGTACCTGGATTCTTTGGCATCACTAAAGACAATAAAATCGCCACTTTTTCACGTGGTGGCTCAGATATTACAGGTGCTATCTTGTCAAAAGGCTTCAATGCCAGCTGCTATGAAAATTTCACAGATGTTGATGCAATTTATGCAGCAAACCCTAATACTGTCAAAAATCCATATGCCATTAATAAAATGACTTATCGTGAATTACGTGAACTCTCTTACGCTGGATTTTCAGTATTCCATGATGAAGCCATTATCCCAGCAATTGAAGCTGAAATTACTATTAATGTTAAAAACACTAACCATCCTGATTTACCGGGCACACTTATTGTTCCTGAAAATGATTTTGAGCCAGAACATTTAATAACAGGTGTAGCTAGTTCTGATCGTTTTGCTGCTTTATACCTCCACCGTTACCTACTTAATAAAGAAGTTGGCTTCACATTAAAATTGCTAGAGATTTTATATCGCTATAATGTTTCTTATGAGCATATGCCTTCAGGTATCGATGATTTGACAATTATCTTTGATAAAAGCCAGCTTACAGACCTTAAAATCAAACAACTTTGTCAAGAGATTAAAAACACTCTTCAACCAGACGAAATGCAATGGATTAATGATTACGCCATTATCATGGTTGTTGGTGAAGGTATGAAAGATAACATTGGTGTCTTAGATCGTGTCATTTCACCACTGGCTCAAAATAATATTGGCATTCATATGATTAATCAAGGTGCCTCAAGAATTTCTGTAATGCTCGGAACTAGACAAGCCGATGCTGATTTAGCAATAGACTATATTTATCATAATTTTTTTAGTTAGGAGTTTAACAATGATTACATTACAAAAAGTTCACGGTTCATCTAACCAGTTTTTTATTTTAGATGTAGATCAACTTTCATTTAATCCCTCAGATGACCAAATCATCGCACTTACGCAGCAACTAACAGAATCTTTTTTGGAGGGGGCCGATGGTCTATTAGTCGTCTCAAAATCTCAAAATACCGATTGTTTAGGCAAGATGCGCGTCATTAATGCCGATGGCAGCGAGGCATCTATGTGTGGCAATGGATTGCGTACGGTTGCGCGTTATTTAGCCGAAAAATATCAAGAATCTGAATTCAAAGTCGAAACAGCTAATGCAAATTTAACTGTTAAAAAACAAGACAGCCTGGCTCAAAACGTTCCCGCGTTTGGTGTAGAAATCTCACCTGTCCACTTTGATAACTATTACTTCCCTTTTCATAACCTAGGAACAACACAATTACTCAACTCACCCGTTCCAGAATTTAATGATCATTTAAATTTCTATGCTATCGCGGTCCCTAATCCTCACTTAATTAGTTTTGTTCAAACAGATGAAGACTTAAATAACACGCTTGAAACATTAGGGAAAAAACTCAATCAAAAAAATGATTATTTCCCTGATGGTGTTAATGTCAATTTTGGAAAAATACTATCAGATAATACGCTTTTTGTTCGTACATTTGAGCGCGGTGTTGGCTTCACAAATGCTTGTGGTACTGGAATGTCTGCGACTTCTCTTGCTTATGTTTTACATAAAGGTATCGATTCTTTTCCTTCAGATGAAATAACTGTTTATAATCCAGGTGGTGTCGTTAAAACGATTGTTCACAAAGAATCTAACAATGACTTTTGGATAGAGTTAATCGGCAACGCCACTCACACTCATAACATCACAATCTCTGAAGATGATTTATTCAAGCGTCAATTCAATCACGCCACTGTTAGTGAAACAGGAGAACAGAAAAGCTATCTAAAATTTATTGAACAAATGAAAAAACAAGCAGACTAATCTGCTTGTTTTTTTTGTGGGTATATTTTCGAGAATACAATTGGATCAACAATTGTTGTAATAACAGCCGCTAGAATAAAAGCACCTGCTTGCTTTGCATCAATAATATTTGCACTTTGACCCAGTGTAACATTGGGTACAATCAATGTAATAGTTGTTGTTGTCAACATCATACCTGAAAGTGCTTGTCTGAATGAGTATTTTTGCATCAAAATTGGTACAATTAGAAGTCTTGTCAACATAAATCCAAAGAAGAAAATAGGAATCAACATCAGCGTATTAGGATCACTCACTAAACTTTTTAAGTCTAATTTTAATCCAGTTGAAATGAAAAATATTGGAATAAAGAATCCATATCCAATTGAGGTTAACTTTTGCTTTGTTTCTTCGCTTGGATTAAGTGATTTCATGACCAACCCCGCTAAGAAACACCCTAAAATATTTTCAACACCTGTCTTTTCAGCAACTGTAACTAATACAATAATTAAAAAGAAAGCTAACCGAATATCTAACTGTGTTGTTGACTTGTCTATTTTATCAAAAAACTGATGGACTTTTTTGACGTTCAATAATAATAATGCCACTATAAATACGAGTGGGAATAACCAAAGTATTGCTCCCCTGGCACCTTTAAATGTCATATAAAAAGTAATTTCAATTAATGGGATAACAACACCCAGAATTGCAATTAGAAGCAGGGTTTGTCCATAACTAGTATTTTCAAGTTTTTTATCTTTTAGTGCAACTAAAATCATGCCAATTGTCATTGTGGTAAATAAAATTGTTGCAAATAAAAATTCCGAAAAAATATTAAAGTAACTTAGTAGTAAGCTGTAGCCTAATGCCAGCACAATAATTGAGATAATTGATAAAACCGCCATCCCTAGAGGCATTTTAAAAAATGATTGTCCTGCTTTCTCAGCTTTACTTCGCCGTTTAAATATCGATAAGTCAACTTCCATCCCACTTAAGAATAACAATATCATAACACCTAAGGAGGATAATTGGTTTAGCGTCGGGGTCATTTGAACAATATTCAAAAGCCCTTTCCCTAGAACTATTCCTATCAATATCTCAGCGACAGGAACAGGAACATTATTTATTTTAAACTTTGCCATTACAATTGGTACAATCAATGCCATGGATAATACGATTAATAATTCTAAATTAGTGTGCATACTTCTTTCCTAACTATAAAAATTCTCGATAAAGTTTACCATAATTTTAATTCGAACAAAACAATAAATTTTAATTTGTTTAAATTTAATAGATTGTTTTGTCTTGATCAGCAGCAAATTCTTCAAAACTTTTAATAGTCAATTCTCTATCATGTTGTTGTAAGTCCATGACAGTTTTATCTTTTGTTCCACCTTCAATGAATTTATAAATGTAATCATCACGAAAACCAATATCAGCAGCATCTACGGCGCTATTACCATAATAAACCGTTTTAATGTTTGCCCAAATAATAGCACTTAAACACATTGGACAAGGTTCACTTGAAGTGTATAACTCACATCCTGACAAATCAAATGTCTCAAGGTTTTGACCAGCATTTCTGATTGCGGTTACTTCACCATGAGCCGTTGGATCATTGTTTAATAAAACTTTATTGTGTCCAGTTGCAACAATTTCGTCGTCTTTTACGATAACGCATCCAAAAGGACCACCTTCATTTGTTAAGTTATTTGAATGCGCTTCTTTCGCGGCTAATTCCATATATTTTTTGTTATATGACATTTAATATTCTCCTTTTATCTATTTGTAATTCAATAATACACTATAACCAACATTAAAAAAAGGATTTCACGAACATTACGCGAAATCCTTTTTAGATTGTTCTATTTAATTATAGACGATCGTTTAATTCTTGTGTTAATTCTTCAAAACCTGGTTTACCTAATAAAGCGAACATGTTTTTCTTGTATGCTTCTACACCTGGTTGGTTAAATGGGTTAATACCATTTAAGTATCCTGAGATACCAACAGCGATTTCGAAGAAGTAAATCATGTAACCTAATGTGTATTCTGTTTGATCTGCAATAGAAACAGTCATAACTGGAACACCACCGTCAGTATGAGCTAAAACAACACCTTCGTATGCTTTTTCATTAGCATGGTTCATTGTTTTACCTTCTAAGAATGAAAGACCATCTAAGTTTTGTTCATCGCTTGGTACAGCAACATCAAAACGAGGTTTTTCAACTTTAATAACAGTTTCCATTAAGTCACGACGACCTTCTTGGATGTATTGTCCAAGTGAGTGCAAGTCTGTTGAGAAATTGGCTGATGAAGGGTAAATACCTTTTTGATCTTTACCTTCTGATTCACCCATTAATTGTTTCCACCATTCACCAAAGTATTGTAAAGTTGGTTCGTAGTTTTCAAGCAATTCAACAGTATAACCTTTACGGTATAAAATATTTCTTAATGCAGCATATTGGTAAGCTTCGTTTTTGTTAAGGTCTGTTTCTGTATATTCTGAGCGAGCGTCTGCTGCACCTTTCATCAATTGATCGATATCAGCACCAGCAACAGCAATTGGTAATAAACCAACAGCAGATAATACTGAGAAACGTCCACCAATGTCATCCGGAACAACAAATGTTTGGTAACCTTCTGCATCAGCTTCTGATTTTAAGGCACCTTTTTCACGGTCAGTTGTTGCATAAATACGTTTAGCAGCTTCTTCTTTACCATATTTTTTAACTAATTTGTCTTTCAATACACGGAAAGCAATAGAAGGTTCCATTGTTGTTCCTGATTTTGAAATAACGTTTAGACTAAAGTCACGGTCACCGATTTGTTCGATTAAATCGTGTAAGTAACTACCACTGATTGAGTTACCTGCAAAGTAAATTTCAGGAACTTTACGATCAGGTGCATAGTTATAAAAAGCATTATTTAAGAAATCGATAGCAGCACGAGCACCTAAATAAGAACCACCAATTCCGATAGCTACGAAAACTTCTGAATCTGATTGTACTTTTTTAGCCACGTCTTTAATACGTGAAAATTCGTCTTTATCATAGTCAACGGGTAGGTCAATGAAACCTCTGAAATCGCTTCCAGCGCCTGTTCCTTTTCTTAATTGTTCATCTGCAGCATTCACCATTGCTTGCATTTCGTTTAACTCATTTTCTTGAACAAATGGAGTTAATTTTGAAGCATCAAACTTAACTTGTGCCATTGTTTGCCTCCTATATTTCTTTTTATCTACCCTACTTACTTTAAGCGCATTCGGCAAAAAAAGCAAGGTTTAAAACAGGATAATTCTTATTTTGATATCAAAAAAAGTCACGACCAAATGGCGTGACTTTTTTGTTAAAAGGTATGAATTAGTTGTTACCTTTTTGTGAACCAAACCAGTCGATACGTTCTTCAACTGTATCTTGGATAGCTTGTGTACCTGGTGCAAGAACTTTACGAGGATCGAATCCTTTTTCTGCTTCATCTTTGTCAGCAGCGTAGTAAGCTTTAACAGCTTTTGACCAAGCAATTTGTTGTTCTGTGTTAACGTTGATTTTAGCAACACCTAAGTCGATAGCTTTTTGGATTTGGTCTTTAGGAATACCTGAACCACCGTGTAGTACCAATGGTACTTCAACTGCGTCAGCGATTTCTGAAAGACGGTCGTAGTTTAGACCTTCCCAGTTTTCAGGGTAAACACCGTGAATGTTACCGATACCAGCAGCTAAGAAGTCAATACCTGTTGCAGCTAATTCTTTAGCTTCTTCAACTGATGCAAGTTCACCTGCACCGATGATACCGTCTTCTTCACCACCAATTGAACCAACTTCAGCTTCAACCGAAATACCTTTTGGATGTGCTAAAGCAACGATTTCTTTAGTTTTAGCAACGTTTTCTTCGAAAGGTAAGTCGTGACCATCGAACATAACTGATGAGTAACCAGCTTCGATAGCTTCTTTAGCAGCTTCAAAGTTACCGTGGTCTAAATGCATTACAACTGGAACTGTGATGTTCATTGATTCAACTAATCCTTCAACTAGTTGACGAACTACTTTGTATCCACCCATGTATTTAGCAGCACCCATTGAGCTTTGAACGATTGCTGGAACACCTTTAGCTTGGGCAGCAGCTAAAATAGCTTTTGTCCATTCCAAGTTGTTTGTGTTGTAAGCACCGTGTGCGTATCCGCCTTTACGAGCAGCTTGCATAATTTCTGTACCGTGAATAAATGATGACATGAGTCATTCCTCCTAAAATTTCTTTTAAAAAATTCAACAATGTGATTTTAACATATTTTTGTGTATTAGTCAGACCTTTTAGTGAAATTATTAAATATTTGTTGAAATATCAGCCCTACAACAGCTCCTAAGAAGCCACCTACAGTATTAAAGATAACATCATCAATATCTGCGACTCCTGTCCATAAAACAAACTGCATCCCTTCTATGCTGACTGAGAACAAAATAGAAATAATCGTAATTTTTAATATCGATAGTTTCTTTTTAGATAACAATTTCATTAAGAACCCTAAGGGCATAAACCACAAAATGTTCCCAAAAGAATTATAAAAGAAATCTAATTGAGATTTAGCAAGCGAAAGCTTCATCGTTTCATCTAAAATTTGTAGGTTTATCTGATTCAAGGGTCGATAGAAGTAAAATTTGATATCACTTGGAAAATAAATACCTCTAAAAACAGTCAACGAGAGTAATAACATAAGATAAAACGCCAATATCAAAATAATCGTAATATGCTTTTTTGACCGCTTTTTCTTGAACAACTTTAAATATACTGTATAAAGAGCAATAAAAATCAAAAAGTAAAAAATGGTTTTATCTAAACTGTAAAATACTAGTTCCACCAAAGGAAAGTGATTAATTTTAGTAGCAAAATGCTCAACTATAAATTGATATATTGGATTTAAAAATATCATTTTAATTACTCGCTATCTACTTCTTTTTCTGGTTTAGGATCAAAGAAAGTTAAAGTAAAGGTTGTCCCTTTGTTTTCTTGACTATCAACTTCAATTTGTCCCTGATGCTGATTAACTAGAGAGTAGACAATAGCTAGTCCTAATCCTGACTCTCCAGTCCCAACGTTATTACGAGATGGATCAGCTTTGTAAAAACGCTCAAAAATAAAGCGCTTTTGTTCATCGCTCATCCCAATACCAGTATCCTTTATTTTAACACGTGTGCCACCATCTATACGATAAATTGTTAAATCTACATTGCCATTTTCAGTAAACTGAATTGCATTTTGTGTAATATTGAAAACAACTTGCGTAAAACGATCATGGTCGGCATAAATCATGACGGGTTCTTTTGATAGTAGCTTCAACTTATTGTTCTTCTTCTTAGCATTTCCCGAAAGTTGTTCAACAATATTTTCAAGCACCGATGTCCCATTGAACTCTGTTTTAAACAACTTAATTTGGTTATTTCTGATTTTTTCATAGTCCAAGTTTTCATTAACTAATCTGATTAATCGATTAGTCTCACTTTGCATCAATTGAATACTCTTATCTTTTGAATCAGCGGGAATTGCGTCATAACGTAATCCTTCTAGAATACCATTAATTGTTGTTAGAGGAGTTCGCATTTCATGTGCAACATCCGCCATAAACTGATTTCTTCTCGCTTCTTGTCGTTTAATCTCCTCATCAGATAATCTGAGTGACTCAACCATCTTGTTAAAATCACATGCCAAATCATCGATTTCGTCATTATCTTTGTGCTCTATTCTAACTGAGAAATCTCCTTCTCCGACTTTTTTAGTTGCACGCGATAATTTTTTGATTCTAGACAAATTAAACCAAACAATCACTAAACTGATAAGCATCCCTATCAGCACACTGGCAAAGAGGGCCACAATAGAATTTTGTTGTGCTTGTTTAATAGTCGTTTCAGTTGATGAAACTTTAGCCCCTAGCCAAACAACCGCTTTCAGTTGAGAACCATCAAACCACGGTACCATTATTGATGAATAAGGTTCTTTAGTCGACAATTTTGGCTGATTATTAAGATAGTCATTTTGAATTCTAAAACTCTTACCAGACTTTAACTCTTGCCAAACATCTTCTCTTAATGAGTAAGGCGTGAGTGTCGCTTCAGGATAGATTTGCTCGTTATCCTCATTAAACACCCTGATTGTTACATTTTGAACCTGCATAACTTGTTGAAACTCATCCAAAAAAGAAGGCTTAATTTGCTGATATCTACCTGTTAATGGGTCTTTTTTGAGCGCAATATGACCCATTGAATCAGCATAGCCCTCCAATTGAGAGAAAGTATTATCATAGGACTGTCTGGTAATGAAGTTCATCATTGAAAAGCCAATAATTGAGAGTGTAATCACAATAACTAAAAGAAAAGATAATACTTGCTGATAAAACAGTTTCATTATTTATCCACATCCGAATCATCAAACTTATAACCCACGCCCCAAACAGTTTGAATAATTTGAGGTGCTATTTTTTCGATTTTTTGTCTTAGTTTTTTGATATGCGCATCGACTGTTCGTTCCTCACCAAAGTACTCATAACCCCAAACAACTTCTAATAGTTTTTCTCTTGAAAATACTTGTTTTGGGTTTTTAGCCATCGTTACAAGTAAATCAAATTCTTTTGGTGTCAATCCCTGAACTTTTTGGTCATCGACATACACTTCTCTTGTTTTTTCATTGATTTTCAGATGAGGTGTTTCAACCATATCTTCCGTATCTGCTGGTTTTGTCGTTTGATTCATTAACGTTCTACGGTGTAATGCCTTGATTCTAGCAATCAAAGTCAACGGACTAAATGGCTTAGTTACATAATCATCTGCCCCAAGCTCTAGCCCCAATACTTGATCAGATTCCGAGTCTCGAGCTGTCAACATGATAATTGGAACATCAGAAACTGCTCTAATTTCACGAGCAACTTCCATTCCATCTTTTCCAGGTAGATTCAAGTCAAGCGTCACAATATCGTAATATTCTTGATTAGCTTTAAACTTGTCAACAGCTTCATTCCCGTCAACAGCCAAATCCATTACCCACTGTTCTTTTTCAAAAAACATTTCCATCATTTGTGCGACAGAAACATTATCTTCTACCATTAATAGTCTCATTAAAAATTCCTCCTATAGGTCTTTAAACCCTTTCACTCTTTTTTTAGTGGTATGTGACTTTTCATATTTATCGATTTCTTCTTTTGATACAATACCATCTCTAACTAAAATTTTTCTTAAACACGTTTCGGTGATTGCATAGACCAAAATAATGGAGAAATAAAAAGTCAATAACCAAATTAAGAAGAACTGATCCCAATTCAAATACTTGATTATGCCGCCAATAATTATTTGAATAATACCCACGATCAAACATGCTTTTCGATAAATCACTTGCACTCTTTTTTCAATATTAGAATCTATTTTTGAAAAATAGGATTGGTAACCAAACAAAAAACCTGGTTTTTGTTTTCTCATAACAAAACTAATAAAACTCATCATAACTAGTAAACAACCGGTATAAATATAAATCACTTTTTGTTCCCCTTACCTTTTTTTCTAAGTTTAACATGAAATAATTTACCACGATAAAAAAAGTCCTTTAATCTCTTGAAAAAGAAAAAAGAAAGCGTTTACATTTTTTTGTTGCTTTTTTGGTTTGGACTTGTTATATTATGAATGTAAACGTTTTCTTTTTTAAAAGAAGACTTCTGATTTTTAAATATTTCAAATATAGACTATTATTATCACGAGAGGTGGATATAAAAATGAACTTACTTATTGGAATTTTACCAGCACTATTTTGGGGATGTATGCCCCTTGTTATGTCTAAAATTGGCGGACGTACAGTTAACCAAATTTTAGGAACTACATTTGGAGCAATGATTACTGCGATTATTTGCTTTATTATTATGCAACCTGCAATGACGACAGAAATCTTTCTTTTTGGTTTTCTAAGTGGTCTAGCTTGGTCTCTTGGACAAATTCTTCAGTACGAATCATTTAAAGCAATTGGTGTTTCAAAAGCAATGCCAATTTCAACAGGTCTTCAAATTGTTGGTACATCATTTGGTGGTGTTTTACTATTTAGTGAGTGGGCTTCTGCTTCCGCAAAAATTGCTGGATTTGTAGCTATCATTATCATTGTTGGTGGTATTTACCTCACAACTATTAGTGAAAAAACAGCTGAAAATGCAGCTAAGAAATCAAAAGTTAAAACTTCTACTATCTTCTGGATTTTCTTTTTCTCAACAATTGGTTATATTGGATTCTCAATTTTCCCAAGATTTGCTCACCTTCAAGGACTAGAAGCATTCTTACCACAATCAGTAGGTATGGTTTTAGGTGCTCTAATCTGTATGTTTTTACCACAAAACAAAGACGTTAAACCTTTAAGAGAAGCAGTTACTTACAAAAATATACTGGTTGGTTTAATCTTTGCTGGTGGTTCACTAAGCTACTTAATTTCAGCAAACCTTAATGGTGTTGCAACAGGATTTACAATTTCACAAATGAATGTTGTTATTTCAACACTTGGTGGCGTTTACATCCTAAAAGAAGCAAAAACCAAAAAAGAATTAACTTTCACTTTAATTGGGCTTGTCCTAGTTATTGCTGGTGGTGTTATGATTAGCTTCATGACAGGTGCTTAATTTCTAAGTATTAATTGAATAAAAAAAGAACTGGATAACTTAAGTTATCCAGTTCTTTTTTTATGGAGGTGAGGGGATTTGAACCCCTGTCCATACATGTTTCATCATAAACTTCTACAATCATAGTTATACTATTTAATTGTACTCTTCAAAGAACGCCGCATAACAGGGCTCACCTTCAAAGAGTTACCTGATTATCTCTTTTTAATTATTCAGATGGCATAATTAAACGTAACCCGTTAAAGTTGAGACCTAATAGAAATCCGGGTCAATTTCAATCAGATCACGCGAACTGTTTTTTAGGCAGCTACTGCGTAAGAATTTTCGTTATTTGCAGTTATATTTAAACTGAACGTTTTTACGTAGACGTGACCTACGAATTGCCATTTATGCAAAATCATGCATGTCGAATTCCAAAACACCCCCGACATCTCCATTATTCTAACACAAAATAGTTGCTAAACAAAATAGTTGTTTAAAAATTCAGTTACTTCTTTAGCTTTTCCTTTAACTTTCATTGCTAATCTTACTTGTTTATTTGAATAAAACTTAATTTCAGTTTCGTTGTCTTTCACTTGATTTGCTTTAAAACTAGTAAATTCACGATAAGATCTGATTCGATAATTTTTAAAGATTATCGATCCTAATCCTGCTCTGAAAAAAGTTAATACAATACAAAACATACCGATTAAAAGAAGTACAGACCATTTAATTGCATTTGTTTGGGTAACGGCTGTTATAAAAAGTATAACAAACACTATTGCTGCAAAAAGTTTAATTACTTTTCCCTGCTTTTGATCAAGAAATTTTACATTTAATCTTTGCCAAACTAAAAAGTACCCAAGTAATAAAGCAATCGCAGTGTATAATATATCAATCATTAAAATTCACCTTTCTAAAATAAAAAACATCCTTTTAAAAGGATGTTTTTTATTTTACGCTAAAGATTAGCAATTTCAACCAAATCACGAATAATCATAATTTCTTCGTTAGTTGGGACTAACATTAATTTGATTTTTGAATCTTCAGCACTAAAAATAGTCTCTTGGCGTGTGATTTCAACTTTTTCAGGGTCAACTTTTGCGCCTAAATAAGCAAATTTATTAGAAATACGATCTAATAACCAAGGGTTATTTTCACCGATACCTGCTGTAAAGACAATACCATCTACCCCACCCATTTCTGTAATGTATTGTGAAATGTATTTCACAATGCGATTAACAAAAATATCGACTGTTAGCTTAACTTGCGGATTTTCAATATTATCTTCTAAATCACGCATGTCAGATGAAAGTCCTGAAAGTCCTAAAAGACCTGATTTTCCATTTAAAATACTAATCATTTCTTGTGGATTTTCAATTTCAAGTTTTTCCATCAAATAAGCCATCAATGATGCATCAATATCACCAGAGCGTGTACTCATTGTTACTCCGGCAAGTGGTGAAAAGCCCATAGATGTGTCGATTGATTGACCATTTTCAACAGCTGTCAATGAAATGCCATTACCCATGTGAACAGTAATCAAACGTAAATCTTTGATATCTTGCCCTAACATATCTGCTGCTCTTTGTGAAACATAGCGATGACTTGTTCCATGAGCACCATATTTTCTAGCACCAAATTTTTCGTAATATTCCATTGGAATAGAGTATAAATAATTTTCTTTTGGCATTGTTTTATGGAAAGAAGTATCAAAAACAGCGACTTGTGGAATATCAGGTAGAACCTTTTCAAATGCTTCAATACAGCGTGCTTCAACTGGATTGTGTAAAGGTGCAAATTCTGAAAGGTCGTAAATTTTGTTTAAAACATCTTCGTTAATCAAAGTGCTTTGAGCAAAATGTTCACCACCGGCCACAATTCGATGTCCAATTCCTTTAATTTCGTCATACGATTCAACAATGCCTAGTTCAATCATTGCTTTTAAAATAATTGATACTGCTTGCTCTTGGTCTTTAATTTCAATTGTTTCTTCGTATTTTTTACCATCGTATTTAATTTGATAGTTAGAACCTGTGATACCGATTCTTTCTGCAGCACCTTCTGCTATTACTTCTTCATTTTGTGCGTTAAACATTTTCCATTTAACGGAAGAACTTCCGGCGTTAATTGCTAAAACTTTAGTCATTATTGTCTATCCTTTACTTTAAATTTTTGATGTACCAATCTTTTAAATTATAATTGAAAGTTTCAAGTACATTTCTATCATTTAAGCTTGGGAGTTGTCCCAATAAAATATTGTCGGCTTGTTTAGTTTGGGCACCACGATTTTGAAGGACCAAAATTGCTTTTTGATATTTTTCATCATTAAATGAATCTTCAGGTAATGTTAGAAAAGCTTGAATATGCACTTTCTTAGCTAACCATTTCGTTAATTCTGAGGCGTTGGCATCTTGTAGCATCATCGCTGGAACAATGAAAATTCCTAATCCGCCTGGAGATAAGTGCGAAATTGCTTGTTCTAACATTAAATAATGTGAAAATGAATGTCCAGATTTGGCTCTCAACTCATAATTTTCAGCTCGGGAGTCAATTGGATAATACCCCACCGGTAACTCTGAAATAATCAAATCTAACTCGTTAATCAACCAAGTATCTAATGCATCTTGATGGAATAACTCCGCTTTAATTCCTAAAGATTCCGCATATAAACTTGATAATGCTAATGAGATTTCATTATTATCCATTCCATAAACTTCAAAATCAATAGTGTCTGTTTGTTTTAATTGATCTACTGTATTTAGTAACAAGCTACCAAACCCACTACTCAAGTCGAGTACTTTTGCAGATTTTTTACCTTGTAGTAATTGGTGTGCAATCATAGCTACAACAACAGATAAAGATTTTGGTGTCATTTGCAAGTTAGTATCAAGCTTATCTTCTTTGATACCTGCTAGAATTAATAGATAAATCAGTTCACTTTTTTCTTTAGATGATTGATTAACAAAGTCTACTTGATCAGAAATATCAGTTAATCGTTTCACTGTTTCTGGACCAGGGGCGCCATTTTCCACTTTAACTTGTTGATCAATTAAGTTTTCAATAGTTTCTATCAAAGCATCTAGATAAGACGTTTTAAGTTCTTTTTTTAGACGCTGAACCGCTTCGTCAATTAAAGCATATCGTTCTTGTATTGATAATTCCAATGAAAATTTCTCCTCAAAACAGTTAAAATACTCCTACCTATATCATTACTTATTTTTTGTATGCATGCAACTTATTAAGGTGAATTTAAAATTTCTTTTAAATTTGATACCACTAAGTCTTTTTGCGACATCTCAATCTGGAAGATTTCAAGTTTAAAATAGAGGGTAGCTAGCGAGATACCGATTAAAAAAATAACACTTAGCAAAAGACTTGCCTTAACTTTTAAGTATGAATAATAACTGTGATTTTCTTTTTTTGGAATCTTCCACATCTATGCTAAAGCCCCTTTCAATATTATAACAAAAATTTGCGCGACGTACCTCCGTTAAAACTGGTACGTAACCTTCATTGTTATTACGTAAAATAACTGTGTTTTCTTTTATAACAAGCGATAATCGACTGGTTTGATTATTTTTTTGAGTCGTTAAATAAATTTGTTTATCCTGACTTTTACTTTTATCAATTTCAACTCGATCATATTCATTCAATGTATCCCTTATTTTTAAATAAAAATAGGCATAATCAGTCTGGTCGTTGCTGGGGTTTTGATTGACACGTTGATTCAACCCACTTATTTGTAAAATAAGTTGCAAAGAAAGTACAACAATTGCAAGAGAAACAACTGCTTCTATTAAAGTGAAGCCCTTAAATCTCATAAGACAAGTTTTTCGTAATATTTATGATTCTTGTCTTTCCGACCAGTCTGTACCAGTCCCCTTTTAATTGACAATCTTTTTGAGTTGATTCATTCAACATGGCAGCAGCTAAATAAGCATCAACTTCCAAATTTTTACGAATTTCAAGCTGGTTGAATTGCCGTATTGTTCCTGCAAAGCTCATCACTATCGCCACTAGTAGTAAAAATGAAACTACATGTTCTACCAAAATAAATCCTGATTGTTTAATTTTCATAAATTTCACCCCACGCCATCTGAATTCGAAAACTATAGTTGAAGCCCTGCGGCCCCTTCAATGTAATTGTTTTAGGTGCAACATAACCGCCTTTTTTAATAACTAGCTCATTTCCAGGAAGTTCTAAATAATAATCAGTCGGAAATTTAAGATAGTACTTTACGTTAGCTCCTGACTTCAACGTCATCAGTTGTTGTTTCTTACTGTATTGAATAAAGACTGCTCTGTTTGATAAAAATGCTAGTTTAATTCCCTGCTTTAAGTTAGTCCGCACTTTTGTTATTAGTTGATCTTGTTGCACTTTTGGATTAGGTTTGTGGTTGATAGTTAAAGTCATCAGAGTCACTAAGACACAAACAACTAATAGGCAAATAACGGTTTCTAACAACATAAACCCTTTAGCTCTGGGGTTTGACACGTTTTTTTACCAGACCATTGACTATTTCATAGTCTTTTACTTTTTCTTTTTGACTAGGTGACAATTCTAAATCAGCTAAATTAACAATTGATTTATCTTGCAATTCTAATTGCGTTTGTAAAGTAGTTTGAAAAGCTTCTTCTATTTTTTGTTCGGCTTTTTGTTTTTGCTGTGTAATATTAGGCACAATTAACAATACCAAAATAGCAATAATAGCAATAACCAAACACATCTCAATTAATGTAAATCCCTTTGCTTTCACTTTCATCATAATCCCCTTAATGTGCCGTACAGTGGCATCAATATTTTTAAATATAATCCTAAAACAAATAACCCAATTAAGATAAAACAAGCTGGCTGTATTTTCAGCGTCACACGTTTTAAATTCCCTAGTAGCTCATCGTAAATAATTTGGTTCAAAACTTTTATCTGCTGACTTTTCACTTGTCGATTTTTTCCAGACTCTATAATTGGTATCAGTCGATTAGGCAAAAAAACTTCTTGAGACACAAAAGACTTCAAAGATAGTCCCTTGATTAAGTGCTGATTTAAATCAGAGGCTATTATCCCTGGCAAAGAATCTTTTTGATTGTTTTTCAAAAAAGCACAAATCTCACTAATTTGATAATCATTAGCTACTAGATAAGTCAGATTAAACGTCGCAACATAATGAATGTATAATTCAATAATTTTGCCAATAACTGGCCACTTTATTAAAAATCTCAATTGCTCAATTTTTTGGCAATGTTTGGCATATAGTAAATAACTAACTAAACTCACAAACACCCCGGCTAATCCTAAAACAGAGTAACTAACTAAAATTTCAAACCATGACGTTGTTGACTCCAAAAAACCTGAATTTAACGTTTGTTGAATGAAAAAGAACCCCACAAATGTCAAAACAAATAGCATAAACGGATAAGCTAACTGGCCTTTTATCTTTTTCATTTGTTTGTGCTGTAACTCTGTTAGCGTAATTAATTGAGACAAACAAGAAATAAGTGTTCCCTGTTTTAACGCTAACTGAATTTGAAAACTAACAATTTTATTAAACCTGGCTTTAAGTAGTACTGAGTGAATATCATTACCTGACTTCAAATCAATCGCGAATCTTTCAAACCAGCTCAATCTATTTTTAGGCCAAATCAACTTCATAAAACCAATTGCCTCACTGAAAGAAAAATGACTCTCTAAGTACATTTTCAAATATTTCATGAATAACAACTGCTCAGAATCACCCTTCTTGGTATTGCTGAAAAGTTTTTTCATTTATTTGCCCCCTGTTGTAAATACTTTGAAGGTTCTGATGCCACTGCTTATGATTTTTTTGTTGATGCCCTTGATAATCTGTATTTTGAGGAGTCAAAATATCAAGAAGACAAGCTAAATTGTTATCAACTTTTGGTAATAATCGCTGATAGCACAGACAATTGACAGTACTTTTTAACCTATCACCGTCGACGCCCAGTTGATTAAAACGTTCAATAATACCATAAGTATTTCTGGCATGAATAGTCGTCATTACCAAGTGACCACTTAGTGCTGCCTCAATAGCTGCTTGAGCAGTCTTTTGATCTCTAATTTCACCAATAATCAAAATGTCAGGTCGATGTCTTAAAGCAGCTTTTAGTAAATCAGCATAAGCCATTTGAACTTGATCATTGACTTGTACTTGAAAAAAATTGTCATTTTTTATTTCAACCGGATCTTCAATTGTCATAACCATTTGATTCACCATCAATGATTTAGCAATTTCATACATTGTTGTCGTTTTTCCTGAACCAACTGGCCCCGCAAAAACAATTAGTCCTCGATTTTTAGCAAGTAATTTTAATTGTTCTAATTGTTCAGGCAAAAAATAATCTTGTTGGTGAGTCGAATAAATCAAACGCATTACCATTGACTCTTGATTTTGAAAGTTTGATAATGTTGCTACTCTAAATCCAACATTAGGATAGACTTTCAAGTTAAAACTCCCGTTTTGAGGGCGTCGATGCTCAGCAATATCTAGCTTAGCAACATACTTGAGTTGATTAATGATAATCTGTGCCTCTGCTATTTTTATTTTTCTTAATAATTCAAAATCATTGTTTTGTTTGTAGCAAATACGGTAGCACTTCTTTTCTGGAAGTAGATATAAATCCTGTACATTGTGTTTAATTACTTCTTCTATTAAGCTTAGTGATTCATAAGATAGACCCATATTTAATCCTTTCAATTGATTGATAGAATTAAGTACGCTAATCTTTGTTAATCACATTTTGGGCAAAAAAAATAAGCCTTTCGGCTTAATTTTTATTCGTCATCTTCGTCTTCTGCAGCAGTGTAAACGTTTTGAACATCATCGTTGTCTTCTAAAGCATCAATCATACGTTCAAATTGTTCTTGTTTTTCTTCTGGAACTGCCATTCTGTTTTGTGGAATCATTGTCAATTCAGAGTTTGCCAATTCGTATCCTGCAGCTTCTAAAGCATCACGAACATCTGTAAATTCTTTTGCACCTGTATAGATTTCAAATGCATCGTCACTTGTTTGTAAGTCTTCTGCACCTGCATCCATAATTTCAAGTAGCAAATCATCTTCTTCAACATCAGTTGTTGAACGGTCAATTACGATGTAACCTTTACGGTCAAACATGTAAGCAACTGATCCTGGTTCACCTAAAGTTCCACCGTTACGTGAAAAGTTTAAACGAACAGATGTTGCTGTACGGTTTTTGTTATCAGTTAATGTTTCAACAAATACCGCAACACCACCTGGGCCGTATCCTTCGTAAGTTACTTCATCGTAACTTTCACCGTCTCCACCTTGTGCTTTTTTGATGGCACGTTGAATATTATCTTTAGGCATGTTAGCCGCACGAGCTTTATCCATTACCAGACGTAATGCTGGGTTATTTACTGGATCTGTATCGCCGTTACGCGCTGCCATGTAAATTTCTTTTGAAAGTTTTTGGAAAATTTTTCCACGTTTAGCATCTTGTGCATTCTTACGACCTTGAATGTTATGCCATTTTGAATGTCCTGACATGTTGTATCCCTCTTTCAGAATAATAGATTTAACCTATCCTAGGATAGCAAAACATTAGTTTGAGAGCAAGGCTTTACACAATTTATTTGTCAAATTTTTGAAAATCCTGTATATTATATTATTGTTTTGAATTTTGTGGTTCGAAACCATCCCACATAAAAAAACTAGGAGTGACTATATCATGAATCAAAACGTTGTCAGTCTAACTAAGACAGCGCTTGTAACAGCTATTTACCTTGCACTAGGGTTTTTGTTTCAGCCTGTTTCTTTTGGACCATTACAGTTTAGAGTTGCAGAAATAACTAATCCTATTGCTGTTTTTAATAAAAGATATGTTTGGGGCATTACTATCGGTTGTTTCTTATTTAACCTTATTTCAAGCCCTAACGCCCTTATTGATATGGGAATTGGAACAGCTAATACGTTAGTAATGACCGGTGTTAGTTATTTGATTGCTAAAAAAATCAAAAACTATTGGACAAAATTGCTAATCACACCTTTTATCGGTGCAATCAGCATGTTTATGATTGCAGCAGAATTATACTGGTTTGCAAGTGCACCATTTTGGATTACTTACGGCACTTTGATGGTGACACAATTTGCTATGATGCTAATTGGTGCGGTGATATTTGGAATTATTGAAGAAAAAACACATTTCTTTAGAAATGAAAATAAAACTGATTCATCAAATAACTAAAATAAAAAAGCAAAGCACTCTTTCATGAGGCTTTGCTTTTTTATTTTATTCAACAGTTACTGATTTTGCTAAGTTACGAGGTTGATCAACATCATGACCACGATTTAAACTTGTATAGTAAGCAATTAGCTGTGCAGGAATAACACTTAATAACGGTGTTAATAGTTCATCTACATCAGGTAAAACGATACCATCGTTTTCATTTGCAACGCGCTTCATGGAGATTGTAAATACTTCTGCTCCACGAGATAACACTTCTTGAAGATTACTTCTAGTATGACCAGCACTTAATTTATCTGTGATAAATCCAATAACTGGTGTTCCTTCTTCAATTAAAGCGATTGTACCGTGTTTCAATTCACCAGCTGCAAAACCTTCGGTATGAATGTATGAAATTTCTTTTAACTTCAATGCCGCTTCAAGTGCCACATTGTAATCAATTCCACGTCCAATATAAAAGGCATTATCTGCATCTGTCAAAATACGACGACTCATATCATCTAATAATTGTTTTTCATCTACAATTTCTTGCATCCCATTAGCTACTAATGCCAATTGTGTTTGCAAGTCAAATTGCTTACCACTTGCGTAATTAGACTTTTCACTAAGTGCTTTAGCTAAAACAGCTTGCACAGCAATTTGAGCCGTATAAGCTTTAGTAGAAGCTACTGAGATTTCAGGACCTGCGTGAAGTAACATTGTATAAGTTGCTTCACGAGATAAGGTTGAACGGTCAACGTTTGTGATTGTTAGACTTGGATAACCTTTTTTGTTAACTTCAGATAGCACTTGGCGACTGTCAGCAGTTTCACCAGATTGAGATAAGAAGATGAAGAATGGTTTCTTAGATAAAATCGGTGGATAGTAACCGAACTCACTAGCAACATGAACTTCTACTGGAATACCGGCTAGTTTTTCAAGAATCTTTTGTCCAACTAATCCAGCATGATAACTTGTCCCTGCAGCGACAATGTAGATGCGGTCACTATCTAAAATGCTGTTCACAATATTTTCATCCACTTCTACTTCACCTTTTGAAGAAAAGTATTCTTGACTAATTCTTCTCATTACAGAAGGTTGTTCATCAATTTCCTTCAACATAAAATGTGGGTATGTCCCTTTTGAAACAGCTTCTGAATCAACTGATAAGTGGTAAGAATCACGTTTAACTTCTTGATTATTTTCGTCAAAAATACGGTAATCATCTTTAGTTAAAATAACAATTTCGCCATCGTTTAATTCAACGAAATCTTTTGTTTGATCAAGCATTGCCATCGCATCACTTGTTACCACATTATAGCCTTGTGCAAGCCCAAGTAGTAATGGACTTTTTCTTTTAGCAACATATAATGTTTCTGGGTTTTCGCGGTCCACTAATAAAAATGCATATGAACCATCAATTAAGTGAAGTACTTTTTGAAATGCTGTAAAGGTGTCTAAACCTTCGTCAACAACAAAGCGGTCTACTAATTGGACAACAACTTCAGTATCTGTTTGACTACGAAACTTCACATCAGCCAAGTAGTCATCTTTTAATTCTTGATAATTATTAATCACACCATTATGGACTAAGTAAAAACGATCATCATTTGATAAATGTGGGTGTGCATTTTCAATAGTTGGAATACCATGAGTAGCCCAACGAGTATGCCCAATTCCAATAGAACCTTTTACTTCGGGTGTAATTTTGTCTTTTAATTCTTTAATTTTTCCAGTTGCTTTAACTAGAAAATCTTGATTATTTTGATTATTAACATAAATACCAGCTGAATCATAGCCTCGGTATTCTAATTTAGTTAAGCCATTAACTAAAATGTCTGTGGCGTTTTCATTCCCAACGACTCCCACGATTCCACACATACTATTGAACTCCTCTATAAATTGGTATATATCAATTATACCAGTAGTTTTTATTATTAATACTTGTTAAAAGTACGTTACAGTAACAATTTTAGTTATTGTATAATTAAAAGTCAACAACTTATTTCTGAATTGGTATAGATTAAATAAAATTTAAACAAAAAAAGAACTAGCATTTAGCTAGTTCTTTTTTTATAGTCCGATTTCATCTTCGACAACGTCTACAATTCGATCAACATAACTATGTACTAGTTCTTCTGTTGGTGCTTCTGCCATTACTCGTAGTAAAGATTCTGTTCCACTAGGGCGAACAAGAACACGACCATTTGAACCCATTTCTGATTCAACTTCAGCAATAATTGCTTGAATTTTGTCGTTGTTTTCCCACGCATTTTTGTCTTTAACTTTAACGTTAACTAGTTTTTGTGGGTAAATTTTTACTGGAGCAGCTAATTCACTTAAACTCTTACCAGTTGCTTTCATCACATAAAGTAATTGTAATCCTGTTAGCATACCATCACCTGTATTGTGGTAATCAAACAAGACAACGTGACCTGATTGTTCACCACCGATGTTATAGCCATGCTCTCTAATTTCTTCAACAACATGACGGTCACCTACAGCAGTTTTAACATAATCAATGCCTAATTCATCAAAAGCTTTATATAAACCAATATTACTCATTACTGTTGTTACGACAGTGTCTTTTTTAAGACGACCGCGTTCTTTCATAAATGCAGCAATGATGTACATGATTTTGTCACCATCTACTAAATCACCATTTTCGTCAACCGCAATACAACGATCGCCATCACCATCAAAAGCTAATCCAGCTTGTGCTTTATTTTCTAAAACAGCTTCTTTTAGCAGTTCTGGATGTGTTGATCCGGCATTCTTATTAATGTTAATTCCATCAGGGCTAGCATTAATTGCCACAAAGTCAGCATCAACATCAGCGAACAAACGGTTAACTAAGGCACTTGTTGACCCATTGGCACCATCAACAACCACTTTTAGACCATCTAAGTCTTCTGGAATAGTTTGTTCAATAAATTGCAAGTACTTAGCAGTACCTTCAGGATAATCTTCTAGATGACCTAATTTTTCTGCAGATGGTCTTGGTAAGTCATCTACAGGATTATCTAAGTATTCTTCAATTTCAGCTTCTGTATCGTCTGACAACTTGTAACCGTCACCACCAAAGAATTTAATACCATTATCTTGGGCTGGATTGTGAGAAGCAGAAATCATGATTCCAGCATCTGCGCCTTGAACTTTCACAAGATAAGCTACAGCTGGTGTTGTCACAACACCTAACTCTAAAACTTCAATTCCAACAGATAAAAGACCTGAAATCAAGGCATACTGTAGCATTTCTCCTGAAATTCTAGTGTCACGTCCTACTAAAACTTTTGGACGTTCTGTCCCCTCAGCTTTATGTTTTGTTAAAACATAACCGCCGGCTCTTCCCAATTTAAACGCTAGTTCGGGTGTTAGTTCTTTATTAGCTACACCTCGTACACCATCTGTTCCAAAATATTTAGTCATTGATTAACAACCTTTCTTGTTTTAAATGCTTAGGCATTTAATTATGATTCTTTATTTGTTGATTTTATTTTAATGTGAGTGGTATCTGGAGTTACTCCCATGATACCTGTCGGTAATTCAATTTTCAAATCTTGCTCTGTCACATCTTTAACATTAGCGACATCTACCGAAACGTCAAGTTCATCCAAATCATCTAACGCTGATTGTGGTCCAAAAACTTTAACTTTTTGAGTATTTGAAGTTACCTCGTAGTTCAGTTTATCAGATTGGTTTTTCAAATTAAATTTCAAGTTAACTTCTTTACTTGGTAAAGTAACTGGCAATTGAACATGTGTTGTTTCTGGATTTAATACGACATTAACTTGGTTGCCACTAGCATCAAGCGCTTGTAACATCACTTGTTGTTCAACCGTTTCCTTCGTATTTGGTGTTAGATTCAAGTGCGCTTCAATTCGTGAAATCTTAGCAATTTCAGATTGTGGCCCTGTCACACTAACTGTGTCTGGTGAAAGTTGTGGAATTCCTACATTATAACCTGATGCAATACTTGCTTTGTTAAATGTTGGTTGAATTGGTAAAGTTACCGCACCTCTTGGCTGAATATTAACTGTAATCGTTTCAGGCGAGATTTTTGTCGTGATTTGGTTATTAATACCTGATTGTTGCAATTTCACCTGATGTGTTCCCACACCTAATGAATTTAAATCTGCAAAAACCTTGAAGTTATTGTTGTTTAGTAGAACCGTTACAACAGCTGCTGGACCGTCTAAATCAATATTAACTTTTTCGGGGTATCCCGTAACAAAGTATTTATCAGAATCAAATTCAAGTTGTAGCGGTACGCTAGCTGAACGCATTGTGCTAGCAACTTGAGAATTTTCGGTACTATTTTTTGAAATACCGAGGTTATTATCGTGAACATAAAAATAAAGGCCCACAGCAAACAACAATGCTAAAATCTTATAAATAATTGGTCTGTTTAGAAATTTACGCATTATTTATTTGACCCCCATTTCCAAAAACGATCAATAACACGATCCCACCAAGATGTCTTAACATCTGCTTCAGGAACAAACTGGGCTGTTAGATATTTCAAATAATCTTCACGAGTTAAGTCAACCATTAACTGACTATTTCTCGTAATAGTTACCCCACCTGTTTCTTCAGAAACAACAATAGTAATAGCATCTGTCACTTCTGAAATACCAACTGCTGCACGGTGTCTGGTTCCTAATTTTTTAGGAATAATGTTGCTATCTGAAAGTGGTAAATAAGCGGCTGCAACAGCAAGCTTACCGTCTTTCACAATAACTGCACCATCATGAAGCGGTGTGTTTGGAATGAAGATATTAATCAACAATTCTCCTGTAATATCAGCATCCAATGGAATTCCAGTCTCAATGTAATCATCAAGTCCTGTATTCTGCTGGATACTAATCAATGCCCCAATACGTCTTTTAGACATGTATTGAATTGATTTATCTAGCTCTTTAACAAATTTTTCACCTGTCTTTTGAGCCATTTGCGAACGAGACCCTAAAATGGGTGTGCGACCAATATGCTCTAGTCCGCGTCTGATTTCAGGCTGGAAAATGATGATAATTCCAATAACTCCCCAAACCATAATTTGATTAACAATGTAGTTAACCGTGTCCAATTTTAAAATTGAACTTGCGATTTGCACAACTACAATAACAGCCAATCCTTTAACTAATTGGACCGCTTTTGTGCCTTTAACTAGCGTAATTAGTCGATACAAAACGTACCAAACAATAAAAATATCAACTACGCTTAAAAAATTGTGCAAGGTAATCATATTACCCCAATCTAAACTCACAAAAATCCCTCCATTACTAAACGTATTATATCACGCTTTTAGCCGCTTTTTTAATTACGGTACATTTTAAACTCTAAAAATAAATCATTGTAAGTTTGTACAGCCTCTTGGCCTAAATCTTTAAATACTTCCAAGTGCTTCATCTGGTCAGCTGTTGAATAAAAAGCCAACACTGGATCTTGTGTTTTTTCTAATTCTTGTTTAGCCAACACATTAGGTGTTGAATAACCCAAGTAAACCGAATTTTTAGCAGCGTTTTCAGGTCTCATCATAAAGTTCATAAAGGCATACGCAGCATCTGGATGTTGAGCTGATTTTGGAATCACAAAATTATCAACCCAAAGATTACTACCTTCTTTTGGAATCACATAATGCAAATGCTCATTATTCTTCAACATTTCTGCTGCTTCACCAGACCAAGTCACACCAATAGCTGCTTCATTTTGAATCATGTACATCTTCATTTCATCGGCCACGATTGCTTTGACATTGGGTGCTAGTTTATCCAACTTTTCTTTAGCTTGTTTTAAAAGACTATTGTCAGTTGTATTTAAGCTGTGCCCATCAGAAATTAAAGACAGCCCCATCACGTCACGGGCACTATCAACCAGCATCATACTATGACGATAATCTACCCGCCACAAATCATTAAATGACTGTAACTTGGCACCATCAACGTACTGATCATTATAGACGATACCTAACGTGCCATAAAAATAAGGAATCGAATAATTATTTTGACTGTCATAAGATAATCCCATGATACTTGAATCCATCTCATTTAAAAAATTAAGCTTACTTTTATCAATTGACTGTAAAAGACCATCCTTTTTCATCTTCTCAACCATGTAATCAGATGGAATTGTTAGATCGTAATGATTAGACCCTTGTTTTAACTTAGTATACATCGATTCATTACTATCAAATGTCTCATATACGACGTGATAGCCTGTTTCACTCTCAAATTCAGATATCAACGAGGGATCAATATAGTCTCCCCAGTTATATAAGTTTAATACTTTTCCTGACTCCTTTGGTGTTTCATTCAAAGCACTTGACCCCAGTCCAAGAAGGAAACAAAATCCCAAAATCACGCCACTCAGCAGTGCTAATTTTTTCATTTTGTCACCCTCTTCTTTTGACTATTAATCTTGCGATTTTGGCTGTATTGGCTAAGGAAATAATAACCAATTACTAACAATAGTGAAAATAAAAACATCAATGTACTTAGCGCATTAATTTCTAGACTAATACCACGGCGAGCTCTTGAGAAAATTTCAACAGATAAAGTTGTGAATCCTTGACCCGTTAAGAAGAATGTCACAGCAAAATCATCTAACGAATAAGTTAGTGCCATAAAAAATCCAGAAAGAATACCCGGTGTAATTAAAGGCAAAATAATAGCTGAAAGCACCTTATATTTACTGGCACCTAAATCATAAGCCGCATCAATTAGTGTCGGATTAATTTCTTTTAGCTTGGGTAGTACCATTAGAACAACAATTGGTACACAAAAAGCAATGTGACTCAATAATACTGAATAAAATCCTAAGCTAAATCCAGCAAATGTAAATAATATCAAGAAACTGGCTCCTATAATAACATCAGGTGAAACTAGTAAAATATTATTTAATGACAACAAACCATTTCTCACTGCTCTTTTTTTGACTTGATGAATATAAAGTGCGCCTAAAGTCCCAATCACTGTTGCAAACAAACTGGCTAAAAGAGCTAACAAGATCGTATCCAATACGATACGGATTAATCTTGGATCATTCAAAAGTGCTTGATAATGATCAAACGTAAAACTTTCAAAATAATTCATCGAATCACCACTTGAAAAAGAGAAGTAAATCAAATAAAAAATAGGAAAGTATAAAACAACCATGACTAATGTTAAATAAATAAGTTCAAATTTCGATTTTTTCTTCATTGTCATACTCCTCCTACTTCGATCCATTCGTTAGTTTCATTGATGCAATCATAATAATCATTAATATTACACCGATAGTTGACCCCATACCCCAGTTCATTGTGGTTAAGAAATGTTGCTCAATAGCCGTTCCTAAAGTGATTACTCGATTTCCACCAATTAATCGTGTAATCATAAACAATGATAAAGTCGGAATGAAGATAGATTGGATACCTGATTTAACACCATCTAAACTCAATGGCCAAATCACTTTAGTAAACGTTTGAAATCGCGTTGCACCTAGGTCATTGGCAGCATGTATGTATTCACCATTAATAGTTTTTAGTGAGTTGAAAATAGGCAAAATCATAAATGGAATTTCAATGTATGATGCCACAAAAATAAAGGCAAAATCTGTAAACAGTAGCTGTGCTGGACCGATTCCAAAAATACCTAAAAATTGGTTAACCCAACCACTTTGACTGAATAATCCAATAAACGCATAGGCCTTTAACAACACATTAATCCAAGTTGGTAAAATAATTAGCAACAAGAAAAACTGCGAATGTTTTAATTCAGTTAAAATATAAGCCACAGGATAACTGATAACTAATGTGATTACTGTCACAATCAAAGCATAGACAAACGAGTTCAATGTCATGGACAAGTACGTCCCACTTGTAAAGAATTCAGCGAAATTAGCAAGCGTTAATTTGCCGTCTGTTCCAAACAAAGACTGTACAATAATTAAAATCAGCGGCAAGATTACAAACAAAATCAACCAAAATAAATAAGGCAGCATAAAAAGATTTTTTCTTAGTTTCATAGCTACTCTCCATATTCTTCGATTCGATTATGAAAGTCGGTTTGTGATTCCCCTATTCTCATAACATGAATATCTTCTGGGTCAAAATATACACCGACTTTTTGTCCTACTGAAACAGAATTTGTGGCATGAATAACCCACTGATTATTATCTTCATCAATAGCATTAACCTCAAAATGATTCCCTAAAAACATCTGTGAACTGATTGTTACGGTTAGCTTACCTTCATCAACAGAAGTAATATCAAGATCTTCTGGTCTCAATACAACATGCACAGGTTCATTTTGTTGCATCCCTGCATCAACACAGTCAAATGTCTTCCCAACAAATTCAACAGAATAATCCGCCTTCATGACACCATCAACAATATTAGATTCTCCAATAAATTCAGCAACAAAGCGATTGATTGGTTCGTCATAAATGTCAGTAGCTGTTCCATTTTGGACTAACTTACCTTCATTCATAATAAAAATTTCATCACTTAAAGCTAACGCCTCCTCCTGATCATGCGTCACAAAAATAAACGTAATGCCCAAATCTTTTTGGAGACGGCGCAACTGATATTGCATATCTTTTCGTAGTTTTTTATCTAAGGCAGATAGTGATTCATCAAGCAATAGCACCTTAGGTTCATTAACAATAGCGCGTGCAATTGCAATACGTTGCTTTTGCCCACCACTTAATTCAGAAATTTCTCGATCAGCATGATTAGGCAGTCTCACTTTTTCTAGCGCATTCGCTACCTTTTGCTTAATTTCGTCTTTGGGACGTTTTTTAAGCTTCAATCCAAAAGCAATATTGTCAAAAACATTTAAATGTGGAAAAAGTGCATAATCTTGAAATACTGTGTTAACTTTACGCTGATTAGCAGGCAAATGTGTAATATCTTGATTATCAAAATATAACGCGCCACTCGTAATATCACTAAATCCTGCAATAATTCGTAAAACTGTTGTTTTACCTGAACCTGAAGGTCCTAAAATCGAATAGAATTTGCCACTTTCAATTTTTAAATTAAGATTGGTTAAAGCTTCAAAACCATCATCATATCGTTTTGAAACATTTTTCATTTCTATAATAGTTGCCATCGCAATCTCCTTACTTGGCTCTTTCACCAATAATTCTAACTTCTGGCACTAACTTAATTTGGTTCTTTTCCCAAATTGTTTTTTGAACTAATTCAATTAAATCAAGATAATCTGTTGCTGTTGCGTGGTTAATATTCACAATAAAACCCGCATGTTTTGTTGAAATCTGTGCGCCTCCAATAATTTTACCCTGAAGTCCCGCTTCAATGATTAATGGCCCTGTAAAATGACCAGCTGGTCTTTTGAAAACACTTCCGCAAGAAGGATACTCCAGGGGTTGTTTACTTGAACGGCGTTCATTGAAATCATCCATCATTGCTCTAATTTTTGATGCTTCATCTTTTTGGAGTTCAAAAGTTGCTTCTAGCACGATATCTTCATTGTCTTGTAGTAGACTATGGCGATATGAAAAATGCAAGTCTGCATTTTGATAAGTCTTGAGTTCACCTTGACGTGTCAAAACAGTTACTGTTTTTAATACATCTTTGATTTCACCACCATAAGCACCTGCGTTCATAAAGACCGCACCTCCAACACTACCTGGAATGCCTGCTGCAAACTCCAGTCCGCTCAGACTATGCTGGTAAGCTGTTTCAGAAGTTTCAATGATTTTTGCACCTGCTTGTGCAGTAACCTGATAATTGTCTACCGTAATTTTATCCATCTTCGTCAAAATAAGGACTAGACCTTTGATGCCACCTTCACGAATGATAAGGTTACTTGCATTACCTATGATTGTGATTGGTAAATTTTCAGTCTTGGCAGCCTGTAATAACTGCTCGATTTGTGTTATATTTTTTGGAAATGCTAAAAATTCAGCTGGACCACCTGTTTTAGTAAATGTAAACTGATCCAGTGAAATGTTTTGATCAATTAAAAAACCTTGTTCTTTTAATTCTTTGATAGTCATACTTCTCACACCTCTTTGCTATTCTTATTCATTTTACCAAAAAAACGACTAGACTAAAATTAAACGTTATTCATATTTATAAAATAAAGGAGTTTTCTATGAACTTTATTGCTTTTGATTTTGAAACCGCTAACCAAAAACGCAACAGCGCCTGCTCGCTTGCGATTGTCATGGTTCGAAATAACCAAATTGTCGATTCTTTCTATTCACTAATTAATCCGCAAGATAAGTTTCACTATCGTAACGTCCAAATCCACAATATTACGGAAGATCAGGTACAAGATGCTCCTACATTTGCTGAAATTTGGCCTTACATCAAACCCCTTTTTGCAGAAAATTTGTTGACTGTAGCACACAATGCCCCTTTTGATAATAGTGTCTTGAAAGCTTGCCTTAAAAAATACAATCTTGAAGTTCCTAATTTTTTATCTTTAGACACGGTCAAAACCAGCCGTACCTTTTTTCCAGAATTACCGAATCATAAACTGAACACTGTTTCAGATTATCTTGAAATTGAACTCAAAGATCATCACAATGCTTTAGCTGACAGCCTGGCATGTGCCAATATTTTAATCAACCAACATCACCAATTTGGCACTCCCCCATTAAAAAAACTAGTTAAACAGGTTTAACCTGCAAAACTAGTTTTTTTTAGTTCTTCAATTAACTGATTATTCTTTTTACCAACTGCTTCTAGTGTAAATTGACGTTTAGTTGACTCAATCTCGTTATCTAATCGTTCAATTTTGATACGTAAATAGTCTTCAGGTAATTGATCTAAAACATTGACTGACCATTCCATTACAATGACTGAGCCTTGATCAAAATAAGATTGTAAATCAATGCTACTCATATCGCCATCTTCCAGACGATACATATCCATATGAAATAACGGTAGTCTACCCTTCAAATATTCGCGCACAATGGTAAACGTTGGGCTTTTGATTGGACGCTTGATTCCTAGTGCACTAGCAATCCCCTTAGTTAAGGTGGTTTTGCCAGCACCTAAGTCGCCATCTAGTAAAATTAGCGTCTTGGGTGTCAAAAGTTCACCCAACTGCTGTCCAAACTTCAATGTTTGTGCTTCATCTTGTGTGACAACTTGCATTATGTTCACCTCTTTAAAGTGATTGTGCAGCAGTTAAAATCGCTGTTTTGTAAACATCTTCTTCATTAGCACCACGGGATAAATCAGAAATTGGTTGGTTAAGGCCTTGCAAGATAGGACCTACTGCTTCATAACCACCCATACGTTGTGCAATTTTGTATCCAATGTTTCCTGATTGTAATTCTGGGAAAACAAAGACATTAACATGTCCAGCAACTTTTGAGCCTTTTGCTTTTGATTGACCTACGGCTGGCACAAAAGCGGCATCAAATTGAAATTCACCATCAATATCTAATTCTGGCGCCATTTCTTGTGCAATTTTGGTTGCACGTTGGACTTTTTGAACTTCTTCACTGTTTGCGGATCCTTTTGTAGAAAAACTTAGCATCCCTACTTTAGGTTCTAGTCCTGCCATTTTAGCTGTTTCAGCTGATAAAACAGCGATCTCTGCTAGTTCTTTATCTGTTGGATTAATACTAATTGCGCTATCTGCAAAAATATATCTTTCATCGCCTTTTTGCATAATAAAAGCACCACTAATACGGCTAATACCAGGTTTTGTTTTAACAATTTGTAAGGCACTACGCACTGTTTCAGCAGTCGAATGAACCGCACCAGAAACCATAATATCTACTTTATTCATGTAGACTAACATTGTCCCAAAATAGCTAACTGTCTTTAGCAATTCTTCAGCTTGTTCGCGTGTTTCCTTGCCTTTGCGACGTTCCAAAAACGCCTCAACCATGTCATCAAACGCCTCATAATTCTGCGGGTCCAAAATTGAAAGACCTTCAAGCGATAATGATAATTCAGCTGCTTTATTTTCAATTTCTGCTTTGTTTCCTAGCAAAACTGGGTTCAACAAATTATCAGCTTTCAAACGAACAGCCGCGCTTAAAATACGTTCATCATTTCCTTCTGGAAAAACAACACTAATATCTTTTCCTGTAATTTTTTCTTTGAATAATTTAAATAAATCCATAATAAATTCTCCTTGGTTTTTTTAAGGGGTTTCGGGAAGTTGCCAATCAATCGGGACTTCTCCGAATTGTTTCAAAGCCTCATTAGTCTGCGAAAATGGTTTTGAACCAAAAAATCCTCGATAAGCAGACAATGGGCTTGGGTGGGGTGATTTAATCATGACATTTTTTGTCGAATCAATCAACTTACTTTTTTTCTGAGCATAAGCTCCCCACAAAATAAAAACCACGTTTCCTCGATCACTTAAGGCTTTAATAGCAGCATCCGTTACTTGTTCCCATCCTTTTCCAGCGTGAGAATTAGGTTGGTGATATTGCACAGTTAACACTGCATTTAACATCAAAACACCTTGATCAGCCCAAGACTTTAAGTAACCATGGTTAACAGGACTAACTCCTAAATCATCGTTTAATTCTTTATAAATATTTTTTAAGGATGGTGGTAGTTTGGAGCCTGGCAATACACTAAAACTTAACCCATGAGCTTGATTAGGATTATGATAGGGATCTTGTCCCAAAATAACAACTTTTGTTTTTTCAAATGGTGTTAACTTAAATCCTTCGTAAATATGATGCATTTCAGGATAAACAGTTTGTTGACTATATTCCGATTTCAAAAATTCTCTCAATTCTTGATAAGATTCCGATTCAAAGCTCGATTTTAAAACTTTGTCCCAATCATTTCCAATAAGTTGTTTCATTATTAAACCTACTTTACTAATTAATATTATTTTATGTTAAAATTTAAGTATAACTTTAGGAGGTGGCTCTTTTGATTAAATTAATTGCGTCCGATATGGATGGCACATTATTGAATGACAAACTTGAATTATCACAAACAAATGCACAAACAATTAAAAAAGCACAAGAAAAAGGCGTTGAATTTATCGTAGCTACAGGACGTAGCTTAACAGAAGCTCGCCCACTAGTTGAAGGTGCTGGCTTGAAAGCAAGCTACATTACCTTAAACGGTGCAATGGTTTTTGACCCTGATGGCAATGTTGCGGTTGAAATTCCACTTGAAAAAGAACGTACACAAGATTTAATGACCTTACTAAATGAACACGGCTTTTATTTTGAACTTGTCACAAACAAAGGCCTTGTTTCAGATAGCCGCGTTGGTCGTATCAAAAACGTTGCTGATTTAATCGTATCATTAAACCCTGGTACTGATTTCAAAACAGGAATCGCACTAGCCTCAGCTCGTGCTGAACTAATGGATATCCTTTACGTTGATGATTATAACAAAATTTTAAACGACGATTCTTTCAAAGTCATGAAAATGGTCGTTTTTGATGAAAATGGTCCAGATGTCTTCAAAGATTTACGTCATACTTTAGAACAAAAAGATGACTTAATCATTACCTCTTCATCACCTAACAATATTGAAATTAACCATAAAGATGCACAAAAAGGAATTGCTCTAGCGCGTTATGCTGAAGAAAAAAACGTTGATATTTCAGACGTTATGGCAATTGGCGATAATTACAACGATGAATCAATGATTCGTACAGCCGGATTACCTGTAGCTATGGAAAATGCAGTTCCAGAAATTAAGGAACTTTCAAAATACATTACAGATACTAACAAAAATAACGGTGTTGCTAAAGCCATTGAGCATTTTATTGACTTAGACTAATGCTAATAAAAAACCTTATCTTATTTACAAGATAAGGTTTTTTTATTAGTTGAATCGTTCAAGAAGACGCAGTGAGAAAATTAAGTCATAAATCACTTTTTCATAGCTAGCATTAAAATCTAAACTCATCCATTGAATAATTCTTGAAGCATTTGACCGTGAAACAAGTTCATACATTCGATTACTCTTTAAGGTTGGTGAATTATGCTTAATTAAAAAATGGACCATTAAGCGATTTAAAGTCTCTAACTGTAAATCAATTGCAATTTTGGTTTTTAATTGCGCAAATAGTAACTTTTCTGCATGCAACAATAGGACTAAATTCTTAAACTTGATATCTAAAGGCTGTGATTGCTTATTAAAAATCATTCTGACTTCTTCAGTAAAAATATGGAGATACGCTTGTTCTAGTCCTCGACTGAAGTAGCGATAAAACGTTGAGCGGTGCACATTCGCTAGTTTACAAATTGATGTCACAGTTATTTTGGGTGATCCTTTTATTAATTCACTCTTGATATGATTACAAATCGTCACCAAATGATTAGCCATATTTTTACCATCCTTAAGTTTTGTCTTATTGTTTAATTATATACGCTAAGGATTAAAAAATACATTTATTTTTCATCAAAATTTTATTTGGGTACTAAAAAAGCCGATTGTCTGGTTACAATCGACTATCTTACTTTCAATAAACGTTGCATATCTCTTTCTTGGTCACGACGACGAATTGTTTCTCGCTTGTCATAGTTTTTCTTACCTCGACCTACTCCAATCAAGACTTTAGCAAATCCACGCTTAAGGTAAACCTTTAAAGGTACAATCGTTAGCCCTTTTTCTTGTTGAATACCTAGCAAATGAGCAATCTGCTTTTTATGCAACAATAATTTTCGATTTCGAGTAGGCTCTTGATTGAACTGATTACCCTCTTTATATTCACTAATATGAACATTTTCTAACCAAGCTTCGCCTCTTCGAATACGAACATAACCGTCTTTAATGTTAACACGGCGATTACGAATTGATTTAATCTCTGTTCCAGTTAAAACCAAACCAGCTTCAACCGTTTCATCAATAAAATAATTATGGTTCGCTTTTCTATTTTGTGCAATTAAGTTATCTGTATTTTGTTGTTTTTTCACGGTTTATCACCCCATGATTATCTAGATTTTTTAGCTCTCTTAAAATCTTGACGATTATTTTGTCCACGTTTATCTGATGATTGACGGTTATCTCGCTGATCATTGCGACGACGTTTGAATGGACGTTTTTTACGACGACCGTTATCTTTGTCGTCTTTTTCACTTTTTGGCATAACCACTTCAGCTTTACCATCAGTACGTTTAACTTGACGCTTTTCTTGTTCAACTTTTTCATCATAAATTTCAAAGTCAATTTGACGTTGTTCAAGATCGGCACGAATTAGGATAACTTTAATAGGCTGTCCAATCTTGAACTGACGGTTAGTCTTTTTACCTACTAATGTTAACTGTTTTTCATCAAATGAATAGAAGTCATCTTTCAAGTTAGTAATATGAATAAGACCTTCTACTGTGTTTTCTAACGCTACAAACATTCCGAAACTTGTAACAGAACTGATGACAGCATCAAAACTATCGCCAACTTTGTCAATCATGTACTCAGTTTTCTTCAAGTCATTAACCGCACGTTCAGCGTCAATTGATTTTCTTTCTTGTTGTGATGAGTGCTCTGCAATAACAGGCAATTCTGATTCAAAGTGTTGTTTTACTTTTTCAGTCGCACCTTTTTCGATGTATTGGTGAATTAGTCGATGCACCATCAAGTCAGGGTAACGACGAATTGGTGAAGTGAAGTGCGTATAGTAAGGTGCAGCTAATCCAAAGTGACCTAGCTGATCTTCACTATAACGAGCCTGTTTCAAACTTCTAAGCATCATTGTTTGAACAACTGGTTCTTCCGGTGTACCTTGTGTTTTGGCTAGAATTTTTTGTAATGTTTTAGGCTCTAAATCATTTGGATCAGCTTTAATATTCAATCCAAAAGCTGAAATAAATTCAAAAAAGTTCGTTACACGTTCACCTTCTGGTGTTTCGTGAACACGGTATAAGAACGGTACATGTTTTTTATTGAAGTGCTCAGCAACGGTTTCATTTGCCATCAACATGAATGACTCAATCATTTTTTCAGCTGTACCACGTTGTCTCAATTGAATATCAACAGCATGGCCGTCTTGGTCGACGATGATTTTAGCTTCATTTTCTTCAAAATCGATTGCACCACGTTGATGACGCTTATTAAATAGCGCATGGTGTAAATCTGACATTTGATGTAGCATTTCTTCAGATTGTTGGTATTTGTCTTCTAATCCTGCCATATTGTTATCTAAAACAGCATTTACATTATTATAAGTCAAACGACCATGTGAACGGATGACACTAGCATAAATATCGTAATCGACACGTTCTCCATCAGGTGTTAGCTCCATATCACAAGATAAAGCCAAACGGTCTTCATCTGGATTCAATGAGCAAATACCATTTGATAGACGGAAAGGTAACATTGGGATAACACGATCAACTAAATAAGTACTGTTACCGCGTTCAAAAGCTTCTTTATCAAGCGGTGAATTTTCAGTAACATAGTGACTAACATCGGCGATATGAACACCTAAGTGATAATTACCGTTGTCTTTTTTCCAAACTACAACAGCATCATCAAAGTCTTTTGAATCATCACCATCAATAGTTACCATTGCTTGGTCACGAATATCACGACGATTTGACATATCATCTTTTTGAATATGATCAGGGATTTTATTTGACTGTTCTAATGATTCTTCTTCAAAATCCGTTTTGATATCGTTGTCATAAACTAACGACATAATATCAACACCTGGATCATTTTTGTTACCAATTGTTAGTAGCGCATTTCCTAACATACGAGTTGGAAACTCTGATGAAGGATAATCTGTAATTTCTACTTTAACCATATCTCCCATTTGAGGATGAATTCCAGTTTTAGAAATATATGCTGAATAAGCACTCAATTTACGATTTTTGCTTTTAACATAGCCATAAAAACCAGTTTTATTAACCATGACATCACTGTATGGCATAAATTCGCCGACCATTGTTTTCAATCCACGCTCAAGAATTTGATTAACCTGGCCTTCTGGTCCTTTATTGTTCCAAGGATTTTCACCCTTGATAATTTTGACTTCAACAGTATCTCCGTCTAATGCAAAATTAGTATTGGGTTTTGCGATAAAAATATCGTCTTCATCTTCATCATCTACTCGAACAAATCCAAATCCTTTATCATTTGCACGAAAGACACCTTCAACCAAACGGTCTTCTTGTACCAGTTGGAATTGACCTAAATCATTTGAAAAAATCTTATTTTCATTCTCCAAGAAAGTTAAAGTTTTAACTAAATCACTAAATTCAACGGCATTACGACCACGTCTTTTTCTACTAATTTGGTCTACTGTATATTTAAAAGTTGGTTTTTGTCTGAATATTTCAAGAATATCAGCAATCATTTGCTCATTTTGAGCCATTAAAACACCTCATTATTTGTTATTATTTTTTGTTAAACTAAATAAAACCTCCCAATAAATAGGAGGCTTTGATTATTTTGTAAGCATAGCTAAGATAATCGCAAGAATAAAGAATAATGCGAGAAGAACAGATGTTAGTCGTTCCATAAACGCTTCAAATCCACGCTTTTTAGTATGTCCACTAAAAAGCTCTCCTGCTCCTCCTGAAAGTGCATTCAATGCATCCTGCTGTTTAGATGGTTGTACCATAACGGCGATAATTGCTAACACCGAAACAATCACCAATAAAACTAAAACAATATTATACAAGATTTTCCCTCCATAACTTAGAGACTTCACACTATTTACTATTACAACTTTAACATATATCTGGTTTTATTGCTACAAAAAAGCAGGCCTGATAACTCAAGCCTGCTTTTTATTAAACTAATAAATTAATTATTTGTTTAGGTTGTAGAAACTGTTGATACCTTTGTATTTTGAAGTATCGCCAAGTTGTTCTTCGATTCTCATCAATTGGTTGTATTTAGCAATACGGTCTGTACGGCTTAATGAACCTGTTTTGATTTGACCAGCGTTTGTAGCAACAACTAGGTCAGCGATTGTTGTATCTTCTGTTTCACCTGAACGGTGAGATACGATAGCTGTGTAACCAGCTTCTTTAGCCATTTCGATAGCGTCAAATGTTTCTGTTAAAGTACCGATTTGGTTAACTTTGATAAGGATTGAGTTTGCAACACCCATTTCGATACCTTTTTCTAGGTATGAAGTGTTTGTTACGAATAAGTCATCCCCAACGATTTGAACTTTCTTAGCTAGACGATCTGTAAGTGTTTTCCAGTCATCCCATTCGTTTTCATCCAATGGATCTTCAATTGAGATAAGTGGGTATTTTTCAACAAGTGATTCAAGCAATGAAGTAAATTCTTCAGCTGTGTATTCTTTGTTGTCAGCAACTGTAACGTATTTACGTTTTTCTGCATCGTAGAATTCTGAAGCAGCAACGTCACATGCGATAGCGATTTGTTCACCAGGTTTGTAGCCAGCACGTTGGATAGCTTCAACAAGGATTTCAAATGGAGCTTCGTTGTTTTCAAGGTTAGGAGCAAATCCACCTTCGTCACCAACAGCTGTGCTGTCGCCACGTTCTTTCAAGATAGCTTGTAGTGAATGGAATGTTTCTGCACCCATACGAACAGCTTCGTGAATGCTTTTAGCACCAACAGGCATAATCATGAATTCTTGGAAGTCAACGTTGTTGTCAGCGTGTTCCCCACCGTTAATAACGTTCATCATAGGTGTTGGCATAACGTATGAGTTTGGTCCACCTAAGTATTCGTAAAGAGGTAAGCCAAGTTCATCAGCAGCAGCGTGAGCAGCAGCTAGTGAAACACCTAAAATAGCGTTAGCACCTAATTTACTTTTTGTTTCTGTACCATCTAGTTCGATCATTGTTTTGTCGATACCGCGTTGGTCAGTAACATCTAAACCAATAACTGCTTTAGCGATTTGTGTATTTACGTTTTCTACAGCTTTCAATACACCTTTACCACCAAAACGTGATTTATCACCATCACGTAATTCTACAGCTTCGTGTTCACCTGTAGAAGCACCTGATGGAACGATTGCGCGACCGAAGCCACCCATTTCTGTGTAAACTTCAACTTCAACAGTTGGGTTTCCACGTGAATCTAAAACTTCGCGACCTAAAATATCAGTAATTACAGACATTTCATTATCTCCTTTAATCTTTATTATACAAGTATATTTTATACTATTTCGATGAATTATTAAACCTTTTGTTTAATTAATCTTGGTAGTTTACTAATGCTAAGAATGATTCTGGATCTAAACTAGCACCACCAACAAGACCACCATCGATATCTGGTTGAGCCATTAATTCTTTGATGCTATCTGGTTTTACAGAACCACCGTATTGTAAACGAACTTTATCAGCAGCTTCGTCACCGAATTCTGCACGAATAGTTTCACGGATTGCGTGAACTGTTTCTTGAGCTTGTTCGCTTGTAGCAGTTTTACCTGTACCGATTGCCCAGATTGGTTCGTAAGCAACAACTAAACTAGCAACTTGATCAGCTGATAGCCCTTTAAGAGCTGCTTTAACTTGGCCACCAACAAATGCATCTGTTTCACCAGCTTCACGTTGTTCTAAAGTTTCACCAACAGCAATGATAGGTGTCATGTTGTTGTTGAAAATAGCGTGAGCTTTTTTGTTTACATCTTCATCTGTTTCGTGGAAGTATTCACGACGTTCTGAGTGTCCGATAACAACGTATGAAATTCCCATTTCTGAAAGAACTTTAGGACTTGTTTCACCTGTGAAAGCACCTGCATCTTCAAAGTATGCATTTTCTGCTGCTGCTTTAAGGTTTGAACCTTTTGCTGCTGCAAGTAATGCTGAAAGGTCTACTGCTGGTGCAGCAATAACTGATTCAACTTTATCTGAAGCAGGTAGTTGATCTTTAACAGCTTCAACAAATTTTGTTGTTTCTTCTGGGTTATTATTTAATTTCCAGTTTCCTGCGATAATTGGTGTACGCATATCTTAAAAACCTCCGAATTGATATTATTTATCAGAAATTGAAGCAATTCCTGGTAATTCTTGTCCTTCTAAGTATTCTAGAGAAGCACCACCACCAGTAGAAATGTGAGTGATTTGGTCAGCAATACCTAATTGAATAGCTGCTGCTGCTGAATCACCACCACCGATGATTGTAGTTGCATCTTTCAATGCACCTAAAGCACGACCTACTTCTAGAGTACCTTCAGCAAAGTTACTCATTTCAAATGCACCCATTGGTCCATTCCAAACAACTGTTCTAGCATTTGCTAGTTTTTCTTTGAATAGTGCAATTGATTTAGGACCAATGTCAAGACCCATTTGGCCATCAGGAATATCTTCCCCAACAACTTCGTGAGCTGCATCATTTGAGAATTCTGCTGCGGCAATGTTATCAACTGGTAATACTAATTTGTCGCCAGCTTTTTCAATTAGTTCTTTTGCAAGGTCTAATTTATCTTCTTCAAATAATGATTTTCCAATGTTGTGACCTTTAGCAGCTAAGAATGTGTAAGCCATTCCACCACCGATTAAAATATGGTCTGATTTTGGAATTAAGTTTTCAATAACACCGATTTTATCTGAAACTTTCGCACCACCTAAGATAGTTACGAATGGGTGAACTGGGTTATCAACAGCTTCACCTAAGAATTTGATTTCTTTTTCCATTAGGAAACCAGCAGCAACTGGTTTACCAGCAGCTTTCATAGCTTCAGAAATACCAACGTTAGATGCGTGAGCACGGTGAGCAGTACCGAAAGCGTCGTTTACGAATACATCACCTAATGATGCCCAGTATTCACCTAATTTAGGATCGTTTTTACTTTCGCGTTTACCAAAATCGTTATCGATATCTTGGAAACGTGTGTTTTCCATTAATAGAACTTGGCCGTCACCTAAATTGTTAACAGCATCTTCTAGTTCTTTACCTTCATTTGTAGGAACAAATGTAACATCTTGTTCAAGTAACTCACTTAAACGTTCTGCAACAGGTTTTAATGTTAAAGCTTTTTTGTCTTCGTCAGATTTAATACGACCTAAGTGAGAAAGTAAGATAACTTTTCCACCATTTTCTAGAACGTATTTAATTGTTGGAAGTGCTGCAACGATACGGTTATCGTTTCCAATAACACCATCTTTAATAGGCACGTTAAAGTCAGCACGAATAAGAACTTTTTTATCTTTTACATTAACATCAGAAATAGTTAATTTAGCCATGATTTACCTCCAAAATTTCTTTAAAAAAGGCGGAAGGAGTTAATCTCCCTCCGCCTTTAACTCCAAACTAGTTATTAAAAGTTGGAATATCTAATTAAAGAGCTGCGAATTTCAATAGAGTACGAACCATTTGACATGTAAATCCGTATTCATTGTCGTACCAAGCAACTGTTTTAACTAGTTGTTTGTCACCAGCAGTTGTAACTTCTGTTTGAGTTGGGTCGAAAACTGAACCAGCAGTTGTACCGATGATATCGCTTGATACTACTGAATCTTCGTTCCAAGCAAAACTTGGGTTGTTTTCTGTGTATTTCTTGATTGCTTCGTTAACTTCGTCAGCAGTAACTTTTTTGTCTAAAATTGTTACTAATTCTGTTAATGAACCATCTACAACTGGTACACGTTGTGCGTGTCCTTGTAATTTACCGTTCACACTAGGAACAACTAAACCGATAGCTTTAGCAGCACCTGTTGAGTGAGGGATTGTGTTTGCAGCAGCAGCACGAGCACCACGAGGGTCTCCACCACGAACTGGACCATCAAGAATCATTTGTGTTGATGTGTATGCGTGAACTGTTGTCATTGTACCAACTTCAAGACCAAATTCTTTGTCTAGAGCGTTAGCCATTGGAGCTAAACAGTTTGTTGTACATGAACCAGCTGATACGATTGTATCTTCTGATGTCAATGTGTCATCGTTAACGTTGTAAACGATTGTTTTTAGATCGCTTCCAGCTGGAGCTGAAACTAATACACGTTTAACACCTGCATCCAAGTGAGCTTGTGATTTTGCTTTTGATGTGTAGAAACCTGTACATTCTAGTACGAAGTCAACACCATCGTTTTTAACCCAAGGAATGTTTTGTGCTTGAGGTTCTGCGTATACGTGGTATTCTTTACCGTCAACCACGATTGCGTTTTCTGTAGCACTAACTTCATGGTTTAATGTACCATGAGTTGAGTCATATTTTAATAAGTGAGCTAATAATGATGGACTTGTTAAGTCATTGATTGCAACAACTTCGATATCGCTTGAGTTTAATTCAAGAATACGACGAAATGCTAAACGACCAATACGTCCAAATCCGTTAATACCAATTTTTACTGTCATAACAGTTCCTCCTTAGGAATTATGTAAAATTATTTTAAAGGGGCATTATTTCCCTTTTAAAATCGAGTTAGCGGCACCCTCGTCAGTAATTAACCATGACTGACTAGGCGCATGTTTCATGTATGCTTCAATAGCTAAGGCCTTACTTTGACCAGCAGCTACAGCAAAAACACGGGGTATTCGATTAAGATCCTCTAATTGCAAACCAATTCTGGGTATCTTATATATCATTTGACTTTGCTGATTGAAGAAGTACCCAAAGCATTCAGCAACGGCTTTCTTTTCTGTCAACATCGATCTTGTCTCAAGACTCAAGCCTCGACGCTTTGCCATTATTTGTGCATCCCCGATGCTGTGAATTACAGCGTCACTATTTGAAATAAAGTCTAGCACATCACCAATATTTTCATCTTTGATTAAAGACTTCATCGCCTCAGAACTAACATTCTCAGGTAAATACAAAGTCCGATAATGTGAATGTGTACTGTTTGCCATCATTTGGCAAACGGTATTACTTTGAATTTCAACTGACTCCCCTAATCCACCTCGACCAGGAACAAATAGCAGGTCTCGATGTCGGTTCAGAGTTGGTGAGAGCTGTGAAGCTACACTAGACATTGTCACACCACCGAAAACAGTAATGATATTATGCCCAAGTGGTAACAACAACTTTAATGCATCATTAAGTGCATCACCTAATGATTTTGAAAGGTGTGGCTGAACATCGGTATTACCCGGAACAATCACCGCACGAGCGATTTGTAAATGTGCAGCTAAGTCAGATTCTATCTGACTTACGTTATATACTTTAGCAATTACTGGTGCTAATTGTTCTAACGTTTGCTCACCTTTCTCAGTTAAAGTCATCCCTCGACGGCCAATATCTATCAGTCCAACTTGTTTAAGATATTCTGTTTCAGTACGCATACTTCTTTCAGAAAGCCCAAGTTTAACTGCTAAAGACCGCCTTCCAACTGGAGAAAGCCATGAAATTTGTTGTAAAATTTCATATCGCTGTCGAATGACCTTTAAGAAATCCGGAGCGATATTCTCAATCCACGATAAATTATTTAACATGAACGGCACTCCTTTTGGGTCTCAAAACGTCCCTTAGATGTCGTTGAGTGACCCATTAATTTCAAAAAATTAAGAAGTAGCTTTTTTGCTATCTCCTTCATTCGACAAGTAGAGTATACCAACTATAAAAATTCTTTTCAAGTGAAAAGTTTATTTTTTAATTTGTTGGCTATTTATAATTTTATTGTTATAATTCTCGTTGTGTCGCACCTTTAGTGTAATGGATCGCACGCAAGATTCCGGTTCTTGAAATCTGGGTTCAACTCCCAGGAGGTGCATCATTCTTAAACCGCCAAGCATTCTTATTGAGTGCTTGGCGGTTTTTTATTAGTTTAAAAATGTTAAAATATAGGTAATCATTATATAGTGAATAAGAAAGTAGGTTTAATTATGAAAATTGCAATTGTTGGGGCTGGTCCTCGGGGAATTTCGACACTTGATCAAATCAACTTGAATAGTGAACAGCTAAGTCATGAATCATTAGACGTTATCGTCTTTGATTCTTTTGATATAGGGGGTAGTGTTTGGATAGCTGACCAAAATCATCTTTTAATTATGAATACCCCGTGTGGTCAGGCAACTTTATTTAGCCAAAACACATCAGAGTCTCCTAGTTTTTTTGACTGGATTAAATCACCACGTAGTTCTTTAGCTATTAAAGATTCACAACTGACACCTAGTCAAAAAGAAGCACTTTTAACCGAAGCTGAAATGTTGTCTGTCACTGATTATGCTTCAAGAAGTTTATTCGGTATCTATGCTAAATGGGCTTTTAAAAAGCTAGTTGATACCCTTACACAAAAGAATATTTCTATTAATTTTATTAATCAAGAAGTTACAAGTGTTACCGTTACTTCTTCTAATTTGTTTGAAGTTCAGACTTCAAGTTTTACAGATTCTTTTTCAGCAGTATTTATGGCAACTGGATTTCCACTAAATACACTTACAAAATCCGAAGATAGGTTAATTGACTTTGCTGCTAACCATAATCTTACTTATATTCCAGCTAAAAATCCTAGTTTAACTAACCTTGAAACAATTAAGCCACAAGAAAAAGTAATTTTACGTGGTTTAGGATTAACCTTTTATGATTACGTGACACTCTTAACTCAAGGTCGAGGCGGCCACTTCTCAATAGATGACAAAGGTCGATACCATTATCACAAAAGCGGTCAAGAACCACTTATGTATGGCTTTTCAAGACGTGGTTACCCTTCTCATGCTAAAGGAAACTATGAAAAAAGTTTAACTGGGACAATGACACCAAAATTTTTAACACGCTCCTATCTCAAAACACTTAACCCTTCTAGCTTGTCCTATCAAACATTTCTTAAATTGATGGTAAAGGATTTAGCCTATGTGTACTACACAAAAAGTCTACCTAATCTAAGTCAAAAAGAAATTTTCAATCAATTATCTAACGGCCATCTTGATGACAATATCAAAAAACAATTTTTACCTCACCGTCTCTTTAATTTTGATAAGTTAATCCAACCCGAAGCAGAAATCAAACCTAGTGATTTAGACGACTTCACCTCTACTATCGGAAACTTTTTGTTTCACGATGCAACAGAAGCTTTACGAGGTAATCAAACTAGTCCACTGGCAACAACACTTGAAATGATTCGTGATCTTAGAAAGAGTATTCGTTTTATTATCGAAAATGATTTATTTGATCCATCAGATTACGTCAACCAATTCTTGGGTAGCTTCAAGTCACTGAATAACTTTTTAGCTGCTGGTCCTGCTGTGACACGTTTATTAGAGCTAGAAGCACTTGTCAGGGCTAATATTGTCCATTTCATTGCACCACCTGTTGAATTTAAACCTTTTGATAACCAATTTATGATTAAAAATCACTGGCACAATATCAAAGCGACAACATTAATCGAAAGCCGTTTACCTAAAGAATCTGTTATCACTGCACATGACCCTGTTTACAAGGAACTGTTGAACACCACAATCAAACCACATAAACTCAACAACGACGACGACTTGCAGACAGGTGCTATTGCCGTCGATCGTAAAACTAATCAAGTTATCAACCATGAAGATAAATTGGTTAAAAACTTATTCATTTGGGGACTACCAACCGAAGGTCTTCATTTCCAAACGACAACGGTTGCTCAAGTTACTCCTGACAACTTCTTTATTAACGAAAGCCAGGCCATGTTCAACGCATTCTTAAAAAACATTAACAATTAAAAAAAGCTACCGCGATATCGCGGTAGCTTTTTGATTATAGCACTTTTGATAAAAAGTCTTGTGTTCGTTTGTGTTGTGGATGATCAAAGATTTGTTCAGGTGTTCCCTGTTCAATAATGTGTCCTTGATCAAAGAATAGCACGTGATCTGCCACTTCTTTAGCAAATCCCATTTCGTGAGTAACCACAAGCATGGTCATTCCTTCTTTAGCCACGTCTTTCATAACACCTAAAACATCGCCAACCATTTCAGGATCTAACGCACTTGTTGGTTCATCAAAAAGCATCACATCTGGGTTCATTACAAGTGAACGCGCAATTGCGACACGTTGCTTTTGTCCACCTGATAGTGAGTCAACTTTGACTTCTGCTTTGTCACTTAGACCCACACGTTTAAGATATTGACGCGCTTTCTTTTCAGCTTCTTCTTGACTCATTAAGCCTAGTTCTCTTGGTGCTAAAGTTAAGTTATCTAGAACATTTAAATTATTAAATAAGTTAAAGTGTTGAAACACCATGCCGATTTTTTCACGGACTTTATTGATGTCAGTTTCTTTACTGTTCAAGTCATGACCATCAATATTAATGTTTCCGCCTGTTGGTTCCTCTAAATGGTTTAGCATTCTCAAGAAAGTACTTTTACCTGATCCAGAAGGTCCAATAATAACCACAACTTGGTTACGTTTAACGTCTAAATCAACGCCTTTAATTACGTGATTGTCGCCATAACTTTTTTGTAAGTCACGAACTTTAATAATGTTTTCGGTTTTTTTAGCCATTATTTGTTCAACCTTCTTTCTACATATTTAGAAGCCCATGTTAATAAGGTAATGATTACTAAGTAAATCAGTGCGATAATTGCCCAAACTTTGAATCCTTCAAGATTTCTAGCAATGATAATCTTACCTGTTTGTGTTAGTTCAACTAATCCGATGATTGATAAGATTGATGTATCTTTCAATGTGATAATGAATTGGTTGATAAATGATGGAATAATTAACTTAATTCCTTGTGGTAGCACAACTCGTCTCATGGCTTTACCAAATGGCAATCCAAGTGAACGCGCTGCTTCCATTTGTCCTTTATCAACAGACTTAATCCCACCTGCAATGAAGGCCGCTGTATAAGCCCCTTCATTGAACATTAAGGTGATAATTCCGGCAACAACAGCTGGAATTTTTACCCCTGTTAAGCTTGGGATACCTGTATAAATGAACAATGCCAGTACTAGTAATGGCAATCCACGGAAAATGTAAATAACTGTCGTTGAAATGCCATTTAAGATTTTACTTGGAACAACGCCCATTAATCCGAAGACAATTCCAAAAATAGTTGCAAAGAAAATGGCCATAATCGTCAATGCCATTGTTTCTTTTAGTCCATCTAATAATGCAGTACCGTTAACTTTTAGCAACCCTCCAAAAGTACTTTCACTTTCTTTTTGTTGCTTTTGTAATTCTAAAGCGTCTTTTCCTAAGTAACGTGACACGATTTGATCGTATTCGCCACTCTGCTTAATTTTTTCAAGACCTTTATTGAAGGCTTCCAGTAATTCTTGATTTTGACCTTTTTTAACTGAAAAACCATACTGACCTGTTGTGTTAGCTTCTGAAGATACCTTTAAAGCTGTCCCTTGGTTAATAGCATAGGTAATAACCGGCATATCTTCAAACAAACCAGCAGAATTACCAGTCAAAACATCTTGATACATGGAATTAGTGTCATCAAATGTTACAACTGTAAAGTCATATTTTTTAGCTTGTTCAATACCATAGTTAGCAGCGGCTGTCCCTGTTTTAACTGCGACTCTTTTACCTCTAGCATCTTCCATGGACTTGATTGAATCATTATTTTGTGCCGTTACAAAAACTGCCCCTGTGTTGAAATATGGTGTTCCAAAGTCCATTTTCTTCTCACGGTCAGCAGTAATTGTTGTCCCAGCAATCACACCATCTACTTGACCTGTATCAAGTGCTTGAACTGCAGCACTAAAGCCCAGTGGTAAAATCTTAACCTCAAAATTTTCAGCCTTAGCAACTGCTTTTATTATATCAATATCGATTCCTATGTACTCTGTATTGCTTGAATTAGCAAACTCAAAAGGTGGATACGTTACATCAGTCCCAATCTGGTAAACTTTTTTTTCTTCAGCTTTGACAGTCTCTTGATGACTGGTCATAAAAATACCACTCACTAAGAGTGCAAAGCTCATCACAACTAGCATAATTTTGCTTTTCATTGTAAACCCTCTCACACAAATAATGTTTTATTATAATACTTAATATAAATTTAAGATATCATATTTTAGTATAAAAACGCCAGTTTAATTTAGAATACAGCTGGTTTTAGCTTAGTAAATTTAGTCATTGCATATTGACCTTATTCTTATTTTATGATTAAATTAGCACAGTACTTAAAAGAGTGCTAATTACTAAAAGGAGGCACTTAAAATATGCTTATACCAACAGTTATTGAACAAACTTCTCGTGGTGAACGTTCTTACGATATCTATTCTCGTTTACTTAAAGATCGTATCATCATGCTATCTGGAGAAGTTAATGACCAAATGGCTAATTCAATTATTTCACAATTACTTTTCTTGGATGCCCAAGATTCTGAAAAAGATATCTCAATCTACATTAACTCACCTGGTGGGGTTATCACTTCTGGATTAGCTATTTTAGATACAATGAACTTCATTAAAGCTGATGTTCAAACAATTGCAACAGGTATGGCTGCGTCAATGGCCAGTGTCCTACTTGCAGGTGGAACAAAAGGTAAACGTTTTGCTTTACCTAACTCAACAGTTTTAATTCACCAACCTCTTGGTGGTGCTCAAGGACAAGCAACTGAAATTGAAATTGCTGCTGAAGAAATCCTAAAAACACGTAAAAAAATGAACAAAATTTTAGCTGATGCAACTGGACAAGATATTGAAACTATTCAAAAAGATACTGAACGTGATCATTATCTAACTGCACCAGAAGCAAAAGAATACGGTTTGATTGACGAAATCATGACTAACAAACGTTAATGATAATTCAATCAATAAAAAACACGCCTCATAAAATTGAGGCGTGTTTTTTTATATTTCAAAACTGATTTTTGATAGTTTTGAACCTAATTGTGTCATCGTTTCTCTCAATGATTGATATTGTTCTGGTGTTAAGTCTAATTTACTCAAACAAAAGTTGAGATGATCATACAACTCTTGACGCTTTTTAAGAGCTGAAGGTGTTGGCTTCAACACTAATCGACGTTCATCTTCTGAAGAATGACGACGCTTAACCCAATCAAGCTTTTCAAGCCTTCTTAATAAAGGTGTTAGCGTTCCACTATCAAGGCCTACATTTTCACCCAGCTCTTTTACAGACATTGATTCATGCTCGTATAAAGCAAGCATTACAATGTATTGTGCATACGTCAAATTAAAAGGCTCTAGTGCTTTTGAGTAAAATCTCTTAAAAAATTTATCTGCTTGATAAATCGAAAAGCATAGCTGCTCTCCTAGAATAATTTCATTATCCATAACCGATTCTCCAATTTATTTATTCTGTTCTAATCTTGTCTGCAATATCATTTAGCTTTTTAAATCTATGATTGATTCCAGATTTTGAAATTGGACCATCTGGAATTTTTGCAGCTAGTTCTTTTAGTGACATTTCTTGATTTTTTAATCTAAATGAAGCTAAAACTTGTAGTTTTTCTGGTAACATATCTAATCCATAAGTCTGCTCGATTAAACTGATATTTTCAACTTGTCTGGCCGCAGCATTTGCTGTTTTCTTCAAGTTAGCAGTATCACAATTCACTAAGCGATTAACCGAATTTCTCATGTCTCGCATAATTCTTAAATCTTCAAAAGCTAGCATCGCACTTGTTGCGCCTGTAATATTTAAAAATTCAGCAATCTGTTCTGCACCTTTTAGATAGGTGATGTAACCACTTCGCCTTTGCGTAGTCTTAGCATTTAAACTAAATTTATTCATAATTTTGGCGATTGCTTCATTGTGATTACGATGATTTGAGTAAATTTCCAAGTGATATCGACTAGTTTCAGGATTGTTAATACTGCCACCTGTCAAAAATGCCCCTCTTAAATAACAAATGCTATCTTGCTGGCTGTCAATAACACGTTGTGGAATCGTTGTACTAATATCAAAAGAATTAGGCTTCATGATTTTTAAGTCATCTAATATTTCTGACACTTTTTCTTTAATTCTAACAACGTACTGGTTATTCTTTTTGAGTTTCATTTTTCTTGAAACAATAATTTCAGGTTCAATATTATATACTTTTTTCATCAAGGAAAATAAGCGTCGAGCTGTGGCTGGATGTTCAGTTATAACATTAAGTTGTAGCCTTTTATGACCAATTGAAATTGAACCGCTCATTCTGATGAATGCGGCTAGTTCAGATTTGGCATGCTCATCGTTAACTTCTAGTGACGCAAGCTCTTTTTTAACTTGGCTTGCATAAGATGCTACCATGCGCTTCTCCTTCTATAATAAATCTAATATTGCGTTTCTTACTTTTACCCCATCATGGTAAATATTTTTATTTTTGATATCCAAAAAATCGCCTGAGATAACTTTGACGCCATTATTTAATAAGGCTTCTTCATCATGCTCAACAGGTTTGAGGTATCCTTTAGGTGAATTTTGGTGGACTATTTTTTGAGGGATTTGGCGGTTATTAACTAAAACAGTATCAACCGTGCGCGTTTTAAGATGACGGTTGATAATTTCAAGATGGTTATAATCAGTCAAGCACTCCGTTTCGCCTTCTTGAGTCATAATGTTGCAGATATAGGTAATATCAGCTTGCGTTTGTGCTAAGGCTTGACGCACGTTAGGAATGACAACATTAGGTAGAATGCTAGTAAAGAGGCTTCCCGGTCCTAAAATAACCAAATCAGCCTGTTCAATCGCATCAATAACTTCAGTTACTGCTTTGGGTACTTCATCTTTACGGGCTGGATCAGTTACCCAAACTGACTTTATTTGTTTATCAAAAGTCACAATATGACTTTCCCCGCTTTCAACTGTACCATCTTCAAATTCAGCATTTAAAATCAAGGGACTATTTGAAACCGGATAAACGTTGCCATCTATCTTCATTAGCTTTGATAAATACTGAATAGATTCAAACATATCATTTGTCATCTCTGAAAGTGCAGCTATAATCAAATTCCCTAATGCGTGACCTGAAAAAAAGTCATCTTGGCTCTTAAAACGATACTGAAATAAATCTAGCTGATCTTTTGGTAATGTTGAAAGAGATACCATAACATTTCGAATATCACCAGGTGGGACGACATTAATATAATCTCGAATAATGCCGGAAGACCCACCATCATCTGAAACTGTCACCACTGCTGTTAATTCAATATCTGAATCTTTTAATGAGTTCAAAATTACTGATAGCCCTGTTCCGCCGCCAATAACGACAACTTTTTTTGAGCTCATAATTGTTCTCCTTGATAACGCCAAATTTCTCGATGCGTAATATCCGTTGGATAGTCTTTCATTAGTTCCTTACCGAGCTTTTCCGCTAATGCAACTGATCGATGTTGCCCACCAGTACAACCAATAGCAATCGTCAAATTAGTTTTACCTTCTTTAATATAGCCAGGAATAATTGTGATTAATAATTCCCACAGTTTGTCATAAAAATCTGTGGTCATTTTTTGTGTCAAAACATATTCTGCAACCGGTTTTTGTAGCCCCGTTAACGGTTTCATTTCTGGAATATAGTATGGATTAGGTAAAAATCGAACATCAAAAACTAAATCAGCGTCAATTGGCAACCCATATTTAAAACCAAAGCTCATAACTTCAATGTGAAAGATATCAGATAAATCTTCCCCCTTAGTCTGCTCAATTAGTCGCTGTCTTAACTGTTTGGGCTTAATGTTTGACGTATCAATTATTAAATCAGCATGCTGCATAACTGGCATTAGCAGCTGACGTTCTTTGTTAATCCCGTCTAAAAGACGACCTGACATTGCTAAAGGATGGCTACGTCTGGTTTGATTATATCGCTTAACCAAAACTTCATTTGAAGCGTTGAGATAAATAATTTTTGACTGAACTTCTTCTTTAGTTTCAAGAATAGAAACCGCATCAAGTAGTTCGTTATCCAAATCTCTTGATCTCAAATCAATCACAACAGCAACTTTGTCAATATGGCCTGATTCAAACATCAAATTCCAAAATTTGCGCAAAAGCTTTGGCGGCAAATTATCAACGACAAAGTACCCCATATCTTCAAAGCTTTGAATAGCAACAGTTTTACCTGCACCAGACATTCCTGTAATGATGACCAACTGTTTTTTATTATTAACCATGGCGACCCCTCCTAAATAGACCCAAATATTATAACACACCCGGGTGTTTCTTTTGAAGCAACTAATTAATAATTAGTTTTGATTGAGATATTTTTTTAAATAATAACCTGTATAACTTTCAGCATTTTGAGCAACTTCTTCTGGTGTCCCCAGTGCAACGATTGTTCCGCCACCTTCTCCACCTTCGGGACCTAAGTCGACTAATTGATCCGCATTTTTTATCACATCTAAATTATGTTCAATTACCAAGACCGTGTTTCCTTGATCTACCAAACGCTGTAATACCGTAAGCAAACGATTAATATCATCAGTATGCAACCCTGTTGTCGGTTCATCTAAAATATAAAGATTTTTCCCACTTGATTTTTTGTACAACTCTGAAGCGAGTTTCATCCGTTGGGCTTCACCACCTGAAAGTGTCGTAGCCGATTGACCTAATTTAACATAACCTAAACCAACATCTTCAATGGTTTGGAGTTTGCGTTTAATTTTTGGAATATTATCAAAAAATTCAAGAGATTCTTTAATCGTCATCTCTAACACTTCAGAAATATTTTTATCCTTGTACTTCACTTCTAGTGTTTCAGAATTATAACGCGTCCCATGACAAACTTCACAAGGTACATACACATCTGGTAAGAAGTTCATTTCAATTCTGATAATCCCATCACCACGACAATTCTCACATCTTCCGCCTTTTACATTGAATGAAAAACGGCCTTTTTGATAACCACGAAGTTTAGCTTCGTTTGTCTTAGCAAATAAATCACGAATATCATCAAAAACACTTGTGTAAGTTGCTGGATTACTTCTAGGGGTACGACCGATTGGGCTTTGATCAATATTAATTAGCTTTTCAATGTTGTCATATCCTGTAATTTCTTTGAATTTACCTGGCTTTTCGTGATTATTATTCAATTTTTGAGCTAAAGCACGCTTCAACACAGTGTTAACCAGAGTTGATTTTCCTGATCCTGATACACCTGTAACAGCTGTAAATGTTCCTAATTTAAAATCAACGTTTACATCTTTTAAGTTATTTTCACTAGCGCCTTTTACACTAATTATTTCACCATTTCCAAGACGACGTTCCTTTGGTATGTCAATTCGTTTCTTACCAGATAAATATTGTCCAGTTAATGACGCTGGGTTCTTTTCAACTTCCTTAGGGGTTCCTGCAGCCGTTACATAACCACCGTCAATTCCTGCAGCTGGTCCCATGTCAATGAGATAATCCGCTGCATTCATTGTGTCTTCATCATGTTCTACAACAATCAATGTATTCCCTAAATCTCGCATTTGTTTAAGGGATTCAATCAAACGATCATTATCTCTTTGATGTAATCCAATTGAAGGTTCATCCAAAATATATAAGACACCTGATAGATTAGAACCAATTTGAGTGGCTAAACGAATACGTTGTGCCTCCCCACCTGAAAGCGTTCCTGCTGAACGAGATAAAGTAAGATAATCCAATCCTACATTAATTAAAAAGTCTAGGCGATCTTTAACCTCTTTCAAAATAGGCTTGGCGATTGTCATTTCCTTTTCAGGCAATGTCACATGATTAAAAAAGTCAAAAGTATTAAAGATTGAATAATCAGAAACTTCAGCAATATTTTTGCCATCGATTTTCACACTTAAAGCTTGGCGGTTTAATCGAGATCCGTGACAAGTTTGACAGGTTAATTCTGTCATGTATTTTCTCATTTGTTCGCGTGTGAATTCACTATTTGTCTCATGATAACGGCGCTTGATATTAGTCATGACACCTTCAAAAACTGTTTCAACATCTTTAACACGGCCAAAATCACTTTCATAATGAAAATGAAAAGGCTTATCAGCCCCATTCAAGACTAAGTCTTGTTGTCTCTTTGTGAGCTTTTTAAAAGGTTTGTCCATTGAAATTTCAAATTGTTCAGCAAACTGGCGTAACATTTCAGGGTAATAGTTTGAACTGATTGGATTCCAAGGTTCGATAGCACCCTCGGCTAATGTTTTTGTATCATCAGGAACAACTAAATCGTAGTCTACTTCAAGTTTTGATCCTAACCCATCGCAGTCTTCACAAGCACCAAAAGGTGCATTGAATGAAAACAGACGAGGCTCTAATTCACCTACAGTAAAACCACAGATTGGACACGCATTATGCTCTGAAAAAATTAACATTTCTTTGCCAATTACATCAATATTGACATAGCCTTCAGACATCTTTAGTGCTGTTTCAATTGAGTCAAATAATCGTGAACGCACACCGTCTTTAACGACAATACGGTCAACGATAATACTAATATCATGTTTTTTATTTTTATCTAAATCTAGCTCCAAAGCATCAGCAATATCATATTGCTCACCATCAACTAACAAACGTACATAACCTTGTTTTTGAATATGCTCAAAAGCTTTTTTATGTTGTCCCTTTTTTTGTTTAACAATGGGTGCAACCACCTGTAGTTTTGTACGCTCTGGTAATTCAAGCACTTGATCCGTAATTTGATCAACAGATTGACTGGTGATTTTAGTGCCATCGTTAGGACAAATCGGTTCTCCTGCACGAGCCCACAATAATCTTAAATAGTCATTAATTTCAGTTACAGTCCCAACCGTCGATCGTGGGTTTTTTGACGTTGTTTTTTGGTCAATTGAAATGGCAGGACTTAACCCATCAATTGAATCAACATCCGGCTTATCCATTTGTCCTAAAAACTGTCTAGCATAACTGGATAATGATTCAACGTAACGACGTTGACCTTCGGCATAAAGTGTATTAAAAGCTAATGAACTTTTACCAGAACCCGATAACCCAGTCACAACAACTAATTGATTTTTAGGTATTGTTAGATCAATATTTTTTAAATTATGTTCACGTGCGCCATGAATAATGATTTTGTCATTTAACATTTAATCTCATTCTCCTTGTAATTCTAAAATTGCATCCCTCAAATTAGCAGCTGTTTCAAAATCAAGTTTTTGAGCAGCACCTTCCATTTGTGTAGTCAAATCGCCGATTAATGCCTGTTTTTGATCTTTAGTCATTTCAGAAAAGTCAAAATCAGTTAATTTCTTGTCATCAGATTTATCACTTGATTTCTCGTTAACTGAAATAACATCGCGAATTGGTTTGATAATGGTCTTAGGGGTAATATGATGTTTTTCGTTGTAAGCTTCTTGAATTTCACGACGACGGTGTGTTTCAACTATCGCAATTTTCATTGATTTGGTTATCTTATCAGCATACATAATCACTTCACCATTTTGGTTACGTGCAGCACGACCAATCGTTTGAATCAATGGGCGTTCAGATCTTAAAAATCCTTCTTTATCTGCATCCAAAATAGCTACTAGAGAAACTTCTGGTACGTCTAGTCCTTCTCTAAGCAAGTTAATTCCGATTAAGACATCGAATTCACCTTTTCTTAAATCATGAATAATTTGTGTGCGTTCAAGTGACTTAATTTCACTATGCAGATATTTCACACGAATCCCTAAATCCTTCAGATAATCTGTTAAGTCTTCGGACATTTTCTTCGTTAACGTTGTAATGAAGACACGTTCATCTTTTTCAACACGTTGGTTAATTTCACTTACTAAATCATCGATTTGTCCCATAATTGGACGAACCTGAACAATAGGGTCAAGCAATCCAGTAGGTCGAATAACTTGTTCAACAATATCATGTGTTCGATTCAGTTCATAATCTCCCGGTGTTGCTGAAACATATAATATTTGATTAACATGGTCTTCAAATTCTTCTAGTGTTAATGGTCGATTATCCAAAGCACTCGGCAATCTAAAACCGTGGTCAATTAACATTTGCTTACGTGCGCGGTCACCATTATGCATCCCTCTAATTTGAGGCATCGTTACATGTGATTCATCAACCATAATCAAGAAATCATCTGGAAAGAAATCAAGCAATGTATAAGGTGGTTCCCCTTCTGCACGGCCTTCCATATGACGAGAATAGTTTTCAATCCCGTTGGTATACCCCATCTCTTTCATCATTTCAATGTCGTAATGCGTACGCTGTTCCAGACGTTGCGCTTCGAGTAACTTATTATCATTTTTTAATTCAGTCAAACGGTCATTTAGTTCTTTTTCAATACGCGCAATGGCTTTTTCCATTTGCTCATCATTAGTTGTAAAGTGAGTCGCTGGGAAAAGTGTCACTATTTTCTTTTCAGCTATTTTTTCGCCTGTTAATGCGTCCACTTCTACAATACGATCAATTTCATCTCCGAAAAATTCAACACGGTAAATATTTTGTGTGAATCCCGCTGGAAAAATTTCAACGACGTCTCCACGAACACGAAAACGACCACGTTGAAAGTCATAGTCATTTCTATCATATTGATTCTCTACTAACAGACGTAGCAAATCATTACGTTCCATTTCTGCGCCGGTTGAAAGTGAAATAATATGTTTAGCGTACTCTTTTGGATCACCTAGCCCAAAGATACTCGACACACTAGCTACAATAACCGTGTCATTTCGTTGTAATAGTGCACTAGTTGCCGCATGGCGTAATTGATCAATTTCATCATTAATGGCAGAATCTTTTTCAATGTACGTATCTGATGAGGGCACATACGCTTCTGGCTGATAATAGTCATAGTAAGAAACAAAATATTCCACCGCATTTTCTGGGAAGAATTCTTTGAACTCACTGTACAACTGGCCTGCCAAAGTTTTGTTATGTGACAAAATCAGCGTGGGCTTATTAACTTGTTCAATAATATTAGCCATTGTGAACGTTTTACCCGTTCCTGTTGCCCCTTGCAAAATCTGTTCTTTCTTGTGGTCTTTGAAACCTTTGACCAATTTTTCAATAGCTTGGCCTTGATCACCGGCCGGTTGATAATCTGATTTTAATTTAAATTTATTTTGAGTAATTTCAGGAGTCATCTTGCACCCATCCCTTCAGCTATATAAAAAAGTTGGATAATAATATCCAACTTTCACAGTAATTATAGTTTAGCACTTGCCAGTCATTATGACTATTTCAAAAGTCTGACTTATTGTGTCATGAGCTCAAAAAAAGCCTTTTGATAATTTTCTATTTTTGTGTCCGCTTCTTGCTGACTGGCTGTCTCAACACCAATGTATAATTTGATTTTTGGTTCAGTTCCAGAAGGTCTCAAAGCAAGCCAAGTACCATCTTCAAGATAGTATTTCAAAACATCCGCTTTTGGATACTCAGTAAAGTCTTTAGATTGACCTGATTGATGACTAACTTGACTTAAATAATCTTCTATTTTGACAACAGTTGTGCCATCCAAATCAGTTAACAAGTGACTGCGAAGCTTTTGCATTAACTGTTTCATCTTTGCAGCACCATCTAGTCCTTCAAATTCAAATGAATAGGTCTTTTCAACAAAGTAACCATATTTTTGATAAATATCTTGCATGGCATCATACAATGTTTTGTTTTTAGCTTTATAAAACGCAGCAGTTTCAGCCAATATTAAAGCTGCTTGCATGGCATCTTTATCGCGAACAAAGTCTTTAAGTAAGTACCCGTAGCTTTCTTCAAACCCAAATAGGAAGTGTCCTGACTGTGTTTCGTTTAGTCGTTCAATTTCTTCACCAATATATTTGAATCCAGTTAACACATCACAACAACTCACTTGATAGTCAGCCGCAATTTTTGCAGGCAATTCACTTGAAACAATACTTTTAACAATTTCACTATTAGGCGCTAATTGTCCTAACTGATGACGAGATTCCAAAATATATTGTGTGACGATTGCCGCAATTTGGTTACCTGTTAGCACTTCAAATTTTTGGTCTGAGTTTCTAACAGCAACACCTAGTCTGTCAGCATCTGGATCAGTTGCAATAATCAAATCAGCTGCCACTTCATCCGCTTGTTTTTTCGCTAAATCAAAAGTCTCCATGAATTCTGGATTAGGGGTTTTGACTGTTGAAAAGCCAGGATCTAAAATAGCTTGTTTAGCAACAACGTAAACTTGTTTAAAGTGATTCATTTCAAAAACTTGACGGTACAACATTTTACCTGTCCCGTGAAGAGGTGTATAAACAATTTTCAAGTCTTTTCCTTGTTCTTTGTTTAACTCTTCATCAATTGAAACAGTCTTCAATTTTTCCAAGTAAGCTTGATCAACATCTTCACCAATGTAAGTTAGCAACCCATCTGCTTCTAGTTCGACAATTGGCGCTGTTTTGACGTTAAAAATGTCGGTAATTTTTGCCATTTCATCGATAACAATTTGAACATGCTTAGGTGGCATTTGGCCACCATCTTCACCGTAAATCTTGTAACCGTTATATTCTTTAGAATTGTGGCTAGCCGTAATCATAATTCCAGCATAAGCATTCAGATGACGAATCGCAAAAGATAACTCAGGTGTTGGTCTTAACGCATCAAATAAATAAACGGGAATTTGGTGGTTTCCTAAAATTTGGGCACAATGTGCCGCAAATTCTGCAGAGTGTAGACGTGAATCATAACTAATAACCACACCACGTTTTTTGTTTTCGATAGACAACTGATCCATCAAACGTGCTAAAGCTTCTGTTGTTTGACCAACCGTCAGTAAGTTTAGACGATTAGATCCAGGTCCCATAATGGCACGCATTCCTGCAGTCCCAAATTCTAAATTAGTACTGAAGGCTTCTTTTGCCTGTTCATGATTTATTTGTATTTTATCTAATTCTTGTTTCAAGTAATCAGGTAATTTTGCCTGATTGTCTTGCCAAATTGCAATGTTTTCTTGCCAGTTCATTAAAACAACTCCTCTTAAAAACCATTATACCTGGAATTGTCACAAAAAAAAGCCTTAAACAAGGCTTTTAAAAATCTTAATGTTTGAGTTCTTGGATATAGTCGTAAACTTGTTGACCTGCATTACCACCATCACCAACAGCTGTCGTAATTTGACGTAGTGCTTTTTCACGTACATCACCAACAGCAAAGATGCCAGGAACCTTTGTCTTCATAAGTTCGTCAGTTTGAATCCAACCGTTTTCATTTAAAATTCCTAAATCTTTAAATGGTTCTGTGATTGGGTAAATACCAACATAAATGAAGACACCTGAAGCTTCGACTTTTTTCTGTTCACCAGTGTTTTTATCTTTGTAGGTTACACTCGTTACTTTTTGGCCATCGCCATCGATTGTTTCAACTTGTGCATCCCAAATGAAGTTCATTTTATCGTTCTTAAAAGCACGTTCTTGTAAAATTTGTTGGGCTTTTAATTCTGAACGACGGTGAATTAAAGTGACAGACTTAGCTAATTGAGTCAAGTAAATACCTTCTTCAACGGCTGAGTCTCCACCACCGACAACAACAACATCTTTATCTCTAAAGAATGCACCATCACAAACGGCACAGTATGAAACACCCATACCTGAATACTCTTCTTCACCCGGTACGCCTAAATGTTTGTGTTGTGCACCTGTTGCAATAACAACACTTAAAGTTTCAATATCGCCATCGTCAGTATGAATCACTTTATGATCACCATGGTCAGTAATTCCTGATACATTACCGTAGCCATACTCTGCACCAAATTTGATAGCAGAAGCATACATTTTTTCACTTAACTCAGGGCCCTTAACATTTTCAAACCCTGGGTAATTTTCAACATCAGCTGTATTATTCATTTGACCACCATAAATACCACGATCTAAAATCAAAACTGATAAATTAGAACGAGAAGCGTATAACGCGGCGGTCAATCCACCAGGACCAGCACCAATTACAACAACATCATATTTTTTTGTCATAGTATCTCCTCACTTACTAAAAATAAGTATATAGAGATTATATACTATCTCAACTTATTTTGCAAAATCTATTATTGAAATTCACGTTTTAATGGACGGTGCATCATATTTGTGATTTCATCTTCGACTTTAGTTTGTTCGTATAATACACGATAAACTGCTTCTGAAATTGGTAAATCTAAGTCTAATTCTTCAGCTAGTTCATGAACAGCTTGAGCTGTTTTGACACCTTCAACAACCATTCCCATGTTGTTGACAACATCATCTAAGTTTTGACCTTCAGCTAATTGTTTACCTGCACGCCAGTTTCTTGAATTAGAACTAGAAGCAGTCACAATTAAATCACCAATTCCTGAAAGGCCATAAAAAGTTTCTTTTTGACCGCCTAAAGCTTCACCAACTAAAGCTAGTTCACGGATACCACGTGTAATTAAAGCAGCTAAAGCGTTAATTTCATACCCCTTACCTGCAATCATTCCAGCAGCTAGGGCTAGAACGTTTTTGATAGCACCACCAACTTCAACACCAATAGGGTCAGAATTTGTGTAAAGGCGAACATAGTCACGCGTAAACATTTTTTGAACCGTTTTTGCATTTTCCTCATTATACGAAGCAACAGAAAGTGTTGTTAAATCTTTTTGAGAAGCATTTTCAGCATGACTTGGACCTGAAACTACAACTAAGTCATGGACTACTTCTTTATCAAATTCTTGTTCTAAGATTTGAGATACAATACGTTTTGTCCCGGGTTCAATTCCCTTGGTTGCACTCATCAAAATAGGATTTTTAGCAGTAGGTAATAGCGGCTTCAATTGTTTTGACACGCTTGCAATTGCTGCTGTTGGAATAACAAACAAAATACCTGAAGCATCTTTAACAGCCTCAGCCAAGTCTGTTGTTGCTTTAATTGGCTTACTAAATTTAAAGCCTTCTAAATATCGACCATTAGTTTGTGATTCATTAATTTCACGAGCAACACTTTCTTCAATACCATAAAGACAAACGTCATAATCGTTTTCAGCTAAGATATTAGCTAATGTGCTTCCCCATGATCCTGATCCTAACACGGTAATTTTTTTCATAATGGATAATACCCCTTTTCACTAACGTTTATAAGGAAACTTAAAACCACTGCCATCAATATACTGCTTAGGTTTTACAATTTTTCTACGATAAATCATAATCGCAATTACAGCAACAAATAAAACAATGGATAATGCTTGAGATACACGAATGCTGCCTAGCATCAAACTATCAGTTCGCATACCTTCTACAAAGAATCTTACAACTGAGTACCACAGTACATAAGATAAAGCGACTTCACCTTGTTTAAATATTCTTTTATGTCTTAATACTAGAATTAGTACTAATCCAATCAAGTTAAAGAAAGATTCATACAAGAATGTGGGTTGGCGATAAGCCCCATCAATAAACATTTGTTGAATGATAAAGTCTGGTAAATGTAGTCCCTTCAAAAAATCAAGTGAAGTGACAGCACCGTAGGCTTCTTGATTCATAAAGTTTCCCCAACGTCCCATGATTTGCGCCAACATCACACCTGGTGTAATGATATCTAACAATAACCATGTTGGAAGATGTCGATAATATGTATAAACGATTAATGTTATTAGTCCAGCGATTAACCCACCGTAAATTGCAATTCCACCTTGCCAAATCATAAATATTTTAGCAGGTTCGTGCGCATACTCAGACCACTGAAAAATAACATAGTACAATCGTGCACCAATAAAACCAATTGGTAAAATAAAGAATAATAAATCGATGATGTCATCAGGCATAATTTGACGTTTTTTGGCTTCGTTTGTTGCCATCAGTACAGCCACAATCACACCTGTCATGATAATAATACCATACCAACGCACACTAAATGGGCCTAAATTGAAGGCAACCGGAGATAATGATTGTAAAAAGTTGATCATTAGTTTGCATCTCCTTGATTATCTTGCTTGTTTTTTTCGATTAGTTCTGTTAATTGATTTTCAAATACTTTAGTTGCGTCAAATCCAAGATTCTTAGCTCTAAAGTTCATTGCCGCAACTTCGATAATAATTGATAGATTGCGTCCAACTTTGACTGGGATTGTCATTTTAGGAACGTCTACATCAAAAATTGTTTGATAATCATCTGCTGAACCTAAGCGATCATAAGATGCTTTTGGATCCCAATTTTCAAGATTAATAATTAAAGATACCGGTGTAGACTGTCTAACAGCACCCACACCAAACAAGTTCATGACATCAACAATTCCAATGCCTCTAATTTCAAGCAAGTGTTTCAAAATTGAAGGCGCTTCACCCACGATAGTCTTTTCATCTTGTTGGAAAACATCAACACGATCATCGGCAATTAGACGGTGACCTCTTTGAACCAATTCGAGAGCTGTTTCACTTTTACCAATTCCAGAATTACCTGTTAGTAAAATACCTGTTCCATAAATTTCTACTAGAACACCGTGAATACTTTGACGTTCAGCTAATTTATAATCTAAGTAATCAGTAATCACACTGGATAAACGTGTTGTTGGTAATTTAGAAATTAGTACTGGCATTTGATTTTTTTCAGCAGCTTCCACTAATTCTTTTGGTGGTGTTAAATCTCTTGAAATCAAAAATACCGGTGTGCTTTTAGTACACATTTTAGTAAAAACAGTCATTCTTTCATCAGGTGTTAACTGATTAGCAAATGAAATTTCAGTCATTCCAAACAACTGAATACGTTCATGTGGATAGTAGTCAAAGTAACCTGTCAATTCAAGTCCTGGTCTTGATATATCACTAACATAAACGCGCTTACTGTCTAAATATTCTTCTCCAACTAGCACTGTCAGATCATTGTCTTTGGCAAAGTCTTTCATACTAACGTAATTCAACATAGCGAACCCTCGTCTTTCCTATACTCTATAGCTTTATTTTATCATTCTATTACTGATTTTTCGAAATATCTCACTTTATTTCAAATTGTTTTGAAAAAAGTTTGCAACAACACGTTGAACAATCGTAATGACAATTGCACAAATAATGGTTGACCAAAAACTTGATATGACAATAGCTCCACCTGAAAGTGAGATGGCAATCGCAAGCGTTATACCATTAACGACTAGTGCAAAAAGCCCTAGCGTTAAGAACGTTAATGGTAGTGCAAAAAATTGCAATAAAGGGGTCAATGTCATACTCAAAACAGTCAAAATCACACCCACAACGATAGCTGCCAATAGGTTGTCTACATAAACCATTTTAGGAAACATTCCAGCTAACGCAATTAAGACAATCGCATTAATCAAAGAACGACCGATAAATTTAGTCATGAGAATCCCCCTTTGTTTCTTCAGTTACATTTTCAGCGTGTTTGCGTTTTGAATTTGATTTGTAATAACTATGATAACGATTATTTTTAAAATAATTTTTATTAAATTTAGTTGTTCCTTTGCGACGATTATGGGCAACATAAATCCACATTCCAATCGCAAATATAATAAATAATGGCAAAATAAATTTAAATAGGACAGTTAAAATCAATCCTAGCATCATAAAGAAAATAACCACTAACATAACTAAAAATAAAATTCCTAATACGATTAGAAAAACTGACATTTTGTTCTCCTTTAGTTTACTAAATAATTTTTCAATCCATTTATTTCACTAATATATATTACTAATTTTTGTGTGATAGAAGTAGCGTTTCTCAATTCATTAACGTTTTCTTTAACTTCTTTCAAGTTATCAGTTATTAACCCGTCCACTCGATACAACATCATTAAATGAATCGATTCTATATCATTGATATCCCAAGCATAGACGTTCTTACGGCCTTGATGAGCTTTTAAAACTAAATAACGATTTAATGTTGAAGACTCCATACTGTAACCATTTACATCTAATGTGGGGGTAAATATATTGTAGGTCGTAATGTAATTCACATCAAATTCTGAGTTGATTTTTTTCAATTCGGTTACTACCTTAGCTGATAGCGAGTGAATTTTGTGCTGGTGAAGTAAGACATTTTTTTGGTACTTTTGATTAAATTGATTAACGACTTCTGTGGGATTATCTCCCTTATCTGTTTTAATTTCAATTAATAGCTTTTGATGATGGTCATTTGCTGTTTGTAAGTAATCATCAAAACTAGCTAGGGGTGCACTTTGACCGTTTTCTGAAACAGTTAATTGTTTTAACTGTTCTAGCGTCAAGTCATGAACATGCGCATTCTTGCCAGTCAATGCTGATAAATTATTATCATGCATCACCACAAACTGTCGATCTTTTGTCATATGAATATCCATTTCAACGTAATCTGGATTTTCTGAAATAACATGCAGTAAAGCTGGAATTGTATTTTGAACACCGTTGTTTTGATCTAATCCCCTATGCGAAATAATTGTAACATTATTGAATCCGGGATTTTTGAGGTAGCCATAATTAGAATAAGTTACTCGTATCGCAATTAATAGAATCGATAAGCCAATAAATAGTCGATAAATTCTTTTTTGTTTTTTTATTTCTGAGTAATCAATCTGGTAGTTAATATTTTTGGCAACAATCTGCTCTTTTTCTTCATACAACTGAAGCAGCACAATCATAACCGATGCAGTTGACAGTGTTGTCGTAATCACTTGTGTCAATTGGATTAGCACAAGAATAACCTGCCCTGATACAAAAGCGTATTGTGGTAACATTTGCTCTATTAAAAATGAAAGCGTTACCCATAGACCCATTAAAACAAGATTAATCAAAGCAAAAATTCCTGCTGGTATCAAAATTCGAAGTAAAATCTTCCAAAAACTGCGCTTAGTTGATTTTAGGCAGTTCTTAATTAACTTTTTAGGGCGGCGCCAATTAAATGACATTATGGGTAATAATAAAATGAACCGAACTTCTATATAAATTAATACCGCGGTTAATGCGATAAGAACAACCGATACGATTGGATTTTGCGTAATAAATACCATTACAAATTGCGGAATCTTAACTTTACTTAACAACGGTGATGAGAAGATAAAGTCCGAAAATGGAATAATAACTAATGCATAGAATATGAAAAATGGAATTGTCTTCATATTTAAGCTACGCAAACTATTTTTCACATCTTTGAATAAATTATCTAAATTGATTTGGTTCAAATGAACAATCTGACGAATACCATTTAGCAAAATTGAAAATTGTAAAAAAACAATAAATAAAATTGCCAACAGTAACAGTAACATCGTAATAATAAATAATAAATCATGTGAAATAATAGCCAAAATATTATCATATGCGATGTATTCCACTTCAAATAACTTAGCTAAAAAACTCGTTGTAGCATTTGTAAAAGGCACAATAAGTCCTAATAAAATAATATCAACAACAATATAGAGCAATACAATAATCGAAAAGTTCTTTCTTAATTCTTTTAATGTCTCTTTTACTGACTCAATAATCGACATTTTTATCCCCCCTAAACAAAAAAGCCGACATTAAATGTCAGCTTTTTAGTTATCTTGGCTATCATGTTTAACATGATTATTTAATTCAATTAATTTACCTGTTTTTAGGTAAACAACCCACTCACAAATATTAGTTGCATAATCACCAATACGCTCTAGGTAACTTGTTACTAGCATGTAGTAAGTATTACCTAAAATTGTATCAGGATCTTTTTTCATTTCACTAATAATATGAGCATTAATTTTTTTAGCTTGTTTATCAATTGAAATATCTTGTTTTGAAATTTCACGAGCCCATTGATCGTCTTGAACGCGGTAAGCTTCTAAAGCATCAATTACAAGTTGGATAACTAAATCAGCCGTGTGTGCAATTTCGTCTTCGATGCCATATACACGTGCTTCACCTTTAACTTTAATTGTTGCTTTGGCAATACTTACAGCATGGTCTGCCATACGTTCAAGGTCAGAGCTAGCTTTCATAATTGTTACAATGTTTCGTAAATCAGTTGTAACAGGTTGTTGCAACGCAATCATTTCAAATGATTTCTTTTCCAAATCAACTTCAATACCGTTGATACTTGGATCAGTATCAATCACGTATTGTGCTTGTTGTTTATCATGATCAATGAATGATTTGACTGCACGGCCAATATTTTCACTGACTAATCGACCCATGCGACCAAAATTATCATGCAATTCATGTAATTCTTTTTCAAAATTTGATCTCACAATATTTCTCCTCCCTTATTGTATTAACCAAATCTACCAGAAATGTAATCATCTGTTTCTTTTTCAGACGGTGTCATAAAAATGTGTTTTGTCTTATTATATTCTACCAAATTACCATCTAAAAAGAACCCTGTTTTATCAGAAATTCTGGATGCTTGTCCCATGTTGTGAGTCACGATAACAATTGTATACTCATCTTTCAATGATAATAACATATTTTCGATTTTCCCACTTGAAATAGGATCCAATGCACTGGTTGGTTCGTCTAATAAAATCACTTCGGGGTGAACGGCTAAAACACGTGCAATACAAACTCTTTGTTGTTGTCCACCTGATAATGATAGCGCACTCTCATGCAACTTATCTTTAACATCATCCCACACAGCTGCAGCTTTTAGACTGTCTTCTACAATTTGATCAATTTCTTCTTTGGTATGTTTTTTTTCTAATTTTAATCCATAAGCAACGTTTTCATAAACAGAAAATGGAAAAGGATTAGGTTGTTGGAACACCATACCTACACGTTTTCTCAAGTCAACTTTATTGGTTGTAGGTGCATAAATATTTTTACCGTCAATATTCACAGACCCAGTGATTGTCACATCATCTTGTAAATCATTCATTCGATTGAGTGAGCGAAGTAAAGTTGATTTACCACTACCACTAGGGCCAATTAACGCTGTGATTTCATTTGGATAAAAATCCATCGAAATCCCTTTAAGAACTTCCTTTTTTCCATAAAACAGATGTACATCTTGAGTTGAAATAATTGGTTTTGTCATTTGCTTTACCTACCTATCCAAAGTGTCCTGATACATAATCTTCAGTTAATTTTACTTTTGGTCTAGTAAAAATCTTACGTGTTTCATCATATTCGATTGCATCGCCTAAATGGAAAAATGCTGTACGATCACTAATTCTTGCAGCTTGTTGCATATTGTGAGTCACAATAACAATAGTGTAGTGCTTTTTAAGTTCCATTAGTGTTTCTTCAACTTTCGAAGCTGAAATAGGATCTAATGCACTAGCTGGTTCATCTAGCAATAGAATATCTGGCTTCATTGCGATTGCACGTGCAATACATAGTCTTTGCTGTTGTCCACCTGATAATGCTAAAGCACTTTTATGAAGATCATCTTTAACTTGGTCCCACAAAGCTGCTTGTTTCAATGACGTTTCAACTATTTCATCTAATTTTTTCTTATTGCGTAAACCATGACGCTTTAATGCAAAAGTAATGTTATCATAAATAGATTTTGAAAATGGATTAGGTCTTTGGAATACCATTCCAATATGCTTATGCATTTCATAAACATCAATGTTATCACGGTTAATATCTAACCCACGATAATTAATTTCACCTGTTACCGAAGTATTCGCGATATTGTCATGCATACGGTTCAAAGCTCTTAAATAAGTTGACTTTCCTGAACCTGACGCCCCAATTAAGGCAGTGATCTTATAACGTTCAAACTGTAAATCTACACCGTGAATCGCTTCATGATCACCATAACTGACACGTAAGTCTTTTGTAGAAAGTGCAATTTCATGCTTATTTTCATCTAGCTTTTGAATGTTTTTTGTTAATCTTTCTGCCATGAGCGTCTCCTTATTTAGCACCTGTTAAGCGTTTGTACAACCTTTTACCCCAGCTTCTTGCAATTAAGTTAAAAATTAAAACTGCTAGAATCAAGATAGCTGAAGAAGCTGTTGATACGGCATTCAAATCAGGGATAATCCCTTCACCATTGATTTTCCAAATATGAACAGCTAATGTTTCAGCTGGTCTAAATGGGTTCAGTGGACTATTAATATATAGCGGGTTCCAATTTGAGAAGTTTAGTGCAGGGGAACTTTGACCTGCTGTATAAATTAAAGCGGCCGCTTCACCAAATACACGTCCAGCTCCCAAAATAATACCTGTAATCAAACTAGGTAATGCTTCAGGAATAATAACGCGCGTAACTGTTTCCCAGCGAGATAGTCCTAATGCATATCCTGCTTCACGTTGAGTAAAGTGGATAGATTGAAGTGATTCTTCTACATTACGTGTTAATAATGGTAGGTTAAATAGTGTTAGTGCTAAAGCACCTGAGATGATTGAAAATCCAATCTTAAATTGAATAACGAATACTAAAAATCCAAACAACCCTACAACAACTGAAGGTAGTGAACTTAAGATTTCGATAGCTGTTCTAACAAAGTCAGTCAATTTATTTTTAGGTGCATATTCTGAAAGAAAAATTCCAGCTAAAATAGATAATGGAATTGAAATCACCATTGAAAGAACCAATAAGTATACTGAGTTAAATAACTGGGCAGCAATCCCACCACCTGCTTCGAAAACTTTTGAAGGAGATACAATAAATGACCAGCTAACATGAGGTAGCCCACTAACTAAAATATAAGCTAGTAAAGCAACCAGAATTAACACAATAATTCCTGCCATTGCATAAATGACACCTGTTGCTATTTTGTCGACACGTTTTGGACTCATTATTTACTGTTTCCTCCTTTGTTACCAATCCATCTAATCACTAAGTTAAAGATTAAGGACATCATCAATAAGATTAAAGCAAGTGACCAAAGAGCGTTATTACTCAAAGTTCCCATTACTGAGTTACCCATTCCCATTGTCAACACACTGGTTAATGTTGAAGCAGGTGTTGTCAAACTGTTAGGAACTGTGAAGGCATTACCAATAACCATTTGAACCGCTAAAGCTTCACCAAATGCACGAGCCATACCGAACACGATTGCGGTTAAAATACCTGGCATTGCTGAACGTAAAATGACTTTATAAATTGTTTGCCATCTAGTTGCAGCTAAAGCATAAGACGCTTCACGATAGTGTCTAGGAACTGAACGTAACGCATCAACAGTCATTGAGGTCACTGTTGGCAAAATCATAACAAAAAGAACGAAAGTCCCCGCTAAAATACCAAATCCAGTTCCACCAAAAACTGATCGAACGAATGGCACAATAACTGATAATCCAATAAATCCGTATACAACAGATGGAATACCAACTAATAATTCAACAACTGGTTGTAAGATACTGGCCCCTTTTTTACCAGCAACTTCTGTCATGAAGATAGCAGCAGCAATCGCAAATGGTGTTGCAATTACAGCAGCTAAAATTGTTACTAAAAATGAGCCCAAAATCATAGGTAAAGCTCCAACAAGCGGCTTACCGTCAGCTCCTTTTGAACCTGGATTCCATGTATCACCTGTTAAGAAGTCCCAAAAATTAACACCGTTTTGAGTGAAAGTTGAGATTCCTTTTGAAGCTACAAAGTAAAAAATTGCTGCAACAACAGCCACAATAATGGCAATTGCTAAAAATGATATTGTTTTCCCAAAAGTCTCACGTCTTGCGGCCTTGGACTTTTTCAGCATACTCTCTCTAATTGGATCGTTCATAAATCACACCTCTTATTCAATTGACTTAATTTGACCATCTAGCGTTTTTTCAACTTTCATATCTTTAATTGCGATATAACCCATCTTATTAACGATGTTATCTTGAACATCATCAGATAGTATAAAGTTTAAAAACTCATGAACACGTTCTTTTTCCATATCTTTTCGGATATACATATGTTCATATGCCCAAATTTTCCAACTATTGTCAATAACTGTATCATGACTCAAGACAACACCATCAACTGCTGGTGTCTTAACTGTGTCATTAATATAACTGTATGATGAATAACTAATTGCTCCCGGTGTTGTGGCTACAATTTGACGAACCATCCCACTAGAATCTTGCTCTTGAGCTTTAACAGCTTTTTCACCATTCTTGAAGATTGCACTTTCAAATACAACACGTGTTCCACTACCTTGAGCTCTATTAATTACAGTAATTGGCAAGTCATCGCCACCAATTTCTTTCCAGTTCGTAATCTTACCTGAAAAAATGTCGCTCAATTGTTGTGTTGTTAAATTAGAAACCTTTAAATCTGGATTGACAATTGGGGTAATCCCAACAACAGCCACACGATGATCAACTAATTGTGAAGCATCAATCCCTGACTTTTCCTCAGCGTATAAATCGGAGTTTCCAATATCAACGGCTCCAGCTTGAACTTGCGCAAGTCCAGTACCAGTTCCGCCTCCTTGAACATTAACATATAAATCTTGATGAATTTTTGAAAAGCTTTCACCTGCAGATTCAACTAACGGTTGTAGCGCAGAAGAACCAACGACGTTCATTACTTCACCTTTAATTTGGCAACCTGTTGCCATTAGCATTGTTGCTAGTAGTGTTAACAGTCCTAATATTTTTTTCTTCATACCTAATCTCCTGAGAGTTTTAATTATTGTCTTGATGGCTTAAATGCCATTGTAAATAAGCATACATAAATGAATCAAGATTCCCGAGCATAACACTTTGACCATTTCCCACTTCATGTTGAGTACGATGATCTTTGACCATCGTGTAAGGATGAAAGACATATGATCTAATCTGTGAGCCCCAACCAATTTCCAACTGTTCACCTTTGATTGCTGCTTTTTCTTGCTCTTGCTTTTCTTTTTCTAATTGGAAAAGCTTCGCTTTAAGCATTTTCATAGCTGTTTCTTTATTTTGCAATTGCGACCTTTGGGCTTGTGAACTTGTCACAATACCTGTTGGTAAATGCGTAATTCGAACAGCAGATGACGTTTTATTAATATGTTGGCCACCCGCACCGCTAGCACGGAAAACATCAATTCGCAAGTCATCGTCATTAACCTCAATGTCGATTGAATGATCAATATCGGGCATAACTTCAACAGAAGCAAAAGAGGTGTGGCGACGATTTGCTGAGTCGAACGGTGATATTCGCACCAACCGATGGACCCCATGTTCCGATTTTAACATACCATAAGCATTTTCACCTTTAATTAAAAGACTAACACTTTTAATACCAGCTTCTTCTCCTGGCTGATAATCGTTAAACTCTACAGAAAAATGATGTTTATCTGCCCACTTTTGGTACATTCGCAACAGCATAGAACCCCAGTCTTGAGACTCTGTCCCACCTGCACCTGGATGAATTTCAAGTAGTGCATTTTTTGAATCATATTCATCAGAAAGAAGTAAGCTCAATTCATAATCTTGCATTTTTTCTTTTAATGACTCAAGCGAAGTTTCAAGTTCAGCTTTCAGCTCTTCATCATCTGTTTCTTGTACGAGCTCAAACGATACTTTTGCATCATCTAGCTCCTGAATTAATGATAACAAATTATCATGTTTTTTCTTCATTAAATTTGTTTCATCAATCACTTTTTGTGCTTTTTGATGATTATTCCAAAAATCATTTTGACTCATTTGATGCTCGTTTAGAGCAATCGACTCAGCTAGACTATCTAAGTCAAAGAGACCCCCTAAATTGGGTTACTTTTTGGTCAAGTTCGGATAGTATTCTGACAATTTCATTATTTTCCACAGGTCACTTTTCCTCTCCATCAAAAAGCAGGTCGTATGTAACGGCCTGCCTATTTATTAACGACGCATGTTTTGACGAATTTCTGCTTTCATAAACAATCTTGTAACATCGTATTCGATATTTCCAATCATTTCTTCAAACATTTTGAATCCTTCTTCTTGATACTCAACCAATGGGTTAAGTTGACCATAACCACGTAGTCCAATTGATTGACGTAATTGTTCCATTGCATCAATATGGTCTGTCCAGCGATCGTCTACTACACGCAAGATAACCACTTTTTCAAATTCTAAGAATTGTTGTGGATCTGGTAAATCTTGTGCTTTTTGATCATAACTAGCATCAGCTAATTCTTGTAAACGGCTTTTAACCGCTTCAGCATCTTTTAATTCACTAAAATCAATATGACTTACTGCCTCTTCAGATCCAAGTGAATTGATAGCGAAGTCTTTAAGTGCATCCACATTCCAATCACTAACATTTCCTTGCGCATACAAGGTAACTTGTTGTTCGATTGTTCTATAAACCATCGGCATTAGAATTGGTTTTAGGTCAATTCGTTCTTCGATAACTTGCATTCTTTGTTTGTAGATAACTTCACGTTGTTCACGTAAAACATCATCGTATTGCAAGGTTTGTTTACGTGTATCGTAGTTATTACCTTCAACACGCTTTTGGGCAACCTCAACTTGACGAGTTAACAAGCGACTTTCAATCACTTTGTCTTCATCATCTCCTGAAATGCGATCCAAGAATGCTTTTACACGTTCAGAACCAAAACGTTTCATCAAGTCATCTTCAAATGACAAGTAAAAACGAGTTTCACCAGGGTCACCTTGACGTCCTGCACGTCCACGCAGTTGATTATCGATACGACGTGATTCGTGTCGTTCAGTACCAATAACGGCTAAACCGCCGACTTCTTTCACACCAGGTCCTAATTTGATATCAGTACCACGTCCGGCCATGTTTGTCGCAATTGTTACTGCACCACGTTGACCAGCGTTTGTAATAATTTCAGCTTCTCTAAAGTGATTTTTAGCATTTAAAACAGCGTGTGGAATATTTTCTTTATTCAACATTCTTGATAATAGTTCTGAAGATTCAACCGCCACTGTTCCGACTAAAACAGGTTGACCTTTTTGGTGGCGCGCTTTGATATCTTTTACAACAGCTGAGAACTTGCTTTCTAGTGTTGGATAAAGCAAGTCAGGTAAGTCATTTCTTTGAACTTCACGGTTAGTAGGAATTGTAATAACTTGCATGTTATAAATTTCTCTAAACTCTTCTTGTTCAGTCTTAGCTGTCCCTGTCATCCCTGATAGTTTAGCGTACATTCTAAACAAGTTTTGGTAAGTAATGTTCGCCATTGTTTTAGATTCGTTTTCGATTTTAACGTTTTCTTTAGCTTCAATAGCTTGGTGAAGACCATCAGAATAACGACGACCTTCCATTACACGACCAGTAAATTGATCAACAATCATAACTTTACCGTCATCTACCACATAATCAATATCGTGTAACATTGTGTAGTTGGCTCTTAATGCTTGATCAATGTGGTGGTTTAATACTGTATTTTCAATATCATATAAGTTATTTAAGTGGAAAGTTTCTTCCGCTTTACGAATACCATCTTCAGTCAAACTAATCGTCTTAGTTGGCCAGTCGATAGTGTAATCGTCTTCTTCTTTAAGAGTTTTAACGAATTTATCAGCACGAACATAATTTACTGTCGCATTTTCAACAGGCCCAGAAATAATCAATGGCGTTCTTGCTTCATCAATCAAGACAGAGTCAACCTCATCAACAACAGCAAAGTTTAATGGGCGTTGCACGCGTTGTTCTTTATAAACAACCATGTTATCACGCAAGTAATCAAACCCTAGTTCACTGTTTGTTGAATAAGTGATATCTGCATTGTAAGCTTCACGCTTTTCATCTGAAGACATTTGATTTAGGTTCAACCCAACAGTTAGGCCTAACCACTTATAAAGTTCTCCCATTTCTGTTGCATCACGAGAAGATAGGTATTCATTAACCGTTACAACGTGAACCCCTTTTCCACTCAATGCGTTTAGGTATACTGGCATTGTCGCTGTCAGCGTTTTACCCTCACCAGTTCTCATTTCTGAAATATTACCTTCATGTAAGGAAATACCCCCCATAATTTGAACGTGGTATGGATAAAGACCTAAAACACGTTTAGCAGCTTCACGAACTGTCGCAAAAGCTTCAGGCAAAATATCATCTAATGTTTTACCTGATTCTAAGCGTTGCTTTAATTCTGGTGTTTTTTGTTGTAATTCTTCATCAGATAAAGCTTCAAACTCTTTACCAAGAGCGTCAACTTGATCTGCTATCTTACTAATACGTTTGACTTCATGATTGTCATTTTCAATCCAACGTTTTAAAATATTTGCCATATATAAATTCCCTCAATTATGTTTTGATAATTAGTATTTCTAACTCTTCCGATAATATTTTATCATTTATAGTCAAAAAATTAAATTGTATAACCATTAAATTGTAGCAATTTTAGTGAATAAATTCACCTAGCAATACTCAAACTATCAATTTGTCCCTTAAATCCCGTTTTTCGGATAGCATCTCTTGCGTGATATAGTGTTCGTCCAGTTGTATAAATATCATCAAGTAATAAGATTTTAGTTGTCTCATCAAAATCGAAATTATCACACACAAACATTTGTTGCGTCTTCAATCGTGCTCGTCTGTTTTTCTCACCTTGTGCTTGATAGTTACTATCGTTTATATACTTTAAAAGTGGGGTTAACGAATAAATTTTTGAAAATATCAATGCAATGTGATCAAATTGCCGTTCTTTAAAATGCTGACTACTGGTAGGAAGGCTGACATAATAATCATAACTTTTGGGGATAGCTATTCTTTTTATTAAAGCAACAAAAACTTCGCTTATTGATGCATCGTAAGAACGCTTATAACGCTTAATTACAGTTTTAAATGCTTGATTGTACCGATAACAAGCAACATTTTTTAGGGAATCATTTGGATACAATTTTTGCCATTTTTGACAATCTCCACACTGATTTTTCTTTTGTTCCAGTGGTTTTTGACACATTTTGCAGGTTATTTCAAAGTCACAAATTGCCTCAAAATGAACCAAGCATCCCTCACAAATCTGTGCTTGATTACGCTGAATTACTAACTGATACAGATTAATCTCCATAATTGGCTTTTTGCAAATCAAACACATTACTCCCATTTATTCATCCTCTTAATTTGTTTAATACACTTTTTGATAGCCCCTGTATAATGATGATAAAAAAGTGTACTTCTCCATCAGGAAAATCCTTTTTTCTCCCAGCTCTTCCTGCTATTTGAACAAGTGATGACGTTTTAAAAATAGCATCATCAGCGTTTAAAACGACTACTTGCACATTCTCAAAAGTTACGCCTCTTTCTAAAATAGTGGTCGTTAATAACAACTCAATCTCACCTGCTCTAAACCGTGAAATTTTTTGATGACGTTCTGAATCGACTGAGCTAACCGTTTCAATTACTAGATTAGGATAAACCCGGTTAAGTCTGGCTTTCAAATCTGGTAGGTTTGCTATTTTGTCTACAAATATCAAAATAGGTTTCTTGCCTTTTATAAATTGCTTTAGTAGTTTCTTTAACCTAAAATCGAGCCTAAATCGGCCAATAGCCTCTTTTTGCCAGAGCAGGTGACACTTTGGAACTGGCAACTTATGACCATGATATCGTTTATTCAATAACAAATAATTTAACTCACCCTTTTTAACTTGTTTGAGCAGTAATTGACTTGGTGTTGCTGTTAGCAATATCTTTTGACCAGTTGGCTTCAGTGCCTGATCTAACGCATTATGCAAAATAACTGAGGTGTCAAAGGGAAAGGCATCCACTTCGTCGATTACAATTAAATCAAAAGCCTCAAAAAATTTCATCAATTGATGTGTCGTACAAATAACTAATTGATAGTTAAATAGTGGTGGATGAGCATTTCCATGATACTTACCAATCTGAGTTTTTGAAAAAGCAACTGACATCCTATTGAATAATTCATCTACAACATCTACCCGTGGGCAACATATTGCCACTCGCATCCCTTCTTTCAAAGCAAAAGCCACTGATTCAAATAACATTTCAGTTTTACCTGCGCCTGTGACGGCATGAACTAGTGTGTCTTGCTTTCCTTTTAGGTTACAAGCCAATTGCTGTGAAATCTTTTGTTGTTCTTTAGTCAAACTCCCGCCCCATGTTAAAATAGAACCAGTTACTTTTTCAAAGTCAACACTAGGGACCCTTAGTAAAAAATCGGTCTCAAAAACGGCTCTTAATTCAACACAAGCCGTACATTGTCTGACTTGCGTAGGTAGTGTATAAAACTGACTTTGACCGCATCTCAAACATTTGTCATTAGAGATTGCTGGCACAAGTTGTCCCCATCGACTAGCTTTTTCTTTTTGAAACCCTTTTATTAAAAATTGACGCCCACTTATTTTATCTTGTTTAATCATATTAATAATTACGCTATTAAGGAGTGATTTCATGAATTATTATACAATTAAAGCAGAAGCTGAATCTGAAATCGTTATCAAAAAGAGTCGCTTTATTGCAAGCTTCAAACGCGCTTTCGACGAAGAAGATGCCAAAGCATTTATCGACCAAATCACAAAAAGACACCGCAGTGCTACTCACAACTGCAGTGCTTATATTATCGGTGAAAACAATGAGCACCAACGTGCTCACGATGATGGCGAACCTTCAGGAACTGCCGGTGTTCCAATGCTTGAAGCTTTGAAAATGATGAATCTACAAAATGTTGTAGTCGTTGTTACCCGTTATTTTGGCGGAATTAAACTGGGAGCCGGCGGTTTAATCCGCGCTTATAGCAATGCTGTTTCTAAAGGAGCAGAAGAAATCGGGGTTGTTCATCGTGTTCTTCAACCCGAATTGCTATTCCACGTTGACTATCCAAATCTAGGAAAGATTGACTATTTCTTAGAACAAAACGAAATTGTCTTAGCCAAAAAAGAATTCGGTAGTGATATCTTAATTGGTATTTTCCTGGATGAAGTTGATATTGAGCCCACAAAAGAAAAAATTATTCAAATTCTAAATGGACATGTCGAATTTGAGATAGGTGAAGCGCGTTACAACGAATTGCCCGCATAAAAAATAAGCCCTAATTATTAGGACTTATTTTTTTTATCTACTTTGTGATCCATTTTTGAAACCACTTTTTCATTATGATTATTTTTTTGAATTTTTCGTCTAATAAAAGATAACAATGGTTTGCGATTAGGTCCCATTAGTCCAATTGATTCTACAAAAATTTCTAATGCAAACGCTACTGCAATTAGTAAGAACCATACGCCTTGTGCGGGTGATAAAACAAATAACATTGCACAAAACGCAAAAATTAATGAAATTCCATAAATGGCCAAGACTGTTTGTCTATGTGTGAAGCCCATTTGCATCAGTTGATGGTGTAAATGGTGCTTATCTGCTTGTGAAATCGGTTTTTTGTTCAAAACACGTCTAAGCATGGCATAAATTGTATCTGTAATTGGAACACCTAAAATAACAATCGGTACGATTGATGAAATTAGCGTAACATTTTTTAAGCCTTTCAAAGATAATACTGAAATCATAAACCCTAAGAACAACGCACCCGTATCTCCCAAAAAGATTTTGGCTGGATGAAAATTGTAAGGTAAGAAGCCAATCAAAGCGGCAACTAATACGAATGCCATCAACGAAACATAAGAGTCTGTGTTTACTAGGAAAAAGAATCCAATAACACCCATAGTCAATAAACTTATCATTGAAACACCAGCAGCCAATCCATCTAATCCATCAATCAAGTTGACTGCATTAGTAAACGCTAAAATCCAAAAAATAGTAATTGGAAAACTTAGCCAGCCTAAATTAATTAGGCCAAAAAATGGTAGATAAAAATGAACCATTTTAATGCCAGCTAACAGATAAATGATTACCGCGGCCAGAATCATCCCCATCATTTTGTAACGGGGTTTTAATTCCCTAATATCATCCACAATCCCAGTTAAAATAATCACAGAAGCTGCTAAAAAGATTCCAAATAATTCATGTGTTGGAAATTGGTTTCGTAACAACACAAAAGTTGAAATTGAAAAGGTTATAAATAGACTTAGACCACCAATTGTGGGCATAGGCTTTTTGTTAACACGACGCGCGTTAGGATTATCAACTGCCCCCAACACAAATGCTAGTCGTCTTACAAACGGGGTTATAAAGGCTGAAATTATAACCGTTAAAAACAAATTGACTATAATGTTATACATGATTTTTTGCTCCAATAACTAATTTATCTATTACAAATTATACAAGTGACCCACTTTAAATACAATTTAAAAAGCGAAGATACTAATATCTTCGCTTTATTTTGCATAGTCAATAGCTCTTTTTTCTCGAATAACCGTTACTTTAATGTTACCTGGATACTCAAGTTGATCTTCAATTGTTTGACGAATTTCATGTGATAAGATGACAATTTCATCATCTGAAACTTCTTCTGGCGATACCATAACTCGAATTTCTCGCCCAGCTTGAATCGCAAAGGTCTGCTTAACGCCGTCAAAGTTGTTAGCTATAGCTTCTAGTTTTTCAAGCCTTCTAACATAATTTTCAAGTGATTCAGATCTTGCTCCTGGTCGAGCTGAAGAAATAGTATCAGCAGCTTGCACGAGTAATGCAATGAAAGAAGTTGGTTCTACATCACCATGGTGAGAAGCAATGGTGTTAATAACAACTTTAGGTTCATGATACTTAGTTGTCAATTCAACCCCTATCTCAACATGTGACCCCTCCAATTCGTGATCAATAGCTTTACCTATATCGTGTAATAATCCTGCTCTTTTAGCTAGTTGTTCGTCTAGATCGAGTTCAGCGGCAAGGTTACCGGCAAGTTGAGCCACTTCAATAGAGTGATTCAATACGTTTTGTCCATAACTTGTTCGGTAATTTAAACGTCCGACAATTTTGATTAAATCAGGATGCATATTATGAATACCCAATTCAATTAATGCATGTTCACCTGCTTGATAGATATCGTCGTTCACGTCTTTACGTGACTTATCGACAATCTCTTCAATACGTGCAGGATGAATACGACCATCTTCAATTAACTTTTCAAGTGATCGTTTTGCAATTTCGCGTCTAATTGGGTCGAATCCACTTAACACAACCACTTCTGGGGTATCATCAATAATAAGGTCTATCCCTGTTAGTGCTTCAAAACTACGAATGTTACGGCCTTCACGGCCTATTATACGCCCTTTCATTTCATCATTAGGTAAATTAACTACGGAAACAGTCGTTTCAGCAACTGTCTCAGCAGCACCCTTTTGAATGGCTTGAACTAAAAGATTCTTAGCGTGTTTATCAACAGAATTATCGATTTGTTCTTGATTCTGTTGAATTAAGTTCGCACGTTCATGTCTTAGTTCATCAGAAAGTTTAGTCAAAATCAGTTCTTCAGCATCTTCTTTAGACAATTGTGCAATTTGGTGCAACTTGTCTTCTTGCTGAGCCACTAACTCGTCAGCGTTTTGCTTTCGTTGTGTCACTTCAGCTTTCAAAGCATCTACTTGCTGTTCATTTTGACGAATTTGCTTTTCTCTTTGGTCTAAAGAAATATCTTTTCGGTCAATGGTATCTTCACGAGCAGCTAGGCGATTTTCTTGCTTTGAAATAGTGTCACGTCTTTGCTTTAACTCATCTTCAATTTGATTTCTGTAGTTGTATGCTTCTTTTTGAGCTTGCAGAAGTGTTTCTTTTTTTAAAGTTTCTGCATTTCGTTTAGCATCATTCACAATTGAACTTGCTTCATCTCTTGCAGAGTTCACTTTAATAGCATAAGCTCTTTTTTGAAGTCCGTATCCTACTAGTAAACCAATAAACAATGTCGCAATAGCTAGGATTATCGCTATAATAATATCCATTATAAATCCCCTATCACTTTATCTAAATTAATACACTATTTAATAGTAATTGTCATAACAACTAATGTCAATAAATAAAAGCGATGAGCACTTGCGCCCATCGCTTTTTATTTATTTCTTATCTTCTGTTTTTGTAACATTTGTTTCATCTGTTGTTTCTTCTTCAGATTTTTGAGCTTCTTCTAAGCCATAAGCTTGCCTTACTTTGTGCTTAATTTCTTCGTACATTTGTGGATTATCTTCAAGATATTGCTTAGCATTTTCTCTACCTTGACCTATTCGTTCAGTTCCGTATGAATACCAAGCACCTGCTTTTTTGATGATATCTTTTTCAGCAGCCATATCAACCAGTTCCCCGCTTTGAGAAACTCCTTGACCATACATAATATCCACTTCAGCTATTCTGAATGGTGGGGCTACTTTATTTTTTACCACTTTAATTTTAGTACGGTTTCCTCGAACTTCTGTACCGTTTTTGATTTGTTCTGCACGTCTAACTTCTAGTCTAACAGTGGAATAAAATTTCAATGCTCGACCACCAGGTGTTGTTTCAGGATTACCAAACATAACACCAACTTTTTCACGAATTTGGTTAATAAATAAAGCGATTGTTTTAGTTTTGTTGATTTGGCCTGAAAGCTTTCTTAAAGCTTGAGACATCAAACGGGCTTGCAATCCAACGTGAGAGTCACCCATTTCACCATCGATTTCAGCTCTTGGTACTAGCGCTGCAACAGAGTCAACAACGACAATATCAACAGCACCACTTGAAACAAGTGCATCAGCAATTTCAAGTCCTTGTTCTCCTGTATCAGGTTGTGATAACAATAGCTCATCAATATTAACACCTAAGTTAGTCGCGTACGCTGGATCCATCGCATTTTCAGCATCAATATAAGCAGCTGTGCCACCATTGCGTTGAACTTCAGCAACGGCATGTAGCGCTACTGTTGTCTTACCAGAACTTTCTGGTCCATAGATTTCAACAATACGGCCTCTTGGAAAACCACCTACACCTAACGCTGTATCTAAAGCAATAGATCCAGATGACACTGTAGAAATACGCGTATCAGCCTTTTCGCCCATTCGCATAATAGCGCCTTTACCATAGTTTTTTTCAATTTTTTTAAGCGCCATATCCAAAGCGGCTTTTCTTTCGTCTTTTACCAAATTTGTCCCTCCTTCATCTCAATTATCGAGATGACTATCGTAGATATATAGTTTAATTGTTCTCTTCTAAAATTGCAAGCAAAACAGAACAAATGTTCTACTTTGTTAACCTTTTATTTAATTACGTCAACTAATAAAAATAACGCTCTGAAAAGAACGTTATTTTTTGAATGAATCTGCAAAAATTTGTCTATTTTGATAAAAATAATCAATACCTGACCAAACAGTGAAAACTAAACAAATCCATAGTAGTAACTCACCTATTGGTAAATGAATAACTGTAAACGGTACATTATTCAACAATAAGAATATAATTGCTGTCATCTGTGAAAATGTCTTAATTTTACCCAAAATAGCCGCTGACAGAACAGCACCATTTTCCTCAACAATTAATAATCGAAGTCCTGTCACAGCTAATTCACGACAAACAATAATTGCAATCATCCATGCAGGTGCTTTGTCAATCGCAATAAGTAAAACAAACGCGGTAATGACTAGCATTTTATCAGCTAAAGGATCTGCAAATTTACCAAAGTTTGTCACTAAGTTATTTTTTCTAGCAATGTAGCCATCTAAAAAGTCTGTAAATGATGCCACAATAAAAATTATCGCTGCAACCAGTTGGAATATTGGAAGCGATGTTCCCAAGATTGCAATAGTATCAGTCCAAAAGCCGCCTACTAATACTAAAATAAAAACAGGAATCAAAATAATTCTAAAAACAGTTAATTGATTAGGCAAATTCATAATTAGCCCTCAAAGTTAACTGTCAATTGGCGAGTCATGCCCAATTGATCAGCATTTTCTAAAGGTACTTCTTGATTGTTTAGAAGCAGTTGCGTTGTACCAATGTTTCCACTATTAATGGTCATTGTTGTGGCATTTTGTGGTAATGAAACAACTTGTGATTGGTTAGCAGATAATGTTCCTTGCCAAACCATTGATCCGTTAACTGTTACACCCAACCAAACCGCTTGACCTTTACTTTTTAGAACTAAGTTATGTGCAGCTTCAGTTAACTTAGATGCAGTATATTGATTTGTACCTGTCAACTTAATGCTGTAAGCACTTGATGCACTTGAGCTTGAAGCAACAGATGATTCAGAAGAACTTGACTGACTTTCGCTTGAACTACTACTTTGACTTTCACTTGACTCAGATTGTGAACGACTTGTCATAATCACTTGATTGTCGTTGTTATTAGATGAAGCTGGTTTTGCAAAAACACGACTAAAAATGAAAACAATCAATGCTAACACAATAATGATAGCTAGCGTCGTAATAATATGGGGTAAGTAATTTTTCCAAATTCCTTTTTTATTATTAGTTGTGCGCTTTACTTCATCGCTTTTATTATCAATAGAGTTTTCTACATATGTATCTGGATTTGTTTTTGGTAAGTCGTTTTCAACACTTGCAAAAAACTCTTTTGAATCGTATCCCAAAGCTTGAATATATTGCTTAATAAAAGCTCTAACATAAAATTCACCAGGTAATTGGTCGAATTCTCCTTGTTCAATATTAATTAAATAACGTTTTTGTATCTTAGTACGTGCCTGTATATCATCAATAGATAACCCCTTTTCAACACGTAAATCATGCAGTCTTTGACCTATTTCATTCATATCCAACATTCCATCTTTCTAAAACTTTGTAGCTAATTATACCATATATTAAAACTGTGGTTTAGTCTATTTGTCAACATTATTTTGATTAAATAAAATAGCCGTTTGAGAAGTTGATTTATTTTTAATTTCATCAATTAGGTCAATGCAATCTTCAAAGTCGATTTCTTGAATGTCCGTGTAATATTGATAATAGTCTTCTTGATCAAAAATACTTTCAATAAATTCAATCCCATAACTTTCAAAATCATCTAATTGACGGATTTCTTGTCCAAATAATTTACGCTTTTGCTTTTCAAAATCATCTTGATTAATTGTAGCGTGATAAAAAGCCTCTGTAATCGCTTCAACTGCTTCTTCAGGTTTTTCAGATGAGCCACTAATAACAGCAAAATCACCTTGGCGATTGAAATTTATATCAAAGTCGATTTCACCATTAATTAAATCTTGGTTTTGCAACTCTTGATAAAGTTGACCACTTAGCCCAAATAAGTTCTCCATTAAGATTTGCATAACAATATATAATTGCGGTCTTTTTACTGCAAAGTCAGTTTCACTAAACTTAATTCCTATTGAAAACTTGGGAGATTCCACTTTACCCTCGATTTTAATTAACTGAGAATCACTTTGGGCATCTTTATTCTTTACTTCAGATATTACTGTTGGATGGTTATTAATCTCCAATACCTGTGCTTCAATTTCAGTTATTAGCTGTTCAAAGTCCAAATCGCCAACAACAACTAGCTTCATATTCTGAGCAGAATAATAGTTATTGTATGCCGCTGTCAATGTGTCTGAAGTAATGGTTTCAAGGGAATCTTCTGTCCCGACAACTTCTTGACTCAAGGGTTCTTCACCATACATAAGGTGCATGAGTTGATTATTCAATTGCCAATCAGGCATATCTTGATACATTTTTAACTCTTGCATAATAATTTCGCGTTCAGTATCAACATTCTTTTCTGTAAAGTATGGATTAGCAACTAATTCGATTAGTGTTTTGATATTTTCATACGTGTGATGTGTAAAATTCGCAAAGTACATCGTTTCATTATAAGAGGTAAAGGCATTAGAAGATGCTTCATACTGCTCAAATTTATCAGTAATATCACCATATGGTTTTGCAAAAAGTTGGTGTTCTAAAAAATGAGCCGTTCCTGCAGGTAATGTAAAATCATGTGGTTGGTCAGCACCACCATAATTGATCATCACACCTGCAAACTTTTGCATAAAGCCCTTTTTTTCAATATAAAAAAGATCAAATCCATTTGCAAAAGTATGTTGATGTACTTGCTCATGATATTGGTTAGTTTGCATAATAGCTCCTTTCAACTATTTAATTAAAACTTTCATTGGTCTCGTTAACTGTTTGGCAAAATCAACAATTTGTTGTTTAGTAACAGCATTAACTTGCTCAGCAAAATCTGATTTTTCAATTTGTCTTAATTGAGAAATTAATTCTGATTGCACCTTAAACTGGGGCATTTCTTCTAAAATAAGTCGATGACTAATTAGTTGTTGTTTTGCCGTTTGTAATAATTCGCCTTGCCATTGGTTATCGCTTATTTTTTTAACTTGAGCCTCAATTATTTTTGAAGCTTCGCTAACAGAATCAGAAATTAAACTGGTTTGAATCATGACTAAGTTGTTATAGAAGTAGTAATCACTGAAAACCGAGTAAACCAGCCCTGCTTTTTGTCTAACTTCTTGGAATAATAACGAATACTCATCTCCACCCAAAATTTGAGAAAAAACCAGTCCTAGAATTGGCGTTTGATAATCTAATTGGGTTTGATAACCATAGACCAATTGAGCTTGATTGTAGCCGTAATCAAATTCAAGCTCACAATCAACTTGACCTACTTTTGTTTTTAAGTCTTTTTGCCCAAAGTTTTCGCCTTCTAACTGATCAAAAGCTGTACTTTGCAAAATGGTTGTCATTTTTTCAGGATGCTTGGCATATGCAATAACCGTTGCAGGCGCTTTAATTAATTTTTGATAATAATTTTTCAAATCATCAACGGTTAATCGATCAACTAATTCTAAGTCACCAAATATTGGGTTTTGAAAATCTGGATAGGCTTGATAAAATTCTTTAAAAAACAATTGATAGGCTTTATTTGAAGCCACTTCACTGAAAGATTCATAATCGTGTTTAACTTGTTTTTTTGCTAGCTCCAACTGATGCTCAGGTGCATTACTAAAATTAGGTCTGAAAATCATCTCTTCAAAAAATTGTACAATTGTCTCGTAATTATAGTGTTCATCTGCTACCAAATCAGGTTCGATAAAATTGCCCTCTGCTCGCACAACAATGGTATTGCCATAGATTTGAGGTCTAGTCTCAAACTTTGCCGCATATAAATAATCGGCATGTGCTTCTAATTTTTGTTGATTATTATATTTTTGTGTACCTAATTGTTGGTAATTACTTAAAAGTGTTAAGTAAGATAAATTTTTCTTTGTTAGTGGTAACTTAAAAAAACAGCCAATACTGACTGTTTTAAAATTATCATTTTTTAGTATTTTTGCAGTTGTCATATTATACTACTCGCCTTCTGTTTCATTTTGATTCGTTTCTATTTCATAGACTTTTCGAGGTTTACTACCCTCATAAGGGCCAACAACGCCTCTGTCTTCCATCTCGTCAATTAATCTGGCTGCGCGATTGTACCCAATTCTGAATCTTCTTTGTAGCATCGAAACACTTGCTGAACGTTGTTTTTGGACTAAGGCAACTGCTTCATCATAATACTCATCTTCAGGTGGTTCATCACTATCGTGGTCACCATTGCCTGAAGTATTCGGTAGCATTTTTTCGTCATATTCAACTTCTTTTTGTTTCGCCACAAAGTCAACAACGCGTTCAACTTCCTCAACTGAAATGAATGAGGCTTGAATTCGGGTTGGTTTATTCGATCCAATTGGAACAAATAGCATGTCACCATGTCCGAGTAGTTTCTCAGCACCTTGGCTATCCAAAATAGTACGAGAATCAATCCCACTCGATACCGCAAACGCAATCCTTGATGGTACGTTAGCCTTAATTAAACCAGTAATAACATCTACAGATGGACGTTGGGTTGCAATAATCATATGAATACCAGCAGCACGCGCCATCTGTGCTAATCGAACAATTGCAGATTCAACTTCATTGCCGGCTACCATCATCAAGTCAGATAACTCATCAATAATGACAACAATATATGGTAATTTTGTCATAACTGGATTATCAGTATCTTCATTGTTTTGCTCAACTTTGTGATTATATTCCGTCATGTTTCGAACACCTGAAGCAGCAAACAATTCATAACGACGTTCCATTTCTTTTACTGCTTTCTTCAAGGCATTAGCCGCTTTTTTAGCATCAGTCACTACTGGAATCATCAAGTGTGCAATACCATTATAAACGGACAATTCAACCATCTTAGGATCAATCAAAATCAGCTTTAATTCATCCGGTGTTGTTTTCATTAATAGGCTAGTGATAATAGCGTTAATTGAAACTGATTTCCCACTACCAGTTGATCCGGCAATCAATAAGTGAGGCATTTTAGTTAAATCAGCAGAGATAATCTCACCCGTAACATCTTTCCCTAAAGGAACAGATAACGGCTTTTGTCTATCTTCAGCATCTTGTTTTTCAATACTTTCTCTAAAGTAAACTGGCAATGTTTGCTTATTCGGAACCTCAATACCAACATAAGGTTTACCTGGAATCGGTGCTTCAATTCGAATATCTTTAGCAGCTAAGGCCAAAGCCAAGTCATCAGCTAAGTTAACAATTTTGCTAACTTTAACCCCTATATCAGGTTGTACTTCATATTTGGTAACTGAAGGGCCTAAGTCTGCTTTTTTGACTTCAACTTTAACTCCAAAACTCTCAAAAGTCTTTCTCAACTTCTCTTTATTTTCTTCAATAAACTCACGTTCTTCAGATTGATCAACCACAGGTGATGGTGTCAACAAGTCTAAAGGTGGTTTATGATAAATTGTTTGATCAGTTGGCGTTTTTGCTGTGATATCGTCTGATGTATCACTTGACTGTTCAAGACTTTCTTCCATTGTTTGCGTTTTTGGTAATTCAATTTCCGCTAATTGACTAGCTTTGGGTTTTTCATCTTGTGCTAGTACTGGCTTAGAATCTGTTTCTGCTTGAGATTTGAATTTTTCTCTTCGACTAAAATCGGCATATTTATTATCTTCAAGTTCTGTTGAATCAGTTGACTGCTTATTTTCTGGATGAACTTGGGTAACTTGTTTTTCTGGTTGCTTTTTAACTTCATGAAAATCTGGTTTTGATATGCTGTTTTCAGTTGTAGGTGTAGACTTTTTACTATTGTCTGTTTGATTATCAAAATCAGTTGTATTAGGAAAGTCGACATTATGTTCAACTTTTTGCTTTTTCTTCTCTACAAAATCACTATATTTTTGTTTTGAGTTTTCGACAACATCTTGTGTTTGATTAATCACTTTTTTACTATTATCTTGAAAAATATTGATAAAACTAGCAAAAGAAACATCAAAAAACAATAGCAAACCAACCATAATCAAAATAGCCGAAATTAAATAAATCCCAACATTTCCAACTAACGGGTTCAAGACTGTAAATAATCCTACTCCAAGGATTCCACCGCTAAAGTTACTACTTCCGGGACTTTTAAATCCCTCCGTTGCAGAGTGTAAAAACGATCCTAGATAGTCAGCCGCTAACCCAATTTTATTGAAATAAATTGTTGAAATAATACAGAGCACAAATAAATAAGCTAGACCAAATCCAATGTAACGTTTTGCTGAAAGTTTGGGTAGTTTTTCATAGATAATCATTCCAAATCCAATTATGAAGGTCGCAATGGCAGCAAACCACACCGTTTCTCCTACGAAGAATTGATAGCAATTTGCTAACTGACTACCAAGCCAACCAAATTTAAAGAAAGAAAAAATTGAAATAAAGATAATAATGATTCCTGCAATAACAAAATTAAAATCTTTCTTTTTAGGCTTCTTTGTCTGAGGCTTTTTCTTTTTTGTTGCTGGCGCTTTTTTCTTTTTAACCATCTTTATCTCACCATTTAAATCTAATTTCTTATCTGTTAGGTCTAAAAGTCAACTTCACTGGTTCATCTAAAGTTACTTCTGTAATAGCATAAACTAGTTCTTCGATTTTTTCGATTAACGGACGTGTCATCTCTTCAAGTGAACTACCATCTAACTCGTTAGCTTCACCATAATAATCAATGGTTTGAATCAATTGACTAACTTGGCCCGTAACTTTAATTCCACTATCTTGAGGAACAATTTCAAAAGGTACTTTCATTTCAAAGTAGTGGCCTTCTTCACCTTTATCTAGTTCACCATTACTGTGCGTAATATTCATACGGTTCATCGTCACATTTAAATCATTTTTGACTTCTGATTCAGGTTTCACTAAATCATAATGAAAAGAGTTTACAATCACCTGATTTTTTTTCAATTCCATCGTTCATACCTCCAAAATATTAATTAATCTTTTAATTTGTCATGTTCATAATGTAATTCACGTTTTAAATCTAAAAAGTTTTGTTGGCGCAACGCTTCATAAATAATAATTGCCGCCGTGTTAGACAAGTTTAGTGCTCTAATTTTATCTGTCATCGGAATTCTCAAAGCCTTTTCTTCATGTTCCTTCATGAATTCTTCAGGTAATCCTGTTGTTTCTTTTCCAAACATAAAGTAGTAATTTTTATCTGGATCTTGATAAGAAACATCGGCATAAGTTTTTGATGAAAATTTAGTAATCAAAAACAGTTCGTCGTTTTCACCTAAGGTTTCCATAAAAGCTTCTAGGTTTTTGTGGTAATGAATATCAACATCATTCCAGTAATCTAATCCCGCTCTTTTAAGATGCTTATCATCAGTTTTGAATCCTAAAGGTTCAATTAAATGTAAGCTTGTTTTTGTTCCTGCAGCAGTTCTTGCAATATTTCCTGTATTTGCAGGAATTAAAGGTTCGTATAAAACAATATGGTTTTGTGTCATTTTTAATTTCTCCTTGTTTACCAAAAAAAAAACGTACCGCCTCGGTGATTGACACAGCAAGGCGTTACGTTAGTGGGATTTTTTCGCAAGTTTTTATCAAGTTTACCTAATAAAAGCCTACGTCAAAGCCGTATTTCTACTATACTACTTATCGTGTGTTTTCGCAACATCAGTCACGCGTTCTCAGACTCTTTTTCTTGCGTTTTATCAGGCAATTGCTCTTCTTGCTCGTAAAGACCGCTCTTATCACTGTAAATTCTAAATGCGCGTAAAACAATTGTTTTAGCTACTGCATAAACGGGAATTGCAACAATCGCCCCAAGCAAGCCACCAACAGCACTAGCACCAATCAATAATAGAATAGTTGTTGCTGGGTGCATATTCATCTTATTACCCATAACCATTGGACTAATAACACGACTTTCAACAATTTGTTCAATTGCAAATACAATGAGCACCTTGATCAACATATCAGGAAATGGTGGCGTACATACTGCAATAATTAAAGCAGGTATTAACGCAATAAACGTCCCAAAATAAGGAATTAAGTTTAAAACTGCTGCCAATACTCCCAAAATAATCCCGTAGCTTTGTCCAATTGCAACATAACCAATCGAAAACATCACACCTACCCAAAAGGCGACTGTTAATTGACCTCTAACGTAAGCTGCAATTGCTTGATTAATTTCACTTAACAATTCACCAGTTGAACGGCGATATTTCGTTGGTACAACCTTTGAAATATTTTGTTTGATTTTTTCGCCATCTTTTAACATAAAGAATAATACAACCGGCGCTGTTACTAATGTAATAAAGATACTTGAAACAAAGTTCACTGCTGAACCGATTTGGTTAAAGAACCCGTTAACACTTTCATTCAAACTTGAAGAAATACTTTTTTGAATTTGATCAGCATATTGTTCAAATGTTTGTTGGAAAGATGATAATCTAGGATTTTGACTCAAATTGTTCAACGTATCTCTAGACGTTTCCCAAATTTGAGGCCAGTTGCGCAATAATGACTCAATCTGAGACTGCACTATTGGTATCAGCGTAAAGATAATCCAAATCACTATCAATAGCACCAAAATTAATAATGCAATGATTGTAAAAACTCTAGGAACTTTAAACTTTTTCTCCATAAAGTTAACTACAGGATTCATCAAGTAATACTGAACAACCGCAAATAGTACCGGCATCAAAATGGCATTTATAAACGTAAAAATAGGCGCAAAAATATAAGAGACCTGGTTTAAGCCAAAAATGATTAAGAGACAAAGCATAACATTCAATAAGATAACTGTCGCTTTGTTGTTTAGAAACCATTGTTCAAACCAAGTTCTCAAAACCTTTTTAGACTGTTTCTTATCCATAAAGACACGACCTAACTTTATTATTTAATCTTGTAAACAATTGTACTACCAGATTTAAATAAGTGATCTTGGTTTTTGTCACCATCTAAATAAATGGTATTTTCCATTGGTTCACCTTCAACAGGGCCGAACATTAATACAGCATGGGCAATATCTTTCAAATTATCGTTTACTAAACGACCAACTTGGTGAACGTTGAATGCTTGTCCATCAATTTCAATAGCATCCCCTGATTTAATGTTAAATTCATCACTATTTTGATTATTTTCAAATACTTGTTGGATACTAACTTCAGCAATATCTGAACTAATATTTTCCTCAAATAAAATATAAATATGCTTATCGAAAGCTTTTGATCCAATTGCTTTTATAACTGCTTTAAATTCCATCAAACTAACTCCCTTTTTATTTTAATTTTATAATAACATAGTTTAATTTTAGCATATAGTCACAAATAATTTATGCTATACTTCGAAATAGATAAATTAAGGAGGAATTAATTTTGAAGCATCGCGTTTTACTGGGTGGTTACACAAAAAAAACCAGCCAAGGTATTTACCAAGCTAACTTAGTTCATAACCAACTTGAAAATGTTACCCCTTTAGTTAATGTAGAGGGTCCTACATACTTCCAAGTTAGTCATAAAAATAATTTATATACGATTGCTAAAGAAGGTGAATTAGGTGGTATTGCTGTTTATAATTTAAATGACAGCACTCCTCAACTAATTGACTCTCATCTAACGCCAGGTCCTCCACCTGCGTATGTTGGCATTAGTCACGAGTTTAATCTATTATTCACCGCCAATTACCATCGTGGAACTATCGACCTGTACCAAATTAAAGCGGACGGTACTTTATCACTGAAAGATTCTGTTGAACATGAAGGCAGTAGTATTAAACCAGAGCAAACTCAAGCACATCCACATTATGCTGACTTAACACCAGACGGTCGCTTAATTGTAGCGGATTTAGGCTGTGATGGCGTTTTTGTTTATAACATTGACTTTGATAATTATCAATTAACTCAACATAGCCACTATCAAACCGCTGAAGGCTTTGGTCCTCGTCATCTTGTCTTTAACTCTGACTACTCTATTTTGTATGTTTTAGGTGAGCTTTCTAGCCAGGTTGATATTTTAACTTATATAGATGGTCAGCTTAACCACCTTGAAACGGTTGAAACAATACCGAATGATCATACTGATCACAACGGTGCTGCTGCAATTTTGATTTCAAAAGATAACCGTTTCTTGTATACCTCTAATCGTGGGCATGATTCTATTTGTGTCTTTGAAATTTCTAACGAAGGTCAGCATTTGACTGAAATACAAACCGTTAGTACAGAAGGTGAATTCCCTCGTGACTTTAACTGGGACGATTCCCAAAGCTACCTAATTGTTGCCAATCAAAATACAGATAATGCCACATTATTTAGCAGGGATGCACAATCAGGACGACTAACACTACTTGAAAAAGATGTTGCCGTTCCTGAAGCCACACGTGTTTTATTCATCTCTTAATTAACTCAACTAAACTCTAGATAACCGAAAGGAATTTTTTCCGTGTTTGATATTATTAAATCCATTATTTTAGGTATTATAGAAGGAATCACTGAGTTCTTACCCATCAGTTCAACTGGGCATTTGTACTTAGCTAATGATATCCTTCATCTTGACCAGTCCCCTGACTTCATCAGTATGTTTATGGTAGTTATCCAATTAGGGGCAATTTTGTCTGTAATTGTACTATATTTCCACAAATTAAACCCCTTCTCTACCAAAAAATCACAACTTGAAGTTAAACAAACTTGGTCACTTTGGTCAAAAGTTATCGTTGCCACCATTCCTTCCATCATTATTGGATTACCTTTAAATGACTGGATGGATGAACACCTAACTTCATGGCCTGTTATTGCTTCCACATTGTTTATCTATGGTGTTCTCTACATTGTACTAGAACGCTTCAACAAAACTCGTCGTCCTGCTTTAAATGACTTAAACAAAATTACTTATCGTTTTGCGTTAGCCATTGGATTTTGTCAGGTACTCAGTTTAATCCCAGGGACTTCTCGTTCTGGATCAACTATTTTAGGTGCTATGTTCTTTGGTGCTTCTCGTTTTGTTTCTGCTGAATTCTCATTCTTCTTAGGAATTCCTACTATGTTTGGAGCATCTTTACTTAAACTGTACAAATTCTTTAGTCACGGCGGACAATTCATTGGTTTACAACTACCAATCTTACTAGTTGGTCTGATTGTTTCATTTGTTGTTGCTTACTTATCAATCAAATTCTTATTGAACTACGTCAAATCACACGACTTCACTGCATTTGGTTGGTATAGAATTATTTTAGCGATTGTTGTTGTTTTATTCTTCGGTCTGTTAAAATAATAAGATAATTTAAAAAGGAGCCTTTCATTTGATAATCAAAGAAGTACTTGTCGAAAACTTTACAAATATTCCCGCAGCTGTTGCCAACGGTGCAACACGTATTCTACTAGCTGATAACTTAGCGGGTGGAACAACAACAGCAAGTCATGGTGTTCTAACTGAAGGTGCCAAATACTTGCAAGATCAAGGGCTATCACTTACTGCCATGATTAAACCACGTTCTGGCAATTTTAACTATAATGACCTTGAACTCAAAATCATGGAACGTGATTTATTTACAGCACAGGAGTTAGGGATTGATGCCGTTAGTTTTGGTGCTTTAACTTCTGCTAAAAGACTTGATATCGAAGCAATGGAAATGCTTATCGGTACTGCTCAAGGAATGGAAATCGTCTTTAATCATGCTTTTGATGAAATTAAACCTGAGTACAAGCAAGAGGCATTAGATTGGTTAGTAGAAAATGATATTACTCGCGTCTTAAGCCATGGTGGTCCGCTAGATTCTAATATCAAAAAGAATCTCGACCAACTTAACCAAGACAAATCACTAACTCAAAACATTGTTATTACACCTTTTGAAGGAATTGACGCCAGTGATGCAAAAGCAATTGCAGAACAAACAAATAGCTCAATTTTAACAAGTTCAACACTTGTGCCATTACCCAAAAATTAATTTAACTTACAAAAAAAGCTAGCTAAGATAAACTTAGCTAGCTTTTTTAATTTGTAATTTTATTCACCACTTAAACGGTCATCGTCTAAGAATGTATTCAATACACCTTCAACCATGTCCCATTCTTCATCGCTTTCGATTGGGAATAAGTCACCTTTTGTTGCATCCCCATTTTCATCAGCGTTAAAGCCAAATGCTTGGATTTCAACATCTTCGTTTGTTCCAACACCTGCTGGGTATAACAAAACATATGAATTATCGTAGTCGTCTGAATAAAATGTAAATAAGACTTCAAACAGTTCTTCTTTACCTTTGTCATCCACTAGAGTGATTTGACGGTCTTCTGCTGGTAATTGACTTTGATCATTAATTTTAAATGCCATTAATTGTTCCTCTTTTCTGTATTATTGCATGTCTAAATAGTTTTGCAAAATTAAACTAGCTGCTAATTTATCAATAACTTGCTTACGTTTTTGACGAGAAGTATCAGCTTGTTCAATTAGCATTCTTTCAGCTTGCACTGTTGTTAAACGTTCATCAACATAAACAACAGGTTTGTTAAATAGTTCTTCTAATTTTTTGCCGTACTCTTGTGATTTTTCTGCACGCTCACCAATTGAGTTATTCATATTTTTGGGTAGACCCACGACGAACTTTTCAACTTCATAGTCTTTCATCAGTTCTTCTACGCGATTAAAGCCAAAAACACCTTCGTTTTCATTGATGGGAATAATTTCAATTCCTTGTGCAGTCCATCCAAAGGGATCACTAATTGCAATCCCAACTGTTTTGGAGCCGACATCTAGTCCCATTATTCTCATTACTTCTCTTTACCTAAATAAGTTTTGAGTAATTCCTCAATTAATTCATCACGTTCATGTTTCAAAATTAGGTTTCTAGCATCATTGTGACGGGGAATATATGCAGGATCACCAGACATTAGATAGCCTACAATTTGATTAATAGGATTGTATCCTTTTTCCTCAAGTGACTGGTAGACACTTTCTAGTGTTTGACTCACATTTTTATTTTGGTAACGACTGAAATCAAAATGCATGGTTTTATCAAGTGAACTCATAATAATCCTCCTTTACTCTCTAACCTTATTTTACTTGATTTTTATAAGTATTACAATTAGCGAAAGCTTAATCTGCTAGCAGTGATTTGATTTTATCAATAGCTGCTGGAATACCGTCTGGATTTTTACCACCAGCTTGTGCCATATTAGGACGACCACCACCGCCACCAGCAAATAGTGAAGCAGATTCTTTGATTAAGTCGCCTGCTTTAAAGCCTTTATCTAATGCTTTATCACCCAAGGCAACAATCAAGCTTGCTTTATCTTGACCTTGTGCACCAATAACTAAAACATCTGAAACAGATTGACCTTTCCAGTCATCTGCCAGTTGGCGTAGGTCTTTCATGTCATCGACTGGTGCCACTGCTGCAACCACGCTTAAGCCATTAATTTCTTCAGTTTGGTTGAATAAATCACCTGAAGCTTGACGGTTAATTTCTGCTTTTGCTTGTTCTAATTCTTTTTGAAGTTGCTTGTTGTCATTTTGTAGTTGTTGTACACGTTTTTCAACATCAGCATCTTTAGTTGCTTTAACGTCTGATTTAACTGCTTTTAAAATTGCAGAGTGGTTGTTTAAGTATTCAAACGCTTCTTGTGAAGTTACTGCTTCAATACGACGCACACCAGCACCAACAGCAGATTCAGAGATAATCTTGAATAATCCTAGCTCACTTGTGTTGTTAACGTGTGTTCCCCCACAAAATTCAATTGACCAATCGCCAATATTAACAACACGAACTTGATCACCATATTTTTCACCAAATAAAGCAATCGCACCCATCTTCTTACCTGATTCAATATCAGTTTCAACAGTTGTTACGTCAATTTGTTGCCAAATTTTTTCGTTAATCAATTGTTCAATTTGCTTAATATCGTCAGTTGAAACAGCATCAAAACTTGTAAAGTCAAATCTTAGGTAAGTTGGTTCAACTAAAGAACCAGCTTGTTTAGTATGTTCACCTAATACTTCTCTTAGTGTTTGGTCTAGCATATGAGTTGCAGTATGGTTACGTTTAACTTTACGACGGAATTCATGATCAATCTCAAGTTCATAACGTGCCCCTTTTTCAAGTGGTTTTAAAACTTCAACATAGTGTAAGTTTTGCCCATTTGGTGCATGTTGAACATCTGTCACTTTAGCAACAGCTTCATTTTTATCGTTGTAGATGAACCCAATATCAGCAACTTGGCCACCCATTTCTGCATAGAAAGGTGTTTCATCAAAGATTAATTGTGCTTGACCTGCAGAAGCTTTGTCAGCTAATTCACCGTCTACCAATAGTTCTACTAGAGTTGATTCTTGTTTTTCAGTTGTATAACCTGTGAATTCACTAGGTGTTGTTAAGTCAAGCAACACTTCGTTTTGTGAGCCCATTGATTGTACTTTTGAACGTGCATTTCTAGCACGGTCTTTTTGTTGTTGCATTTGTTCATCAAAACCTGCTTTATCAACACCAAGACCTGCATCTTCTGCATATTCAAATGTTAATTCATAAGGGAAGCCATAAGTATCAAATAATTTGAAAGTATCTTCGCCAGATAGTTCTTTTTGATTATTAGCTTTAGCTTCATCAATCACTTGATTTAATAAGTTCAATCCATCAGATAAAGTTTCTTGGAAGCGTTCTTCTTCTGATTTGATTACTTTTTCAATGAAATCTTTTTGTTTCAATACTTCTGGGTAGTATGACTTCATAATATCGCCAACAACTTCAACTAGTTTGTATAAGAAAGCACCTTTAATACCTAGTTTTTGACCATTTAAAGCTGCACGACGAATTAAACGACGTAAAACATAACCACGACCTTCGTTTGAAGGTAATGCCCCATCTCCAATTGCAAAACTAACTGTTCTTGCGTGATCAGCAATAATCTTGAATGAAACGTCGTGTTGTTTGTCAGTTGCATATTTAATACCGTCAGTAAATGATTCTACTGTGTGGATAATTGGCATGAATAAGTCTGTTTCAAAGTTTGTTGGGGCATCTTGTAAAACAGAAACCACACGTTCAAGTCCCATCCCCGTATCAATGTTTTTATGAGGTTGTTCAACATATTGACCATCTGGCAAGTGGTTGAATTCTGAGAATACAATATTCCAAATTTCAAGATAACGTTCATTTTCCCCACCAGGATAGTTTTCTGGATCATCTTCTGCTACATCATTGAAAGATTGTCCACGGTCGTAGAAAATTTCAGAATCAGGACCACAAGGACCCCCACCAATATCCCAGAAGTTATCATCAACATCGATAATATGATCTTCAGGTAATCCAACAACTTCGTGCCAGATACGTTTAGCTTCGGTATCTTTTGGATAAACAGTTGCATATAGTTTATCTTCATCCATGTCTAACCATTTTGGACTAGTTAAGAATTCCCATGCCCATTTCAACGCATCTTCTTTGAAGTAATCACCAACAGAAAAGTTTCCTAACATTTCAAAGAATGTATGGTGACGCGCTGTTTTACCTACGTTTTCGATATCATTTGTTCGAATACTTTTTTGAGCGTTGGTAATTCTTGGCTTATCAGGAACAACACTTCCATCAAAGTATTTTTTCAAAGTAGCAACCCCTGAGTTAATCCAAAGTAATGTTGGATCATCAACAGGAACTAGGGATGCAGATGGTTCAACCATGTGATCTTTACTTTTGAAAAAGTCTAAAAATAATTGTCTAAACTCAGCACTAGATAATTTTTTCATGCTTGTATCTCCTTAAATTTAATATAAAAAAACACTCTTACAAATTCAAGGACGCTAAAAAGCGCGGTACCACCTTGATTGCAACAGTGTTTGTTAACCTCTTTGTTATTGCTATTAAAAAAATGAGTTCATCGGTAGCACATTGCGATGTGACTTGAGCATTTCCACCAGTTAGCTCTCTCTATTAAGCCTTCATTCACAATGCATGTCCTTTGACTCCTTAATTATAGTGTGAAGTCATTTTGATGTCAATTTTGATTTTTGCGGTCACGACGAGTTTGACGCTTTTTACGACGAACTTCTAGTTTTCTCTTTTGACGTGCATCATTTTCAATTTCAGCTCTAATTTTCTTCTTGTAACCTGGCTTTTTCTTAACTTTTGCTTTTTTAACAAAACCACGAATTTTTGGATCTAATTTTTCTTGCTTAGATTGACGATCAGTACGACGGTGACGGCTAGTTGCATCAACTAATTGTCCTTTTTCAATCTTTTTAGGCGCAAATTTAATCCCCATTTTTTCAAGTTCAGCGACTAAGTTTAACTGGCGATGTTCAATCAATGTAATCGCTGTTCCTGACATTTGGTTACGACCTGTACGACCAACACGGTGAATAAAGAATTCTAAATCTTTAGGCAGTTCTGCATTAATAACGTGACTAACCCCTTCGATGTCGATTCCACGAGCCGCTAAGTCAGTTGCCACAACGTATTGATATTCAAGGTTTTGAACTTGTCGCATCACACGTTTTCTTTCACGGGTTGTAATGCCACCATGAATTTTAGCAACTTGAAGTCCTTGAGAACTCAAGTAGTGATGAATTTCATCAACACGTGTCTTGGTATTAGCAAAAATCAACGCTAAGTAAGGCTGTCCCATTGTTAGCAACTGATAAATTGTCGCATTTGGATTTTTACCGTCAACTTCAATTAAATCATTTTGAATTGTTGGGGAAATAATCTCTGGATTATCAATTGTAATGTAGTCAGGGTGTCCCATATATTTTGTTAAAAATGGTTTTAACTTAGCTGGGATTGTTGCTGAAAAAACGCTCATTGAGAGTTTAAGTGGTAATCTTGATGCGATTTTATCAACATCATCTAAGAAACCTAAATCAAGTGTCATATCTGCTTCATCAATAACAAATGCTTGAACGTTATCTAAGTTTAGAATTTTCTTTTCAGCAAAATCTAAAATACGACCTGGTGTCCCCACAACCACTTGAGGTTGGCTTTCAACTTTTTTGATTTGTTTTTGGCGATCTGAACCACCAACTAGAAGTTGCGCTTTAGCATCTAAACCTGATGCTTGTAATAATTGCTCTAAATTTTTGTGAATTTGTTGAGCAAGTTCACGACTTGGTGCAGTTACAATTGCTTGTAATTGCTTCATGTCTGCGTCTAGATTATTAACTAGCGGTACCAAGAAAGCGTGAGTTTTACCTGAACCAGTTTGTGCTTGAACCACAGCACTTTGGCGTTTTAAGAGTTTTGGAATAACGCGAGTCTGAACTGGCGTTGGTTTTTTAAATCCGATTTCAACTAACCCATTTTTAACTGCATCAGTTAAATAGTCATTTTCAAAAATACTTATCATTTTTAGTCCTCGTTACTATAGTTTTCAATTGCATGATGCAATTCAGTTTCAATTTGTTTCATTTCAGCTTCATCTTTAGCGATGGCTCCAGAAGCTAGTGGATGTCCGCCACCTTCATGTTTTTTAGCAATTTCATTAATAATCGTTCCCTTTGAACGCAAGTGAACACGGAATTCACTATCTTCTTGTTCAACGAAAGTTACCCAAGCTTTAATTTCTTTTAAGCGACCTGGTGTTGAAACAGCAGCCTTTGCCTGTTGGAAAGTAATATCTAACTTAGCCATCAGCTCTTTTGTAATGGTGATAGAACCCATCCCCACTTCATCAATCGTCAATAACTCTAATGCAAAGTTCTGTAATTTTGCTTGTTTAAAAGTAACTTCAGAAAGCGTACGTGATATTTTACTGTGATCAATACCTGTTTCAAGTAAAGCTTGTGCCATTTTTAAGGTATGAGGAGTGGTGTTGTTAAACAAAAAGCGTCCTGTGTCGCCTACAATACCACCATACAATAATTTAGCAACTTCTTGATTTAATACTAATTTACCATTAGATGCAAGAATAAATTCAGTAATCATTTCAGAACAGCTAGAGGCAGTGGTATCAACATCATCAATATCGCCATAAACATCGTCATTAGGATGGTGATCGATTTTGACTAGTGCTTTTCCTAAATCATAGTATTCACCGCTAATTCTTGGACGATTAGCTGTATCAACAATGATAACTAATGCACCTTCATAATCAGCCTTGGTCACGTCATCCATTGTTGAAAACCAGGCCAAGTCTCCTACTTCTCCACCCGCTTTTAAAACTTTTTTGTCTGGGAATCCAGCTTTAATTGCACCCACTAGGCCACCTTGGGATCCTAGTGCATCTGGATCTGGATTTTCATGACGGTGCACAATGATTGTTTGATACTGTTCAATTAAGTTTAATATTTCAGTTACTTTTTGCATACAATTCTCCTCAGCTATTCATTTGTGATTATTTTATCGCGTTTGAAATAACGGCAATGACATCGATTCAATTTCAAAATCTAAGATATTTGTAACAGAAACGCCTAACAACCTGACACCTACAGACAATTCCGACTCAAATTCATCGAGTAGCTGACAAGCCACTTGATAGAACTGAGCACTTTGATCTTCTGCTTGTGTTAAAGTTTGTCGTCTAGTTGATGTATTAAAATCAACATCTCTAATTTTAAAAACAACCGTATGGGCCTTTAGACGTTCTGAAGTTAGTTGATTTTGAATTTCATCACAATATGATTTTAACATTCTTTTAGCTTTGATTTTAGTATGAATCGGTTCCAAAAAAGTAGATTCTTTTCCGTAAGACTTACGCAAACGATTTGCTTTAACAGGTCTTAAATCAATTCCAAAAGCACGTTGCAATAAGTCATACCCTGCACGCTTGAATTCCCGTAAGAAGTCATGAATGTTTACATTGATTAAGTCCTCGTGTGTATAGATATCATAGTCGTGCAAGCGGGTTAATGTTTTTTTGCCAACACCTGGAAATTTCTCAATCGGATAATCTTTCAAAAATTGCTGAGCCACTTCTGGCAAAATAATCGTCCGGCCAAATGGCTTAGCATATTCTGACCCTAGTTTAGCTAAAAATTTATTATAAGAAATGCCCACAGAACAAGTTAATCCTGTCGCCTTTAGAATTCTTTTTTGTAAATAACTGGCAAGATCAATGGTCGTTTTGTCACTGCCCAGTTTATTTTGAGTCACATCTAAGTAAGCTTCGTCAAAAGCAACGGTTTCAACCAAGTCAGTGACTTCTTGAAATATTTGATGAATTTGGTTTGACACCTTGCGGTACTTTTTAAAGTATGGGGTTACAAAAACCAATTCATTTTTGGGTATTTTTTCAATTGCTTTCGTTGCTGGCATTGCTGAGAAAACACCATATTTTCTAGCATGGTAATTACTAGTTGTGATGACACCATGTCCATTATTTTTTCGTGGATCATGTGCTACAACTAACGCTTTTTGCTTTAAAGCTGGATTTGATAACTCTTCAACAGATGCGTAGAATGCATCCATATCTAAATGAATGATTTTTCGATTTGTTTTATTTTTAGGTAACCAATCTTGTATTGCCACAATTTTAATTCCTCATATCAGACAAAAAAACTGACTTAAAAAAGCCAGTTTTAACCTTCAAATACCCAACTATCAGTTGTTCCTTCAAAAATTCGTGAAACCTCTTTTGGACCCATTGAACCACTTTGATAAGCAAATGGTTTTTGAGCATCTTCTTGCCAAGTTTTTTCAATTTGATCAATAAATTCCCACGTTGTCTTCACTTCATGCCAGTGAACAAAGTTTGTTCTATCTCCAATTAAGAAATCATAAAACAATTTTTCATAAGCATCTGGAATTTGTGCAACTTCATCTTTTGAATAAGCAAATTTCATTTGTAGATTTGATAAATCAGTTTGTGATAATTGCTTACCATTTAAAGTGACCGTTAATTTGTTTTCCGGATCGATTTCAATTGAAATAATATTATCTTGATTTTGTTCGAACAACTCATGTGATGATTTCAAAACTAAATCAACACGCGTTGTTTTTTGAGATAGCTTTTTACCTGTACGAACATAAAAAGGCACGTTTTGTAAAGGACCTTGATCAAACATCAACTTACCTGCAACAAAGGTTTCCACTTTTGAATTAGGTGAAACTTGTTCTTCTTCAAGATAACTTTTTTCAGAGCCATCTCCTTGATACTGACCACGTACAAAGTAACGGTTAACTTGATCTGAATCATACATTTGAATACTGTTTAACACATCTTGTTTAGCTTGATGAATATCTGTTGATGTTAATGAAGCGGGTTTTTTCATTGCAACCTGTGACGCGATTTGGAAAATATGATTTTGCACCATATCTCTCAAAGCTCCCGCTGTTTCATAATAACCACCACGATTTTCAACGCCTAAACTTTCAGCTAATGTGATTTGGACATTTTTGATGTGGTCACTATTCCAAATAGATTCAAATAATGGATTAGTCAATCTCAAGTACATAATATTTTGGACCATTTGTTTACCTAAGTAATGGTCAATACGATAGACATCTTGTTCTGCAAAAGAATTTCCAATTTGTTGGTTCAATACTTTAGCGCTTTCAAGATCGTGTCCAAATGGCTTTTCGACTACTAAACGATTATAGCCACTGTCTGTCACCAAGTTTTGAGCTTTTAAATGTTGTGAAATAGTGCCAAAGAATTGTGGTGACATTGCTAGATAAAACGTACGGTTACCTTGGGTATCAAATTTTGCTTCTAATTGTTCAATTTTGTCATTCAGTTCAATATAGTGACTTTCATCGATCACATCATGTGACTGATAGAAAAAGTGGTGACTAAAATCTGCGACCACTTTATCGTCAACATTTTGAACATTTTCGATAATGGCTTGACGAACCGTTTCTTGAAAATAATCGTCACTCCAAGGACGTCTAGCTGTTCCAACAACAGCAAAATTTTCTTGAAGTGCACCCTTACGGAACAAATTAAATAGGGCTGGATAAAGTTTGCGATGGGCTAAGTCTCCTGAACCACCAAAAATCACAAACAAAACGGGTAAGTTTTTTTTCATAGTTTTCACTCCCTCATCGAAGTTCATACATTCTTATAGGTCTCTAGGCGTATTGTACCTGTTTTAAAAAGAAAAAACACCCTTAGGTGTTTTCCTCAAACGACTAATCTTCTTTTTCTTGGTCTTCTTTAGTTGTTTCTTTTTTTGTATCTAATTCTTTTGTTTCATCATCTTCAGTTGTTGTTTGAACTTCTTCACCTGGAGTTACTTGGCGAATAGCGCTACGTTCAAATGTTAAAAATAAGTTATCGGCATCAATTGTGATTGTTTTGCCATCTTCGTTGATGCTTTCAATTACACCATGAAGACCGCCGATTGTGATGATTTTGTCACCTTTTTTCATTGCTGACATTTTTTCTTGACGTTCTTTTTGTTGCTTTTGAGCTGGACGAATCATAAAGAAGTAAAATCCAACTGCAATCAATATCAAAATAATAATACTATAATCCATAAGGGCACCTCGTCTAATTTTTCTTACTAAAAGTTCATATGTTTACTATTATAACCGTAATTTTCAAAAAATTCAGCCCTAAAATCAGCTAAACGGTCATTTTTTATAGCTTCACGAACCTGCTTCATTAAGTCTAACAGAAAATAAAGGTTATGATAACTAGTTAGATGAATTCCAAAAGATTCTTTTGCTTTTAGCAAGTGACGAATGTACGCTCTTGAATAATTGCGACAAGCATAACAATCACAATTATCATCCATTGGACCAAAGTCACGTGCATAAGCCGCATTTTTGATAACAAGACGGCCTTTTGAAGTCATGACTGTCCCATTACGTGCAATTCTTGTTGGCAAGACACAGTCAAACATATCAACACCACGAATTACACCATCAATCAAAGCATCCGGTGTCCCAACACCCATTAAGTAACGTGGCTTATCTTCAGGTAACTCTGGCACAATGTAATCAAGAACTTGATTCATTTCTTCTTTTGTTTCACCGACACTCAATCCTCCGATTGAATACCCAGGAAAATCTAGACTTACAAGATCACGTGCACTTTGCTTACGCAAATCTTCATACCCGCCACCTTGAACAATACCAAACAATGCTTGGGTGTCTGGATTTTTATGAGCTTTAAGACCACGTTCAGCCCAGCGAGTTGTGCGATTCACTGCTTTTTGCATCTCGGCATAATCACTATGGAAATCCGTTAGCATGTCCAAACTCATAATAATATCGGCACCTAAGTCGTTTTCCACTTGAATTGCTTTTTCAGGTGATAAAAACATTGGCTTTCCTGATAAATGATTTTTGAAGGAGATACCTTCCTCATTAAACTTCACGTTATCAGTTAAAGAAAAGGCCTGAAATCCGCCAGAATCAGTTAAAATTGGGTGATTCCAGTTCATAAACTTATGCAATCCGCCAGCTTCTTTAACAATTTCTTCACCAGGTCTTAGCCACAAGTGGTAATTGTTTGCCAAAATAATTTGGGCACCCACTTTTTCTAAGTCTTCTGGTGACATTGTTTTGACAGTTGCTTGTGTTCCTACAGGCATAAAAATTGGTGTTTGAAAGGTGCCATGCGGTGTTTTAACCTCTCCTAAACGTGCGCCTGTTTGTTTATCAACATGTAATAATTTATATTCAATTGCTGCCATTAATTTATTATTCCTATTCTGTTTTTAATTAATAAATAAACATTGCATCCCCAAAACTGAAAAAGCGATAACGTGCTTCTACAGCATGACGATAAGCATTCAAAATATTATCTCTACCCGTAAAGCTCGCCACAAGCATCACCAAAGTAGATTTTGGTAAGTGAAAATTAGTAACAAAAGCATCGACGGCTTTAAACTCATAACCTGGTTTAATAAAAATATCAGTCCAACCACTATCAGCTTTTACCTCGCCATCAAAGCGACTGGCAATGGTTTCGAGTGTCCGAATGGTCGTTGTACCAACAGCGATAACACGTCTACCTTCTGCTTTAGCCTGACTAATTAGCTTAGCATTGTCATCATCCAATTGGTAAAACTCACGATGCATTTTATGTTCATCAATATCACTAAAGACAACCGGTCTAAAAGTGCCCAGTCCAACATGTAACGTCACATAAGCTAAGTGAATGCCTTTTTGTTCAATCCTAGCTAATAAATCAGGAGTGAAATGCAGCCCTGCTGTCGGTGCTGCTGCTGAACCATTTTCCTTAGCATAGACAGTTTGGTAGCGGTCATTATCTTCCAAGTGTTCTTTGATATAAGGCGGCAATGGCATTTGACCAAGCTGTTCAAGTACTTCTAAAAAGATTCCTTCGTACGAAAACTCGATTTGAAATTTACCTTTCTCGCGTCTTTCGTTAACTACTGCGGTCAACTGACCGTCACCAAATTCTAGTTCATCACCCACATGAATTTTACGTGCTGGTTTGATTAAAACTTCCCAATTATCACCTTGCTCTTGTGCTAACAATAATAATTCAATATGACCATGGGTTTTAGCTTTTTGACCATATAATCGCGCAGGCAAAACTCGTGAATTATTCATCACCAAAACATCGCCTGCTTGCAATTCATCAATTAAGTCATAAAAATGACGGTCATTCAACTCACCCGTTTGATGATTCAAGGTTAATAGTCGAGAATGATCTCTTTGATCAAGTGGGGTTTGCGCAATAAGTTCTTCTGGCAATTCATAATCAAATTCATCTATTGATTGCATGTTATCTCTCCGTTAATTTAATACCTAAATGATCATAGGCCTTGGCAGTAACCGAACGTCCTCTAGGTGTTCTTTTAATAAACTCTTTTTGTAGTAAATAAGGTTCGTAAATAGTTTCAACGGTTTCTTGATCTTCACCGATATTAGCTGCTAGTGTTTTGATGCCGACAGGACCACCCTGATAGGTTTCAATCATCATCATTAACAACTTGCGGTCAACTTGATCAAGTCCTGCTTCATCAACTTCCAACTGATCCAAGGCTTGCTGTGTTGTTGCTAGACTAATTTCTACTTCTTCTTTAACTTCGGCAAAGTCACGCACTCGCTTTAATAAACGGTTACTAATACGAGGGGTTCCTCTTGAACGTTTTGATAGCTCGTGAGCAGCAGCTTCACTAATTTTAGAATTAAAAACTAAAGAGGAACGCTCAATAATATGCTGTAAATCTTCTTCTTCGTAATAATTCATATGTTCTATAATTCCAAAACGATCTCTTAATGGAGCGGATAATTGCCCAGCTCTAGTTGTTGCACCAATCAAGGTGAAAGGTGGTAGTGGAATGTGAACAGGATGAGTCCCCTCACCTTGACCAATAATGATATCAATATAGAAATCTTCCATAGCTGAGTACAAAACTTCCTCAACTGTTTTAGGAAGTCGATGAATCTCATCAATAAATAACACATCTCCTGGATTAAGTTCCGTTAATAATGCCACCAAGTCACCTGCTTTTTCGATAGCAGGTCCTGTTGTACTGCGTAATTTAACATCCAACTCATTAGCAATTACAAAAGCTAACGTTGTTTTACCTAATCCTGGTGGGCCATAAAGTAAAACATGATCTAATGACTCTTGTCTTTTCTTTGCGGCTTGAATATAAATTGACAACTCATCTTTCACTTTATGTTGACCAATGTATTGGTTTAAGTACTGTGGTCTTAAAGAAAGCTCAAGGTTCTTGTCATCTTGGGTCGCTTCTTGATTAATTAATCGATCACTCACAGGTTAACTCCTTTCTATTTTTTTAGTAGTAGTTTAAGCCCTTCTTTAACGTATTCATCAACTTTATTCAGTTGAGCTTGTTTTAATTTTGGACTAATTTTATCAATTTCACGTTGGGTATAACCTAATGCTTGTAGTGCTTGCAAGCTTTCATCGAATTCTTTTGAACTTGAAGTTAGTTGACTATCTGATTTATCTGAAATTGTAAATAAATCATCTTGATAAATTGCCATTTTACCTTGTAAATCAAGTACAATTTGCGAAGCGGTTTTCTTACCAATACCAGGAAATTTCATTAAATATTTGATATCTCCTGAGTCAACAGCTTCAGCAAGTCCACTGACATCTTCACTAGCCATAATTGCTAAAGCACTGCGTGGTCCTATCCCACTAACACGATTTAACAAATTAAACAATTGCTTATCTTCTAAGCTCTTAAAACCATATAATGTCAGTTCGCTTTCTCTTACAATTTGTTCAATAAAAATCTGTGCGGACTCATCTTGCTTGTAGTGATAAGGATACGGTGTCAAAACAAGATACCCAACCCCATTATTTTCGAGCACAATATACTCGGGCTTAATTGAGACAATTGTCCCTTTTAAATATTCATACATTATTATTCTCCTATTTCGCCATCATCGCGTTGATGGCTTTGCTGAATGCGACGGAACATTTTTTCAATATCAGTTTGGCTGAAATGAATAAGCACGGGCCGACCATGAGGACAGTTATACGGATTCTTTGCTTGAGAAAGTTGATCAAGTAATGACTGTGCCTCTGACGGTTTAATATAATGATTGGCTTTAATTGCATTTTTACAACTCATCATAATTGCTGTTTTTTCTCTAAACTGTTTTAAAGTTAGTTTTGGATTATCTAAAATGGCATCAATCATTTCTCGAATCAAACTTTCTTGATTTTCAACCATCCATGTTGGGTGCGAATTAATAATAAACGTATTTCCCCCAAATGGGCGTAACTCAATTCCTAGCGTTTGCAGTTCTTTTAGATAGTTTTGAACCTTTAAATAATCTGAACTAGACAATTCAAGTGTCATTGGTGTTAAAAATGTTTGTTGGTCATTTGAGACTTCAGCAATCGTTTCACGATATTTTTCATAGTTCAAACGCTCTTGAGCAGCATGTTGATCAACTAGATACATCCCGTCATCACTTTGTGCGATTAAATAGGTTAAATGTACCTGCCCTACAAAGTATAAGTCTGGAAATGACGATGTTTTCGTTTCTTGTACTGCTTCTAACGGTTGATCTGTTTTAGTTTCCTCTTCAAAGGGATGCGTTTGAACTTGCACTTTAACATTTTCATTCCAAGTTTTCGATAATTTAACTTTATCATTTTCATTAATTTCAAAAGACTCGTCGGCTTCTTCGATTTGATAATACTTTTGACCATTTGGATAGTTGAACTGACGCGGTTTATTTTTTGATAAGGTCAAATCTGTCTGCTGATAAGTAGGCTGAGATTTAGCTGGTCGAACTAGGTTTTCGAGACCATCTTGAACCAAGTTGTTCTTTGCAAGTGTTTGCTTAAAAGTTTGCTCAATTAACTCTTTTAATTGGGCTTCTTTTGAAAGACGAACTTCTTGTTTAGTTGGGTGCACGTTGACATCGACCAAATTTGCGTCCATCTTGATATTCAACACAACAACTGGAAATCTTCCTACCATTAGTTTACTACCATAGCCACTGATGATACTTCTCGATAATTGATAGTTTTTGATAAATCGACCATTTAATAATATCGACATATAGTTACGGTTCGATCGTGTCATTTCAGGTAATGATAAATAACCTAAAATTTCAAAATCCATATTTTCTGATGAAAATGGAATCATCTTCTGCGCAATTTGACGACCATAGATATTGGCAATATTCTTTTTTAAATCGCCATCTCCTGTTGTTTGGCTAACTCTTTTTGATCCATTAAACAATCGAAATGATAAGTTAGGATAACTTAGAGCTAGTTGATTGACAACATCAATCATCTTAGCAATTTCTGTCTTTTGTGATTTTAGATACTTTAGCCTTGCCGGCGTATTATAAAATAAATCATTCACAACCACTTGCGTTCCTTTTTTGGCAGCAATTGGCTCTTTGGACTTGATTTCACCGTTCGATATTTTGGCTTTGACACCTTGAGTCTCACCGGTATTTGTTAAAATCTCAACTTGTGAAACAGCCGCAATACTTGATAATGCCTCGCCTCTAAAACCCAATGTTAAAATATTAAACAAATCGTCTGTTGTCGTTATCTTACTTGTCGCATGACGTTTAAATGCTAAAGGTAAATCATCTTCTGCAATTCCCAATCCATTATCAGAGACGATAATTTGTTTCAGTCCACCTTCCAAAAACGTAACATCAATTTCAGTTGCGTTAGCATCTATCGCGTTTTCAACCAGTTCTTTAACAACTGAACTAGGTCGCTCGATTACTTCACCCGCAGCAATTTGATCACTTAATTTTTGAGAAAGTTCTCTAATTTGTGTCATCTTGCAACTCCTTACTTTTGCTAATCTTTGGACAATTGTTGTTGCCAGTCATTAATTAGATTCATTAATTCAAATGGTGTTTTATTCATTAAATTGACAGATTTAATTTCATCAATAATTTGATTATCGATTTTTGTTATACTGTCACTTTGCACTTTGGTTTGCGTTTTTTCAACAACTGGTTCAGGTTTAAATAAGTCCATTTGATTGTCATAATCTTGACTACCTTGGTGCACATCTTGGCTTTCAAATTCTTGTAGCATTTCATTAGCTTGATTAATAACTTCTTCAGGTAATCCTGCTAATTTAGCAACATGTATCCCATAAGATTGATCAGCTGGACCTGCAATAATCTTGTGTAAGAATGTTAATTTGCCATCTTTTTCACTAGCACCAACGTGAACATTTTTAAGATGTGGTAACTCTTGGTCTAAAGTGGTCAATTCATGATAGTGAGTCGCAAACAACGTTTTAGCACCTACTTTTTGGTGCAAGTATTTAATAATAGCACCTGCTAGAGACATGCCGTCATAAGTAGCAGTCCCTCTTCCAATTTCATCAAACAAGATTAATGATTTAGAAGTCGCGTTCTTTAAGGCTTGATTTGCTTCATTCATTTCAACCATAAAAGTAGATTGTCCTGAAATCAAATCATCTGCCGCACCAATACGCGTAAATACCTTGTCAAAAATGGGCAATTTGGCTGATAAAGCTGGTACAAATGATCCAACTTGATTCATAATCGCAATCAATGCCATCTGTCGCATATAGGTACTTTTACCGGACATGTTAGGACCTGTTATTAGGAAAATATCGGTATCCTCACCCATTTCAATATTGTTAGGGATATATTGATCATTTTCCAAAACAGCCTCTACGACTGGGTGGCGCCCATCTTGTACTTCAATAACATGGTCGGTTGTCAATTGAGGTCTAACTAATCTCTTATCTTCAGCTAAAATACTGAAACTAGTTAAAACATCTAAAGCCGAAATACTATGAGATAGTTGCTGTAGCAATTTAATATGACTTTTGACTTCATCACGTAAAGCAACAAATAATTCATATTGATAATCAACGGAATTCGTTTGTGCTTGCAAAATCAAAGTTTGCATTTCCTTTAATTCTGGCGTTAAGTATCGTTCAGAATTAGAAAGTGTTTGTTTTCGTTCATAACGTTCAGGTACTTTGTCCTTATGCGTATTGGTTACTTCCAAGTAATAGCCAAAAACTTTGTTATAACCAATTTTTAGACTTGGAATATTTGTGGCTTCTTTTTCTTTTCGTTCCAAATCGGCTAACCATTTTGTCCCATTATGCATGGCATGATAATAGTCATCTAGTTGTTGATCAAAGCCTTCTTTAATTAAGCCACCTTCGGTAATTAATATTGGTGGATCATCAACAATAGCCGTTAGAATTTTATGACCTAAATCAGATAAGTCGACTATTTCATCTGCATATTTTTGTAAAAACTCATTATCTGAGCTGTCCAATAACTGAATAATTTTTGGAATTTGACTCAATGACTGCCCTAATTGACGCATTTGACGACCATTAATGTTTCCAAAAGCAACCCGTCCAGTTAAACGTTCTAAATCATAAACATTTTTGAGCGCATCACTAATTTCTTCTCTAATAAAGAAGTCATCAAGTAAAGCTTGAACCATATTTTGACGATATTGAATATCTTTTTCTAACACTAGTGGGCGTTCTAGCCAATGCTTCAATAGTCGGCTTCCCATAGCTGTTTTGGTCTTATCCATTAACCAGTATAGTGACCCCATTTTCTTATGATTTTTACTAGATTGTGTGACCTCAAGATTTTGTTTAACAATATGACTCATTTGCAAATATGATTTTGCTTCATAGCTCTTTGCGATTTGCAAATGAGCAAGTTGGCGTTTTTGAGTTTCAACAATGTACTGAATAAGCTGTCTTGTAGCTGACAACTCACTATGATTATTTAATCGTTGAATGACAAATTCCTGTTCACTCACGCCTTGTGACTCAGTTACAGGAGCTGATACTAAAATATTAGCTTTTTTTAATATCGACTGCTGAGCTTGTGTGAGTTCACCAGACCAAATTACTTCTTTTGTTTGTAGTGATAGCAATTCATTAAATACTTCTTCAAATGAATCAAAGTGAGTGGTTTGGACTTCACCTGTTGCCAAATCCGAGTAACTCAAGCCATATGCTTCTTTTTCAAAAGTAACAGAAGTCAAATAGTTATTTTGAGTAGCCTGTTCTGGTTTTTCATCCATCATAGTCCCTGGTGTAATCAATTGCACGACTTCTCGTTTAACCATTCCTTGGGCATCTTTTGGGTCTTCAACTTGATCACAAATTGCCACTTTATAACCTTTATCAACTAAACTATCAATATAATTTTGAATGGCATGATGTGGCATTCCTGCCATTGGTATTCTATTTTCGGTATTTTTGTTGCGGTAAGTTAACGTTAATTCTAGTAACTTTGCACCTAAAACCGCATCTTCTTCAAAAAGTTCGTAAAAGTCACCGACACGATAAAATAAAAATGCATCCGCATACTTTTCTTTGATTTCATAATATTGTTTCATCATTGGAGTTTGTGATTTTGCCATAGTTATCGTTTCCCTTTTTTATTTTCACTTTAATTATAACAAAAAATAAGGAACAATTTATGTCCCTTATTTAACAGATTAATTTATTTTTTTAGATGATAGCTATAAGTTGAAACAATGATATTTTCATGTTTGCTAAAGGCTTGTCTCAATCTTAATGCTGTCTGATTATGCAATGCAAATTGCCATTGTTTGTTTGGAACAAACTGTGGAATCAACACTGTAGTTGAAAAGTTACGTTGCTGTGCATTTTTTGATATCACACCAGTAAACCTAACAACAGGTTTAATAACTGAACGGTAAGATGAATGAACATCCACGAAACGGATATTCGGGAAGTCTTTTCTAAACTGTTCTTGCGTTTCACGTTCTTTGTCTGGATTTTCGTCCATTGAAACATGCATCGCAATTACATAATCTCCAATTGATTGTGCGTAAGCAATTGCACCCTTCGTCACTTGTGTAACATTTGAAACTAGCACAATAACTGTTGAGCCATCATAATGGTGATATTTAGCACCTTCTTGTTCTAGTCGTAACTGTTCGGCAACGTTTTCATAGTGGTTTCTAATTTTGTAGAAGAACCAAACTAAGAATGGCATAATCACGAATAGTGGCCAAATTTCGCCTAGACGAAAGACAATTAAAATCATCAAAATTGCAAAAGAGATAAATGCCCCAACAAAGTTAGCAAATGCTTTTGCCATCCAATGTTTAGGCTTTTCTTTATACCATTTTACAATCATACCACTTTGTGACAGCGTAAATGGAATAAACACTCCTGCTGCATACAGTGGGATTAATTTTGAAGTTACTCCACCAAATAGTGTAATTAAAATAATTGAGCCGATTGCTAGCGTTAAAATACCATTTGAGTATGCTAGTCGATCACCACGATCCATATAGTTATGTGGTAAGAACTTATCCTTGGCTAGATTTGATGACAACACTGGGAATGCTGAAAATCCAGTATTAGCTGCAACAGCCAAAATAAAGGCAGTCGCAAATTGAATAATGTAATAGAAAATGTTTTCGCCACCAAATGTTCTGGCAGCAACTTGAGAAAGTACGGTTACTTTTTCTTCAGGTACGATACCGTACCAATAGTTTAAGAATGTGATACCCGCAAAGAAAATCCCCAAGATAACAGCCATAATAGTTAAAGTTCCAGCGGCATTTTTAGCGCGAGGCTTCTTGAAAAATGGCACCGCATTTGAAATTGCTTCAACACCAGTTAATGATGATGACCCACTTGAGAAAGCTTTTAAAACTAAAGCTGCCGTTATCCCTGGCACAACACCACCAACAGGAGATGCAGCGTGATAAGGAATTTGACCTGACATAATTTTGAATAATCCCACACCAATCATGAGTAAAATTGACCCAATGAAAAGATAAACCGGAATCATTAAGAAATTAGCAGATTCACTTAATCCACGTAGGTTTAAGACAGTTAAAATAACAATAATTGTAATTGCGATTGCAACTTGATGCCCGTAGAGAGCCGGTATTGCTGAGGTAATCGCTTCAGAACCAGCCGAAACACTAACCGCTACCGTTAATATATAGTCGATTAATAGTGCACCACCAGCAACTAATCCTGATGATTTCCCTAAGTTATCACTAGATACCTTGTAGGCCCCACCACCATCTGGGTAGGCATGAATAATTTGACGGTAAGAAATAGTTAAGGATAGTAGTAACACTAAAACAAAAAAGGCAATTGGTAGTGAATACCATATTGCGGCTGCAGAAAGTGTTACCAGCACCATTACAATTTCTTCAGTACCATAAGCCACACTAGATAAAGCATCTGAACTCAACATTGCAAGTGCTTTGAATCTCGTTAGCTTTTGGTCGCCTTCTTCATTTGATTTCAAAGGTTTTCCTAAAATCAAACGTTTAAATTGTCCCATCACGGGCACCTCCACATAATGAACTTTTTCAATAACTTCACAAATATTACGCTATTTGATAAATAAAATCTACCATAAATTTTAAAAAAATTTAACATTTATATCAGCGCTATTGTGACACACAAAAAAGCCTACGGCAAGTTTTAACTTCCATAGGCTTCTTTTTATAAAATTAATAGGTTACATCATACCCATTCCTGGGTTCATAGGTTGATGACTTTCTTCACTGTCTTTTTCAACTTCAGTTACAACAGCTTCAGTTGTTAACATTAACGCAGCAACAGATGCGGCATTTTGTAATGCTGAGCGTGTTACTTTAGTTGGATCAATGATTCCAGCTTCAATCATACTAGTCCATTTGTCAGTTACAGGGTCATAACCCACTTCTGGATCTTCATTGTTCAAACGTTCTACAATAACAGAACCTTCAAGACCTGCATTCGTTACAATTTGACGAACAGGTGCTTCAAGCGCTGCTTTAACAATGTTGATACCAGTTTGAACATCGCCAGTTTCTTCAAGAGAAGCAACAGCTTTGACAGCGTTAGCAAGTGCAGTACCACCACCAGCAACGTAACCTTCTTCAACAGCTGCACGCGTAGCATTTAGTGCATCTTCAATACGGTATTTGCGTTCTTTTAATTCGGTTTCAGTTGCTGCACCAACTTTAATTACAGCAACACCTCCAGCTAATTTTGCTAGACGTTCTTGTAGTTTTTCACGGTCAAAGTCTGAAGTTGAATCAGCAATTTGTTTCTTCAATGTATTAACACGTTCTGTAATAGCTTCTTTATCGCCTGCACCTTCAACAATTGTTGTATTATCTTTGGTTACAGTAACGCGACCTGCTTGTCCGAGTTGATCTAGTTTTGTATCTTTTAATTCTAATCCCAAGTCTTCTGTAATAACTGTTGCACCAGTAAGTGCAGCAATATCAGCTAGTTGTTCTTTGCGACGATCACCAAATCCTGGTGCTTTAACTGCAACAACATTGAAAGTTCCACGGATTTTGTTCAAAACAAGTGTTGGAAGCGCTTCACCATCAATATCGTCGGCAATAATCATCAAGGCTTTACCTTGTTGAACGATTTCTTGTAATAAAGGCAAGATTTCTTGAATATTTGAAATTTTCTTATCAGTAACTAAGATGTAAGGGTTATCAAGATCTGCTTCCATTTTATCGTTATCAGTTACCATGTATTGTGAGAGGTAACCACGGTCAAATTGCATCCCTTCAACCACACTTAATTCTGTTTCAATTCCTTTTGACTCTTCAATTGTGATAACACCATCATTACCAACTTTTTCCATCGCATCTGCAATCAAACGTCCAACTTGTTCATTAGCTGCTGAGATTGACGCAACTTGTGCGATTTCATCTTTATTAGCCACTTTGTGTGACATTTTATGTAGTTCTTCAACTGCTTTTTTAGTAGCTAATTCAATTCCTTGGCGAATACCCACAGGGTTAGCACCAGAAGTAACATTTTTTAGTCCTTCTTGAATAATTGCTTGTGCCAAAACAGTAGCGGTTGTTGTCCCGTCCCCTGCAATATCATTCGTTTTTGAAGCCACTTCAGCTACTAATTTAGCTCCCATGTTTTCAAAGTGGTCTGCTAATTCGATTGATTTAGCAATCGTTACCCCATCATTAGTAATTTCTGGAGAACCATAGCTTTTTTCTAACACAACATTGCGACCTTTTGGTCCAATTGTTGCTTTAACGGTGTCAGCTAATTTGTTAACACCACGTAACATTGCACGACGTGCATCTTCTGAAAATTTAATTTCTTTTGCCATTTTAACTTCACCTCATTAAAAAAATTAATCAATAATTGCTAAAATATCGTTTTCTTTTAATACTAAATAATCTTCATTTTCATATTTTAAAGTTGTACCTGCGTATTTATCGTAATAAACGTTATCTCCAACTTTAACAGTCAATGGTAATCTTTGACCGTCACGAGTTCGAGCACCTTGCCCAACGGCGATAACTTCACCAACTTGAGGTTTGTCTTGAGCACTGCTTGCTAGTACAATACCTCCAACTGTTTCTTCTTCATCTTCTTTAACTTTTAAAATCACGCGATCAGCAATAGGTTTTAACATTTAATTTCCCTCCTACAATAATTAGCACTCTTATTTATCAAGTGCTAACTTCTAAATAAATAATATCATCTTTATGAAAAAGTGCAAGTTTTTAGCAGAAAAAAAGTAGAATGCTAAAAATTGGTTAAAATCCCTTATCAAGCACCGAATTATGATATGCTAAACAGTGAATAAAAATGAGGTGAAATAATGATTATCTTACAAGGACATCAATTAGCACGCCACTTTGGTAGTGATGTGTTATTTGAAAATCTAGATATCGAAATTCAAAATAAAAGCCGTATTGGTCTAGTCGGTCCAAACGGTGCAGGTAAAAGTACACTGCTCAAAATGATTACAGGACAAGAAGAGCCTTCACTTGGTCATATTTCGACACCTAAGAATATTGAAATTGGCTACATTGCCCAAGAGCATAATTTTGACACTAATCAAACTATCTGGGATGAAATGCTTCAAGTTTTTACCCCTTTAATTGAACTAGGTAATAAAATGACTGAAGTTCAAGAACAGCTAGCTAAGCAATCTCAACCAGATGAAGAGCTGTTACAACGCTATGATCAAATGCAGTACGATTATCAAATTAATGGCGGTTTTACTTACGAAACCGATATTAAAACGGTACTAAATGGGTTTAAATTCGATGAATCAACGTACCATCAAGAGATAAGTACATTATCAGGTGGTGAAAAAACCAGACTTGGTTTTGTGAAGCTCTTGCTTAAAAAGCCAGACTTGTTGGTATTAGATGAACCAACTAACCACTTGGATGTGGACACTTTAACCTGGCTTGAAACCTTCTTGAAAAACTATTCAGGTGCTATCTTAGCTGTTTCTCACGATCAGTACTTCTTAGACGCTATTACAACTGAAATCTATGAATTAAGCTTCAAAAAGTTAACGCATTTTACTGGTAATTACTCAAAATATGTTGAGCAACGTGAATTAATGGATCGTCAAAATCAAGAAGCTTACGAAAAACAACAAGCTGAAATCAAAAAACAAGAAGACTTTATCCAAAAAAATATCGTACGTGCTTCCACAACCAAACGTGCGCAAAGTCGTCGTAAACAACTTGATAAAATGGAACGCATTCAACCCCCTAAACATCAAAGTCAAATGACAATGAAATTTAATGTTGAAAAGCAAAGTGGTAAAGAAGCTCTCCTTATTAACCATATGAGTGTGGGATACGAAAAAAACGAACCTATGATTAATGACATTAACTTACAAGTCAACAAGCATAATCGTGTTGCTATCTTGGGAGCTAATGGAATTGGAAAAAGTACCCTACTAAAAACTTTAGTTAAACAGCTCGAACCGCTTGCTGGTAGCTACAAGTTTGGTGCTAACGTTTCAGTTGGTTTTTATGATCAAGAAATCTCACAATTTAATCCAAAAGAAACAGTTATTGATACTGTTTGGAACCGTCATCGTTTAACACCCGAAAAAGAAATCAGAAGTGTCTTAGCGAGTTTCTTGTTCGGCGCTGATGATATCGAAAAAAGCGTGGGTCAACTTTCAGGTGGACAGCGTGCGCGTCTTGCTTTGACCGTTTTATCAATGGAGAATCACAACTTCTTGATTATGGATGAGCCTACTAACCACTTAGATATTGATGCAAAAGAAGTTCTCGAAAAAGCACTTCGTGATTTTGATGGCACACTTGTCTTTGTATCCCATGACCGTTACTTTATTAACGAACTAGCTACAACTACAATTGAAGTCAAAAATAATCAGGCTTACGTCTTCGATGGTAACTACGATTACTATTTGGAAAAGAAAGAACAAATTATCAAGCCAGATGATATTGCCCTTCAACAAAAGACAACTAAAAATAATAGTGGTGGTAAAGAAGACTATGCCCTACAAAAGAAACGCCAAGCTGAACTTCGTAAAATTGAGCGTGGCATTGCCCAAGCTGAAGAAAATATTGAAAAATACGAAAGTGAAATTGCAGCTATCCAAGAACAAATGGCTAAGCCTGAATATGCTACAGACTATAGTAAAATGTCAGAATTTCAGTCAGAAATTGATGCAATCAATGAAAAATTGACAACCGAAAATGACAATTGGGAATATTGGCTAACTCAACAAGAAGAAAACGAATAAAAAGACAAGGACTAACTGTCCTTGTCTTTTTTAATTACGATAATTTCTTAAATCAATCACTTCATCAGCATTTTCCCAAATCATTTGATTGTGTGTTGCAATAATAATCGTCCGATTATCATTTTTGAGTGAGAGCAATAACTCCATCAATTCTTGTCCGTTTTTAGGATCAAGTGCTGCAGTTGGTTCATCAGCCAAAATAAGAGGTGGATTTTTTAAAATCACTTTTGCCAGAGCGACACGCTGAGCTTCTCCCCCAGATAATTCAAATATTTTTTGATTAAGACTCAGGTAATCTAAGTTTACTTGCTTTAGAGCTAATTTTTGTCTTTCTACTTTCTCTTGCTTTTTAATTTTTTGACCTACAAGTCCTAAATCTAAGTTATCTTTGATAGATTGAGCATCTAACAATCCAAAATTTTGAAACAAATAGCCTAACTCATTTCTAAAGTAACGATGAGCAGAAATTGACTTTAGTGACTGACCATCATAAGTGATATCGCCTTTTGTAATCTTTTCTAAATGACCAATCATGTTGAGTAACGTCGTTTTTCCACTTCCACTCGGACCGATTAAAGCATAGATTTTTCCCTTCTCAAAATTCAAATTTAAATTTGTAAATAATTCACGATTATCAAAATCCTTTGTTACATTTTCAACTTTTATCATTCTTATTTCCCCTTCATTACTGTTATGGCTGCTTTTTGTTCTTTTTTGTTTTGGATATACATAATAATACCTAATATCGAACTCATTAAGCCTAATGTTGTTATTGCGATAACCGAGTCTTTTAATAATAACCAAAAAATCAAAACACCACTTATTAATACCGAGAACTCACTTAAAAGATATTTGCCGTGTATTTCTATAAAATTAAGGCCTGATAATCTTTTAATAAAAATAGCTCTTCTAAATTGTTCAAAATAAATCAAATTCATCGTACTAAATAAAATTACGATTGTTACTATCATTAAAACTATACCAATCATTAAGGCAATTGTGCGAGTCTTCATGTCATTAACGTTATTCAAATATAAGGATTGTGCCTTTTCGAGATAAGAAATATATTGACTTACACCATGACGTTCAAATAGTGCTAAAGCTTGATCATAGTTTTGGTAAAACAACATATTAGTTTCCCAAAATAATCCTGACAATTCTGTTTTTCCTGTTGACTCCGGTGTTAACACTACGATAACTGGGTCACTTATAAATTGCCGACTATTTATATTTGAAGTATTCATCATAAATCTGGAACTACCACTTTTAATTGTGGCAACAATCGGTGATACAGTCATTAAGTAGTCTTGTCCCGGGCCTTTATCCTGATCTGATAAGTCTTGTACATCCGCTGTTATATTTTGCACAATTTGAGTTTCTTGATTTTTCAGGTTATCTGGAACTAATACCCCAAATTCTCCCGATTTTAAATTCATTAGTTTATTAGCTAATTCACCATCTAACTCAATATTTTGATTAATTAAATAATTAGGTGTGACGTATAGTGCATGGCTAGTTGAAGAATACGTTCCATCGACTAACATCGCTAATCCTAAACTAACAGCTTCATTTGCAACGTCATACCAAGTTTCTTTTAATTTTTTCTTATCTTGTGACTTACCAGTTTCAAAAGCAACAGAATAATCAAATTGATAAAATTGCGAATTTTGTTGCCATGAATCCGTAGCCTTCACTTGTTCTTGGTAACTACTATAATAAGTTGTCCCCAAAAACAACATCAACTAATTGATTAGTTGAAACAATAGCCATAATCTTTTTCAAAGATAGTTTACCTTTAATCAACGTGATTAGTTTTTCTTGCCTTAAAGTTAATAAATTTATGCAATTCAAAATTGTTGCTGTTGTAACTAAAGTTAAAAAATATAATCCTAGCCCCAAAGTCAATATTAAAACATATGTTGAGGCAAATAATCCCAAAACAGATAATAATGCTAACCCTAGCAAATAACTCCCTGCTGTCGTTATCACTAATGGCAGAAAATCATCTAACCATAATTGACTGAAAAGATTTCGATATGATTGACCAGAAACTAATCGAATACCTGCCTGTTTAACTTGTTTTAAATTAGACACGATAATAATGCCTGCAAAAGTTAAAACAAAAGTTAAAAAGATTAAGATACTAACATATGTTGCTGCTACTTGAACGAATAATCTCGGCAATGACGTTTGACTCAAAGCAGAAGCAACATAGCCTGAACTTTGAAATAATTGCTGAAGCTCACTTACCGATAAGGATCCCGAAGTTATAATGTATGTTGCTACAACTGCTGTCTTATCCTTCTCAGCCAATGAGACTTCTTCAAGTTCTTGAGGTAATTTGCTTTCACCATACTTTTGAAATTGATAATTAACTACACCGGCTTTGTTCGGCTTAATTACTAACTTTCCAATAGTACTATTAGTCTTATGGGCTAATTGTGTTAACTGGTTATCTACCGTGTCCCGGCTATACACACTGTCAGCATCTCGGTTAACATCATGTACCGTGACTGATGGATAAATACGATAATCAATATCTTGTTTGCGACTACTAATCGATAATGTGATAAAAATAGCAACACATAATGTTGATAAACTCAAGAATAATTTTTTCATTCTTATTTCCCCTTCATTACTGTCATTGCTGTTTGTTGCTCATTTCTATTTTGGATAAACAACAAAATAGTGAGTACTAATATCATAACTGCTAAAGCTCCAATTGCTATTAGGCTATTAGCACCCAAAATCACGGGGATTCCTGTTCCTAAACCTAACATGGCTAGTTCAAAGCTCAAGTACTTTTTATGAATTTCAAAGAAAGATAGACCACTAATCTTCTTGATAAATATTTCTCGTCTAAATTGTTCAAAGTAAAGCAAGTTCATGGCACTAAATAAAATGACACTGGTTACAATTGCCAAAATTGCTCCTATCAAAATTGAAGTTAATTTAATTTTAAGTTCATTAGTATTATTTGCATATTGAAACTTAATATTTTCTAAGTAAGATACTTCTTGATAAACCTGATGTTTTTTTAATAACGCAATTGTTTCATCGTAATTTTTATAGTAAACATCGTTAATGGCACTAATCCCCCAAAATAAGCAACTTGGCATCGATCTTGAAATAGATTTGTCATTAATTACAACCATTACAGGATCAATTGCAAATTGTAGACCATCTAAATTTGATTTATTAAACAAAAAACGTTCTTGATTATCTTCAACAAATTCCACAAGAGGTTCTTTTACTGAATAAAGCCTGTCAGATCTAATATCGTCAGTTTTACTAGCGTAATTTTGAATCTCTGCTTTATATTTTTCAATGATAACTTGCTTTTGACTTGCTAGTTTTTTAGGTAAAATCAAAGCAAATTCTCCCTCTTGAAAATTACTAACCTTAGTTTGGAATTCTGAGCTTATTTTGATATCTTCATGATTTAAATAGTTAAGATTAACATACAAAGATTCAACTTTTGATTTATCTTGCATAACTGCCATTTGTTCTTCCATAGTCTTAGGTTGTTGATAATTCTTTTTAATTAATATTGCATCATGATTAGTTATAGCATCTTTAGCCAATCCCTGAAACGGTGTAAAATATTGAATATTATCTTCTTTACTTTTAGCAACAATGCCACCTAGTCCAAATGTCGCATTGTAATAATTTGGGTATTGTTCCCACTTTTGCTCTGATTTAGCTAAATCCTGATAATCGCTATAAAATTTCAACCCAAATATCATCACCAAAATCAACATCATAATAGACAGAAATTGACTGACTAACATAGTTGCCATTAATGATTTAGTCGGTAAGCTGCCTTTTATAACCCTCATTAAAGATGATCTCTTTAAACTCAAAATTTCGATTAAAGTTAATATAATGGATAAAAATAGTAATATTGTTCCATAAGTTAATAAAGTCACAGTTAGTAATCCTAGTAATTTCCAAGAAAAAACATGTAAATAACTTAACAAGCCAAATCCTAGACTTGTCGTTAAAATTATACTGCCCATAATCATTAGAAAATCATCATAAACCGGCTTGATTACAATTTTCAAAATTGACTTCCCTGAAACAAGTTCAATTCCTGCATATCTTAATCTTTTAATTCTAACTACTAATGAAGTGCCAATAAAAGTCAGGACAAAAATTAATAGTGAAACAAATGTTGTTTCGTTAATTGATACATATAAAATATTATCAAAAAGATTTCGATTCCCTTCATATGATTTTGTTTCATACCCTGATTCATTCATTTTTTTCTCAAGTTGTCTTGCCGTTAAACTACCTGAAGCAATTAAATAGCTGTTAACTAAACTACTAGAATTTGCTTCTTCCTGAGTAGCCCGATTAAGTCCAACAGGTAGACTCCCAATACCATAAGGATCGTATGTAAATCGCTGCACCCCTTGGTCATTGGGTGCCGCAACTCTCCTTGCTATCAAACTATTAGTCTCTTGTCCTAGTTGTTGCAATTGATTGACTAATTTTTCTCGATTTGCAACTTCTGTTGTCTTAGAAAGTCCTTTAACTGTAACACTTGGATAATCCGTATAATAAAGCAATTCCTTTTTAGCATTAATTGAAAACGCTAAAAATATAGACAAACACAAAAACGAGATGAAGACAAATAAACGCTTCATCAAAAAATCCCCCTAAATATAACCCTTTTGTTTTTGAATCGACTCTCTAATTCATTATTTTTAACTTATCATACTTTTATTAATAAATGTATGAACTAAAAAAACCTTTAAAACTCCTTAATTTTTTCTTTCAAAAAAGTTCATTGAATCCATAAAAAATAACCATCTTCTTAAATAAGAAGATGGTTATTCTTTATTCTCCTTCATAAGGGAATTCAAGACCTGGTTCAGCATTTAAATTCATATCACTGAAATCTTTATCTAAAAATTGTTGGTAAGCTGCCGCACCAATCATTGCGGCATTGTCACCACATAAGCGAAGCGGCGGAATAATCATTTTTAATTCTGGAAATTTTTGATTAATTGCCTCAGTTAGCGCTTGTCTTAGTCCTTGATTAGCCGCAACACCACCTGCTAAAACAAACGTTTTAGGTTGGTACTCTGCGATTGCTTTAAGTGTTTTATGAACAAGAACTTCAACAACAGCATTTTGAAAGCTTGTAGCTAAATCGTTCTTATCTAATGTTTCACCAACTTGATCAGCATGGTGAACTGTATTAATGAAAGCACTTTTGAGTCCGCTAAAGCTGAAGTCGTAGTTATCTTCTTTCATCATCGCACGGGGAAAATCGAAAGTTTCAGCACCTTTATGTGCCATCTCATCAATCGTTTTTCCGGCTGGATAATTGATTCCCAAAACACGACCAACTTTATCATAAGATTCGCCGGCCGCATCATCTCGTGTATCTCCGATTATTTCATAGTCACTAGGTGTTTTCATATAAACTAGCTCTGTATGTCCACCCGAAACTACAAGTGCTAATGCTGGATACTCAACTTTATCAACTAAATTAGCTGCTTTAATATGGCCAGCAATATGATTAGTCCCAATCAAAGGAAGATTGTGCGCCATTGCCACAGCTTTAGCAGCTGAAATACCAATTAATAAAGCACCAACAAGACCTGGCCCCTTAGTTACAGCTACAGCATCTAAATCTTCATAAGTCACATGTGCCTCTTCAAGTGCTTCTGTGATTAAAGCAGTGATAATTTCAACGTGGTGACGACTAGCCACTTCGGGTACAACACCGCCAAAACGTTGGTGACTTTTTACTTGAGTTGCAATCATATTTGATAATATTTCATGTCCATTTTTAATTACCGAAACACTTGTTTCATCACAACTTGTTTCAAATGCTAAAATTAAATTTTGCTTTGTTTCACTCATTACGTTTGTTCAATTCCTTTATAAGGGTTTCACCATTGTGACCCCATCAATTTTTTCAAAGTAGTAATAATTTTTTCGAATTCTTACTTTTTTAAATCCCATTTTTTGATAAATATATTGTGCTTTGTGATTGTCGATTCGAACTTCTAAACTCACTTTATTTAAATTTAACTGCTTAGCATAATCGCAAACCAACTGAATCAAATACTGCCCCAGATGTCGATTCTGATAATCAGGTATAATCCCCACATTTGTGATATGAGCTTCTCTAAAAGACGGCGTAAACTTAATCCCAATATAACCAATAAGCTCTTTTTGATAAAAAAGTGCTAGATATAATCGGCGATGCGTATTCAATAACTCTTGTCTAAATGCAAACTTGTCCCAAGGCGCACTTTGATAAATCTTCCGCTGTGCCGCCATTAATGCACTTAAATGCATTAAATCTGCTTTCACCAGTTTAAACGTCATATCCTCAGTTGTTAAATAAAGAGGCTGTTCATGAATAGGCAAACTAAAAAATAGTTGATTAAAACCTAAAATTGCCTTAAACCTCTTCAACATACTGATCACCATCATGGTTACCATGAGCTTTTGCCCAATCAGTTTCTGCTTGTGTTTTTCTTAAGTATTCAGGTACAAATTGATCAACATCTTCAGGTGTCAACTGATCAATCATTGTTATTGCTGACTCCGCATGAACTAAATTATCTTTTGCCACTTCTAGCTTGATATCAGCTTGATTGAATAAATCAGGGAACGCTTCTTGTTGTGCTTCTAGTGATTCACCTACAAAAATCAATTGATTTTTACCCAGTTGTTCAGCATTAATTGTCAGTTGTTTGACTAAATCTTCAAAGCCAATATGCTGTTCACTCAGCTGCTCTTGGTAATAACCTGATTCATTCACTGAAAAAGCTGCTGCAAAAAAATTATGATTACGAGCATCAATCACGGGCACAATTAGCGCTTCTTCATCTGAACTATTGCGAGCTAAAAGTGCCAATGTTGAAATCCCATATAATTTTTTGTTTAGTACTTTAGCCATTGTTTTAGCCGCGGTTACACCAATTCGAACACCGGTATATGAGCCAGGACCCTTTGCAACTACAAAGGCATCAACTTCACTTAGTTTTAAATTTTCTTGTTCAAGAATTGCTTCTATTGTCGGCATCAAATGAATACTATGATTGCGACTATCTGTTCTGTTTTTTTCAACTACTTGATTTGCAGTTTGTAAAGCTACAGACAATTGGCTTGTAGCTGTACTCATTGATAATACGTTCACTATTTTCGCTTCGCTTTCTTTACTTAGAGTATCTATTTAATATTGATTCTATTTTAACACGGTCTAACGCAATTGTTATTAATGCTAAAATCAACATTTGTATCCAAGGTAAAATTAATTGCTTAGGTAATCTAATACCCAATAAGTGTGCAAAATTGCCATTGGTCATATGCGTAATCCATAAAGTATTCATAATCACATAAACAATTACCGTTACTAATAATACACTAACAATAATTCGCCAGATTTTTCGCCAATCGTCACTAAGCGTTTGTCTGTATAAAAAGATTCCATAGATAACCCCTGTTGCAACAGCCGATAATGTAAATCCAGGATAAAAACCACCTAATACACCTAGAATTATTGAATTCAAAATATCAGCTAATCCGGCACCTATACCAGCCCATACTGGACCAAAAAATCTGCCCATTAAAGCTGTTCCAATAAATCCTAATCCAACTTGAGTGATTGGTGTCCCAAAAGATATTTTTTGTAACACAACACTAATTGCAACCATTAACGCAAAAATTACGACAAAGTTGATATTGCTCAGACTTCTGTTCTTCATTAAGCTAGTTCTCCCTTAAATATCCAATGTTTAAGAATTTATTAACAAGTTAATTTTAGCATATTAGCAATTGACTTACATTATTGATAAAATATAGGAAACATGGTATTAGGAACGGATATAAAGGGGTCTTATAAATGAAAAAAATTCTAGTTCTTCACACTGGTGGTACAATTTCAATGTCTGAAAATGAAGCCGGTGAAGTGATTCAAAACGAAGAAAATCCATTGTTGAAACTAACGCATCATTTCGATTTTGAAATTGATTTGGTTGTTGAAGATATCTTTAATTTACCTTCACCACATATTGCACCTGAACACATGTTGCAATTGAAAAAGCGCATTCAAAAAGGCTTTGATGAAGAAAATATTGATGGCGTTGTCATTACCCATGGTACGGATACACTTGAAGAAACAGCGTACTTTTTAGACTTAACATTGCCTAATAATCTTCCTGTTGTCTTAACTGGTGCAATGCGTTCATCAAATGAAATCGGCAGCGATGGTCTGCACAACTTCCAAAGTGCAATTTTAACAGCTGCTAGTGATAACGCAAAAAATAAAGGCGTTTTAATCGTGATGAACGATGAAGTTCATACTGCACGCTACGTTACCAAGACACATACAACAAATGTCGCAACATTCAGAACACCGACATTTGGTCCAATTGGCTTAATTAGCAAAAATCGCGTACACTTCTTCCAAGAATTAATCGCACAAACAACAGCTGAGGTTAACGACCTAACAGAAGAAGTGTTCTTAGTTAAAGCATACGCTGGTATGAGTCCACTTCAATTTGAACTGCTAGATCATCCAAAAACAAAAGGTGTGGTCATTGAAGCATTAGGTGCTGGAAACTTACCACCTCAAACACTTCCCGCAATCCAAAAATTACTTGATAAACAAATCCCTATTGTTTTAGTATCACGTTGTTTTAACGGTATTGCCGAAGACGTTTATCATTACGTTGGTGGTGGTGTTGAATTAAAAGAGATGGGAGTTATTTTCTGTCGAGGTCTTAACGGACAAAAAGCCCGCATCAAACTTTTAGTTGGGCTAAGTGCAGGAATGCACGGCCATAAACTAGCAGAATTTGTTAATAATGCCACTTCATAAAAAAATAACTTGTCGAATTCTCGACAAGTTATTTTTTTACCATTGAATAATACATTCAGCAGCAGTTAAATCTCCATTTGAAATTTTGTGATAACTTTTATTGGTTTCATTATCAAAATACACATGACTTTTTGGGCTGTCATGGTACAAAATTTCGTGTTCATATTTAATGTCTAAAGATTTCACTTGGTGAGATTTAATAAAGGATAAAGGCAAGCTTGAAATCATCCAATCAAAGTAATGCGAATTGCTAACGTGCTCATTTTCATCAATATTAAAGTACTCTGCAAAGTATGACTTATCAACTGCTAGTTGCTCTTTTGGTAATTTAATACGTGGAAATTTTTGTGGACGACGAATTTCTTCAGCACCAGTTTTTAACATAATATCTGGATCTGAAGGAACCATTTTGCGTGTTTGTAAGTCTAACATAATCCAAACACTATTAATCTCTAGCAACTCTTCATGATTGTCATCGTACAACCAATAACTACGATAGCAAAAGTATCGATTATATTCCATTGCAGCTGTTTTGATATAGATAGTTTGACCTGTTTCAGGCATTTTATTAATTGACATGTGATATTGCGTTACAACCCAACCTAAGTGTCTATCGATTAGCTCCTGTGATGAGACCCCAATTTCTTCTAGGTGTTCACCAGATGCAGCTATCACTAAGTTGAGCAATGAAGATAACGTTAAGTGACTCGTAACATCGACTTCATAAAATTGTATTTGATGTTTTTTTTCGTAATAACGTGGCATCAGTTACTCCTTTATTTATTTTCGGTGGTATAAATCATATAATTCATTCTTTGAAATTTTGTATTGTTTAGCAACTTCTTTGATAGCATCTTTTTTAGAAACACCAGCCGTTACTTTTTGGTCAACGTAAGACACTAGGTCATCTGAAGATACTTCTTCTTCAGTGGTATCTTGCATCCCTTCAATCAGTAAAACATACTCTCCACGAGGATCATTATCAGTATAGTGTGCTATGATTTCACCGATTGTTCCTCTTAAATATTGCTCATGAATTTTGGTTAATTCGCGGGCCAAAACAATACGACGACTCTCGCCTAAAACTTCAGCTAGATTAGCTAGCGTCTTTTTTAAACGATGAGGCGCCTCATAAAAAATTGTGGTATGTGTTATTGCCTTGATTTCTTCGATTTTTTCAAGCTGTTGTGTTTTCTTTCTGGGTAGAAAACCAACATAAGTAAACGGTTGAACATCCAATCCTGAAGCCACCAATGCTGTCAAAAATGCTGCAGGTCCTGGGATTGAAATAACAGCCAAGTCTTTTTCAATAGCTGCTTTAGCTAATAGTTCTCCCGGATCACTAATTGCTGGTGTTCCTGCATCACTGACTTGCGCAATCGTTTGTCCTGATTCCAGTCGTGCTAGAATATCAGGAATCTTTTCTTGTGTATTGTGCTCATGGAAACTAATCATTGGTTTTTTAATATCTAAATTTTTAAGTAGTTGACCTGTATGACGTGTATCTTCTGCTGCAATATAATCAACTTGATTCAAAATTTCTTTAGCTCTGATTGTAATATCAGATAAATTTCCAATAGGTGTTGGCACTAAGTATAATTTTCCTGTTTGTGACTTTTCAAAACTATTTTGGTTATTCATAACTTATCCTTGCTTTTGTTGTCTTTGATGAAACAGTAAATCTAAACAAAACATGCAGTCTTCTTGTTCTTGGCGATGAGAGCCATAGTACATGTTACAAACGTGATAACCTGAATTATAAATTTCTTCTAGATTCTTCAAAGCATTCATCTTTGGTGCGGCTTTAACAGGCTCTTCATGATTTTCAATCTGATTGATTTTATCGCGTAGTAACTGGTTTTCGACTTTTAGTTCTGTGTTTTCCTTTAAAGTATCCAAAATTGACTCATTTAATGATTCCATTGAACTGGTCATCAACTGCATCTTTTTAAGTAGTTCATCGAATTGTTGATATGGTTCTGTCATACTTAGGCCCTCCCCTGATATGGTGCAAAAATTGTCTGAATAAATAAATAATCAACTAAACTATCAAAATTAACATTGAATTGTCGACGTCGTGACACCTCAATTAAAGCTGAAATCAGTGATAATGCACTGACTTCTTGTTGTTTTTCTAGTTTTTCTGTAGCAAGAATCATCAGGCTTTTAAAGAAGACTTCTTGCATTGATGGTGTTGAAACCATTGGCTTAATGATAGTTTGAAATTTGATATAAGCTGATTGATTCCTAACTATAATCTGTGCCAGTAAATCCTTAACCTCGTGGAAAAAGTTTTCTAGCTCATTGAATTCTGCTAATTGCTCAAATTCAATCCCCGCATTTTGTAAAGCCAATAATAACGCCTTGTCACTGGCTTGCACAAGTGACAATCGATCAGCCCAATCAGATTGGGCTACTTGCTGATCAAATTCGATAATTTGCAAACGCGATAAGATTGTTGGTAACAATTGTTTACGGTTTGGTGCAATCATAACAATAACAACATCTGAAGCGGGTTCTTCCAAAATATTGAGTAGCGCATTTTCAGCTGGTTGTGTTAATTTTTGAGCACGATCTATAATGAATAATCGTTGCTCTCCTTCAATAGGTGTTTTAGATAATTCTGATTTTAATTCACGAACTTCATCCACTCCGATTGTCTGTTTGTCACTTTGAATCAAAAAGACATCTGGATGATTGTAATTTAAAACACGTTGACATTGTGAGCATTTTTTACAGGGCTTATCTGTTGCTTCACAAAACATATAAGCAGCTAAGAAAAGCGCTGTTTTTGATGCTTGATCATGCTGGATTGCCTCAAATAAATACGCATGACTCAGTGTTTGCTTATCAACAGCCTGTGCTAATTGATTGGCAATTTGATGATTATAATTATCTAACATTAATTGTGACATACTTTCAATCCTTATTAGTATTGATGGAACTGTTCAATCGGTGTCACCATTACCGTGGCTCCGCCAACCTCAACTTCAATAGGTTGTAGCATTGACTCTTCACCCATTACTTCTAAGCTAACCGAAGGTGAAATCATTTGTTTTCGGCGTTTAGCTGCATTTTTTATTAAGCCTAGTACGTATTCAACTTGATTATCTTCAACCGCCATCATAAAAGTAATATTTTGAGCTTTCAAAAAGCCACCTTTTGACACTAACTTAGTTGTTGAAACATGATTTTGTGCTAACACGTTTTCCAACTCATGTGCATCTTTATCTTGTATAATTGCTGTCACTAATTTCATTTTGATATCCTCCTTGAACAGATTTTAAAAAAGTTCAGGAAATCTGTCTTTCATCGCTTTAATTGTATCATCAACCACAGATTCTTTGGGTTGGTTGGCGTCAATTTTTACGATTCGATTTGGATAGCGATGATAAAGTTCTTGATAAGTCTCATAAACACGTTGGTGAAATGATTCTTTTTCTTGTTCTAGACGATCTTTTTCTCGATTTTGGTCAATACGACTCAACCCAATTTGAGGGTTAACATCAAAATATAACGTTAAATCTGGCATGACATTTTCAGTAGCAAACTGATTCATTTCAGCCACATCTTCAATCCCCAGACCACGTCCGCCACCTTGATAAGCTAAAGAACTATCTAAGTAACGGTCACTGATTACCGTTTTATCAGCTTCTAGTGCAGGTAAGACAGTTTCAACTAAATGTTGTCTTCTTGAAGCCGCATAAAGTAAGGCCTCTGTGCGATCATCCATCTCTGAATAATCAGGATTTAAAATAATTTCGCGAATAGCTTCTGCTATCGTAGAACCTCCTGGTTCTCTTGTTAACACTAAATTGTCTTGTGTTTGTTGGTTAAAAAGTTTGATTAATTGTTTTAATGCTGTACTTTTGCCAGAACCATCTGGTCCTTCTAAAGTAATAAATCGTCCAGTCATTTATGAACACTCCCTTAGTACAAAATTCTACTTGAATTTCGTAGGTTTATCAATTAAGAACTGAAGCCAAAATAAAAAGAGCCTTTAAATTTCAGTTTTTAATCTGAAAATAAATGCTCTTTTTATTTTTAATTATTGGTTAAAATTAGTCATAAAAAAACCAAAAGTTTAGATTTATAGTCTAACTTTTGAGTCTTTTTTTACACTTCTTGTCGTCCTGTCATGGCACGTTTTAAAGTCAAATCATCTGCATATTCAATGTCTGACCCTACAGCAAGACCACTAGCAAGTCGCGAAACTTTAATACCTGAAGGTTTAATCAGTTTACTCAAGTACATTGCTGTTGCTTCTCCTTCAGAAGAAGAATTTAAAGCTAAAATAACTTCTTTAACCGAATGATCTTGTAGACGTTTGATTAAAGACTTGATATTTAAATCATCAACGGAAACACCGTCCATTGGTGAAAGTACACCGTTTAAGACATGATATAACCCAAAGTACTCGCCCATATTTTCAAATGACAAAATATCTTTTGGTTGTTCAACAACCAAAATTGTACTGCGGTCCACGCGTTCATCTCGACAAATTTCACAAGGGTCTTCTTGCGTGATATTGCCACAAATAGAACAGTAATGAAGCTCTGTTTTAACCTCAACTAAACTTTTCGAAAAATCTTGAATATCTTCTGTTTCCATATTCAACGTAAAAAAAGCTAACCGAGTAGCTGTCTTTTGACCGATACCCGGTAGCTTCATATAACTTTCGATTAATTTAGCGATTGGCAAAGGATATTGCATGTCATCGCCTAACTTTCTTACATTAATCCTTTAGTATATTTACCTAATTTTTGTTCTGTTTCTTGATTGATTTGTGTAATAGCTTGGTTAACAGCATCAATAATTAAATCTTGTGCCATATCTGGATCTTCTGGATCCATCACTTCTGGGTTAATTTGTAAATCAACCATTGTCTTGTCACCTTTAAAAGTTGCTGTAACGTAATCGTTTGCTGATTTACCCACAAATTCTTGCTCATTTAAAGCATCTTGTGTTTTTTTAACCTCTTTTTGCATTTTTTGCATTTGTTTCATCATGCCGGCCATATTTCTGCCACCCATCATAAGCGATACATCTCCTTAATCTTTTATTGATATAAATTCTGAACCAAAAAGTTCTTTTGCTTTTGACACAACGTCACTTTCAGGTTTCTCTTCTTGTATTTTATCATCTTGTTGTGAATTTGACGATTTAATTTCATCTTTATGATTTTTAAGAAAGTCTTGTCTTAGTACGGGCCATTCTGCTGCTGGAACTAAGATAATTTTGCGTGATTCTTTTAGCTCTAATTCTAAGTAACGATTCAAATCATCCAACAGTTCTTGATCGTCTAAAACTTTTTCAAACCAAATATCGTATTCAAATGCAATAACAACCTGTGTTGGACTTGCTGCTACTGGCTTTGAGACTTCCATCATAGCACGCTTAGAAGGTGCAAGTGCTTTTAATACATCTTCCCAAACGCCAACTACCTGCTTTAAATCACCTCTAGTAGCTGTTCTTAATACATCATAAACTTGTTGTTGATAATTATGACGGCGTTTTTTCTCAACAGACGGTTTTGGTGTTTTAACTGTTGCTTGCACAGTTGGTTGTTGCTGAACAGGTTTTGACTTTAAGTCTTCAATCTGTTTGAGGGCTTGGTTTAGTTTTTGGTTTAACGTTGCTAATTCCTCTTGAACATGGTTATCAACTGCACCAGTTGTAGGTAAATAATTAATAGACTTTACAATAAAAACATCTAATAGTGTTTTTTGCTGTGTACTATATTTTAAATTATTGAGCCCTTCGTTTGCATATTCAATCATTGCAAGCAGTTGTTCTTGTGAACTATCTTGTGCCAACTTTGTAAGTTCTGTTTCTTTTTCAGTCTCTTTTTGAGCAAGCAATAAGCTAGTTAAGACATCAATCGCTTCAGTTAAAATATTTTTTACTGTAATACCTTTAGCTTGCAAGTCAACGGTTTGTTGTAAACTTGTCGTCAAGTCCTTAGTTAACACGCTTGTTAGAATAGTTTGAATGGCTTTAGTATTCGCATAACTCGTTGTTTCTTCAACTTCTTTAGTTGTTACTTGCTGATCTAAATTAAAAGAAATAATTTGATCCAATATACTAAGTGCATCACGCATACCGCCATCGGATACTTTAGCAATCATCTCAATTGCTTCAGCTTCATAGCCAATTTGCATATCATCTAAAACTTCGATTAAATGATTAGCAATCGTTTTAACTTGTAAATTTTTAAAAATAAATTTTTGTGTTCTTGAAATAATTGTTGCTGGAACTTTTTGAAGTTCAGTAGTTGCCAAAATAAAAATAACATGTTCAGGTGGTTCTTCAAGCGTTTTCAATAGTGCATTAAATGCGCCCATTGAAAGCATATGAACCTCATCAATGATATACACTTTATATTGACCTTGTGAGGGTGCATATTTAACTTTATCACGAATATCTCGAATCTCATCCACACCATTATTTGATGCAGCGTCAATCTCAAGTAAATCATTTAAGCTACCATTATCTGAAGCTATACAGTTTTCACATTGGTTACAAGGTTCCCCATCTTTTAAATTCGTACAGTTGACGGCTTTCGCTAAAATCTTAGCGCAACTTGTTTTCCCTGTCCCACGTGGGCCAGAAAATAAGTAAGCATGACTCACTTTATTAGCCATCAACGCATTTTTTAAAGTTTGGGTAATGACTTCTTGTCCAATAACATCTTTAAATTGACGTGGACGCCATGTTCGATATAAGGCTTGATAACTCATAATTCCCCTCTTTACGTAAAAAACTCATAGCCGATACGACTATGAGTTCGTTATATTCTCATTAAAAGGCACATGCTATCACAAACTTAGTGCTGCTTTCTTCCGAACCTGACACGATTCATAAGGACAACATTGCCTAAGGCCCTACGGCCAATATCTATCATAACGTATCTGTGTTATTTTTTCTACCCTTTTTCATAAGTTTTTGACGTTTTCTGATATCTTGAAAAAAGGATTTTAAAATTTGTTTACCCTGGTCTAAATACAAGCCACCATAAGCTTTGGGATGATGATTGAGCTTTTCAACAGCGAACAAATCAAGTACTGATCCACAAGCCCCTGCTTTATGATCAAAAGCTGAATAGTAAACCGTATCAATTCGACTATTGATGATTGCACCAGCACACATCGGACATGGCTCTAGCGTTACAAACAACTGACAATCTTCTAAACGCCAACTGTTCAAGTTTTCACAAGCCATTCTGATTGCTGTTGTTTCAGCATGTAAGGTGGCATCTTGCTTTTCTTCGCGCTCATTGTGACCCAGACCTATGATTTGTCCTTCTTTCACAACTACAGCACCAATAGGTACTTCATCTTTTAGACGTGCTTTTTCAGCCTCGTCAAATGCGACTTGCATGAATCGTTGCTTATCTTCTTTTGAAATCATCTAAGCTTCCTTCACCGATTGTAAAATGTAGTACCCTTTGTCTTTAGCTACTACCTTCACATTCCCAAAAGTTTCTTGCATCAATTTCTTAGCAGAAGGTGCGCCTTGTTTCTTTTGTAAAACTGCCCATAATTGACCACCTTCAACCAAATGATTAAAAGCATCTTTTAACATCGTTGAAACAATTGTTTTGCCCGCACGAATAGGTGGATTTGTCGCAATTCCCGCAAATTTTCCGTTAATATTATCGTAGCAACTGGATTCATAAATTTTGATATTATCAATTTGATTAGTTTTAGCATTTTCACTAGCCAGTTGTAAACTACGCTCATTAACATCAACCATATGAACTAAATGATCTGGAAAAGTTTTGGCTAAATAAAGACCCATTGGTCCATATCCAGTTCCTAAATCTAATAAGTCTCCCGCTACAAATTCAGCTGAATTTGAAATTGCTTTAAGTAAAGCGAGTGACCCATAATCAATTCTGTTTTTTGAAAACACACCATTATCCGTTTTAAATTTAAGATGTGTTTTATCTATATCAAGGGAAACTTCTTGATAATGGTGATCTGATGTTGGCGCTTGTGTAAAATATTGTTCTTCCATTTATTTGCCTCAATTACTCTTTTTCTTAATTTTATAGTGAACAAAAAAAAGATGCAATCATTATGATTGCATCTTTTTTAAGAAATGAACAATTATTTAAGAGTAATTGTTGCGCCAACTTCTTCAAGTTTAGCTTTCATGTCTTCAGCAGCATCTTTGTCAGCAGCTTCTTTAATTACTGAAGGTGCGCCATCTACAAGACCTTTAGCATCTTTCAAGCCAAGACCTGTGATTTCACGAACTGCTTTAATAACTTTAACTTTTTCGCCACCAACTTCAGTTAGTTCAACGTCAAATTCTGATTTTTCTGCAGCAGCATCGCCACCAGCAGCACCAGCAGCAGCAACAGGAGCAGCAGCTGTAACGCCAAATTCTTCTTCGATTGCTTTAACTAGGTCGTTTAATTCAAGAACGCTAGCTTCTTTAATTTGGTCAATGATTTTTTGTGTATCTAAAGCCATTTTATTTCCTCCGAATGAATAATAATTAGTTTAATTATTGTTATTTAATTAAGCGGCTGAACCGTCATCATCTTTTGATTCTGCAACGTTTTTAACCGCATAAGCAAAGTTGCGAACAGGTGCTTGAAGCACTGATAACAACATTGATAATAGACCATCGTGGCCTGGTAATTGTGAAATTTCTTGAATTTGTTCAAGAGATGCAACAGTACCTTCGATAATACCACCTTTGATTTCAAGAGGTTCGATATCTTTAGCGTACTTAGCAATGATACGTGCAGGTGCTACAGCATCATCGTTAGAGAATGCTACAGCAGTAGGACCTGTGAAAGTTTCATCAAGACCTTCGTAACCTGCTTTATCAGCTGCACGACGTAAAATTGTGTTTTTAACAACTTTCATTTCTACGCCATTTTCACGTAATTCGCGACGCATGTTTGTAACTTGGTCAACGTTTAGACCTAAGTAGTCGATGATAACAACAGAAGTTGCATCGTTGAATTTTTCAACAATTTCATCTACAAGTTGCGCTTTTTTAGCAATAGCTGCTTCACTCATTTATTTCACCTCACTATGTTCCAATTTTATATTATGATTTTTGTCTACCAAATTATAAAGACTCCATACCAAAAAAGTATGGAGTCTAAACTCGCATCATTTTCTGGCCTCAGCGGGAAATTAAGATAGATTAACTATCACCCGAGTCTTAGGTAGAAATCATAACTACAGTATAGCCTAGTTCATTGATTGATGTCAATCAATTAATTAAGCGTTTGGGTTCAAGTGAACACCTGGTGTAAATGTTGAAGTTACAGAAACGCTAGTTACGTATTGTCCTTTAGCAGATGCTGGACGAGCACGTAAAATAACATCATTTAGAGCGTTAAAGTTTTCAACAAGTTTTTCATCTGAGAATGAAACTTTACCGATTGGTGCGTGGATTAAACCAGCTTTATCAACACGGTATGTTACTTGTCCAGCTTTAACGTTTTTAACTGCAGTTTCAACATCCATTGTAACTGTACCAGTTTTAGGGTTAGGCATTAAACCTTTAGGTCCAAGTACACGACCTAATGGTCCAACTTTGGCCATCATTTGAGGTGTGGCAACCACAACGTCAAAATCTAACCATCCGTCTTGAATGCGTTCTACTAAGTCGTCAGAACCTACAACGTCTGCACCTGCAGCTTCTGCGGCTTTAGCTTGTTCACCTTCAGCGAATACAATAACACGTTGAGTTTTACCTGTTCCGTTTGGAAGAACAAGTGCTCCACGAATTTGTTGATCAGCTTGTCTTGGATCAACGTTTAAGTTGTATGCAACTTCAACAGTTGCGTCAAATTTTGCGTAATCCATTTCTTTTGTTAAAGAAATAGCTTCTTCGATTGAGTATTGTTTGCTTGAATCAACTTTTTTCAAAGCTTCAATATATTTTTTTCCATGCTTTGGCATGTGTTTTCCTCCTTGCAAATGTGGTCATCGGATTTATAATCCTCCCACTTGATTTGTTAACTTTCATTAACAATCCGACGCTGTCATGAAATTAGTCTTTTACAACAAATCCCATACTTCTAGCAGTACCTTCAACCATGCGCATAGCTGCTTCTACATCAGCAGCGTTTAGGTCTTGCATTTTTGTTTCAGCGATTTCTCTAACTTGATCTTTTGTAACTTCAGCGACTTTGTTTTTGTTTGGCTCGCCTGAACCTTTAGCTACTCCGGCTGCTTTAGTTAATAAAACAGCTGCTGGAGGAGTTTTTGTAACAAAATCGAATGAACGATCTTCATAAACTGTAATAACAACAGGAATAATCATTCCTTGTTGGTCAGCAGTTCTTGCGTTGAAATCTTTTGTGAAACCAACAATGTTGATCCCAGCTTGTCCTAGAGCAGGTCCAACTGGGGGAGCAGGAGTTGCTTGTCCTGCAGGAATTTGTAATTTAACAATGTTTGCGACTTTTTTTGCCACGTGACATACCTCCTCAAGTCCGTGTGTGGTTATAGTGGGGATGTATATTTCCCCTCCCACATATACTAAACATACTTGACTAACATAACACTAAAAAGTGAGTTTTGCAAGTCTATTTTTATTTTATTAGAATTTTTCTACTTGATTAAAGTCAAGTTCAGTATCTGTTTCTCTACCAAACATTTCTACTTCAACATGCAATTTGAATTTTTCGCGGTCAACTTCAACAATTTTACCAGCCATGCCTTCAAAAGCACCTTCTTTGATAGAAACCGTTTCGCCAACTTCAAAATCTTCTTCACTATAGCGAGTTGTTGCACCCATATGCTGTAGGATATGATCAATTTCTTCGTCTAGTAACGGAGCGGGTTTACTTCCGGCACCATGACTACCAACAAATCCTGTAACACCAGGAGTATTTCGAACAACAAACCATGATTGATCTGTCATGACCATTTCAACTAAGACATATCCAGGGAAAGTTTTTTCCATTTCAACTTTTCCACTGTCTTCTTTATCGTAACTTTTTTCTTCAGGTACTGCGACTCTGAAAATATGATTTTCCATACCCATAGTTTGAGCACGAGATTCTAAGTTTGTTTTGACTTTGTTTTCATATCCTGAATAAGTATGCAAGACATACCACTTTTTCTCATGTGATTCCATAGTGACTTTACTCCTTAATTTTTTGCAAAATAAAAAATCCCCATACAGCATGGAGATTTATCGGCGACTTGAGTATATCAAATATTTAAGATTTTGACAATCAATTAAAAGATTGAAGTCATTAGTGAGCTGAATGCCCAGTCTAACAATCCTAAATAAACAGCAAACATAATTGTTGTTGAGATAACAACCCATGTATCATGGCGGTTTTCTTTAAGTGTAGGCCATGAGACTAGTTTCATTTCAGCAAAAACACTTTTTAAAAATTTCATAATAACTCCTATCTCGTTTCTTTGTGTAAAGTATGTTTTCCACAATGTTTACAAAACTTTTTAACTTCTAAACGTTCTGTACGGTTTTTATTTTCAGACACTGTATAATTACGTGATCCGCAGTTAACACAGGCCAAAGCTACTTTTCTTAATGGCATAGTTCTCTCCTTAATAAGTCAATATAACAATAGCAAAAACTTTTTTTAAAGTCAAAACAAAGTCATATTACCAAACAAAAAAACTAAACGAAATCGTTTAGTCTTTTTGAACTTTACTATTATGACGACCATATGTGAAGTAAATAATTAGTCCCAAGACGAACCAAATACCAAACACTTGCCATGTTAAGGCTTTAAGTTGTGACATCAAGAATAGACATGCTAAAAATGAAACAACTGGTAGCACTGGATAAAATGGTGCTTTAAATGGGTGGTCTAATTGGTCATATTGTTTTGAGTTACGTAAGAAAATAATTCCAATTGAAACTGTCGCAAAAGCAAATAAAGTTCCAATGTTTACTAACTCAGTAATTTTGTCTAGTGGAATAAATGTTGCAAAAATAGCTGCAACAACTGTAAAGATAACTGTATTAATTACTGGTACGTGTGTTTTAGGATTAACCTTTGATAATGATTTTGGTAGTAAGCCATCACGACTAATTGCAAAAATCAAACGAGTTCCACCATATGCCATTACAAGCAAAACAGTTGTCATCCCTGCAACCGCACCTAGGGAAACAATTCCTGATACCCAGTTTTGGTTAATCAATTGTAGTGCAAACGCAACAGGATCCCCAACGTTTAGTTGTGTGTAGTGAACCACACCAACTAAAACGATTGCAACTGCTGCATACAATGCTGAAGCTACAACTAAACTTGAAATAATCCCAATCGGCATATCTCTTTTTGGGTTTTTAACTTCTTCAGCAGCTGTTGAAACCGCGTCAAAACCGATATAAGCATAAAATGCAATCGCTGCTCCAGATAGCACACCTGAAAAACCAAATGGCATTGCTGGAGAGTAGTTTTCTGGTTTTACATAAAATACAGCAACTGCTACAAACAGTACAATAACTGCAATTTTAATGAACACCATAATTTCGTTAATTTTAGTTGATTCTCTCAAACCTAAGCTAAGTAAAAATCCAATAACTAAAATAACAAGACCCGCAACTAGGTTTCCACCACCATGGCCATTTTCATAAGCTTGTGTCAAAAAGCCTGGCAAGTGAATTGAAAAACCACTCAATAAATTTTGGAAATACGATGACCAACTAACCGCCACCGACGAAACTGCGAATAAATATTCAGATATTAAGGACCATCCGATAATCCAAGCTACAATTTCACCAAAAACAACATAAACATAAGTATAAGCACTACCTGCAAGCGGAATAGTTGAAGCAAACTCTGAATAACATAAAGCTGCTAAAGCACAAACCACGGCGGCAATAATAAAAGATAAATAAGCACTTGGTCCTGCATGAAGCGCTGCAATAATACCAGGTGTAATAAAAATACCAGCACCAACAACGGCTCCTACCCCCATGGATGTTAATCCTAGAGCGCCTAATGTCTTTTCTAATTTACTATGTTTAACTTGATTCAAATCAACTGTTCGCTTCTTGAACAGTCCCTGAACAAAATTACTCATGTACTCACCGTCTTTCTTTTGTCGAAAATTAGATATAGATTAAATTTTATCTTATTTTTAACAACCTGACAAGAAAAACCTGACACAAAAAAGAACCGCTAGTTAATAGCGGTTCTTTTTGGATGAATCTTATTTCAAATGAGATTCGACAAATTCTTTGATTTTTGAATCTTCACAGTCCATAAATGGACGCATTTTTGATTCTGTCTCCAATGTGTTCTTGTTATTGTGGTCCATGAAGTAGTCCCATAGGGCATCTCTTACAGGGATGTCGCTAGTGCTCCAATCAAACGCATCAGACATCTTAGTGTCCAATAATAATTTTTGATCAACATATGCAGTTGCCATAGTAACTACCTCCTATTTATTTTTTACAATCTTAGTGTAGTTCCACCTTCATCGAAATGCAATTATTAAGACTCATCTTCTTCTAAAAATCGTAATATTTTTTTCCGACACCGATCTTTTGCCGCTCTCAATTGTTTACGCTCAATAGCTGTCAAAGAATTCTCATCTATAACCCCCAGCATAACTTGTAATGCTTTTACTTCAATCGGCGACAGCAACCGGACTAGTTTGTTTAACTTACGATGATCAACAAATCTCAACGTCTGAAGTGTCACTTCATAATAAACTTGAGCTGGTACAATCCCTAATTCAGAACTCTTTTCATAAGAAAAAGCTTCTGTCTGTGATTTTCGCTTTTGAGCAGACTCCCTTCTCAACAAACTTTTAGCGTGATTATGCAATCTGAGTTTGAAGAATCCCCCAAATTTAACTGCTTTTTCAATTTTAAATAACTTCGTTGTCTCATAACAAATAATCATAGCTTCTTGTTGCCAATCACTTTCATCATAATCTCGCAAAAAGTAATGAAATTTCACACGGTTAATCATAGGTTGGTAACGAACAACTAACTCGTTCAATGCATCGTCATTAGATAGACGGACTAACTTAACTAATTCATTATCTGTTTTCTTATTCATTATTTGCCCCTCCATGTGGCTCTTTAACTATAACAAGATAATAAATTTAATAACCTAAGCATTCGGTTTATCTAATCAAAAAAATAGAAGTGTCGCATATGCAACACTTCTATTTTTATACTTCACGTGAAGTAAAAGCTTGGTACATTAAAACACCAGCTGCTACACCCGCATTCAAACTTTGAACATGTCCAACCATTGGAATAGTTAACATTTGATCCATTTGTTCTTTTAACAGTCTTGAAATGCCTTTTCCTTCGTTTCCAATAACCAAAACAGTCTTACCTTTTGCATCCCATTTACGGTAATCTTGTCCTTTCATATCAGTCCCAAAGAACCAAAAACCGGCTTTTTTCATCTTATTAACAGTATTAACTAAGTTAGTTTCACGAATAACTGGCACATGATTAATCGCACCCGTTGAACTTTTAGCTACCACGCTTGTCAATCCCGTTGCACGATGTTTTGGAATAATAATCGCGTCAACACCTGTTGCATCAGCCGTTCTCAAAATTGAGCCTAAGTTGTGAGGATCTTCAATTGAATCCAACATCAAAATCATCGGATTTTTATCTTCTAACTGAGCTAGTGTTTCATCTAAATCCGCATATTCAAAGCTAGCAATTGTCAACACAATCCCTTGATGGTTAGTTTGATGACCAACTAATTTTTCAATTTTATTTTTGGGAACTTCTTGGACTACAACCCGTGCTTTTTTAGCTAATCCTCTAATTTCCTTTTCAAAATCGGCACTCACACCATTTTGTAAGAAGATTTTGTTAACACGTGTTCCTTCATTGTTCTTTAGATAGTCAACGGCAGCATGTTTACCGTAAACAAATTCTTCTGAGACTTTATTTGAATCTATACTCATTATTTGCTCCTGATTCTACTTTTTCAATACACCATTTCGTTAACTCAATCACGCGCTCATCTTGATGATTCAATGATAAAAAGCCAAAGACTGCTTCAAATCCTGTTGAAAGGTGGTATGTTGCAGTTGAGGTGTTCTTTGCTTTTGTATGACTTTTAGCATTGCGTCCACGCATGAAGATTGCTAACTCTTCATCAGTCAAAACGTCTTCATCTTGCATACGTGTGATTAAGGCTGCTTGTGCTTTAGCTGAAACATATTGCGTTGCTGTTTTTTGCAACTGATTGGGTCTCACAATACCAGATTCCACTAAATGCTGACGAATCAAAATTTCGTATGCACCATCACCGACATAGGCTAGTGTTACGGCATTCAAAATTGACGGATCTTTAATTTTCATTTCTCTTCCACCTTGTTCCTTGAGGAGTGTCTTCAATTACAATCCCCATCTCTTTTAATTGGTCTCTGATTTCATCACTAGTTTTGAAATCTTTTTGGCTTCTGGCTTCATCACGCTTTTGAATTAATGCTTCTACTTCTTCAGACAAGTTATCTGATTGTTGGTCAAACTGTACACCAAAAACGGTCATAATTTTGACAAATTCTGATTTAAAGTCGGCTAAAACAGTTTTGTCAACAGCTTCTTCTTGTAAGTGCTGATTAATCGCACGCATCAATTCATAAAGAACGGTTAGACCATTTTGAACGTTAAAATCATCATCCATTGCAGATTTGAATTCCCTAATTTTTTCGTTAAGTAGCTGTGATAACTCAACATCTTCTTGAGATGAAGTTTGGTCATTTAGACGGTAATCAATATTTTGATAAAGGTTCTTAAAGTATTGCACACGTTCACGTGCTTCTTGCATGTTATCGTCATTGTAATGAATTGGACGACGATATTGTGTACTGGCCATAAAGAAACGCAAAACGGTAGCATCTTCTTGTTTTAGTAAATCGTGAACTGTTACAAAATTACCTGCTGATTTACTCATCTTTTCGTTTTGGTTACCAACAGTTACAAAACCGTTGTGCATCCAATAATTCACAAATTTATGACCTGTCTTCGCTTCACTTTGTGCAATTTCATTCTCGTGATGTGGAAACTGTAAATCTTGTCCCCCACCGTGAATATCAAAAGTTTCACCAAGTAACTTAGTTGACATCACTGAACACTCAATATGCCAACCTGGACGACCTTTTCCAAAAGGTGAATCCCATGCGATTTCTGTTTCCTCTTTTTGAGGTTTCCATAAAACAAAATCAAGTGGGTCTTCTTTTGTGGCTACTTCTTCTTGCGTTAAATGTTGTGACGCACCATTTTCAAGTTGTTCAATATTTTGTTTTGACAGTTCGCCATAGTGCTTGAAATGGCGAGCGCGGAAATAAACATTACCTGAAACTTCATAAGCATAGCCTTTTTCAACTAAAGCTTCAATAAATTCGATAATATCGGCAATCATGTGTGTTGCTCTTGGATTATGAGTAGCTGGTTTGATATTTAGCGCTTTTGTATCTGCCATAAAAGCTTCAATAAAACGATTGGCTAATTCATCAACCGTAATCGCTTCTTTCTTAGCTTGGTTAATCATCTTGTCGTCAACATCAGTAAAGTTAGAAACGTAGGTTACTTGGTAACCTCTATATTCTAAATAACGACGTATTGTATCGAATGATACTGCACTTCTAGCATTTCCAATGTGAATATAATTATATACAGTAGGTCCACAGACATACATCTTCACTTCATTTTCATGAATAGGTTTAAATGGTTCTTTTTCTCGAGTTAACGTATTGAAGATTTTTATCATCGTTGCGGATCCCTTCTAGTTTTTTAATGAATAGTTTTATTATATAAGTTGTGAGCACAATTATAAACCGCAAAATAAAAAAAGCGACTTGACTAACTCAAGTCGCTTTTAAATTTATTTCATTTGATCTAGTGTTTGTTGAATATGTTTCATAGTCTTTTGACGACCTAACAATTCAATTGATTCACCAATTCCAGGTCCGTGCATTGAACGTGTTGTTGCAATACGAACAGGCATGAACAATTTACGTCCCTTAACTTTAGTTTCTTTTTGAATTTCTTTGATAACAGCCATAATTTGAACACTTGTAAAGTGGTCTAATTGTTCTAACTTATCGTGGAAAGCTTTCAAAACAACAGGTGCTGTTTCATCAGCTAATTCTGCCATTGCTTCTTCAGAAAGTGTATCTGGTTCTTTGAAGAAGATATCTGCAAATTCTGCAAGTTGAGCTGTGTAACTCATTTGTTCAGCATAAAGTGAAACTAATTGGCGGACCCATTCAATTTTTTCAGGAGTTGGATCTTTTTCAACTAAACCTTTTTCGATTAAGTTGTGTAGAGATAAATCTAACAACATATCAGGGTTAGCTGTTTTAACATATTGGTTGTTAACCCATTCTAGTTTTTTAGCATCAAATGACGCTGGTGATTTGCTTAATCTTTCAGGATCAAAAGCTTTGATTAACTCTTGTTTTGAGAAGATCTCATCTTCACCCACTGGTGACCAACCTAGTAAAGTAATGAAGTTGAACATTGCATCAGGCAAGTAGCCAAGTTCACGATATTGTTCGATGAATTGTAAAATTGATTCATCACGTTTTGATAACTTCTTACCTGTTTCAGTATTCACAATCAATGTCATGTGACCGAATTGTGGACGTTCCCATCCTAATGCATCATAAATCATTAATTGTTTTGGTGTATTTGCAATATGGTCATCTCCACGTAAAACGTGTGAAATTTCCATTAAGTGGTCATCAACAACAACCGCAAAGTTGTAAGTTGGCATGCCGTCACGTTTTTGAATAACGAAATCGCCACCAACTGTATTTCCTTCAAAGCTAATTTTACCTTTAACGATGTCGTCCCATTCGTAAAGTTCATTTGGCACGCGGAAACGAACAACAGGTGTTAGACCTTTAGCTTCTGATTCTTGTTGTGATTTTGCAATTTGGTCATCACTCATACCAGCGTATTCGTAAACATAGTGAGGCGCAATTCCTTTTTCGATTTGAGCTTCACGTTCTGCTGTCAACTCATCTTCTGTTTTGTATGAATGATAAGCTAAACCTTGATCTAATAATTGTTGAATATATTTTAAGTAAATATCCTTACGTTCTGATTGACGATAAGGACCATATTTACCACCAACATCTGGACCTTCATCCCAGTCAATTCCTAACCATCTCAAGTTATCTAATTGACTAGTTTCACCATCTTCAATGTTACGTTTTGTGTCAGTATCTTCGATACGAACAATAAACTTACCCTTGTTATGTCTAGCAAATAAGTAGTTAAATAATGCAGTTCTTGCATTCCCAATGTGCAAGTGTCCTGTAGGACTTGGTGCATAACGCACTCTCATTTTATTTTTACTCAATCCAAACGCCTCTTTCATTTGTAATACGCTATAAGTGTACAGGTTTCTTCTAAAAAATTCAAAGCTTAAAACAGGTAATTTAGTGCCTGTTGAATCGACACTACAGGAACGATTTCAATCCCTTCAGACTGACGCAATGACTCTGTCAGATTATTCTTAGGAATGTACACACGTTTAAACCCTAAATTACGTGCTTCTTTAATCCGATCTTCAATTTGTGTTACACGTCTAATTTCACCAGTTAAGCCAATTTCACCGATAAAACAGTCTGTTTGATTAATCTCTTTTTCTTTATAACTGGATGCGATTGCTACGGCAATTGCTAAATCAATAGCAGGTTCATCTAAACGAACACCACCTGTTGCCTTCAAGAATGCGTCTTGATTTTGCAATAATAATCCGCCACGTTTTTCAAGAACGGCCATGATTAGTGCAACACGATGCGTGTTAAGTCCAGTCGATGTTCGTTTAGCATTACCGAATGCTGTCGGTGTGACCAGTGCTTGGAGTTCTACCAAGATTGGGCGAGTTCCTTCCATTGAAACTACAACAGCAGACCCAGTACTATTGGGCAATCGCTCATCTAAAAAGATAGCAGATGGATTTTTGACTTCAGCAAGGCCTTCGCCCTTCATTTCAAACATGCCAATTTCATTAGCCGCACCAAAACGATTCTTAACAGAGCGAATAATGCGGTATGCATGATGAGCTTCTCCTTCAAAATATAAAACCGTATCCACCATATGTTCCAAAATCTTTGGTCCAGCAATACCACCGCTTTTCGTCACATGCCCCACCACAAAAACTGTGATTTGATCATTTTTAGCAATTTTCATTAGCTCAGAAGTAACTTCTTTCACTTGTGACACACTACCCACAACGGCATCCAATTCTGGCTCGTTCATAGTTTGAATCGAATCAATAATCAAAAAGTCAGGTTTCATTTCGTTAACTTGTTGGCGAATTTCACTCATATCGGTTTCTGAATAAATATATAGTTGTTCAGAATCGATCCCTAAACGTTGGGCCCTCATTTTGATTTGAGTCGGACTTTCTTCCCCGGATACATACAAGACTGTTTGTTTTTGAGCTAATTCACCACATACTTGTAAAAGTAGCGTTGACTTTCCAATCCCTGGATCACCACCTAAAAGAACTAATGACCCTTTCACTGCACCGCCACCTAAAACACGGTCTAACTCATCAAACTGTGTTGATGTTCGATTTTCTTTAGTTGACGTAATTTCTTTTAGATGCTGCGGTTGTCGAATACCTGTTGTTGTCATTCTTCTACTTGGTGTTGCTTTGTTTGATACTTTAGCCGACTCTTTTTTAGTCTCAACAAACTGATTCCAAGCCTGACAATTAGGACATCTTCCTAAATAACTTGCCGAATGATAGCCACAGTTTTGACAGGTATACTCTATTCTTGATTTCGCCAATCTCTATTCTCCTTTATTCACCTGATGAACCAAATCCTCCTGTTCGTTCCTTTTGATCATTTGATTCATCATCAACCGTTAAGTAAGGCATGAAGATACCTTGCCCGATGCGTTCACCTTTTTTAATTCTAAGTGTTCTAGGTCCAAAGTTTAAAACCTGAATGAAAATTTCGCCTTCATTATTTTCATTACCATAATAGTCTGAGTCAATAATCCCGATTCCGTTAGGCAAAATTAATTGACGCTTAATTGGATTACTAGAACGGTTAGCTAACATTAAATACTCATCTTCACCCATATAAGCTTTAATTCCTGTTGGGACTAAAAATGGACGAAGTGTTTCATTAGCTAATTGTTCGTCTTGTTTTGTTAGTTTATGGCCGTTTTTGATCAAACGAAAAATACGGACAAAATTCAATCGCCAAATTGATGGGATTTCAAAATCTTCAGCTGCTTCAAAGTCATAACCAGCTGCGCCTTTAGTTTGTCTTTTAGGAATATTTAATCCCATTCCTTGGTATCGTGTTACAATCTCAAATCCTCGTTTTTTCATAAAGAGCTCCCTCATTTCATTTTGTAAGGTTTATTATAAACAAGATAAAGTATAATTTCATTGATATTACCAAAAAATTCTTAGACAATAGAGATGGAGGTGATAATGTGGAATTTTTAGAAGAAAAGAATCGTTTTTATCAATTAGATGACGAGCAAAAATTAGTTGCTGAAATTCGATTTGATACTATCAAAGACAATCAAGTACTGGTTATTGAACATACTTTTACGCGTCCAGATTTCCGCGGACAAGGAATCGCAGCTGAACTCGTTAAAAAGGTTGTCGATTTTGCAATTGAAAATCACCAACAAGTTCAACCTCTTTGTTCATATGCAAAAAAAGAATTTATCAAAAACAAAGACTATCAAAAAATTTGGTATAACCATTAATTATTGAAAGGACCTAATCCCATCATGAATCAAAATACATTAAAAAAATCTGCTGCTGAATACGCTTGTGCTAACTTTATACACGACAATATGAAACTTGGACTTGGAACAGGTTCTACTGTAACATTTTTAGTTGATGCTTTAGGCAAACGTATTAAAGAAGAAAATCTAAATATTACAACCGTTTCAACTTCTTCAAGAACAAAACGTCAAGCTGAAAGCTTAGGAATCAAAGTTGTCGATTTAAACGATATCGATGAACTTGACCTAACTATTGATGGTGCTGACCAAATTAGCCCTGACTATCAAGGAATTAAGGGTGGTGGTGCTGCCCACACTCTAGAAAAAATTGTTGCAACTGCTTCAAAACGTAACCTATGGATTGTTGATGAAAGTAAGATTGCTGAACCATTTGGTTCTTTCCCTCTACCTGTTGAGGTTTTAGACAAAGCGCAACATCAATTAATGCTTCAATTTGAACAAAAAGAGCTTAATCCTCAATTACGCTTAAATGAAAATGGGGAACACGTAAGAACTCACTTTGGTAATTTAATTGTTGATTTACATTTAGGTCAAATTCAAAATCCTCATGAACTAGGTGCATACTTAAAATCCCAAGTTGGCGTAGTTGAACACGGTTTATTCCTTGACACAGTCAACACTGTCATCGTTGGTCGTGAAGAAGGCCCAAATTGTATCGATAATATTCGTTAATAAAATATTAATAAAATATTAGAAAAATCAATTGATTTGAGGTACAATGACTTCAAGATTCAAATTACATAGGAGGAACCTTTATGTCTAAAGATATTTCACAACAAGATTTAGTTAAAATCGAACAAGATTTTGCACAATACCCTTCAGCACGTGTTTTACAACGCGCAGTTATGACTAACGGGATTAATGCAAGTAGTCAAAACATGGATTCACAAATTGCAATGGACCCTACTTTTTCAGTAGAAGTTGAAACTGGCGAAGTTTCAAACCAAAAACAATCAGGTCGTTGCTGGATGTTTGCTGCATTGAACACAATGCGTCACCCATTCCAAAAAGAATTCAAAATCAATGGTTTTGAATTATCACAAAACTTTACATTCTTCTGGGACAAGTTCGAAAAAGCAAACTTCTTCTACGAAAATGTTATCGAAACTTCAGATTTACCTCTTGGTGACCGTAAAGTTGATTTCTTATTAACAACACCTCAACAAGATGGTGGTCAATGGGATATGTTAGTAGCCCTAGTTCAAAAATATGGTTTAGTTCCTAAATCAGTAATGCCTGAAACATTCAGTGCTACAAAATCTGCTCAACTAAACAAAAACTTGAACTTAAAATTACGTCGTGATGCTGTTGAATTACGTCGTTTAATGGACGAAGAAACACCTAGAGAACAAGTTGAAGCTCGCAAAAACGAATTCTTAAGCGAAGTTTACCGTATGCTAGCTTATGCTTTGGGTAACCCTCCTAAAACATTTGATTTTGAATACCGCGATACAGACAAAAAATACCATCGTGATGCACAATTAACACCTCAATCATTCTTTGAAAAATACATTGGCTGGAACCTTGAAGATTACGTTTCTGTTATCAACGCCCCAACTGAAGATAAACCATTTAACCAAGCTTACAATGTTGAACTACTAGGAAACGTTGTAGGTGGACGTGAAGTTCGTCACTTAAATCTTGAAATTGAAGAACTAAAACGTCTAACAATTGCCCAACTAGAAGCTGGCGAAACCGTTTGGTTTGGTTCAGATGTTGGTCAAAGTTCAGACCGTCAAGCTGGTATTATGGATACTGAAATTTACAAACCAGATGAACTATTCGATGTTGATTTACACATGACTAAAGGTGATCGTTTAGGTTACGCTGAAAGTCTAATGACTCACGCTATGGTTATCACAGGTGTTGACTTAGTTGAAGGTCAACCAACTCGTTGGAAAGTTGAAAACTCATGGGGAGATAAAGTCGGTCATAAAGGTTACTTTGTGATGAGCGACTCATGGTTTGAAGAATTTACTTACCAAGTTGTTATTAACAAAAAATTCTTAACTGCTGACCAAAAAGACATCTACGAAAACTCAGAAGCACATGTATTAGCTCCTTGGGATCCAATGGGTGCATTAGCTGAATAATAATCGGCAAACAAAAAAGAGTGAACTTAACTGTTCGCTCTTTTTTAATACCTTTTTTTAGCTAAAATCGCTAACTTATCATCTAACTGATATTGAATAATTTCACTATTATTCACTTCAACACCATCAATATTTTGATCACTGATTGCTTCCAAATATTTAATAAGTGCTCTAATTGTACTACCATGTGCTACTACAAGCTGATCATTGCCCAACAGCAATTCAGGTGCAATCTGCTCCTCAAAATACGGAATTATACGATTACTAGCCATTCTAAGACTTTCTGATGCTGGCAATGATTTTTGTGGAATCAAATGATAACGATGGTCAAAATGTTTATTGTCTGATTTTGGTGGGATGGCATCAAAACTACGGCGCCATTTTTGAACAGTCTCAACACCATACATTTGACGTGTTTCATCTTTATTCAAGCCACCTAACCCACCATAGTGACGTTCGTTCAAACGCCAACTTTTCAACATGGGCAAGTATAACAACCTTTGCTCTTCTAATATAATGTTTGCTGTTTTAATTGCACGCTTCAAAACTGAAGTGTGCACTTTTTTTATGTTGATATCATCAATTTGACCGAGCTTATAGCCCGCTGCTTTAGCTTGAGAAACACCTTCTTTTGTTAAATCAACATCATTCCAGCCTGTATAAGTATTCGTTGCATTTGCAGTACTTTGTCCATGCCTCACTAATAACAGATTTACCACATTTTAACCTCCTGACTCTTACTGTTCATTTTCACCATGAGGAATAATCTTTTCGTTAAGTCCTCTGGCACTTTCTACTTGAATTGTAACATGTGAAATCCCAAAGTTTTGCTTCAATACATGATTAATTTGATCATATAGTCCATCTAGCTTTTCGACTTTGATTTTTGAATCGACATTAATATGCGCATCTAACATGATTTCTGCATCACTGAATTGCCAAACATGAACATGATGCACAGCATTAATTAAGTCCAGTTTTAATAAGTCTGATTCAACTTTTTCTAAATCAACATTTGGGTTTGACTCCATTAAAATATTCAATGTGTTTTTTAGAATTTTAATAGCTTCATACCCTAAAACAACTGATACAATCACCGTAATAACCGCATCAATCCACATAATATGATAAACATTAATCAAAATTGCTGCGATGATAACACCTATTGAGGATAATGCATCAGACAACATATGTAAGAATACTGACTTAATATTGACGTTATCTTTTGAATGTTGGTGCATCACTAACATTGAAATAAAGTTAGCAATCAAGCCAATTACAGCAATAATCAACATCAACTCGCCATCAATTGTCACTTCATCATTTAATCGCTCAAAAGCTTCAATTACCAAATAAACCGTCATTGCCAGTAAAATAAATGCATTCACAAATGCTGCGATAATTTCAGCTCGTTTATAACCAAATGTCTTATTTGAATTTTGCTTCTTCTTTCCGATTAAATGTGCGACAAAAGATAAAATGATAGCGCCCACATCACCTAAATTATGCACAGCATCTGAAAGTAAAGCCAACGATCCTGACATAAATCCACCAATGAATTCCGCTAATGTGATAACAACATTAAGGATGGCCACACTAAAGAAATTCTTTGAAACTTTATCTTTCATACCGATATCTCCTTTTGTTTTTCTGTCTTTATTTTATAACAAACGGTTTAATTTTGATATCTTTTACACTTTTTTTAACTGTGGTCTCAAAAAACACGCTAAAAAATATACATCTTGATTGGCTCAATCACTTGATAATAAAACAAACTCAAAATGAATATTCTTTATTTTTGTATAATTATCCAAAAATCATTGATTCGGCTAGCTTTGACTGCTACTATTAACCCATAATAATTAAAGAAAAATTAAAGGGGCGTTTTATTATGACAAAAGAAAAAATTATTTTAGCATATTCCGGTGGACTAGATACATCTGTCGCTATTAAGTGGCTTTCAGATGAAGGTTATGAGGTTATCGCTTGTTGTTTAGACATTGGTGAAGGCAAAGATACTGAAGCGATTAAACAAAAAGCATTACAAGTTGGTGCAAGCGAATCTTACGCAATTGATGCGCGTGAAGAATTTGCACAAGACTTTGCTTTAATTGCATTACAAGGTAACACCTTCTATGAAGATTCCTACCCACTTGTTTCCGCACTTTCCCGTCCGCTCATTTCTAAAAAATTAGTTGAACTAGCGCATGAAACAAACGCAACGACTATTGCACATGGTTGTACAGGTAAAGGAAATGACCAAGTTCGTTTTGAAGTTGCTATTGCAGCACTAGATCCTAATCTTAAAATTATTGCACCTATTCGTGAATGGAAATGGTCTCGTGAACAAGAAATCGACTACGCTATCAAAAATAATGTTCCAATTCCAGCAAACTTGGATAATCCTTATTCAATTGACCAGAATCTGTGGGGACGTGCTTGTGAATGTGGTATTTTAGAAGACCCTTGGCAAACCCCTCCTGAAGGCGCTTATGACATTACGAATTCTCTTGAAGAAGCACCAGGCGAAGCTGAAACAATTGAAATCAAATTTGAATCTGGCATCCCTGTTGCACTTAATCATGAAGAACTACCACTAGCACAGCTTATTTTAAAATTAAATGATATCGCAGGTAAACACGGTATTGGCCGTATCGATCACATTGAAAACCGTCTAGTTGGTATTAAATCCCGTGAAGTTTACGAATGTCCGGGGGCTATGACACTACTTAAAGCCCATAAAGAATTAGAAGATTTGGTTTTTGTTCGCGAACTCGCTCACTTCAAGCCTGTTATTGAACAACAATTATCACAAATCATCTATGACGGTCTTTGGTTTAACCCACTAACTGACGCTTTAATCGCATTCTTAAAGAGCACTCAAAAATATGTTAACGGTGATGTCCGTCTTAAATTATACAAAGGTAATGTTATCTGCGAAGGTCGTCAATCAGCTAATAGCCTTTATGATGAAAACCTAGCAACGTATACTTCAGCAGATACCTTTGACCAAGATGCAGCAGTTGGCTTCATCAAACTTTGGGGATTACCAAGTAAAGTCCAATCAGAAGTCAAAACAAAAGCAAATTTAAATTAAGTAATGAAGGGTGATTATAATGAAAAAACTTTGGGGAGGTCGTTTTGACGGCAAAAATGAACACTGGATTGACGAATTTGGTGCCTCAATTGATGTTGATCAACAACTAGCTGATCAAGATATTGCAGGCAGTCTTGCACACGTCAAAATGTTAGGTGAAACAGGTATTTTAATTGAAGATGAAGTCAATCAAATTACAACTGGACTTAAACAAGTTCAAGAAAAGATTCATCAGGGTTTACTTGAATTCACAGTCGAAAACGAAGATATTCACCTAAATATTGAAAGTTTTCTAACGGAACAAATTGGTCCTGTTGCAGGCAAACTACATACCGCTCGTAGTCGTAATGACCAAGTGGCAACAGATATTCATTTATACGTTAAAGATGCGACTCATGAGGTCATTAAATTAATTAATCAATTCAGAAAAGTGCTAGTTGACCAAGCTCAAAATAATGTTGAAACGATTCTTCCTGGGTATACCCATCTGCAACATGCTCAACCCATTTCATTTGGTCACCATTTGATGGCTTACTATCAAATGCTAAAACGTGATGAAGAACGATTTACTGAGAGTCTTAAACGTGTTGATATTTCACCGCTAGGAAGTGCCGCTCTTGCTGGGACAACCTTCCCTATTAATCGTCAACTAACCGCTAGTGAACTTGACTTTGCAGACGTTTACCCCAATAGTTTAGATGCTGTTAGTGATCGTGATTTTATTTTGGAATTTTTGAGTAATAGCTCATTACTGATGATGCACTTATCCCGTTTTTGTGAAGAAATTATTTTATGGTGTAGTCATGAATTTAAGTTTGTGGAATTATCTGATACTTATTCAACTGGTAGTTCTATCATGCCCCAAAAGAAAAACCCCGATATGGCTGAACTCATTCGGGGTAAAACTGGACGTGTTTATGGTAATTTGATGCAGTTGTTAACTACAATGAAAGGGTTGCCTCTTGCCTATAATAAAGATATGCAAGAAGACAAACATAGTGTGTTCGACAGTGCTAACACCATCACTCATTGTCTAAAAGTCATGTCAGGTATGGTTGAGACGATGACTGTCAATCATGAGAATATGGCCCAATCAACGAAAAAAGACTTCTCAAATGCGACAGAACTTGCCGATTACCTAGCTAACTTAGGAACCCCCTTTAGAGAGGCTCATGAAATTGTCGGCAAATTAGTGTTAGATTGTATTCATAAAGGCACTTACTTGCAAGATATCACTTTAAGTGATTATCAAGCGATTAATCCCAATATCACAACTGAAGTTTATGACAAACTTGATCCTTATCACGCTGTTAAAAACCGCCATTCATTTGGTGGCACTGGCTTTGATCAAGTTCAACATCAAATTGATATTGCTAAACAAGAATTATAAAAAGCATGGCTGATTGTAGCCATGCTTTTTTGTTATTTAACTTGCCAATTATTATATACCATTTTATCCAAAATCGGATTTCCTTGTAGTTCTTCTTTGGCTCTTAAAACTAATGGTGAGACGTTTTGAATATCTATATCAGATAGTTCAACCCAGATTATTGAATCAGAATTATTTTTACCATCAGCTACTAGTTCAGGTAACGCTTTCTTATTGACAGTATTATCTATTCTAAAATCATAGAAAGCCATAATATGATGAACAGCAAAATTTGCTCTTTCTTCTCTAACAATCGCATCATATATTCTAGGATTAGAATAAGATAATACCGTAAATCCTGTTTCTTCAGATACTTCTCTAACCAGCGTTTCAGTCAATCCCTCGCCAGATTCCTGACTTCCCCCTGGAAGATCTAATCTATTTTTATAAGGACCCGCATTTTTCTTGATACATAATAATTTTTGACTCTCATAGCAAACACCATAAACACCAAAATGATTAGTTGTTTTCATACTTTTATCCACCCTAATTCAAAACTAGCTGAAATAATTTATATTAATTAGCCAAATATTAGCCTTATTATAACCATAAAATCACACAAAAAAACACCCTCCAAATGGAGAGTGTTTTTTGATGTGTAAAACAACAAATTAACGTTTTGAGAATTGTGCTGATTTACGAGCTTTTTTAAGACCTGGTTTCTTACGTTCTTTCATACGAGGGTCACGAGTTAGTAGACCAGCACGTTTTAAAGGACCGCGGAAATCTGGGTCGATTTGTAACAATGCACGAGCGACACCATGACGGATAGCACCAGATTGACCTGAGAATCCACCACCGTTAACGTTCACAAATACATCGTATGAACCTTCAGTTTCAGTGATTGCTAAAGGTTGTTTTAAGTCTTGAATTAAGATTGCTGATGGAATGTAGTCTTCAACTTTTTTGTTGTTAACTGTAACTTGACCTGAGCCAGGTACTAAACGTACACGAGCTACGGAATTCTTACGACGACCAGTTCCAAGATATGCTACTTGTTGAGCCACAATAAGTTCCTCCTTAGATTAGTGTTTGAATGTCTAGTTCAACGGGTTGTTGAGCTTGGTTTTCGTGTTCTGAACCAGCATAGACGTGTAATTTTGAGAATTGCTGACGACCTAAAGTATTTTTAGGAAGCATTCCTTTTACTGATAATTCAACTAATCTTTGTGGATTATTTTCCAATAATTCACCTGCTGAAACAGATTTTAATCCACCTGGGTGGTTACTGTGACGGTAGTAAATCTTGTTGCTAGCTTTATTACCAGTCAAAACAATTTTTTCTGCATTAATTAAAATAACGTTATCACCAGTGTCAACGTTTGGTGTGTATTGAGGTTTGTTTTTACCTCTTAGAAGTGTTGCAACAGCTGTTGAAACACGTCCTAATGAGACGCCACTTGCATCGATAACATACCATTTACGGTTGAATTCACCTGGTTTAGCTAATGGGGTTGTACGCAATGTTTTTTCCTCCAGTTTCTTCGCATGTTTGATAATACAATAAGTTTCCGGGGCTTATCGTGGACAAACAATACCAGATAATAATTTACTATACATTTCTAGAAATGTCAACTATATTCAAATATCTTGTCGATATTTTTGTGGAACCTCATCATAGAAAACTTTTTTCAAATAAAGTCCGCTAGCCGGAGCAGTTCCACGTGCTTGTTGTCTATCTTTCACTTCAAATAGTCTAATAAAGTCGTGAATATCACGTCGATTATTTCCAATTTCAAGTGCGGTCGCAACTAATATGCGAACCATATTATACAAAAATCCATTCCCAATAAAATCAAAAATCAATTCATTATTTGCTTTGTCTTCTGTCACGTTAGCATAATAAATTGTTCGAACTTTATCTTCAATCACACCGCCACTTGCTGCAAAGCTTGTGAAATCATGCTCACCTATCAAGTCTTTTAAGGCTGTCTGAATGCGTTCAACTTCAAGTGGATAAGGATAGTGACCGGTATAAAAACGCTTGAAAGGATCTGTATATCGGCCACAATCCACACGATATTGATACCACTTTGCTTTTGCATCAAAACGACTGTGAAAGCCTTCTTGAATTTGTGATTCCACAAACTCTACATCAAGAGGCATTAAGCTATTCAATGCTTTTAACATATTAATAGCGGGAATTTCATTTGGAAAGTCAAAATGAATGATTTGGCCATACGAATGCACTCCAGCATCTGTTCTTCCCGATCCGTGGGTTATTATTTCTTGACCTTTCATCATTCTCTTTAGACCAGATTCAATCACACCCTGAACCGTTCTTAGGTTAGGTTGTCTTTGGAATCCGTGAAAATCGTGGCCATCATAGCGTACTTGCATTTTGTAACGTGGCACGCTTAAAACCTCCTCAAAACAATTAATAAGACAGTTAGAATAGCAAAGTAGTATAAGACGTATAAATCCGTCTTGTGCCATTTTAAGCGTCTAAATTGTGTTCTAGGTTGACCTAGTTGATAATTTCTTGCTGTCATTGATTCTGCCAAGTCGATGGCAATTTTCATACTGTTAATCAATAACGGAATTAACATTGAAATAATTGACTTAATTCTTTTCAAAATATTTCCATCATTGAAGCTTGCTCCCCTAGCACGTTGAGCGTTCATGATTTTCGTTGCAGTTTCCATTAACGTTGGTACAAATCTCAAGGCAATTGAACAAATCATTGAGAATTGATCAACAGGAAACTTCACTTTTTTCAATGGCTTCAACAAAGATGAAAAAGCATCTGCAATTAACATTGGCGGTGTTGTAATTGTTAAAATAGTCGACATGAAAATGATTGATGATAGCCGTACCAATATAAAAATACTGTTAATAATACCGTATTGAGAAATCGTTATAATTCCCCATTTGAGATACACATCACCACCATTAGTGAAGAGAATCTGTAGAACAACGGTAAATATCATCAACCACATCATCGGCTTCAATCCCTGCCAATAAATTTTGGCTGATATTTTTGTCATATAAGCTGCAAAAAGCGTGAATAAAACAATAACGCCATATGTCCAAAAATTATTAGCAAGAAAAATTAAAATAATAAATCCAAATGTTCCTAGCAACTTTGCGCGTGGATCGAGTCGATGCACATAAGAATTTCCATAAATGTATTGTCCTAATAAAAATCTATCCATCTTCAGCCAACTTTCCACCAAATTTTGATGCTAAAACAGTGACTAATTCGGTCATCGTAATTGGCATTGACTGAAACTCAAAGCCCTTAGCTGCTAATTTTTGTGCAAAATTAGTCACTTTTGGTTGATTCAAGGCATGCGCCTTTAACCACGCTTCATCCTGAAATAATGTTTGCGGTGACTCTTGTTTGAGCAACTTGCCACCTTCTAATACTAATACTTCATCAGCATAATTAGCAACAATATCCATATCATGACTGACTAGCACAATTGTATGCCCTTGACTTTGATAATCCTTAAATAAGGATAGAATTTCTTTTTGACCAACTGGATCTAGTCCTGCTGTAGGCTCGTCTAGAATTAACACTTCTGGGTTGCTGGCCATAACACCAGCAATTGCAACACGCCTCATTTGACCACCCGATAGTTCAAAAGGGGATTTTTGTGCCAGTGACTCGTCTAATCCCACTCGCTTCAACCAATAATAAGCAGACTCCTCTGCTTCCTTACGGCTAAACCCAAAGTTAAGTGGACCAAACATAATATCTTTAATAACTGTTTCTTCAAATAATTGATTTTCAGGAAACTGAAAGACCATGCCAACTTTTTGACGTAATGGTTTGAGTCCTTTACCCGTTGTTTCGTTATTAATCACAAAATCATCACCAATGCGCACATTGCCTTTTGAAGGCTTGAGTAAAGCGTTAATTTGATGAATTAACGTCGATTTACCACTACCCGTATGGCCAACAATGGCTGTAAAACTTTTTGATTTAATTTTAAAGTTAATGTCGGATAAGCCGTACTTTTGGAGCTCAGTCCCTTGACTATAGATATAACTTACGTTTTCGAATTTAATTTCCACAGGTATTCAATTAGCTCACTTTCATCTAAAATATCACGCGGAACACTAACATGATGTTGACCTAGTTCAACCGATAATTGTTTAGCAAACGGTAACATCAGTCCCATCTCGGTCAACCATTTTTCATCGACTAACACTTCTTTTGGTGTTCCTTGTTTAACTAACTGGCCATCAGACAACACGCAGATATTATCTGCCTTTGTTGCTTCTTCAATATCATGCGTTACTGAAATAACGGTCACTTGATATTTTGACTTAATTTCTTGAATGACTTGGTGAATCTGATTTCGTCCTTGTGGATCCAACATACTCGTCGCTTCGTCTAAAATAATAATTTTAGGCCTAATTGCTAAAATACCAGCAATGGCGACACGTTGCTTTTGACCACCAGAGAGTTTTGACGGCTCCATCTTTCGAAACTCTGACATTTTGACAAAGTCTAACACTTCTTGAATGCGTCGTTCAATTTCATCTGGTTCGATATTTCGATTCTCAAGACCGAATGCAATATCGTCTTCTACCGTTGCACCAACAAATTGGTTATCCGGATTTTGAAAGACAATACCTAAGTCATTACGAATATCAAACCACTTTTCTTCGGATGCTTCAACACTATTGATTAGAATTTGCGATTGAGAGTCAGTGTCTGGCTCTTTAAGTCCCGTAAGTAAGCGAACTAAAGTACTCTTTCCACTACCATTATGTCCCAAAATACACGTCCAACTTTGCTCAGGAATCGAGATACTGAGATTTTTTAATGTTGGCTGTTCATTTTGAGAATAAGTGTAGGTTAAATTCTTAACTTCTATTATATTTTTGCTCATATCTTTACCCACTTATTATTTTATAGCTTCCATTATAGTAAATTTTGAGCAAAAAAAAAATCATTCAAAGATGGGATAATAAATTTTTAATTATTATCTAAGCTAGACTTGGAATAAATTCCATCATCATTACGCTATTTCTCACATCTAAGAAATGATCGTTTTTTAAGTAATAGATATTATTAAACTAATTCAATAATAGCCATTGGCGCACCGTCACCACGACGAGGTGCTGTTTTATAAATTCTAGTGTAACCACCATTACGTTCTTTGTAACGAGGTGCAATATCACTAAATAACTTTTGTAAAGCAGATTGTACAACTACATCTTCTTCTTGTTCACGGATGTCAGCAACTTCGTTACGAACAAACGCTGCAGCTTGACGACGAGCGTGTAAGTCTCCACGTTTACCTAAAGTAATCATTTTTTCAACTGCTTTACGTACTTCTTTAGCACGAGTTTCAGTTGTCACAATGCGTTCATTAATTAATAAATCAGTTGATAAATCACGCAACATAGCTTTTCTTTGAGAACTATTACGACCTAATTTACGGTAACCCATAGCTTTCCCTCCTTTAACACTTTTATGTTTAGTCTTCTTGACGTAAAGATAAATTCAAATCTGATAGTTTTTGTTTAACTTCTTCTAATGACTTGCGTCCAAGGTTGCGAACACGCATCATATCTGATTCAGAACGGTCAGATAAGTCTTGTACAGTATTAATTCCTGCACGTTTTAAACAATTGTAAGAACGAACAGATAAATCAAGCTCTTCAATAGTCATTTCAAGCTTTTGTTCTTCTTTTGCTTCTTCTTTTTCTGCCATGATATCAGTAAGTTGTGCTTCATCAGACATTTCAACAACGACATTTAAATGTTCTGTCAAAATCTTTGCGGCTAAACTAAGTGCATCATTTGGTGCAATTGAGCCATTGGACCAGATTTCAAGCGTCAATTTATCATAGTCATTGCGATGCCCTACACGAGTGCTTTCCACTTGATAGTTTACACGATCAATTGGTGAAAACAATGAGTCAACTGGAACAACACCGATTGGCATGTCATCTGTTTTGTTTTGATCAGCAGAAACATAACCGCGACCTTGTTTAATGGCAACGTTCATGTGTAAATGTCCGCCTTCAGCAACTTCTGCAATGTATTGGCTAGGGTTCAATACTTGAACTTCGCTATCTACTTGCAAGTCTGCTGCTGTTACGCGTGCAGGTCCCACTACATCAATTTCCACAACTTTAGTTTCTTCTGAAAGAGACTTTAATGAAAGTTGTTTTAAATTCAAAACGATTTGAGTAACGTCTTCGACAACGCCATCAATCGTTGAAAATTCATGTAACACACCATCAATTTGGACATATGATACTGCGCTTCCTGGTAAGGAAGCAAGCAATACGCGACGTAGTGAATTACCTAACGTCGTTCCATAGCCACGTTCTAAAGGCTCAATAACAAATTTACCATAACTACTATCTTGTTCAACAGTTGTTATACTTGGTTTTTCAAATTCAATCATAAATTGGGACCCCTTTCAAAACGTATAGTGCTTTATTCAGCAAATAATTAAACACGACGACGTTTTGGTGGTCTTGATCCATTATGAGGAACAGGCGTAACATCGCGAATTGCTGTAACTTCTAAACCTGTTGCTTGTAAAGCACGAATAGCAGCTTCACGTCCAGCACCTGGACCTTTAACTGCAACTTCAACACTCTTCAATCCATGTTCCATAGATTGTTTAGCAGCAGCTTCAGATGCCATTTGAGCAGCAAATGGTGTTGATTTACGACTACCTTTAAATCCTAATGATCCTGCAGAAGACCAGGCAACAGCGTTACCTTGAACATCTGTAATCATCACTAAAGTATTATTGAATGTTGAGTGAACGTGTGCCACACCAGATTCAATATGCTTCTTGTTACGACGTTTACGAGAAGTTTTCTTAACAGCCATTAATTTCCCTCCTTAATTAGTTCTTATTTTTTCTTACCAGCAATGGCAACTTTTGGACCTTTACGTGTTCTTGCGTTGTTCTTTGTGTTTTGTCCACGTACAGGTAAACCACGACGGTGACGGATACCACGGTATGAACCGATTTCTTTAAGACGTTTAATGTTTAAACTAATTTCACGTCTTAGGTCACCTTCGACACGGACTTTATCTACTTCCGCACGAATTTTATCTTCTTGATCTGGGGTTAGGTCTTTAGAACGAATGTCTTCAGACACACCAGCATCAGCTAAGATTTTTGCAGCAGTTGTATTACCTACACCATAAATGTATGTTAATGCAACTACGATTCTTTTATCTCTGGGTAAGTCAACACCAGCAATACGAGCCATTATAACACCTCCGTATTTATAAATTATTATCCTTGAGTTTGTTTGTGTTTTGGATTTGAGCAAATAACCATAACGCGGCCATTTCTCTTAATTACTTTACAATCTTCACACATTGGTTTAACAGATGGTCTTACTTTCATCTTGATAACCTCCTGAGTTGTCTAAATCTACTACTTAATAAAACGATAAGTGATTCTGCCTTTAGTTAAATCATATGGAGACAATTCAACAGTCACTCTGTCACCAGGCAAAATACGAATGTAGTGCATTCTAATTTTACCAGAAACGTGAGCTAAAATTGTATGCCCATTCTCTAACTCAACTTTAAACATTGCATTAGGAAGAGTATCAACCACTGTACCTTCGATTTCGATGACATTATCTTTTGCCAAAATTTTCCTCCTGATTGTTTAACACGATATACTACAGCAAAATATTATACCACTTTAGAACAATAAATACTAATTCAACGAACTTAAAGCTTCATTGATATCAGCGAAAACTTCATCACGAGAACGAGTTCCATCAACTGAAACTAGTAACCCTTTTTCACGATAGAAATCGATCAATGGTGTGTTCATTTCTAAGTTAACTTCGATACGTTTTTTAACAACTTCGGGTTTATCATCCTCACGTTGATAAAAGTTGTGGCCACCACAACGATCACATGTGTTTTCAACTTTTGTTGGGTTGAAAACTTTATGATATGTTGCGCCACAGTCTCGACAAATAAATCTACCTGATAAACGTTCAACTAAAAGTTTTGTATCAACTTCAATATTAATTACTTTTTGCAATGGTTTATTGACATTTGCTGTGATTGATTCAAGCATTTCTGCTTGGACGGTTGTTCTAGGAAAACCGTCTAAAATATATCCATCATCTGTATCAGCTTTGCCAAGTCTTTCTTCAACTAACTTAGCTGTCACTTCATCTGGAACCAAGTTACCAGCATCAATAAATGATTTAGCTTCAAGTCCTACCTTGGTTCCTTCGGCCATTGCTTCTCGGAACATATCACCCGTTGAAATATGGGCAATATTATAATTATCTACAATCATTTCGGCTTGAGTACCTTTACCAGCACCCGGAAGCCCCATTAAAATAATATTTTTCATTTTTAAACAGCCTATCTAATAAATCCAACATATTTTCGTTTCATCAGTAATCCATCTAATTGACGCATTGCTTCAAGTGCAACACCGATAACAATCAGTAAGCTGGTTCCGCCAAGTCCGATTGAACTAGGTAATCCCCAGATATTTGAAGCAAGTTGTGGAATTAAGGAAATAAATCCTAAAAAGATGGAGCCGACTACTGAAAGTCTCATCAATAATTTTGAAATGTATTTTTGTGTTTCTTGTCCTGGCCAAACGCCTGGAATAAATGCACTTTGCTTTTGCAAGTTTTCAGCCACTTTTTCAGGGTTAACTTGTACAAAGGCATAGAAGAAAGTAAATAATACAATCAATAATGTATTAACTAGAGCTCCTGTTAGAGTCTGCATGCTGAAGATATTATTCATGATTTTGAACCATGCTTCTTCACCATGAGAATTTTGAAAGGCTACTAAAATCGTTGCCGGTGTGGCAATAAGAGAACTAGCGAAGATAACTGGAATAACACCAGCAACGTTAACCTTCAATGGAAGATAACTTTCTGATCCACCACTAGTTGCTCTTCTTGTGTAACGAATTGGGACTTTACGAATAGCTTGTTGGACATATGTCACAATCATCGTAATAATCAATATCGCTACAACAACAGCGACTAAAAATAGTGCGCCTTGTCCACGATCGGCTGGATTGTTGTTTGTAATGGCGTCACGATATAACTCATGCGCGCTTTGTGGAAATCTTGCCACAATACCGGCAAAGATAATCATCGATACACCATTACCAATACCTTTATCTGTAATCTGTTCACCTAACCATGTTAGTAACATGGTTCCCGCTGTTAAAATAATACCAATCGTTATATAAGATGATAGAGTTTGTGATTTAACTAAACCTAAGCCACTTAACGCATTAAAACCTAAAGTGATTCCAATACTTTGAATAAATGCAAGCACAATTGATAAGTATCTTGTCACCTGATTTATCTTTCGACGGCCAACTTCACCTTGTTTACCCCATTCCACAAATTTAGGTACAATATCCATCTGGAGTAGCTGCACAACAATTTGTGCCGTAATATATGGCGAAACCCCCATCGAAAAGATGGAGTAATTTGCCAAGCCACCACCACTAATTGTATCTAAAATTGGAACTAAACTTGTTGTTCCACTTTTTGTTAGATTAGCTAACGCACTTGCGTTAACGCCAGGGACGATAATGTGTGACCCAATGCGGTATAGTAGCAAAATAAACAATGTGAAGAAAATCTTAGAACGAATTTCTTTTACTTTAAATGCGTTTTTCAAAGTGGTGAACATTAGATCACCTCAATTGAACCGCCAGCAGCCTCTACTGCAGATTTTGCAGCTTCAGAGTATTTGTTAACCTTAACAGTTAATTTAACTTTAAGATCACCGTTGGCAAGAAGTTTAACACCAGATAATTCTTTCTTAACTAAACCAGATTCTACTAATAAAGCAGGTGTTACTTCTGTACCTTCTTTAAATTGATTTAAATCGGAAAGATTGACAACAGCGTATTCTTTACGATTAACGTTTTTGAATCCACGTTTTGGCATTCTTCTGAATAATGGCATTTGACCACCTTCAAAACCAATACGTGTTTTACCACCTGAACGTGCTAATTGACCTTTTTGTCCACGACCAGCTGTCTTACCGACACCAGATGAAGTTCCGCGACCAACACGTTTGCGGTTTTTTCTTGATCCTTCAGCAGGTTTTAATTCGTGAAGTTTCATAACCGAGCACCTCCTTGTGATTAACCTTTATATTCTTCTACATCAATAAGATGAGAAATTTTGAATAGTGCACCTCTAATAGCGTCGTTATCAGGTTTGATAACTGAGCTATGTACGCGACCTAATCCCAATTCTTTAACAATTTTTCTTTGGGCTGGAAGACGATGAGCTGCGCTTCTTTTTAAAGTGATTTTTAATTGAGCCATCTATAACTTCCTCCTAGCCTTGCAATGTATCAGCATTTACACCACGAAGTGCAGATACTGATTCTTTAGTTTTTAAGTTGTCTAATCCGTTTAATGTTGCACGAATAACGTTGATTGGTGTGTTACTTCCGCGTGATTTACTTGTAACATCAGCAACACCAGCAAGTTCAAGAACGGCACGAACAGGGCCACCTGCAGCAACTCCAGAACCTTCTTCAGCAGGTTTCAAAAGAATGTCTCCAGCACCAAATTGACCAACAATTTCATGAGGAATTGTTGTACCAACCATTGGCACTTCAATCAAACTCTTCTTAGCAGCTTCAACAGCTTTTCTAATTGCTTCAGGAACTTCTTGAGCTTTACCAGTACCAAAACCTACGTGGCCAGCTTTATCCCCTACAATTACGATAGCAGCGAATCTAAGTCTACGTCCACCTTTAACAACTTTAGTTACTCGATTAATACTAACTAGACGATCTTCTAATTCTAAACGAGATGGATCGATATTTGCCATTTAGTTAACCTCCTCTTTATTAAAATTGTAGTCCATTTTCACGAGCAGCGTCAGCTAATTCTTGAATACGGCCTTGGTATAAGTAACCGCCACGGTCGAATACGACTGTTTCAATTTTAGCATCTTTTGCTCTTTTAGCTACTAAAGCACCAACCTGTTTAGCTTGTTCTACTTTTGTAGCGTCATCTTTAACATCTTTATCAAGAGTTGAGGCACTTGCAAGCGTTACACCCGCTACGTCATCAATTACTTGAGCGTAGATGTTTTTATTTGAACGGAAAATACTTAAGCGTGGGCGCTCAGCAGTTCCAGAAATTTTACCACGAACGCGTTTATGGCGTCTTTGACGTGTTTTGTTTTTATCTGGTTTAGTAATCACAGTATCACCTCATATAATTTCTAAGTTAATTATTTACCAGTTTTACCTTCTTTACGACGTACGATTTCGTCTTTGTAACGAACTCCCTTACCTTTATAAGGTTCTGGAGGACGTGTATCACGAATTTCTGCCGCAAATTGGCCAACTGCTTGTTTGCTAATTCCTTTAACAACAAGTTCTGTTGCTGAAGGTACTTCAACTTCGATACCTTCTGGAATTGTCATTTCAACAGGTTGAGAGTAACCAACGTTTAATGTTAGTTTTTGACCTTGAGCTTGTGCACGGTAACCAACCCCAACAAGAGATAATGCTTTAGAGTAACCTTCAGTTACACCAAGAACCATGTTGTTTAAGTTAGCACGCATTGTTCCATGAAGTGCTTTGTCGTCATCGCTTTGACGTTCAAAGTTGATTTCGTTATCTTTTTGTTCAAAAGTAATTTTAGGATCAAAGTAGCGTGTTACTTCACCTTTTGGTCCTTTAACTGTAACGTCGTCACCATTTTTAGTGATTGTTACAGATTCTGGTACAATAATTGTTTTATAACCAGTACGACTCATGAGTTTCCCTCCTTTTCTTTCAAAAAATTACCAGATGTAAGCGAGCACTTCGCCACCGACATTTTTAGCACGAGCTTCTCTGTCAGTAATTACACCATTTGATGTTGAGATAATTGCAGTTCCTAATCCGTTAAGAACTTTAGGTACATCATTTGCACCAACGTAAGTTCTTAAACCAGGTTTAGAAATACGTTTTAGGCCAGTAATAACGCGTTCGTTATTTTTGCCATATTTAAGAAATACTTTGATGATTCCTTGTTTGTTATCTTCGATAACTTCGTAATCACGAATAAAGCCTTCATTCTTCAAAATTTCAGAAATCGCTTTTTTCATTGTTGATGCAGGAACTTCTAATGAATCGTGTTTTACCATGTTGGCATTTCTGATTCGTGTCAAGTAATCTGCGATTGGATCTGTCATGACCATGATGTGCTGCCTCCTTTTTTCAGATTTTTACCAGCTTGCTTTTCTAACGCCAGGAATTTGACCTTTATGTGCTAATTCTCTCAAGCAAACACGGCATAGTTTAAACTTACGGTAAACAGAATGTGGACGTCCACATCTTTCACATCTTGTGTAGCTTTGTGTTGAAAACTTAGCTGGACGATGGTTTTTAGCAATTTGTGATTTCTTAGCCAATTAATTGACCTCCCTTAAACTTATTTAGCAAAAGGCATACCAACTTGAGTCAATAATTCTCTTGCTTCTTCATCAGTATTTGCAGTTGTTACAAGAACAATATCTAATCCACGAACACGATTTACTTGGTCGTAATCCACTTCAGGGAAGATAAGTTGTTCTTTGATACCTAATGTATAGTTACCACGTCCATCAAAAGACTTAGCACTAACACCATGGAAATCACGAACACGAGGAAGCGAAACGTTAATTAATTTGTCTAGAAAATCATACATACGGTCACCACGTAAAGTAACCTTTGCACCAATTGACATACCTTCACGTAAACGGAAGCCAGCAATTGATTTTTTAGCTTTGGTAATCAAAGGTTTTTGACCTGAGATTAATGTTAATTCGTTAACAGCATCATCAAGGTTTTTAGCGTTTGTGATAGCATCACCAACACCCATGTTCAAAACAATTTTTTCAATTTTTGGAACTTGCATAACTGATTTGTAATTGAATTTTTCAACCAAAGCAGGTGTAATTTCAGAAACGTATCTTTCTTTTAAACGATTAGCCACTTATTGTCCTCCTCTCTTAATTTTATAATTGTTTACCAGTTTTCTTTGAAACGCGAACTTTTTTACCGTCTACGATTTCAAATTTAACTTTTGTTGCTTCGTTGTTTTCTGGATCAATCAACATAACGTTTGAAACGTGAATAGGTGCTTCTTGATCTTGAATACCACCTTGGGGATTCATTTGAGAAGGTTTACTATGTTTTTTCACCATATTAATACCTTCAACAACCACACGGTCTTCTTTGTTTAAAACTTTTAAGACTGAACCTTCTTTGCCTTTATCTTTACCGGCAATAACTTTAACTTTGTCGCCTGTTTTAACAAACATGTGCGCACCTCCCTATTATCAATCAGATTCTATAAAACTTCAGGTGCCAATGACACGATTTTCATGAATGCATTTTCACGTAATTCACGAGCAACAGGCCCAAAAATACGTGTTCCACGAGGGCTTTTATCTTCGTTGATAATAACTGCTGCGTTTTCGTCAAAACTAATGTATGATCCGTCGGCACGTCTTGCACCTGATGCAGATCTTACAATAACAGCTTTTACAATGTCACCTTTTTTGACAACGCCACCTGGTGTTGCTTGTTTAACTGTTGCAACAATAACATCACCAATATTGGCAGTTTTTCTACCAGAACCACCTAAAACTTTAATAGTTAAAATTTCACGTGCTCCTGAGTTATCAGCAACTTTAAGTCTTGTTTCTTGTTGGATCACTTGAGTTCCTCCTCTCGCCTAAGAGATTATTCGCATTATTTTAGATTAGATGATAACTGCTTTTTCTACAACATCTACTAAACGGTAACGTTTTGAACGAGACAATGGTCGGGTTTCCATGATACGAACAATATCTCCAACTTTAGCTTCGTTGTTTTCATCGTGTGCGTAGTATTTTTTAGAGTACTTAACACGTTTTCCGTACACAGAATGTTTCTTTTGTGTTTCAACAACTACGGTAATTGTTTTGTCCATTTTATCAGAGACAACACGTCCTTGGTGTACGTGACGACTATTTCTTTCGTTAATTTCGCTCAAGTTTATAACTCCCTTCCACTATCTTATTTATTGTTCAATTCTTGTTCGCGCAAGATTGTTTTGATACGAGCAATGTTTTTGCGAACTTGCTTTAAGCGAGCTGTATTTTCAAGTTGCCCTGTGGCTTGTTGAAAACGCAAGTTGAACAATTCTTCTTTATATTGCTTTTCTTTGGCAATAATTTGCTCAGTGGTTAATTCTTTAATTTCATTAGCTTTCATTAGATTCGCCACCTACTTCCTCACGTTTTACGAACTTGGTTCTAATTGGTAATTTATGAGATGCAAGTCTTAAAGCTTCACGCGCAACTTCTTCAGAAACGCCACCAATTTCAAACAAGATTTTTTCTCGTTTAACTGGAGCAACCCAACCTGCTGGAGCTCCTTTACCAGAACCCATACGTACTCCTACACCTTTTGCTGTATATGATTTATGAGGGAAAATTTTAATCCAAACTTGCCCACCACGTTTCATGTAACGTGTCATAGCAATACGTGCTGCTTCGATTTGTCTATTTGTGATCCAGTGAGATTCAACAGCTTGTAAACCGTATTCACCGAAACTTACTTGTTTACCGCCTTTAGCTGCTCCGCGCATTTTACCACGGAATTCACGACGGTGTTTAACACGTTTAGGAACTAACACGATTAGTTTCCTCCTTTCGCGTCCTTATTAATTGTACTTTCATTACGTGTTGGCAATACTTCTCCACGACAAACCCATACTTTAACACCGATTTGTCCGTAGGTAGTTGCTGCTTCAACCCAAGCATAGTCAATATCTGCTCTTAATGTGTGAAGAGGAACTGTACCTTCTGTATGCCATTCTTTACGCGCCATGTCAGCACCATTTAAACGACCTGAGATTTGAGTTTTAATACCTTTTGCACCAGCTCTCATTGATCTTTGAGTAGCTTGTCTTTGTGCACGTCTGAATGCAACACGAGCTTCTAGTTGACGAGCAATGCTGTCACCTACTAGAGTTGCATCCAAATCAGGTTTTTTGATTTCAACAATATTAATGTGAACTTGTTTGTTAGTTAGCGCATTAATTTGTTTTCTTAAAGCTTCAACTTCAGAACCACCTTTACCAATAACCATACCTGGTTTTGCTGTGTGGATTGAAATGTTAACTTTGTTTGCAGCACGTTCAATTTCAACTTGTGAAACTGAAGCAGTTGCTAATTTCTTTTCAATGAATTTTCTGATTTTCAAATCTTCGTGTAAGAAGTTTGCGAAATCTTTTTCAGCGTACCATTTAGCTTCCCAGTCGCGGATAACGCCAAGACGAAAGCCTATTGGATTAACTTTTTGACCCATTAAATTGACCTCCTTATTATTTTTTATTCAGCTTCTGAAACTACAATTGTAATGTGACTTGTTCTCTTGTTAATAGGAGAAGCCGCACCTTTGGCACGCGGACGAAATCTCTTCAAAGTAGGTCCTTCATTCACATATGCCTCAGAAACGTAGAGGTTTGCAGATTCTAAATCAAAATTATGTTCAGCGTTTGCAATTGCTGATTTTAAAACTTTAGCCACGATAGGTGAGCCAGCTTTAGGTGTGAATTGCAAGATAGCCAAAGCTTCAGCTGCGTTTCTTCCACGAATTAAGTCCACAACTAAGCGGGCTTTTCTAGGTGCAAGACGAACCATTCTTACTTTAGCTTTAGCGCTTGTAACTGTATCTGCCATCAGACGAATTCTCCTTTCTATTTACCTTGAGTTTGTTTGTCATTTCCTGAATGACCATGGAATTTTCTTGTAGGTACGAATTCACCTAGTTTGTGTCCTACCATGTCTTCTGAAATGAATACTGGTACGTGTTTTCTACCATCGTAGACAGCTATTGTGTATCCAATGAAAGTTGGAAAAATAGTTGAACGACGGGACCAAGTTTTAATAACTTGTTTTTTTTCTTGATCAGCTTGAGCTTCGACCTTTTTCAATAAATGCGCGTCAGCGAATGGACCTTTTTTAATACTACGGCTCATTTCTAGACCTCCCTTACTGTTTAACTATTACTATTTGCCTTTACGATGACGAATAATAAGTTTTTCTGATTTAGCTTTACTATTACGTGTTTTAACACCCATAGTTTTCTTGCCCCATGGTGACATTGGAGATGGACGTCCGATAGGTGCACGACCTTCACCACCACCGTGAGGGTGATCGTTAGGGTTCATTACAGAACCACGAACTGTAGGACGGAAACCTAACCAGCGTTTACGACCAGCTTTACCAATGTTGATTAATTCGTGTTGTTCATTACCAACTGAACCGATTGTTGCACGGCAAGTTGAAAGAATCATACGAACTTCACCAGAGTTAAGTTTAATTAATGTGTATTTTTCTTCTTGTCCAAGAACTTGAGCAGATGTACCTGCTGAACGAACAAGTTGTCCACCTTTACCAGGTTTCATTTCAATGTTGTGGATTAATGTTCCATCAGGAATGTTTTTAAGTGGTAATGTGTTACCTACTTTAATATCTGCATTTTCACCTGATTCAACGATTTGTCCAACTTTGATGCCTTTAGGTGCTAAAATGTATGATTTCACACCATCATGATAAGCAACAAGTGCAATGTTAGCTGATCTGTTTGGATCGTATTCGATAGCCTTAACAGTTGCTTTTACATTGTCTTTGTTACGTTTGAAATCGATGATACGGTATTTTTGTTTATGTCCACCACCGCGGTGTCTTACCGTAATATGACCATGTGCGTTACGGCCTGCTTTACTGCTTTGTGAATCAAGCAAAGATTTTTCAGGAGCTTTCTTTGTGATTTCAGCAAAATCAGAGCCAGTCATATGACGTCTACCATTTGTCGTTGGTTTGTGTTTAATGATAGCCACTTGACTTACCTCCTATATGATTAGTTTTCGAAAATTGTAATTTCTTTTGAGTCAGCAGTTAAAGTTACAATAGCTTTTCTGCGACGACGAGTTGTTCCCACATATTGGCCAACTCTTTTTTGTTTACCGCGAACATTCATGATGTTTACGTTTTGAACTTTAACGTCAAAGATTTCTTCTACTGCACGACGTACTTGAGTCTTGTCAGCGTTTACATTAACGTCGAAAGTGTATTTACGAGCATCCATTGCGCCCATTGAAGCTTCCGTAATAACGGGTCTTAAAATAATATCGCGAGCTTCCATTATGCGAGCACCTCCTCGATACTTTGTACAGCAGCTTTAGTTAAAACGATTTTTTGGTTATTTACAATATCCAATACGTTTAAACCTTCAGCAGGAATAATTGTAACGTTTTCTAAGTTACGAGCTGATAAAGCAGCGTTTTTGTTTTCTGAATCAACAACTACTAAAACTTTTGTATCAACTTTAACGTTGTTTAAGAAGTTTGCAAATTCTTTTGTTTTTGGTGTGTCGAATGATAATTGATCAACAACTACCATGTCTTCACCTGCAACTTTTTGTGAAAGAGCAGATTTAAGAGCTAAACGTCTTACCTTCTTAGGTAGTTTGTAAGCGTATGAACGTGGAGTAGGACCAAATACAACACCACCACCACGCCATTGAGGAGATCTGATAGAACCTTGACGAGCACGTCCAGTTCCTTTTTGTCTCCATGGTTTCTTACCTCCACCACGTACGGCAGAACGGTTTTTAACTGAGTGTGTTCCTTGTCTTAAAGAAGCACGTTGCATAATCACTGCATCAAATAAAACACTTTCATTTGGTTCAATACCAAAGATTTGTTCATTTAATTCAAGTTGACCTGCATTTTTACCTGTTTGATCTAATACATTAACGTTAGGCAATTTTTATCCTCCTTTCTTACTTGTTATTCTTTACAGTAGTTTGGATACTTACTGTTGATTTTTTAGCACCAGGAACATTACCACGAATCATGATAACGTTTTTGTCAGCAACAACTTTTACGATGTCCAAGTTTTGAACTGTAACTTGTTTGTTACCCATACGTCCTGGTAAACGTTTACCTTTGAATACACGGTTGATAATAGATCCCATTGAACCCGGGCGTCTGTGGTATCTTGAACCATGTGTTTCTGGTCCACGTGATTGACCCCAACGCTTGATAGCACCTTGGAAACCATGACCTTTACTTACTCCGGTTACGTCTACTTTGTCACCTTCAGTAAATGTTTCTACAGTAATTTCTGAGCCTACTTCGTATTCGCTAAGCTCAACATTACGATATTCTTTAATGAAGCGCTTAGGTGAAGTCTTAGCTTTTGCAGCATGACCTTTAGCTGGTTTGTTTGACAAGATGTCACGTTGATCTTTGTAACCTAGTTGAACAGCTTCGTAGCCATCACTTTCCATTGTTTTAACTTGTAAAACAACGTTAGGAGTAGCTTCAATAACTGTTACGGGAACTAATTCACCAGATTCTGTGAAGACTTGTGTCATTCCAACTTTTTTTCCTAAGATTCCTTTTTTGGTCATGTTTACACCTCCGTAATTTTATTTATTAATTATTATAATTTAATTTCGATATCTACACCACTAGGTAAATCCAATTTCATTAATGAATCTACTGTTTTAGGTGTTGGGTTCACGATGTCAATTAAGCGTTTGTGTGTACGCATTTCAAATTGTTCACGTGAGTCTTTGTGTTTATGTGGTGAACGAATCACTGTGAAAAGTTTACGTTCTGTTGGCAATGGAATTGGACCTGAGATTTCAGCACCAGTTCTTGTTGCTGTTTCCACAATTTTTTCTGCAGATTGATCTAAAATGCTATGTTCATAAGCTTTCAATCTGATACGAATTTTTTGACCTGCCATTTTTTTACCTCCTCGTCTCTTTTTAAAGATGACTTGCTCGGCGAAAATTATCCGAACACATCCACTGTGGCAATGCAGCCGGGTGTGTCGCAACCTTCCGCTTCATCGCTCTAATTTTTATTGCTAATAGTCAAAGAAGACTATCAAATCCTCTTCAAAATCAGCACGTATAATATTATACTTCACAGAAATCCTAATTACAAGGGCTAAACAAAAAAATCTTTTACCTTTCGGCAAAAGATTTATTGTTAATTTTATTCAGCATCAGAAGATGTGTTTCCACCATTTTTCTTAATGATTTCTTCTTGAATTGATTTTGGAGCTGGTTCGTAGTGGTCAAATACCATTGTAAATGTACCACGACCTTGTGTACCTGAACGAAGTGTTGTAGCGTAACCGAACATTTCTGAAAGTGGCACAAATGCGTTAACAACTTGCGCACCACCACGAGCGTTCATACCTTCAACACGACCACGACGAGCAGTTACTTGACCCATGATATCTCCAAGATATTCTTCAGGTGCAATAACTTCTACTTTCATGATAGGTTCTAGAACAGCAGCACCAGCTTTTTTAGCAGCTTCTTTCAATGCGATAGAAGCAGCAACTTTATAAGCAGATTCAGATGAATCGACATCGTGGTAAGAACCATCGAACAATTTAGCTTTAACGTCAATCAATGGGTAACCAGCAAGAACACCGTTTTCCATTGATTCTTTAAGACCTTGTTCAACTGAAGGGATGTATTCACGAGGAACAACCCCACCAACGATAGCGTCTTCGAATTCGAATCCTTCACCTTCGTCGTTTGGTGTAAATTCGATCCATACGTCACCATATTGACCTTTACCACCAGATTGACGAACGAATTTACCTTGAGCTGTAGCTGGTTTTGTGAATGTTTCACGGTAAGCAACTTGAGGAGCTCCAACGTTAGCTTCAACGTTAAATTCACGTTTCATACGGTCAACCATGATATCTAAGTGAAGTTCACCCATACCAGCAATCAATGTTTCCCCTGTTTCTGGGTTTGTTTCAGCTTGGAATGTAGGATCTTCTTCAGAAAGTTTTTGGATAGCAACATCTAATTTATCACGGTCAGCTTTTGATTTAGGCTCAACAGATACTTGGATAACAGGTGCTGGAATTTCCATTGATTCAAGAATTAATGGATGTTTCAAGTCTGTTAGTGAGTCACCTGTTGTTGTAGCTTTAAGACCAATAGCAGCAGCAATATCACCAGAGAATACTTCAGGAATTTCTTCACGGTGGTTAGCGTGCATTTGTAGTAAACGACCAACACGTTCACGTGTGTTGTTTGAAGCGTTTAATACGTATGAACCAGCTTCAAGTGTACCTGTGTAAACACGGAAGAATGTCAAACGACCAACGAATGGGTCAGTTGCAATCTTAAATGCTAAAGCTGCAAAGTCTTTGTCATCACCAGCGATTAATTCTTCATGTTCATCAGTTTTTGGATCTACAGCTTTATAAGGTGTAGCATCAAGCGGTGATGGTAAGTAATCAACAACCGCGTCCATCAACATTTGAACACCTTTGTTTTTGAAGGCTGAACCAGCAAGAACTGGGTAAAATTCTAAGTCAAGAGTTGCTTTACGGATAGCAGCTTTTAGCTCAGCATTTGTGATTTCTTCACCTTCAAGGTATTTATCCATGATGTCATCGTTAACGTCAGCAATAGCTTCAATTAATTGAGCACGACGTTTTTGAGCTTCTTCTAAGTAATCTGCAGGGATTTCAACTTTATCGAATTTTGAACCTAATTTATCTTCATCACTGTAGACATCAGCTTCCATTTCGATTAAGTCAATAATTCCTTCGAAATCATCTTCTGCACCGATTGGCATTTGGATAGGTTGTGCATTTGCTTGTAGACGGTCATGCAATGTGCTTACTGAGTAATCAAAGTCAGCACCTAATTTATCCATTTTGTTAACAAAAACGATACGAGGAACGTTATATGTTGTAGCTTGACGCCAAACATTTTCAGTTTGTGGTTCAACACCTGATTGCGCATCTAAAACTGTAATCGCACCATCTAGAACTCTAAGTGAACGTTCAACTTCGATTGTGAAGTCAACGTGTCCTGGAGTATCGATGATGTTGATACGGTTATCATGCCATTGAGCTGTTGTAGCAGCAGATGTAATTGTGATACCACGTTCTTGTTCTTGTGACATCCAGTCCATTTGTGAACCACCATCGTGAGTTTCACCAATTTTGTGGATACGTCCTGTATAGTACAAGATACGTTCTGTAGTAGTTGTTTTACCAGCATCGATGTGGGCCATGATACCGATATTACGTGTTTTATCCAGCGGGAATGCACGTTTGTTTGCCATTTAATTTACTCCTTTTAAAAAACAAATAGACTATATTACCAGCGGTAGTGAGCGAACGCACGGTTAGCTTCAGCCATTTTGTGACTGTCTTCACGTTTTTTCACAGAAGCACCTGTATTGTTAGCTGCATCCATGATTTCGTTTGCTAGTCTTTCGTCCATTGTATGTTCGTTACGTAATCTTGAGTAGTTTACGATCCAACGAAGACCTAAAGTTGTTCTTCTTGCTGGACGAACTTCGATAGGAACTTGGTAGTTAGCTCCACCAATACGTCTTGCTTTAACTTCTAGAAGTGGCATAACGTTGTTCATAGCTTCTTCAAATACTTCCATTGGTTCATTACCAGTAGTTTCTTTGATGATGTTAAATGCATCGTATAAGATAGTAGAAGCTTTACCGCGTTTACCATCCATCATTAATTGGTTAATTAAGCGAGAAACAAGTTTTGAGTTATAGATTGGATCTGGCAAAATGTCTCTCTTTGGCACGTTACCTTTTCTTGGCATTAAAATTTCCTCCTACGTTTTATTTTTTAGCACCGTATTTAGAACGACCTTGTTTACGTCCGTCAACACCAGCAGTATCAAGCGCACCACGAACGATGTGGTAACGAACCCCTGGCAAGTCCTTTACACGTCCCCCACGGATTAAGACAACACTATGCTCTTGCAAGTTGTGTCCGATACCTGGGATGTAAGCTGTAACTTCGATCATGTTTGACAAACGTACACGAGCGTATTTACGTAACGCTGAGTTAGGTTTTTTAGGTGTCATTGTTCCAACACGAGTAGCAACCCCACGTTTTTGTGGTGCAGGGTTATCTGTTAATTTTTTCTTTTTACTGTTATAACCGTAGTTCAAAGCTGGTGCATCTGAACCAGAAACTTTGGACTTACGACCTTTTCTTACCAATTGGTTAATTGTTGGCATAAAAGATATCCTCCTAATAATTTAAACACACACATCCAGGAGTGTCATTTTTGCTCGCTGGATGGTTAATATTCTAATAAAATACCTATACAAATCTATCACTTATTTTTGACATCGTCAATATAAAAATAAAAATATTTCGTAATTATTTGTGGAGGTTGACTGCTTGTGATACTACTATCGACATTTCCTTTTACGCTACTCAGCTGGCACTTTATTTTTAATCCAAATTTTAGAACACCGGACTTTGATTCACAATTAAATTCAAAATATATTATTTTAATCGGCCATTTACTTTTTGTCTGGCTAAGTGATTATGCAACTGATTTAGTGTGCAACTATCCTTTACTACTTGCACTACTATTTTGTAGTTTAACCGATTGCCACGATAACTATATTTATCCTTTAGTGCTTGTGCCCAGCATTTTAATTGGCGCCTATCACTACGACTTTAATTCTTCCGATTACCTCATCGGACTAGTTACAGTAATTGCTCTACTGATTAGTATCTATTTCAAAAAAATGGGACTAGGCGATTGCTTCATTTATCTTGCTATTGGAATTAATTATTCCTTTGAACTAGCTAACGACACTTTAATTATGGGATGCTTAATTTTAATCGCTTGTCAATTTTCTAATTTGAAAGCGGAACATCCTTTTGTCCCCTACCTAGTTATAAGCTTTTTATTGATTAAAGTTTTAAGCGCATAAAAAAAGCGACTCACTGTTAAGTGAATCGCTTTTTTGTTTACAACTAGTTAGTTGATTGTTCTTCTTGTTCTTGCATTTGTTTTTCAATGTCTGCAATTGAATAAACTGAAGATGGTTTTGCATTTTTAGCAATTGGTTCCATCTCACGGTATTTGGCCATACCAGTACCAGCTGGAATGATTTTACCAATAATAACGTTTTCTTTAAGTCCAAGAAGTGGATCATTTTTACCACGGATAGATGCATCAGTAAGAACACGAGTTGTTTCTTGGAAGGAAGCAGCTGACAAGAAACTATTTGTTTCAAGAGATGCTTTTGTAATACCCAAGATAACTGATTGTCCAGTAGCTGGCACACCACCATTGATAATTGTTTCGCGGTTACTGTCTGTAAATTCGCTAATATCCATCAATGTACCTGGTAATGTATCTGTTTCACCTGGATCAAGGATACGCACTTTACGTAGCATTTGACGAGCCATAACCTCAACGTGCTTATCTGAGATTTCTACCCCTTGCATACGGTAAGCTTTTTGGATTTCATCCAAGATGTAAGTTTCTGTAGATAACACGTCACGTACACGAATTAATTGTTTTGGATCAATTGAACCGTGAGTTAATTTGTCCCCACGACGAACTTCATCACCTTCGGCAACAGCCATACTTGCTGTATAAGGCACACTATAAGTTCTAGTATCAATATTACCTTCAACTGTGATTTCACGAGTGTGATCTGCTGGATTTTCTTCAATAGAAGTAATTGTTCCGGCAGCTTCTGTAATAGTTGCAAGCCCTTTAGGATTACGAGCTTCAAACAACTCTTGCACACGAGGAAGACCTTGAGTGATATCTTCACCCCCGGCAACCCCACCGGTATGGAAGTTTCTCATTGTAAGCTGAGTTCCGGGTTCACCGATTGATTGCGCAGCAACAGTACCCACTGCTTCACCAACTTCAACTTCTTCACCAGTTGCCAAGTTACGTCCGTAACATTTTTGACAAACACCATGTTTAGTATTACATGTGAAGGCTGAACGAATTGTCACTGTTTCAACACCTGCATCAATAACCATTTGTGCTGATTCTTCATCAAGTAAAGTATTTGGTTTAACCAGTACTTCACCTGTTTCAGGATGGAAGATTGATTTTTGTGTATAACGGCCAACTAAACGATCGAATAATGGTTCAATCATTTCGTTACCTTCTTTAATAGATGCAACAACTAAACCACGGTCAGTACCACAGTCATCTTCACGAACGATAACATCTTGTGCAACATCAACAAGACGACGAGTCAAGTAACCTGAGTTAGCTGTCTTCAACGCCGTATCAGTCATTCCCTTACGGGCACCGTGAGTGGACATGAACATCTCCATAACTGTTAGACCTTCACGGAAGTTAGATGTAACAGGAACTTCCATCATACCACCGTTAGGAGCTGACATCAGACCACGCATACCAGCAAGCTGAGTAAAGTTAGAGATGTTACCACGAGCTCCTGAGTCACTCATCATGTTGATAGGGTTTGATGGATCAAAGTCATCAATTAGTCGTTGTTGGATAGTATCTTTGGCATCGTTCCAAACACTGATAACACGTTCGTGACGTTCTTCATCAGTGATCAAACCACGACGGAATTGTTTAGCAACAGTTGCCACTTTCTTATGAGCATCGTTAACAATATCATCTTTATCAGGTAGTGTTGGCACGTCAGCCACACCCACTGTAAGTCCTGATACTGTTGAAACTTCATAACCAACTTGTTTCAAGTCGTCAAGTAGTTCAGAAGTTCTTTGAACTTTGTAAACTTTGAAGACTTCAGCAATGACATCACTCAAGTAACCTTTCTTGAATGGTGTTACTAATTGTTTTTCGGCTAGTTTTTCGTGAATATCTTCACCTGGGTTTAAGAAGTGGTCATCTGATAGACCGCTTACCAAGTTAGATTGTGTTGGTTCATTCACGTAAACAAAATCTTCTGGCAAGATTTGGTTAAACACAAGTTTACCAAATGAAGTTAACAAGATTTTACCTTTTTGGTTTTCTGTAAATGGTTTTTCTGGCATTGAGTCTGTTGATAGACCAATACGTGTGTGATAGTGAATTTTACCTGCTTGGTAAGCACGGAATGCTTCTTCAGCAGAGTAGAAAATCATACCTTCGCCTTCACGATTACGCTCTTCAAGTGTTAAGTAGTAGTTACCTAAAACAACGTCTTGAGAAGGCGTAACGATAGGACGACCATCTTTAGGAGCCAAAATATGGTGAGCAGCAAGCATTAACATTCTTGCTTCAGCTTGAGCTTCGTCAGATAAAGGTACGTGAACAGCCATTTGGTCCCCATCAAAGTCGGCGTTATACGCTTCAGTTGCAAGTGGGTGTAAACGAATAGCTTTACCTTCAACTAGAACCGGTTCAAACGCTTGAATACCTAGACGGTGAAGCGTAGGGGCACGGTTAAGTAGAACTGGTCTTTCTTTAATAACTTCTTCTAAAACATCCCAAATATCATCATCACGACGATCAATTTTGCGTTTTGCGTTACGGATGTTTGAAGCAAGTTCACGTTTAACTAATTCACGCATCACAAATGGTTTGAACAATTCAAGTGCCATTTCGCGTGGTAGTCCTGCTTGGTAGAACTTAAGTGTTGGTCCAACGTCGATAACAGAACGACCTGAGTAGTCAACACGTTTACCAAGTAAGTTTTGACGGAAACGTCCTTGTTTACCTTTAAGCATGTGTGAAAGTGATTTCAATGGACGGTTACCAGGTCCTGTAACAGGACGGCCACGACGACCATTATCAATTAAAGCATCAACCGCTTCTTGTAACATACGTTTTTCGTTTTGAACGATAATGTTTGGTGCATTCAAGTCAAGCAAACGTTTTAGACGGTTATTACGGTTAATAACACGACGGTATAAATCGTTTAAATCACTTGTTGCAAAACGGCCACCTTCAAGTTGAACCATTGGACGTAGGTCAGGTGGGATAACAGGAATTGCTTCCATTACCATTGATTCAGGTAAGTTACCTGATTTTTTGAACGCGTCTAAGATGTCTAAACGACGGATAGCACGTGTTCTCTTTTGTCCATGAGCAGTTTGTAATTGTTCTTTAAGTGATTTAACTTCACCTTCAAGATCAACACTTTGAAGTAATTCTTTGATTCCTTCAGCACCCATTTTGGCATTAAATGTTGCACCAAATTCAGCACGTTTTTCACGGTATTCAGCTTCTGTTAATAATTGTTTTTGTTCTAGGTCTGATTTACCTGGATCAATTACAACGTAAGCAGCGAAGTAAATGACTTCTTCTAAGTGACGAGGACTCATGTCTAACACAAGACCCATACGACTTGGAATACCCTTGAAGTACCAAATATGTGTAACAGGAGCAGCTAATTCAATGTGTCCCATACGTTCACGACGAACTTTGGCACGTGTGACTTCAACACCACAACGATCACAAACAATCCCTTTATAACGAATACGTTTGTATTTACCACAAGCACATTCCCAGTCCTTTGTAGGACCAAAAATACGTTCGTCAAACAACCCATCGCGTTCAGGTTTTAATGTTCTATAATTGATCGTTTCTGGTTTTTTAACTTCACCATAAGACCAGCTTCTAATTTTATTTGGAGATGCTAGGCCAATTTGCATACTCTCAAATTTGTTAACATCGATCAATAGCTTAACCTCCTACTATTTTGAAACTTCATCATTATTTAAAAGATCATTAGCTTTGTGAGCTTCTTCTTCCAGCTTTTGAGCTTCTTGCTTTTCAGCCATTTTTGATAAAGCATCAACATTTACGACATCATCATCGTCATCATCCATGTCACGCAATTCTAATTCATCTTTATTGATGTCTAGCACTTTCATATCAAGTCCTAGAGATTGCAATTCTTTAACTAACACGCGGAATGATTCAGGCACACCAGGTTTTGGAATGTTTTCACCTTTAACGATGGCTTCATAAGTTTTAACACGACCTACAACGTCATCAGACTTGTAAGTTAAGATTTCTTGTAAGGTGTAAGCAGCACCATAAGCTTCAAGTGCCCAAACTTCCATCTCACCAAATCTTTGTCCACCAAATTGTGCTTTACCACCAAGTGGTTGTTGTGTAACAAGTGAGTAAGGTCCAATTGAACGAGCGTGCAATTTGTCATCAACCATGTGAGCTAGTTTCATGTAGTACATAACCCCAACTGATACACGATTATCAAATGCATCACCTGTACGACCATCGTAAAGAACAGTTTTACCATCTGAAGCCATACCAGCTTCTTTAACTGTGTCCCATAAGTCGCTATCTGTTGCACCATCAAATACTGGGGATGCAACGTGAATTCCTAATTCTCTTGCGGCCATACCCAAGTGTAATTCAAGAACTTGTCCAATGTTCATACGTGATGGCACACCCATTGGGTTCAATAGAATGTCAACTGGTGTTCCATCTGGTAAGAATGGCATGTCTTCTTCAGGAACAACGATTGAAACAGTACCCTTGTTACCATGACGACCAGCCATCTTGTCACCAACTTGGATTTTACGTTTTTGTGTAATGTAAACACGAACTAGTTTGTTAACACCTGGAGATAATTCGTCACCAGCTTCACGTGTGAAGACTTTAACATCTTGCACAATTCCGCCACCACCATGTGGTACACGTAGTGATGTATCACGAACTTCACGTGCTTTTTCACCAAAGATTGCGTGTAACAAACGTTCTTCAGCTGATAATTCAGTTACACCCTTAGGTGTTACTTTACCAACTAAAATATCGCCATCATGAACTTCAGCACCAATACGGATAACCCCTGTTTCGTCAAGGTCTCTTAATGAGTCTTCCCCAACGTTTGGAATTTCACGTGTGATTTCTTCAGGTCCAAGTTTTGTATCACGAGCTTCTGATTCGAATTCTTCGATGTGGATAGAAGTATAGATATCTTCTTTAACTAGTTTTTCTGATAAAACAATCGCATCTTCGAAGTTGTACATGTTCCAAGTCATAAACGCAATAATAGGGTTTTGACCTAAAGCAAGTTCACCACTTTCCATAGCTGGACCATCTGCGATAACATCACCAGCATCAATACGGTCGCCTTGGCGAACCAATGTTTGTTGGTTGTATGATTTACCAGCATTTGAACGTCTGAATTTAGATACGTAGTAGGTATCAATACCATCTTCATCAGTTGTGATTTCAATACGACGTGCGTCAGCGTAAGTTACAGTACCACCATTTTTGGCTAGAAGTGCTGTACCTGAGTCGTGAGCTGCACGATATTCCATACCAGTACCAACAAGCGGTGCATGTGGACGTACCAATGGCACAGCTTGACGTTGCATGTTAGCTCCCATCAACGCACGGTTTGAGTCGTCGTTTTCAAGGAAAGGAATACATGCGGCAGCAACAGAAACAACTTGTTTTGGAATAACATCCATGTAGTCAACTTTATCTGTGCTAATTTCAAGGTTGTCATCACGGTGACGTGCCAAAACAGTTGGGTTAGCAAATGAACCATCATCGTTAAGTTTTGAGTTAGCTTGAGCAACAATGTAGTTATCTTCTTCGTCAGCTGTTAAGTAGTCAATCTTGTCTGTTACCTTGTGGGTTGTCCAGTCAACACGACGGTATGGTGTTTCGATGAAACCATAGTTATTCACAATAGCGTATGACGCTAGTGAGTTAATCAACCCGATATTAGGTCCTTCAGGTGTTTCAATCGGACACATACGACCATAGTGAGTATAGTGAACGTCACGAACTTCATATCCGGCACGATCACGAGTCAAACCACCAGGTCCAAGGGCAGATAGACGACGTTTGTGAGTTAATTCTCCAAGTGGGTTAGTTTGATCCATAAATTGTGATAATTGTGATGAACCAAAGAATTCCTTAATTGAAGCCACAACTGGACGAATATTAATCAATTGTTGAGGTGTTACAGTTGAAGCGTCTTGAATTGACATTCTTTCACGTACAACACGTTCCATACGTGATAAACCAATTCTGAATTGGTTTTGTAACAATTCACCAACTGAACGAATACGACGGTTACCTAAGTGGTCGATATCATCAACTTCACCAATACCTTCTTGTAGGTTCAAGAAGTAGTTGATTGAAGCAATAATGTCGGCTGTCGTAATGTGTTTAATATCTGCAGGAATGTGACCATTACCAATGATATTAACTTCTTTTTCAGGATCTTCTTTAGAAAATACTTTAATTTTTTGAACAACCATTGGATCAGTAATTACTGATTCTTCTGAAGGTTGGTATGTGACAGTTTTAAAGTCTTCTCTATCTAAGAATTTACCTAATGTTTCCATTAAGTGATTGTCAATTACGTCACCTTTTTGAGCAATAACTTCACCTGTATCAGGATCTGCTAATGTTTCAGCTAACGTTTGGTTTAATAGACGTGTTTTTAATGAAAGTTTTTTGTTAATCTTGTAACGTCCAACAGGCGCTAAGTCATAACGTTTTGGATCAAAGAATCTTGCGTATAATAATGAACGAGAACTGTCAGCAGTTTTTGGTTCGCCTGGGCGAAGACGTTCATAAATATCTTTCAATCCTTCTTCAGTACGTGTATCTAGTGGGTTTTTGTGGATATCTTTTTCTAGGGTATAGCTTAATGAATCGCTTTGACCTAAAATTTCTAAAATATCACTATCTGATTCAAAACCTAATGCGCGCATCAAAACAGAGATAGGTAATTTACGTGTACGGTCAATACGTACGTATGAAATATCCTTAGCGTCTGTTTCAAATTCTAGCCAAGCCCCACGGTTTGGAATAACTGTTGTACCAAAGTTAGTACGACCGTTTTTATCCAATGAAGAGTTATAGTAAACACCTGGAGAACGTACTAATTGAGAAACAATAACACGTTCTGCACCATTTACGATAAAAGTTCCTTGTGGTGTCATTAATGGGAAATCACCAAAGAAAACTTCTTGAGTTTTGATTTCTTCTGTTTCGTTATTTGTTAATTTCAAAGTCACATGAAGCGGAGCTGAGTAGTTTGCATCATGTTGTCTTGCTTCATCCATCGTATATTTAGGTTCGGATAATTTATAATCCACAAACTCTAATGACAGATTACCAGCAAAATCATCGATTGGCATAATATCGTCGAACATTTCTTTTAGTCCACGTTCTAGGAACCAATCGTATGAACTTGTTTGTATTTCAACTAAATTAGGAAGTTGTAAAACTTCTTTAATTCGTGAATAACTTCTTCTAGTACGGTTTTTACCATAGTTTATATTTGAACCTACCAAGAGAAGACCATCCTTTCTGTTAAAAACACGTAATATTACATTTACGTTACAACTATCAAAAAAGGTGTTTTTAGACAATAAAAAAACAAAAACGGCACACGGGTACCATTTTTGTTCTTATCATCACTCTGGACAATAGATCAGAGCAATACTGCACTTCAACAGCCAATTTCAATCATACAAATTATAATCATATAGCTTATAAATGTCAAGTTAATTGTGGACTTTATCGCCTTTTTGTGCTTTTTGTGCTTGATTTTGTGAAACGACCTTAAAAGTTAATTCTTTTTTAGAAGAACCAACCTTAACTAAGTCGCCTGCTTTAATATCTTGTCTAAGTAATTGGTCGCTTAATTCATTTTCAAGTTTGTCTTGAATTGCGCGGCGAATTGGTCGAGCACCATTTTCAACATCAAAACCAGCTTCTAAAATAGTATCTAATGCTGCTATTGAAACAGATAATTCGATTTGTTGTTCAGATAATCGTGCTTTTAAGTCACCTAACATCAGTGACACAATTTGACGTAGTTCTGGTTTTTGCAATTCTTGGAAGATAATCGTTTCATCAATACGATTTAAGAATTCTGGTGTGAAGAACTCTTGTGTAGCTTGTTTTATTTTGCTTGTCAATTGTACTTGACGTTGTTCGTCTTCATTACTTGAAAAACCAACTGTCTTATCAATCTTCATTGCACGTGCACCTAAGTTAGATGTCATGATAATTACTGTATTTCTAAAATCAACACGACGACCTTTAGCATCTGTTAGGTAACCATCATCTAATACTTGTAATAACAAGTTAAAAATATCTGGATGTGCTTTTTCTACTTCATCTAGTAAAACAACAGAGTACGGATTTTGGCGAACCTGTTCGCTCAATTGACCACCTTCTTCGTAGCCAACATATCCTGGAGCAGAACCGACTAGTTTTGATGAACTGTAAGATTCTGACAACTCTGACATGTCTACTCGAATAAGATTATCAGTAGAACCAAACATTGTTTTAGCTAGCACTTTTGCCAATTGCGTTTTACCAACACCTGTTGGCCCTAAGAATAAGAAAGACCCGATTGGACGGTTAGGATCTTTGATTCCCGCACGAGCGCGTCTTATCGCTTTTGAAACAGCCATTACCGCATCGTTTTGGCCGATAACTTCTTGATGAAGTTCTTTTTCAAGGTCAAGTAAACGTGTTGTTTCATTAGAATCAAGTTGGGTTAGCGGAATTTTAGTCCAAGTTGAAATAACTTCAGCAACGTCTTCACGTGTTACTTGTTGTTTAGCTTGTTGGGCTTTTACCTTTTCTTCGGTCATTCGATAAATTGTTTGACGAAGTTGCGTTTCTTGATAACGCAGCTTAGCTGCTTGTTCAAAATCTTGATCAAAAATTGCTTTGTCTTTTTGATTCAACAAGTCTTCTAGGTCTTTTTCAAGCGGAATAATTTGTTGATCTTCACTTTCTTCAAACCCTTCGATTTTAACTTTAGCTGCTGCTTCGTCAATTAAATCAATGGCTTTATCTGGCAAGAAACGGTTAGTAATATAGCGTTGACTCATTTCAACAGCCGCATCAATAGCCTCTTGTGAAATTGTCACACCATGGAAGTTTTCATAGGTTTTCTTTAATCCAGCTAAAATTTGTTCTGTTTCTTTTGTCGTTGGCTCGTCTACTTTTACTTGCGCAAAACGACGCTCAAGTGCTGAATCTTTTTCGATGTATTTTTGGTATTCATCATACGTTGTAGCACCGATAACTTGAATGTCGCCGCGGGCAAGAGAAGGCTTCAAAATGTTTGAAGCATCAATAGCACCTTCTGCACCACCTGCACCAATCAGCGTGTGAAGTTCATCTATAAATAGAATAACTTCGCCGTCTTGTTTGATTTCGTCCATCACTTTTTTCAAACGATCTTCAAATTCACCACGGTACTTCGTCCCCGCTACTAAAGACCCCATATCAAGTGACATCACGCGTTTTTTCTTCAAGACAGATGGCACTTGTCCTGCTTCTATTTTTGCTGCTAAATCTTCAGCAATCGCTGTTTTACCTACACCAGGATCTCCAACTAAAACTGGGTTATTCTTTGTTCGACGTGACAAAATCTGAATAACACGATGTGTTTCAGAATCACGGCCAATAACTGGATCAACTTGACCCTGTTTAACTTTGTCATTTAAATTATTAGCTAATTTATCTAAAGTCGGTGTCTTAGATTTGCCAGCTTGTTGTCTATTAGTTTGTGTCTTTGATGTATTTAGTTCTGGTTTTTTAAAGTTTTCATTATCTTGAATACCTAATTGTTGTAATAATTCTTGATAAATTCGTGACAAACTAAAACCTAGGTTTTTCAAAATTTTACCAGATAAAACATTCTCATTTTGCACTAGCGCCATTAACAGATGTTCTGTACCAACTTTGTCAGCACCTAATTGTCGCGCAATTTGGCCAGACAATGTCATGACTTGCTTAGCTCTAGGAGAATAAGGTAAAAATTCGCCCTTAACTGGCGTTGATAACTCAACACCATACCCTGTATAAGTTTCGATCTCTTCACGAATATCTGTTGTAGATACCCCTAATTCACGTAGTAAGTGACCTGCTGTTCCATGTGATTCCATGACTAAACCTAACAATAAGTGTTCTGTGCCAATCACACGATGTTTAAAGTAGGTTGCTTGTTCTTGTGAAATTGTTAGTGCAACTTTCGCACTATCTGTAAACATATTCTCCATTATTACACCGCCAATCTATTATAGAAGTATACAGTAAAGTATTTGTTCTTAAATGTAAATATTAAAATAGAAATTAACCTCATTCTTAATTAATTATTTGCTTTTTTCACTGTTCGTTCTTTTCCCTATCCTCATTGTACAACTAATGCTCTTTAATTTGAAATTTAGCTATTTTTAGGGATAAAAAAATAACCCACACTACTTGTAGGTTATCAAAAAGCGGAAGACGGGATTCGAACCCGCGACCCCCACCATGGCAAGGTGATGTTCTACCACTGAACTACTTCCGCATTAATACACATTGTGTATTAAATGAGTCGTGGCAGGCTCGAACTGCCGACCCTCTGATTAAAAGTCAGATGCTCTACCAACTGAGCTAACGACTCGTAGTAAAAGCAGGATATCCTGCTTTTAGTGATTATTCTTCATTTGGTTGGTCATGATGTTCTGGACGCATAGTTGGGAATAGTAAAACGTCACGAATAGATGGTGCATCAGTAAATAACATAACTAAACGATCAATTCCGATTCCAAGTCCACCTGTAGGTGGCATACCATACTCTAATGCTTCGATGTAATCTTCATCAATTCCAGTTGCTTCATCATTACCGGCTTCACGTTCTGCAACTTGTGCTTCAAAACGTTGTCTTTGATCGATAGGATCATTAAGTTCAGTAAATGCATTAGCGAACTCACTCTTAACTATAAACAATTCAAAGCGATCTGTAAAGCGTGAATCTTCAGAATTTTTCTTAGCAAGTGGTGAAACTTCGATTGGATGCCCATAAACAAAGGTTGGTTGGACTAAAGTTTCTTCAACAAATTCTTCGAAAAATTCGTTAATAATGTGTCCAACTTGCCAATAATCTTCATAGTGAACATTGTGATCATCAGCAATTTTGCGAGCTTCTTCAAGTGACATTTCACGCCAGAAGTCAACACCTGTTTGTTCTTTAATCGCATCAACCATGTGCAAACGTCTGAATGGTTGACCAATCTTAACTTCTTCGCCTTGGTAAGTAATAGTATCTGTATCAAACACTTCTTTAGCAATGTAACGGAAAATACCTTCTGTTTGATCCATTACATCTTTAAAGTCAAAGTAAGCTGCATAAGATTCAAGCATTGTAAATTCAGGGTTATGTTTTGTATCTAGCCCTTCATTACGGAATACACGACCAATTTCATAAACACGTTCCATTCCACCAACGATTAAACGTTTTAAGTGCAATTCTAGCGCAATACGTAGGTATAAATCAATATCTAGCGCATTGTGGTGTGTAATAAATGGTCTTGCAGCAGCACCACCAGCTTGGTCATGCAATACAGGTGTTTCAACTTCAGTAAAGCCGTTTTGGTCTAGGTAACGACGAATTGTTGAAATAATTTGACTTCTCTTTTGGAAACGGTCAAAACTGTCTGGGTTTGCGATTAAATCAAGATATCTTTGACGATATTTTTGTTCAATGTTTGTCAAACCATGGTATTTATCTGGTAATGGACGTAGTGCTTTTGATAAGAAAGTCACATGAGTTGCTTTAATTGTTAGCTCACCCATGTCTGTCTTCATCACGTCACCTGTAATTCCTAGGAAATCACCTAAGTCAGCACGTTTGAAAATCTTGTAGTTTTCTTCACCAACAGTATCTTTACGTACATAGATTTGCATTTTTCCTGAGTTATCACGAATATCAGCAAATCCAACTTTACCTTTACCACGTTTTGTCATCATACGACCTGCGATAGTTGCAGTCACGTGTTTTTCATCTAACGCATCTTTTTCTTCGTTTTCATATTGATCGTGTAAGTCTTTTGCAACAGCTGTACGTTCAAAACGACTACCGTATGGATCAATTCCATTATCAAATAATTCTTGTAATTTTTCACGGCGAACACGTAATTGGTCGTTCATTTGGTGATGATTATCTTGTTTAGCCACTTATTTACCCTCCGATTTTAATTTTTCTCTAGCTTCATATTGAGCGACAAAGTCATCTAGAATTTCAAAAACTTCTTCTTTAGCGAAAACTTGGTTAACTGCTGCACGAGCTTTTGCAGCACGTGGAATTCCCTTCAAGTAGTAAGCTGCTTGTTGACGGAATTCTGGCACGGCAATTTTTTCACCCTTTAGTTCTACCAAGCGATTCAATTGTAACTTAGCCAAGTCAATTTTTTCTCTTGGTGTTGGCTCTGGTTCAATTACGCCAGTTTCAAGGTAATGTTCCATTTGGCCTAGAATCCACGGGTTACCTAAAGCTGCACGCCCTACCATAACCGCATCGGCTCCAACTTCATCAAGCATGCGTTTAGCATCTTCTGGTGTTTTAACATCACCATTTCCAATAAATGGAATTGAAAGGGCTTCTTTAACTTGCTTCAAAATATCCCAGTCAGCTTTACCGGTGTACATTTGCTTACGCGTTCTACCATGCATGGCAACCGCACTAGCTCCTGCACGTTCAGCAGCAAGGGCATTTTCAACCGCATAAATATGGTCTTCATCCCAACCCGTTCTCATTTTAACTGTCACGGGTTTTTCTACCACATCAACAACCGCTTTAACCATTTCATAAATACGATTAGGATCAAGTAAACATCTTGCTCCCGCATCGGTTTTTACGACTTTTGGCACTGGGCAACCCATATTAATATCAATAATATCAGCTTGTGTATTTTGATCCACAAATTTCGCTGCTTCAACTAATGTTTCCACAGTTCCACCAAAAATTTGAATACTAATTGGGTGCTCTTTAGGGTCTACAAAAAGCATATCTAAAGTTTTTTTATTATGGTGAATAATTCCTCTATCACTAATCATTTCACAAACAACTAATCCTGCACCACATTCTTTTGCTGTGATACGAAAAGCTGAGTTTGAAATACCAGCCATTGGTGCGACAACAATGCGATTAGGAATTTCCACATTTCCAATTTTCCACATAGACACTCTTCCTCATTTTTACCTGTACTATTTTATCAGTTTATCCAAAAAGCCTCAACACCAGTTTTAGCCTTGTGTTGCTAAAATATCTTTCAAGTCTGACTCACTATAATGATAGCGTGCATTGCAGAATTTACATACTGCTTCAGCACCGTGGTCTTCTTCAATCATAGCCTCAATCTCTGCTTTTTTCAAAGTAGCTAGTGATTTTTCAAAACGGTCTTTACTACAGTCACATTCAAAGGCAACATCCACTGTGTCTAAGATGTCCACACCTTCAGGGAAAATCATTTCTGTAATTTCTTCAGGTGTTTTGCCTTCGCGAACTAGTTTAGAAACTAGTGGTAATTGTTTAAGACTATCTTCTAGTTTGGCAATACTTTCTTCACTTGCGTTTGGTAACACTTGAATCATGAAACCACCGGCAGCACCAATTGTATTGTTTGGATTAACAAAACATGACAAGCCAACAGCTGATGGAATCTGTTCAGATTTAGCCAAGTAGTAAGTAAAGTCTTCACCTAGCTCACCAGAAATCAATGGAACCTGACCTGTAAAGGGTTCTTTCATATGCAAGTCTTTAGTAACACTGAACATCCCATTTGTTCCTACAGCACCCTTAACATCAATCTTGCCTTTTTCATTAAGTGGCAAATGAACGTGGGGATTTTGAATATAACCTTTAACTGTTCCGTTAGCATTACCATCAATAACTAACGCACCAGCCGGACCGTCACCTTGGATACGAACCGTTAATGTATCGTCACCTTTTAAGGTTGCTGTACTTAATAATAATGTCCCAATTAATCCACGGCCTAAAGCTGCAGATGAAGCACTATAAGTATCGTGTTTTTGTTGTGCAGTCGATACTAATTCGGTTGCTGAAACAGCTAAAATTCTAAATGCTTTATCTTTTGATATGGCTTTAATTAAATAATCTTTCATTGTTTTTTACACCTCATTAAAAAACAGAGCCACTAGGCTCTGTTTTTGTTATTTATCTTTACGATTATTATCATCGTTTTTTATTGTATCAGAATCAACATCTTTTTTACCAGATGTAACTTCTTTTTCTAAGTCTTTTTCTGATTTTTCTTGGTCACTAATTTCTTTAGCATTTTTCACTTCAACTTGTTTATCCTTTTGATCAGCAGCTTGCTTTGATTCTTTGTAATCAGCAGCTTCTTTTTCACTTGGAAATTCAGTTGGTTCTTCTGGCATTTTGCCTTCTTTGAATAATGAAAGAATTTGTGTTTCGTTCAATGTTTCATATTCAAGCAATGCTTTCGCAATTAAATCGTGTTGTTCGTGGTATTCTTTAATAATTTCAGCAGCACGTGTATGTGCATCGTTAATAATGCGACGAACTTCTTGGTCGATTTTTGCAGCAGTATCTTGGCTGTATGAAGGGCCTTGACCATAAGCTGCTTGACCTTCTTGTTCCAACGCTACTGTCCCTAAAACATCACTCATACCATATTGCGTTACCATTGCACGCGCAATTTGAGTTGCTTGTTCAAAGTCATTTGAAGCACCAGATGATAAGCTGTTGAAGATTAATTCTTCAGCTGTACGTCCACCCATTAAACCAACAATTTGTTCTTCTAAGTCTTTTTTGCTTAGTAAGTATTGATCTTCTTTAGGTAGCGTAATCGCATAACCACCAGCGCGACCACGAGGGACAATTGTTACTTTTCTAACAGTTCTTGAGTCGCTTAGAACAAGACCAATTAAGGCATGTCCAGCTTCGTGGTAAGCCACAATTTGACGATATTTTTCTGACGTTTTACGGTCTCGTTTAGCAGGACCAGCAATTACACGATCTTCTGCTTCGTCAATATCAAGAGAAGTAATCTTAGTGTCATTTCTTCTTGCAGCTACTAAAGCTGCTTCGTTAAGTAAGTTTTCAAGATCTGCCCCAACGAATCCTGGTGTTTGACGGGCAACTAATTTCAAGTCAACATCATCTGCTAAAGGTTTGTTTTTAGCGTGGACTTTCAAGATAGCTTCACGACCTTTAACATCTGGACGACCCACTAACACTTTACGGTCAAAACGGCCTGGACGAAGTAAAGCAGGATCTAAAACGTCAGAACGGTTAGTTGCAGCCATTACGATAACGCCTTCTGTCCCTGTAAATCCATCCATTTCAACTAACAGTTGGTTCAAGGTTTGTTCACGTTCATCGTTTCCACCGCCCATGCCGGCTCCACGTTGACGACCAACAGCATCAATTTCATCAATAAAGATGATAGCTGGTGCTGATTTTTTAGCATTTTCAAACAAATCACGAACACGAGATGCCCCAACTCCGACGAACATTTCAACGAAGTCAGAACCAGAAATACTGTAAAATGGCACTTTAGCTTCACCAGCAACGGCTTTAGCTAGAAGGGTTTTACCTGTTCCGGGAGGTCCCTCAAGTAAAACACCTGATGGAATACGAGCACCAAGACTAGCAAAGCGTTTAGGTTGTTTCAAGAATTCAACTACTTCAACTAGTTCTTGTTTTTCTTCTTCGGCACCAGCTACATCACTAAATCTAATTTTGTTTTTAGCTGGGTCTTCAGGCTTAGCTTTTGAACGACCAACGTTCATCATGCGGTTTCCACCGCCACCTTGGCCACCTCGAGCACCACCCATCATAATGAAGAAGATAACAACAATAATGATGATGGGTAGAAATGAACCTAACAACGTAATCCAAAGACCTGTTTGAGGCTCACCATCCATAGAAACATTAACATTTTTACTTTGTGCTAACTCTGTCACTTGCTTAACAGTGTTATCATTTGCCAAAATCGTTGTTGAAAAGTTTTGAGTTGATGAATTTTGTCCACCTGTCAAAATTGATAACATCGAGTTATTTGACGATTGGTTTGTTTGACTTGTTTTATAAGTTCCTGAAACCGTATAAGCACCATTAACTGGCTGCATACTGAACTTATCAATACTATTATCGTTCAGTTGCGTAATAAATTCTGAATAACTAACATTTTTGACAGCTTTACTGCTTCCACCATTAAAGAACCAGTTAAAGCCTGCCAAAATAATGATTACAGCAATAATATAAAAGAATATATTATTCCTAAATTTTTTTGGACTTTTATTCATAAGTAACCTCCGATTTCATAAACTACTTCTTATTATTTTGCCACAAAGAAATATAATTTTCTAGACTGCTGAGGCAAAGAATTATAATGATAAATATTTTGAATCCAATAAATATCTGATCCATAAATTGAGAGGTAATAACCCTTCAAGGTTGTTGGAATATTCGCTTTAGCAAAAACCTTCTTCACTTTTTGGTGCTGACCATTTGAAAGAAGTACTAATTGATCAGGCGTAAACCCTAAATACAATGTTTGATTCAAAGGTACATCAAATGTCGCTAGACAATCATAGCCAGCAAAGCTCGCGTCTTCACTGACTAAATACTGTTGGCCACAAAACAAAATCGGTTGATTTAACTCAACTAATTCAGCACAACAATGTACTGGGGGATACATCAAAAAGAAATCATCATTTTTGATTAAAAGTTGAATATTTTTTGTAATTGTGAGGGCGCCTCCCTCAATCAAAATATGTTTCAGCTGTTTGAATTGCTGTTCAGATAAAAATACTTTATCACTAAATGTCTGCGTTGTTAAATAACTCAGATAATCTGACCAATTAGTGTCAGGAATTTTAGTAAAATCTTTAATTTTACCTTGATATAATCTGGTGGTTACGGGTTTGATTGTTGTCACTAATTCAAAAAGTCGAACTTGAGCTTGCGTTAATTTTGCGACACTTTGTTGATAACGTTGCCCATTTTCAATTAAATGATTGGTTTCTTTTTCAACTATTGGCATGACATGATGACGAATTCGATTTCGCAATGTAAAGTCGCTATGATTGGTTTCATCAATAACATACGTTATCTGTTGTACTTTTAGATAATCCACCAATTGTTTTTTTGAAAAAATAAGCAATGGTCGAACCAGATATCCGTCAAAAAAAGGGCGTTTAGCCGCCAATGACGACATCTCTTGTGCATCCCCACTTCGAACCAACTTCAGCATCATCGTCTCAAGCACATCATTGCCATGATGAGCGGTCATCACATAATCTGCTTGCCACTTTGCTTGAACTTGATGTAAAAACTGATACCGCATATTACGAGCTGCAGCTTCAATGCCTGTTTTAGGCTGGTGTTTCTTAGGCCAATCATAATTTTCGATTGTTAGACCTTTTTCTTGTGCATATTGGGTTAACACAGCAAGCTCTTGCTGTGAATCAGCCCTTAATTGATGATTAACATGAGCAATAATCAATTGTTCTTTCGGTTGGTATAGACTGTGATATAGCAAATCTAGCAATGCCATTGAGTCAGGACCTGCAGATACTGCCACAACAATCTTAGCCAATCTTTCGTCAATTTGTAAGCTTTTTAAGTTTTCTTTGAATGCTTGTCGCAATTGGTTCATTGTTCAGCAGCATATTTCTCAAGAAACTCATTGGCCTGTTTCAACACTTGCTCAATCTTCTTAGAAAAAGACTGCGTTTGGTCCGCTTCTAAGGGATTAGATAAATCTTTAAGTTCTGGATTATCATACTGTTTTTGTGAAAGTGCTATCTTTTGAGGTGTCTCAGCTGATAAAACCACACAATCAATTTCTTGATTGACATCATAATACATTTGCCAATCATCGTTTTTGCCATATTCAAGTTCTTGTCGCTTGATTAAACCATGATGCTTGCCAGCAAGCGTTACAAAAACGCCAAACGAAGCAACATTGTTAATCGTTCCTTTTAATCTTTGGCCTTGTTTAATCATATGATTCCTCTCTTACTTTGATTGACTATTGTCTGAAATATCAAATATCACTTCATTTGGTTTTGAGTAAAGGTATTTATCTCGAACAACCTTTTGAAGATAGTCTGGATCACTTAATCTTTGTTCTTCATTAGCCAGCAAGTGCTGCTTTTGTAATAAAGTATCTAACTTTTGCTGGCTTTCTTCTGCTTGAACATTCAAATTGTGTGTATCCATTGTCATCTTAGTAATTTGCATCCCTGTTAATAACACAATGAACCCAAACAATGCCGCATATAAGCGACGTCTTCTAATATGAACCTTACGCTCATGGCGTTGTTTTTTGAAAACACTCTTTTCACTTGAAGCAATTTGATACGTGTGCTTAACTTTACGACCCATTTTATTTCCCCCTAATTAGTCAACTAATTCGTAAAGATCCTGTGCTTCAGCTTTTTTAGTTGTTTCTAACAAGTTTAAAATACGAGCCTTAATCGTACGGTTACCAAAGCTCACTTCTAAAATATCGCCAATTTGAACTTTGGTTGAGGATTTAATTGTTTTGTCGTTAACCTTAATACGACCTTGGTCAGCCATTTCCTTTGCGATAGTTCTTCTTTTAATAATTCTTGATACTTTCAAAAAACGGTCAATTCTCATGAGGTAGTCTCCTTTTCCTTTAACAAATCAGATGCCGCACTTAAAAATGAACTTAATTCAGTTATCCATTTTCTAACCGGCATATCTTTTGTTGTCATTAAACTAATTTGTAATTCTTGTTTTTTATTTAGCGCAACTTTAGCTTTTAATGTCGTTTCACTAAGTGCTTTAAAGGCTTTTGCTCCCTTTAAAATTTCTGTTGCTTTGACATCAAAGGTTACTGTCAATTGCAATCCTTGTTGCCTGATTAATTTAACTTGGGCTTGATCAGCTAATAATTTTAACTCAGCAATTTGAAGTAAATGCTCAACCGCTTCTGGATAGTCACCAAAACGATCCAGTAATTCATCTTCAATCTTTGGTATCTCATCGCTTGAATCAATCATCTTAATGCGCTTATAAATTTCAATTTTTTGCGGTTGATCCACAATATAATCATCTGGAATATACGCCTGCAAATCAAGATTAATAACAGCATCTGTCGTCTTGATTGCTTTTTTGTTGCCTTGGCGTTTTTTAACGGCTTCTTCAAGCATTTGTGAGTAAAGGTCAAATCCAACAGCATCAATAAATCCGTGCTGTTGCTTCCCTAACATGTTACCGGCTCCACGAATAGATAAGTCACGCATAGCTATCTTAAATCCTGAACCTAACTCCGTAAAGTCTTTAATGGCTTCTAAACGTTTTTGACCCACTTCAGTTAAGACTTTATTTTCTTGATAAAGCAAGTAAGCATATGCTAAACGATTTGAACGACCCACACGGCCACGCAATTGATATAGCTGTGATAGTCCGTAATAATCGGCGTTTTCCACAATCAACGTATTGGCATTAGGTAAATCGACACCTGTTTCAATAATTGTTGTGGTAACCAACACATCATACTCACCATTAATAAAGTCCATCATGACGTTTTCTAGTTGGTGTTCGCTCATTTGACCATGAATATACCCAACTCGTGACTCTGGCACAAGCTGTTGTAAGTAGAAAACCACACTTTCAATATCTTCAACACGATTATGCAGATAAAAGACCTGCCCATCACGTCTCATTTCACGTAAGATAGCTTCTTTTATCACACTTTCGTTTTGCTCCATCACGTAAGTTTGGATAGGGAAACGGTTAGTTGGTGCAGTTTCAATAACAGACAAGTCTCTCACCCCAACCATCGACATGTGAAGTGTTCTTGGAATTGGGGTAGCTGTTAAGGTTAACACATCGACTTGTGCTTTTAACGCTTTAAGGCGTTCTTTATGTTTTACACCAAAACGTTGTTCTTCATCCACAATCAACAAACCCAGATCTTTGAACTTAATATCTTGTGATAACAAACGGTGAGTTCCTACAAGAATATCAATTTGTCCTTCTTTAAGATGTTCGATAATCTCTTTGACTTGTTTAGCTGTTTGAAAACGAGAAACAACGGCAATATTAACAGGAAAGTCTCTGAATCGTTCCAACATGTTTTCATAATGCTGTTGCGCCAAAATAGTTGTTGGTACCAAAAAGGCCACTTGCTTATTATCTTGTACAGCTTTAAATGCTGCTCGAACAGCTACTTCAGTCTTACCAAACCCAACATCTCCGACCAACAATCGATCCATTGGTCGTGTTTTTTCCATATCTTGTTTGATTTCATTGATACTACGGATTTGATCGCCTGTTTCCACATAAGGAAAGGCTGATTCAAAATCTCGTTGCATTTGCGTATCTGGTGAAAAAGCAAAGCCTTTTTCACTTTCACGTTGCGCATATAGTTCAATCAACTCATCGGCAATATCTTCAATTTTAGCTGCAACACTACGCTTTGTCTTTGCCCATTCACTACTACCTAGTTTATTAATCTTGGGGCTTTTTCCTTCAGCTGCAACGTATTTTTGAACAAGTTTTAGCTGATCAGCTGGTACAAACAATTGATCGCCCTTTTGATAGGTAATCGTAATGTAGTCTTTTGGTACATCGTTTGTAACAAGTGTTTGAATTCCTTCAAATCGCCCAATCCCGTGATTAACATGAACAACATAGTCACCAGGTTTTAGCTCACTATAATTTTTGATTCGTTGCGCATTCTCAATTTTTTCAACACGTTGGCGCTTCTTTTTGGGTTTTGCATTAAACAATTCTCGCTCAGTCAGATAGACAAAGCGTTGATTAGTTAAAATAAAACCATGAGGCAACTCTCCCACGATTAACTGTGTTTGATTAGCCCTAATATCACCATTTGAGTGTAAGCTAATCGTGATTTCAAAATCTTCAAAGGTCTGTGCTAATTTTTTAGCACGATCTTCACTATCAGCTTGTATCACAACCGTTTGTTCTTGTAACTGATAGCGTTCTATTTCAGTTTTAATCAGTGGCATCTGAGAGAAGTATTGTTGCGGAATTTGTGTTTTGTAGTCACAAATCTGGTCTAATTTTAGTCGACCCATCCCTCTTTGAAAGAGAGATAACAACAATTGGGGATGCTTATCTTGATTGAAACTATCGAAAAATGTCCACTTCTGATTTTGTGACGCTAACCAGCGTTTTTCATTTGATTCTTGCGTTTGATATTGCTCGTTTAATAAATTGTTTTCACGAACATTATCATTGATAGCAGGCAAGTCATTTAAAACAACTAGCCCGTCTTTAACTAGATAATCAAGCAGCCTAAATTGATTTTCTTGAAGATAATTCATATAAAAACTAATTTTTTCTGGCAAAATACCATCAAGTAATAAATCTCTTGCTTGCTTTTGATCTAGATATTCATCTTCACCCTGACTATCAGCTAATTCTTCAGCTAACTTTTGCCCCGCTTGTTTTAATTGGTTGATTTCAAAAACGCGATCTTTAGCTGGTAACAAATCGACTTCATCTTTTGTTGTTAAACTGCGTTGTGTTTCAACATCAAATAACTTAATGGTTTCTAAACTATCACCAAAAAATTCTAGTCGTAAAGGCTGAGCTTGAGTTAGTGGATAAATATCTAAAATATCCCCTCTTAAAGCAAACTCACCTGTTTTAACTACCATTTGATCTCGTTTATAACGACTTTTAACTAACCACTCTTTTAACTCATCTAATGGATAATCTTGATCAACAACTAAATGATAACTAGATTTAGCAAATTCTTCTGGACTTGTTAGTGGATAAGCTAAAGATTGTGGTGTTGTTACCACAATACCTGCTTTTTGAGTCGTCAAAAAATTAAGGGCTTCAATTCGACTTGTGAGTTCTTCAGTTGACGAGATTGCACCCTGAGTTGCAATTAAAGGGTCAACATCAAAATAATGTAGACTGTCATCATTCATAATGGCAGAAAGACTTTGATATAACCCAGCTGCTTTATGAGTCGATTCCATTACAACTAAAAGTGGCTGTTCAACTTGTTGCAAAATAGCCTTCAAAAAGATTGGCTGAGCATTTGGATTAACCCCTGTCAGTAACGAACGACTCGATGTTTTAGCTTGGTTAACAAACTCAATAAAGGGGGCACTTTTATTAATAAAATCAACAATTTTCACAATTCAAAACCCCTTTTCTTTTTGACTAATTGTATTTATTCATTAATTTGTTTAATGGTTCTCCTGCGACGAATTTTTCTAAAATTTCAACAACTGTTTCTAGTGCATCGTCAATTGCTTTAGCGTCTTCGCCAGTAAATGGGCTCAATACCCAGTTAACAACTGTTGCGTTTTCGGGATGCTTAATACCCACTTTTAATCTTGGAAAAGATTTTGTTCCTAAGCCATTAATAATGCTTTTAATCCCATTATGACCACCAGCAGATCCTGATTGACGCAATCTGATTTTGGCCATAGGTAAATCCATATCATCTTGAATCACTAAAATATCTTCTGGGTCAACTTTAAAAAAGTGTGCCAATTGTGAGACATGACGCCCAGATTCATTCATATAAGTTAACGGTTCCGCCAAGATTACTGACTCTCCGTTAATCACTGTTTTAGTAAAACTTCCCATGAATTTTTCACTGTCTAAGTTTAGTTGGTGACTATCGCAGAATTTATCAATAGCCATAAATCCAACATTATGTTTTGTCTTTTGGTATTTCTTTCCTGGGTTACCTAACCCAACAATTAATTTCATATTTGTCAAAATCCTTTATCTTCTATATATCATAACTGCTTAAAATTATAGCATAATTTATAATTCGATTATATTAACACCAATGCTTTAAAATAATTTCAAAAAATTTTAAAAAAAATTTTTATATGCAGATAGGATTTTTAAAATATGTTATTATATAGATGAATAAATAATTATTACTCGAAAGGATGATTAATCTTGGCAACACAAACAGAACGTCAAAAAGTTATTCTTGTTGGTGACGGTGCAGTAGGTTCAAGTTACGCTTACTCAATGGTAAACCAAGGGATTGCTCAAGAAATCGGTATCGTAGATATCGCTAAAGACAAAACTAAAGGGGATGCCATCGATTTATCTGATGCCTTAGCATACACAGCTCCTAAAACAATTTACTCTGCTGAATATTCAGATGCAAAAGATGCAGACTTAGTTGTTATTACAGCTGGTGCTCCTCAAAAACCAGGTGAAACTCGTTTAGATCTTGTAAGTAAAAACTTAAAGATTTTGAAATCAATCGTTGATCCTATCGTTGAATCAGGTTTTGATGGACTATTCCTAGTTGCAGCTAACCCTGTTGATATCTTGACATACGCTACATGGAAACTTTCAGGTTTCCCTAAAGAACGCGTTATTGGTTCAGGTACATCTCTAGATAGTGCTCGTCTACGTCAAAGAATCGGTGACATGATGAACGTTAACCCTCAATCAGTTCACGCTTACATGTTAGGTGAACACGGTGATACAGAATTCGTTGCTTGGTCACACGCAAATGTTGGTGGCGTTAAAGTTACTGACTGGGTTAAAGCTCAAAACGACATCGAAGAAAGTCGTTTAACAGAAATCTACGAAGATGTTCGTGATGCAGCATACAAAATCATTAACATGAAAGGTGCTACATTCTACGGAATTGGTGCTTCATTAGCTCGTATTACTAAAGCTATCTTCAATGACGAAAACTCAGTATTACCTCTTTCAGTATTCATGGAAGGTCAATACGGCGTTAACGATATCTTTATCGGTGCTCCAGCAGTTATCGGACGTAAAGGTATCAAACAAATCATTGAAATGCCTCTAGATGACGAAGAATCACAAAACATGCATGCTTCAGCTAAACAATTGAAAGAAATTGTTGAAAAAGGTTTCGCTGAAACAGGTATCGAAGGTCGTCAATAATCTTAAATTAAAGATTTAAAAAATAGCCAAGTCTAGTACTTGGCTATTTTTTTGTGTTTTTCGCTTGCTTTTAATCATAACATCCCCTATATTTAATGGTAGACTCATTTATCATTAATACAAATTGTGTTAAGCTTTGTCTTATCTACAAAGAAGTATGAAAGGAGCTATTATGCTTTTAAAATCTCTTGTCTTAAAGAAGGAATTTTTAACTACAATCAACGAAAAAGCAACGCTTGAAGAAGCTTTAGCTATTCTTGAAGAATCCGGCTATCGTTGTGTGCCAATTGTGGATGATTCCGGTAAAATATTCCGAGGTAACATTTATAAAATGCACATCTATCGCCACAAGTCTCGTGGTGGTGATATGACATTACCTGTTACTCACCTACTAAAAAATGCGACAAAAACAATCCAAGTGAACTCACCGTTCTTCCAAATCTTTTTCAACATTAAGGATTTACCTTACATTGCTGTTTTAGATGAAGAAAATCACTTTTACGGTATTTTGACTCACGCAAAATTGCTTAGCATGCTATCTGATGCTTGGAATATTCACGTTGGAAGTTACGTATTGACTATTTTATCAGCTGGTGAGCAAGGTGAACTAGCCAAAATGACCAAAATTGTTTCAAAATATTGTTCAATCGCGGGTTGTGTTGTGCTAGACGCTAACAAAAACGACTTGATTAGAAGAACGTTGATTACCTTACCTGCTGGGATTACAACTGATAAACTAGATATCATTATTGATAAACTAGAGAAAAAAGGATTCGCTGTACCAAGTGTTGAAGACCTTCAAACTGGTCAAACAATTCGCGACAATGAAATTTCACCTGATGAAATTACAGAAGATAACTAAAAAATCGCCTAGAAATTAATCTAGGCGATTTTTTTATGTTTATTTTACTTTAACTTTTTTAGAAAACGAAGGACTTTCAAGACCAATACTAATTGATAGTGCTTGGTTCACTTCTTGCATTTTATCATCTGAAAGTTCAGCAACCAGATCTTTTAGTCTTGTTTTATCAATCGTCCGAATTTGTTCAAGTAAAATGACCGAAGGATAGTCAATTTTGCCTTGCGGTTCAAAAGCGATATGTGTTGGCATTTTTGGTTTTTGAATCCTTGTCGTAATTGCTGCGACAATAACTGTTGGGCTATAGCGATTTCCAATATCATTTTGGATAATCAAAACCGGTCTAAGTCCACCCTGTTCACTACCTACAACAGGTGACAGTTCGGCATAGTAAACATCCCCCCGTTTGATATGTTTAGCCATCCTAATCTTCCTTTGCTTTTATCATCATCGGTTGGGACTATAATTCAACATCTAGTTCTTTTTCACAAGCATCAAACTCGTGACAAATCTCACGATTAATTTTACCCATTTGTTGATAACCTTTAGCAAATTCCGAAACAACTGGTTCGTGGTTTGCCAAGTATTCTTCAATGGCTAACCGCATAAATTTGTCATTACTCATTTGATGAGAATCGCAATAAATATTCATTGCACCTTGCCAAGATTGATCAATTTCAATCGAAATAGCACGTGTATCCGACATCATATTACTCCTTTTACTCCGATTCTATACTGTTATGGTATACCCTTTTTAAGCGTGGCGTCAAACCACAAATCACTTCATAGTGAATTGTGTCTAAATAATTAGCTACTTTTGTGACGCTATTTGGTTCAGATGGATCATCAGAAATCAGTGTGACCTTAGTTCCTACAGGATGAGGCTTGCTTAATTTAACCATGAATTGATCCATACATACTCGACCAACAACTGGACAATATTCATCACCAACTTTAACTTTGAAGCCCTGCATTTTTCGTGACCACCCATCAGCGTAACCCACCGGAATAGTTCCTATCCACTGATTTTCATCAGCTTTATAAGTAGCGCCATAACTAACACCCATTTCTGGCGTGATTTCTTTGACAAAAACAAGTTCACTCGTTAAAGATAATGCAGGAGTTAAAGTATAGGGTAACGCCAAGTCAGGCGCGCTTGGGCTACTTGAGGGATTTAAGCCATACAACCCAATGCCAATTCTGACCATATTGCCATGCACGTCATGATGAAACAAACTAGTTGCACTATTAGTCATATGAATATATTTTGGCTTAAGACTCAATTCTTTTTTAACTGCGTTAAAGCGACTTACTTGATAATTAAAATAAGTATCATCAGCTTCATCAGCTGTTGCAAAATGCGTAAATAGACCTTCAACTTCAAAATTAGCCTGATGATTCATCAAATAACTTTCGATTTCAGGCATTTGACTCGCATCCATGAATCCAATACGCCCCATACCTGAATCAACAGCTAAATGAATCTTGAGCTGTTGAGATGATTTTAGATAACTCGCAGCTTGTTGTAACCAGTCAAGGTCACCAACAGGCAGTGAGATGTCGTATTCAGCAGCCAACAAAGCCAGACTAGGTTCTTGTATACCTAACACTAAAATAGGACATAAAATACCTTGTCTTCTCAATTCAATTGCTTCATCAATCATCGCTACACAAAGTCCTTTTGCACCTGCCTGCAAAACAGCCTGTGCAACTGGAACCATACCATGACCATAACCATTGGCTTTGACAACACCAAATACTTCTACATTCGAATCGAAAGATTCAATTTGTTGTTTAACATTTTGTTTAATTGCTCCAAGATTAACATTCACTTGTGCGTGTCGATTAGCTGCAATTATCATTTAAATCCTCCAAAATAACTTGTGATATCACATCGGTGTGTGAGTGAGAGATAGAAACATGAATTTTTTTAGTGAAATTTTTGACAGTTGTAATGGGTTTGCCTCGCTGATCACTAAGCGTTTCAATATCTTGAAGCCTCACTTTGCCTATCCCTGTGCCATAGGCTTTTGAAAAAGATTCCTTAACAGAAAAACGTCCTGCTAAATAACGGATTTTTTCTTTTTCGGTACAAGTCATAAATTTTTTATATTCATTTGTTGTTAAAATTCGTTTTGCAAAACGAGCATTACGCTGATAAGCTCGTTCAATTCGTTCGAGCGGTGTAATATCAATGCCTAATCCAATAATCATTTTGGCAAAAGCCTTCCTTCTTACACAAATTCAATACTAAACTAAAAAAGAATTGGAAATAACTTCCAATTCTTTTCTTAATTATTTTTTACGGATTGTAAAGTTACCGCTTTTTGATTGATTTTGATTTTTTTTGTGGTTGCCACCATTGCCGTTTCCGCCACGGCGGTCATTGTTACGGCGATCGTTGTTACGATTACGGTTACCACCGCGATTACGGTCTCCACCACGACGATCATTGTTACGACGACGGCCACCGTTGTTATTGCGACGACGGTTACCACCACGACCACCACCACGGTTTTTGTTTGGTAATGGACGTTCTGAAGTAATCTTAACAGGAACATCTGATGGGTCTTTAGTTACTTCTTTAAGTAAAGCAGAAACTAATTCTTTTGCATCGTATTCTGTTAATAATTGATCAGCACTTTCTTCATATTTTGAAAGGCTCTTAGCATTACCAAGTAATGATTTAATGTGATCCAATGATTTATCTAGTTGACCTTTGAAGGCTTCTTCTTCTGAAGGTGGTGCTAGAGGTAATACTTTTTTCTTAGTTAAGTTTTCGATAGAGCGTAAGTAACTCATTTCGTTAGCTGTAACAAAAGTTACACTCACACCATCTTTACCAGCACGACCTGTACGACCGATACGGTGAACATAGCTTTCTGGGTCTTGAGGAATATCATAGTTGTAAACGTGAGTTACACCTGAAACATCTAATCCACGAGCAGCTACGTCAGTTGCAACTAAGATATCAAGTTTTCCTGCTTTAAATTGACGTAAAACAGACATACGTTTTTGTTGTGATAAATCACCATGGATTCCTTCAGCGTTAAAACCACGCAATTGTAATCCCTTAGTTAATTCATCAACACGACGTTTTGTACGACCGAATAAAACAGTCAATTCTGGGTTTTGAACATCGAATAAACGTGTCATGATATCGAATTTTTCAAATTCTTTACAACGAATATAGTGTTGTTCAATTTTATCAGCAGTTAAGTTCTTTGATTTTACTTGCACAATTTCAGGGTCTTGCATGAATTTTTCTGCAATTCGCATGATTGGTTTTGGCATTGTAGCTGAGAATAGTAAAGTTTGGTGCTTGCTTGGTACATTGCTTAAGATACTTTCGATATCTTCCACAAATCCCATGTCTAGCATTTCATCAGCTTCGTCTAACACAACGTGTTGGACTTGACTTAAATCAACTGTACGACGTTTAATGTGGTCAAGTAAACGTCCTGGAGTACCTACCAAAATATCAGGTGCTTGTTTTAGTGAACGGATTTGACGTGAAATGTCTGATCCACCATAAACAACTTGCACACGTGCTTTGTTGTCGCGACCTAAGCGGTAAAGTTCTTCTTGTGTTTGGATTGCTAATTCACGTGTTGGTGAGATAACAATAGCTTGTACTTTACCTGCATGAGGTTTTAGTTCTTGTAATACAGGTAAACCAAAAGCAGCTGTTTTACCTGTACCTGTTTGAGCTTGGCCGATAACGTCTTTTCCTTCTAATACTAAAGGAATTGTTTGGGCTTGGATTGGTGTTGCTTCTTCAAATCCAGCACGCTTAATAGATTGTAGTATCTCCGAGTTCAAATTTAATTCATCAAATTTCAAAAAATATCCTCCTAATTTGGCTACTTTTTTATAAAAGTGCCTGTAAAACTTCACTCAAATGCAACCCATGGCTACCTTTTAATAGAACAAGGTCACCTGCATGAATAGTTGCTTGTAAATCCTGAATTAATTGTTGCTTATGATCAATGTCATAGTAGTGCAAGTCGGTTTCAGGATAAATTTTGATTAGCTGATTATATAAATTAGCCATTAAGGGGCCATATAAATAAACCTGGTTAATGGCGTCTTTTGAAAACGCGGTCACAAGGTTCGCGTGTAGTTCTGGGCCTTGTTCACCCAATTCAAGCATATCAGCTAACACAACAATGCGTTGGTTAGTTTCATCAGCTAATGAAACGTTAGAAAAAGCACTTAACGAAGCTCTGGTAGCGGTTGGATTAGAGTTGTAAATATCACTCATAATCTCTTCTCCTGCATCCCCTTCTAACCACTGCATACGGTCTTTAGTCAAATTAAAATGACTCAACGCGTCTTGCATATTTGAAGGTTCAATTTGCAGTACTTCACCCACAACAATCGCAGCTAGTGCATTGGATACATTATGTTTACCAATTACAGGTAAAGTAAAGTTAATATCTTCATCAAGGTTGGTTTGGAACTTCATTTGCTTTTGCTTTGTTTCAACATTTGTTGCATAAAGATGGTTGGTATTTTCAAAACCAAAAGTTAATTTATCTTGTTCGATGTTTTGCGCTAAGTTATTAAGCAAAGGCTCATCACCGTTATAAATTAAGTAGCCATCTTCTTTTAAGTAAGAAGTAATTTCCATTTTGGCTTGCGCGATTTTTTCACGTGTTCCAAAAAATTCAAGATGCGCTTCTCCTATCATCGTAATCACAGCAACATCTGGAGAAGCAATTTGGCTAAGTTGAGTTAGCTGACCTGGACGGTCCATCCCCATTTCACACACTAACATTTCGGTATTAATCTTCATATTCAAAATGGTCATGGGAACCCCAATCTCATTGTTAAAGTTACCTTCTGTTGCGTGAACGTTAAACTGTGTCGACAAAACATCACGAATCATATCTTTTGTTGTCGTTTTTCCATTGCTACCTGTAACAGCAACAACTTTTGGATTAACTTTTTGTAAATAATATTTCGCTAATTTTTGAAGAGCTGCCAGACAATCATCCACTTTTAAAACAGCTAGTCCCAAATCTTCTGGGATTTCGTGATCTGTTTGCCAAAGTGTTGCAATTGCACCAGAATCCTTTGCGGCAAATACAAAGTCATGACCATCTCGCTCACCAATAATTGGCACGAATAACGCATTTTCGTTAATTAGACGGCTATCAAATTGTACCTCTGTGATTTCAACATCCTGGTTGGAATCAATTGTTGCATCGATTGCTTTAGCAATCTCTGAAAGCATCATTTTCATTTAAAAACTCCTGAACTAGTGAAAAATAAAAATTGCACATCGTTCATTATACTGCGTTTAGTAAGTAATTAAAAGCACTATCTTATTTTACTGTTGTTATTTGTCTAATAAAAGCAGTAGAATAGTACTATTAATTATTTTGATAAGGAGGATTATAAATGTCTGAGAGTCTGACACAATCCTACGACCCTAATTGGCGACGGAATCTGAAAGTATTATGGTTCGGTTGTTTCATGGTCGGAATGGGATTTAGTATTATTGTACCGTTTATGAGTTTGTATATTGATACCTTAGGTGATTTTTCACAATCTCAATTAAGTTTTTGGAGTGGGATTACCATTTCATCAACCTTCTTAGTTATGGCACTAGTTTCACCCATCTGGGGTAAGCTAGCCGATACAAAAGGGCGACGATTAATGTTGCTTAGAGCTTCTCTTGGAATGAGCGTTATCATCGCTTTAATGGGAGTCGTTTCAAATGTTCAACAACTTGTTATCTTGCGATTACTTCAAGGTGTTTTTTCTGGTTATGTCAGTAATGCTAATGCTTTGATTGCAACGACCGTCCCAAAAGAAAAATCGGGGCAAGCACTAGGAACGCTGACAACTGGTGTAGTTTCAGGAACACTACTAGGTCCTTTATTTGGTGGGGTCATTGCCCAAGCCTTTTCATATCGGATTACATTCTTTATCACTGGGACACTGCTATTTATTGTTTTCTTTTTAACTGTCTTTTTAGTTAAAGAAGATTTCAAACCTATCTCCCAAGAACAAAGAAAACTGAACATCCGTAAAATTTTTCAAAACCTACCTTATCCTAAATTGATTTTGGGTATGTTTGTGACAACTTTAATCATTCAAGCTTCTAATAACTCAGTTAACCCTATTTTGAGTTTATATGTTAAGCAGTTGTTAAATAACGGAGGCGCTGTGGCGATTGTCAGCGGGGTTGTCGCGGCTCTTCCTGGGGTAGCCACGCTGGTGGCAGCACCACTTTTTGGCCGACTCGGGGATAAAATTGGAACCCAAAAAATATTAATCGGCGGGATTATTTTTGCCTTAATCCTCTACGTTCCACAAGCCTTTGTACATAATGTTTGGCAACTAGGCATACTGCGATTACTGGTCGGAATTTCTGATGCTGCAATGTTACCACAAGTTCAAACCCTACTTGCTAAATATTCACCGCATGAGGTTTCTGGTCGGATTTTTAGTTATAATCAATCCTTCCAGGCCATGGGAAATGTTGCCGGGCCTTTAATTGGTTCGTTTGTTTCAAGTAGTTTTGGTTATCCTGGCGTTTTCTTATCCACAAGTTTACTTGTTTTAATTAACTTGATTTGGGTAACAATTAACACGCGGGAATTACGGCGTGATCAAGCAGAATAATTTTGAATATAAAAAAACACGTTCTTTAATAAGAACGTGTTTTTTTGTTCGGTTTTCAGAATTAACCTTTGATACCGTATTTTTTGTTGAAACGATCCACACGACCATCTGCTTGAGTGAATTTTTGTTTACCTGTGTAGAATGGGTGTGAGTCTGATGTGATTTCCATACGAATTAGAGGGTATGTTTTACCTTCAAATTCAACAGTTTCATCAGAATTTTTTGTTGAACCAGAAACAAATTTGAAACCTGTTGCTGAGTCCATAAATACGACTTCGTGGTATTCTGGGTGAATGCTTTTCTTCATAGCTCATTTCTCCTTTGCCCTAGTTTGTGTGCCAAACTAGAGATAATTATTACAACAATAAATATTAACATCTCTTAAAAAAAAATGCAAAGCATCTTTTTTTAATCATCTTCGCAAACTGTAACATCTGCACCTAGCAAACGCAACTTCTCTTCAACACGGTCATAACCGCGTAAAATATTATCAGCGTTATGAATAACTGTCTGACCCTCAGCCATTAATCCCGCTAACATCAGTGAAGCACCGGCACGAATTTCATCAGCAATTACTTCTGCACCAGTTAGTCTTGAACCCGGGTGAACTAAGATGATATCGTTTTCAACTTTAATCTTAGCGCCCATTTTGTTTAATTCACGAATGTGTTTAACTCGTTTTGGATAAATGGTATCAATCACAACACCTTCACCACTTTTAGCTGAAATCAACAGCGGTGTAATTGGTTGTTGTAAGTCTGTCGCAAATCCTGGGTAAGGCATCGTTTTGACTTGAATCATACTCAAATCCCCAGAAGGATAAACATAAATTGAATCTTCATTCACATCCATATTAACGCCCATTGCTTCTACCTTAGCTAAGAACGAATCTAAATGTTCGCTGATGATATTATGCAAGCAAACACCATCACCAATACAAGCTGCTAAAGAAAGATATGTTCCGGCTTCAATACGATCTGGAATGATAGTGTGTGCATTTTTAGCTTCTAGCTTTTCGACACCCTCAATACGAATTGTATCAGTTCCAGCACCACGGATTTTAGCTCCCATGTTATTTAGGAAAGTCGCCAAATCAATGATTTCTGGTTCTTTTGCAGCGTTTTCTAAAACAGTTTTACCTGTAGCTGTTACGGCCGCCAAAATAATATTAACGGTTGCACCTACAGAAGTCATATCAAGTGTGATATGTGCCCCTTTTAGACCTTCTTTTGGTGCGGATACAACGATTTCACCAGCCACATTTTCAACTTTTGCCCCTAAACATTCCATCCCTTTAAAATGTTGATCGATTGGTCTTGGACCAATGTCATCTCCTCCAGGAAACGCAACGCTTGCGCGACCAAATCTGCCGAGTAAAGCTCCCATAAAGTAATAAGAAGCGCGTAAACTCTTGATTTTACCATGTGGTAACGGTCTTAATTCGATATTGGTTGGGTCAATGGTTAAAGTTGTTTGTTCAAAATCACTGGTGACGTTCATATCCATTAACAATGACATTAAATTGTCAACATCTTGAATACGGGGAACAGACTCTAAGACAACAGGCGTGTGTGACAAAATAGCCGCAGGGATTAATGCTACTGTACTATTTTTGGCACCGCCAATGTAAACATCGCCTTTTAACGCCTTTCCGCCATTGATTATCATTTTTTTCATTAGGAAGAACGTCCTTTAACTATTATTACCATGCTGTCATATAATTGATGACGCACGTTACTTTAATGTTATAAGAAAAACGCAAAAATTACAAGATATTAACGACAAGTATTACCACGGATATAAAAAAAGTTGTCGAAATCGACAACTTTTTAATGTAACTTTAAATATCAACTTCATCTAAGCCAGAAGCTGCCTTAATGAATGCTTTAAATAGTCCTTCAGGACGGTTTGGTCTTGACATAAATTCAGGGTGGTATTGTGCTGCAACGTGGAACTTGTTGCCTGGAACTTCCACAATTTCAACCAAACGGTTGTCTGGAGATGTTCCTGAAAATACCAAGCCTTTTTCGCCAAGTAGGTCACGATATTCATTGTTGAATTCGTAACGGTGACGGTGACGTTCTTGAATAACATCTTGATTATCGTAAGCTTCAGCAGTTTTTGTTCCAGGTTTTAACTTAGCTGAATATAGACCAAGGCGAAGTGTTCCACCAATGTTTTCTTGATCTTTTTGGTCAGCCATTAAATCGATAATGTTATCTTCAATATCAAAATCAACTTCTGCTGTATTAGCACCTTTTAGACCCGCAACATTACGTGCAAATTCAACACTAGCCATTTGCATTCCTAAACAAATACCAAAGAATGGAATGTCGTTTTCACGAGCGTATTGAATAGATTCAATCATACCTTCAAGACCACGTGTACCAAAACCACCAGGAACAATTAATCCGTCTGTTCCGTTTAAATAATCGGCAACATTTTCTTTTGTGATGTCTTCGGCTTGAACTTTTTTGATTTCAATATCTGAATCAAAAGCGTATCCAGCATGTTTCAAAGCTTCAGAAACAGAAATGTAAGCATCTTGCAATTCAACATATTTACCAACTAAAGTAATCGTTGTTTTGTGTTTCAAGTTTTGAACACGGTTAAGTAAGGCTTTCCATTCTGTCATATCTGCTTCAGGTGCATCAAGATGTAAGAAATCTAGTACAACTTGATCCATGTTTTGTGCTTGTAAGTTTAATGGAATTTGATAAAGGTTATCCACATCAACAGATTCAACAACTGCTTCAACTGGCACATCAGTCATGTTTGCAATTTTGTCTTTCATTTCTTGTTCAACAGGACTTTCTGTTCTTAAAACAAGCATGTTAGGTTGGATACCAATACCACGAAGTTCTTTAACACTGTGTTGTGTTGGTTTTGTTTTCATTTCGCCAGCAGCTTTTAAATAAGGAATTAGAGTTGAGTGAATGTACATTACATTTTCAGAACCAACATCAGCTTTCATTTGTCTTAGTGCTTCTAAGAAAGGTGTTGATTCAATATCACCAACTGTTCCCCCGATTTCTGTGATGATAACATCAGAATCAGTTGTTGTTGCTGCACGCATAATTTTTTCTTTAATCATGTTAGTAATGTGGGGAATAACTTGGACTGTTGCACCATTGTATTCACCACGACGTTCTTTTTGTAGAACTTCAGTATATACTTTACCAGTTGTTACGTTTGAGTAACGGTTTAAATTGATATCAATAAAACGTTCGTAATGACCAAGATCTAAGTCAGTTTCTGCACCATCGTCAGTAACAAAAACTTCACCGTGTTGGTATGGACTCATTGTTCCAGGATCAATATTGATATAAGGATCAAATTTTTGCATTGTCACCTTTAATCCACGGTTCTTTAATAAACGTCCTAAGGAAGAAGCAATAATACCTTTTCCTAGGGATGAAACTACTCCACCTGTTACAAAAATATACTTGGTCATATAATCAATCTCCTTCTAAAAAAGTCAGGGAAAACAAAAATAGCTCCCTGAATATCAGGGAGCTGACGTATCTGTAAAGACGCCCAAAAAGTATATTACAAGATTTAAGTTAAAAAATCAAGTTAATAATTTGAATTATTCGTCTTCGTCATCATCATCTAAATCAGCTAATTTACCTTCAATACCGTCTGGCAATGTGTCTGATTTATCGTCGTCATCTAAGTCTTCAGAATCAAAATCTTCGTCTTCAACGTCTAATTCTTCATCTTCTGGATCATCAGAATCGTAATCGATAATATCTTCATCTTCAACAGCTGCTAGGAACGCATTAACCTTCTTAGGTTTACGATCACGAGTTGTCTCGTCATCATCTTCTGGGTGGTTAACTTCTTCATCAACGGAATCATATGGATACCAAGAACGTAGTGCCCATACATTTTCACCTAGTGAAATAAAGCTGCCATCGATATTTAAATCTGTATAAAATTGTGGTAAATCTTCACGAATTACTTCGTCACTTTTGTTTAAAAAGCGTTGAATTTCGTTTACTAAATCAGCAAAGGCCATTTTTTCGCCTCTTTGTTCCAAGATTGCATGTGCTACTTCAATCATTGAAAGTTCTTCTACGTTTTGGCCATTAAATACATCCAATTTCACGTGATGCACGTCCTTTCAAAAGTCTACTCTTCATAATACTAAACTATGCTTCAAAAATCAATTTTAACATATAATCCCCAACTTTTTGACCATGATTGAACAATTTATAGTCAATTTTGAGCATTTGTGAATCAATTGAAGCCTGGATTAAGTCTAATTGATCTGTTTCAACCGTAAATTCTAGTGGAAATCCCTGAGCTAAAAAGCTACCTGAGTGTGTTTTACCACGTTCAAAACGCAAACTTGACCCATTTTTATCATCAACAGTACGTGTCATTTCAACATAGGTACTAAAAATTCTAAATTCCACTTGAACACCTGATTCTTCTGCATAAGTCAAAACTTGTGAATCAGATACAATATCAAGCAATCCGGGAGCTTCATATTGATACGTCTCAACTTCACCTTCTTGGTGTACTTGCGTAATTAAAGATACTTGAACTTCTTTTGCCATTTTTTATCTTTCCTTTGTCCTGGTTTCTCCTTAGTTATATCAGACAACAGCCATCAAGTCTAACACTAAAATGATTTATCAAATTAATCTTAAAAATGTTAAAATAAAAATACTAATCTTAATTGTAACTATGCCTAATATAAAGGAGATTATCTCAATGAAATCTATCCAAAAACTACCACGTGAAAAAGTATTGCGCGACCCTGTACATAACTATATTCACGTTGAGTACCCATTTATTCTCGAACTTATTGATACGCGTGAATTCCAACGTCTACGTCGTATTCGTCAACTTGGCGGTGCTGCATTTACTTTCCATGGCGGTGAACATTCTCGCTTCACTCACTCACTTGGGGTTTATGAAGTAACACGTCAAATTGTGAATAACTTTAACCGTAACTACCCTTCAAAAGAAGCTGGAGACGGTCTTTGGGATGATAGCGAAAGCATTGTTGCTTTAGCTGCTGCCTTACTTCATGACGTGGGACATGGTGCTTATTCACACACATTTGAACATATTTTTCACACCGATCACGAGCAGTTCACACAAGAAATCATCACCTCTGAAAAAACAGAAATCAATCAAGTTTTGAAAAAGGTTAGTCCTGATTTCCCAGAAAAAGTTGCGAGTGTTATCAACAAGACTTATCCAAATCCTCAAGTTGTTCAAATGATTTCAAGCCAAATTGATGCAGACCGTATGGATTACTTGTTACGTGATGCGTACATGACCGGAACACAATATGGCATGTTTGATTTAACGCGTATTTTACGTGTGATGCGTCCTTATTCAGGTGGTATTACCTTTGAAAAAAATGGGATGCATGCTGTTGAAGATTACATCTTATCAAGATTTCAAATGTACCAACAAGTTTATTTCCACCCTGCTTCACGCGGAATGGAAGTTGTGTTAACTCACCTACTTGAACGTGCAAAATATGTTTATGAACAGGGTGAACTTCCTAAAAACAGTATGTCTGACTTACTTGTGCCATTTTTAGAACATAATTTCACACTTGAAGACTACTTAAACCTAGATGATGGTGTATTGAATGCTAATTTTTCGCTTTTACGCTACCATCATGATAAAATATTAAGTGATTTAGCAGGCAAATTCCTGGATCGCAAACCATTTAAATCTGTGCAGATTACCGACGAAAGCAAACCTCAAATCAAGTATTTGAAAGCTCTTGTTGAAAAAGCTGGGTTTAACTCTGATTATTACACGGCATTGAATGATAGTTTTGACTTGCCATACGATGCTTATCATCCTGATCAAAAGAAACCTAAAACACAGATTGAAATTATGGTTAGCGACTCCGACTGGATGGAGCTTTCTAAATTAAGTAAAATTGTTGAAGCTATTTCTGGTAAACAAGAAGGAGATGAACGCTTCTACTTTCCTCGAGTTATGATTAAGGGTGACTCGCAGGACCCAGAACTTCAAGAACTTTACGCCGAGTTTCAAAGTTACATAAAAAATGGTGAACTACTTACACAAAGGGAGGAAGCATAATTATGCTTAAAGAATTTAAACAATTTATTTCTCGTGGGAATGTTTTAGACTTAGCCATTGGGGTCTTAATTGGTAGTGCCTTTTCTGGCATCGTTACCTCATTAACTAAGAATCTTTTGAATCCGTTTATTGGTTTATTCCTAGGTCAAATCGATCTATCAAATCTTCATTTTTCAATCGGAAGTGCTAACTTCTTAGTTGGTCAATTCTTGAACGATGTGATTGCCTTCTTGATTACAGCCTTCGTTGTCTTCTTGATTGCAAAAGCATTCAATAGTCTTAGAAAGAAAGAAGAAGAAAAACCAAAAGCTGCTCCAAAACCAAGTCAAGAAGAAGTATACTTACAAGAAATTCGCGACTTGTTGAAACAACAAAACAAATAATGCTAACAAAAAAGCTTACTGATTTTACTCAGTAAGCTTTTTTAAATTGACTTATTTTTTCTTTGATTGAAAACGTGTTTGAAATAATGGACTTACGGGTTCATCTTCGTAAATACGTTTAATCGCTTCTCCAATTAGCGGACCTACAGAAACTTGAACCATTTTATCGATCATTTTTTCTTGTGGTAGGTTAATTGAATCTGTCACAACAAGTTGTTTGATTGCAGAGTTTGCAATACGATCAGTTGCTGGACCTGATAAAACTGGGTGAGTACAACTTGCATAAACTTCAGTTGCACCAGCATCTTTCAATGCTTGAGCAGCTAAAGTAATTGTACCTGCAGTATCAATCATGTCATCAATAATGATAGCTCTTTTACCTTTAACATCACCAATAATATTCATCACTTCAGCCACATTAGCTTTAGGACGACGTTTATCGATAATTGCGATTGGGGCTTTTAAGAATTCTGCTAAACGACGAGCACGAGGAACACCACCGTGGTCAGGAGACACAACAACTGTGTTTTCATCTAAATGTTGATTTAAGAAGTAATCAGCAAGTAATGGGGCACCCATTAAGTGATCCACAGGTAGGTCGAAGAATCCTTGAATTTGAGCAGCATGTAAATCTAGTGCTAATACACGATCTGCACCTGCTTTTTGAATCATATTAGCAACTAATTTAGCTGTAATAGGTTCTCTTGAGCGTGATTTACGGTCTTGACGAGCGTAACCATAGTAAGGAATTACCAAGTTAATACTGTTAGCTGAAGCACGGCGTAGTGCATCAATCATAATCAATAATTCCATCAAGTTATCGTTTACAGGTGCGCTTGTTGACTGCACAATAAAGACTTCTGAACCACGAACGGATTCGTCAATATTGATTTGAATTTCTCCATCACTAAAGCGTCTTACACTAGATTTTCCTAGTTCTAAACCAACTGTATCTGCAATTTTTTGTGCTAAAGGTTGATTTGAATTTAATGCAAAAAGTTTCATCTTTTTATCTGAATACTGATCTGTCATTTTTTCCTCCACTTTTCTTACAATCCAAAAGACATAATACCAAAATTAGACTAAAAAATAAACTAATTCTAGTTCCAATCTGGATTTTGTGCTAATGGTAGTCGTTTCCAAAAGTCTTCTTTGTTTGTTTGTTTTTGTCGTGCAATACCCATGGCATGTTTTGGCACATCTTTTGTAATCGTTGAACCCGCTGCAACAAAAGCATGGTCTTCAATATTAACAGGCGCCACAATGCTTGAACTACTACCAATAAAGCTATGAGAACCGACTGTTGTATGGAATTTTTGGACACCATCATAATTAACAAAAACAACACCACAGCCGATATTAATATGATCTTCTAAAGTTGCATCCCCAACGTAAGTCAAGTGGCCAACTTTAGTATGTTCACCAATTACGGCTTTTTTGATTTCAACAAAATTACCAATATGGGCATATTCTTTAATATGCGATTGAGGACGTAAATGCGCGTATGGACCAGCATCTGTATGACTTTCCATCACTGAATCTTCAATTGTTGAAGACTTAACTGTAACATTATCTGCAATCTTGCTATTTACAATTTTTGAGCCTGTTGTAATCACGCAAGATTCACCAATTGTCGTTTGCCCTTGCAAATAAACACCTGGTTCAATCACTGTATCAGACCCAATTTCAACATCAACATCAATATATGTATTTTCAGGATCGATAATGGTTACACCATTTAATAAATGTTTCTTGTTAATACGGTTTCGCATCACTTTAGTTGCTTGACTTAAAGCTAAACGGTCGTTAACTCCCATTGATTCATCAAAATCTGACATTTGATAAGCTGAAATTACTTCACCTTGAGATTTCAAAATTTCAATCACATCAGTGATGTAATATTCATTTTGTGCATTATCGTTGGTTACTTGACTTAAAGCATCAAATAGTGCTTGATTATCAAAACAGTAAACACCTGTGTTAATTTCATCAATTCTCTTTTCAGCTTCTGAAGCATCTTTTTGTTCAACAATCTTAATCACTTCATTGTCTTCATTACGAATAACACGACCATAGCCTGATGGGTTAGGGGCTTTTGCTGTTAAAACTGTTGCTTTTGCGTGAAGTTGTTGATGAGAATCAAATAACTTTTCAAAAGTTTCAGCTGTTAATAACGGCGTATCACCATTAGCCACAATAGTGCTACCCGTTTTATCTTTGAGCAGCTCTGAAGCCTGCATTACCGCATGACCTGTTCCCAATTGCTCTGCTTGTAAAACGTATTGTGTGCGGTCACCTAACGCCTTTTTAACTTCATCAGCACCATGACCAACAACCGTTACAATGTTTTGTGGGTCAAGTTTTTCAACTTGTGTCAAGACGTGGTCAACCATACTACGACCTAAAATTTCGTGTAAGACTTTGTAACGTTTTGACTTCATTCTGGTTCCTTGACCAGCAGCCAAAATAATAATATTTTTTTGATCCATTGGATTAGCTCTCCTCTTCTGTTATCTGACTCACTTGTTTGGTCCTTGACCATCTTTCATAAAATAAAACGGGCGATGGCTTAAACGCTTGCCAAACCAAATAGCCGACAAATAATAAATTCAGAAACAACATAAAAATTGATAGGAAATAAAGTTGCGTCAACTTATCTTCAGTAATTCTTCCCGACAGCGATAACACATAAGGTGTGGCAACTGTCATGAACGGGATAATAACACCATATAATTCAAATTGACGAAAAATCAATTGCCAAAAGCCAGGTTTTGTTCCGTCTCTGGCATCAACTATTTTTATTTTAACGGCCCATTTTCCTATAGTCTGTCCCTTGATTAAAGGTATTAAAACAAACAAAATAACTCCCGCCAAAAAATTAGCTACAATTGAGTGATTAGCTATTTGTGCCATTTTTAAAACAATTGCTATAGCTGAAGCCATTATGCCCAGAATAATCATATCTGTCACAAAAGCAACCGCACGGCGAATAAGCGATACCTTATTCTTTAAAGAGCCTGCTTTTTGTGACAATTTGTCTTGAGTTGGGAATAAAAATGTCACTGCTGGCGTCAGTACATAACCAAAAATCGCACCTAACGTATTCAATAACAAATCATCAACGTCAAACAAACGATAAGACCTTGGATAAATACCATAAAGCCCCGTTAACTGTGTCAGTTCAAAGAATAATGATAGTAAAAATCCCAGCACTAAAACTTGCTTGAAGCTTCGTTTAAAGTAATACCTGAGATAAACACCAAATGGAATCGTTAGGAACAAGTTGAATAAAGGTTGAATGAAACTAGCACTTTTAAGTGTTTGCAAATAAGTTTGCGGTTTACTTAAAATCAAAGGTGTTTCATTTTTGAATTCTGTTACGAATTGAAATAAGTGTAGGTTATAAGTTGGCGTTTTGAGGTTTGCCACTGCCTGAATGTCAGGCAACGGTAAAATAATCAAACAATAGGCCACTAGCATATAGAAGACAAACGAGTAAATCATAATTCCGCGCCAAAAAACAAAGGCCTGGTACTTATGATATTGTCTAATAAATACTGGGAGTGAAATAATTAAAGCTAAAATTGGAAATAATAAAACAGCTGTTTTAATGACTTGTACATATCCCAATTAGAACACCTCGAAATTCGTTCTTTCAATAACATTTCCAGGATTAACTTTAATTTCTTTGTTTGCTGGATCAACTTCTTCAAGATTCAATAACGAAACATAATCTGCAACTGATTTTTCAGAAGACTTAGCTTCACATAAAACAGAGATACCACTCACATTAGCATCAAACTCGTTAACAAGGTTAACCATACCATTAATGGTACCGCCACCCTTCATGAAGTCATCAACAATTAGCACGTTTGAGTGTGGCTTTAAGCTACGCTTAGCTAATTCCATTTTTTCAAAACGAGTGCCTGAACTGGAAACATAGTTCACACTAATAGTTGGGCCCTCTGTAATTTTTGGCTTTCTTCTAACAATAACGTACGGCACATTTAAGAAGCTAGCAACTGCAGCAGCTAATGGCGCACCTTTTGTTTCAACAGTCATCACAACATCAATATCACTAAAAGCAAAATGTGTCGCAATTAACTTACCAATTGCTTGTAAAAGTTGAGGATTACCAATAATATCTGATAGATATAAAAAACCACCAGGTAAAATTCTTTCTTCATCATCAACATTTTTAATCAATTCTTCAACCAAATTGATTGCGTCTACTCGTCCCATAAATGGAATGTAACGCACACCTCCAGCAGCACCAGCTATTGTCTGTAGGTAGCCGTTTTGGTTCGTTGCCAAAGTCTTTCTTAGAATAGAAAGATCTTCACTGATTGATGATTTGGCAGAATCATACTTGTTCGCAAAAAAAGGTAGCGAAATCAGCGTGTGTGGTTTTGATAAAAGATATTGCGTCATATCAATAAGACGTTCTGATCGTTTCATAAAATGTGCCTCCGTATATATTTCTGTATCAAGGATACCGCAAAACAAAAAAAACCACTAGTAATTCTATAAAATTACTAATGATTGTTCGGGAAAATTTAAGCGTCTTGAACAACTTCAAATTCCAATTTTATATTTTCAGTTAATAAGTCAGTATAGCTGTAAGTAGCTCTTTCAAAGTGATTTTCTTCTTGGTCCAAATCAACCAAAAATACTGATGGGTAAGTTTTAGTTAGTGTTCCTTTACGTCGAGTAATCTTCTTACGACCGGCTTGCGCCACAACTGTAATATCTTCACCAATATGGTCTTCAAGCTGTTGCTTAATCTTTTGTAATGTCATTAGCATATATTCACTCTCCCCTGCAACACTATTATAGCGAATTTGTCAAGGGATAGCAAATTTTTAGTCTCAAACTATATAATTTTACCCGAAAGAAAGACAATTAGTCAACTGAATAAAGTCATTAATTGTTAATTGTTCAGCACGATATTTTTCAGGAATGTTCGCATTATTTAAGATTTCTTTAATATCTTCCGGAGACTTACCTTTTGAACCAAACGCTTGCTTCAAATTATTATAAATTGTTTTACGTCTTTGTTTGAAACAGGCATTAACAACTTCATCAAACAATTGATGATCAAATTCAACATCTTGATATTTATCACCTTTTAGTCTTAGATTTAAAATAGCAGAAGTCACTTTAGGTGCTGGGTTAAATGATTTGGGTGGTACTGTAAAACTAATTTCAGGATCACCAACCATTTGAACTGCAATTGATAATGGCCCCCAGTTCTTTGAACCGTGGTCAGCAACAATCCGATCAGCAACTTCTTTTTGCATTAATACTGTCATCGAAGTCAGTTTCAATGGGCTATCTAATAGCTTAAACATAATCGGTGTTGTGATGTAGTAAGGTAAGTTAGCAACGATTTTAACTGGTTTATCTAAGTCAAAGTACGACGATAATTCTTTTTCTAAATCTGCTTTTAGGACGTCTTGATTAATAATAGCCACGTTGTCGTACTCGCCTAACACATCATCTAAAACCGCGATAAAGCGTTGGTCAATTTCAAAACTAACGACTTTACAGCCTGTTTCAGCAAGCTGTTGCGTAATAGAACCAATTCCAGGTCCTACTTCAAGTACTTGATCTTCAGGTGTTATTTCAGCACTCTCAACAATGTTTTCTAATACATTTAAATCGGTTAGAAAGTTTTGTCCTAAACTTTTCTTTGCTCTCAAACCGTAATCATGAATAATTTGTGATGTCTTAATCGGATCACCGATGGGTAAACTCTTCATATTTCTCCTTCACTTTTTGCATTGCGTTTTCAAATTCTTCTTTTGTAATTTGAAATGTCGCACATTTTTTCTCTAATTGTTTGGCATTCCCGTAACCAATTTTTAACTGATTACCTAGTTGTTCTCTTAAAAATCGCGCATTAGGTCCAAAAACTAACCCATGCTCTATTAAATCATGGCGCGATACTTCAGGTTCATAAAGTTGTTGTGTCAAACGCGCACCCTTTAAAGCTTCAAGCAATGACGCTTTTGAAGCGTGTTCAATCCCTAAACTCCCACCAGACTTTTGTGGAACAGCTTTATCACGCGGCAAAAACGCCTGCTTAGCTTTGGGCAGGCGTTCTAAAATTTTTTTTCGAATTTTTTCACCATTAAAGTCGGGATCGGTCAAAACAATGACCCCAGTCTTATGATAAGCCGTCTCAATCTGGTCTAAAATTGAATCTGAAATCGCAGATCCTTGAGTTTGAATCGTCTTGATACCTGGAAAATAAAGATTCAATCGCTTGATATCATCTTTTCCTTCCACAACAACCACTTCTTCAATTTTAAATTCAGTCAAGATTATAAAATTTCAACGTATTACGATAAGTTGCATCTGCAACTTCTTCTACGTCGATTCCTTTCAATTCACTAATTGCTTTGGCTACATAGTAAGTATAACCTGGTTCATTTTGCTTACCACGATAAGGTGTTGGTGTTAGATATGGCGCATCTGTTTCAACCATCATTTTATCGAGCGGTGTTTGAATCACTGATTCATGAACTTCTTTGGCGTTTTTAAAAGCAGCTACACCACTGTAAGAAACATTCAATCCAAGGTCTAAATACTGTTGTAGTTGATCAGGGCTACCATTAAAACTATGGATAACACCACCATAAGTGTCAACTTTACCGAAATTTTTCAAAATCGCATAAGTATCTTCAAATGCATCCCTTGTATGAATAGATACTGGTAACTTCATGTCATATGCCAACTGCAATTGACGTTCGAAAACCTCATGTTGTGTTGAACGTTTTGAAGCATCCCAGTGATAATCTAGTCCAATTTCGCCAACTGCAACTGTTTTTTCTTTTTGAAGCAAATCTTTTAAAACTGCTTCTTCTTGTTCATTGTATAGTTTTGCATCATCTGGGTGAAAACCAACTACTGCATAAAGCGGGTCAAACTCTTCACTCAGCTCAACTGCACGTTGATTCATGTCCGGATTTGACCCAATAATGGCCATATCCGTAACCGTTAAATCTTTTGCACGTTGAATATACTCTGCCTCTTTACCTAAAAAAGGCGTATCGTTTAAATGCGTATGTGCATCAAATAATTTCATTATCCGATTTCAGCTCCGTTTTCGTGTGAATCATCCACAATTGCTAATTGCACTTTTTTGCCTTTTTCACTAGAAAGCAACATTCCTTGGCTCATTTGACCAAAAATCTTACGTGGTTTCAAGTTAATAACACCAATTACTTTCTTGCCTTTTAATTCTTGTTCTTCAGGATAGAAGTTAGCAATTCCAGATAGTATTTGACGTGGTTTTTCTTCGCCAAAATCAAGTTGGAATTTAAGTAATTTGTCAGAACCTTCTACTTTTTCAACTTCTAATACCTGTCCAACTCTCATTTCAACTTTAATAAAATCATCAAATTGAATTTCGTTGTCAGTTACTTTTTCCTCGTTTTTTGCAGACGCTTGTTTCTTTTGTGAACGACTTTGTTTTTTATCTTTAGAGTTGGCCATTTGATCTTTGATGTATTTAATTTCAACTTCTTTTTCAAGTCTTGGGAAGATAGGTGTTGCTTTAGTTGCCACAACGTGACCCCAGTCATAAGCACCAAATGCTAGTTCATGAGCTGATTTTGAATCTTCTGAAAGACCTAGTTGTTCAAAAATCTTGTGAGGTGTTTGTGTCATAATTGGTTTAATTAATAATGCAATTAAACGTAAGCTTTCAGCTAAGTGTGACATCACATCTTTTAGTTCATCTGCTTTATTTTCGTCTTTTGCTAGCACCCAAGGTTGTGTTTCATCAATGTATTTGTTAGCACGACGTACGAATTCAAAAACAGTATCTAAAGCTTTTGAGAAATGGAAACTGTTCATTAATTCATCGTATTTAGCAATTGTTTCAGTTGCTTTTTCTTCAAGTGAAGCATCAAAATCAGTTAGATGTTCACCAAGTGGTTGTACGTATCCTTGATGGTACTTGTTAATCATTGAAACTGTACGGTTTAACAAGTTTCCTAGGTCATTAGCTAAATCGTAGTTCACGCGTTCAACGAAATCTTCAGGTGTAAAGATACCATCATTTCCAAATGGAATTTCACGCATTAAGTAGTAACGTAGAGCATCTAAACCAAAACGGTTCACAATCATTTCAGGGTAAACAGCATTTCCTTTTGATTTAGACATTTTACCGTCTTTCATCAAGACCCAACCGTGACCAAAAATTTGTTTTGGTAGTGGTAAGTCTAGTGCCATCAACATAATTGGCCAGTAAATTGTGTGGAAACGAACAATTTCTTTTCCAACTAAATGCACATCAGCAGGCCAGAATTTGTCATATAATTTGTGATCATCTGAACCATAACCAAGCGCTGTGATATAGTTGGCCAACGCATCAATCCAAACGTAAACAACGTGTTTTGGATCTGAAGGGACTTTAATTCCCCAGTCAATTGTTGTACGTGTAACTGAAAGATCTTCAAGACCTGGTTTAATGAAGTTATTAATCATTTCGTTACGACGAGATTCAGGTTGAATAAATTCTGGGTGATTGTTGTAGTATTCAACTAAACGGTCAGCGTATTTACTCATTTTGAAGAAGTAACTTGGTTCCTTCACTAGTTCAACTTCATGTCCTGAAGGTGCTTTACCACCGATTACTTTACCGTTTTCATCACGATAAACTTCATCCAATTGTGATTCTGTAAAGTATTCTTCATCACTAACTGAATACCAACCTTCATATTCACCTAAATAGATATCACCTTGTGCGAGTAATTTTTCAAAAATTTGTTGCACACCTTTTTGGTGATCTTCATCGGTTGTACGAATGAAACGGTCGTAAGTGATATCTAACATTTCCCAAAGTTCTTTGTAGCTAGCAGCCATCTTATCAACATAAGCTTTTGGATTTGTTTTTTCTTTTTCTGCTTTTTCTTCGATTTTTTGCCCATGCTCATCTGTCCCTGTTAGGAAAAAGACATCGTAGCCTTTTTGACGTTTGTAACGTGCTAAAACATCAGCAACAACTGTTGTATAAGCATTTCCAATCGTTAGTTTTCCAGATGGGTAATAAATGGGGGTTGTGACGTAAAATGTTTTATCAGACATAGTTAAACTCCTTATTTATAATCGTTTACAGTATATCACAATCATAATTCTTCTTAATACTGCTCTTTTTTAGATATACTCCCAATTATAGCGATTTTTATTTCACAATGGCAAGGCTAACAAAAAAGATTGGCGAAATCGCCAATCTTTTTTAAATCAATTCGTCTTCATGTTTTAAATAACGTTTTTTTACAATTGTCACCAAAACAAAGTAAAGAACTAGCATTAATAACACAAAGAATAGATAAGTAATAGGTAGTAATTCAAATCCTAAGTCTTTCCCAAAATCTAAATAAGGAATAATTGTTCCAATAATTCCAGCCCCAATAGTTGAAACCATTAGTGGAAATGAAGCTTTAGTTTGAATAAAGGGAATGCGTTTATCACGAAGTGCATGAATCACCATTTCTTGTGTCCAAAGTGATTCAATAAACCACCCTGTGTTAAACATCATCATAAACTGTAATTGTTGTGCTTGATTCAAATCAAAATAAGTGTGACCTAACATTGCAGGTCCTAAAATAAAGAATAAAAATGCAAAAGTTAAAATATCAAACACTGAACTGGTTGGTCCAAAGTAAAACATAAATTTCTTAAGCCCTTTAGTTGACCAGCTACGTGGCGTTTCTAAATACTTTTCGCTCATGACATCAAATGGAATCGCCAAGCATGAAATATCGTAAATCATGTTCAATAGCAACAATTGCAAAGGTTGCATTGGTAAGAATGGTAAAAATAAACTTGCAAAAACAACTGAAAAGATATTCCCGAAGTTTGAACTTGAAGTCATCTTAATATACTTCATCGTGTTACCAAATACCTTACGTCCTAAACGAACTCCTGTATCCAATACCTTTAAGTCTTTTTTAAGTAGAATAACATCCGCTGATTCTTTGGCAATATCAACTGCCGTATCAACTGAAATCCCCACATCTGCTTCTTTCATCGCAGGTGCATCGTTAATGCCATCACCCATAAAAGCAACAGTATGACCATTAGCACGAAGCTGACGAATAATCATGCTTTTATGCGCAGGTGTTAACTTAACGAAAATATTATGAGACTCAACAATTTTAGCTAACTCGTCTGTCGATTTATCTTCTAGTTCTTGACCTGAATAAATCTTATCCACATTTAAGCCAACTTGTTTGGCAACAGCTCGCGTAATTAATTCATTATCACCTGTTAAAATTTTAACGTCAATACCATCAATTTTTAGTTGTTCTAGTGCTTGTTTAGTAGATTCTTTAGGTGGATCCAAGAATGATAAGTTACCCAAAATAATTAAATCACGTTCATCTGCAACAGAAAACGCTCCTGCTGGACGAGGATTTTTTTGATAAGCTAACAAAATTACGCGAAGACCGTCTTCATTCAAAGATTCAATTTGTTTTAAAATCTTATCACGCATGGTGTTATCAAGCTTTTTAACTTCACCATCAATTTCATAATAACGACTGACTTCTAGCATTTCTTCAGCCGCACCTTTAGTTACCAATAACCGTTCATCATCACTGTTTTCAACTACGACACTCATTCGACGACGTTTAAAATCGAATGGGATTTCATCAATTTTGCGATAATCAGACTTAATTTGGTCGGTGTCTAATTCTTTGCCAGCTTCTGCAATAATTGCTTTATCCATTAGGTTTTTTAAGCCCGTTTGATAATAGCTGTTCAAGTAAGCATAAGTTAAGACTTTAGGCTTTTCGGTGTGGTTTAAGTCATAGTGATACTCTAAGACAACCTTGTCCTGTGTTAATGTCCCTGTTTTGTCGGTTGTTAAAACTGTGGCAGAACCTAGGTTTTGAATCGCATCAATGTTCTTCATGATAGTGCCATGTTTTGACATTTCAACTGATCCTTTAACCAAGTTAGAGGTTACAATAACCGGCAACATTTCAGGCGTTAACCCAACAGCTGTGGCAATTGCAAAAATCAGCGCATCAAGCCAGCTCCCCTTCAACAAGCCATTAATCAAAAAAACGAGTGGTGCAACAACCAACATAAATCTGATTAATAACCATGAAGTTGATTGGATACCTTTATCAAAGGCTGTAACTTGTTTACTTTTTGTGGATAATTCACCTGCAATTTGGCCAAAGACAGTTTTTGAGCCAACTCCCACAACAACTCCTAAAGCACTCCCACTCACAATGTTAGTACCAGAATAAGCCATATTTTGATAACTTAAATAATCTTCATTATCTTTTGGCTTAGCTGTTGCAATTTTTTCAACTGGGGCAGATTCACCGTTTAATGAACTTGTACTAGCAAACAAATCTTTTGTTTGTAGCAAGCGCATATCTGCAGGCACCATATCACCAGCTGATAGTGAAATAATATCGCCAACTACCACCTTTTCGGTTGCAATTTCAAATGACTTACCTTGGCGAATAACATTAGTAGTCACTTGAATCATCTTCATCAAGCTATCCACAGCATTACTTGAACGACGACTTTGAAAGAAGCTCATCGATCCACTAATAATAACCATCAATAGCATGATAACTGTTGTCGCTACTGATCGATCTTGTGGTGCTGAAAAGACCCAATCCGTCATAAAGGATGCAATAGCTAATACGACTAACACGACAGTAAAGGGTGTCACAAAAGCCTCAATAAATTGTTTGACCTTAGTGTCACCGTTACCATGGGAAACTTTATTTTCACCATATTGTTCTTGATGATTAATTGCTTGCTCTTCGGATAATCCTGAAGAACTAGTATGCAACTCACTTAGAACTTCCTCGTTACTTTGGCGTGCATACAACTTGATTTTTTCAATCTGTTGTTGCATAACGCCATTTCTCTTTTTTTCTAACATGTTTGTCAACTTCCTTTCAAAAACAAAAGGCAAGTACTCAGCTATTTCTAGAAAACCCTTATATTTTGCCATGATACAAAATTAAATAAGGGGGTAAAATGTGACACATTGTACATTGAACACTCGCTCAGTTTTAACACTATATGGCGTTTACAAAAATTGTATAGCTATCTGGAAAAAGCCTTACTCCGACTATTTCTGTTTGACCCATTGGCATCTGTCGATGTTCTGGGCAATAGCGTATATCCATATAGGAGCCTCACCTAACTGTTCAGTTATCAGATTAGTTACGCTTGTGTAACTTACGTTCAATATATAGCGCTGGCAAGATGAAGTCAACTATTATCGGTTTATTTCACAAAATAAAAAACACCCATCTTAGATGAGTGTTTAAATACTGGCACCGCCGCCTCCTGATGAACCACCGCCACCAGAAAAACCGCCGCCACCTCCAGAAAATCCACCGCCAGATGAATTTCCTGAAGAGCCACCAAGTAGCATCCCTAGTAAGAAGCCAGTTCCACCGGAACCACCTCGACCAGAGCCGCCACCTCGCGAAATAAAAATAATGAAAATGATAATCATCACAATAATCGAAAAGATACCCGGTCCAGAATTGTCTGAACTATCTTTTTTAGCGTTTTCTCGGTATTTCTTGACTTTGTTTTGAACACCACTGTCCTGTAGTGACGTGAGCTGATATTCTTGATCAACAACCACACTTACTGCACTAAAGACGTTGTTCAATCCTTGGTCAATTGTCGCTTTGTCTTTTGATTTAAGCTTATCTTTTTCATTGAGTAAAATTTGTTTACTTAATGAATCGGGTAAAGCACCTTCAAGACCATAGCCGACTTCGATTCGAACATTTTGGCTACCTTCGTTATAACCAAAAAGAATCAAAACACCATTGTTATCGCTTTTATTACCTAAGCGCCACTTTTGAAATAAATCAGTAGCATAAGTGTTTAAATCACCTTCTGTTGAGTCAACAACAGCTACTGCAATTTGTGGTTTTTCTTTACTTGTTGAATAAAGTTGATTTTGATCTTCGATATTTTCTTTAGTCTTATCTGATAAAATATTTAATTCATCATAATAGGGTGTATTAGGGATGTTAATCATCGCATCCACAGTCGTTGTTTGCTGATTACTACTCAAAATAATCGCGATTAACGCCACCAATAATCCACTTAAAAGACTAAAATTAAGGCGTTTCACTGCCTTAAATTACTCTCATTGACTGTGGAAGAATCAAAGCTGCTGATGAGGATGATGATCCTGTTGTATTACCAAAGTCAACGGTTGGCGCAGTTTTGGCTTCATCAACTGCTTTAAAGTATGTTTTTGAGCCTAATCCCATCATATTAGCCACGATATTTTTAGGGAAACCAACAACTGTTTTGTTGTAAGTTGAAACAGCATCATTATAACGTTTACGTTCAGTTGCAATGCGGTTTTCTGTTCCTTCAAGCTGTGTCATTAAAGTTTGAACATTAGCGTTTGATCCCAATGTTGGATAATTTTCACCAATCACATTAATCAGTGTGCCAACAGATTGATCAAGTTGACCATTAGCATCCATTTTTTCTTGTGTTGATTTGGCATTTCCATAACTTGTACGTGCCTTAGCAATATCACCAAAAACTTTTTGTTCTTGTCCCATACTTCCCTTTACAGAGTTTACTAAGTTAGGGATTAAATCGTAACGGCGTTGCATTTGGTTTTCAACTTGTGCCCATTGAGAGTCCACATCTTGACTGCTTTTAGCAAGACTGTTGTAAGTTGAAATAAAGAAAATTGCAATCACAACAACTACTGCTAAAATACCCCATACCCATGGACTAACACGACGTTTGTTTTGATTCATAATAGAATATACTCCATTCTTTCAAAAATAATTCAATAAACTATGGTACTTAATTATACTTTAGTCACTCAAGCATGCAATTATTTTAACTTAATTTTGATAAATATTTAGAAATACGAGCAACAGCCTCTTCTAGTTGTGCCATGCTTGCAGCATAACTAATTCTAACGTAATTGTCATGCCCGAAGAATGCTTCACCTGGTGAAAATGCAACTTTTGCTTGATAAGCCAAATCTAAAGCAAATTCATAGCCATTTTGGTTAACTTGCTGAGGTAATTTAGCAAAAAAGTAAAACGCACCTGTTGGTAATTTGATTTCAAATCCTAGTTCAGATAACGCATGAATTAAATAATCACGACGTTTCAAATAATCAGCCTTCATATCTTCTGCATCAAATTCACCAGCTTCTAATGCTTCAATCGCTGCAATCTGAATGAAGGTTGGTGCTGTAACAACCGATAATTTATGCACCAAACTGATTTTCTTCATAATTTCACTTGGTGCAGCAATCATCCCAATTCGCCAACCAGTCATCGCATGTGATTTAGACAATCCATTGATTAAAATCGTCTGTTCTTTTAGTAATTCACCCATTGAAACATGATTGCTACCATAGGTTAATTCACTATAAATTTCATCACTAATCACAAAAATTTCATGTCTTTTAAAGACTTTAACTAGTTCATCTAACTCTTTTCGAGAATAAGTGACACCTGTTGGGTTATTCGGGTAGTTTAAAATAATCGCCTTTACTTTGCCTTTTGCGTTTTTTATCGCTTCTTCAACCCTGTCAGGTTTTAAAACAAAATTGTCTGCTGTTGTATCTAAAAATCTCACAACACCACCATTTGATTCAACAATTGGTGCGTATTGTGGAAAAATTGGCGTTGGAACGATAACTTCATCGCCTTCATTTAAGATAGCTGTCAAGCTATCATAAATGGCTTCACTAGCACCAACCGTTACCAAAACTTCCTCATTTGCATCATAGTGTGCGTTGTAGTGTTTAGCTAAAAATTTGGCAATAGCTTGTCTTAATTTTGGATTACCTTGAGGAGTCGTATAGTGTGATTCATTATCACGAATCGCTTGAATCGCTACTTCTTTAATGTGCTCGGGAGTATTAAAGTCCGGCTCTCCGACTGTTAATCGAATAACATCTTCAATTTGAGCCACTTCAGCGTTATAGTTCATCATAACCGAAGGTTTTACCCTGTCTAATCGACTATTCATATTTTGTTCTAAATTCATTGAACTTTATCCTTTCAAAACGAATTATAAACGGCAATACCTAAAAAAGGCATCAACATCTTCAGTATAACAAAGATTATGACACCTTTTTTATCATTAATTTATGAAATAGTCTATCTTATTTTGAAAAATAGTTGAACCCGATAGCTTCTCTAACTTCTTTAGCGGTTTGTTCAGCAATCGCATTCGCTTTTTTAGAACCTGCTTCAAGCATGTCATAAACTGCTTGTTTATTTTTTGCAAACTCTGCACGACGTTCACGAATTGGCGCTAATTCTTTTTCTAAAACTTCGTTTAGGTAACGTTTGATTTTGACATCACCCAAGCCACCTTTTTGGTAGTCAGCTTTTAGTTGTGCGACCTTTTCTTTATCTGAATCAAAAATATCTAAGTAAGTAAAGACCATGTTACCTTCAACATGTCCAGGATCTTCTACTCGAACGTGAGTTGGGTCAGTATACATTGACATTACTTTTTTAGTTAATTCTTCTTTTGAATCTGATAAGTAAATCGCATTACCCAATGATTTACTCATTTTGGCATTACCATCAAGACCTGGCAAGCGACCTTGTCCTTTTGGTGGTAGAACTGCTTCAGGTTCAACCAAAGTATCAACGCCATAAGTGTGATTGAATGTACGCACAATTTCACGTGTTTGTTCAAGCATTGGCGCTTGATCATCCCCAACTGGAACAGTTGTAGCTTTAAAAGCTGTAATATCTGCTGCTTGTGAAACAGGGTAGATTAAAAATCCAGCAGGTAGACTATCACCAAATCCTTTTTGTTTGATTTCAGCTTTAACTGTTGGGTTACGTTCAAGACGAGCTACTGAAACTAAGTCTAAGTAATAAGCTGTTAATTCATGTAATGCTGGAATTTGTGATTGTACAAAGATTGTTGATTTTTCTGGGTCTAAACCAACAGCTAAGTAATCTAATGCAACCTCAATCAAGCTATCTTTGATTTTTTGAGGGTTACGGGCATTGTCTGTTAACGCCTGTGTATCAGCAATCATAATGTAGGGATCATAATTACCACTATTTTGCATTCTGACACGGTTTTTAAATGAACCGATATAATGTCCTAAGTGCATTTTGCCTGTAGGACGATCTCCTGTTAATAAAACTTCTTTTTTAGTCATAAAATTTCCTCCTGATAATAAAAAACCGCTATATATTAAAAATTAATATATAACGGGACGAATTTATACGCGGTGCCACCAGTTTTAAAGTTACTATGTAACTTTCACTCTCGTTAGTAAAGTTAACGACACTTCTCTAATGAACAACTTTAGTCCATTCAGATAATCTATTTTGCAGTCTCTCACCTTCACTGCTCGCTTTGAAAAAAGTCAATTATCATACTACTCTAAACATTAGATAATTATTTATTAAGTTGTTAATATTGTAGCCACATCTTTTTAATTTGTCAAAATCTATTTAAAGATTCCCTAACTTACTATTTATTTAATTGTTAAATGGGTCTACAATGTTATAGTCATTTTATTTGTACAAGTTTTTAAGAAATGGGTGATTTTTTGACACAAAATAATGAAAAACAACAAGAACAACAACGTGTTGACTTTGTCGTTAACGAAGTTGATACACAATTAAAAGATACTCAAGAACAATTAGAAATTGCTTTTAAAGAACGTCGAAAAGTCGAATCTTCTTACGGTGATACAGCTAAAGTTAATACAATCGAAGTCGATGACCAAATGGAAACGAACGCTGCGATTCAACAACAAAAACAACTTGTTGCTTTAACCGTTGAAAGTGAAACAATTCTTGAAAATAAAGAAAAAAGTTTAAATCTACTTAAAAACACACCTTACTTTGGTCGAATTGATATTGATGAAGATGGTGAAAAAGAGTCACTTTACATTGGGACTTCTTCTTTAATTGACGATGATGGTGAGTTTCTCGTTTATGATTGGCGAGCACCAATCTCATCACTTTATTACAACGGGACTTTAGGAAATGCCAGTTACCGTACACCAACAGGACATCTAGCTGATGTTGAATTATTGAAAAAACGCCAATTTAAAATTGAAAACGGCCAAATCACTAAAATGTTTGATACTAATGAAACAGTCGGTGACGAAATGTTACAGGATGTTTTAAATGAAAACAGTGACACACATCTTAAAAATATTGTTGCCTCTGTTCAGCATCAACAAAACAAGATTATTAGAGATACCTCTTCTGACGTTTTAGTCGTGCAAGGGGTTGCCGGAAGCGGAAAGACGTCTGCTATCTTACAACGGATTGCTTATTTACTTTATCATTCACGAAGCGAAATTAATGCCGACCAAATCATTTTATTCTCACCTAATCATCTTTTCAGCCATTATATTTCTGAAGTTTTACCAAGCTTAGGTGAAAAAAATATGCGACAAGTCACCTTATCTGACTTCTTAATGAAACGTCATGAAGGATTTCGCATTGAATCGTTATTTGATCGTTTTGAACGTGATCAACATAATTTCCCACAAGCTGCTAAAGAAATCAGACAATTCAAAGAAAGTCTTAACCTCTATCAAGCACTTCAAGATTATCTCAAACGCACACCTAGTGATACTTTGGCTTTCAATGATTTAACTTTAAATGGTGAAGTTGTCATTAGCCAACAAGAAATTCTAAAAATTTATCAACAAACACCTCAAAAACTTGTTTTGAGTGAACGTTTTAGACAAACTAAAAACAACTTAATTGAACTTCTTAAAAAACGCGTAGCTGATCATGCAAAAAGTGATACCGTTGAAGAACAAGTTGAAAACTTATCTGATTCTGATTTTCACTACTATCATGAACAGTTCGTCAGCGATGATGAAACAATTGATGAAGAACGAGATATTTTGAATTATCAACTTGCCAAAGAAGATTATCAGCCATTATATGATGCAATTTACAATGACCTATTCATCGATAATTATCAGACCTACTTGCAATTCTTAAAGCAAGTTAACCTATCTTCAGTATCAAAAGAAGCATTTACTGAAATGATTATTTCAGTTGACCAAGATATTGAAAACCACTTTTTAAGAGTAGATGATGCCATTGCTATTTTGTATTTGCGTGATTTATTAACAGGATCTGGTCAAAACTTTGCTATTAAGCATTTATTCATTGATGAAATGCAAGATTATTCACCACTATTCATGGCTTATATTCGTCACTGCTTCCCAAAAGCAAAACTAACACTTTTAGGCGATTATAAACAAAATATCTTTACTTCGTACGATCAAGATACAAATACCTATGATCAAATACCTGAAATCTTTAAAAACGAATCCAAAACGTACATTGAACTTAACACCAGCTATCGTTGTTCTAAGCAAATTACTGATTTTGCTAAGGAACTTCTCGATAAAAATGATCATATTGAGTCATTTAGTCGGCAAGGTCCCGCTCCAAAAACTCACTTCTTAACTCAAAACGCACATGACATGACGCAATACGTCTCGCTAATTAATCGCCAACTTGAAAAGTATCCGATGGTTGCGATTATTACCAAAACTCAAAATCAAGCCGAAGCACTTTATCAAAAACTTAAAGCTCGAATTGATGTCAATCTACTGACTCAAGAAAGCCGTAGCCTTAAAAAAGGGCTCTGTATCTTACCTATTTATTTAGCTAAAGGACTTGAGTTTGACAGTGTCATTGTGGATAACGTTTCAAAAGAAAATTATCCACAACAAGGTGATCGCGAGATTTTATACACTATCGCCAGTCGTGCAATGCATGAATTGAACTTAGTTGTTCCGACACAACTACCCACATTTTTAGATAAACAAAAAGCTTAGCAAAAATTTGCTAAGCTTTTTTTAAAATAAAATAATTGTCATAATGGCATTAACTGCGAGTAAATAAACAGAGATACTCACGCGATATGTCCTTAAATAAACAAATGAGATAACGATTCCTATCAACCAATGTAATGTAAACAAAACAAATGACTGTGAAAAGTTTAAGATAGAAAAGATTAAGCCTGACATTACTAAACCTAATAGTGTATCAATTAACGTATTACGCTTAAAAAAGTAATTAAAGAAAAAGCCATTTACGATAAATCCTTGTAAAATTGACATCAATATTCCCTTAAAAACGATACTTGACCAAAATAAAGTTGTCGTAGCATTAGCTAAGTAAAAACTTTGAGGAGAAGTTAAGGCTAGATGCCCACCATATTGTTGAAATGATACATATAATCTAATCAAAGCAATAATCGCCGTTACAATCACAATTAACTTAATATGAACAGACCAAGAATCATACTCTCGCTTGAAAAAACGACGCTCTTCTAAAACAAACTGTCTTAAATAGAAGTAGCAAGACAAACCGAATATAACAATTAGACCAATGGTCCAAAACAAATGATTCGTACCATGTTCTATTGCTTGAGATTGAAAGAATAAATAAATGAAATAAATGATTAAATAAATAAAATAACGAGTTAAGTTTCCGATTTTTGAATTTGGGGTGTTCATTTTTAGCAACCTTTCGAAAAAAACTACCGCTATTATATCAAAGTTTCATCCTTTACCCTATAAAAAAAAGCTAGAAAAGTCTAGCTTTTATCCAGCTGCGTAGCCAGTATCGATATTTTGGTTTTCGATTGGATCATAATAGTAAAGATGTCCATTAGCACGCATTTGGTATTTTCCAACAACAGGAGCAGTATTTGGATCAGCACCATTGTTTTTCATATTTGCAGATTGGTGATTTTCAAGTACTTGATAAGTTGTAATTTCGTTAGCTCCAGCAGAAGGTTGGTAAATGTAATCGTCAATTGTATAGTTTGATTGTGCAATATGACGGTTCTTCATATCTTGTAAAATTAAGTTATAAATTTGTTTGTCAATTTCTTTTAAACTTGAGCTTGATGCCTGTGTTTGTTTTTCTGATTGACTTGATTGGCTTTCACTACTTGAACTTGAAGAAGTTGAAGATTGTGAACTTTGTTCACTACTTTGTGAGCTTGATGTTTGTTGTGATGATGTTGATACAGAATCAGAGCTTGAGTTGTTACCTGAACAACCTGTTAGCAACAATGCTACTAAAGCTAGGAATCCTGCAACTTTAATATTTCTTTTTAGCATAAAATAGCCTCCTATAAGGTAAATTGTGAGTTAATAGCCTTTAAAATGCAACTGTATTTAGAAAATCCTAAGAATTTGCATAGTAGCCGTAAGCTACCTCAAACTCTCCCTTGGTTAATGTTATTATATCACTTTGTTGGCCAAAGTAGTGCCCTGACATCACATATTCACCATTATTAATAAAGACTTCAATGGTTGAATAATCTAAGTAGATAGCCACTTGATTAATACTTTTAACCTTCAATCTTCTCACTTCATCTTTTGTCGCTTTTGTCCAGCCGGATCTTCTTAAAGTTAAGACACCTGACTCATAAGATAAGTTCAAATGATTAAACAAATCTAATTCAAATTCAGAGTCAGGGTTAAAAGATAATTTCATCGCTTTTGAATTGACTGTTTGTGTTTTTGAGAAAGTGGCTTGCTTTTCAAACTGATTATCAAGCGCTTTTATCGGTGCTTGATAGAGATGTTGACCTTTGAGTGTCAACTCTCTTGGTAAGGTTAAATTATGAACCCAATTGTCTTGAATTGACGGAATTTGTTGTTCTTTTTCAGTTGGCATCATACCCATCCAACCATATTGAATGATTGACCCATCATGACTAAAACTTTGCGGTGCATAATATTCGAATCCATAATCTAATTCTTCAAAATCAGATTGAACTTCAAACTTTGAAGAATCGTAGTTAAACTGACCAACAAAATAACCACTATGATAATTATTTTGGAAACGATAACGTTCATTTGCAATTCCTTGCGGTGAAAAGACTAAAACATCTTGCTCATCAAATGAAATCAAATCTGGACATTCATACATAAAGCCTAAATTTTCATGATTATCTTCAAAAATAGAACCTGTGAACTCCCAATTCAATAAATCATCTGATTGGTAATGAATGATATCACCTTGAGCAGTTTCTTCAAGTTGAGCCCCAATCACCATATGCCATTTTTGGTCTTTTCCTAACCAAACTTTAGGGTCTCTCACATGAAAGATATGATACCCTTTAGGATTTTCAAATAGAGGTCCTTGTTTTTCAAAATTGCGACCATCTTTTGATGTTGCTAGACATTGGTAAGCTTCAAGTTCTTCACCGTTTTCAATGATAACCCCTGTATAAAATAGATAAAGCTGGTTATCGTGTACAACAGCTGAACCTGAAAAAATACCACCACTATCGTAATTATTTTCACCAGGACGTAATGCAACATCTTGTCTTTCAAAATGAACTAAATCTTTAGAAGTCACATGTCCCCAAGCTTTAACTGAATGGTCTGTTTTTTCTTCGTTTAGTTGATAAAAAACATGGTATTCCCCATTAAAATAGCAAAGTCCGTTAGGATCGTTTAATAATCCTTGCTTTGGATAAATATGGTATCTTAGATAATTTTGATGCGTTTCATTCTCAAATAAATTCAAAATGACTGCCTCCGATCGTTTAGTCGTAATCAGTTATTATTTTACCTGAATCCTTTAGATATGCAAAATAAAAAAAGCCGCCTTCAATAATGAAGACGACCTTTAATGAAGCCACTTGCCGGATTTGAACCGGCGACCCCCACCTTACCATGGTGATGCTCTACCTGCTGAGCTAAAGTGGCAAATAACTACAACAAATAATATACACAATCATACCGATGATTGTCAATAGATTTTGTAAAGCGGTCAACGGAGCTCGAATCCGCAACCTTCTGCTTGGGAAGCAGATGCTCTACCATTGAGCTATGGCCGCATAAATATTTCTATTCTCTTTATACGCCTTTTTTGGTACAATTTCAACTTGTAACACCCTTATATTTAGGGTTAATGAATTCGTTTAATTTCTGTTATACTAGGGTCAAAGGATTGGTGAAAAACATGAACTTATCAGCCAACAAAGAAAATTATTTAAAAACAATTTTTGATTTAAGCTACGATAGAAAAAAAATAACAAACAAAAATATTGCAGATGTCTTACAAGTTAGCGCGCCTTCTGTAACAGAAATGATGCGCTCACTTCAAAATGATGGGTTAGTGACACACACACCCTACAACCAAATTGCTTTGACTGAAAGTGGTCAAAAACTAGCAACAAAAATGGTTAGAAGACACCGTATTTGGGAATCGTTTTTGAGTCAAAAACTAGGATATGGTATCGAGGAATTACACGATGCTGCTGATACGCTTGAACATGCGACAGATGACTTGTTAATTTCTCGCCTTAATCAGTTTTTAGGTGAACCTGAACGCTGCCCGCATGGAGGCATCATTCCTGATAATTCACCACTAGCATTTGATGAAGATGAAAAGATTTTGCGTGAAGTCGAAGAAAACACCACAGTTACAATTACAAGAGTTATTGATAATCACGACTTTTTGATGTATTTTGATAGTCTCAATCTTAAGATTGGCGACAAACTAACAATTTTAGGCCATCAGCCATTTGACGGCACCATTAATGTCAGTGATACTCACGGTCGCTTTTTAAACATCAGCCCTAAATCCGCTGACTACATCTTTGTAAAAATTAACGACTAAAATAAAAAACATAATCTCGAAATATGAGATTATGTTTTTTAATAGCTTTTTTTTGGTATTTTGTGAAAAATTATCTATAATAAATACAACGTATTCTGCTTAAATTTTAGGAGGACTTTTATGAAAAAAGTTATTATTGTAGGTAGCGGTATTGGTGGACTATCTGCTGCTATTTATTTACAAAACGCGGGTTATCAAGTAGAAATCTACGAAAAAAACAGTCAAGTTGGCGGTAAAATGGCTCGATTTGAAAAAGATGGCTTCAAATTTGATGTTGGTCCAACCATTGTGATGATGCCACACATTTATCAACAAGTTTTTCATGATACAGGTGTTAACCCTGACGACTACTTTACAATGTCACGTCTTGAGCCTTTTATGGATGTCTTCGTAAATGACCATGACAAAACCTACCTAACGTCTGACTTAACTAAACTTGCATCCCAATATGAGTCTGTATCACCAAGTGAGTTCTCTGGTTTTTTAAGTTATCTCAATGATATTTATAAACGTTATCTAGTTGCTAAAGATCAGTTCATTCAACGATCATTTCGTAAACCAATTGATTTTTGGAATCCCAAAACACTGTATAATGCATTAAAACTTAAGACTTTTGGTTCATCATATGGTTCGTTAAAAAAATATCTTAAAGATGAAGATTTAGTCAAATTAATGGCTTTTCAAACACTGTATATTGGTGTTTCTCCCTACAATGGGCCTTCTATTTATAACATCATCCCAATGATTGAACTAATTTATGGTGTTTGGTTCATTGATGGTGGCATGTATCAATATGCAAGAGCCCTTGAAAAACGATTTACAGAGTTAGGCGGAAAAATTCACCTTAACACTCAAGTAGATCAAGTTACTTTTAATGGCAAAACCGCTTCTGGTATCAAGATTGCGGGCAAACAAATACCTGCTGATGGTGTTATCGTTAACGCTGATTTCCCCTATGCCATGAATCATTTGATTCAAGATTCAACACTAAAAAAACGCAAATATCAACAAGATAAAATTGATAAGTTAGAATATGGGACTTCATGTTTGTTATTATATTTAGGAACAGATAAAAGATATCAAAACCTTAACTTACATAATTTAAAGATGGCTAATGACTTCACAAAAAACATCAAAGAATTAGAGCAGTCTGGTTTGCCTACTGATCCTTCTTATTACTTATACATGCCTTCTAAGTTAGATCGTAGTTTCACACCTGATGATAAAGGCGAATCAATTTATATTTTGGTTCCAGTTCCTAACTTGAAACTTTACGATAATTGGAATGATGAAACTATTGCCACATTTAGAGAACAAATTTTAAATAAAGTTTCTGAATTACCTGGTATGGCAGATTTACAATCCCACATTGTCAGTGAAACAATTTATACACCTGATGATTTCAAAAACAAATTTAATGCTGCTAATGGCGCCACTTTTGGTTTGAAACCAACATTACTACAAAGTAATTATTTCAGACCTCACAATAAATACCCTTACGCTGAACATCTCTATTTTGCTGGTTCTAGTGTTCATCCAGGGGCTGGTGTTCCGATTGTTATTACGAGTGGTCAGTTAGCTGCAAATGAACTTAAGAAAGATATTGAACCTAATGACTAAAGATTTAAATGCGCATTTCAAACAACATCAAAATCTATTTGAAGATTCTATTAAAGTGACTAAAAAGCACTCATCTTCATTTTATTTTGCATTCAAGCCACTAGCTATTGCAAAACGTAATAGTATTTATGCTCTCTACCATTTTTTACGTCTGCTAGATGACAGTGTTGATTATCAAGAATCTGACAACTTTCACCAATTAAAATTGCAATGGCAACAATTCAAAGAAGGTCAATTATCCACAACTCAAGCACCCTGGCCAGCTTTGAAATTAGTTTTCCACAACTTTAACATTGATTACCGCTGGATTGACGACATGATTGTAGGACAAAATAAAGACTTCAATAAAACTCCCATCACAACATCTAAAGATTTAGATGATTATTGCTATAACGTAGCAGGTACTGTGGGTTTAATGCTGATGCCAATTTTAACTGATAATCAACCTTTCAACCATCAAGCTGCTATTGACGTGGGTAAAGCGATGCAACTAACCAATATCTTGCGTGACATTAAAGAAGATGCTTTAGCTGACAAAGTCTACTTACCAAAATCACTACTTGATTACTATCAAGTTGACTTAGCCGATCTCAAAGCAACCACTGCATCAGATGATCTTGTACAACTCATTAAGGAAAAAACAACTGAGGCTTTAAACTACTATCAAAAAGTCGATTTATTGCTTGCTGATATTTCTGATTCAAAAAGCCGTTTAGGATTGAAGTTAGCAGTTGAATTCTACAAAGGTATTTTACTTGAAATCATCAAAAAAGATTATCAAGTACTCAAATCTAGAACTTATGTTTCAGATGCTAAAAAAGTAGCTTTACTTGCGCAACTTAGAAAATAAAAAAACTTACTGCCAAGCAGTAAGTTTTTTTATTTTGATTTAATTTGTTCATAAAACCCAGCATAACTCATTTCGATGTAAACATTTGAGAAAATCAATCCAGAAATCCCCAATGTTAATCTATTAAGTAAACTCCAGAAAATAAATGATGCTTGTAACATTAAATACTCTTTGATATTTTCTTTTTTAGTCATTAAAGCAAAGCTTTGTGTAAAAGCAGAAGAAAAACTTTCACCCTTACCATAACTATCTAGTAAAAGATAAGTGATTTGACTAGTAAAGTTTTGACAGATAATAGCCACCATTAAGACAAACAACGAAAAAACAAGTAACAAGATGCTAACTATAATAACAACAATCGTATTATGATTAGCTGCTAAGAGAATAGGGACAAAAATAAATCCTGCTATTAAAATAAATCCTAGCGTTAATACTGTTCCTAGCACCGTCAGATACAACGCATTTAATATCAACACGAAGATTGCCGGTACCCATCTATTTTTGCCAAAAATATAAAAAGTATCTTTAATTCCTGACTGTTTGTCGCGAGTCGTTTTTCGATAATCAATTAAAAGGACCATCCTAACGCTCATAATTAGCAAGGTGAAAATAGTTGTAAATAATAAGTTACTCATCATATCGCCATCACCTGATTCAGTCGCGCGTATAACAGATTCAGTTGTTAGTGTATTACTCGCAATTTCGTTAATGATTCTTTGGATTAATTGTGCAATTTGACTAACGGTTCCAATTGATTGAAATACAATAAGTAATGATGAAACTAATGTCAAAGCAAAATAATAACCTCTATTTTCTGTGATTATATCTCGTGCTTTTTGCTTGATTTCAATACGATTCATAAGTGTTAATTCCTCCGTTTAATAAATTTGATTATGTCATAATCATCATCTTGATTCAAATAAAAAAGCATCGGGATTACCCGACACTTTCTTTTTCTTTCATGTAATCATAAAACCCAACATAAGTCATTCTGATATAGGCATCTAACCAAGCTAGCCTTAAAATACCAAAGCAACAAAAATCTAAAATATTCCACCCAACAAATGATAAATTAAGCCAAATATAAGGCGTTAAATTCCTGGAAATCATTTTCAAACTTTGCGCTAATGCTAATGCAAAACTTGCTTTATTTTGATTCATTAAATCATAATAGACCAGATAAACCTGACTAATAAACAAATCAAGTATATTTTTGATTACCCAAAAAACAAGCGCACCTACGATTGTTGCCAAAAAGTTAGTGGTTGAATCTAGACTATTAAATAACGCAATGAATAGTGTTGACCACACTGCGATTAATCCGGCAATACCGGCTGTAATCATTTTTGTTATCAAAACCAGAACACTTAAGATTGTGTATGGGAAAAAACGATTATGACTAAACAACGCAAAACTATCTTTTATTCCTGAAGCATCGTCACTCACTTCTTCTTTTCGATACCACTCTAAAAACTTGATATCCATTCCCCGATTAAGCCAATTAACTAATAAGAGCCCAGGTGAAGCTAAAAAAGCAATGCCAAAGAAGTACGCCACAATATTAAATGAATTTATACTATCACTCACGTAATAATAATACATGCTAGCCTGCATAACTTGAGAAAGCATCATTATTAAAAATATTGTCGCAACAAAGCGAGTAATAATAAATCCAATATTACCTAAAGCTGTCAGGCTAATGTAGTAAGGTTGGTGTCTAGACAAAAGCTGCTTTGCCTTTGCTTTAATCATATAATAGTGATTATCCATGAACTATTCTTCCTTATTGAACGTGAACTAATGTGTATTTTTTCTTACCTTTACGTACAATAACAAATTTTCCATCAAAATGCGATGTTGGGTCAACTTCGAAGTCTAATTCTTGTTGACGTTCACCATTGATGTAAATAGCACCATTTTTGACATCTTCACGTGCTTGACGACGAGAAGGCTCGATTTTTGTATCATCTACTAGGAAGTCCAAGATATTACGTTTTTCTTTTGAAATAGTTGCTTCAGGCATATTTTTGAATCCTTGTTCAATTTCTGAAACAGTTAAGTCTTGAATGTTACCAGAAAATAGCGCTTGAGAAATATTTTCAGCTTCTTTAACAGCTTCTTCACTGTGAACGAAAGCAGTTACTTCTTGAGCCAAACGACGTTGTGCTTCACGTTTTTCAGGAGCTGTTTTGATTTTTTCTGCTAATTCATCAATTTCTTCATGGCTTAGGAAAGTAAAGTATTTCAAGTATTTCACAACATCACGGTCATCTTGGTTTAACCAGAATTGGTAGAATTCATAAGGTGTTGTCTTTTCAGGATCTAACCAAACTGCACCACCTGCTGTTTTACCAAACTTAGTGCCATCAGCTTTTAACATCAATGGAATAGTTAAACCATAAGCCTTGGCTTCACTACCTTCAACACGACGAATCAAATCAGTCCCACTCGTAATGTTACCCCATTGATCAGCACCACCAATTTGTAACTGCACATTGTGATTTTGGTAAAGTTTCAAGAAATCAATTGATTGTAGAATTTGGTAAGTAAATTCTGTGTATGAAATCCCAACTTCTAAACGACTCGCAACTACTTCTTTGTTCAACATCGTTTTGACGTTAAATAACTTACCGTAATCTCTTAAAAATCCTAGTAGTGAGATTTCTGATAACCAATCATAGTTATTCACAATTTGGAAGTTTTCAGTTCCAAATAAATCAACCATTTGTTGAGTTAAAGCTTGTTCGTTGTGTTTAACTTGTTCTTGTGTTTGCAATTGACGTTCTGAATTACGACCTGATGGATCACCGATTGAACCTGTTCCTCCACCAATCAAAATAACTGGTTTGTGTCCGGCTTCTTGGAAACGTTTTAAAATCATAAATGGAATTAAGTGTCCGATATGAAGTGAATCACCTGTTGGATCAACCCCACAGTAAACTTTAATTTTCTTTTCTTCGGTTAGTTTTGCAAGACCTTCTTCATCAGTTTGTTGATTAACGGCTCCACGCCATTCTAAATCTTCAATAATATTAAAGTCTGTCATAATTTGAACTTCCTCCTAATTTTTTCAATAAAAAAAGCCCCTAGCTAAATAGCTAGGGACGATAATTGTTAGTTTAATCGTGGTACCACCCAAAATTCAGAGCACGCAAAATGCTCCCTCTTAAGATTGATAACGGAATTCATCCGAAGCTATTAGTCATTAGCGGGTATTTCGACAACCCTTAGCCTGCCCGGTTTCCACCAACCACCGGTTCTCTGTAACGCTGAGCTAAGTTGCTACTTATTGCCATGAATAACTTATATACAGAATAGCCAAGGTTTTAAATTTTGTCAACATTAAAAATTTTCGGTAAGAATTCAATCTAATTTATGATATTATTAAAACTGCAAAAGGAGATATTAAAATGAATGAGAAATTATCACTTATCTTGCCCTGCTATAATGAGCAAGAAAATGTCCCTCTGATTTACGATGCCTTGAGTCAGTTACTTGAAACATTGCCTTATGATTATGAATTACTTTACATTAACGATGGTTCAAGTGATCAGACTCAACAAGAAATAGATAAAGTTTATCAAAAAGATCCTGAACATGTTCATTTTGTTAACTTTTCTCGTAACTTTGGTAAAGAAGCTGCTATCTATGCTGGTCTTCAAAGCGCTACTGGCGACTATGTTGGATTGATGGATGTTGACTTCCAAGATCCACCAGAAATGATTCCTACAATGATGAAGGCTATCAAAGAAGAAGGCTATGACATGGTTGGTGCACGTCGAACATCACGTGACGGGGAGCCAAAAATTCGTAGTTTCTTCGCAAGACTATTCTACAAAATTATTAACAAGATTTCTGAAACTGAAATTGTTGATGGCGCACGTGACTTTAGAATTATGACAAGGCAAATGGTCGATGCACTGCTTGAATTAAGCGAATATAATCGCTTTTCAAAAGGCATGTTTAGTTGGGTTGGATTCAAAACAAAGTATCTTCCCTACAAAAACAGAGATCGTATGGCTGGCACAACTAGTTGGTCATTTAGACAACTTCTAAAATACTCAATGGATGGCATTATTTCATTTTCTGAGTTTCCACTGACACTATTAAGTTGGATTGGTGGCTTATCATTTATTGCATCAAGTATCGCACTACTCGTTATTATTTTCCGCGCAGTATTCTTTGGCAATCCAACACCCGGATGGCCTTCAATGATTGTGGTGCTTTTATTAATCGGCAGTATTTTGACGTTGTCGTTAGGAATTATTGGTAAATACGTCGGTAAAATCTTTTTAGAGGTTAAGAATCGACCAATTTACATCATAAAAGAAAAAAAATAAGCGTAGGATACGCTTATTTTTTTTGATATTTTTGTTTAACTGATTTTAAAACGTCAACCTCTTTAGCACGACCATGAATAATATCTTGAATATCTGACCAAAAGCGATTGTACATCAAGGCTGATAAAATTGCCATTAAGATAAAAGCTTCGAAGTTATGGTTCACAATAAAAGAGACAATTGTAATTCCTGTGATCGCAAACAATGGCGGGATTGTCAAATTCTTTGTGATAATCATAATAACCAAAGCCACTAACAGTACTGGAATGGCAACTTGCCAATTATACAAAATCGCGACAATTCCCGTTACAGCAACTCCTTTTCCACCTTTAAAGTTTTGCCAAAATGGGAAGTTATGGGCAACAACTAATCCAATACCAGCGTATAAAGTTGTTAACGGTTGCGGGATTTCTGGGAAAAGATACCATGATAAAACAATCGCAATCACTGTTTTTAAAACATCCCCAAGTGAAACTAGAAATCCCGCTTGTTTTCCAAGAACAGCACCTACATTAGCAGTCCCTGCATTTTTGGAACCAAATTCAGTTGGTTTTTTATCAGTATACAGCTTTGAAACAAAAAATGCTGTAACAAAATTTCCAAATACAAATCCAATAAATAAAATTGTTAACTTTAAATCCATGTGACTAAACATTTTAATCCCCTTAATAATTTTCATTCTTAAAACAAAAAAGCAGGAAAAAACCTGCTAATTTGACCCATTCCAAAGTAAATTGTCGTTATTTTTAGAATAGAGGTAGTAAGTTTGATCAGTTGTATAATCCTCAAATGAGAAAGTTGTGTTTAACTGATTTTGTCGTGTTTCATTATTTTCGATTTTTTCGGTTGGTAGACTCAATTCTTTTCTCAACTTATCAGAAACACGTTGTAACTCGCTTGTAGCCATTACTTGATAAGATGCACCACCAATGTAAGCATTCATACCGTGTAAATAATCAGATTCGATTTGGCTAGCCGATGAACGATAATGCATAAAAATTGAGACCATATCGTCAAAGGTAACATTCGTTCGAATATTTTGGGAAACAGAATTCAAAATTGATTGAAAGTTTTGGAGTGAATTAAACGAAATCGCATTCTTCAAAATTGCCTCAATCACTTGTCTTTGGCGTTTTTGTCTACCATAATCCCCTTCAGGATCTTCATACCTCATTCTCGAGTAGTCAAGTGCACCATGACCGGTTAGATGCATTTTACCTTTTTTAAAGTTCGTCCAACCATAACTAAAGTCAAATGGAACATCAACATCAACACCGCCGACGGCATCAATCACTTGCTCAAGTCCACCCATATTGATAGTCATATAATAATTAAGCGGAATATTCAACAATTCTGAAGCACTTGAAAGCGCCATATCTGCACCACCTATGTTATAAGCGGCGTTAATTTTTTGAATGTTAAAATTCTTACTTGAAACCATTTCTGCCATCGTATCACGTGGAATGCTGGTTAAGGTTGTTTTTTGTGTTTTGGGGTTAACAGTTGCTACCATAATTGTATCACTATTCCCGTTCAACTCTTCACGACCTTCAGCCCCAGTATCCGTTCCCAATAATAGTATAGAGAAAGACTTTTCACCATTAAACGCATCTGTTGTTCTGGGATTTTCAATATCTTTACTAGTTGGTTGATAAGATTGATTAATCGCTGATTTTGACTGTGCATATAAATACCACACGTACATCCCTGAAGACACAATCGCCAACGCAAAAAGCGCCAAAATAAAGCGACGAATTCGTTTATTTCGGCGCTTTTTTTGATTCATTTTGCGTAAATGATTCGTTTGTGAACGTGTTAAAAATTCATTATTACGGTCATTCATAGGGGAAAGAACCTCAAATCTTTTTGAAAATAATATAACATAGTAACAAAATAAGTAAACTGATATCGACTTATTTTAACTTTTTATTATAGTCTTAATAGCTGATTCAATCGCTTTTGTCATCAAATCAAGCGATAATGAGGGTAGATTTTGGCCGCTTTGAACAACTTGTTCGGGTAAGTAAGGCAAATGTATAAAGCCAGACTGAACGATTTTTTCTTGATTCTTTGCCCAATAAAGACCCTCATACATCACATGATTGCAGACATATGTTCCTGCAGTGTTCGAAATGCTTGCAGGAATATTAATTGATTGAATAGCATCAACAATAGCATTAATTGGTAGTGTGGCAAAATAACCATCATCACCATCTGCTCGAATCAATTCTTGATTTGGCGTTTGATCATCGTTATCGGGTAGACGTGCATCATCAATATTAATGGCAACCCGTTCGACCGTAACTTGCGAACGACCACCTGCTTCTCCCATTGAAATGACAACATCTGGTTGAAATTGATTTAAAAAAGTCATTAACTCATCAGTGGCCTTTTTAAATACTGTTGGCAATAATAGCTTTTCGATTTTACTATTTTCGATTTGAGAAGGTAGTTTTTTTAAAACTTCAGCTGATGCATTAATCGTATTTTTACCGAACGGTTCAAAAGCTGTCACCAAAATTTTCATAATTTATCCTATAACTTTCCTTCGCGAGATAAAATACTGCGAACTTTCGTTTTGATTAAATCAATCGCTACAAAGTTTTCGCCACCTTCTGGCACGATTAAATCTGAATAGCGTTTTGTAGGTTCAATAAACTGGTGGTACATTGGCTTCACTGCAGAAAGATACTGATCAATCACTGAGTCAAGTGTACGACCACGTTCTTGCATGTCACGTTTGATTCGACGAATAATACGGATATCATCATCTGTATCAACATAAATCTTGATATCCATCAAATCACGTAATCTTGGGTCATCTAGAATCAAAATACCTTCCAATATAATAACTTCTTTTGGTTCTTGAAGAATGGTTTCATCACTTCTTGTATGAGAAACGTAATCATAAACAGGCTTTTCGACTGACTCATAGTTCATTAGTCGTTTTAAGTGATCGATTAATAAGTCTGTGTCAAAAGCTAATGGATGATCATAATTAATATTCATACGCTCTTCAAAAGGCATGTGGCCTTGATCTTTATAATAAGAATCTTGTTCTAACATTGTAATCGCATGATCTGAAAAACTATCATAAATCGCACGACTAACGCTTGTTTTACCGCTACCTGATCCACCGGTAACACCAATAAGTATGGGTTTTTTCTTCATTTCGACAACCTTCTCAATTAAATTTCGTTTTAAACGCTTGTTACCAACAAACTGACAACAAGCGTACATTAAAAACCATTTTTATAATTATAACATAAAATTTTTGAGAGTTTAATTTGAAAAGTGGTAGGAACCACTTTTTTAAATGGACCGCTAAAATGCAGACCAAAAATGTGATTTAACTTAAAAAACAGACCAAAAACGCACTTTTTTAACTGTTTTAGCAAATAATTAACGACAATTGAAGTTTGAGGTTGCTATAATACCGCTTGTCATTGACGACTACAAAAATTTATTGGAGGCTATTTTCACAATGTGGAAATCTTTATCTGAAACGTTAACTAACATGAATGTTATTAGCGCGGTTTCATCAACTATCTTTATTATTATGCTTGGATTTTTCTTGCGCCGAAAGAATATTCTGACAGATCAAGTCGGTAAAACATTATCAAAAGTTGTTTTGACTGTTGCTTTACCGGCATTAGCTTTTAACTCTTTTATGCAAAATATCGATGGCAAAACACTTAGCCAAGGTATGAACGTCTTAATTTGGGGAATTGTAATCTACATATTATTAATTCTTGCATCCCCATTGCTTTACAAAAAACTTCCTAAAGACAAAGAAGAAGTTTTAGCTGTTTTGACCACTTTTGGTTCAACAACTTTCTTCGGTATTCCAATTGTTGGAGCCGTTTGGGGTGCTAAAGGTGTCATGTATAGTTCAATTTTCAATATTGGTTACCGCATTTTCCTTTATTCATATGCCTACATCAAATTATCAGGCTTAAAACTAGAAATAAAAAATATTAAACAAATGTTTTTAAATCCAGTTGTTATTGCGACATTCCTTGGATTGTTTCTATGGCTAGCTCAAGATTTAGTCCCTCACGTTTCTGTTTTACAAAGTTCAACTAAGCAAACTGTAGATGTTGCTTTTTATCGAATTGATTTAACTGCTCCTTGGATTTACAAACCGCTAACTTACTTAGCAAACTTGGCTTCACCACTAGCATGGCTTGCAATTGGGATTACCTTAGGTTCAATTCCATTCAAAAAAGCTGCCAGTGATAAGTTATCTTGGTACTACTCATTCAACAAAGTTGTTTTAGTTCCCCTATTTAACTTAGCTTTACTAGCATTGCTAACACTTACCCACATCTTACCTGTGGATAACGTGGCACTTGCAACAGTGATTGTGATGATGGCAACACCAACTGCTACAGTTGCTGCAGCTTATGCCATTGGTTTTGACCGTGATGCTTTGCTAACATCAAATGCTTCACTTATTTCAACTTTTAGTGCCGTTATTGCAATTCCAATTTGGATTGTAATTTTAAACTTAATTGCCCAAACCCCTATTTTTAACTAGAAAGCAGGATTTTTGAGATGACTTTTAGAATTGGTTGTTATGGTGTTCATTCTTATGAAGCCCCTTACTTTGAAAATTTAAATAAATATCATTACGATTTAAAATTATTACCGGAGTTTTTAACTCACGATAATATTGATTTAATTGAAGATTGCGATGCGGTGTTACTTCGTGGAAATTGCATTGCTGATCGCCAAAACTTAGCAAAGATGGCAGAATACGGCATCAAATTGGTATTCACAAGAACAGTTGGATTTGATCATATTGACTTAGATGCTGCTGCAGAATTTGGCATGAAAGTTACACGTGTTCCAGGATACTCACCTCGCTCTGTTGCTGAACTTGCCTTTACACAAGCTATGATGCTGTTCCGTCATACAGCTTTAGCAACAAATCGTACATCTCAAAAACAGTTTAAAGTAACACCTGATTTCTTTAGTCCAGAAATTCATGAAAGTACAGTTGGAATTATTGGAATGGGTAATATCGGTTATGCTGAAGCTAAAATGTGGAAAGCACTGGGCGCACGTGTATTAGCTTACGACTTGAGTGTGAAAGAATTCTCACTTGATACGGTTGAAAAATTCGTTAGTCTTGATGAACTTGCACAAGAATGTGATATTATCTCAATTCATGCTCCTTATGTTCGTGGTAAAAACGAAAAAATGTTCAGTCGTGAAATTATTAACCAAATGAAGCCAACTGGTATTTTGGTTAATACTGCTCGTGGTGAATTAGTCGATCATGATGCTGTTATTGACGCTTTAAAAGAAAATCGCTTAGGTGGATTTGCGGCAGATGTCTTGGTTGATGAAAGCCAAGTATTCGGTCACAACTTCGACCCTTCTGAGAAATTGCATAATGAAACGATTACTGAATTAACTAATTTATATCCTAAAGCCATTATCACCCCTCACATGGGTTCTTTAACAAAGCCTGCGCTTGAAGGTATGATTACAACAAGTTATGAAAACTTCCACCTTGCTTTAACTGAAGACAGTTATCCTAATGAAGTGATTAAAAAATAAAAAAGAAGCCTTTTTCAAGGCTTCTTTTTTTTGCCATATTTTTTTAATTATTTAAATAATACTTAACAAGCGCAAGTTTTTGAACCAATTTTTTAAATAATAAAGTAAAATAATAAAGCAAACATATTACTTGTAATATCCTTTTGAGTAATTCGAGTAGTTAATGTTTGTGTAGACTTGCAACATAGGAATAGAATTAAAGTGAAAATAATAAAAAAAGGGGGGTGATGCGATGAAAGAAAAATATGTAATGCCTCTATTGTTCGTTACTGTTGCTTTAATTTTGAATTTTTGCTTCTACAGATCACAACCAAAAGCAGAAGAAACAATTCAATACGAAAGCAGTACTAGCGAACAACAAGAAAGCACAAGCTATTCCCAAACAAGCTTACCAGTTGAAAATTTAGCTACAAACCCCATTCCAACTGCAGAGCTTATTCCAAATTTAACCTTAGTTGGGAGTTGGGAAGAACTAAAAAATGCTTTGGATGATGAATCTGTTTCATACATTAGATTCAAAAACGACATTTCAGATGTTCCCAACTCTCAAACAGTTACACTAGGTCGTACAAATAATTCTAAGCTACGTGACTTGGTAATTGATGGTAATGGTCACAGAATTAATATGAAAAATAGTTATTTTACTTTTAACAGTGAAACGCTACCCAAAACAGCAACTTATACCATTACAACGATTAACTTAGATATTTTTCAAGGAGCATTTTACGGTATGTTAAGTGCGGCTAGAATTAATACTGCTAATAACAACAATAATGCTGGAAAGTTAACTTTTGTCTACAAAGATGTTAACTATACAGGTGCTCAAATGATTTCTTCGTATCACAGTGATATTGAATTTCGAGGACATATCAAAATTGAGCTGACACCAAAGTATCTTTATGATGGCGAACTATACAACGCTAGCGATCAAGAAGCACTTGAGTCTGCTAACGTCACAATCGCTGACGGTACTGTATTAGAAGCCTCAAACAATAATTATAATCTTTTCAAATTAAATGATCGTGGTAAATTAACTATAGGTAATAATACATCGGTTAAACTGTATTCTTCGGCTTCTTTATATCCTTTAATTACTACTGAAAGTTTAAAAATTGAATCAAATAGTTATGTAGTAATGACTCAAAAGTCAAACAATCAAACAATTATTGACATGTCCGCCTCAGCGCAATCACACCTCAATATTGGTGCATCATCAAAGTTAATTGTTAATGTCGAAGGAAATATAGGAAATAATGCCTGGGTCCAAACCTATCCCGTTATTAATATGGGTACCAAGGCAAATTCCACCATATCTGTTTCTGATTCATCGAACTTCGATATTCACATTAATGGTCGTCTTTTAAGACAAGCATGTATTGTTAACATGAAAGGAGCTGGCTCTCAATTTTTAATTGATAAAAATGCTACTTTCACTGTTGATGAAAAAGATACATCTACTAATAGTTCTCCTAGTGCAAATTTATTCGACTTTGGTACAAACACCTACTTTGGCATATCTGAAAACGGAAAATTTTCTGTTAATCTTCCGGATATTTTGTCATCTTCAAATGGTCTTAACTTTGGGAGTAACAGTTCACTTGATATCAAAAAAGGGGCTACCTTTGATTTCAAAGCTGCTTTAACAGGAGCTGGTAGTTATCTATTAAACTTTAACTCTGGGGGACAAATTCAAGTTGATTCTAGTGAATTATTTAATTTAGAGATACTAACACTTAAATCTGATACAAGTAGTGCCTATCTAGTTAGACTTCCTACAACTAACAGGGGAATTCTATTTAAAAACCAAGACATTTTGGCTGTACAAAATAAAAAAGGCGCTAGTTACGCTTCACAGGAATTCGGCGAGTTAAACTGGTTTAATATTAAAAAACTTTACATTCCTACATCCTCACCTGCTTCTACGGGTTTGAGTGGTGTTACAGATAATTCAACCTCACATGCAAACACGCAAGTAGAAGCAAACAATGACAGAGTGACTTCTTCGTTGTTATGTAATTTCTTTTTATCCAATTATCAAAAACTGACTTTAACTTCTCCTTCAGATATTGAAGAAAACACAATCGATGTTTCAACTTGGAGTAGTCTTGATGCTGCGATTAGGAATCAATCTATAACTAAAATTAATATTCGTAATGATATTGTTAATGATGAAACTACTTCAAATACAAATAGAGTAATCCCCAAAAAAGGAATGCTCATTAATGGTAATGGACATAAAGTTGATTTTAGAGGTATTAGCTTTTATAACAATGATGTCATCGCCCCTAACGTAACAATGGGGCTTGAAATTATCGGGTTACACATGTATGGACAAAACTTCTATGGCCCATTCAAGTACAGTGGTAGTACTTCTACACGAGATACACCCAGAAGACAATTCGGCTATGGCTATCTAAAATATGAAAATGTGACATATGAAGGTGCGCAACTTACAGCTTCTTATACTTATGATATTGTTTTTGCTGGTAAAGTAACGAATAAGTCCATGTCCGATCAGTACACCTCTCCCTTCGATAACCAGAGTTATAAAACACAAGGAATTCCTCAGGTTAACATTGAAGCAACGAATGTTATCTTTGAAGAGAACGCCATCTACAATGGATCTGCAGAAGATGCTGGCGTTTTTAGACTGGCCTCTGGGGGAGGAATAACACTTGGGAAAAATAGCAATGTCACCTTAACTTCATTAGACAATACTGGAAATAGTGGTGAATATGACGGTTTTGTTTTGTCTCTAAGTGGTGGTGTGTTCTGTAATCAAAACTCAAAACTAACTATAAATACTAGATCTAAGACGCCACAATCAGCTATCGATATTAGTGCATCTTCTGGTTCAGTTGTTCTAGATAAATATGCAACACTAAACATCAACTTAGACGATCGTTTTAATAACAACGTTTCTAACGCTGCTAAGTCAAAGTCAATTATAGATGTTGCAGCGATGCTTAAAATTTCTGAATATGCAACTTTAAATATTAGAGGAAACATTGAGCGATCGGGATTAGGATCAACTTCATCAAACTCTAATGGGTTAATCGATTTGAAACAAAATGGTCACCTTCAAGTTGATCAGTATGGCTCATTACTCGTTAGCTTAACAGGAAATGTTCAAAATACTTCAGTTATTAAATCAACTAGCGCCAATTCAAAAGTAAACTTTAGTAGCGCTAAATTAATTGATATTGATATTAGTCAGCTACCAGATTCAGATAGTAAGGGTAAGTCACTTAATAATAAAATTTTTCAAACTATATCTTTTGAAACCAGTTATCAAAAAGTCAGTGCATGGAACATCGGTAAATTAGGCGATGCTAGCTTTATTTGGGACCCTGTTTACTCACTTAAAGCATCTCACAATAACTATAATTCAAGGAATGTAACCTCTGGTAGTAATAAACAAACAATTGTTAATAGTTTGAATTCAAACTTTAAAGTTGAAAATTTTAACCATATTAGATTTGAAGGCTATCCAGACTTATCTATCTCTTTGAATCCACTTTCGAATGATCAAACTTTAACAAACAGTTACACACTCGAAGGGAAAACAGAACCAAATGCTCTCGTCTTTTTCTCAGGTGACAAAGCAATACCAACAGCTACACTAACCTCATATGATGTTACCGATAAATCTAAAAAGTATCATATTAAATCTGATGCTAATGGGAAATTTTCATACAAACTTCCACAGGGTAAGTACTTTACTGTTAGAAATACTATCACTGCGACAGCATTTTCTAATACTAGTGGAAAAACAGCTACAGCTACACAAAAGGTGGTCACTAGCGGTGAACTCCCAAAAGATTCGGACTATATCAAGCTAGTTTCAGCATCCGATATTGATTTTGGTCACATCGAAATTGACGGTAAAAACAGACTACTTAAAACTACAACTAACCAAGTAATCAATATAGAAGGATTACAAGAGCTATCAGATTCTTGGAAATTAAATTTGACAATCTCACCATTCACAACTACAGATGGTGACGTATTACCTAGTAACTACAGCTTTGGCGAACTACCAATTGAACCAAATAGTCAGGTTACTGTCTTTGAACACCCTGACATTTCTGTTCAACACTATAGCGTTGAATTCACTCCCGATAACGGTCTTAAATTAGACGTCAACTTGAGTCAAGCACTAGCTAAAAAATATAGTAGTACAGCTAAATGGTCTGTTGTTATAGGTCCATAACAATTAGAAAAGAGTTTAGACATGAAACATAATAAATTAAAATTCGGATATTTAGTCATTGCTTTATTTTGCTTAATTGGATTGGGTAGTAGCTGGGAGAACAAAACGGTCTCAGCTAGTTCACAAATTCCTTTTCAATTAGAGCCCGTTATTCCAGAAAATCAAGTCAGTTCGGCTAATTATGATGACTTGCTTATTACACCTGGAGCTTCACAAACACTGTCTTTTGTTGTTCGGAATTCTGATTCAATACCTAGGACATTCGTCATAGAAGCCAATAACGGTTTAACTTCAGATGGTTTAGCTGTTATCTATGATGATCACAACCAGAAAAACCTGACTGGTCCCATGTTTAGCGAGTTAATCACAAATGACCGCAAACAAAAAATAACACTTCCAGCTAAAGGTACTCAAACAATTAACTTTAATTTAACTTATCCTACAGAACATTTTGAGGGGGTGATTTTAGGCGGTGTCACAGTTTATTTGGATGATGACAGCAGCAATCAACAATCTAATAATGGTAGCTTTGCTATCACCAACCGTTTTACTTATTCAAACGCGGTCCAACTACGTATGAACAAGAAATTAACGGTCGTTCCAAAACTAGTAGCTAATAAAGCAGAGATGACAACTTCAAATGCTTATCCTTACGTTAAAGTAAACATAAGTAATGATACTCGAGCTATTATTACTCAACTAAGTTCAGAAAATACTATTCAGGATGCTTCTGGTAAAGTCATTGAAACTTACAAAACATCTAATGGCCAAGTTGCACCAAATAGTAGCTTTAACTTATCTATTCCACTATCAAATGGGGCTTTACCTGCAGGAAAATATCGTGCTGTTGGAACAGCTAAATCCGGTGCTCATACTTGGTCTTGGAATCAGGAATTTGAGGTTACAGCTGATGTTTCAAACCAAGTTGATACTGACTCGGTTGTCAAACGTAAAGTTAACTACTGGTTGTACTTGTCAATCTTATTGTTGTTACTCATCATATTATTGATTGCAGTAATTATTTTCTTAATTATAAAAAACAGAAAAAAAGAGGATGAAAATAATGAAAAAAACAAATAAACTATTAGCTTTATTGAGCGCAAGCGCACTTCTAGGTCTTACATTTACTAACACAGTAAATGCCGACGAAAAGTCAACATCTTCAGTTAGCTTTGAAGCAGGTAAAGGTAAAAATGAAGTTGTAAATCCTTTGGACCCAACTACACCTATTAAACCTGGATCACCAGCTAACCCTGATGATCCAAATAATAAGGGCACAGGCGCTGAAGGTCCTTTGACCATTGACTACGTTTCAAACTTTGACTTTGGGGTACGTGCTATCTCAAGTAGAGACGATAATCACACATTATCCTCTAAACCTGGAAAAGCTGATCAACAAACACCTTTTATCCAAGTAACTGATAATCGTGGTAATCCAACTGGGTGGAACTTAACTGCCAAAATCTCTAGTTTCACTACTACAGACGGTGATACACTTCCAGGAGCTAAACTTACGATTGGCTCTAAAAATGCTAAAGCAACAGCTGCTTTTAAAAATCCTAACGGTGCACCAGAAGTTAATCAAAGTATCGTTCTAGAAAGTGCTTCAGTAGATCAAAACCTTATGAATGCTACTAGTGGTAATGGTGCAGGTACTTGGATTAACTTGATTGATCCAGATAAAACAGAATTATTTATTCCGGGTGGTCACGCAAAAGCTAAAGCATACACAGCAACAATCACATGGAGTCTTGCAAGTGGTCCTCAAAACGCTAGCGCAACACAAACTAATACTGACACAGCATCAAGTGAAAATGCTTAATAATAACTACTAAAAAAAGCCTTTGAAATATTAATTTCAAAAGGCTTTTTTATTAGTTTAATTTGTTTACTACAGATTGTGGAATTTGTGATTTTTCAACTAATGTTGTGTTATTTACACGTGTTTTTGATAATTCACCTTTTACATACTGACCAACAGCATATGGGATATTATCTTTATTGATACTTTTTACAGAGAAGTCAGTATCTTGTGTTGTACCGTTTTCGAATACGAACGTCACTTTATAGTTGTAGTTGTAAATTTGTTTATTATTACTATCTGCTACTAGTTGACCTTTACTATCTTTTTCTGCTTCAACTGTTGGCTCTTGTTTAACTACAGCGTAAGCATTTTGACTCTTATAAGTATCTTGATAGTAGTTGTAGGCAAATATTGCAAATACTACAATAACAACCAACATAATAATTCCAATGATTTTTTTCATTATTATTTTCCTTTCAAATAAAAAACTCTTGATAATTTTACGATATCAAGAGTTTTTTGTCAGCTAAACTGATTGATTTTAACAAATAATTAAAATTAAAGTTTAACTTTGTTTGTAATTTGTAGATCACGGTCCAAGTCATAAACAACTGGTTGACCTGTAGCCATTTCAACATCCATGATATCTTCATCTGAAATGTTTTCAATGTATTTTGTTAGCGCACGTAGTGAGTTACCGTGAGCTGCAACGATAACGTTTTTGCCCGCACGTAAGTCTTTAGCAATGTGGTCTTCCCAGAAAGGAATTGCACGTTCTAAAGTAACTTTCAAGTTTTCTCCACCAGGGATAGTACGTGGGTCAAGGTCAGCATAACGACGGTCGTTTGCTGCTGAACCTTCATCATCTGCACTCAATAGTGGAGGTAATGTATCGTATGAACGACGCCAGATGTGAACTTGGTCTTCACCGTATTTGTCAGCTGTTTCTTTTTTGTCCATACCTTGTAACGCACCGTAGTGACGTTCGTTTAGGCGCCATGATTTAACTTCTGGTACCCAAAGTTGACCTGATTCTTCTAGTGCAAAGTGTAAAGTTTTGATAGCACGAGTTAAAACTGATGTGTAAGCTTGATCGAATTCGATACCTGCTTCTTTAAGTTTACGTCCTGCTGCTTTAGCTTCTTCAACACCTTGTTCTGATAGGTTAACATCTTCCCAACCAGTAAATAGGTTTTTTAGGTTCCATTCACTTTGTCCGTGACGGATAAATACTAATTTTGCCATGATTGATTTCTCCTTCGCATTTGTGTTATTACATCTTTATTTTACACTGAAAGCGCTTAGATTTCAAAAGTTACTGGCGGTTTTTAATTTAATTATTGATTTGATTTGGCATTTGTTGACCAAATCATGACAACTTGGACTAACGTTAAGACCAAAAGGAAAATCATTGCATACATTGACCCTTGGCTAGTTGCTACTGTTTCACTAGTTGAACTCGCTTGAATCGTTGAATCAATAATTGTTGAAACAATAACTGTAGCAATTGCACCTGAAAACTGTTGAACAGTTGTCAAAATAGCATTACCATCGGCTTTCATTTCTCCAGGTAAGTAACTCAATCCTTGAGTCATGATATTACCGTATGAAAGTCCTACTCCTAACATGATAATCGTGTATAAAATTGTGATAAACACATCGCTTAAATTATAAGCAAAAATACTCAAAATCAGTAACGGGATAATTGTCAAAATCACACCCGTAATGATTGGCTTTTTGGCACCTAGTCGATCAAGTAAAATACCTGAAATAGGTGACATAACCGCCCCTAAAACAGCACCTGGTAGCAAGATCAAACCAGCTACTGTTGAATTACTATGATTAACCAATTGAACATAGTTAGGGACGATAAACGCTAATCCCAACGTCACGAATTGAGTGACGAAAAAACTGAATACATACTTAGCAAACGATGTATTTTTTAGACTTTTAACATTTAAAAGTGGTGAAACTTGGCTGTTTTGTCGACTAACAAAAAAGAATAATGAGACAACACCTACTGCCACAGGTAAAATAACGGTCAAACTTGCTAAACTGTGATGACTGATGCTACTAATTCCTAGAATTAAGCCCGCAAAAGTCAGTATAATCAATACAAAACTTAGCAAATCGAATCTTTCAGAAGGTTCAGATACATTGTTCAACTTGCCGATTGTGGATAACCCTAATACAAGAGAAATCACTAAAACTGGAATTAACAAAATGAAAATATAACGCCAACCTAATGTACTTAAAACAACACCACCAAAAGTCGGACCAACAGCTGATGCTGAAGCGGTAATTAATGAGCCAATTCCCATCATGAATCCTAGTCTTTCTTTTGGTACATTTTCTAAGATAATATTAAACATCAACGGTAACGCAATCCCTGTTCCTATTCCTTGAACAAATCGGCCCATCAATAATAACCAAAAGTTAGGGGCAATAATATCAAGTACTAAACCAATAATGAATAGTACGTTCGCAGTCACAAATAAATTGCGTGTTTTAAATTTGTTCTTCAAAAATTTGGATAACGGGATAATACTGGATAATACTAGTAAGTAAATAGTGGTCATCCACTGTACCGTACTAATTCCAATGTTAAATTCTGAGATTAAAGTTGGGAACGTGATACTCATCGACGTCTCCACAACTACCCCACTAAACGTCATTACACCTGCAGCTAAAATAGCTAGTATTACATTAATAGATAATTTTTTATTCATTAATAATCATTATTTCTTCTCCTATAAAAATCTAATTTATTTACAGAATCATTCACGACAATTCGTTACAGCCAGGATTCCCTCTTTCTTATTTAGTTTAAACGCGATTGATTCAGATAAATAAAAGATTAACATTATTTAAAATTCCTCGCAATACCCTGACTCAAATAAAAAAGACAGTTGATTTTTCAACTGTCTTTTTTGGATTATAGCACTTTTGATAAAAAGTCTTGTGTTCGTTTATGTTGTGGATGATCAAAGATTTGTTCAGGTGTCCCCTGTTCAATAATGTGCCCTTGATCAAAGAATAGAACATGGTCTGCCACTTCTTTAGCAAATCCCATTTCGTGAGTAACCACAAGCATGGTCATTCCTTCTTTAGCCACGTCTTTCATAACGCCTAAAACATCGCCAACCATTTCAGGATCTAACGCACTTGTTGGTTCATCAAAAAGCATCACATCCGGGTTCATCACAAGTGAACGCGCAATTGCGACACGTTGTTTTTGTCCACCTGATAGTGAGTCAACTTTGACTTCTGCTTTGTCACTTAGACCCACACGTTTAAGATATTGACGTGCTTTCTTTTCAGCTTCTTCTTGACTCATTAACCCAAGTTCTCTTGGTGCTAATGTTAAGTTATCTAGAACATTTAAATTATTAAATAAGTTAAAGTGTTGAAACACCATGCCGATTTTTTCACGGACTTTATTGATGTCAGTTTCTTTACTGTTCAAGTCATGACCATCAATATTAATGTTCCCACCTGTTGGTTCCTCTAAATGGTTTAGCATTCTCAAGAAAGTACTTTTACCTGATCCAGAAGGTCCAATAATAACCACAACTTGGTTTCGTTTAACGTCTAAATCAACGCCTTTAATCACGTGATTGTCGCCATAACTCTTTTGCAAGTCACGAACTTTAATAATGTTTTCGGTTTTTTTAGCCATTATTTGTTCAACCTTCTTTCTACATATTTAGAAGCCCATGTTAATAAGGTAATGATTACTAAGTAAATTAGTGCGATAATTGCCCAAACTTTGAATCCTTCAAGGTTTCTAGCAATAATAATCTTACCTGTTTGTGTTAGTTCAACTAATCCGATGATTGATAAGATTGACGTATCTTTCAATGTGATAATGAATTGGTTGATAAATGATGGAATAATTAACTTAATTCCTTGTGGTAGCACAACTCGTCTCATGGCTTTACCAAATGGCAATCCAAGTGAACGTGCTGCTTCCATTTGTCCTTTATCAACAGACTTAATCCCACCTGCAATGAAGGCCGCTGTATAAGCCCCTTCATTGAACATTAAGGTGATAATTCCGGCAACAACAGCTGGAATTCTAACTCCTGTTAAACTTGGGATACCTGTATAAATGAACAATGCTAATACTAGCAATGGCAATCCACGGAAAATATAAATAACTGTCGTTGAAATACCATTTAAGATTTTACTTGGGACAACGCCCATCAAACCAAAGATAATCCCAAAGATGGTCGCAAAGAAAATCGCCATCACGGTTAAAATCATGGTTTGTTTTAGCCCTTCCATTAAAGAAGAACCGTTAACTTTTAGTAATCCACTCCAACTACTTTCGTCACTCTTTTGTTGGCGTTGGTTATTCATCGCTTCTTCACCAACATATTTCGCAACGATTTTGTCGTAAGTACCGTTTTGTTTTAGTTTTTCAAGACCTTGGTTAAAGGCATTTAATAAATCTTGGTTTTGACCTTTTTTGACTGAGAAGCCATAAGGATCATTTGATAAAGTTTCTGATGCGATTTGAAGTGCTGTTCCTTGGTTGATCGCATAAGAAACCACTGACATATCTTCAAAGACACCAGCTGAGTTACCTGTGATAACATCTTGATACATTGAGTTACTATCATCGAAGTTCACAATTTGGTAACCATATTTTTCAGCGTTTTCAGTCGCGTATTTGGCACCAGATGTACCTGTTTTAACTGCGACACGCTTACCTTTTACATCTTCAATTGACTTAATATCACTACCTTTAGCAGAAGCAAAAACAATTCCGCTGTGATAGTAAGGTGTACTAAAGTCCATCTTGTTCTTACGTTCATTAGTGATTGTTGTTCCAGCAATCATACCGTCAACTTGACCAGTATCAAGAGCTTGAACAGCAGCACTAAATCCTAGTGGTAAGATTTTGACTTCAAAACCTTCTTCTTCAGCAACAGCTTTCATTAAGTCAATATCAATCCCCACGTATTGACCATCTGTGCTATTAGCAAATTCAAACGGCGGGAAAGTGACATCTGTACCAATTTGGTAAACTTTCTTTTCTGCCGCATTTACTGATGCATGTTGTGGCGTTACAAGTGCAATTGATATTACTGATACAATCGCCGCAAGTATTGCTACGATGCTTTTTTTCATAAAAATCCCTCTCACCTTTTCCATTATATTTTCTAATATACCATAAAAAAGTTATCTTATGTTAACAAAGTAACAGATAGACCAATTTTATCATATTCCGAAAATCCACTAATTATAATCATTCATTGTTAAATATTATCTTAAATTTTCGTAAAAAAAAATCGATTTTGTCAGAAAACCTGACATAAGCCCACAAAAAAAGCAAAACCAATTAAGGTTTTGCTTTTTAAATGACGATTAGTTAGCTAAAGTTGCATATTGTGCATCGATCCATTGGTCAGTACCTACACAATACCAAACACGGCCATCAGCTGTTGTTTGTTTAGCAAAGATTTGCCATTGTGAATCGTGTGGCAAGTAACGACCATCAATTGTTGAAGAAGCTGGTTTGTCCCAGATTGCAATTGAGGCATTTGGATAGTTAATTGTCACGATACCACTAGTTGATGTGATGTTTTGTTGTGATGAGTTAGTGTTTGACTTCAAAGTCACACCTTGTGAACTAATCCAAGCAAGTGGAGATTGACCATCTGATACTAAGTAGTAGGTTTGGTTGTTGTAAGTTGCTTTTTTGATTACTGAGTTAGCATTTTGTAGATTTTGACTTAATCCACCTTCAACCATACCTTCAGACATTAAGTAATAAATCTTGTAGTTAGATTGAATAGTTGCTGATTGGTTCACATCACTCATTGTGTACTGACTAGCAGTGGGTTTTGTACTAGCAGTATTGTTAGTGTTTGAACTAAATGAAACTGCTGATTCAGGAACCCATGCAAGTGCGGATTGACCATCTGATACTAGGTAGTAGTTTTGGTTGTTGTAGTTCACTTTTGCAGTCACTTGTTTTGCCAAGTTAACAAATTGTGAAGTCCCACCTGCATCAACAAAACTGTCCATTAAGTAGTAAGCATTTTGATTACCTTTTAATGTGATATTTTGTGGTGTTAGTTGTGAAACAGTTGGTTTTTGCGGTGTAGTATTCGTTGTTGTGTTGAAGTTCACACCAGCTTCCGCTACCCAAACCAATGGAGATTGACCATCTGATACTAAGTAGTATGTTTTTGAGTCAATTTGTGCTTTTTTGATAACACGTTTAGCTGAAGAAACAGATTGTGTTAGCATCCCTGAATCCACTAATCCTGAATCCATCATATAGTAAGTTTTGTAGTTACTATTCAATGAAGCAGCTTGATCCACATCTGAATAAGTTGGTTGGTTGTTTTGTGGTTGTGGTGTTGGGTTTGCTTTTTGAGAAACAGCATCTGCTGGTACCCAAACAACCGGTGTTCCTGCACTGTCAACTAATAAGTAGTAGGTCTTGTTAGCGTAAGTTGCTTTTTGAATAACTTGAGTAGCACTAAATTCTTGGCTCTTTTGACCAGCATCACTAAAGCTGTTGTTTACCAAGTAATAAGCTGGTTGGTTAGCTGCAACTTGAATATTACTCATGCTAAAACTACTAATTGATGGTTTTTCTGGTGTAGGAGCTGGTGTGTTACTTTGAAGTGTCACACCACTTTCACTAATCCAAGCAATCGGTGTTGAGCCGTTACCTACTAAGTAGTAAGTTTGACCTTCTAAAGTGGCTTTTTGGATCACACGATTAATACCTGTTAGCTGACTTGAGTTTCCTGCATTAGTGAAGCCATTGTTCGTTAGGTAGTAAGTGTTGTAACCACCCTTGATTGTCGCATTACTTGTGAAATCTGAAAGAACTGGTTTTGGTTTAGCTTTTAATGACACACCATTACTATTAATCCACGCCAATGGACTACCTTGGCTGTTTGATAATAAGTAGTAAGTTTGACCATTGTAGGTTGCTTTTTGTGTAATTTGAGCAACATCACTCAATGCATTTGAATAGCCACCGTTTCCAAATCCTGTTCCTGTTAGGTAATAAACTGGTTGGTTACCATTAACCGTTACCGGGCTGTTAAAGTTTGACACTTCTGGTTTAACAATAGATAGACTAGCATCACTAACCCAGCCATAGTTTTGACCATTTAAAGTTGCAAGGTAATAAGTCTTACCTGACTTTGTCACAGCTTTAGTTGTCAATGTTAATGTGGCTTGGCTAGTTGCTGAAGTTGTTGACTTGTAGCCTTCATCTGTGTATTGGTAAATTGGTTGTCCGGCATTAATCGTACCAAGCAGGCTTGTACCAGTTTGAGAAGTAATCGGATCTTGATTCTTAATGTATTCAACTAAATCGGCATCTTTAATCCAAGCAAATGGCACATTGCTACTATTCTTTAATAGTGAATAGGTTTCGCCATTGTAAGTCGCTTTAGTATTAGTTGAATAGATTTGGCCATTAGCTACACTTGAAGCCGGTGATGATTGGTTAAACTTATTATCTGAAGATAATGTGTATAAGTAGCCTGCTGTTCCTGACTTAACTGTATATTGCTTTTCAGTCGCACCATATTGTGAAACGGTATTAGATGGTGTTGGTGTAGGCTCAGGCTTTGGTGATTGTGAAGAAGTATTGCCACCAAGTGCTTGATATTTTTGGTTAACAAGGTCAATAAACTGATCCATGCTATAGCCATAGCTGTTAAAGTAAGCAACAGGGTCAGTATGGTTTGTTCCTCCTAAGAACTTAGAAACAGCATTATGTGACCAAACTGTTCCGGCACCATCGTATTCTGCACTATCCACAGGTAAGTTATAAGTTTTGAGTAAACTTGCCACGTAATAAGCATCGTTATTCACAGAACGTGCAAAACCATCAAAAGTCTTCTCACGTACTAATTCAACCTGAATATAGCGCTTGTTAGCAACTGCACCAGCTCCCCACACACTACGGCCAGGATTATGAATTTGGATAACTTGTGACTTATCTACAAAAGCATGAACATAAGCGCCAATATCATCCCAATTATTCTTCATGTAAGACACTTCATTATAAATTGTTGAAGTTGGGTTAGCTGTTTCGTGAATCACAACCCCTTCAGGACGACCGTAACGATATGTGCCATCAGAAGTGAATGTAGAAGGCGAAATGTTGATTGCTGGGTTCGCAAACCCTTTTGCTTTGATATAGTCATTAACTTGAGAAGTTGCAGCTTGTACAACTTGTGTTTGGTTATCAGTTTGGTGATTAGTTAGATTATTTTGAACAGCTAAAGTCAAAGTTAGCGCTAGAGATGATGCACTAACTAACTTTAGCATTTTCTTGTTATTTGATTTCATTTAAAGATGTTTCCTCCATCATGAGCTTTTCAAAAATTAGTCTCGATACTAATAAATTAACATTTAACCTATCAAGACTCAATACGGTTGGCGGTTTTGTAATACAATTGAAAACTAACGGCTAACTATTTGTCAGTTGTCTTCTCAATTCTTGCTTTAATCGTTGTAGATATTTAGTTGAAATCTTTTCTTTCTGGGCTAAATAACACATTGAATATCCTGAATCAAAAATCGCAATTAGTCGTTTCTTGTCTTGAATCTTAAATGATAATTGATTAATCACATCAGCAATTTCAAGCTGACTACTTTCTTCAAACAGTCCCCACTGTTCTTCTGTTGTTGTAACTTCAACACTTTGTCGCATTTGCTTTCTTAGTTGATCGATTGCTTGCCATTTGATTTTTTGAAAAGCGAGTTGATTAATCTTAGTGAGTTCTTCTTGTGAGTGGTATTTCTTGTAAACCTTTGCGTAATTAATGATGCCGTCTTGGACAAAATCTTGATAATCCATACGATAGTGATAAATTCCAGCAGCTTTAATCGCGCCATGGATGACACGGCTATTACTTAGTGCTTGGTTGAATGCTTGTTCCATTTATTGTGACCTCTTCATCTAAAAGTTGCCACAAGCGCTTGTGGTAGTCTTAGAATATAAGAATCACGTTGGCTCTTCCTAAGCTTGCTTAAGTCTTCTAACCCGCACCACTGCAACAAACACTTCCCCCACAATAAAGCGTATTACTTAACTACTGCCTTTAGCATCAACTAACCAGCGGGCAAAATTACCACAAATAAAGTTTAGACTTTAGTCGATAATCAATCAGTTGCAGCCATTCACGCTCTTCAATAATCAAATCATATTCTTTTTTGAGTAACTGATAGGCAATCTTGAGTGCCTCTTCTTTCATAAGCGTACAAAAAAAGACTGTTTTCTCCGTACTTCTTGGAAATAACAGTCGATAATGATGCAAAATATAGTCATCGTTAAACGCTAGCGAACGCTTAACGAACTTGTCCCTTGGTGCAAATAATAATCCGCGCTCATCTAAAAATAGGCGCAGAATTTGGTGAGCAAAAGCCGACATCGAAACCGATTCGTTCACGAATTTATGGACCACAGCAAATAACCCTTGAAAGCGAAAGTCTAATCCAACAAGTGACTTAAATAAGACGAATCGCTGATTATCACTCATATCTAAGATATGATGTAACCCGACCCAATCTGTTACTTGCTTGGCATAACCCTTTAACGAAAAGAACGTATAAGTGCCACAACAAAAGGTATGTAAGTGCGACGCTTTAAAGTAGCGTCTTAGATAACGATCATGTAAGAAGTTCAACGTTCCTGACTTTACAAAATCGTTCATTAATTGTCTGGTTGATGCTCTAACCCCGATAACCCCATGATCCAAATCAAAAATAATTGTTTTCACTCCTGAAAATATTGGCGCATCAAAGAATGAGTACATGGCAATCACTTTTTCTGATAACACATGACTATCTTTAAACTCAATTTGTTGTTTTGCTTCCTCCGTTTGCAAAAACTCGTGCGAGATAATTTTTCCTTTAAAAAATTCTAATGCTGGATGCGACTTAATTTTCATTTTACTCTCCTTATATTATAATAATTTAAGATTAGCATAATATATAGGTAATGCGTACTATTATTTTAAGCCAAAACAAAAAACCTCTCATAAGAGAGGTTTTTTGTTTGATTAGTTAAATCTGTGATAGTTACTTAATTGTACGTATTGACCATCAATCCATTGGTTTAATCCAACTTGGTAATAAGTCTTACCATCTGAATGTGCTTCACCTAAGATGCGCCATTCTGTCCCATGTTTTAAGAAGTTATCAGTTGGTTTTTGGTCTTGATCCCAAACACGGATGCTGTAACCAGGAATGTAATTAATCTTTGCTACACCGGATACAGAGATTGGGTTAGTAAAACGACCACTTTGGAATTTAAGTGTTGTTGTCCAAAAATCATCCCCACCGCCATTTTTTGAAACGTGGTAATAAGTTGTTTGACCAACTTTTGCCGTTTCAGTTAGGAGGTATGAATCATTGGCAGAACTGCCGTTACCTTGAATAGGTTCGAACTTGTTGTTACGTAGTTGGAACATTGGATTACTTTGTTGAACCCAAACAGGTTGGCCATCTTCTTTAGTAATTTGCACGCTACTTTGGTTTGAATTACCGCCAAAATATAAACCTGCTTCATCAATCCAAGCAAGTCCTGTGCGACCATCTGTTGAAACTAAGTAGTAGTTCTTACCGTTTTGAGTCGCTTTTTTGATAACTTGAACAGAACCTGTATAACTATCACTCTTACCTGCACTAGTTAGTGCTAGTGAGCTGTTATTACCTGTTAAGTAGAAGGCATTACCACCGTTTACAACCGTTGCTGATTGAGACACATCAGTTAATGCGATATTAGCACTTGTATTGGTTGATGTTTGTGCTGTTGTTTGGCTGTCACTCACTGCCTCACTTGATACCCAAGCAAATGGTACTTGACCATCTGTTGAAAGTAGTGAGTAATTCTTATTACCTTGAGTTGCAGTTTGGATAACTTTGAATTGTGAATTAGTAAAGTCTGATGAATTACCAAAATGTGAAAAACCACTTGATAGTAAGTAGTAAGTATTGTAATCAGGTGCGACTTTAACTGATTTAGGTGTGATAGCTTGAGTTGTCACTTTAGTATTATCAGCTGTATTTGAGGTTGTGCTGTCTGATTTAATATCTGAACTTTGTACCCAGGCAAATGGTGTCTTACCATCTTGTGATAATAAGCTGTATTGGATTGAACCCTTTGTAGCTGTCTTAATCACAGTCATTGATGATGGTGACTTTTCACCAGCTTCAACGAAACCATTTGGCATTAAGTAGTAAGTCTTGGCGCTAGCGTTAACTGTTACCTTGTGACCTGAAGCATCTTGCGTTGTGACTTTGTTGTCTGTTGATTGTTGCGTATTATTAGCAGCTTTAACATCTGAACTTTGTACCCAGGCAAATGGTGTCTTACCATCTGTTGAAAGTAAACTGTATTGAGTTGACCCTTTTGTGGCTGTCTGAATAACAGTCATTGATGACGGTAGTTTTTCACCTGCATTCACAAAGCCATTGTTCATCAAGTAGTAATTAGCTGCGCCTGAGTTAACAGTTACTTTTTGAGGGGTAACAGTTTGGGTTGTGACCTTGTTGTCTGATGATTGTGGTGTTGTTGTGCTAGCGTCTTTGACATCTGAGCTTTGTACCCACGCAACAGGTGTCTTACCATCATTTGATAGTAAGCTGTAGCTGATGCCGTCTTTGCTTGCGTTTTTGATTACTGTCATTGATGCTGATAATTTTTCACCTGCATTCACAAAACCGTTGTTCATTAGGTAGTAGCTCTTAGCTCCTGTGTTAACAGATACTTTTTGTGGGGTTACATCTTGTGTAATTAGTGAATCACTGCGATTACTTGTATGAACATCAAGATCCACTTGCCCAATCCAACCTAATTCTTTTTGGCCATCTGTTGCTAAGAAGAAAATACTGTGATCTTTAACTGCTTGCTTAGTAATTGTAACAGTCTTATTACTCAAAGAACTTGTATTGATTGAAGGACTAAATAAGTTATCTTTTAAAGCCATCATGTCGAAGTTATCTTTGATTGTGACAGTTCTAGGTGTCAAGTCAGTAATTTTAACTGGTTGTTTGTTGTAGAAGTCTTCAACTACTTTAATTCCATCAATTACACCCGTTTGGTCAATCCAACCTAGTTCTTTTTGACCATCTGATAATAAGTAGTAAGTACGGTTACCTTGTGTTGCTTTTTGGATAGCTTTGACATTCTTTTCGCTAAAATTATTAGTATTGCTTGATAGGCTAAATGTGTTGCCACTTAGACTATAAATATTATAGTTATCTTGCATACGCATATCTTTAGATTCAATTGTTGTCTTATTCACAGGGTTTTCGGGTGCTTGGCTTACTTCTTTATCTAAAGTTAAATCAGAAGCTTTAATCCAAACACCATTTGTACTTGATAAGTAGTAAACAACACCCTGTGTTGTGGTTGCTTTAGTTGTTAGTTGGACATGTTGACTTGTTAGCTGTTTACTTGCACTGAATGTGTTGTCTGAGCTTAATTGATAACCCGAAACATTGCTATTCAACTGTGCACCTTTACTAAATGGTGCAAAATTTTGCGCTTTATCAGCTGTTGATTGTGTATTTTGGTTATTAATAGGGCCTTGGCTAATGTTTGAAGTCACATCTTTGTCACTTACCCATAGATTATTCGTTAAACGGTAGTAGATACTATTATCTGGTAAAACAACCTTTTGGTTAATTGAGAAGACTTGCCCTGCTGTTGCACTATTAGACTTCGTCTTTACGCCTGTGTAAGTGTTGTATAAGTTAGCAGTTGTTTTAGTTTGAACTTGTCCATTAACTGATGTTACTTGAGGATCAAAACGAGTTAAGTTGTAAGTTTCAATCACACGATTTAAGTTTGTATTATAAGTAGGAGAAGTTGCATAACGACCTGTTAGCCACTTAGTTGAATCTTGATAACTTGTTGTGTTCTCAATCCATGTTCCGTTGTAGAACTTAGAATTAGTTGTTAGTCCGTTACGTAGTTTATCTCCATTATCACCAAATGATGCCCCAAAGTCAGGATACTTACGGAATGGTGCTTGAATTTGGATATACTTACCCGCATTGTAATCCCATTCACTTGTTGGCATCATCACTGATTGACCTTGATAAGATCCTTTAATCCCAAATAAATTGTAGTTAGGTGCTTGTCCAAGGGCAGATGTTCCCCATGCACTTTCTAGAATTGCTTGTGCCATCATAACAGATGGATAAACACCATAGTTCATTGCTTGTGCTTGGGCATATGGGGCAATTCTTTCAATGAATTGCGCATTGTCATTAGTAGCAGCTTGTACAGTATTGCCTGAAGCTTGTTGTGACAACAAATGTGACGCTGGCAAAGCTGACACAGACAGAACTGTTGCAGCAGCTAACGTGGTTGTTAGAAACTTTTTACTCATTATAGTTACTCTCCTCTTTATAATCATCTTATCATCTTAATCGTACCAACTTTAGACTAGCTAAACAAGGTTAAGCCCCGACTTGTAACCAAAATGTTATATTCAAGCATAAAAAAAAGACAATCTCAATTGAGATTGTCTTTTTATCTAATCAACACTTAATTAGAATTGAGCGTATGTGTCTTCAATCCATTGTGCATCTGTACCGATACGGTAGTATGTGTGGTTTCCGACAGTTTTCTTAGCCCAAACTTTGAATGATTCACCATGAGCAACTGATTGTTGTTGCATGTTTGCTTGACCATCACGTAAGAATACACGGTATCCTGGTACGTAGTTGATTGTCAATGTGCTTTCAAATGGTGTTTCTTGGTTTGAATCTGTGTTTGTGTTTGTGTTGTTATTTGTTTGTGGTGCATTGTTTGCGTTTGCGTCAAAGTATTTGCTTTGTACCCATTGGTTGCTGTTAGCTTTGTTGATACGTGTGTAAGATACGCCATCTACAGTTTTTGTATCAAATGTTTTAACAGTTGTACCATGTTGTACGAAGTCACTTGTAGCGTTAACAGCATTGTCAGTAGCTGACCATACCATTACACCGTAACCAGGTACGAAGTTAACAACTTGATCTTTACCTAAACCGTTAACTGGTAAAACAGTTACTTTACGAGTTACAGAAGTTGTTTTACCTTGTGAGTTAACAACTGAGTAAACTACATTATATTCACCTGGAACATTTGTGTTAACTGAATTTTGAACTGTCCAGTAACCACTCATGATTTGAGGTGCTTTGTAAGTAGCACTTGCATCTGAACCTGATTTACTACCATTGTCATATGCTTTAACGTTATCATATGCATTAAAGTTTTGACCTTGGATAACTGTTGCAGAACTTACGCCAGTAAATACAGGTGATGATTCATCAGTTGTTGAATTGTCAGCTGAGAAGTTAACAGGAACAGTTACTGTAGCTGGTTTGTTGTTAACTGGGCTATTTTGAGTTAATGTCAAGTAGTAGATACCTGATAAGTTTTTAATTGTGTTGCTATCTGTTGTATCAATTGAACCACCAGCAGCTTTAATTGCGTTTACAACTGAATCTTGGTTAAGTTCTTGCGTATTGCTTGCTGTGTCATTTACATTAAACGTCAAAAGAGCCTTCAAGTTTGCAGTTAAATCACTAACTGTTTTAGTTGAACCGTCAACATAGCCTTTTCCACCATTTTGAGATGTAGGAACACTGATTGTTGAATTATTTGCTGCTGAGTATGTGTTGCCACCATCTTTAACTGAAAAGTATGGTTGGTAGTTTACATCAGCATTGTAAATAGTAATTGTTCTGTCAATTGTGTATTCATTTTTGTTAGGATCTTCTTGTGTTACCCCTTGGTCATTAGCAAATTTAGGTGCTTGACCATCTTGTTTAGGTAGTGTGAATGTTAGAGTTTGTTTAACTTTTCCATAACTGTTGAATTTTGAATTGTCATTGTGCAATGAACCATCAACATCTTTAATTTCTGCTTTAGTACCTGTAGCTTGAACAGTGTTACCATTAGCATCAGTTACAGTTAGGCCGTTAACAGCAACATAACCTAATTTGTAGTTGTTGATGTTATCGCCAACTTTAGCTGAACCGTCAGCAAATTTAGCTTTTAGACCTGTTGTTTGTGCAGCACCACCAAAGTTAACTGTAATATTTTTTGAAGCAATTACAGCATCTTTGTTATCTTTATCAATTGCTTTAACTGTAAAGTTAACTGGGTATGTTGCGTTGTTTGTTGTATTAGCTTTGATTGTATTAGCTGTATCGTCAGCTGACCATCCATTTGCTTGTGTTACAACATATTTAACACTATCTTCTGAGCCAGCTAGTTGCCAGTTAGGATTTTTAATAAACTTCAAGAATGCATCTTGACTATTTGTGAATGTTGCATTGTAACCTGTTTGTTCTTGACCTAAAATATCTGATAGTGCACTAATTGCAGATTGTGAGTCACTTCCTGAAATAGTAGCTGTTGAAGGTAAGTTGTTAATAGCACGAGTTACTTGGTCAGTAACAGTACTGCTTGCAGCTGCAACAGTATTTCCTTGAGAAGATGATACTGTTTGTGCAGCGATTGGTGAAACTGCAAGTAAAGCAGCAGCTGTCACACCAAAGTATTTGATTGATGATTTTTTCATAATGTGGTGTTCCTCCTTTTAGATTGTTAAGTTACGAAGCCTTGACTAGACGTCTTAACATATTGGGTAAACCCATAATGTACATTAACCCTTACTTACGAATCAGGCGGTCTATAAATCCACCTGGGTAGTCATTCGCCATGAAAAGATCACGCATGCTGTACAGGTTGGATTAAGTCTATCTAGTTAGGTCATTCGCATAACCACATGAACATTGTAACAAAATATTATTGCAATGCAAAGGCTTTTTGTGTTGTTACAGTTTTGTTAATCGTTGATTTATCAGGAAATCTAAGCATTTGCTATACTCATTAGCACTTCTATCATCTAACTGTAAAATAATTGAAATATAATTGTAAACAAAAAAGCATCCCTCATCACAAAGGACACTTTCTCAGTTAAGTTAATTGAAAGAATAGTTCAAGCAACACCCTAATCTTTTGCAGCAGCAAATACATCAGATACAGTTCGACGAATATAGCGAGCAGCTTGTGGTGATTGATACGCATCGACTCCTTTTTTGTCAATCAAGTGACTCGTTGCAATTTGGTTCATGGCTTGTTGCACGAGTTCAGCGGATAAGTCTTGTTTGGTATGTTCCAGGTTTAATTGACGTATTTTATTTTCAGCGTCTTTGAATTCTAGTTGTAAAGTTAAAGTTTCAATCGTCATTAATTTTGTCCTCCATTATCAGTTTGAATCATTTCGCGGGTCACTAGTACGGCTTTTTGCATCACATCTCCTGCAGTTAGGGATTCAATCGCTTGGCCAAATGTTTGAATGTCAGTTGACGTAGCAGATTCTCGAATATCACTGAAGCGACGAGTATAGATACCGTCCTTGTAAGCTTTGTTTTCTTCATTTGAATAAGTTAGTTCTAAATTAGCACTGATGAAATCTCTTGTATCGGTCATAATGTTGTTCTCCTCTATTGATTATATAAGTGTGTAAGTTTTTTTGAGCTAGCTTCAAATTGCTTACATCTTTAGTAACGTTTGAAATCGGGTAAACTGGACATGTCATCTTGTTTTTTTTGATAATTACCGATAATATAGAAACTTGAAGTTTCAGTTTTACTTTTACCTTACGGAGGACACAGATGAAAAAGTCGATTTTTTCGGTGGTGATGGCAATTGCTGGTGTAATGGCTGTTGGTCTAGCAGTGATGCTGTTCGCTAACGGTTCAATTAACGCTAATGCTGAACAAAACCACTATAATTTCGTTTTCAATTTAGCACAAGATGCCGCTAAAAAAGGAAACTATCAAAGTGCTAAGCAGCAATTCAATGAAGCCAGCACGATTTATGATGACAAAGGGGTTGCTAAGACCTATCAGAATCAAGCCCAACTCTTAAGTACAGCCGTGAATTACTTCAAAAATGCTGACTTAGTTTCAGCTAAGGATTACTTCAATCAAGCACAAGCACTTGAAAACGGCAATACCACCATGAGTGAAAAGGCTCATGATTGGGTCACAACAATTGACAACGCCTTAACCACTATCCAAAATGACTACAATCCAAGACTAAATAATCTACGTCAACTCTTTAATGAGAATCGCTATCAAGAAGTCCTTGATCAAGCTAACCAAATTCTAGCGGACGAACACTTTACGCAACCTGCGTTTAGCGATATCAAAGCAAAATTTGAATCCCTTGCAAAATCTGCCAAAGATAAACAAGATGCGGACAAGGCTAAATTCAAAACCCAACAAAAAGTGACAGCTACTGATCAACCAAGCTCAAAACCGGCAACAGAATTAACCAACCTCTCAACTATTCAAGAACTCATTCAAGCTCGCAAACGCTTAGTAGCACTTGGAATTGATGAAAAGGAATTTTCTGATGAACAATTGCAGAAGTTGCACCGTTTTTCTATTGCAAATCACCATAGTTCTATTACAATGGAAGATGTAGAAGAATTCCTTGGTGAATCACACTAAGAAAGGAGCCTAAAAATGGCTGAAGAAAAAGACTTACAACAAGAACAAGAAACAACAGAAGAAAGTGTTCAAGAACGCTTTGCTGATGAATTTTACAACAAAGATCGCGCAATCTTTGACCGTCCTTTCACATACAATGTTGAAGAAGAAGTTGACTACCCTGAATACTCAGATAAAGACAAAAGCTTCGTGTTATTCTACATTGACCGTCTAAAGAATGATAATCTTGAATTATTAACTTACTACGACCGTCCACACCACTTAACAATGGACTTGAACCGTTTCATCATCCAAAACATTAACGTCCCTGACTATGAATTAATGCGTAAATGCTTATTCAATCAAGGTGACCGTTTCAAAATGTTAATCAATGATATTGCTGAACAAGGTAACGAAGAAGTTCACAACTTTGAAACATTATCAGATTGGAACAACTGGTACCGTAAAGAACGTGGTTCAGTTCACGATTCAATTTCTTAATTTCATCTAAAAAAGACAGCCACATTTGAGTGACTGTCTTTTTTTGTTAGGTGTTTGATACTAAACGTGGTATAGTTATCAGGTTGCCTTAGTTGAGCAACGAGTACTTATGAACATAACCAAGGAGTTTTTTATTGATCCATTTAACATTCGGTGCTAATGACATCGAAACCAAACAAGAAGATTTTCAATTCGAGAATCTCACAACCCTAGACGCAATTAAGCAATATTCCGCTAGGTTGAGCCAAGAGGCTAAATTGATGTACCAAGACTTGCCTATTGCTAGTGCAGTCAAAATCACGGTACATATCTACAACCAAATTCCAAAAGCCATTCCAGTTAGACAGCGTAATGGTATGATTAACGGCACAATCAAGCCGATGTTTGATGGCTTACTCATGCAGTACTTTTCTTGTGTGAGTGAAGCTTTAACGAATGTGATTTTTTCAAATGTTAAACAAATTACCAACTATTCAATTGAAAAGTTCTACAGCCTAACGCCTCATGTTGAGGTATTGATTGAAGAACTCTAACCCAAAAAGGTTCTACTCATTAAGCTGTGAGTAGAACCTTTTTTAATTTAGTCCTTGCCTTTGAGTGAACTCCAAGGTTTACAATGAAGCCATTAATTAAAAGATGTTTTGAAAAGAGGTGCTAGCAATGACAATTGACGGTGTAAGTCAAGAGTTCGATATTCCAAAAGATACTTTACGGTATTGGGAAAGAATCGGACTACTGCCCAAAATACAGCGTAATAGTAGCGGTTACCGTGACTATTCAGAGATGGATATGAATTGGGTTTTTTATATCAAGGTTTTGCGTAATGCGGGGATGTCAATCGAATCGCTATTTGAGTTTGTTGAATCATTTCGCAGTGACAAAAACACAAATAGTTACCGCAAACAGTTACTAATTGAACAACGTGACTCATTACTCAAAGAAGTTGAAGAAAGACAAAAAACAATTAAGTATCTCTCTTACAAAATTGATCACTTTGAAGACCATACACTTAACTATGAAAACGAAAAATTAATTTACCATACAAAAGATGAAAAAGGAGATTAACAAATGACCAAGTTAGCAAACAATATTACCATTCCAGACCTAGGTTTTGGTGTTTTTCAAATTAGTGAATCAGGTGCAACTAAACAAGCAGTACTTAATGCCATCAAAGCAGGTTATCGTTTAATTGATACTGCTGCAAGTTACGGCAATGAGGTTGAAGTTGGACAGGCCATTCAAGAAGCGATTGCAACAGGTCTTGTTGCCCGTGAAGATTTATTCATTACATCAAAAATATGGGTTGAAGACGTCACAGCTACTAAAGCACCTCAAGCTATAGACGATTCATTGAACCGTTTGAACCTGGATTACCTTGATTTACTCTTAATCCACCAACCTTATAATGATGTTTTCGGTGCATGGCGCGCAATGGAAGATGCTTATGAAGCTGGCAAACTTAAAGCAATTGGCATCTCAAACTTTGACATTGCCCAAGCTGTTAATTTAGCTGAATTCAGCAGAATCAAACCAATGGTTAACCAAATTGAAGTTAATCCTTTTAACCAAAACATTGAAAAAGTGAGATTCCTTCAAGACTACGGTATGACAATTGAAGCTTGGGCACCTTTTGCCGAAGGTAAAAACGGACTGTTCACTAACACACTGCTAGAAGAGATTGGAAAGCAGTATCACAAATCAGTAGCTCAAGTTATCTTACGTTGGTTAATTCAACGCAACATTATTCCATTAGCCAAGTCAGTTAACCCTGAAAGAATGGCACAAAACATTGATGTTTTAGATTTCAATTTGTCTAATGATGACATGGCTAAGATCCAAACTCTAGATACTAAGACTAGTCAATTTTTTGACCACCATGATCCTGAGATGATTAAGCGGATGGCTGGTCGTTCACTTTAATCCAAAACAAAAAGGATAACCCAAATTGGGTTATCTTTTTTTAATTGCGATTATTCTTCAAGTCAGCCACACTAATTGCAATCACAAATAGTGCCACGAAACTTAAAAATACCGATTTGAATGAAAATGCTGTGAACATATCTGAGATGTTGAAGAACAAATAGATAACACCCAGAACTAGCCAAAATAATGCAAATAGTTGTCTCATTGTGACTACTTCATCCCCCTTATAAGATTGATTAATCAATCTTATTATAGCACAGCTTTATAGCTTGAATAGTTCATCAATTTTGTCATAATCTTCTTGATTCAAAATTATTTCCATTGAACGCATGTTGGATTTCACTTGTTCTTCAATACGGGCACCGGGAATCACAACGGAAACATCAGGATTCTTGATATACCAAGCAAGAATTAATTGGGCAACATTAACACCATAAGCATCCGCAATCTTTTGAACTTCTTGAATACTGTTAATGATTTGTTCAAAACGTGTGCCTTGAAAATCTGCATCTTGACTACGGATATCGTCATCTGAAAAGCTAGTTACTTCATGATATTTACCTGTTAGTAGTCCTGAAGCTAGTGGGAAGAATGGCACAAATGAAATGTTGTTTTCACGTAAATAAGGGAACAACTCTTGTTCTGCTTCACGATGTAATAAGTTGTAACGGTCTTCGACAATATCAACGTAACCCTCTTTGTTAGCTTCCTTAAGCTGTTCAAGTGAGAAGTTTGACACACCAATTGCACGAATCAATCCTTCTTCTTTTAATTCATGCAACGCACGAACTGCTTCATCTTTTGGGGTATCTTTGTCTGGAAAATGAATGTAAAAGATGTCAATATAATCGGTTTGGAGACGTTTCAATGCATCATGAACGGCTTGTTTCAAGAATTCAGGTTTATTATTGATTGCCATTTCTTGAGCTGGATCTTGAGCGGCTTTTGTCGCGATAGTTAATTGTTTGCGTCGCATAGGATTTTGAGCAAGCACTTCGCCAATCAATTCTTCTGAGCGGCCTAATCCATAAGCAAACGCCGTATCAATCATCTGAATGCCTAAGTCAATAGCAGTTTGGACAACTTCTTTTCCTTGTTGGTCGTCTAAGTTTGGGAACAAATTATGTCCGCCAACTTTATTGGTTCCTAGTCCTAGTTTTTTTGTTACGATATCGCTTTTGCCAATTTTTGTTGTTAAAGACATATCTGCACACTTCTTTCTAATTAGTTTTATTATGTTGAGCCTACACCCAACTGGGCATTTTTGCCAATATTGAGTCTCGTGATTTTTCCTATTTCATCAAATTTAGTGTATACTTGAAAGTGTTAAAAATATCACTTTAGGAGGCTTGTTATGGCGAAAGTAAATGACATTTTACCCTTATTTTCTTTATTATCTCGCAAATTTCAAAATCAATTAAATCAAAACCTCAAGCCTTTTCAATTAAATAGCACTAACTACTTTTTCTTTTTGAAAGTGGCTAAAGAACGACAAATCAAGCAGGAAGTCTTAATCCAAGACACTTCTATCAATGCAAGTAACGTTACACGTCAACTCAAGCACTTAATTGACTTGGACTTGGTTTATAAACAACAAGACTTCATTGATCGTCGCACAGCAATTATTGCCTTAACTGAAAAAGGCGCACGCATTTATCCACAAGTGGATAACGTGATTACGCAAACAACTCGCTCACTGACATGGGGACTAACACCAACAGAGCGCCGTATGTTAACTCAACTACTTACCAAGCTCAAATAAAAAAGCACGCTGACATAGTCAGGTGCTTTTTTTAGTAGTAAGTGGATTTTGAGTCGCCATTTGGCAAAGATTCAAAAACTAACTCCGTATAGTTGGGATTGGTGCATAAAGCTAGTAGTTCTTTAAAACCGCTGGAATAATTAGTCTCATCAAGTTCTGAGAGTTTCGCAAAGAAAACCGTACCTTCTGAACTAGCCTTCAAAGTTTTTGTAATAGCTTCAGCTTGATAACACAAAATCACACGACGATAATCTTGCTCTTGATACTGACAAGTTCCCACTAATTGAATATGATCAATGTCTAATCCTGTTTCTTCTTTAGCTTCACGTCTAACGCTTTGAACAAACGATTCTCCTGCTTCAACGTGTCCACCAGGAAAAGTATAGCCTTTGAACTTATCAAGGCGATTTAAAATCACGACCTCATCTTGCTTTTTGATCATAATGAAATTTAAGAACTTCGCGTTTTCAGTTCTACTCATCGAGAATATCTCCTCTGTCAACTTTTTGTTTTTGGTAAATTAAATAACCAGCATAAAGTAGCATCATAGCTAAAATAAAGAACATGACTAAACTTGTCATATTGAAGTAATTCACAGGGTAAAATCGATAATCGCGTCGATTAATCACAAATGTGTATAAGCCAATATAAATAATACTCATGGTTAATACCGTGATAAAGAAATAACGTCCTCGAAATTTAAATCGTACGATTGATCCTAAACTAATGATTATTGGAATAATTAAAAATAATGCTGTGACTAATAAAGGGGCAATGACATGATCATTCTTACCCAGTAGATAAACAACATCATAAAAACTACCTGGACCAACAAAATAACTTTCCGGATATTCTAAACGATTAACGATATACATCTGACCATAAAAATACAGCAAAATTAGTATAAATGACAATCCGCTATAAAATAACGCCGTCACATCAAACACAAAAACTTTATGAATTGCATGATAACATCGGTTGAACCATCTACTCTCTAGTAATTTTGATAACATGATTACCTCCTTTTCTTTAAAATTAATAAAATATTAAAATAACATATTTTTATCATATCACAGAAGCAACACTTTAGAAAAATAAAAAATCTCTACAAAAAGTCGTAGAGATTTTTTATATTACCAAATATTAACGCGTTTTTGAGGTTCTAGATACATCCCATCATCTTCTTTAACATCAAAGACATCATAAAACTCATCCATATTTTGGGCTTGAACGTTTGCACGCATTGGACCTGGCGCATGAACATCAACAGCTAGCAACATTTGCATGTAAGCTTTTTCAGCTTTTTGACTCCAAACACGCGCCCAATTTTCAAATAGTTCTTTCAAATCAGCATCTGGTTCTGATTTTGCGGCTTCAATTGCGTTAGATAAACCACCTGCATCAGCCACGTTTTCTGAAACAACTTGTTTACCGTTAATCTTGCCATCGCCATATTCAACGCCATCGAATAAATCAATCATGTCTTGTGTGCGTTTTTTGAATTCGGTGAAGTCTTGATCTTGCCACCAATTGTTCATGTTACCGTATTCATCAAATTGTGCCCCATTGTTATCGAAAGCATGTGAGATTTCGTGCGCAATAACAGCACCAATCCCACCATAGTTAGCAGATGAAGACTGATGTAAATCATAAAATGGTTTTTGCAAAATAGCTGCTGGGAATGTGATGTCATTACGACTTGGATCATAACAAGCATTCACTAAGTTACCTGGCATTGCCCATTCTGTACGGTCAACTTCTTTGGTCAACTTGTCTAAGTTTTCTTGAATTGAAATGCGACTCATAGCAGATAAGTTGCCATATAACGTGCCACCTTGTTCTGCTGGTGTGATTTTGAATTTTGAGTAGATGGCTTCAATTTTGTCAGGGTAACCAATTTTAACCGCAATCTTTTCAAGTTTAATAATAGCTTTTTCTTTAGTTTCATCTGAAAGCCAGTCGTTTGCTTGGATACGGTTTTTGTAGATTTGAACCATCTTTTCAACCATACGCGTGACATCTTGCTTAGCATCATCACCAAAGTATGTTTCACCATAGTAGTTACCCACAGGTTCAGCAAAACGGCTGTTTGCTAAATGATAAGCGTGTTTTTGAGGTTTAGCCATTTCTTTCACACCTGTTAGTGCTTGATTGTAAGCAAAACCTGTTTCACGGAATTCTTGTGAAAGTGAACCGACAACACTATTAATGTAAGTCGTAATCATCCAACCTTTGATTTCGTCAAAATTATCTGGGTTTACTAATGATTCAGCATGTTCTAAAAATCTTGGTTCAGCTTCAATCAAGCGTTCTGGCATGTGACCAACCAGTTCCGTAATCAACCCTTCAACATCAAAACTCTTGAAGTGTTTTTTGAAATCTGCTGCTGAATAAGGGTTATAAACAGCTGGACGGTCTGCCCATTCTTCGTTACTTTTAACCACTTTTGATAGTTTAGCATCAAATGCAAGAGCATTTTTGACGTAAGCCTTAGCAGTTGCTTCATCAAGACCAGCTAATTGTAATAATTTTTCAGTTTGATCTTTATAAACAGCTAATAATTGATCCCCTTGTTCAGTACCATATTGAGTCGTATCTGGTAAGAAGACACCTGGACCACTATGGAATAAAACATGGTGCTTGGTATCTTTCATATCAATATTGACACCAAAATCAATTGGTAAAGCAAACCCTGTCTTTGATAATTGACCCGCCTGTTGGTTAAGGTCATCAAAGTCTTTTAGGTTAGTCAATTTGGCTAAATCTTCTTGAATAGGTTCTGCACCATCTGCATTACGTTTATCAAAGTCTAGTGCTAATTGATATAACTTGATGGCTTCTTTTAATTCTTTTGTTTGCGGTTCTTTTTTGCCTGAAGCAAAATCTTCAAAATCAGCCATTAATGTTTTTTCAACATCTTCAGCGATTTTGTTAAAACTACCTGTTGCAGGTTTATCTCCTGGAATCTCGGCTGTCTTTAACCAATCAGCATTGACTGATAAATAAAGATTATCTTTTGGTGATTTTGTTTCAGGGACTGTAATATCGCCTGCACCACCACGAACGTTCATATAATGTATCATAACTAAACCTACCTTTTTCTTGTTTGTATGTTTACTATGATAACACAATTAAATAAACATGAGAAAACAAAAAGCCAGCGATTTCTCGCTGACTTCTATTTGAGAAGAGATTAAGCTTATTATTTAGCTTCTTGTACTTTGTTTGTCCAAGGAGTAGCTGTTTCTTTCAAAATAGCATTAAGTTCTTCAACATTGTGGCGACCTTCGGTTTGTAACCATTTGTCTCCGGCTTCTTCGCCTTCAGCAGCGAATGGTTGAACACCTGGTTTCCAAGTTGCACGACCACATAAGACACCGCTAAATGTTGAGCCAGCTTCTTTAGCTAATTTCAATGTTTCTTTGAACATATCAAATGAAACACCACCACTCAAGAAGATGTAAGGTTTTGTAGTAACTTCACTTTGTTCTTTGAAGTGTTTCTTAGCTTCTTCTTTAGTGTAGACCACTTCACCATCACCATAACCTTCAACAAAGTTCATGTTAACAGGAACTTCCATTTTTAGAACAGTGACGTTGTATTGTGGTTTAGCAAATTCAGCCATTGATTTAAGTACTTTAGCAGGTTTTAGTTTTGCAAATTCTGCTGAGCTAGCATCAGTCACATTATTATCATAAGTTACCACTTCCATGAATAATGGTAAGTCATATTGTTTAGCTTCTGCACCAACACGTTCAACAAAGGCATGTTTTCTTTGGTTAATGTCTTCGCTTTCGTCTGGGTTGTAGTAAAGTAAGAATTTAACCGCATCAGCACCGGCTTCTTTTAGACGGCGTACTGACCAGTGTTCAAGTAGGTCAGGTAAACGACCTGCTTCTGTTGCGTCATAACCTGTTTTTTCGTATGCAAGTAGCAATCCTGAATCTGAAGCTTTAACCTTTGATGCAGGAAGGCCGTATTCTGGGTCGAGCAAAATAGCTGAGGTATATTTTGTTAACTCACGGGATACCGCTTTCTTGAAGTCAACGATTTCAGTTTCATTAGAGGGTTGGTTAGCAGCAGATGCAATCATACGTTTCAATGATCCTCTTTGATCAATTGCAAGCGCACTCACAACATTGTCGGTATTTGATAACTTCTTTAAGTGTTTCATGACTTCTGAAGATAATTCTTCAACCATAATAAAAACCTCCGTGTAATATGTATAAATTTATTTTACGGTGATTATTATAGTCCTGTTATTGTGCAAGTCAAAAATTAACGGCTGGCTTTAGCGTTTTTTATTTTGATGGATGAAGTACACGATGATAGCTAGAGTTTGAATTGGTAAAATCACAACATAAGCAACGATAAAATCTGTTGTGAAATTGAGGTTTTGGGGATGCGTCAGTAACGAAGCTAAACTATAAATTAAGGCTAAAGGAATGGCTAGTACTAGACAAGTTATGACCACACCTATTTTATTTTTGAGCATTTGTAATCCTCCTTAACAAAAAAACGCACACTTGCTAAACAAGTGGCGTTTTCTTTAAATGTTTTGGCCTTTATTTTCTTCAAAATACTTTTTGAAACGACCAATATAATTATGGAACATGTATTTCATCAAGAAGAAGCGTTTAAAGCCCATATCTTTATCATAAAAGACGGTTGTTCCCACTCGACCTTGACGAATTAATTCAAGCGCATAGTCTTTATCTTTGTTATCCACTGCGTATTTCTTAAATACTTTTTCAGGGACACCAAGCCATAACATATGCTTGTTACCTGCCTGGTTGGCATATGTAGTTGGTTGAGATTTAAGTTCACCAGTAACGTAATCTTTAACCACCCATTCAGCTAAATTGTAGCCGTTTAGTGTGACATAAAAACTTGAACGTCCTTGACGCAAATTAATCTCAAAGAACTTGAATTCACCATCACGATAGTCATATTTCATGTCAAAGTTAGCATACCCCGTGAACTTAATCGCTTCAAGGAAGCTTTGAACACGTTCATATAAAGCTTGGTTGTATTCTGGAATAATCGCAACATAGTTTCCGATTGAATGCGGTGTTGGATCTTCAAGTAATGGATGTCCCAAGCACATCATTTTAACTTGATGATCTTGATCAACATACGCATTCAAGACACGCATATTAGAATCATCCCCAGGAATAAATTCTTGCAAGATAATGCGATCACGGTAATTATGTGCATAAATTTGTTCTAAAGAACGTTTCAATTCCGCTTCGTCTTGAATAGTGTAAGCTTTTTTCTTACCGGGAAAACTAATTTCAGCCCATTTCACACTATTGGCAGGTTTAAGTGCAATAGGATAGTCAAATGGCAATGTTTGATACTCACCATTATTAAACTGTTCTTCATCAATGATTTTAGTTTTAGGGTAAGGTAAATCGTACTCCTCAGCAGTTTGATAGAAAGTATCTTTATGATTTAATTTTTCAAGTAAATCATAATCAATGTAAGGAACGATAAACGTTTCTTTTAATTCATCTTTGTATTTTGATAATAATTCTGCATATGCATCCCCACAAGCAATTAGAATTACTGGTTCAGGATGGTTTTTGTATTCTTCTACTTTTTGACGCATAGCTTGGATAAAAACATCGTCATCCCCAAAATTAGGAATTGTTTCAATCTCGACAATGTTGGTATAGCGTGTTGCAGCTAACTTACCTGAAGCCCATGCTTTTACTTTCATCCCGTATGCTTCGTGAAATGAGCGGGCCATTCCATAAACATTGATATCACTACCAAGTAATATCGGGGTGAATTTTGGTTGATTGTCATTCATTTAGTTCACCTTAATATTGTCATATGGTTTTTAGAAATTCCATTCTATTTTACCATACAAGAAATAGATATTAAGTACTTTTACCAAATTAATTACTAAAAATCAATTTTGAACTTTTAAAATTAACTAAAATTTATTCTTTAGCATTAAAAAACCGACTCTCAAACGAGAGTCGGTTTTGTCTGTCTTTTTAAAGTTGTCTATATAAGATTTAGCTTAATTATTTGTCTTTTTTGAATAACTTTTTGAAATTGAATGTTTCATAAGTTAGTCGAATAGCAGCTGATAGAATCATTGGTAAAATAACGACCAAAATTAGTAAACCAATAATCACACCTAGTGCTACTTGAATCAAGGTTAATACACCACTTGGAATTAATGCAGCAAATGTTCCACCCAGAATAATAGCGGCAGAAATTACGACTGCTCCAATAATTTCACAAGCTTTGATAATTTGTTCACTTGGTTGCAAACCTTCTGCTCCAAACTCACGATATTTCATCATTAAGAAGATACTGTAATCTACTCCTAATGCGAAAATCATGATAAAGGTGAAGAATGGTGTGTTCCAAGTTAATAGTTCATGTCCAAGGAATGTTGCACTCACCCATTTAGTAATTGTCATTGAACTTAGGAAAGCTAGTAACAATGTTCCTAAAATGTAAAGCGGTTGCAAGATTGAACGTGTCACAAAAATCAATGCGATACCAATACCCAATACCATAATCATTGCTGTACGAATGAAGTCATCGTTAGCGGTTTTTTGAGTATCTGCAATTTTAGCTGTTTGACCACCAAATGCAACTTGTGCATTGTTAAGTGAACCGTTTTGCAAAATACCTTTAGTTTGGTTGGTTAGTTCATTAATTTTTTGGATAGCTTCATCAGAACTTGGGTTTTCATCCAGGATAATCATTAATTTAGTTGTCTTTTTATCGCTTGATAAGTAAGTATCTAATGATTTTTGGAATTCTTCTCCATGAATTTGATCTGATGGGATGTAGAATGTTTTAGCAGAAGCTGAGTTTTGGTAATTGTTCAAGTAGTCATAAGCCGTACCTAAACCAGTGTTCAATTGACCAGCACCATCGCCTGCTTTTTTAACACCATCAACCATTTGTGGTAGTTGTTGAGTCATGGTTGTCAATCCACCGTTAAGTGCTTGTGCACCAGTGTTTCCTTGAGCAACAGCTGATTGAACTTGAGTTAAACCACCATACAATTGGTTAAGTGCTTGAGTTGCACCAGGTAGTGCAACATTTGATTTATCAGCAAGGGTTTGTACTTGTTGTTTCAATGTTGTCAGTTGTTGCATCATACCTGATAGTTGTGAATCTTGACTCACTGCTTGTAGTTGTTGACCAATTTGTTGATCGTGACTACCCGCATTTTGAATATTTTGACCCACTTGTGCTAAAGCTTGTTGCACTTTTTGATCTTTTTGCACAATAGCTTGGCGAGCTGATTCAGGTAACTGGCTAAGCATTTGTTGATATTGTGCGCTTTGTTGTTGCTGTTCAGCTTGTAATCCAGTTAGGGTTTGACCAGCTTGAGTTAATTCATCCCCAATTGCTTTAGTATGTGCAGCTACTTGAGATAGTTTTTGCGTAAGGCTACTTGTATCAACACCAGAAGTGCCGGCATTTTGAAGCGCACCATTCAATTGTTGGATAGCTGAGTTAATTTGTGGCAATCCATCAACTAATTGTGTAATTTGACTTTGAGATTGACCACTTGTTTGGCTTGCTAATTTGTCATTAAGCTGTGTTAAGCCATCCACAAGTTGTTGGCTACCACTTTGTAGTTGTGTTAAGCCACTACTTGCATTATTAACACCTGTTAACAAGTCAGTTGGCAATTGACCATTATTTTGTGATGATTGACCATTTCCAACTAATCCAGTTTGTAAATCTTTTGCTCCTTTTTGAGCTTCAGAAATTCCTGAGTTAACGGTTTTCATTTGGCTATCAACATAAAGTTTGTCAATTTGATCACCACCAGGTTGTGTAGCAGAAGTAACTGTTTTGACACCTGGAATTGCTTTGATGGCTTGAGTTAAGCTATCAATATCTTTTAGATTTTGTGTATTATCTAAAGTTTCGTCACTTTGAATATAAAGTGTTGTCGGTTCAGCAGTTCCTTTTGAGAAGTGCGCTTGAACCACTTCAAAACCAACTTTAGCTGGTGTGTCATTACCCAATTCATCTAAGTCATCGTAGTTAAGGTGATTTGAGTACATAAAGGATAATGGCAACATAATGACTAAGACAATTAATAAACTTAATATTGGTCTTAGAACACTATTTTTTGAAAGCATGTGCCAGAATTTGCTTGTTGAATGTCCTTCAAAACTCTTAGCTGGCCAGAATAGTTTCTTGCCTAAAGTTACCATGAAGAATGCATTTAGTGTTAATAGCACTGGAATTAATACCGCAATTCCAACTGCAACACCAACTGCTGATTGGTAAATTGAAAATTGTGCGAGTCCTAAAACTGCAAACCCGATTAAAACAGAAGTTCCTGAGTATAAAATCGTATGTCCTGCTTTTTTACGGGCGACTTGCATCGCTTCTGAGTTTGAGACGCCCAGACTGAGCTGATCTTTGAACTCGTCATACAGCAAGATGTTGTAGTCAGTTCCAATCCCGAATAGCACAACAACCATAAATACTTGGGTGAAGTTTGAGAATGGGAAACCAAAGTGTGCCACTAAGTTAGTCACAATACTTAGTGAAACAATGAATGATACTGCAACAGTTGCAATAGAAACTAGCGGCACAACAGGCGATCTAAAGACTAAAATCAACACAATGAAGATGAAGATAACCGCAATAACCTCTGTTTTCTTAATCCCATCTTGTGTTTTTTGACTGAAGGCATTAGTTAAAATATCTGCCCCTGTCACATAAGTTGTCACACCGTCAGTTTTAGCGGCCTCATTCAATTGATTTTCGATTTCTGAAAGTGTCCCGTGATTTTTATCAATGTTCAATTGTAATAATTGGGTCGTTTCATCTTGTGAAATCAATTGTTTTTGTGTGTATTCGTTGTCCATTGAAGCTGTCATACTCTTGATGCCGTATTCAGATTCGTTTTGGCGTAACTTATCCACAGTTTCTTTGATACGATCTTTTTGTTCTTGTGAAAGTGCATTTCCTTCATTGTGGAAAACAATCACAGCTTCAGTCGTATCTTTTTGCGAGTCACTCCACTGATTTTTCATCGTTTCAGCAAGCTGTGTTTGAACATTATCTGGTAACTTAACGGCTGAATTTTGAGTCGTTAACTCACCAACATTAGGAAGTGCAACAACCGCAATAACTAATGCCAGTATCCAACCGATGAGTGCATGGTAATGCTTTTTGAAAAATTGACTCATGATTTCTTATCCTTTCGTGATGTATCTAATCAATAATCTTAGTTGAGAGTTCAAGCATCTGGCGAAAACTCTCATCGTTATGAGGCAATCCATATTGATCAAGAAATCCTAATTGTTCGATGAGCAAGAATCCAAGTATTTGACTAATGTAGCCTTCCCCAAAAGAAGTTTTATCTACACCATGCAAATCAATCGAATCCAAAATGCGATCAATTAACTGAATAACTTTTTCCATCTCAACAAAAAACTCTGAGTTTTTATCGTAATTTTTAACTTTATGAATCAAAGCAATCGATTGCCCGCGTTCTGAAAAATAATTCCGAATAATCTCAGCATATTTAATCAATGCTTTCTTACCTGAGTAACCGATAAGCCTCTCTGTCAATTCTTGATGCAAATATTTCACAAATTGAGTGCCCAGCTCTTCAAGTAATTCAGCTTGATTTTTAAAATAGTTATACAAAGATTGAGACTTAATATCTAGAGCTTTTGCCAGATTCCCAAAAGTTAATTCTTCAGGACCGTCATTCTCGATAATTTCAATCGCCATTTCAATAACTCTGTCATAACCAACTGTATTTCTTTTAGCCACTTCATAACCTCCTTAACTGATACTCGAAATAATACACCTACAAATATAAGTTGTCAAACTACAATGTGTAGTTTTTGTCAAAAAAGTTTTCACATTGCTGTTTAATGGGACATGTCGTTAGGTGAGAATTAATCATTCCTAACGCTTCTAACCATGATTGCACAATAGTTGGACCAACAAATTTAAATCCTCGTTTTTTTAACTCCCGACTAATCGTTGTTGAAATATCTGTAAATCCCTGCATATCCGCTTGTGTTTCATAATTCATTATCAAAGGCACATTATCAAAAAATGACCATAAATAAGCATTCAAGCTAAACGCCTCTTCTACATGAAGTCTTGAAAGTAGCTGTGCATTTGAAATAATTGCTTCAATTTTACGTTTATTGCGGACAATTTCTTTGTTTGAAAGCAATTTTTCAACCTCATACGCATTGTACTGTGCAATTTTTTCGATTGTATAATTTGAAAATGCCTTTTGAAACCCGGAGCGTTTATTCAAAATAGTTTGCCAAGACAGTCCCGCCTGCATCATTTCAAGAATCATTAACTCAAAAGTTTTGGTTTCATCAAAAACCGCAAATCCCCATTCGTTATCGTGATATTGCGCCATATTTTGATGGCCATTTTGTGACCAGTCACATTTTCTCATTACGATTCCTCCTAATTAATTCTGCTTTTTCTATCATCATAAACTATTACTTAATCGAATTCCCAATCCAAGCTGTTCAAAATAAAAAAGCGATGCTTATAAACATCGCTTTTTATTATCTGACTTCATAATAAGATTTTGAAATACTGTATTTAAAATACTTGTAACCATAACGCGTTAAAAATTTCGTGATATAAACTGCACCCACTAAAAATAAAACACCAACAATAGGTAACAACGCTATCGACCATGGATATTTTAGTGCCATATCAATTGTTTGATAAGGTGATGGGAACAATAGTTGCTGAATTAAAGCTATCGTTGAAATCAAACTCATCGTTCCAATAAAATATAATAAAAATAAAACTAACCCCAATAAAACGCCAACTGTACCTAAAAATGCAACATTAAAAATCACTAATCCCAAAATAGCGAACCAATTTAATTCTTTTTTCTTCACGACTAACTTACCTCCTAATAATTCTTCTAAATCCATTTGATAAACCTGTGCTATATCTGTTAAAGCGCTAAGTGTTGGTTCTCTCGCGCCTGTTTCCCATCTAGAAATGGTTTGTCTTGTCACATATAATTTTTTAGCCAATTCTTCTTGTGACCACTGTCGTTGCTGCCTGATTTTTTTTAATCTTTCTGCTACATCCATTGCAATACCTCCTTACTGCCTACCAGGTTACCGACTCATGCTTATCAAAGCTAGCACCATTTTGGTTACATCTTGTCCAAATAAAAAAGATTTCGATTTTAAATCGAAATCTTTTTACTTTAAATTATTAAGTGTTCACTAATTTACCTTGGTCAATCATTTCTTTGACTTCAGGTTGAACACGACGATATTTCGCTTTTGTTTCTTCAAAATCAATGAAGTAAGCACGGTACCAAACAAGGAAACTATAAACTGTCCAAATTTGACGTTGCAAATCAGCCTCGCCTGTGTAGTGCTGTTCAAGTAAGTTAAGTAGCTTATCTTGATCAAAAACATCTCTCACAAATTCTTCAGAGAACAATTTCTTCACTGTTTGATAAAAGGCTTGAGTTCTTAACCATTTTTTGATTGGAACTGGGAAGCCAAGTTTTGGTCGTTGTGACCATTCTTTTGGTACCACTGCTTCACTTGCTTTACGAAGTGCATATTTTGTATCTTTATTATTCACTAAATAAGAAGTCTTGATACTATTTGCAAAATCGGCAACCTTGCGATCCAAATATGGCACACGAACTTCTAATGAATGTGCCATTGAAATTTTATCTGCTTTTTGTAAGATATCGTTGACTAGGAAGTGGTGTAAGTCGATGTATTGCATTTGACGAACATAATCTAGTGATTTTACTTTTTCAAAATCTGGCTTGTAAATGCTCTTAACGGTAATCTTATTACGATAAACGGGTTGTAAGACTTGGTTTGCATCTTGTGCAGAAAAAATTGAGGGATAATCTTCATCAAAAATCTTAGCTTGTCCTACATAATATTCGCTTGGCTCTGTGATACTTGTGTATAAGTGCAATTTACCTTTAAAGTTACGTGATTTTGATAATTTGCGACTCAATTTAGCCTTTACATTTTTAGGTAGACGTTTTAATCCATTGGCAAAAACTTTAATGACCGTATTATGTGAATGCATCCCGTAGTTCACATAACCACCGAATAACTCATCTGCCCCTTCACCTGATAAAGCAACAGTTACGTGTTTTCTAGCTAATTTGGCTAAATACCAAAGTGGCACAACACTTGGATTCCCATCAGGTTCATCCATATGATATTGCATTTCTTCAAAGTCACGCAATACATCATCACGCTTAACACGTGATTCATAAAAGTCAAAGCCTTTCATTTTGGCTAAGTCACGGGCGTTTTTAACTTCATCATAAGTTTTATCATCGAACCCAACACTAAACACTTTTTCAGGTTTTAAAATACTAGTGATGTAGCTTGAATCAATACCTTCTGAAAGAAAACTTCCCACAGGTACATCTGAAACATTGTGTAAATTAACAGATTCAGAAATAACCTCATGAATTTGTTCAACTGTATCTTCAAAACTTAAATCGTTTGGCGTGTAATCTGCATCCCAATATTGGTGCATATTCAATTCGCCATCCTTATAAGTAAACCAATGTCCCGCTGGGAAACGGTAAACCCCTTTAAAGAATGTTTCTTCTAAATCGTTATATTGATTCATCAAATAAGGCTTAACCGCTTCAATATTCAATTCTTTAACAAAATCTGGATGTTCCAAGAATGACTTAATCTCAGAACCGACAATAAATTGACCGTCACGATTATAGTAGTAAAGTGGCTTAATTCCAAAGAAATCACGCGCCCCAACTAATTGATTAGCCTCACTATCCCAAATCAAAAACGCAAACATGCCTCGGACTTTGTCCAGCAACTTAGCCATACCATATTCTTCATAACCATGAAGTAGTACTTCTGTATCAGATTGTGTTTTGAATTCATGACCCGCTTCAATTAGGTCGCTACGAATTTCTTTATAATTGTAAATTTCACCATTGAAGGTGATAACTTTAGTATCATCTTCGTTATAAATTGGCTGAGTACCACCCGCCAAGTCAATAATTGATAATCTTCTAAATCCAAGTGCTGCAGTTTCATTAATGAAACTCCCCCCACTATTTGGACCACGGTGTTGGATCATATCCATCATTGATGTAATTGATCCTTCTTTATTTGTTCCTTTTGGATCAACAAAAGCAATGATTCCACACATACTCATCTCTCCTCTGCACTTCTTGATATCATTTATCACAATTAACTATAGTAACCCTTTTTAGTTAATTTGTGGACTATATTTTGAAAATTTTACGAAAAGTTGAAGCCCCATACCCAAATAACTGTAATTCGTTTTCACTTGGATTAATATTTAATACATAACCAGCTACTTCATTAGGCGTATCAAGTTCTCGTTTTTCTCGCTTATTAAAATTAGTTGATGATTTCAAACGTGAACTAGTGTTCAATGTTATATAATCAATTCCATTTATTCGGTAATTCGACTCACTTTGATGATGACCGCCAATATAACTCACGATTTGGCTATCAATGACTTTTGAAAAATCAAATTGATTATTGAGTTTAAATTCAACTGGTACACCTCGATTGCTTAGATGTCCCGAAGCTTTTTGGTTAAAAGCAGCAAACAATTCATGCAAAGTTCGCCCGTTATATTTCAACGCGTTGTCCCCTCGACGTGTTACAGGAACGCTGTGACCCATAAACAGAATACGCTTGTGATGACTAATTGATAATATTTCAACAATTTCTTCTACTTGGTCTTCTCTAACCGCTAGCGTCTTTTTGGTCATAAATCGCTTCTTACCCTGATCATCAATTTCATAAGGCACATCACTTGTGTTAATAAAAATCAATCTAAAATTTTGATAATCATAGTAACTGACACCATTGCCTGAATAGATGGCATGCAAGTCTTTTTGCTGATACATTTTGTGCCACATGATGTCTTCAAACTCACGTTCACCAAAGCTAGGCCATTTTTCTGCTTTTTCATCATAACTCTCATTATCGTCACAATTACCTTTTAAATTGACGAATGGAATTGCACCATCTTGAAAGGCATCACGCATCTCAAGTAAGCGTTTTTGAGAAGCATAGCCTTCGTCACAACCTGAGATCCAATTACCTAAATGAACTTTTAAGTCAAGCAGCTCTAGCTCACTTAACGTATTAAACTCTTGAATTTGCTGTAACCCGTCACTTTTTAAATAATCAGATGAAACTAACTGTTTATCATATGTATCTGTGATTAGCCCAACATTTAATGTGTCGGGCAAAATGAATTTTTGAACTCGTTCAGCAAATTTTTCAATATTTTCTTCCATGATATAGCGTCTTTTTGACGAAATCTCTTCAAATGCATGGAATCGTTTTAATTTTTTTGACCACGATCTTTGATAACTTTTAAGCCCTAAGCTTTCATCTTCTGGTATCAAATATTGTTTCAATACCTTTTGACTATTATATTTCACGACTAAATAATAGTTTTGACGATGTGGTGTCGCTTCAACAGCCCCAACGTGATACTGACCAACTTTAGTAAAGCGTTGCATATTGTCAAAAGGATCAACTTTTCTTTTTAACTTCTTCAAGTTAGATTGAATCTTTCTAAGCATTAGCTTCCCTCTTTTATAATTCTGATTACAAGACTTTTGGTAACTTTCTCTTATTTTACCATATAGCAGACATGGTTTAGAGTGATTTGGAAAATCGGCCATAATAAAAAAGCCACCTCAATTGAAGTGACCTTTTTTAGCGATTTTGTAGATTGTGAGCTGCTAAGATAATTGAAACAATCGCATCTTTTGATAATGCATTTGATAAGTTATCCATGCCAACAACGGCCGCTGCTGCACTAATTACTTTTAAACTATAAGATAAAACATGAAAGTCCATTTCACGATCATATTTATCATTTTCTAAAACAGCTTCATGGTTATAATCAAAATTCAGCTGTTCTTCTTCAGGAAGTCCATCGACATGATTGGTTAAGATTCGGTCTGACAATGATGCTAATGGTTGATCCATTTTTTCAAGTGTCAAACGGTGATCTGATTCATTTTGGTAGTAATCATCTTGTGTCATCTCAACGTATGTTTCAGCTTTTTGATTTAACACTTTCAAGTCATCAAGCGTTTTGAAAAGCTTTGCCAAGTCAATTGACTGGCTTTGATTAACAATCTCTTTTTGTAAGTCTGTAATTTCATCTGATAATTGCAAAATTGCTAATTTACTCATAATATCCTCCTAGGGCACTTATAGCTATAAATTATAGCAAATTTTTTATTTTTATGCAGTTAAATTAACGAACGGTCGACACCTAAATTAGTGTGATCAAAATTAATTTGAACTGTGACGTCTCCTAAACGTTTTCGAAGGGCATGATTAATCTCTACTAACCATTCATCGTCAGTCAAGGGACTGTCATTAGGAACAACGATATCAAATTGAATAAGATGGTCATTATTCTTTAGTGTTTCAACATGAAAATCATGTATTTTTAGATTCGTTTCATATGAATTGATTACTTCGCGAATAGTTTGCATAATATGGGTTGCTTTTCGACTACGAATATCAATTGGATCCATATGTGCCACCAAGTTGATATTGAACTTTTTACCAAAATCACGTTCAATTCGATCGACTATTTCGTGTGCTTTATCCAAACTCAAAGTACTATCTAGTTCAATATCAATTACCGCATAAATTCGATTAGGACCATATTCATGTACCATCAAATCATGATAACCTAAAATATTTTTGTAAGACATTAATTGTTGATCTACTTTTTCAAGTAGTTCATCTTCGGGACGAGAACCCATTAATAAGTTGATTGATTCAGCGATTAACTTGTAACTAGAGTACACAATAAACACCGCTACAACTAAAGCTAAGTAGCTATCAATATTGATATTTAAGAAATAAAATAGTGCTGAACTGAAGATAATTGAACCAGTTGTAATTAAATCGTTTCTTGAATCAACACCGGTTGCAATTAATGTTTTCGATTTTAATTTATTACCTAATCTATAGTAAAACACAGCTTGCCATAGCTTAATCACAAATGAAACAACTAAAAATATCAATGAAATTAAGCTAAGATCTATCTCAGTTGGCGAAATAATTTTACCAACTGACTCATAGACAAACTGCACGCCGACAATTAGCATGACTACTGCAATAATTAAGCCTGAAATATCTTCAAATCGTTGATGCCCATAAGGGTGACCTGTGTCTGGTCTTTTACCTGAAATATGAAACCCGACCAATGTCAAAACAGAAGACCCTGCATCAGAAAGTGAGTTAATCGCATCTGCCATAATTGCCACAGATCCTGAGATTAATCCCACTGTCAACTTAATTGCCACCAATATAATATTCAAAATCAATCCAACAATTCCGGCATATGTTCCCGTTTTTGAACGTTTATCAATTGTTGAAAGACTACTTGTTTTTTTATCAATTAAACCTAAAATAGATTTCATTATCATCTTTATCCACCCTGATTTCTTGAACTATTAATCGACATAATAAGTATAACATTTTCAGATTAACAACAAAAAAGATACCCTTACAAAAGGGCATCTTTTACTTATTTTTTAGAGGAAAGTCTAAACGATAACGCAAGACCAATTAATGAAAGAACGAGTGAGACACCGAAGGCTGTTTGGTAAGCCAATACCAAATTAGTGCTTCCTCCGGAAGTTGTCGCATTAGTAACAAGTGCAATAACCATTGTAAGTAGCCCTGTTCCAAGCGACCCTGCAACTTGTCTCATTGTTGAAGCTGCAGCATTACCGTGAATCGATAATTTTTCTGGTAATGAATTAATAGCGGCAGTGAAAGTTGTCATCATTCCAAATGAAATTCCAAACATTCTCATTGCATAAGAAATAATAATTACCGCAAGGGAGGTGTGTTCATTGAAGAATAACATCGGAACATTTCCAATCGACAACAACAAGAAACTCGTAACTGCCATTGCCTTGATGCCATATTTATCATAGATTTTACCTGTTATTGGATTCATAATTCCCATAACAATTGATCCTGGTAGTAAAACAAGTCCTGTTAATAACGCCGTTTCATGACGAATATCTTGTAAGTATAGCGGTAAAACTAGCTCCACTCCTAACAAACTAATCATAATCAATGATGTTAAGACCGTTGCTAGTGAGAAAGTTTTATTTTTGAATACATTGACATTGATTAGTGGTTTTTCGATTTTTGTCTGTCTAATTGCGAAAATACCAATCACAATGATTCCCAAAATAATATAAATTATTGCAGATCCAATCGTAGCAGGAGTTCCTAGAGATGCTAAGCCATAAAGCAATAATCCAAATCCAATGGTGGAATAGATAACGGATAAGAAATCAATTTTATCAGTTTCATTTTTGGTAATATCCTTAATTGTAAAAAATGAAATAACTAGAATGATTGCTGTTAAAACGGTCATCACTAAGAACAACATTCTCCAAGAATAGTGGGCTAGAATAGCTCCTGAAATAGTTGGACCAATAGCTGGTGCAACTGCAATCACTAATCCAGTAGTTCCTAATGCTGCACCACGTTTTTCAGGTGGGTATAAAACCAATACAATGTTTTGAACAAATGGCATCAATCCACCAGTACCAACAGCTTGGATAAATCGACCAATTAATAAGGTTTCAAAGTTTGGTGCAATATACCCTAAAAATGACCCAACTAGAAAAATCGAAATCATCGTAATATAGATTGATTTTGACTTGAACCGGTTAAAAATCCAAGCTGAAATTGGAATCATTAACCCAACAATTAACAAGTACCCCGTACTTAACCACTGGGCTGTACTTTGCGAAACATGGAATGATTCCATAATAGTTAGCAGCGCATTATTTAAAAATGTTTCAGTCAAAAGTGATACAAATGAGCCTAGTAATAAGAAAAACATCATTCTGTTTTGACTGTAGGTTTTACCATAGATATCGACTGCATTCTTTTTAAACATGATTAACCTCCTTTTTAATTATTTAAAAAATTCTCAATTAGTTCATCTAATTGCTGAATTAATTTTTGCTTGTCTTTTCTAGACATGCATTGGTCTAAAATTCGTTCAGATGATCGTAAAACTTCTTCTAGTTCGTCATGATTATCATCTAATAACTGTTCACCTTCTTGAGTCAACGCTAAGCATGTTTGGCGTTTATCGGTTTCAAGTTTGCTAGCTTCAATCAAGTTCAGCTTCACCAATCGTTTGACAATTCCTCTGACCGTGGGATGGCTTAAGTACAAAATTTCCTCGAGGTCCTTTTGTAAAATCACACTATCAGTGGAATGATAGACAAACATTAAAACACTCATTTGAGTATGTGTTAAATCTGGAACAACTTCTGCAACTTTGTTATTCATATTCTTTTCGATTAATGTATTTAAAATTTTAACTTTAAATCCTAATGTTTGATTAATTTCTCGTTCTACACGTTTATCCAAAGTTTTCCCCCCTCCCAAAAAGTAGTATGCTACTTTTGTTTTGCAAAACGTAGTATACTACACTTATTTTTAAGATGTCAATAAAAAAAGCAGCCTGAAATTTAGGCTGCTTTCTAGCTTATTTAATTTATTGGTTAATCATTTTTTCGTATTGACGCAAGATATCGAATTTTGAATCATCACTCTTTTGGTAACCTTGGTGACGGTAAATTGCTGCAATAATTTCTTTTCCTTCAGGATCTTTTGAAATTTCAAGAAACGCATTTGTTATTTTGTCGCGATCACCCTGTGCCATATCTGAACGAACACTAATGGTGTCGTTTGGAATACGTTTATCTACAAAATACATTGGCACAACTTCAGACATGATATTGGGATTGTCTTTTTTAACAAGATTACGCGCATCTTCCATAACCAACGCTGCATCTGTATCACCATTTAATACCGATAGCACCCCTTGGTCATGTCCCTTAACCGTTACTAATTGGGCATCTTTTTCAAGATCGACACCGTTTTCTCTTAAGTTGGCAATAGGCATCATATAGCCTGAGGTTGAAATAACATTTTGAGTAGCAATTTTTTTACCTTTTAAGTCTTCAATTGTTTTGATATTACTTCCTGGTTTAACAACAACCATTGAACGATAACTATCAACTAACTCATCTGTAATAACACCATTGGGTTGTTCAATTTTGTTAGATAACGATTGCAATAATGCATCTGCAGCACCTCTATCATGCGCTTTAACATAAGTTAATGGTGGCATAAACCCAACGTCAATTTTTCTGGAAGCCATTGCTTCAACCATTGAACTGTAGTCGGTTGAAACGTTAACTTTCACCGGAATACCTAACTGTTTTGATAGTAATTCCCCAAGAGGTTTTGCACGAGCTTCCATTGTGTCGGCTTGTTCACTTGGAACGAATTGCATTGTAATACTTTGTAATCCTTCAGATGATCCTGAAGATTGGTTGCTACTTTGTGATGATTGCTTTGAACATGCTGTCATTCCAATTGAAATCAAAAACAAACCGATAACTGCAATAATTTTAAATAGCTTTTTCATGTGAAATCCTCCAAAATTTGTCTTACTGTTTACCCTAAACTAGTTTTTTTCTAATAAAACTCGAAATAAAATCAACAAATGTAACCATAACGATAATTCCGATTAAAATAATACCTACTCGACTCCATGAACGAGTCGATAACGCAAAAATAAGTGGCGTTCCAATTCCGCCAGCACCAACCAACCCTAGCGTGGTGGCTGAACGAATGGACAGCTCAAATCGATATAAAGTACTTGAAACAAACTCCGGCATAACTTGGGGCAAAGTTGAAAACATCACCATGTTAGTACGAGAACCGCCGGTCGCAATGACAGCTTCATTGGTTCCATTATCTAGGTTTTCGATTGCTTCGCTAAATAACTTTGCTAGCATCCCAATTGAGTGGATAGCCATTGCCATCACACCTGCAAAAGCGCCCGGACCAACAGCTTTGATGAACATTAAAGCCAAAACAATTTCTGGAAATGTTCTTATAAACGTTAAAACAAACTTACCGATTGTTGAATTAAGTCGATGTTTATAACGCGTTCTTGAAGCAAAGAATGCAAACGGCACACTGATGATAGATGATAAAAACACACCTAAAAATGCCATGGCAATTGTTGCAACAAGGTTACTAATTAAGTCTTCACCATCTCCGGTCCAAACATAAGACCAATCTGGATGAATTAATCCATCTAAAATTGACAGTGTAATTTTGCCAGCTTGTTCCTTTATTCCTGTAAAGGGAATATCGACAACTGACCAAATAATTAAAGCAGCGCAGATTAACGAGATAATTCCTATTTTTATTTTTTGATTTTTTGATTTTTTGATTTTTTAAGTTCTGGATAATTAACCGCTTGATTCATCGTGTTAATACCTCCCTTGATCGATTACTAATTTCATCAATTATCAAAATCACAATGAAAGTCATTAATACGATTAAACCAACACGATCATACCGGTAGACACCTAAAGCGCGTTCAAGAAATAATCCAATTCCGCCAGCGCCAATATAACCTAGAACGGTTGATGATCTGACATTAATTTCAAAAGCATACAACACATAACTGACATAGTAGCTCATAACTTGAGGTAAAACCGCATATCGAATGATTTGAACACGACTGGCACCTACAGCAGTTAACGCTTCAATTGGACCTTCATCAATCGTTTCAATTGCTTCATAAAATAACTTAGCAACCATTCCGAATGTAAAAACAGCTAATGCTAAAACTCCGGTTACAGCTCCAATTCCAATAATCGCAACAAAAATTGCACCTAAAAGAAGATTAGGAATTGTCCGAATAATATTCATCACAAAACGAAAACTCCCTGTAATGCATTTGTTTTTGACAACATTGTTTAAAACCAGTAATGCATATGGAAAGGCAATTATTGCACCGATAACTGTTCCCAGAATTGACATTTTTATTGTTTCAAGTAGTGGATTAATAATTTTATCCAAATATCCCCAATCTGGTGAACACATTTTAATCATTATTTCTGTAAAGTTTCCTAAGTTTGTAAATAGCTGTGCAAAATCTAGCTGTGTAATCGTTGAAGAATAAACCAAGCTCAGTAGTATGATAAGTGTATAAACCCACTTGCTCAGTTTAAACGGTTTTCTAGGAAGAGGCTGCTGCATTCAACGCTCCCTCCTCTACTTCAGCTTGTGTTTGATACACGGCTTGTATCTGTTCATCAGTAATCGTTTCAGCAGAACTATCCAAAACGACAACACCATTTCTTATTCCAATAAATCGCGTCGCGTATTGTTTAGCTAATTCTACTGAGTGCAAGTTAACCATTACCGTCATTTTCAATTCTTGATTAATTTGCTTTAAATCATCCATCACTCGTGTAGTTGTCTTTGGATCAAGTGAAGCGACGGGTTCGTCTGCTAAAATGATTTTAGGTGATTGTGTTAAGACTCGTGCAATTGCGACCCTTTGTTGCTGTCCACCACTCAATTCATCCGCACGATTATAGAATTTATTTTCCATCCCTACGCGCTGTAGTGATTCAAAAGCTTTTTGTTTGTCCTCTTTTGAAAACAAACCTAAGCTTGAGCGTAAAATATTATAATAGGCAACTCTTCCTGTCAGAACGTTCTTTGCTACTGACATTCTTTTAACCAGGTTAAATCCTTGGAAAATCATGCCAATATCTCGACGAATGTGACGCAAATGCTTACCTTTTGCTTGTGTAATAGATTGACCATCAATTTTGATATCCCCATCTGTTACATCATGTAATCGATTGATTGCACGAAGCAATGTACTTTTTCCTGCGCCGGATAATCCAATAATTGCAACGAATTCACCTTCTTCAATATTCAGGTTAACGTTGTCTAGCCCTTTCACATCGTTGTCATAAATTTTTGTAACATTTGATAGTTGAATAACAGGCTCTTTTTCATAAATTTTTAACATAAAAAAACTCCTCAAATAATTTAAGTGATTAAATAATTTAAGAAGTCCATTTCAAATATAACCAACTATTCCTAAAAAAATAAGTTGATTAGTTAGTTTTTATTAAATTTAATGATATAATTAATAAATATAGAATAAAGTATTGCAATATACGCCACTATATACTATAATTATCATTTAAATAATATAACTAAATCATATTTAAAAAGACTTCTAGTATTTCTTTTTATTCCATAAAACAAAACTCCTCTAAGATTTTTTTAAGCGTGAACAACTTAAGTCTATCTTATAGAAGATGAAAAGTACAGCGAATATTCATTATTTACTAATCTATTCATTGGTTTTGTATAAAATTATGGACTCATGATTTTATATTATTTCAAAAAAGCCTTCAAGCTTAAGCTTGAAGGCTTTTTTATTTTTTCTGGTTAATTAATCATTAATTAGCTTTTCGTATTTGCGAACTAAATCAAATTTTGAATCATCGGCTTTTTCATATCCTTGATGGCTGTAAAGTGAGGAAACAATTTCATGACCTTTTTCTGTTTTAGCAATATCGATAAATGCATCTGATAATTTTTGACGGAAACTATCTGACATATCTGAACGAACACTAATTGTGTCATTTGGAATCATTTCAGTGAAGTAAATTGGTGTAATTTCAGACATAATATTTGGATTATCCTTTTTAAGAACATTTCTGGCATCTTCAAATACAAATGCTGCATCTGTATCACCGTTTAGCACTGAAATAATACCTTGGTCGTGACCTTTAACTGTCACTAATTGTGCATCTTTTTCAACATCGAATCCTTTTTCCTTAAGGTCAGCCACTGGCATCATGTAACCCGAAGTTGAGGTAACATTTTGAACAGCGATTTTCTTACCTTTTAAGTCTTCATAAGATTTAATGCCACTATCTGATTTGGCCACAATCATGGAACGGTAACCATCAACAAGATCAGTAGTTTCTTCCCCATTTGGTTGTTTAACACCATAACGCAATGCTTGAAGTAAAACATCTGCTGCACCACGATCATGTGCTTTTACATATCCATCAGGTGGTAAAAATCCAACATCAATTTTTTTAGAAGCCATTGCCTCAACCATTGATGTGTAGTCTGTTGAAACACTTACCTTAACAGGAATCCCCAATTTTTCTGATAATAAATCAGCCAAAGGTTTTGCACGTGCTTCCATTGTGTCAGCTTGACGACTTGGGACAAACTGAACAGTTAAACTTTTTGGATCTTCAGTTTGTTTTTCAGTTGTTTTTGAACCTGAAGAACAAGCTGTTAACCCTAAGGTTACTAATAACGCACCAACAAGTGCTGTTAACTTAATAATCTTTTTCATAAAATCCTCCGATAAATAATTTTTAAACTAGGCGTTTTCTGATGCTTCCAGAAACAAAATCAACAAGCGTTACCATTACGATAATTCCAATTAAAATAATACCTACACGAGACCAAGCACGCGTTGACAATGCAAACACAAGTGGTGTCCCGATTCCCCCAGCACCTACTAACCCTAAAGTTGTAGCTGCACGAATCGATAATTCAAAACGGTACAATGTGTTTGAAATAAGTTCAGGTAAAACTTGTGGAAATGTTGAAAACATCATGACGTTTAGTTTAGATCCCCCAGATGCAATAACAGCTTCATCCGTTCCTCCATCTAAGTTTTCAATCGCCTCACTAAATAATTTAGCAAGCATCCCGATAGAGTGAACACCCATAGCCATAACCCCGGCAAAAGCACCAGGACCAACAGCTTTGATGAACATCAATGCTAGAACAATCTCAGGAAAAGTCCTTATAAATGTTAACACAATTTTACCTGTAGCGGAGGTAAAACGATGTTTATATTTACTACGAGCTGCCCAAAAGGCAAACGGAATACTAATTAACGCTGAAATAGAGGTTCCTAAAAATGCCATGGCAATAGTTGCTACCAAGTTACTGATTAAGTCTTCCCCATCTCCACGCCAAACGTAGTCAAGATCTGGGTGAATTAAGCCATTAAAAATTGAAGCCGTAATTTTTCCCGCTTGCTCTTTAATTCCTGTAAAGGGAATACCTGTAAATGACCAAATAACAACAGCAACAAATAAAACGGCAATCACGACATTGCGGATAGTTTTAACTGCTGATTTTTCTTGTTTTGGTAAACGTTTAACTGATTGCATTATTTTGTCAAAGCCTCCCTTGAACGGTTACTAATTTCATCAATCACTAAAATCACAATAAATGTGACTAAAACAATTAATCCCACACGGTCATAACGGTACATGCTTAATGCACGTTCTAGGAATAATCCAATTCCTCCGGCACCAATATAACCTAAAATCGTTGAAGAACGAACATTGATTTCAAATGCATAAAGCACATAACTGATGTAGTAACTCATTACTTGAGGTAACACACCATAACGGATGATTTGCATCTTGCTAGCACCAACAGCTGTTAAGGCTTCAATTGGTCCTTCATCAATTGTTTCAATTGCTTCATAGAATAGTTTACTTACCATACCAAAAGTAAATACAGCTAAAGCAAATACCCCCGTTACGGCACCAATCCCAATAATGGCAACGAAGATTGCGCCTAGTAATAGGTTAGGAATTGTTCTGATGATGTTCAAAATAAATCGAAATACACCTGTTACAATTTTATTTTTGACAATATTTTGTGACACTAATAATGCGTATGGAAATGCAATAACAGATCCAATTAAAGTTCCCAAAATGGACATTTTAATTGTTTCAAGCAGAGGATTTGTAATCTTATCCAAATAGCCCCAGTCTGGTGAACACATTTTAACTAAAATTTCGGTGAAATCGCCTAAGTTAGCAAATAACTGTGTAAAATCCAGCTGAGTAATCATAACAGAATAGATAAAACCCAAAATCATAACCACTGTTACAATCCATTTATTTAAATTAAGCGGCTTTTTTGGTAACTGTTCCATTATTGAGCTGCCTCCTCTGTTTTTGAAGCAGTATAAACAGATTTAATCTTTTCATCTGTGATTTTACTTACTGGACAATCTAACACAATTTCTCCGTTACGAATTCCAATAAAACGAGTAGCGTATTTTTTAGCCAACTCAACAGAGTGTAAGTTAACCATCACTGTCATTTTTAAATCTTGATTGATTTTTCTTAAATCATCCATCACTTGAGTGGTTGTTTTTGGATCAAGTGAGGCAACGGGTTCATCAGCTAAAATAATTTTAGGTGATTGCGTTAACACACGTGCAATTGAGACACGTTGTTGTTGTCCACCACTTAATTCATCTGCACGATTATATAATTTTGATTCTAGTCCTACACGTTCAAGTGCTTCATATGCGCGTAATTTATCTTCATTTGAGAACAAACCCAAACTTGATTTTAAGAAATTATAGTAAGCTACACGTCCAGTTAAAACATTTTTTAAAACTGACATTCTTTTAACCAAGTTAAAGCTTTGGAAAATCATACCCACATCACGACGAATGTGTCGCAAAGATTTTCCTTTTGCTTTCGTAATTGATTGGCCATCAATTTTGATATCACCTTCTGTAATATCGTGTAGACGGTTGATTGAACGAAGTAACGTACTTTTACCGGCACCAGATAGACCAACGATTACCACAAATTCCCCTTTTTCAACGGTCAAATTGATATTATTCAATCCTTTAACACCGTTTGGATAAACTTTAGTGACATTAGTCAATTCAATAATTGGCTGCATATTTGAACCCTTTGACATATAAAAACTCCTCAAATTCATTTTGATAAATGGGAATACCCAACAATATACCTATTATACACGTTTAATGTTCGTTTTTCTATCACTATCATCACTTGTTTATCTTCAATAGTTCAGATAATTAACAAAACGTTAACATTAACTCAACAAATAAAATTAAATAAAAATCAATAAAAGACTTTTATTTTTTTGAAAAATGTATTACAATAGTCCTTTCAATAAGACACCTTAATTCCTTATTGAAAAAGAAGATTCCAAATCATTCTTTAATTATTTCATATAACAAAACCTTTCATTATTTTGAAAACACAATCTCTAATATCTTACCTTGTATTTATTCAAATGTACAGATGTCATTAGGTCTCAAAATTCAAAATAATCTAATTAAAATAGTAAAAATAAAACCAAAACCAAAAAAAGAATTATTTGAAATCTTTTAAAGTATACATAAAAAACACGCTAAGCTTTATACTTAGCGTGTTTTTTGTTTGATTAATTATTTGTTTTGTAGTGCTTCTTCAATTTTGTACATACTTGCAAATTTTGAGTCGTCAGATTTTACATAACCTTCATGACTCGCAATTGATTTAACTACTTTATGTCCTTCTGGAGTTTTAGCAATTTCAATCATTGCATCAGCTAATTTTGTTCTAAAAGCTTCATCCATGTCTGAACGAACACTAATTGTATCGTTTGGAATACGTTGTTCAGTGAAGTAAACAGCTTTCACATCATTCATGATATTTGGATCATCTTTTTGCACATTCAATCTTGCATCTTCAAAAGTAAAGGCAGCATCAACGTCGCCATTTAGAACTGAGATAATTCCTTGGTCATGTCCTTTAACTGTTACAAGTTGTGCATCAGTTTCAACATCAAGTCCTTTATCTTTCAATTCTAAAACTGGCAACATGTAACCTGCAGCAGAAGTTACGGCTTGAACAGCAATTTTCTTACCTTTTAGGTCTTCCCAACTCTTAATGCTGCTACCGTTTTTAACCGTAATCATTGAACGGTAACTATCAACTAGTTGATCAGTCACTTTACCATCATTTTGCCCGTAACGTTGCGCTTGTAAGATAACATCTGCAGCACCTCTTTGATGAGCTTTAACGTAGTTACCTGGTGATAAGAATGCCATGTCTACTTTTTTAGATGACATTGCTTCAACCATTGAGTTTGAATCTGTTGCAACAGTTACGTTTACTGGAATGCCTAATTTATCTGATAACATTTGACCAAGTGGTTTGGCTAAGTTTTCCATTTCACCTGCTTGAACACTAGGCGTTACCTGTAGGTTAATAGATTGTGGAACATAGCTTTTAGCAGTAGCACTTGTTGATTCTGACGATGAACCTGAATTATTTTTTGAACATGCGGTTAACATCACAGCTAATAATGATACGGCTACAATAGCAATAAGACTTTTAATTTTTTTCATGAACGATTCCTCTGAATTAGACGTTATAGTTACATGATATACGAACATTATTATATAATCAAGGTAAATTATACGTAAAATAAAAAATTAAATTCTACCCTTATTCTTATTATGATATCCTGAACCTGACAACTTGCTGACTATAACCCAACTGAAATGAGGTCATATCATGAAAAATCAACTACTTCCCATCCAACAAGGTTCAAACTTTCGTCAATTAACCGGTTACGTTAATCGCGAACATTTAACGATAAAACCTCACAAACTGATTCGTTCCGGTCATCTAGGTCAACTAACCGACGATAACATTAAATTTTTAGAAGACTATGGTGTTGTCTATAATATGGACTTCAGAACTGACCATGAAATTACTGCTATGCCTGATCGTGTACTACGTGATGCTGACTATATTAAAAATCCTGTTTTCTCAGAAGAAGTTGCTAAAAATGCTGTCCGTACAGTTGATATCGCTAAAAATAAAATTGATGACCCTAAATTTGGTTATAAGCATTTAATTAGTTGCTATCACGATATCATCTTAAACGACCATCCTAGACAGGCTTATCGTACATTTTTTGATTACCTACTCAAAAATGATCAAGATAATCAAGCTATCTTATATCACTGTTCAGAAGGTAAAGACCGTACAGGAATGGCTACTGTTTTCTTATTATCAGCACTTGATTTTGATGAGGAGACTATCAAAAAAGATTACTTATTAACTAATCCCGCCACTACTGCATATTTGAATAGTTGCTTAGCTGTTGCTCATGAAAACGATGCAGATGAAGCAACCATCGAAGCAATCACAGACCTTGCAACTGTTAGAAGTGACTACGTTGACTATGCTTTTAACTTAATTAATGAAAAATATGGCGATATGCCAACTTTCCTTGAAGAAGTTTTGGATTTAACACCCGAAAAAATCGCAAAATTAAAAGCCATTTATCTGCACTAATTGGCTTTAAGACTTTGAGGTCTTGCTGATTTTAGCTTAAAATGGAGAATGTAACATTTATCAAAAATAAAGCGAGGTAAAATCCAATGGCATATAATATGATTGGTGTAAAAAACGGTTCCAACTTCCGTGAACTTACCGGCTACAAAAATAAAGATGGTTTAACAATTAAACCAAACAAACTTTTACGTAGTGGCCATTTAGGTGATTTAAGTGATGCAGATATCCAAGTCCTAAAAGACCACGGGCTAACTTATGATATGGACTTTAGATCACAAGAAGAAATCACAGCAGTACCTGACCGTGTCCCTGAAGGTGTTCATTACGTTTGGAATCCTGTTTTTTCACAAGATTTAACCGATAACTCTAAAAGTGCAACAGAATTAGCTGATGAAACGACAGATGATCCAAAATTTGGCTTTAACCGTATGATTTATGCTTATCACGATATCGTTTTAGGTGAAAAGGCTCAAAAAGCTTACCGCAAGTTCTTTGACTACTTACTCAAAAACGATCAAGATAACGAAGCACTTCTTTTCCACTGTACAGCAGGTAAAGATCGTACAGGTATGGCAGGTGTCTTCTTGATGCATGCGCTTGGCATGGGCTATGAAACAATCAAAGAAGATTACCTATTAACTAACCAAGCTTCAAAACCTTATATCGACAACCGCTTAGGTCTTGTTGACGAAAAAGGTGGCGATCCAGTTACTTATCAAGCTGTAAAAGATTTAGTCTCAGTTCAAGAAGGCTATATCAACTATGCACTTGAATTAATGGACAAGGATTTCGGTGGTATCGACAACTACTTGAAAGATATTCTTGGCGTAACAGATGATAAAATCAAAAAGTTACGCGAAATTTATTTACACTAATAACACAAATTAAAAAAGCATTGAGTTTTTACTCAATGCTTTTTTATTAAACTTCTTTTCTGCGGTAGAATAATAACCCGATAATTAAGAAAATAACTGTATAAATTAACGCACCACTAACCAGACTAATAGCATCCAAATGAGCTACATTTAATAAGTTGTCATGGGGTAGTCCAAGATTGTTTACTAATAACATATTGAATGGTGAATATTTTAACCAATCTAGTTTAAATGTTATCATCAGCGACATTAAAATCCCAGAAATCATAGAAGATGCAAAGTAAACCACAATACCTAAAGTTACAGCTAATGAAGATTTTTTAATAACGCTGGCCACTAAGAAGACGACAGAAAGTAATAACCAAGTTTGTAAAAAGAGTCCTGCACATGACTTCACTAGGTTTTCAACAACCGTAACATCGCCCATATTTTGCATTTTATCTGACCAATTAAAAATAAATTTGGAAGTTGTTGCACGACCGATAATATAGATAATAAAAGTTGAGGCTATCATCAAAACATTCAATAAAATTGAATAAACAAAAATAGCTAACCACTTACTCATCAAAATCTTTGATCGAGAAAATTTTGATGAAAACAATTCTTTAATTGTGCCATACTCGTATTCCATCGATAGAATACTTCCCGCTGCAGAAATCAAAGTAATCACTAACCAAGCTGATCCTGCTGACATAATCTCTGTATATTCCGTAATATCTCCTGATAATGAAATCAAAACTGTTACTAAAATCATCAATCCAATCATAATCAGTGGCATTACTTTAGTTGTACTTTTTTTACGTAACTTAAATAACTCGTTTTTAACTAATGTCCCCATTTTATGCTTCTCCTCCTTGAGTTGATTCATTTGGATAAAGTAGCTTCATTAACGATGACTCTAAATCAGAAGACTGTTTATCCACATCTAAGATATCAAAACCTTGTTCAACTAAGAACTTAATCACAACCGCTAAAGTTGTGTCGTCTTTTAGTAAAAAGCTAACTTTTGTTTTAGGCATTTTGAATCCTGCATCATTCAAGGTTTCACAAGCAGCACGGTCATCATTTGTTTTAATAACCACCCGAATCTTGTAGGAGCCATTTAGTTCTTGAGGTGTTGTATCACGAACAACTTTACCTTCATTAAAAATAATTAAATGATCAATAACTTTTTCTAGCTCACTTAAAATGTGACTTGAAATCAAGAAAGTTACACCTTGCTTAGCTAGTTTTTGAATCAATTGACGGACTTCAATCACTGCATGTGGATCTAGACCGTTCATTGGTTCATCTAAAATCACTAGACTAGGATTGTTAATCAAAGCCATCGCAATTCCTAACTTTTGTTTCATTCCTAGTGAGTAACTTTTAGCACGATTCTTGATATAATCTTGCATCCCCAAATCCTGCACCAATTCATCAATACGCGCTTTTTGATTTTTACCGTCAGCAAACATCTTTAAGTGATCATATCCAGTTAAAAATGGATAAATAGCTGGATATTCAATTAACTGTCCTACTTTTTCAAGTTGTTTATGTTTTGAGAAAGTGACGGGCTCACCTTGAATTTCAACTTCCCCATCCACTTTAATCAGCCCTAGTGCTGCTTTCATTAATGTGGTTTTACCTGAACCATTAGGACCTACCAACCCAACAATTTGACCAGACTTAACTTCAAAAGAAACATCATCTAGCGCTTTTTTGGTACGATATTTCTTATTTAAATGACTAACCTTCAATTCTGTTGTCATGATTTTCCTCCTTATAGATAACACTTCTCATTTCAGTCTATCATATTTGTTTAAATTTAAATTAATTTCATATTGGTTTTAATTAAATATTATGAATTAAGGAGTAAACTAGCCATACAAGATAAATTTTAGGAGGTTCATGATGATTGTCACAACAACAAATCAAATTGAAGGTAAACAAATAATTGAATATTGCGATATTGTTTTCGGTGAAGCTGTTGCCGGTGTAAATATGTTTCGTGATATTGGGGCGAGTTTTCGTAATGTTTTCGGTGGTCGTTCAAGAGGTTACGAAAATGAAATGATGCAAGCTCGTACTGAAGTGATTCAAGAAATGAAAAAACGCGCGGCAGCAGTTGGTGCTACAGATATTGTCGGTGTTAAATTCGATTATGATATGGCTAATGAAATGCTAATGGTCATGTGCTCTGGAACAGCAGTTATTGCTGAAAGCATTCATTAACTTAGATAAAAAGCCTAGAAACTTTTAATAGTTTCTAGGTTTTTTACTTGATAGACAATCATATTAAATATGTCCATTAATTTACAACATCATTAATTATGCATCTATTTATTAAGTATAAATGCGATTATAGTTAACTTCGAAAGGAAGTTTTTACTATGATAATTAACTATATCAATAACAAACAATTTAATTTTCAAATTAATAGATTCATGGAAAGTCATCAAAAAAATGAACTAGTACAAAGCGAATTATTCACAGCTTGTACTGGAATAATGAACGCAGAAGACTGGTACCAAAAGTGGTTTGAATTAGGTCTAAAGCATGAAAGTCAAAATCAATATGATATCGCAGCATCTTTCTTCCAAATGGCAGATTTTTTCCTTCGAGAAAATGACTCTCGCAAAAAAGAGACTTACCATCTATTCATAAAAAATTATTACGAAGGAATTGACACAAGTAATATGACTTTTAGCCATATTCCATATGACAATAAATCACTCCCAGCTGTATTCATTAAAAATAAAGGTGCCAAAAAAACATTACTGTTCCATGGTGGATTTGACTCCTACTTAGAAGAATTATTGCAATTTATCAAAAATCAAAATCTATTAGCTAGCCTTTCAAACTATAATTTCATTTTATTTGAAGGTCCCGGCCAAGGAAAAGCATTAAAAGATGGCCTCCCTATGATTTATAATTGGGAAAAACCAGTGAAAGTTATACTAGATTATTATAAATTAAAAGAAGCCAATTTATTAGGTATGTCATTAGGTGGTTATTTATCTCTTAGAGCCTCAGCATATGAACCAAGAATCAAAAAGGTTATTGCCTACGATGTCATGTATGATATGTTTTCTGCACTACTAATTACACTTCCTGAATTAACTCAATATTTTGACCCAAATAATACAAAAACGTCTTCTGATAACATTGATATAATGAACTCAATTATTAAAAAGTCTATGAATAATAACAATCATATCGCTTTTTTAATTAATAAATGCATGGACATTACGCTTACTTCTAATCCAGCCGAATGCGTCATTGCTTGCTCTAAATTCACACTAAAAAATATTCTAAAAAATATAAATCAAGATGTACTCTTGCTTGCTGGAACACAAGATATTTATGTACCTGTAGAAACTATAAGTCAGGAACAACGCGAACTAACAAATGCCAGATCAATAATAACTAAAATATTCTCTGAAAAAAGTGGCGGATCAGGTCATTGCCAAATTGGTTATAAATACATGGCTGCACAGATAATAACCGAATTTTTAAATGATAAAATATAATCTCAGTTAGAACAATTAAAGTTCAACTCTCGCTGAATACGATTCAAGCTTTCAATTACTCTCTCATTAATTTTTTGTGTATTAAGGGCGTGATTAATAAAAACTCTTGAGACCGAAATGTATAAGTCTTTCACGTACTCAACAGGCAACTCATTTAAGCCTTTTAATACAGATTTTTCAAATTCAGATTCCAAAATTGCATTAAAATTGTTAATTATATTAGGTTTATCTATTGTATTTAATAAATTTATTTCTTTTTTATTACCTATTAAAAAATCAGCTACTTGATGCAATGTTTGGTCTATATCTGCTTCTTTAAACCTTTGATTAATAAATTTCCTGAACATATCACTATAACTTTTGATGATGTCATCTAGTAAATCATATTTGTCTATGTAGTGATTATAAAAAGTAGGGCGACCTACCTCGGCTAGTTTCACAATATTGACAACCGATATATTTTCAAATGATTGCGTACTCAAAAGTTTAAAAAAAGACACTTTGATTGCTTTTTCAGTTTTATACGAGCGTAGATCTTGCTTCATAAATTAGAATCCTCCGTCTTGTTAATTATATTAAAAGAAAGCAGAAATAATATGAAAATACTTTTAAAATTAGAAATGTTTAGTTTGTTAATAACCAGTTTATTTACCTATTTTTCGATTTACCACTTTAATTTATGGCTATTCTTATTATTGATATTATTACCTGATTTGGCAATGATTGGCTATCTTTTCAATAATAAGTTTGGTGCTTATTGCTATAATATTACTCATAACTTAATTTTACCATCAATTCTGTTAATAATTGGTTTATATATCAAAAATGATACTTCAGTCATGGTAGCAATTATTCTATACAGTCACATATTTGGCGATCGAACTTTAGGATACGGGTTAAAATACACTGATAGATTTAAACATACACATTTATAACAAAAAAGAGAACGCTTAAAGCGTTCTCTTTTTTATTAATCTAATGGTTTCCATTGCCATTCTTGTACTTCAGGAAGATCATCACCAATATCACGAATGTAATCATGGTGTTTTTGTAAAATGCTGTCCATCTTACTTGAAAATCCTGCTGCTTTTGTCCCGTATACTTGGTTAGCAACATCTTGCGCTAAGTGGAAACGGTCTAATTCATTAACAACTCTCATATCGAACGGTGTTGTGATATCACCGTTTTCACGGTAACCGTGAGGGAAGACATTACGATTTGTACGATCGAAGAAGTAATCACGAATTAATGTTTCATAACCATGGAAAGCAAAGATAACTGGCTTATCTTTAGTAAAGATACGGTCAAATTCATCGTCACTTAACCCACGAGGATCAAATTTCTGTGAACGAAGTTTCATAATATCCACAACATTTACGAAACGAATTTTTAGTTCTGGATATTGTTCATGCAAGATTGAAATTGCAGCTAGTGATTCAACGTTTGGTTCCATACCACTTGCCGCAATCACAACATCTGGTTCTTCACCATTATCAGTTGAAGCCCAGTCAATCACCTTAAGTCCTTTAGCCACAAGTTCAGCTGCTTCTTCAATACTGTAGAATTGTGGACGAGGTTGTTTTGAAGCCACAATCAAGTTCACTTTTTCTTCTGAACGAAGTGTTTTGTCCATAACAGCTAACAAACTGTTAGCGTCAGCTGGTAAGTATTGACGAATATATTCTGGTTTTTTCTCAGCCAAGTGAGTGATAATACCTGGGTCTTGGTGAGTATAACCGTTGTGATCTTGTTGGAATGATGTTGAAGTTGCTAGCACGTTTAATGATGGATATTTATTACGCCATGGCATTTCATTAGCTTTACGTAACCACTTGAAGTGTTGGGTAATCATTGAATCAACCACACGCAAGAAAGCTTCATATGATGAGAAGAATCCATGACGACCTGTTAGAACATAACCTTCAAGTAAACCTTCTGCTTGATGCTCTGATAATTGGGAATCAATGATACGTCCTTCAGGACTGATGTATTGATCAACACCTGGTTCAGTTGCTTCTAGCCATTGACGAGGTGAAGCTTCAAATGCATCGTATAAACGGTTAGACATTGTTTCGTCAGGACCAAATAAGCGGAAGTTATCAGGGTTTTTACGGATAATATCACCAATAAAATCACTCATAACCAACATATCTTGAGCGACAACTTGACCACGTTTTGAGTTGTCTAATGCATATTTACGGTAATCTGGCATCTTAAGTGGTTTTGGATTAATCCCACCGTTTGTGATTGGATTCATTGCCATACGGCGATTACCTTTTGGTGTTAAATCTTCTAACTCTTGAATTAAACGACCGTTTTCATCAAATAGTTCTTCTGGTCCATATGAATTTAACCAGTCAGTTAAGGCACCAACGTGTTCCATATGATGTTGATCTACTGGAATTGGGATTTGGTGAGCTCTAAATGAACCTTCAATCACATTGTTATCCCATGTTTTTGGACCTGTCCAACCTTTTGGTGTACGTACAATTAGAACTGGCCAGTTAGGACGCGTAACATTTTCAGCACCCTGTTTACGTGCGTTTTCTTGGATAGCTTTGATTTCTTCAATCGCTTCATCCATTACTTTAGCCATTTCAGGGTTTAATTTATCAGCATCGTCACCTTCAACAAAGTAAGGTTTCCACCCCATACCTTCAAAATATTGGGTTAATTCTGCATCTGTTTTACGAGATAAGATTGTTGGATTTGAGATTTTGAAACCGTTCATGTGCACGATTGGTAAAACTGCACCATCTTTAGCAGGGTTGATGAAAACATTTGAGAACCATGAAGCTGCAAGTGGGCCAGTTTCCGTTTCACCATCACCAATTACAACTGCCGAAATCGTGTCTTTATTATCTAAAATAGCACCTACACCGTGGGAAAGTGCATAACCTAGTTCGCCACCTTCGTGAATTGAACCAGGTGTTTCAGGAGCCGCATGTGAAGCCACTCCACCTGGGAATGAAAATTGTTTAAATAATTTAGTCATTCCTTCTTCATCGCGAGAAACTTCAGGATAAATTTCTGAATAAGAACCATCTAGGTAAGCATTTGAAACCATCACTTGTCCACCGTGACCAGGACCTTCAATGTAGAACATATCTAAATCATACTTGTTAATCACACGGTTTAAGTGTGTATAAATAAAGTTTTGACCAGAAATTGTTCCCCAGTGGCCGATTGGGTGAATTTTTAAATCTTCAGCCTCAAGTGGTCTTTTTAGTAATGGGTTGTCTTTCAAGTAAAGTTGACCAACTGAAACGTAATTGACTGCTCGCCAATATTTGGTCATTAAATCAAAATACTGTTTTGAATTGTAGTCTACCATGTAATTCTTCCTCCGAAATAATTCGCTTTTAGTTAGTACAACTAGTATAAAGTTTCAGTATCGATTTCGTCAACCATTTACAAAAAAGGTTCGTACCAATTTAAAAAATCTTAATCTTCTAAAGAAACAAATGTATGGTAATTCATATAGTCATAACGCAAACGCATTTGTGAATACTCAAATGGTGTCCCATCATCTAAGAAGAAAATCCCCGATAACGTTCCGACTGGCTCTGTAGACAATAGGTTCAATTCGGTTCTGTCTTCCTCATTTGAAGGACTAACACCAATTGTGAGATAAGACTTTGTTACACCTTGTTTTTTGACTTGTTCGACATATTTGAACAGCGACTCAGTTAATGTTTTGGCTTCTAATTGCGGTAAAATTTTGATTGGAATATAACCGGTTTCAATCATAAACGACTGATCATCAAAAGAACGCAAACGCTTAAATGCATAGACAAAGTCGGTATCTTTAATAAATAAGTCTTTGGCTAGTTCTTTTGGACAACGTTCCACATTGAATGACAGTAACTTGATTTTAGGCGATTGACCATTCATTTGAAAACTATCACTAATTCCAAGGTTAGAGCCATTTTTATAGTGAAAGACCGAGTCATTTTTGACAAACAACGGATTAATAAAAGTTCCTGAACCACGTTTTTGAAAGACAGCACCTTTATCAGCTAAAAGTTTAAGCGCGCGTTTGATTGAGCTACGGCTAACGTCAAAAGTTTGACTCAATGTTCGTTCATCTGGCAACTTCATCGTTTCTTGATAATCGCCATTTAAAATTTGGGTTTGCAATTCATGCATGATTTTTTTATAAATTAAGCTTTTTTCCACAAAAGTTCCCTCCAAAAAAAACGTAATCAAAGTTCGAGATTTGATTACGTTTTTTTATAAAATTTAATTATCTGTTACTTCGTCATCATCTGCTTGCTTAAATGTTACAAATTTATTGAAGGTGTACTGTGCCACAGTCACAACTCCTAAAGCTAGCAGTTTGATTATAAAAACATTGTAACCTAACTGAGTGGTAAAAATAAACAAAATCAAGTTACTAAATAAAATTCCAACCAATCCAACAACATAATAGTTCAAGTAGCGCTTCAACAAGTTATCTTTAACTTTGAAATTAAAATGTGCGTTTAAAAAGAAGTTTGAAGTTAATCCAAGTGTTGAACTGATAAAGTTCACTACTTGGGTCGATTCAATAATCGTATGTAATATATAGAAACTTCCAAAATCAACAACTAAACCGCTGACTCCAATTAAACAGTAAATGATAAAATCTCGATTGATTTTTGCACGTTGAGTTACAGGCGACATTCCTTATCTTCCTATCCGGTTATGTAATTTATGCTTTTTGCATACTTTCATATTTTAACGCTTTCAGCGCGTTTTTCCAAAGATTATTGTTCTAAGCTTTAAGAAAACTTACGCTTTGAAAAAAGCCGCTACTAAAAGTAGCGACCTTTTTATCTTGTGTGATGTAATTCTTTTTTGTGGGCAAAACGTTCTTTAGCGTAAGAAATCAAGTAATCAATTAAATCTGGGTAGTTGATTCCTGCTAGTTCAAATAGTTTAGGATACATACTGATATTAGTGAATCCTGGTAGTGCATTTAGCTCATTGAAGATAATTTGAGAGTCAGATTTTTGTAACATAAAGTCAACACGTGCAAGACCTGAACATTCTAAAATATCATATACTTTCAAAGCTTCTGCCTTAACTTGTTCAGTTAAATCATCTGAAATAGGTGCTGGAATGGTTAATGTCGCACCAGATTCATCAATATATTTATTTTCGTAGCTATAAAATTGACCTTCGGGTGTTGTGATTTGACCCACACCACTTGCTTTAGGATTTTCATTTCCTAAAACAGCCACTTCAATTTCAACACCATTAATCGCTTCTTCAACTAGCACTTTGTCATCATATTCAAAAGCTTCTGCAAGTCCTTTATTGAAACTTTCTTCATCAATCGCTTTACTAATTCCAACAGAAGAACCCTGGTTTGATGGTTTGATGAAAACAGTTGACCCTAGTTTTTGTGAAACTTTGTCATAAGACCATTGATCTTTTGTATGACGTTTAATAATCACCCAATCTGCCACTTTAATTCCTGCACTTTGAGCAATAATCTTTGTAAAATCTTTATCCATTGTGACAGCTGTACTCAAAACATCTGAACCAACAAATGGCTTATCTAAGATTCTAAATAGCCCTTGCAAAGCGCCATCTTCTCCAATGTTACCGTGAACGATTGGGAAGAAGACATCAACATCTTGGTAGTCACCTAGTTGTGCAATATTTGCAATATTTGCAACAGCCGCTTTATTTTCTACTTCAAGATGTGGATTATCAAATAGCTGTTTTGATGTTTCTAAATCAACCATAAATCCTGCCTGTGTTAACGCCATTGGGTAAACTTCGTATTTTGTTTTGTCGATAGCTTCATAAATGTTTTTAGCTGATTGAACTGATACTTCATATTCAGAAGAGTTTCCGCCAAAAATTAAACCAACTTTAGTTTTTTTCATTATATAAAATTTCCTCTCAGTTAATTACTGTAGTATGGTTGTATTATACTACGAGTTAATTTAATTCAAAAATATTTTTTAAATATAAACTTTAAAGTTAACTTTTTTCCTAATTTTTGCTTATAATGTCAGTAATAGGAGGAGTGTTTTTATGATCCAATTTAAGAATAAAAAAAGCTTATTGCTTTTTGGTACACTATTTTCAATGACTTTACTAGTAGGGGCTCAAAATAATAATACCGAGGCCGCTACATTCACAAAAGCCGAAAAGCAACAAGTTGAAAACATTCAATCACGCTACAACAGTTTAGACAAAACACCAATTAACTCACAGACGCTTTATCAAGATGTTCCCAGCTTAATTAATCCATTCAATCCAGGTAAGCTACCTGATAGTTATATTTCGAATACTGTCGCTTATATCAACTATTACCGAGATTTATTTGGCTTACCTGCTATCACTTCTTTACCAGAAGAAAATAATGATGCGCAGTTAACCGCTTCAATTATGGCTGCGGCACAAGCAACACCTTTCAAAAATCAACATGGTTTACCCAATGCCACAAAGCCCGACTTCATTTCTGATGAAGACTGGCGTACTGCACAACAAGTTTCTAATTCATCTAACTTAAACTTTAATATTTATGACCAAAGTGCTGGTGATGTGATTACTGACTTAGTTCGTGATAACTACAATCTATCAGGTAATGATACTGGTCACCGTGCTTGGTTGTTATCCACTCGTATTAGCAAAACTGGTGTGGGGGCTGCTTATGGGAACAATGGTTTTCGTTACTTTGTGCAACCTGTAATGTATGGTAATGATATTTTTAAGCAACCTTCAAAAAGCACCGTTACATACCCTGCTAGCACACTATTTCCAATTGAAATGGTGAATAGTCGCAATACACCTTGGTCAGTTTATTTATCTGACAAAGCAATCTTTACAACACCCAAAATCACAATTAAAGACGTTGATACTGGACAAGTTGTCGATGCTCAAAACGTGTCAAACTACAGCCAAGATCAGTTTGGTAATTTCCACACTATTTTGACTTTTTCCCCAGGAGATTTACCTCTAGTATCAACGCATGAATACTACGTTGATATTGAGGGAGTTTATAGCTACAACTTTAAATTATTTAATCAAGTTGCAGCTAATCAACCAGAAATCACATTAACTGACGAAGAAGCTGTAAAAAATCAAACACCCACTACAAAACCAAACACAACGCAAGTAAAGCCAACTACTCAAACACCAAAAGTAGATATTGCACCGAATAAATTCCGCGAAACCCTAATGAAAAAAGCTGAATCTATTCGCGATTCTCTCGAATCACGCAACAACTTCCAGTATTTGGTCTTTGGTCGCTCTTACCAAGATGGTAATGACTTTTACAATCTAGGATATGATCAATGGTTCAAGGATTTCTTTGAATTCTCAAATCCCGATATTAAAGCGGGACTAATTGACGTTTCTTCTCGAATGCTTGATCGTCAAGTCTATACTAGCCCATATCCAAGTCATCGTGAATCGACTTACCACTTTTTAAACGTTGGCGAAACGCTCCCGTATGGTCAAACAATCACCGTTGGTCAAGAAGTTTGGTATTACTTAGGACCTAAACAATGGGTTAAGCAAATTAGTCAATAATTACAAACAGGAGGTATATTATGTACAAAGATTTAAATCAAAAAGTCGCTGTTGTTACTGGTGGTTCTAAAGGAATTGGTACTGCTATTAGTCGACGATTTGGCGAAGAAGGCATGAAAGTTGTCATCAATTACAATTCAGATGAAAAAGGCGCTCAAAAAGTTGTTGATTTAATCAAAAAACATGGTGGAGACGCCATTGCTATTCACGCAGATATTTCAACAGAAGAAGGTGTTTCTCACCTACTTGAAACAGCGGTCTCTGAATTTGGCGGACTTGATGTATGGGTCAATAATGCTGGTATGGAAAACAAACATGAAACAAACAAATTGACACTTAAAGACTGGCAACGCGTTATTGATGTCAATCTAACTGGTACTTTTTTGGGTAGCCAAAAAGCACTTAATCACTTCTTAGATGAAGATAAGCCAGGTAGCATTATTAATATCTCAAGTGTTCATGAACAAATTCCATGGCCTACTTTTGCACACTACTCAGCAAGTAAAGGTGGCGTTAAATTGCTAACTCAAACGATGGCATCTGAGTATGCACGTCATAATATTAGAGTTAACAATATCGGACCAGGCGCAATTAAAACGCCAATTAATGCTGAAAAATTTGATGATCCAAAACAACTTGAAGAAACCACTAGCATGATTCCAATGAAAAAAATTGGTGAGCCAAAAGACGTTGCAGCGGCTGCTGCATGGTTGGCTTCCAGTGAATCTAAATATGTAACAGGTATCACCTTATTCGTTGACGGTGGTATGACACTTTATCCTGCTTTCATGGACGGAAAAGGATAAAAAAATAATCGCATAGTCACTATGCGATTATTTTTTTTACCAAATTTTCCACCAAGGTTTTGATTTTTTATCTGATGATGTAGCTTCTTTAACTTCTGAAACCTTATCTTTTAATGAATCAATTTTGTCGTCTTTTTGAGCTAGTTCTGATTCTTTTTCTTCTAAAGCTTTTTGAGTTTTTTCAAGTTCAGTTTTTGCTTTTTCAAGTTCTGATTCAAGTTCTGTAACCTTTACTGAATCTTCTGCTGCTTCATCTTTTGATGCAACATCTTGAGATTCTTCAACAACTTTTTCCTCTTTGTTTTCAGTTGTTTCAGATTTAGATTTAGCTTTTGGCTTAGCTTTCGTTTTTGCTTTTGTTGAGTCAGAATTTTCAAAGTGTGCTGTAATTGATTCAACACCTTCATCTGAAATCACAAATTTGTTACCTACTTTTTCAACATATTGTTGTCTACTTTCGTCTTTAAGTAGCTTGTTGATTGTCGTTTTTGAAACGCCAAGTTCTTCTGAAAGTTCGCGAACTGTCTTTGACATGAAAACCCCTCCGTCGTGTATTTATCACCTACAATCGTACCATTTATATTCTGATTTGTGTAACAAAATTTTTCAAAAAATCGTTTTTTTGTGATGAATTAACTCGAATTTTTCAATTTTAAATAGCTAATTTGAAAAAAATAATTTCAATAATGCTAAAATGAAACTAATTACTATTATGGAGGTATTTTTATGATAATTGTTTGGTTTAAAAACGATTTAAGGCTCAACGATAATACTGCTTTAATTGAAGCAATGAAAACAAATGAACCCCTAATGTGCGTATTTCAGATTAACAATCCACAACTGCTTAAAGGTAGTAAAAGTCAAGACTACTTCTTTCAATCAGTTAAGGCATTCAATGATAACTTAACAAAAATTAATCAGCCTTTGCATTTTATTTATGGTGATACCGAAGATAGTTTTGATAAACTACTTACACAATTTCCTGATGCAAAGGCAATTTACACTAACATTTCTGAGCGTGGCTATGGACTTAAACGCGACCATCTTATTCGAAAAGTTGCACAAAATCATAGCATCGACTTCCACGGGTTTATGGATCACCATCTTATCGGTGCTTACGAATTGCTCAAAAAAGATCAAACACCTTTTAAAGTGTTTACACCTTACTATAATCAATGGAAAAAATTAACTAAACCTGCTTTTCAAAAAGTTGATTTGGATAAATTTAAAACCCTAACCCAACAAAACCAAGATGATGATTTATTCAAGGAAGGCAAAGAAAAGTTTCAAAACCTAATTGAAAACGCCCATCAGTTCGATCCTATCGACTTAAAGAAAGTGCGTCAGTCATATGATGACTTCATCGATAATCGTTTAGAAGATTATCCAAAAGATCGTGACTTTCCTTCTTTAAATGGGACAAGTGACTTATCAAAAGATTTAACAACCGGATTAATTTCAATTCGTGAAGTTTACTGGCGATTAATTCAGCATGCTCCTGAAAGTGATGCCAAGCAGGCTTTTATTCGCCAACTTTGCTGGCGAGATTTTTACAACATGGTTTATGCTTACAACCCTGATGCAAACAACCTTGAAATCAAAACTGAGTATCGCAAAGTTAACTGGCGCTATAATGAAGAAGACTTCGACAAGTGGGTTAATGGCGAAACAGGATACCCGTTAGTAGACGCTGCTATGAAACATTTCAAAGAAACTGGCGAACTTCACAATCGTCTAAGAATGGTAGTTGCTTCTTTCCTAACTAAGGATTTATTAATTGACTGGCGTTGGGGTGAAAAATACTTCAGTGAACAATTGATAGATTATGATTCAGCTTCTAATATTGGTGGGTGGCAATGGGCTTCTTCAACTGGTACCGATGCTGCACCTTACTTTAGAATTTTCAATCCGACAACACAAAGCGAACGCTTTGATTCACAAGGTCAATTTATTCGCCAACATTTACCTAATCTTGCTAGTCTATCGAACAAAGATATCCACAAACCTACTGACGCTCAACGTCAAGAATTGAATTATCCACAAGAAATTGTTGATCATAAATTTGCTCGTCAACGTGCACTTGGTGCTTTTAAAAGCTAACTATTAAACCGTTCATTTTTTGAACGGTTTTTTTATTGACATTATATAGGCAATTCATTACAATGTATTTTTGTTAGCTAACTAACTAAAAACAGGAGGCCCTAAATGAAAAAAAATATGAGTCGATTACTAAAAATCGCTTCAAATAACCTAACGAGAAGTTTCAATACCTTTGCTGCTCAGTATGAACTAACCAGTACGCAAATGTCGATTTTAGATTTTATCAGTCTTGCCAATGGTCCTGCTTTACAAAAAGATATTGAACACGAATTTGTTATTAAACGTTCAACTGCAACGAATTTGTTAAAACTAATGGAAAAAAAAGACTTAATCTACCGTGTTGAAAATCCCGAAGATAGTCGCCAAAAGTTTATTTACCTAACTGACAAATCAAAAGAAGTCATGGACTCAATCAAAAATTACATGAAACTTGAACAAGAAGAACTATACAGTACCTTTACAAAAGAACAGTTAGACACATTTGAATCAGTTCTAAATTACTACATCAACAAATAAAGGAGGAATTTTTTTGGCCACTAAAATTAATCCCAAAACACTCATTGCTATTATTGCAACTGGAATCATGTCTTTTTGTGGCGTTGTTGTCGAAACAGCCATGAATATTGCCTTTCCTGCATTGATGAGTGAATTTCAAATTGGAACAGCAACAGTTCAATGGATGACTACATCATATCTATTAACATTATCAATTATCATCCCTTTATCTGCCACATTAAAAAAACGGTTCACCAATAAAGCCCTGTTTAGTTCGGCAATCTTTGCATTTATTATCGGACTAGTAGTTGATGCTATGGCACCAAACTTTACACTTTTAATACTGGGAAGAATCATTCAAGGTATTGGAACAGGAATTGCATTACCGCTGATGTTCAATATCATTTTAGAACAAGTTCCAAGAGAAAAAATCGGGATTATGATGGGAGTGGGCTCACTAATCACTGCTGTTGCCCCTGCTGTCGGCCCTACTTTCGGTGGTCTGGTTATCACTGGTTTAGGATGGCGTTACATTTTCGTTCTATTAATTCCCGTTTTAATCGTGACATTTTTGATTGGTTTTGTCTCAATCAAACAGATTTCTCAAACTACTCATGTTTCTTTTGACTATTTGAGCCTTGGTTTCATTATTTTAACTTTTGTTGGATTAATCATTGGTCTAAGTAATATGGGAACACACTCTTTTTTTAGCTTATCAGTTATTGGTTTCATAGCAATTGGTATACTTGGTTTGTTAGCCTTAATCATTCGTTCAAATAAAATCAATAACCCGCTCATCAACTTTAGTATTTTGAAAAACAAAAAATTTAGTTTACATCTATTCTCATTCTTTGTTTTACAATTTCTAACACTATCGTTTTCTTTCATCTTACCCAATTATATCCAACTCGTGAACACTAGCAACGCTACTATTGCCGGACTGTTATTATTACCTGCTGCTTTAATGGGTGCGATATTATCACCTTTTAGTGGTTTAATACTAGACAAATTTGGCCCACAAAAACCAATTTTATTGGGATCTGCATTAATTTTAATTGGTACTTTGCTATTTTTAGTATTTAGCTCAAGTCTATCAAATCTATTAATCACTGTTTTCTATATTGTTTATATGATTGGGCTAGGTTTTTCTTTTGGTAATATTATGACTAACAGTCTAAAACAACTGCCAAAAGAACAAAACGCTGATGGAAACGCACTTCTAAATACATTGCAACAATTTGCTGGTGCAATGGGGACTGCAGTTATTTCAACTATTATTGCACAAACTCAGCAAGTGACTCACTCATATGTTAATGGTGCACATAATGCCATTATTCTGCTAGTTATATTAAGTATTTTAGAACTCTTTTTAATCTCAATGGCATTAAAAAAGAAGAAGCCTTATTAGGCTTCTTCTTTTTTAAGATATTTGTATTCTTTGAATGAAAGAACAACACCCACGATACGAATAATCCAACCAATAAACATAACGAATCCACCAGGAATTAAGGATACCATGTATTCAGATAGTTTTTGTTCATCGACAGCTTGCGCATTTTCACTTATCTGTTTTAGTAGCTCTTGATCAACATGAACTGTTTGAAATAACAGGTATGACAAAATTGTAAACATTGCCCCAAACAACAAAACAATTGCCCCACGTTTTCTAACAGCTTCTTTAGGAGCCTTAGCTATAATATAAACAGTTCCCAAAATCAAAATAGCTGTTGGTACAAAAAAGATAATGGATGCTGGAATGACTAGCGAGACAATTCCAACTATGAACAGCCATAAATAAATCGATTTAAACTTTGATAAACTTTCCAAAAATAATTCCTCCATAAATATAAGTTACTTTCACTATAACATTGTACAAAAAAAGAGTGTCCTATAAAGGCACACTCTTTAAGTTATCTTAAGACTTTTGTCGTGATTTTTGTGTTACAAAGTACATTACTGCTGAAAAGATAATAGCAGCTCCTGCACTCATTAATTGAACTGCAGAGGTTTGCGTTAATAATATCAAAATTAAAATCGTTGCAAATCCAGCAATGTACAAACTTCCTTTGATATTAACAGGACGTTCAATATCCTTTTTAGTGAAATGGAATACCATCACAGATAATGTTGTTGGTAAGAAAATTACCAGTGAAATCACAGAAGTTAGTTGTGATAGAATTTCAAAACCACCAGATAAAGATAACAGCATAGATAATACATAAGTTACAATAATTGCTACCGCTGGTACATTTTTAGCATTTTTCTTAGCTAAGACTTTAGGAAGCATACCATTTTGCGCCATAGCGCCAACAGGTCTAGGTGCCCATAAAGCAACAGCCATTGCAGCTCCTGCCATTGAAACAACACTACCAACAGCCACGATTCCTGATCCAACTGGTCCTAGAATTCGACCAAAGGCAGCTTGAACCGGCACTGTATTTTGTGCAAGTTCTGTTCCTAAAATACCAATAGATACCGCTTGCAATAAGATGTAAAATGCTGAAACTAGTGCAATAATTGTCACTAAAGCACGTGGTAAATTACGTGTTGGATTCTTCATATCCGCAGCAATCAATGGTAATGATTCAAAACCACCGAATGCAAAGTAAATAAGTAAAACAGCTTGTGAAAAACTATCAAAACTAATCCCTTGAGGCGGTACAACTGGTGAATAATTGCCTTGTTTGATGAAGAAAACACCAATAACAATGAATAAAACTAATGGTAACAACTTAGCGATAGTCATAATATTGTTAATGTACTTCGCTAATGTTACACCTGACAAGTTAATAATGGCTAAAACTGCAAATATAGCAACAGTTAACACTTTTTGTGTGAATTCACCACTTAGAAATGATAATGAACCGCCCAAAATTTTAACTAATCCACTAATGATAGTGGCCAAAATTGTAATTTGTAACATACAATTTAATAATCCGACAATGTACCCTATAAAATCACCAAAAGCTTCTTTAGCGTACAAGTATGGGCCACCATCTTCTTTGAATAATGACGCATTTTGGGCAATAGACAATGCTACTGTTAGAACAAGTACAGCAGCTAATAAAAAGGTCAATAGACTTGCTGTCCCCACTTTGGCATAAGCAGAATTTGGAATAAGATAAATTCCTGATCCGATAATTCCGTTAATTCCAATTAATACAATACTCCAAAAACCTAATTTATTCTTTTCTTTTTGTTCACTTTTTCCCATTATAAAACACTCCTATCGAAAATTAATTGACTGTTTGCTTAGTTATTTTGATAGTAGCGCCAATAATAATGAGTAAGTTCCATTCCTATTTTATTTTGTAAACTGTCTTGCAATTGAGTTTTCATAACTACTGGCTCCTTTTAATATATTTTTTGCTTGATTAACGGCTTAGGAGCGCCAATACATCAAACAAAAAGGAACCGACATCAGGTGTCCTGTTTCCATTGTGTTTTATCCTTTCTGTGTATTATTTTTTCTAGCATATATAAAGTAAAATGGAATCGCCAAAATTAAAACGATAAATACTCCAATAAATTGATCTAGCGAAGCTTGTGTCAATAAGACAATACTGATTAAAGCGGCTAGGATTGCAATTGTTTTTCCACCTTTAACTTTAAAGGTTCTCTCTTCTTTTTTAGTATATCTAAACACAACAAGTGCTAATGTTGTTGGAATAAATAACAAGAACGTAATGACTGAACTTACTTGTGAAAGATAAACAAAACTACCACTAATTGAAATCAACATTGAAATGACTAAAGTCGCAATAATTCCAATGTAAGGCATTTGTCGTTTGTTTTCTTTAGATAAGAATGCAGGTAACATTTTGTTTTTTGAAAGTGCGATTGCTGGACGTGGTGTCCAAAATGCAGTTGCAACACTTGCACCAGCACTAGCAATAATCGTTCCAGCAGCAACTAAAATACCGCCAACAGGTCCGAGAATCCTTTGAAAGGCGTCTTGTACTGGAACCACACTAGTTGCTAAATCTGGTCCTAAAATTCCAATTGAAACGACTTGTAGTGCGATATAGATAACTGAAATCAAAGATATTGTCACAATTAATGCTCTAGGTAGATTTTTTCTAGGATTTTCCATTTCACCCGCTACTAATGGTAGCGCTTCAAATCCACCAAAAGCGTAGAAAATTAAGAAGACGGTTTGAGCAAAGTTAGCAGGTTCAAACGACTGTGGTAAGGCAAGAGGCTGAAAATTTTGACCTTTCAAGAAGAAAATTCCGATACACAAGAATAAGAACAATGGAATTAATTTTGAAAAAGTCATCAAGTTATTAACATATTTTGTTAATTTTAACCCTCTAACATTTAAGACAATCAAGATTAAAAATGTGACCATAATGGACACCGTTTTAACCCATCCATCAGCGAATGCTGGTGATATTCCTGCAAGTGTTGTAATGAAACCATTAACAACAGTCGCCAACACAAATATTTGTGCTAGCCAATTTAAGATTCCAACTTCATAACTTACAAAGTTTCCAAATGCTTCTTTGGTATAGAGATAAGGTCCACCATCTTCTTTGAAAAGTGAGGCATTTTCACCTATAACTAAAGCAATTAGTAAAACTAAAACTGAGGCAAATACAAAGGCTAGTAAACTAGCTGTCCCCATTGATTTGTAGGCGTTGTTTGGTAGCAGGAATATTCCTGATCCCATTACACCGTTAATTCCGAGTAATACAATACTCCAAAAGCCAAGCTTATTTTTATTTTGATCTGATTTCTTCATAATGATAATCTCCTATTAATTTTTAGTCATACAATGATTGGTTAGCTAAAATTAACAAGATGTCGATGATCATAGAGAAATTCTTGTACTTGGTGATAAGTCATACATCTGCTCCTACTATTTAAAATCTGCGTTTTAAATGTTGGAATGATGTACTAAGCAAAACGGTATTGTCATGAGTAATTTTAAGTTGGTTTCTTTAATTAACAATCTCAACGTCCTTTCTAAAATGATAACTAAATAAAAGTTAGTTTCTTCTATAATATATGAAATAAAACGGAATTGCGACCACAAATGTTAAAATAAGTGAAATCCATTGAATAAAAGTGGTCTGTGTTAATAAAATAACACTAAAAATAATAACTAAAACCGGTATCGTTAGGCCACCTTTAATGGTGAAAGCACCTTTTCGTTCTTTATGTTTAAATCGAAAAACAATTAATGCTAATGTTGTCGGAATAAAAATAACAAAAGTAATGACTGAACTGATTTGTGATAAGAACACAAAGCTACCGCTTAACGATACAAAAAGTGCAATAATCATTGAAACAATAATTCCGTATTGCGGCATTTCAAATTTATTTTTCTTTGAAAGAAATTGTGGTAGCATTTTGTTTTCTGACATCGCAACACCTGGTCTAGACATCCAAAACGCACCTGCCACACATGCACCAGCACTTGCAACGATTGTTCCAGCTGCAACAATTGCACCACCAAATGGACCTGCAATTTTAGTGAAGGCATCTTGAACCGGCACAACACTATTAGATAGATCACTACCTAAGATACCAATTGAAACAATTTGTAACAAGACATAAATCAATGAAACCATCAAAATCGTTGTTACAATCGCACGTGGTAAATTCTTACGTGGATTTTTCATTTCCCCAGCAACTAGTGGTAAAGATTCAAACCCACCAAAAGCATAGAAAATCAAAAAGATAGTTTGTGAAAAGTTATTGGGTTCAAGTACTCCTTCTGCAATCAATGGTTGATAATGTGCGCCATTTAAGAAGAAAATACCGACAGCTAAAAATAGCACTAAGGGCACTAATTTTGAAATTGTCAAAATGTTATTCACATTTCGATTAAGCTTTAGTCCTCTAATATTTAAAAATGTTAAAAGTAGAAAAACAATCGCGATCGTTATATTTTTTACGATTGGTTCATGAAAAACGGGAGAAACGCCAGATAAGGTCGTCACAAATCCATTAACAACCGTCGCAAATCCTACGATTTGTGCAATCCAGTTAACTACCCCAATTTCATATCCTACAAAATCGCCAAAGGCTTCTTTTGTGTAAAGGTAAGGGCCCCCATCATCATTAAATAATGAAGCATTTTCAGCAATAACCAATGCGATAAATAACGCTAAAATCATCGCACACAAAAAAGCTAAAATACTTGCTGTTCCCATGGATTTATAAGCATTGTTAGGTAATAAAAATATTCCTGACCCGATAATGCCATTAATACCTAATAGAACAATACTCCAAAATCCTAATTTATTTGATTCTTTATCCAAAATGAATCGCTCCTATTTTTTACTGCTATTTTAAAATAGAAAAATTTTTTAAATAGCGTTATGATAAATATGGTAATGATTAAAATACAATTTTAATTACCCACAACCAAATAGTGTAATTTAAATTTAGCTACAGGTAAAGGAGTATTGAACATAATGTTTTACTTTTTAACAGATTTTTGGTCATATAGCTTTTTTGAGGGAAATCAAAGTGACTTGAGCTTAATCATTCGCTTCGCTCTCATTATTATTGTTCTTGGATTTTTGGCATGGACGGCTTTTGATTATTTTAGAAATAAAGATTCCATGCGCAACCGTGATATCTTGGTTGTATTAGTTATTTTTTCTGCGTTATTAGTACTTAATCAGTATTCAAGTTTCCAACAAGCACATAATTCATTTAATAACTCAACACAAGTTAAAACCTTTCTTGACGCGGTTAAAGTCAATCAAAATACGGATACCGATAAAATATTTGTTAATCAAACCTCCCTTTCTAGCGGTATGATTTTGAATATTGGGGGTAGCAAGGGCCGTTTTTATAAAGTGCAGTTCAACAATGACAACGCTGTCAGTTCATATGATTTAACCGAAACTAACTTAATTAATACAAAAGATATTACTTTTAAATAGATAACTAGGAGGAAAAATAATGGTAAACTATGTTGATATTGGGCTCAAATTAACATTAGCCTTCGCAACAGTAATTCTTCAAATCAATGTCTTTGGTAAGGGAAACTTAGCACCTAGTAATGCCGTTGATCAATTACAAAACTATGTTCTAGGGGGAGTTATTGGGGGAATGCTCTACAGTAAAGACGTCACACTTCTTCAATTCTTTATCGTCTTACTAGTTTGGTCATTCATTGTATCATTCGTTAAATTATTGACTAACCATAGTCGCTTTTTCAAACGCGTAATTGATGGTTCACCCGTAACCGTTATCAAAAATGGTCAAATTAATGTTGAAGTGCTAAACAGTATTGGCCTGTCCGCTCACGACCTCTCTTTCAAGCTCCGTTCCACAGGTGCTTTTGATATTCGAAAAGTTAAGCGTGGTGTCGTTGAACAAAATGGTCAGTTAACTGTTACCCAAGTAGGTGATGAATCGATTAAATATCCAATTATTATGGATGGTCAAATTGATGAAGATGCACTTGATGTCATCAACCGTGACGAAGATTGGTTAATGAGACAACTTAAACTTAGAGGATATGAGCTTAATCAAATTTATATGGCTAATTATCTATCTCACAAAATTGTTATCTTCCCTTACTCAGGTATTGGTGATGAAGATGATGAAAAAAGTGAACACGATGAAAAAAAAGCTGACGAAGAAAGCAAATCCGATAAATAAAAAAGCTTTTCGATTAAAATCGAAAAAGCTTTTTTTATTTTGTTAGCGTTGATTTAAAAATGGTTAATGGAATAGTTGAAACAACAAACATCACAACACCCACTAAAACAACATTAAATGATAGGTATGATGTGTACTGAATAACTGTCGCAGCAAATTCCCCTATAATACTTGAAAAGTCAAACAACGAAGAAACAATAGCTAATACCATAAACAAAATTGTTAAAATTAGACCTAAACTTGATAATACTGATAGCCCTTCCTTAATAGCAAATTTCCAAGTCATTTTCGATTTTCTCATTCTATTTAGGATAACAACCAACAGAATTAAAGCAATTAGTAAAATCCCAATCGCAATTATCCAAAACAGCGTTACGGCATTTGATAAAGTTGTTAAGCCATCTAAATCAAACGTGCCTAAAACTGCATACTGTGAAGTCTGATCGTTTTCTTGCAATGCTGATTTAATCCGCTTTGCTTTAGTTGCACTACTATCATCGATAACGTTAATCAATGTTGTTTTTATTTCAGACGAGATTTCTAAACTATTATTTCTAAAATTATGAATACCCGCTGTATAATCAATCATATTGTTCATAACAGCTCTTGATTGTTCCTCATTCAATAACTTAGCCGACAATTGATTTTGATCAGTTGAAACCGCATTCGATAGTTTAACAAATTGACGGTTAATATAGTTAGACATATGTGTTGAGTCGTTTAAGTTTGCCTTCATAAAGCTTGGATTTAGGTAAGTAGACATTAATAAAATTGATAGTATAATCACCAAAATATCACTAACTAAAAAACCTGTTAAGCTCTTTGGTTGAGTCTTGACTGTCTTCTTAGCTGTTGACGTTGACCGCTTAGACCTCTTCAATTCCTTTGTAGCCATTAATTATGCACCTCAGCCCTTTTATTTAAATACTATTTCTAAATTATAACATATTCTATAAAATCTCATTAAATTTACAGCAGACCTGTTTACAAGTACTTACAGCTGAACTAGAATTATAGGCACTAAATTTTAGCAAGAGGTGTTATTATGTCAGACTTAAGTCATCATATTTTGAATCTAATCAAAAATCGAACTAGTATCCGCAAATTTAAATCTATTCCCCTTTCAGAGAAACATAAAAATCAAATTACTGAAGCGAGTTTTAGTGCTCCAACAACTCAGTTTCGACAAGCTGGCTCAATTATCGAAATTACAGATCCAAAGTTGAAAAAAGCCTTAGCTCAAATTTCTGGACAGTCTTATGTTGCTGAAAATGGTTTACTATTAGTTTTTATAGCAGATGAATACCGTAACATTTCAATTGCCCAAAAAGAAAAGCAAGAACACTTTATGTACCAAAAACCAATTTCACTGATTAATGCCATTGTCGACACATCATTGATGGCTCAAAACGCCAATCTAGCTGCTGAAAGTTTAGAAATTGGTTCGGTGTATTTAGGTAGTATCTTAAACGATGCTCAAAAAGTTATCGATTTACTTCACCTACCAAAGTATACCTTCCCACTTTTTGCGATGGCTTTTGGTTATCCCGATGACAACCCTGATATTAAGCCAAAACTTAATCACTCAACTCGTTTATTTCAAGATAAATATGACCAAAGTCACACTGAATCTTCAGAATTTAACACCTACAATCAATTGGTCAGTGATTACTACACTAATCGCGATTCACACAATAGAGATGACTCTTTTATGACACAAATTGCGCAAGGTGGTCACTTAATACAAGGAAAAAGATTAGACATTGCCAAAATACTTAATGATCAAGGTTTTGACTGGCAATAAAAAAAGACGACAATGTCGTCTTTTTTTATTATTTGAATGCTTGCACACGAGATTGATGACTCGATAACCACCACTGTGCAACCTCTTGTGGATTTTCACCATTTCTAATTTTCAACATTACTTCACTGATATCTTGCTCATCCCATTTGAAGTTTTTTAGCAATTGATAAGCTTCTGGATAATCATCTTTCAATCCTTGTCGTGCGATCGTATTGATTTTTTCAGACTCACCCATTACCTTTTTAGGATCTTGTAAAATTTTAAGATGATATTTAGCAAATATCCAATGAGGTGACCAGCCTGTCACAACAACATCTTGGTGATTTTTGATAGCTTGGCCTAATACAACTGCCATTGCACCAGAAGAAGAAGTGCTGACTTGCCAGCCTTTTAAGTTAGCGTATTGTTTTGTCGCATTTTGTGCATAATCGACAATTGACTCAGAAGGTTCAATTCCTGTAATCGTTTTATTGGCTTCATCTTTCAAATCTTCAATAGAATTGGCCTTCATATAATCAGGTACAACTAAACCAACTTGAGCTTTATCATAATTAGCACCTAGTAAATCTAACTGATCTTTGTACTCGGCATACTCGTTCTTATGAGTCGTTGGTAACCAAGCACACAACATTGCATCTGCTTGTTTAGTGGCAACTGACTTCCACATGATTGCATCATCTAATGGCATAATATCAACGTCGTAACCTGCCTCACGTAACAATTCACCTGCCACGTTAGTTGTTGCCACAGCATCATCCCACTCAACGTAAACCAACTTAATATGACCTTTAGAGTGACTAGCTGAAGCAGTTGTTGCTTGAACAACACCGCCAGACACTGTTAACAGCATTAAAGCAACTGCTGCAATAATATGAACTTTATGTTGATGTTTTCGGCTTTTAGCATCAACTAGTTTTCGGTGAGCAATATAGCGATTGATATTATGCGCAAATCGGTCAATAATAATCGCCATAATCACAAGTGCTAGCCCATTTACAAAACCATGCCCCACTTGAGCACGTTGAACAGCAGATAGCACACCTCGACCAAGTCCAGGAGCGCCAATCATGGATGCAATCACAACCATTGATAAAGACATCATGATGGTTTGATTAGCCCCTTCTAGAATCGTATTACGTGCGTAAGGTAAATCTAGTTTGAATAATCGCTGCGTATCAGTTGACCCAAATGAAGCAGATGTTTCTACCAAAGACTTAGGGACTTGATGAATACCCAAGTTTGTCATTCTAACAACAGGTGGCAAAGCAAAAATTACTGATGAAACAACACCAGGCATAACACCGATTCCAAAAAAAGCAACAGCCGGAATTAAATAAACAAACCCTGGCATTGTTTGCATAAAGTCAAGGAATGGTGTGATTATTTTTGACGCAGTTTGACTTTTAGCATCTAATATTCCCAAAGGAACCCCAATAATTAGTGCAATTAAACTTGAAACCATCACTAATGTTAATGTACTCATTAAATCGTTCCACAAGTGTTGGTTGTAGATAAATAACAGTCCTAGAAAACTAAAAATTGTCAGCCCTAGTTTCTTACCTGAAATGTAATAAGCCGTTACAACAATTAATAGCATTAACACAAATGGATTAATCCAAATTAAAAAGTCGCTAATCCAGTCGATACCCCCTTGTCCAATTGTTTGAATAACATTAAACAATTGTGCGAATGTTTGTGTAAACCAATGCACAAACGCATCAATCCATTCAGCTATCGGCAGCCGGGGGACATCTATGTTAGCAGTCATTTTCTATTTTTCCTCCTAGTAATTTCAAAACATAATCAATTTATGCCTTCATTGTAACAATAATTTCAAAAATATCACGTATTAATTGAAATTTATCCAAAATAAAAAACATCACTTATTTTTAGTGATGTTTTTTAGCGCTTTTATTTAGATTCTTTCCACTTGTTAACTTCTTCTTGGTGGTTAGCAATCCAGTCTTGAGCTGCTTTTTCTGGTTTTTCACCATTACTAATTGCAAGCATTACCCCATTGATATCTTCACTGCCCCACTTGAAGTTCTTCAATAAATTATAAACTTCTGGTTTATCTTCTTTTAGACCTAAACGTGCTACTGAATTAATTGTTTCAGTTGCCCCCATTGTTCCTTTTGGATCTTCTAAGAACTTAAGATCATATTTTGAAAACATCCAGTGTGGTTGCCAACCAGTAACCACGATTTCTTCTTTGTTTTTGTATGCCTTATCTAACGCAGCAGTCATAGCACCTGAAGATGAAGGAACTAGTTGCCATGATTTTAGATTATCATATTCTTTAAGTGTTTTTTCAGCTAAACTCATTGTTCCTGAACCAGCGTCAATACCCGTTACAGTCTTTTTAGCTTCATTTGATAAATCAGCAATTGAATTCACATTCATATATTTAGGCACTACCAATCCAAGTTTAGCACCTTCAAAGTTAGACCCTAGTAATTCTAATTGGTCTTTATACTTGTTGTATTGTGCTTCATGAGTGACAGGTAACCAAGCAGCTACCATACCGTCAGCTTGCTTGTTTGCGATTGATTGCCACATAAATGACATATCTAAAGGTGTCAATTCAACATTATATCCCATATCTTTTAAGACTTGTCCAACCACATTAGTTGAAGCAACTTCACTATCCCATTCAACGTAAGTTAGCTTAACGCTCTTAGCGTTGTTTGAGTTTGATGTATTATCAGTTTGTTTGTTGCTTGAACAAGCGGTCGCTATCACTGCTAGAAATACCACGAAAGCTGTTAATAAAACTTTTTTTAAATGTTTCATACAAATTCCTCCTGGTATTTTTGAATTAAAGTTGGCTAAAAAAAAATACTAGTTATTAACTAGTATTCTTTTAATCAAGACTTAATTAAGCTTTTTTCCATGAGTTAACTTGGTCTTGGTGGTTAGCAATCCAATCTTGCGCAGCTTTTTCTGGTTTTTCACCATTACTAATTGCAAGCATTACGCTGTTGATGTCTTCGCTAGTCCATTTGAAGTTTTTAAGTACGTTGTAAACTTCAGGTTTGTCTTCTTTAAGACCTTGGCGAGCGATTGAGTTAATTGTTTCTGCTGAACCCATTGTACCTTTTGGATCTTCTAAGAACTTAAGATCGTATTTAGCGAACATCCAGTGTGGAGCCCAACCTGTTACGACGATATCTTCTTTGTTCTTGTATGCTTTATCTAAGGCTGTTGCCATAGCACCTGAAGATGAAGGTAGTACTTGCCATGATTTCAAGTTATCGTATTCTTTAACTGTTTTTTCAGCAGCTGCCACAACACCAGCACCGGCATCGATACCTGTAATTGTTTTCTTAGCTTGATCTGAAAGGTCTGAAATTGAGTTTACGTTTTCCATGTATTTAGGAACAACTAAACCAAGTTTAGCACCTTGTAGGTTTTCACCTAATAATTCAACTTTATCTTTGTATTTACTGTATTGTTCTGCATGAGTACTTGGTAACCATGCTGATACCATACCATCAGCTTGCTTGTTAGCAACTGATTGCCACATAACAGCGTTATCCATAGGTACAGCGTCAACAGTGTATCCCATACCTTTTAAGACTTCACTTAAAACGTTTGTAGAAGCTACTTCACTGTCCCAGTTTACGTAGGCTAATTTAACTGATTTTGATGAGTCTGAATTCTTGCTGCTGTTGTTTGATGAACATGCAGTAACGGCTACTGCAGCAACGGCTACAAAAGCTGTTAATAAAATCTTTTTCATTAATTTCATTAAAATTTCCTCCTTGATATTTTTCGAAAATCAACACCTCTATTTTAGCAACTTTTGAATTTTTTTCAAAGAAAAGTTGAATTTTTTAAGAATCATTTCATCTTTTATCAAGATTGTTTCCAGCTTGCTACCTTATCAGGATTCTTTTCAATCCACTCTCTAGCAGCTTTTTTAGGATCGACATTGTCACTTAGCTTAACCATGATTTCGTTAATATCTGGTAAATCCCATTTGAAGTTTTTAAGAACTTTAAAGGCTTCTGGTTTATCGTCTTGTAATCCTTTTCGTGCAATGGTTGTAATTGTTTCTGGTGCACTAATTGTGCCTTGTGGATCATCTAAAACTTTCACATCGTATTTATTAAACATCCAGTGAGGCATCCAACCTGTGATAATAATTTCTTCTTTGTTTTTGATAGCTTTATCTAAGGAAGAAAACATGGCACCTGAAGATGAGGGCATTAATTTAAATCCTTTTAAGTTAGGATATCTTCTCAAGGTTTTTTCAGCGTTAGCTGTAATTCCAGCTCCTGGTTCCATCCCAGTAATTGTTTTATGCGCTTCATCTTTTAAATCAGCTATTGAATTAACTGACATATATGAAGGCACGATAAATCCTGCTTTGGCTCCATCTACTAAACTTTCACCTATAATATCCACATTGTTTTTGTAGCGCTTATATTCCGGACCATTGGTTGTGGGCAACCATGCCGTTACCATAGCATCAGCGCTGCCATCAGCGACTGACTTCCACATAAAAATGTTGTCTAGAGGTACCATTTCAACTTGGTACCCCATATCTTGCAAAACTTCACCTACTACGAATGTTGATGCAATTGCATCATCCCATTCCTTGTAAGCTAGCGTAATCTTATTCGAAGACTTCGCAGCTTGAGTTTCTTTTTTAGGGGAGCATGCTGTAAAGCTCAACCCAACAAACAATAGTGACAACATGATGCTAATTTTCCTAGCAAATTTCATTATAAATATTTTTCCTCCAACTTATCTCGGCAATAAAAAATGCGCTATCCGGTTGATAGCGCATGTTCATTATTATACTACAATTATGAATTTTTCCAACTGTTAACTTTATCTTGATTTTTAGAAATCCAGTCTTTGGCAGCTTGATCTGCTTTTTTACCACTACTCATCTCAAGCATCACGTCACCAATATCACTCATATCCCATTTAAAGTTTTTAAGTATTTTGTAAACTTCTGGGTTATCTTCTTTAAGTCCTTGTCGAGCTACAGTATTAATTGTCTCTGGTGAACTAATTAATTTTTCTGGATCTTCCAAGAATTTAAGATCATATTTTGTAAACATCCAGTGTGGTTCCCAACCAGTAATAACAATTTCATCTTGGTTTTTATAAGCCTTGTCTAAAGTAGCTGTCATTGCCCCTGTAGAAGATGGCATTAACTTCCAATCTTTCAAGTTAGAATATTGTTTTAACGCGTTTTCTGCACTTGTCATAATTCCTGCACCAGGTTCAATCCCTGTGATTGTTTTATTAGCCTGATTAACTAAATCAGAAACGGAATTTACATTTGTCATATATGAGGGAACTACAAGACCTGATTGAGCTCCCGATAAACTAGGACCAACCAAATCAATTTGATTTTTATATTTTTCATATTGCTGACCATGTGTTAGAGGTAGCCATGCAGATACCATTGCATCTGATTGTTTATTCGCAACAGATTGCCATACAATAGCGTTATCTAGGGGTGTCAGTTGAACATTGTAGCCCATTTCTTTCAGAACTTCAGCAACAACGTTAGTGGATGAAACCGAGTCATCCCACTCCATATAAGCTAATTTAACGGTTTTTGAATTATCGCCTGATGATTTACTATCACCTGATGAACAAGCTGCCAGTGGCATAATAATAACTGTCATCAGCACAGCTAACATCACTTTTTTCAATTTACTCATAATTACTTTTATCCTCCAAATTTAGTAGATTCATACCTATAATAGATGCAAAAAAATACGCTCCCTAAAGAAACCAGAGAGCGCATTTTTATTTATTATCAAAATGTTGATTCAAAGAGTTGATAAGAAGAACTAATTTATGCTCTCAAATAAAGTAGTAAATTTAATTCTTTTTCTCTTCTCAATAAATTAACACATCGTAATGATGATTATCCCATCACAGCTTGAACAATTGCACTAACAACGATTACTACAACTGATCCAATTAAAACGCTACGACGAACTTTCATTTGTTTTAGTTTTGCATCTTTGTCAATAGCTTTTGATTCTGCTGACATTAGACGGTTAATATTTTGTGTGTAACGGTCAATAATAATAGCTAAGATAACTAGTGAGATACCGTTAACGAAACCTGTACCAACTTGTGCTCTTTGAACAGCAGATAAAACACCACGTCCAAGACCAGGAGCACCGATCATTGATGACATAACAACCATTGAAAGTGATAACATGATTGTTTGGTTAATACCAGCCATAATTGTGTTTTTAGCAAGTGGTAAGTCAAGTTTGAATAAACGTTGGCTACCTGTTGAACCAAATGATTCAGCAGCTTCAACAAGTTCTTCAGGAACTTGGCGAATACCTAAGTTTGTCATTCTAACTGTTGGTGGTAACGCGAAAATAACTGATGAGAATACACCAGGAACAACACCGATACCGAAGAAAGCAACAGCAGGAATCAAGTAAACGAAACCTGGCATTGTCTGCATGAAGTCAAGAATTGGTGTGATAACGGCTTGTGCACGATCACTTTTTGATGACCAAATACCAAGAGGCACACCAATAACAACAGAAACTAAACTTGAGATAAGTACCAATGTAAATGTACTCATTAAGTCTGACCATAGGTCTTGGTTCAATACGAATAATAATCCGATTAAACTAAATGCGGCTAAACCGAACTTACGTCCTGAAATAAAGAACGCACCGATTACAACGATGGCAATCATTACAAATGGATTAATCCATGTTAAGTAGTTAGTCATCCAGTCCATTAAGCCTTGGCCTATAGTTTGGATAAAATTAAAGAACGGAGCTAGTGTATTGGTTAACCAGTTTGTAATTGCTTCAACCCAGTCAGCAACTGGAAGTTGTTGAATTAACATATTAGGTAACATTATTTATCCCCCTTTTCAGGTTGAACATCTACAATATCATTAGTATCGATACTTTCAGCATCTTCATCTGCTAATGCTTCAATAACGCTACCACGAATAACAACACCTAAAACTTTTCCGTTTTCTGTTACAGCAACCGGTGTTTTAGCATCGTAAATGATATTGAAAATATCGTTAACAGTTGTGTCTTTTGCAATTGTAGGAATTGAAGTATCTAAGTATTCTACTAGATCTTTTCCTGTATTTTTAGCATCACGTGCAGCTTCCGCTGTAATAACACCTTGTAACTTACGGTCACGATCAACAGCAAGTAACATTGAAATTTTATCGTGTTTCATACGACGTAGTGCGATATTTGGACCTTCTGATTGAATATTCAATAATGAAGCAGGTTCCATAATATTTTGTGCTGTTAGCACACGAGAGTAGTCAACGTCTTGAACGAATGTCTTAACGTAATCGTTAGCAGGAGTTGTTAGAATTTCTTCCCCTGTACCGATTTGTTGGATTTGACCATCACGCATGATTGTAATTCTATCACCTAAACGAAGTGCTTCGTTTAAATCGTGAGTGATGAAAATAATTGTTTTTTGTAATTTTTGTTGTAGTTCTAGTAATTCGTCTTGCATTTCTTTACGAATCAATGGATCAAGCGCTGAGAACGCTTCGTCCATTAGAAGAACTTCTGGATCGTTAGCTAGCGCACGGGCTAAACCAACACGTTGTTGCATACCACCTGATAATTGACTAGGTAGTTGATCTTTAAAGTCGTATAAGTGTAAGTTCTTAAGTGCTTCTCCTGCACGTTTGTTACGTTCTTCTTTTTCAACGCCACGAATTTCTAATCCGTAAGCTGTGTTTTCTAGAATTGTACGGTTTGGGAAAAGACCAAAGTTTTGAAATACCATACTCATTTTTGTACGGCGAATTTCACGTAATTTATCTTTGTCTACTTTAGCGATATCATCACCATCAACCATAACTGAACCATCAGTTGGTTCAATTAAACGGTTAATCAAACGAATCAATGTTGATTTACCAGATCCTGAAAGACCCATAATAACGAAGATTTCGCCTTTTTCAACTTTGAAACTTGCATCGTAAACCCCTACAGTTGCACCGGTCTTACGCAAGATTTCATTTTTACTCTTTTTATCTTTAACCATTTCTAGAGCGGCTTTAGTTTTTCTACCAAAGACTTTTGTTAAATTTTTAACTTCTACTACTGGCATGGTTACCTCCATAAATTTTGTTAAGATGATTAACAGACTATAACATATAATCATAAAAAGGCACTTTTTGTCAAGATTACTACTAATATGTAAGTCTCATTTTCATCTTATATTAATTTAGAATTGCTATTAACTATTGCTAGTACCTCTTACAATAACTAACGAAAACGCTGTTGCAACGGGATACTAGTGAAAAAATAATATTTGAGAAATAAAATTTTTTAATAAATTATTTCTGATTTCTTGACATATATATAATAACATATTTAACACCAAAGTGACAAATATATCCGTTTTTTAAAGTAGAAAAATAGTCACTTTAGCTAATAAAAATCACCTACAACTCATGTAGGTGACTTTTTTATTTGCTGCTATTAATCCAGCCATCAACTTTATCTTTATTTTTTGAAATCCAGTCTTTGGCAGCATCCTGAGGTGACTTACCACCACGAATAGCAAGCATTACTTCATTAATATCTTTATCGTCCCATTTGAACTGTTTCAAGATATTGTAAGCTTCAGGCTTATCATCTTTTAGTCCTTGGCGAGCAAAGGTATTAATTGTTTCTGATTCACCAAATCCTTTTTTAGGATCTTGTAAGAATTTGACATCATATTCACCAAAAATCCAGTGAGGTGTCCAACCACTAATAATAATTTCTTTGTGGTTTTTAATAGCTTGTCCTAGTGAAACAGCCATTGCACCTGTAGATGATGATTCGATCTTCCAACCATTGTCTTTTAGGTTAGCATATTGATCAATTACTGATTTAGTTGCGGCAGTCGCACCTGAACCAGGCTCATTAGTTACAATTGTTTTGTTTGCTTGATCTTTAAGATCATCAATAGAGTTAACGTTCATATATGATGGCACAACTAATCCTAATTGCGCACCTTCATAGTTTGCACCCAATAAATCTAATTGATCTTTGAATTTTTCGTATTGTGCTTTATGAGTTAATGGTAACCAACCAGCAAGTAATGCATCGGCTTGCTTGTTAGCAACTGCTTGCCACATAACACTATTATCTAGTGGTGTTGCATCAACGTTATAACCAGCATCTCTCAAGATTTGTGCTGCTACGTTTGTGGTTGCCACAGCATCGTCCATTTCAAAGTAGGCTAGTGTGATATTACCTTTTGATGTTGTACCTGATTGACTAGCTACAACTGTTTGTGTAATAAATCCACCTACTAATACAACTAATGCAATAACAGTCCCAATTAGACGGTTACGTTTTTTCGTTTGACGAGCAGCTTCATCAGCAATATTTTCACTCATAATACGGTTAAGACCTTGTGTATAACGGTCAATAATAATCGCTAAAATAACGATAGATAGTCCGTTAACAAACCCACTACCCACTTGCGCTCTTTGAACAGATGATAAGATACCACGTCCAAGACCGGGTGCACCAATCATTGATGAAATAACAACCATTGAAAGTGACAACATCACTGTTTGGTTAACACCAGCCATAATCGTGTTTTTAGCAAGTGGCAAGTCAAGCTTGAATAAACGTTGGCTAGCTGTTGAACCAAATGATTCAGAAGCTTCAACTAATTCACCCGGAACTTGACGGATACCTAAGTTTGTCATTCTAACTGTTGGTGGTAGTGCGAAGATAACTGATGCAAATACACCAGGTACAACACCAATACCGAAGAAAGCAACAGCAGGAATCAAGTAAACGAAACCTGGCATTGTCTGCATGAAATCAAGAATTGGTGTAATAACAGCTTGTGCACCGTTACTTTTTGATGACCAAATACCAAGTGGTATCCCAATAATTACAGCTAGTAAACTTGAGACCAGAATCAAGGTAAATGTGCTCATCAAGTCGCTCCAAGCACCTTGGTTTTCAACGAACAGTAATCCGATTAAACTAAATGCGGCTAAACCGAACTTACGTCCTGAAATAAAGAACGCACCAATTACAACGATGGCAATCATCACGAAAGGATTAATCCATGTTAGGTAGTTAGTAATACCGTTCATTAAGCCTTGACCTACTGTTTGGATAAATCCAAACAAACCAGAAAGAGTGGTTGTTAGCCATTGCGTAATGGCTTCAACCCAATCAGCAACTGGCAGTTGAGGAACTGACATGTTGAATAACATTATTTATCCCCCTTTTCAGGTTGAACATCTACAATATCATTAGTATCGATACTTTCAGCATCTTCATCTGCTAATGCTTCAATAACACTACCGCGAATAACAACACCTAAAACTTTTCCGTTTTCTGTAACAGCAACCGGTGTTTTAGCATCGTAAATGATATTAAAGATATCGTTAACAGTCGTATCTTTTGCAATTGTAGGAATTGAAGTATCTAAGTATTCTACTAAATCTTTTCCTGAATTTTTGGAATCACGTGCAGCATCTGCTGTAATAACACCTTGTAATTTACGGTCACGATCAACAGCAAGTAGCATTGATACACGATCGTGCTTCATACGACGTAATGCAATATTTGGACCTTCTGCTTTAATATTTAATAATGAAGCAGGTTCCATAATATTTTGTGCTGTTAGCACACGAGAGTAGTCAACGTCTTGAACGAATGTCTTAACGTAATCGTTAGCAGGAGTTGTTAGAATTTCTTCCCCTGTACCAATTTGTTGGATTTGACCATCACGCATAATTGTAATTCTATCACCTAAACGAAGTGCTTCGTTTAAATCGTGAGTGATGAAAATAATTGTTTTGTGTAATTTTTGTTGTAGTTCTAGCAATTCATCTTGCATTTCTTTACGAATCAATGGATCAAGCGCTGAGAACGCTTCGTCCATTAGAAGAACTTCTGGATCATTTGCAAGTGCACGGGCAAGCCCAACACGTTGTTGCATACCACCTGATAGTTGACTAGGTAGTTGATCTTTAAAATCATATAAGTGTAAGTTTTTAAGTGCTTCCCCGGCACGTTTGTTACGTTCTTCTTTTTCAACGCCACGAATTTCTAATCCGTAAGCTGTGTTTTCTAAAATTGTACGATTTGGAAAAAGACCAAAGTTTTGGAAAACCATACTCATTTTTGTACGGCGAATTTCACGTAATTTATCTTTATCTACTTTAGCAATATCATCACCATCGACCATAACTGAACCGTCAGTTGGTTCAATCAAACGGTTGATTAAACGAATCAATGTTGACTTACCGGATCCTGAAAGACCCATGATAACAAAGATTTCACCTTTTTCGACTTTGAAACTTGCATCATAGACCCCTACAGTTGACCCTGTTTCGCGTAAAATTTCGTTTTTACTTTTCTTATCTTTAACCATTTCTAGTGCCGCTTTGGATTTTTTACCAAAGACTTTTGTTAAATTTTTAACTTCTACTACTGGCATGGTTACCTCCATATATTTTATGTCTTAATTTCTTAAGTGACCACACTATTAAAACACCTAGGGTCACTTTTGTCAAATGAACGCCCTCAGGTTACCTTGACATCAAGAGGTTCACAACTCTTTGGTAAGCGAATTCATCACCTACAAAGTAAATGACATCGCCAACTTCAATTTTTGCCAAGGGACCTGGTGAAACAATCATCTTATTTTTGTGCTTAACAGCAACAATTGTTGCACCTGTATTGTGCCAAAAGTTTAACTCGCTAATATTTTTAGAGTGATCTTCAAAATCTTCTGTTACTAATAATTCATAAGGAATCAATGTGTTATCTTCATTAAAACGTTTAGTTTGGTCAACTAGTTTATTCAATAACGTAATGAATTCTTTTGATTCCGACTGCTGTCTTTTAATACTGTGATTTAAATCTTGTTTAATTGTAGTTAAGCTTCGAACATCTTGATGTTGCTTAATAAATTCTTGTGCACGGGCTTTTGAAGAAACAAAAAAGCCGGACCCGTGTTTAACTTCTACTATTGAAAGATCAGCTAATATTGTGATCGCTTTTCTTGCGGTTTCAGGTGAAACTTGAAACTGCATTGCAATAGTTGAACGTGCTCTCAACTTTTCGCCTTCAACGTAGCGACCTTCAACTATTCGCTCGGCAATTCCAATTGCTATTTGTTGATATCTTGGCTGTACTGATTGTGTTGCATTCGCCATAAAAACAACTCCTACCATAATATAATGACATTATTTACATTACTCCTTAGAAATACTACCACAAGATTACCTAAAGTGACAACAGACTATTTTGATAGTTGTGACCATTTTTATATTAATTTGCAAAAATATCCACTCTAATACTTGATTTAAATAAAAAAATTTAGTAACATGTTTGAGGTTTTGAATATTTTTACTATTTTAATTATTTCGGAGGTCTATATATATGAAGAAGCGTTATCTTTTTGGAATTATTTCAACATTAGCTGTATTCTCGCTAGCGTTAACTGGGTGTACTAATCGCTCAAAACAAGCTAATCAATCAGCTAGTGAAGTCAATCAAACATTTAAAACACCCACAGCTGTTACCGTTTTAGGTAGCATCGATGACAAGTCTTTTAACCAATCAGCTTGGGAAGGACTTCAACAATGGGGAGCATCAAAAAGTTTAACTAAAGGTGTTGGTGGCTTCAACTACGCTGCTGCAACACAAGATTCAGACTTAACTTCTCAAATTAACAATCTAATCAAAAACAAATACCAAATGATTTTCGGTGTTGGTTACCGTTTATCTAAATCAATTGGTGATGCTGCTAAACAAAATCCAAATACAAACTTTGCAATCGTTGATGATGTCATCTCTGATCAATCAAACGTTGCATCTTTAACTTTCAAAGATGAACAAGCCGCTTACCTTGCTGGTGTTTCTGCTGCACTTTCAACTAAATCTAACAAAATCGGTTTCATCGGTGGTGTTCAAGGTGAAGTCCTAGGTAAATTTGAAAAAGGTTACCGTGCTGGTGCACAATCTGTTAACCCAGATATCTCAATTGATGTTAAATACGCTGGTTCATTCAGTCGTGCTGACTTAGGTAAATCAATGGCAACTGCAATGTACAACACAGGTGCTGATGTCATCTATCAACTTGCTGGTGAAACAGGTACTGGCGTGTTCTCTGTTGCTAAAGATTCAGCTAAAAGTGGTGACAAAGTTTGGGTTATCGGTGCTGATCGTGACCAAACTGACGAAGGTCAATACAGTGGCGGTAACGTTACTCTAACTTCTTCTATCAAAAACTTATCAAGTGTTATCAAAGACGTTGCTGATAAAAATGCGAACGGTGAATTCCCTGGCGGAAAACACACAATTTATGGTCTTAACGAAGACGGTGTTGATTTAGTTAAAGGCCAACTAAGCGATGATACATGGGCAAAAGTTGAACAAGCTAAACAAGACATTATGTCAGGTAAAATCACTATCTAAATTTAAAAATTACAATTAAGCAACTAGTTTAAGCTAGTTGTTTTTTTTATACACAAATTAACTAAATACGAACATTAATTACTTTTTTATTAAAAATATACAGTTTTTACTTTTTAATTCTGTGGTCTTCTGTTATTATATTCATGTAATCATTTTAGACGATACGTCTATAACGGAGGAAAATATGAATAAATTAGTCAAAAAAATAAGCTTAGCTATTTTAGCACTTGGTATCATCATCCCATTGTCAGCCTGTACAAATCGTTCGGCTTCAAACAATTCTGAGTCACAAAACAAAGGTAACTCACTTGCCGTAGCCCTTTTAACTGATTTAAACGGAGTTGACGATAAATCATTCAACCAATCCGCTTGGGAAGGTTTAACAAAATGGGGTAAAGAACATAACTTAACTAAAGGATTAGGTGGTTATGATTACGTTCAATCTCACCAAGATTCAGATTATCCCGTAAATATTAACAAATTAATCAAAAACAACTACAACTTAATTTACGCTATTGGTTACAAACTTGATAAAGCTGTAACAGATGGTGCTAAACAAAATCCAAATACAAAGTTTGCGATTATTGATACTGTTGTTCCTGATTTAGATAACGTTACTTCATTAACATTTAAAGACAACGAATCAGCTTACCTTGCTGGTATGTCTGCTGCCTTGAATAGTAAAACCAAAAAAATCGGTTTTATCGGTGGTGTAAAAGGTGAAGTCATCAACCGTTTTGAAGCCGGTTATGTAGCTGGTGCTAAAGCCGCTGTTCCTGACATCCAAGTTGATGTTAAATACGTTGGTGCTTTTGATAAAGCTGACGTTGCAAAATCTATCGCAACAGCAATGTACAACAATGGTAACGATGCCATTTATCAAGCTGCTGGTAGTGCTGGACTTGGCGTTTTCTCAAGTGCAAAAGATGCTCGTAAGAGTGGTAAAGAAGTTTACGTTGTCGGTTGTGACCGTGATCAGACTGAAGAAGGCCAATATGACGGTGGTAACTTAACACTTACTTCATCAATCAAAGCTTTAAATACAGTTGTTGAAGAAGTTTCAAATGAAACACTTGCTGGTAATTTCCCAGGTAAACAACATAAAGTCTTCGGATTGAAAGAAAACGGTGTTGATATTTCTAAAGGTCAATTATCAACTGATATTTGGAACAAAGTTGAACAAGCTAAACAAGACATTATTGATGGAAAAGTAACTGTTCCAGAAAAACCATAATCTTAGTTTTTTAACTCACAACCAAATAGTAAGAGCTGAAACTAACTTCAGCTCTTATTTTTATGCTTAACCTTTATTTAACAATTGGTTATTTTTCGATATAATAGTAGTAATAAATGGATGACGAAGGAGATTCAACAGATGCAATCAAATTTTGATCAAGCTTCATGTGCGATTGAGCTTAAGCATATGACAAAAGCATTTGGCGATTTTAAAGCCAATAATGACATTAATTTAAAAATTAAAAAAGGACAAATCCATGCACTTCTAGGTGAAAACGGTGCGGGTAAGTCTACCATGATGAACGTTTTATCTGGTTTGTATCAACCCACTAGTGGTGATGTTTTCGTTAACGGTGAAAAAGTTGCAATGACTTCTTCAAAAGATGCCAACAATCTTGGAATCGGAATGGTTCACCAACATTTCATGTTAGTTGATGATTTCACTGTAATTGAAAACATTGTTTTAGGTGCTGAACCTACTAAGGCAGCTGGTATTTTAAACCTTAAACAAGCTAGACAAAAAATTATGGATTTATCCGAAAAGTATCACTTGGAAATTGATCCAGATGCTAAAGTAAGAGATATTTCTGTCGGTATGCAACAACGTGTTGAAATTCTTAAATTGCTTTACCGTGATGCTAATATTTTGATTTTCGACGAACCAACAGCTGTTTTAACCCCTTCTGAAATCACAGAATTAATGGCAATCATGAAGGAAATGGTTCAAGAAGGTAAATCAATTATCTTAATTACTCACAAATTAGATGAAATCAAAGAAGTTGCTGATGAATGTACAGTTATTCGTCGTGGTCAAATCATCGGTAGTGTTTTAGTTAAGGATTCATCTGAACAGCAACTAGCTGACATGATGGTTGGTCGTGAAGTTAGCTTCAAAACAGATAAAACTAAATCAAAACCTGGTGAAGCTGTTCTGAAAATTGAAAACCTATCTGTTAAAGATAGTCAAAAAGTTGAACGTGTTAAAAACCTTAGCTTCGATGTTCATGCGGGTGAAGTACTAGGAATTGCCGGTGTTGACGGTAATGGACAAAGTGAACTGGTTCAAGCTATTAGTGGACTTGAAAAATCTGCATCTGGTTCTATTACATTAGATAACAAAGATATTACTAACTTGAAGGTTCGCAAAGTTACCGAAGCAGGTCTTGGTCATATTCCAGAAGATAGACAACGCTTTGGTTTGATTTTGCCAATGACCGTATCTGAAAATATTGCCTTACAAAGTTACTATCGTAAACCTGATTCATCATACGGTGTTTTGAATTACAATTATATGAACGAACACGCTCGTCACCTAATTGAACAATTCGATATTCGTACTTCTTCCGAAAAAAGTGAAACTGGTGCACTTTCAGGTGGTAACCAACAAAAAGTCATTATTGCTCGTGAAGTTGAACGTAATCCTAAGTTATTAATTGCTGCTAACCCAACTCGTGGTCTTGATGTTGGTGCGATTGAATATATTCATAAACGTCTTGTTGATCAACGTGATAAAGGAAACGGTGTTTTACTTGTCAGTTTCTCACTAGATGAAATCTTGAACGTTTCTGACCGTATCCTAGTTATGCACAATGGTGAAAACATGGGAATCGTTGATGCTAGCAAGACTTCTGAACAAGAACTTGGTTTAATGATGGCAGGGACACCTCTTGATAAAATCAAAAAAAGCAAACGAAAGGTAGCAGATAAATAATATGTCAAAGAATTGGAAAAGTCGTTTAAGTATACCTTTAATTTCGATATTAGCCGGTTTCGTACTCGGTGCAATTATTATGTTATGCCTAGGTTATGATCCTATCATGACCTATGAAGCTTTATTTACAGGGGCTTGGGGAGATCCAAACTCAATTGGTGAAACACTTCGTCAAGCAACACCTTTAATTCTAACTGGCCTTGGGTTTTCAGTTGCAACCTCTGCTGGATTCTTTAACATCGGTGGAGCTGGTCAATACCTTGTTGGTTGGCTATCTTCTATCTGGTTTGTCCTATCATTCCCTTCACTACCGGGAACTGTTTTAATCATTGGGGCCGTTGCAGCTGGTGCGATTGCTGGTGGTATTTGGTCAGGAATTGCCGGTGTTCTTCGTGCTTACCTTAAAACAAACGAAGTTATCACAACTATTATGTTAAACTACATCGCTTTATATCTATCAAACTGGATTGTAAAATCATTCCTAGCAAATGGTGATGCTGACTACAGTAAGTCTATTCCACAAAGTGCTTCTCTGCGCTCTCCTTTCTTAATGGAATTAACGAATAACTCTACTTTCCACTACGGTTTATTCATCGCAATTGTGATTGCTATTATCATGGCTTTCGTTATGAAAAAAACAACCGTTGGATACGAAATTCGTTCAATCGGTTTGAACTCAGATGCTTCAAAATATGCTGGTATGAGTACCAAGAAAGTTATCATTTTAGCGATGACACTCTCAGGACTACTTGCAGGTATTGGTGGTGCTGTTGATGGGATTGGTAACTATCAAAACATTCTAGTTCTAGCAAGCACCCCTTCTGTTGGTTTTGATGGATTGGCTGTTGCTTTACTAGCTTATGGTAACCCTATCGGAATTGTCTTTGCTTCACTATTATTTGCCTCACTAAAAATTGGTGGTTTAAACATTCCGGTTGTCTCAAATACACCTTCAGAAATTGTCGATATTGTGATTGCTTTAATTATCTTCTTTGTTGGTGCAAGTTACTTATTTGAATATATTTCTAAAAAAATGAAAACAAACAAATCAAAAGGAGGTAAAGCATAATGAACACAATGACAATTTTAATGACAATCGTTTCAACCACTTTGATTTATGCTTCTCCATTAATTTTTACATCACTAGGTGGTACCTTTTCTGAGCGTGGTGGAATTGTTAACGTTGGACTAGAAGGTATCATGGTAATTGGTGCTTTTGCCTCAACTGTTTTCAGTATTTCTTTCAACGAAACATTCGGTGCTGCCACACCTTGGTTAGCCTTAATCGTTGGTGGAATTTGTGGTTTGCTTTTCTCAATTGTTCATGCTGTTGCAACTGTCAACTTACGTGCTAACCACATCATTAGTGGTACTGTGCTGAACATGTTAGCACCTGCTGCTGCTGTTTTCTTAACTAAAGTTATCTACGATGGTAAAGGTCAAACCCCTATTATCCAACAAAATATGTCGACAACTGATATTCCATTACTTTCAAAAATCCCTGTTATTGGTGATATTTTCTTCAGTAACACATTAGTGATTGGTTGGATTGGGATTTTACTTGCTTTTGCTTCTTGGTGGGTTCTTTACAAAACTCGCTTTGGTTTGCGTCTAAGATCTGTTGGTGAAAATCCTGAAGCTGCTGATACATTAGGTATTAGTGTTTACAAGATGCGTTACTCATCTGTCTTGATTTCAGGAATGCTTGGTGGTATCGGTGGTGCCATCATGTCACAAGCAATTACATTAAATTACAATGTTTCAACAATCGCTGGACAAGGATTTATGGCACTTGCTGCAATGATTTTTGGTAAATGGAATCCAATTGGCGCTATGTTTGCCGCTTTATTCTTTGGATTTGCACAAAGTTTATCAATTGTAGGTGCTTACATCCCAATTATTTCTGGTTGGAATGACGTTGTCTTCAAAGTCGCACCTTACTTAATTACAATTGTTGTTCTTGCCTTCTTTATCGGTAAATCAACTGCTCCAAAAGCGGATGGCGAAACCTTTATTAAGTCCAAATAAAAAAAGCACTAACCTCATTGAGGTTGTGCTTTTTTTATATCGTCGATAACGTCTTGTAAAGTTTGTTCTTTTAACTGGTCTTCCATGGTTCGTTGCAATTTCGCATACCTTGTTTTTAAAACTTCAGGTATCGCACGTGCCATTGGACATGATTGATCAACTTTTTCATCGACATTCAAAATCTTATAATCAGGTGTTACTGCCTTAAAAATCTGATGTAGCGTCATGTCTTTAGGATCTGTTAGAAGCGTCGTTCTTGCAGATCCACGCGTTTTGCTAATTAGTTTGCTTTTTTTCAGTTCTGACATAATTCTTCTAACAACACAGGCAGAACCATTGAACTGTGCTGCGATTTTTTGACTTGATAATTGTTCATTATCACTAGTTGCAATTGCTACTAGAATATAAATAGCGTTACTGAATTTCGTGTTTGCGATGATAAACCCTCCAATGCAAGTTGGTGATATTGACTAATCCTTTAATACTATACATCAATTGAACGATTAACAAAAGTACGTTAAACTAATTATACTTATAAAAAATAAGAAAGAAGGATTTTTTAATGACTAAAAACGAACAAATTTTAGAAGTTATGAACCGCAGATATGCAACAAAATCATTTGACAGCCAGAAGCAAATTTCTGATAGCGACTGGGAAACAATCGTTGAAGCAGGTCGCCTATCTCCAAGTTCACTTGGATTTTCTCCATGGAAAATGTTACTAGTTAAAAACGACACTATTAAAGAAGGTTTGAAAGAATTTGCTTGGGGAGCCAACCCTAGTTTAACTGGTGCCAGTCACTTCGTTATCTTTCTAGCTCGTAAGGATGTTACACCAACAAGTGATTATGTCAAACACTTCACTGAAACCGTCAGCAAACGCACATATGATCCAGAATCACCATTTTTAAAACGTGTTGCTAGCTTTCAACAAAATGATTTCAAGCTTGATAATGCTCATGACCTTTATCACTGGGCTGCTAAACAAACTTACATCACACTAGCTAACATGATGACAACTGCTGCATTCCTAGACATTGATAGTTGCCCTATCGAAGGATTTAATATTGATAAAGTCGAAGATTATTTAGCACAAAAAGGTATTTTAGACCGTGAAAAATTCGGTGTTTCTTTAATGGCTGGGTTTGGTTACCGTGATGAAGACATCACTCCTAAAAAACGTCTGCCACTATCTGAGATTTACGATATTATCGACTAAGCTTTTTAATTGACAAATACCAAAAAGGCTCTTACAATGAAGTTGTGATATTAAAAGTAACAACTAAAATAAGAATAAGAAGGTATTTTCTATGAATAACTCATTTATTGATTTAATGACTCAACGTCGCTCTATTTATGCTTTGGGCAAAAATGTTCCTCAGTCAAAAGAAGAAATTACAACTCTAATCAAAGACGCAATTAAACAGGCACCTACTGCTTTTAACAATCAAACAACTCGTGCCGTTATCTTGTTTGGTAACTCTTCTGATAAAGTTTGGGATATCACAATTGATGTCCTACGTGGCATCATGTCAGATGATGATGCTTTTGAACAATCAAAATCGCGTGTATCATCTTTCAAAAATGGTATTGGGACTATCCTTTACTTCAGTGACCAAGATGCTATTGAAGAAAGTAAAAAACAATTCGCACCTTATGCACAAAACATGCATGACTGGAGCGAACAAGGTCTTGGTGGCGCACAATTTAGTGTTTGGACTGCTCTAGCTTCAAATAATATTGGTGCTAACATCCAACACTATAACCCAATCATTGATGATCAAGTTAAAGAAGCCTTTGATATTCCAGAAAACTGGGTATTAAGAGCGCAAATGCCATTTGGTTCTGTCGAAAATCCAGCTGGCGATAAAGACTTTGTAGATGATAATACACGTTTTAAAGTTTTCGAAGATTAATAAGTAACAGACAAAAAAAGAAAGTGCGTAATATGCACTTTCTTTTTTTTATAGTTTTTGTTGTTCTTCAAAAACAGCGTGGATTGATTTTTTATCGTAGATATGTTCAATTGCATTGGCAAATAGATAATCAACAGATAAACGTTTGATTTTTTCAGGATATTGTTCTTTTGGTAATTCGATTGAATCGGTTACTGCGATTTCTTCAATTGGGGCATCGTTCAATAATTGACTAGCACCACTTGATAATAATGCATGTGTTGCAGCAGCATAAATTTGTTTAGCACCAGCAGCTAATAATGATTTTGAAGCGTATGCAAAACGCACACCTGTATCAATCATATCATCAACTACAATCGCTGTTTTACCTTCGACATCTCCAATAACGTCCTTAACAGCATCTGTATCGTAATGCGGACCACGTTGATCAATAATCGCAATCGGTGCGTTGAAGTATTCAGCAAATCTTCTAGCTAATTTTGTCCCACTATGATCAGGTGAGATGATCACGATATCTTCTTCTTCAAAACGTTTAGAGATAAAATATTTCGCCAAGATAGGAATAGCTTGTAAGTGATCGACAGGAATATCAAAGAATCCTTGAATTTGGTCGGCATGCAAATCAAGTGTAATCACACGATCAGCACCAGCTTCTTCAATCATGTTCGCTAAAAGTTTAGCTGTGATTGGTTCTCTTGAATGTGTCTTTCTGTCTGCACGTGAGTAAGCAAAGTAAGGTAACACCACGTTGATTTCATGTGCTGATGCACGTCTTAAAGCATCAATCACAATTAGCGTTTCCATAATATTTTCATTGATTGGATCTTGTAGTGATTGAATAACGTAAATATCATCACCACGGATTGTTTCATCAATATTAACTTGAATTTCGCCATCACTAAAATGACGTGTACTTGTTTCAAGTAAAGGAGCACCTATTTTAGCTGCGATTTTTTCAGCTAAAGGTAGGTTTCCGTTTAGTCCTAGTAACTTAATCGAATGTTTTGATGTCGACATAATTATTAAATCTCACCTTTATATTTGTTATTTTTCAATTCTAGTTTACCAAATAAATGTCGTCAATAGTTAAAAAATGCTATAATCGATTCAAATTTATTATTTGGAGGTTTCAAATGAGCATAAAAAAAGCCAACCTTAATCGCAAAGATGTCGAAAAAGATTATACCTACGATTTAAGTGACTTATGTGAAAATAACACTGATTTTTTGAATCAGGCCGATAATTTGATGGATCAGGTTAAGCAATTCTGTGAACAGTACGCTAATCGTTCACTTAATATGGACGAAATTAAGGACGCACTTTTTGACTACAATGAATTATGGTACCACGCAGATATTTTATTGAATTATGCTTTTTTAAATCAGTCTGTTGATTTAACTAATACTGAAAATAGTAATATTGCGTTTCGTGGCGACCAAATTGAGGCAAAATTGACAACTGATTTACAATTCTTTGAAGATTTACTCTTAAAGTTGCCTCACGAAAACTTCAAAAAATTAATGAAAGATAATCCCCAATTCACTGGATTCTTGAGAAATCTCAAACAAAAGCAAAAGATTGCGCCTAACAAAAAAGTTGAACAAACACTGAATAAACTAATGTCCGTTCTTCAAGGGCCTAGTCGATTATATGGCCAGGTCATCGGCTCTGATTTGTCTTTTGATGATTTCACAGTTAATGGTCAAACTTATCCACTCTCCTTTAGCCTATATGAAGACTATTACGCTTTTCATCATGACACCGATGTCAGACGTGCGGCTTTTGATGCTTTTTCAAAACAGCTTCGCAAATATCAAGACACACTAGCTGCCAATTATCTAAACAAAGTAACTAGCGAAAAAGTTTTAGCCGATTTATATGGTTTTGATTCTGTTCTTGATTACCTACTATATAATCAAGAAGTTTCACGAGAAATGTTCAATCGTCAAATCGATTTAATCATGACTAAGTTTGGTCCGGTCGTACAAAAATATCTCAAGTTTTTGAAAAACGAACACAACTTAGATCGACTAACTTTCGCCGATCGCCTGATTGATATTGATTTTGACTACTCACCACAAGTTTCTATTGCACAATCAAAAGACTACATCAAAAACGCCCTAGCACCTTTAGGAACTGACTATCAAAACATGATTTTAAAGGGATTTGATGAAAGATGGGTTGATTTTACAGCTAATAAAGGTAAAGAAACCGGTGCTTTTTGTGCACAACCTTACCAAAAGAAACCAAAAATTCTATTATCTTGGCAAAATACCCTTTCAGATGTCTACACTTTGATACATGAATTGGGACACGCAGGACAAGGTATTTTAAGCAGTGAAGCCAATACTTATCTCGATTTTAATCCATCCACCTACATTGTGGAAACTGCTTCAACATTTAACGAATTGTTGTTAACGGATTATTTATCTACAACTAGTCAAAACAACCAACAAAAACGATTTGCCTTAGGTAAGTTATTTAATAATACTTATTTCCACAACTTCGTGACACATTTGCTTGAAGCTGCATTTCAACAAAAGGTTTATCAATTAGTTGATGATGGTGAAAGTTTTAATGCCGAAATTCTTAATAAGATTAAACTCGATGTGCTAAAACAATTTTATGGAGATAGCCTCGAATATAATGAAGGCACTGAGTTAACCTGGATGCGTCAAAGTCACTACTATATGGGACTTTACAGCTACACTTATTCGGCTTCTCTGACGATTTCGACACAAGAATTCTTAAAATTCAAAAATAATCCAGATACAGAACGTGAGAATTGGCTAAACTTTTTAGCAATTGGAAACTCACTCTCCCCAATTGATTCAGCTCATAAATTAGGCATTGATATTACAACATCAACGCCACTTGAAAATACTATTGATTATCTTGAAACAGTGGTCGATAGAATCATTGAATTATCCAAATAAAAAAATCCTAACATGATGTTAGGATTTTTTTATTTGAAAAAGTTTTTCAAGGTAGGTGCTAAATATAAGCTGTGGATAATGTAGCTATCGTGCGTTTGCCTTGGCATTACCATTAATCTTGAGTGCTTGATTTTGCTAGAAAATTCACGCGTATGTTCAATCGTGATAACATCTTTTTCCCCTACCATTGCTAAAACAGGAACCGTGATGCGTCTCAGTTGTGCATCTGTAATAGGTGGTTGTGTCAGCATCAATTTAACCAATGGATTCGGTTTAACTAGGTTTTCGAATTTTAGCTTCAATCGTTCTTTTCTGGTTAAACCTGACACATCAGTATTAGCCCCTGCAACCACAAACTTACCTAAAATATTAGGATACTGACTTGCAAGCATTAATCCAATGATACCACCATCACTGAACCCAAATAAGTAGGGCTGTCTTAAATTTAATTTGCGGATAAAGCTGGCAATATCTTCCACCATATCTTGGTAGGCATATGTTGAAGGTGATTCGCTTTGTCCGTGTCCCCGGGTGTCGATTATGTAAACAGTATATTGTGCGCTCAAGGCCGCCATTAGGCGATCAAAAATGCGACTATCTTCTTGATTACCATGCAATAAAATTAACGGATGTCCTGAGCCAAGTTTTTGGTAGTTTAATGAAATATTATTGACTTTGATATTCATTTTTTTCCTCTTCAATACTCGTTTCAATCTCTTGTTCCAACATTTTTTGCTTTTTATCAGGTCGATTATTCTTTTTAGACATACTTAAGTTGATGTAAAGACCGTGACATTTCACCATAGCAACTGCAAACTCTTTCAAATCAATATTATGAATCAAACTATCATCACGTTGAATATAATGATAAAGCGGCTTTGTGCTATAGAAAAAAGAGCCTTGCGCTTTTTCTAAATACTTTAAGTTAAAGTATTGATCTTCCATAATTGAAATCGTTTCGTCAAATTTCAAATCATGTTGGCGAATCAAATCGATACGATAGCACTTATTCCAAGTATAACCTTTAACACTGCCACCAGGTCTGATAACTTGCGTTGCCATTTGACTTCTATCCAAAATTTTAGATTCATTTTTTTTATGAGCAACTTTGCTTGGTTTGCCTTCATAATCAATAAAAAAACTACTTGTTGCCATATCAACGTTACGTTCTGACATGTTTTTGATAAAGTGATCTGTAAATTCTGGCTCAACCCAATCATCACCATCTAAAAATGTTAAATACGGCGTTTCAACATTATCAAGACCCGTGTTTCGCGCGGCTGATAACCCCATATTAGGCTGTGAAACCATCCTTAGATGTTGAAATTGATGACGATATGATTCGACAATTTCAGGTGTACTGTCTGTTGAACCATCATTAACAACCAATACTTCAAAATTTTTGTTTTTTTGCTCTAGTAAGCTGTCTAAACCCCTTTTAATATAACCCTCAACATTATAAACTGGCATTAAAACTGTTAATAATGGCTTTTCATACATTCTTTATCTTCACCTTTCATAGCGTTTATCATCCTCATTCTACATATAAAAATGGCTTTTCTAAACTATTTTACACTTTTTTAAGACTTTGTTAAAGGTTTATTGCCTATGATTATGGCAATTAATTGCTTCAAAAGCCGCTTTCAATTCTGGATTACTAGCATAAATAAACAATCCGTGAATGCCGCGTTTTAGCAAAACATTGACGGCATTCATCATGATTTGCATTTTAATCGTCGCTAATGACTCATTTGATACTTCATCAGATCGCTTTTTAAATGCTTCAAAATCTTGATAATATTCAGGTTTTGGAACAATTTGCTGTTTCTCTTTATTATAAGTAATCCCCGGTCCTAAAATCACACCTGCATAATTCAAATCGAAACCTTGAATTGTATAAATAGAGCCAACTTCATTAATTGTCTCAGGTCTTTGCGCCCAGGGCAAATTGGGATCAATGTCATGGTCCCAAGGTAACTTGAATCCTGGTTCTTCAACGTAATATAACTGACCATCCATTTTATAAGGATAATCCGCTGTACTAATTAAGCGCGATAACCCATATTCCTGATCTTTTCGCTTTAAATCTTGATACATTTTAGCTAAATCTGTGTATAATCGAAAATCATAATTACCAGAATCAGGATAAGGTAATAGTTGGCGATTCTTAGCAAAACTATCAATCCAACGGCACACTTCTAAAGGTGCCTTTAATCTAAATTGTTCAGTTAACGATATTTTTTTATGATGATAGTTATTTAAAATCGATTGTAAGGTTTTCGTTGTCCAAAAGCTTTTAGTTTTCAAAAATTGATGTGCATCAAATACAACAATAACCACACGAGACTGGTTGATTAATTCAGTTAACTGATTAGCTTGATTAAATTTATTGTAGCGGTCTGGTTGCGTTAACAATAAATGACCTTCATCTACTAAGACAATATCTGCTTTCTTATTTTGTTTTTGTAGCCGATTAATTAAAGGTGTCGGTTTTTGAATATCTTTTTTGTATAAATGTCGTTCTTTTCCTGCAATTTCTTTATAAACCTTAATCATTTCAGCATGGTTAACAGTCAAATAATTAGTTGTTTGATGAAGTACACTATCTTTTTGCGTGCGATTTTCTTGTTGAATTTTTTTGAACAACTCCGTTAAAACCACGCTTTTTCCTGTACCTGCATCCCCATCTAACCACACAACATAAGGTTTGTCGTCTGATACATGCTTTTTAACTAGTTCAAACAGTTCATCAATTACATTTTCTTGCTCTGAACTTAGTTGTCTAACATTATTTAATTTTGCTTGCGCATTATTTATCAAAATTCAAAAACTTCTTTCCTAGTTTTGATCCATTGTTTTATTTAACAGTTCATCAACATAGACATTGCCTTGACTTGTCGCGTGACCTTTTGTCCATGAAAAAGTTGACTGTTCAAATTCTGGCAATAAATCATACATTTTTTGCCATAACTCTTTATTTTTCAATTCGCCATTCTTGCGTTTAAACCCATTTTTGGCCCAACCTTTTAACCAATTTAATCTAATTGCATCTAACACATATTTTGAATCTAAAATAAATTCAACTTCAGCAGGATCTAAATTCAATGATTGAATACCAGCCATTGCTTTAAGTAATGCTGTAATTTCCATTCGATTATTCGTGGCACCGGCTTCAAATCCTGTCCCTTCATAATTTTGTCCAGGTGTTTTAATTAAAAAAGCCCACGCTGCTTTATCCGTTGCCTTGACTTGTCCACCACGGTAATTTCCAGTGTTTCTTGACCCACCATCTGTAAACACTTTAATTGTCTTAGAACTTTGAGCGGGTATAGCCGTTGTTTTGGATGCTGTTTTTGCCATGCCTTTCATAAAGCTTTCCGCTTGCTCTTTAGTCGTAAAGCTCTTATAAATAGCACCCTTATAACCCATTACCTGTTCTTTGGCGCTTGCCCAATCTTCATAAATACCAGATTTGCGACCTTTTTTTACTGCGTAATATTTCATAAAATTTCCTCCAGACAATTCCTTTATATTTCTCATTTTAACAAGTTTAATGTAAAATAATACTATTACATTACACGGAGGGGGTTAGTCAATGAAAAAGAAAAAAACAGATTCTTACCTCTCTATTGTAATGGGCATTTTAACTAGCTTTGGTCTTTTAAAACCCTTCTTGCGTCTTTTTAGTAAAAAATATCGCTACAAAAAACGCGAACCTGATATCAAGCCTAGTCAACAAATCCCAACTTTTTATGTCCATGGTTTTCGTGGTAATGATTCCTCTACACAGCAAATGGTCGATGCCGCAATGACATATAGCCAAAATAAAACGTTCTTGCGTGTTACAATCGACTTACTCGGAAACATTGACTACGATGGCGATTTAGGTGATGGGCCTCATCCTATTGTCCAAGTGGTTTTTAAAGATAGGTTCGTTGGTAATATTGGCATTACCAGATATCTAGATATGATTCTACCAGCTTTAGCTAACACCTATCATTTTACACAGTTTAACGCTGTGGGACATTCTTTAGGTGCGACCAGTTTAGTCCTTGAGGCAATGAAAAAGCACCGCTCAAAGCACTTCCCTCGATTAAACAAACTCGTATTGCTAGCTGGTCCTTTTGACGGTGTTGTTTATCTTGGGGATTTCCCAAATGTTAACCGTCTCACCAAAAAAGGTAGACCAATTTTGATGAATCTACGCTACCTACAACTCTTGCTTAAACGTCATCGCTTCCCAAAAAATGTCCGTATCTTAAATATGTACGGCAACGTTGATGACGATTCAAACACAGATAAATATATCTCAGTTATCTCAGCAAGATCTATTAAATACATTCTGTCACCAATCGTTAAAGAATTCCATGAATTTGAACTTCTAGGCGAATTTGGTGAACACAGTCTAATTCATGATAACTATTATGCAATTGATGTTTTAAATCGATTTTTATATTCAAACGAAATGGAGTGAATTCGATGTTTCCACTATTTTATGATCCCTACTTTTATCTTGTTCTGATTGGCATGGGCCTTTCAGCAATTGCCTCGTTTTTGGTCCAATCGACTTTTTCTCGCTACAGTACAGTTTTCAGCAATTCAGGTTTAACTGGTGAACAAGCCGCACAAGCAATCCTAGCTGATCAAAACATCCAAAATGTGACCATTCACGCTATTGAAGGTAACTTGACTGATAACTACAATGGTCAAAACAAAACACTGAACCTATCAGAGGCTACTTTTGATAATTCATCCGTTGCTGCTGTGGGTGTTGCAGCCCACGAGGTTGGTCATGCTATCCAAGATGCTCATGATTATATCCCTATGCGATTAAGAGCTCGAATAGTTCCAGTGGCTAACTTAGGTGCATCCCTTTCAATGCCACTTATCTTAATTGGTGTTTTTCTTGGGATGAACCAGACTCTAATCAATATTGGTATTTTGGCTTTTGCTGCGGTATTACTCTTTCAAGTTGTGACATTACCGGTTGAATTTGATGCTTCAAGAAGAGCTGTCGCTTCACTAAGAAGCCAGAACTTACTGACCGAAACTGAACTTTCTGCTGTCAAAAAAGTCCTAACTGCAGCCGCATTTACTTATATTGCCTCAGCTTTAAGTACTTTCCTACAATTGCTACGTCTAGTTCTATTGTTCAGCAATCGAAATGATGATTAACTACTCAATCAACTAATGGAGATTTTTTAACGTGAACATTTTAAGACCCCTTCTTTTCATTCTACTTTTTTTAAATACTATCTTTTCAATTTACCTCGTCTTCAAACGTCCCCGTAGTATCGCAACAACGTGGGCTTGGTTTATTTTACTAACTGTTCTTCCCGTGTTAGGCTTTTTGCTCTATGCTTTTTTTGGACGCGGACTTGCCGAAGAGAACCTCATGTCGATTAGTACACAAAAAGAAGTTGGCTTAGACTATGCTAAAGAGTTAGAGAAAGAAAGTCTCAACTATGATAATCCAAATGACACAACACAAGAAGCACGTTTAGTGGTCGACTATTTCAATTACAATCATAAAAATCCACTCTCAAAAGAAAATGATGTCAATTTCTTTACTGATGGTGCTTCTAAATTCAAGAACCTATTCAAGGATATTATTAAAGCTAGGCATAGTGTTCATGTCGAGTACTACTCATTCTATGACGATTCAATTGGTCATGACTTTATCACACTACTAGAAGATAAAGCACGTGAAGGTGTCGAAGTTAAACTGATTTACGATCCTTGGGGGTCTGTTGGAAATAGTAGCAGTTTTTTCGATAATCTCGAACGTCTAGGTGGTATTGTCGTGCCTTTCATCACTTCACGTAATATGATTCGTAAATATCGACTTAACTATCATCTTCACCGGAAAATCGTCGTTATTGATGGTAAAATTGGATGGACTGGTGGGTTTAATGTTGGCGATCAATACTTAGGACGAAAGAAAAAATTCGGCTATTGGCGCGATACCCACGTTCGCATCATAGGACCAGCCACACTACTACTGCAAGAACGATTTGTTTTAGATTTTAATGCCTCCATTCAAGATAAAAACAACAAAATTGAATTTAGACCTGAATTATTTCCAAAGCCTAGTTTAAATAGTCGTGATAATGCCGCTGTGCAAATCATTTCTGATGGTCCTGAACAAGAAGAAGACTTTTTGAAAAATGGTGTTATTCGATTAATGAATATTGCTCGTCACAAAATATGGGTTCAAACACCGTACCTTGTCCCAGACGATTCAATGATTTCGACACTTGTTATTGCGGCTCGTTCAGGAATTGACGTTAAGATTATGATTCCTTGCAAGCCCGATCATCCCTTTATCTATCGTGCAACACAATACTATGCTAACTATCTAACTAAATATGGCATTGAAATTTATATTTATAATAACGGCTTCTTACATGCTAAAACAGTCATTGTGGATGACAAATTCTCAACAGTTGGTTCTATGAATCAAGACTTCAGAAGTTATATGCTTAATTTTGAAGCTAATGCATTCTTTTATGACAAAAAAATCAGTAGTCAACTTGCTCAACACTTCAAGCATGATATGAAAGACTGCACACTTCTAACTCAAAATATGATTAACCAACAATCACAATCTCTAAAACTAAAACAACAAGTCTCACGTTTATTATCGCCTATACTTTAAAACCCTATTTTACAAATAGGGTTTTTTTAGAGATAATAAATAATAGTATTGAAGGGAGGTTATGTATTGCGCCAATTTAGCCAATCAAAAAAAATCGTTCTTGCTGTCTTTGCCACTATCATTATTTTGGCCGGATTGTTATTTATGCTACTATCAAACTTAGGCCAAAAACGTGAAACAGAAGTCGCAATGATGAGTCAAGAAATCGTATCGGAATCTAATTCTTCCGCAATCAATAATCTCTCATCGTCCACCCCTACGCCCGAAGCCAAGCACCATCGTTTTGTTGGGAATTGGTCTGGATCTAACATCTCGTTTTCTTTTAAAAGCAATGGCACCTATACCTTTCAAAACACAGATTATCAAGCGTCTGGATCATACTTGGTAGCTAGTGAATATGATGATGTTCTCCTATTAAAGCTATCGTACTTTGCTCAACATGCTGGTGAAACTTATCTTTATTTTAGATTCAACGAAGGCGATACTAAAGTCTCTGTAGATAATTTAGGCACATTTTCACGATCTACCGATGTCACGACTGTAGATTCATCGTTTTATATGACAAATAGCCTTAAAATTGCGCCACAATATCCATCTGAATCGTTAATCGGAACTTGGACTCGTATTTCAAGTGATGGCCAAACTATTGACTACGTTAACTACAACCCTGATGGAAGTTTTGAAGAATTTAATAGTCAAATGGTCAAAATTAAATCCGGTCAATTTTCAGTTAACACACAAGGAAAAACAATCACGGTTTTAGAGGACTTCGATGATAATTCACCTGGTCTCAAAATACCGTATTCAACTAATAACAGCTTTACTATTTTAACTAGTTTATCAGCCGATCAACCAAATACTGTTTCTTATAAAAACAGTTTGCCAGATAAATTAAACTAAGGAGGTTTTTGATGATTCCTAATTTTTCACTTTATAACAATAACCCAATTCCCGCATTAGGTTTTGGGACTTACAAATTAACCGGAGAAGATGGTGTGGCTAGTATTAAGTCAGCACTCGACTGTGGTTATCGTTTGATTGATACTGCTTATAACTATCAAAACGAACGCGAAGTTGGACAGGCTATTAAAGAAAGTGGGCTCAAACGAGAAGATATTCAGGTTATTTCAAAATTACCTGGTCGCTTTCAAAAATATGAGGATGCCAAACAAGCACTTCAAACTTCCCTTACTAATTTAGGCCTTGATTATGTTGATTACTATCTAATTCATTGGCCTAACCCAAAACAAGGTCTTTATGTAGAAGCCTTCAAAGCTTTACTTGATGCTCAAAAAGAAGGCTTAATCAAGGAAGTTGGTGTCTGCAATTTCTTGCCTGAACACTTAGACGTCTTGAAAGAAGAAACAGGCGTTTACCCCGCAATTAACCAAATTGAATTGCACCCTTACTTCTCACAACCTGAACTACGTGAGTTCAATGCCAAAAATGACATTATTACACAAGCTTGGAGTCCACTACATCGTACAAGTTTTGTAAATGATGAACCTGTTTTAACTGAATTGGCTAACAAGTATAACAAATCTGTTTATCAAGTTATTTTAAGATGGATTTTTCAACTAGATGTTATTGCAATTCCAAAGTCTAGTTCAAAACTCAGACAAGAACAAAACCAAGACATTTTCGACTTTGAATTATCGCAACAAGAAGTTGACCGTATTTGTAACTTAGACCGACCAGATGGCCGTCAAAAGAATCAAGATCCTGCAGTATATGAAGAATTTTAAGAACAAGGAGAAAAATTTTGACTACTGATTTATATCCTAATGTCGCAGCTTTATTAACAGAAGTTGAAACATTACTAAATGCCAAATTACTTATTAAAGTCAATGACGACCATAAAGAAGGACTGGATCCAGAAGCTTCATTCACAAAACCAATCAGTGCTGATACTTATGAAATCCACGTTCCAAAAAAAGAATTTTTAAACTTTTGTGTCGCACATGAACTACTACACCTTAAACAACATGGTTTAAACGTTGTTAATGCCTCACTCGCTTTTCCGTTAAACCAAAATAATTTATCACAGGTAATCAGTGAAGTTGGCGATTTCACGACAACCTGTGCAATCCACCAGTTAATTATCCCAGCTCTAAAAGATTTGGATGTTTTAACTTATGAAGTTCAACAGGCAATTTTGACACGTGTTTTAGCTGTTATTCCTGCAGAAAAACCAGATGATAGTGCTTTCTTAAAGTTATCACGTGCTTTACAAATCTTAGACACATTTATTTTTTGTGAAGGATTTAAAACACGAAACACAACTTTACATCACACTTACCCATTGGCTTTTGAGGCAGCTGAAAAACTACTTAAAGCCATGCACAAAAACACAATCGACACAAACCGCAAACTACGTGGGGCCATTATTAAGGGACTTAATGCTGTTACAGAATTTTATCAAAATATGGGTGTTCAATTGCCCGCATTAAACCAAACAATGTCTGTCTCCCCTGTTTTATCTGAACGTCAGCTTAATCATCAACACTTATCACAATTATTTGAATTGTGGAATCCAAGTGAGCTTATTAGTCAACAAAATACAACTTATTTAGTTGGTATTGATAAAACAGATCATCAAGCATCATTTGTGCTACAAGATGTTGATATGAATCCCGAAAACATGCAAGCACTCTATCAATTATCACCAAAAGAAGTTTTCAAGCGCTATAATATTAATTATTGTTTGCGTGATGGTCATACATTATAAAAAAAGCTTAGCTATTAGCTAAGCTTTTTTTATTTTGGATTTAACTTCTGCTTCCGTTGGTATTGAATCAACTGCGCCTAATTTTTGAACAGCTAATGAAGAAGCAAAGTTGGCATAACTGATGGCTTCTTCTAAATTAGAATAATCTAATTTTAACTGAGAAAGCAATGCCCCAATAAAAGTATCTCCCGCGGCTGTTGTATCAATAGCTTTAACGACGTGTGCTTTAATTTTGCCTGATTGAGTTGTCTTTGCATTAGCGTAATAAACGCCTTCTTTTCCTAAAGTAATAATGACAACTTCAATCCCTTTTTGATGGAAAAAGTCAGCAGATTCAGCTAGTGTTTGATCATCGGTTATCTTAATACCCGTTAACTTTTCACTTTCCGTTTCATTTGGAATAATAATATCCGTCAAAGAATAGAGTTGTTCAAAGTCTGCTTCAATAACTGGACCTGGGTTTAAAACGGTTTTAGATTGATTAGCTCTAGCCAATGCAAATCCTTCTTCAATAGCAGCTAGTGGAACTTCAAATTGAGCTAAAACAAAGTCCGAATTCTGAATAACAGGTAGACTTTCTTGTACCATTTGAGGAGTTAGCAAACGATTAGCTTCACCTGATACCACAATCGAATTTTGACCAGAACTTTGCAATAAAATATAAGCCTGTCCTGTATTTTCGTTGGCTAATTGTTTAACAAATTGTGAATTAATGTTGTTTCTTTGAAGCATTTCTTTGAATTGATTACCATGCCCATCTTGGCCTAAACAACCGACCATCGCAACTTTGCTGCCATTTCGAACACATGAAACAGCTTGGTTAGAGCCCTTACCACCAAAAGCATAACTGATAGCTTGTTGGGTTTGAATTGTTTCACCTGCAAGTGGCAACTCATTGATTTGTAAAATAACATCTCGATTTAAACTACCGATAACTGCGACTGAATTTTTAGTACTCATCTTGTTCCTCTTTCACTATTAGACAATTTTTAAATCTTGAAATGGAAAGACAATTAATTTGACGACACTTTCTAAATTATCTGGTGTCACATAACCAAAAGACCGACTATCTAATGAATTTGAACGATTATCACCCATCACAAAATAGCAGCCATAAGGAACGTGAGCACGCCCTGTGAAATCTCCTAAGATAAAATCTTCCGTTTTGACATCAGATGCTAAATAAGGCTCTTCAGTCAACTGACCATTAATATACAATTGATTATCTTTAACTTGGATAGTGTCTCCACCTATGCCAATCACGCGTTTTATATAGCGAACTTGAGGGTTATCAGGTGACTTAATCACAACAACATCCCCACGATTAGGTTTTATCATTTTCACAGAAATCGTGTATTGGCCATCATATAATGTTTTTTCCATTGATTGCCCTTTTATAATACCGATATTAATAACCTGGGTAAACAAAAACCAACAAAATCCACCTAAAATTAAAAGTTCAATTACTAATTTAAACAAAAATTTCAAAAATGAATACACAATTTTTCACCTACTTTTTCAAGTATATCCTATCAACTTAATATGAATTTTTCGTGATAAATGCTTAAAAGTTTCATGTGAAACAGCTATTTTATAAACATTTTATTTGAAATTATTAACCTGAAATGTTTTTATAGAAGTGAAAAATTAAAGGAGGATTCAATTTATGAGTTTCGATTTATCTACACGTATCACTTTAAATAATGGTACAAGTATTCCTCAAATGGGACTTGGTGTTTGGAAATCTAACAACACTCAAGCAAAAGAAGCAGTTATGCTAGGTTTAAAACATGGTTACGAAATGTTTGATACTGCTAAACAATATGGAAATGAACGTGGAGTTGGTGAAGGTCTTGTTGAAGGACTTAAAGCTGTTGGCAAAACCCGCGAAGACATCTTTTTAACAACTAAAGTTTTCGGTGGTGACCAAGGTTACCAAGAAACACTTGACGCAATCGATGGTCAATTAGAACGTCTACAAACTGACTACGTTGATTTACTACTTGTTCACTGGCCTGTAACTGGTAAATACGTGGATACATGGCGTGCAGTTGAAGAAATCTACAAAGCTGGTAAAGCTCGTGCAATTGGTGTGTCAAACTTTGACAACGAACGTATGCAAAACTTGCTTGATCACGCTACGATTATTCCAGCTGTTAACCAAATGGAATACAATCCACTAATTCAAGAACGTGATATTTTAGCATTCAACCAACAACATGGTATTCATTTACAAGCTTGGTCACCTCTTGGCGGTGGCGCTGTTCTAACTGATCCTGAACTACAAAAAATTGCTGATAAATACAACAAAACAATTGCTCAAGTTGTTCTACGTTGGAACTTCCAAAGCGGTATTATCACAATCCCTAAATCTGTTCATGAAGAACGTATCCAACAAAATGCTGACATCTTTGACTTTGAATTATCTGCTCAAGATATGCAAAAATTATACAGCATGAACCAAGAAAAACGTTCACTTTGGTACAACGACTTTTCATGGGAAGGCGGCTCAATCAACGAAGCTGTTGAAGAATGGGGCGACTAATCAAAAAAAGACTGACAATTGTCAGTCTTTTTTGTTTACCATTGTTCATGGTTCCACAATCTACCATCAAGTTCCCCTTCTGCTAAATCATGGCGAACTTCTAGTTGATGTTGAAATTGATCGAGATAACTCAACAATGCACGTTTTTCATAATTATTTTCGCTTTTTGAGGCCTCTTCAATAATGGCCTTCATCCAATCATTCTTCATTGTCCTTCACCTCATCTAGTGCGTCTCTTAGATCTTTGTAATCAGTCAATTGTTCATCTATCGTATCAACAACAGCCTGCAACTGAATATTGTCGTTTAAGTTAATATTTTGTCTAATTTTGTTAAGTAAAAATTGACCCTTATCCACAAAACTTGGTTTAATCAATTCCACATGAATTAAGTAACCAACTAACAATTGGTAGAGTTGTTGTTCATTTAAATAAGCAAACTGATACACAATAAATGGGGTTAAATAAGTAAAACCTAACTCATTAGCAAAAACCTGGTAAGGTCTGAGAATTTCGTTCAAACTAAATTGCGATTTTTGTCCAGGTTGAAAATCTTTTTGTGGCTGTCCTGTATTAATCACCAAAGACAAGCTTTTTTGTTTGAGATGGTTAAGATGGGTTAACTCATTGACAAACTGATTTGTAAAAACATCATCTTGCCATTTTTTAAGTGAGTAAGGTGCTGAATACCAATATAATGGAAATTGGAAAATAACGTGATCAGCAGCTAAAATCTTTTCTTGATGTTGCTTAATATTAAATTGTTGGTTTTGCATCATTTCTTCATCTAATACAGTTACCTCAACTTCAGCATCCGCTAAAGCTAGTGTTGATTTGAAAAATTGTTGTGTAACAGAATTATTAACATCTGGATGGGAAATGAAAATCTGAACTTTCATCGGCTTCCTCCTGGTTTTCGTTGACAATAAACTATTCTAAGGGTATCATATGTAGGTAAATTTAATAAGAAATGCAATAGAGGTTGCGGTCATCACTAATTAGTTGCGAGTGTGTAGTTCACAAAGACCAACTAAGGCAGGATCATCGCCGAAGAAAGCTTGTTGCCTACACAACAAGTCTTCTGGGTCTAGTCGGCAAACGACTAGAACTGTCTCAGTCTATCTGAGGAGTGCTATTATGTTATTTAATAATCAGTAATTTATTTCATAATGCCTCAAAACCTTTATTAATTAAAGGTTTTTTTTATTGTGTTAAATTAAAACATGAAGGAGTAATTTTATGAAAAATTTGAAAGCTAACCCGCTTTTAACTTTCTTTTCCGCTATTGTGATGCTTCTTGGATTAGCCGGATTTTCAACTAATCAAGTTCACGCTGAAGAAAGTGATACTTTACGTGTAGGGATGGAAGCCAATTATCCACCTTACAACTGGACACAACAAGATGATTCAAATGGGGCCATCAAAATTGATGGAGAATCATTATATGCCAATGGATATGATGTTCAAATGGCTAAAAAAATTGCCGCAGGACTTGGCAAAAAGAACGTTGTCGCGGTTAAAACACAATGGGATGGCCTACTGCCTTCCTTGACTTCAGGCAAAATCGACATGATTATTGCTGGTATGTCACCAACACCTGAACGTCGCCAAGCTATTGACTTTACAAACGCTTACTACACCTCAAATATTGTAATGGTTGTGAATAGTACTGGCAAATACGCTAACGCAACTAACTTAGCTGACTTTAATGGTGCTAAAATCACAGGACAACTGGGAACTTTCCATTATGATGCTATCGAACAAATTCAAGGTGCCATCAAAGAACCCGCTATGAAAGACTTTTCAGCAATGCGTGTGTCACTTGAATCAAAAACTATTGATGGTTATGTTTCCGAAAAATCAGAAGGAATTAGCGTATCTAGTGCTAACCCTAACCTTAAAATGATTGACTTTGCTCCTGGAAAAGGATTCCACCTAGACCCTTCAGAAACACAAAGTGCGATTGGGTTACGCAAAGGTGATCCAAACCTTGAAAAAGTTAACGAAATTCTAGCAACTGTTCCAGAAAATGAACGTGACAAAATGATGACAGATGCTATCCACAACCAACCAAAACCTGCTACTGAAGGTAACTGGTTTATCAATATTTGGCAACAATATGGTGGTATGTTACTTCGTGGAACTGGTATGACTGTTTTCATCTCATTAATCGGAACCATCGTTGGCTTCTTTATTGGATTGTTAGTTGGAATTATCAGAACCATTCCACTTGCTAAAACACGTGGTAAACGCTGGGCAACTAGAGTTGCTAGTTTCTTAGCTTCTGTTTATATCGAACTGTTCCGTGGAACACCGATGATTGTGCAAGCTGCTGTATTCTACTACGGTGCTGCTCAAATGTTTGGGCTTAACTTAGACCGTACTTTAGCTGCTTTAATTGTTGTTTCAATTAACACAGGGGCTTACCTTTCTGAAATCATCCGTAGTGGGATTATTTCAACTGATGAAGGACAATTTGAAGCTGCAAGTGCTTTAGGAATGAATCACTTCCAACGAATGAGAAAAATCATTCTCCCTCAAGCTGTTCGTAACAGTTTACCTTCTGTTGCTAACGAATTCATCGTTAACATCAAAGATACTTCCGTCTTGAGCATCATCTCAGTTTCTGAACTATTCTTCACAGGTTCAACAATTGCTGGACAAAACTTCCAGTTCTTCCACACTTACCTAACAATTACATTTATTTACTTAGTTCTAACCTTTACAATTACACGTATTTTCAGACTTATCGAAAAGAAATTAAATGGTCCTAAAGATTACAATTTAATGGCTAATCAAGAACAAGTGACTTCTAATTCAAGAGAGGTGAAAAACTAATGGCTAATCAAGACTCAATTATTAGTGTTCGTAACTTAGAGAAAAAATTTGGAAATCATCTCGTATTAAAAGATATTTCACTAGATGTTACACCGGGTGAAGTTGTAACCATTATCGGTTCTTCTGGTTCTGGTAAATCAACTTTACTAAGATGTTTAAACTTACTTGAAGATCCAACTAGTGGCGAAATTAACTTCAAAGGTGAAAATATTTTAGGTAACGGTTTTGAAATTACCAAATACCGTTCTAAAGTCGGCATGGTTTTTCAATCCTTTAACTTATTCAACAACTTAGATGTTCTTGAAAACTGTATTGTAGGCCAAACGACTGTTCTTGGCCGTTCACGACAAGAAGCTGAAGAAATGGCTATGGAACAACTTAAAAAAGTTGGCATGGATCCTTACATCAAGGCAAAGCCTGCTCAACTTTCAGGTGGACAAAAACAACGTGTTGCGATTGCTCGTGCCGTTTCAATGTCACCAGATGTCCTATTGTTCGATGAACCTACCAGTGCGCTTGACCCTGAAATGGTTGAAGACGTGCTGGCATCTATGAAAGCATTAGCACATACTGGTTTGACTATGATTTTAGTTACTCACGAAATGGCTTTTGCCCGTGATGTTTCTGACCACATTGTTTTCATGGATAAAGGTGTTGTTGCTGAAGAAGGCACACCAGAAGAAATCTTCAATAATCCAAAAGAAGACCGTACAAAAGAGTTCTTAAAACGCTACTTGAATCAATAAAAAAACACCGCTTAAAGCGGTGTTTTTTTATTACTCTAAAATTAAGTTTGTGACTTCCATCACTCTTGTTCTAAATGGAAAGTCTTCTGATAACATTTCAGGTAAAATATTTTCAAAGAAATACTGCACACTATATAAGTGCTTGAATTTCTTGATGCTTTGCAAACTTTCACGATAAATTTCCATGAAAACTTCTTGTGGATTGCCTTTTTGAATTTCACCAAATGCTTCATACAATAAGTCCATTTTATCTGAGATTGATAAAATCTGACCTTCTAACGTATCATCTTTCCCCTCAGATAATCGTCTACGGTAGCGTTCTTGTAATTCTTTTGGGATTTCATTTTGAATAAAGTTTTCGGTCATTGAATCTTCCACATTGGCAATTAACTCACGTAATTCTGAAGTGGCGTATTTAACAGGTGTCTTAATATCACCGATGAAACGCTCTGTATAATCGTGATTTAAGGCTTTTTCGTATAGCACACGCCAATTAATAGTATGTCCTGAAATCTCCTCTAAATCGCCTAGCATTTGCGCCATTTGTGTCACTCTGAATGAGTGTGTAGACACTGAATGTTGTTGATATTGAAAGTACCCCGGTGCACGATTCAATGTTTCTAAGTTGTTAAGTCCTTGTAAGTAAGCATGCATTCCCATAAAAATATCCTCCTAATTTTTGACAAATTTTTTCTATGTTATCAAATATCAACTTTAAAAACAACTTTTGCTCAAAAAAAAGCGGTGATATATTACTATATCATCGCTTTAGTTTATTAGTCGTTATTTTTTCTTGATTTCAAAAAGTTAATAACATCTAAGTTATCTTGTAAACGTTTTTTCAAGTTTGTACTATTTACTGGACGACGGTCATTACCTACGCCGACGTGCACGTTTGTTCTCTTGTTGTGTCCCATAATATCTCTCCTTATTTTAATCTTTCTAGTCTATAATATAGAAAATCAGGAATAAAATCAAGTATACCTAATCTTTTAATGAAAATCCACCATGAACTTCCGAAGCATTATAAACTAAAACGAAAGCTTTTGGATCAATGTCTTCTAAAATTCCCAACATTGAGAAGTAATCCGAATTATCAATAACCACCATAATCATTTGGTTATCTTCACCACTATGACCACCTGTTACATCAAATAACGTTGTTGTTGTCCCAAATGATAAAATTGCTTTTCTGATTTGTTCTTCTTTTTCATTTGACATAATGTAAAGCACTTTTTTGCGGTCTAAACCAGTTTCGATATAGTTAATAACAGCAGAAGAAATTACAAGTGAGATTGTTGCAATTACAAAACTTTCAAATCCTGTTACAAAAATATTAAAGAAAGTCACGACAAGGTCAATTACTAATAATGTAATCGGTTCTTTGATTCTAAAATACTTACGCACAATCATTGGTGGAACTGCAGTTCCACCACTTGAAGCATTACATCTGTAAAGCAAGGCTAATCCTGCACCAAATATTGCACCTGAAGCAATAACACTAACGAATGGATCTTTAACCACCATAATTTCTGGTGTTAAAGCTAATCCAATCGGCAACATTAAACTCCCTAGGGCAATATTAATTGTTGTTTTTTTACCTAAAAACAAGTAAGACAAGACTAACATACATAAGTTAAGAACTAATACGGTTGCGTAAGTGGGAATTGAAAAGACAGCATCTAGTAAAACTGAAATCCCACTAACACCTCCAAGTGCAATACTGTGAGGTGCAGCAAACATATTAATACTAATTGCAATAATTTCAACGCCTACTGCAATTAATAAGAAACGGGTTAGCGTTTTTACGAGTTTGTTTTCGTTCATTGGTCATCATCCTTCATAGGGTGTCTAGTCATTTCGGTTTTCACGTTCTTTTTCAAGCATCTCGTATTGTCTTTGTGAATTTTGAGCAACACGTTCAGCATCTTGGTAGTTTTGCTTAGCTGCTTTTATACGTTCTTGCAGTTCTTCATCACTAAAACCTGCCAATTCTTTTTGAATCTCAAAGGTTTCTTCATATGACTTTCTAACAGCCTCATAACCAATCTTCGTGGCAGCAATCAAACGGTTACCCAGACTTCTAGGCGTTGGCTCTTCAGCAAATTCGTTAACGTTTCTCACTAATGGATAAGTCACATGCTTATTCCAAGTTGTAATTAATGGTCCAGCAAAGAATGCAATAATAATTGTTGCAAATCCAACAGGTCCACCAAGAAGAAACGCGCTTACCATAAAAATCAAATCTTGAATAATACGAGCAACTTTATACTTAATGTGCAACCTCTTACTCAAAATTGGGGCAACAGCGTCATAAGGCGCAACACCCAATCCAGGTCCCATATATAATGAACTTCCTAGTGTAAATAATAAAAGTCCAATAATTGCTGAAGCAATTGAGACAAAGGTTGAAGTTAAGATAAAGAAGTTACTTAATGAAGCATAGAAAAATTGAATCTCAAATCCTACTAAAACCATATTCATTATAGTACCGAATCCAATTTTTTTGCGATCTAGTAAAACAATGAATATAAAAATAATAAAGTTAAATCCAAGTTGAAAAACACCCAAATCAATACCGACTTTTGCCGATAAAGCAGTGTTAATAGCCGTAAACGGATCGAGTCCTACAGAACCTAGGCGCAGTATCGCGGCCCCTAGTGAAAGCACGGTAATCCCTACAAAAGAAACGAGGGATTGTAAGACAAACAACATGATTCTTCTTGTCAATTTCGGTCGAGAATTATCCAATAATATCAACTTCCTTTTCATTAAATCTATTATTATTTTATCATAAATTGTTAAAAATTTCTTTTTATCTCAAAACATAAAAAAACGGCCATGATAATCATGACCGTTTTTTGTGAAAAATTAGCAGATTTTTGTTCCAAATCTTTCCATATCTTTTTTAAGTTGATCAGCATCAGCTGGTTCAGTATATTCAATCACAGATACTGCACCATCCAAAATACCACTGTCATCACGTAATACTAGTGATGCATTTTTGTATTCTAATACTAATCCATTTCCTAAGAATGCTTCTTCTTCTTTTGAAGTTGTTAAGTCTAAATCGAAATCATTTTCGACAACTTCTGTATAGTCATTATCAGGTTGGTTACTGAACACAAATTGAAATTTATTTCCTATTGCACAAGAGCCACCCATTTTTGAGAATTTACTTGAACCATCATCCAATGCCAAGAAAACATGTCTCTTATCTGATGGTAGTTTATCTTTCAAAAAGTCTTTTGCTGTGTCTTTAATTACTAATTTCATAAATTAGCGCCTCGCTTTCGCAAAAATAAATTGTGTACAATCTTTACATACTTATAGTACTCGATTTCAAAACTAAATACAAGTTTTATTTTCGATTTTTTATTACTTTTTGTAATTGAACATTGTCGCGATTTTTATTTTCATGTAGAATAGATGAATAAAATAAAGTAAGTAGGTGTACGGAACTTGGAAAGAAAATTATCGCATCGCCATATGCAAATGATTGCACTTGGTGGAACAATTGGGGTAGGTTTATTCATGGGGGCCAAGTCAACTATTGGTTGGACTGGACCGTCTGTTTTAATTGCTTACGCCATTGCCGGATTATTCTTGTACTTAATTATGAGAGCCTTGGGTGAAATGTTATACGTTGATCCTTCTACAGGTTCATTTTCAAAATTTGCTTCTGAATATATTCATCCCGTATTTGGGTATTTAACCGCTTGGAGTAATATTTTCCAATTTATTGTTGTTGGAATGAGTGAGGTTATTGCCATTGGTGAGTATATGGAATTTTGGTTCCCAGGATTACCTGTTTGGGTTCCTGGTGTAATCGCTATTGCATTACTAATGATTGCAAACTTAATCTCCGTTAAAATGTTTGGTGAGCTAGAATTTTGGTTCTCACTAATCAAGGTTGTAACCATCGTCTTAATGATTATCGTTGGTTTAATCTTTATCTTCTTCGGTCTTGCAGGTCATCCTGCGACAGGATTAAGCAACCTTTGGGCACACGGTGGATTCTTCACTGGTGGATTCAACGGATTTATGTTTGCTCTAGCCTTGGTGCTTGCTTCATACCAAGGTATCGAGTTAGTCGGGATTACAGCTGGTGAAGCTGAAGACCCACAACCAACTCTTGTACGTGCTATCAAATCAACAGTTAGTCGTATTTTAATTTTCTACATTGGGGCTATCTTTGTTATTGTAACAATTTACCCATGGAATGGTTTAAACGAAGTTGGTTCCCCATTTGTGGCCACATTCGAAAAAGCTGGTATTACATTTGCAGCAGGTATCATCAACTTTGTTGTTTTAACGGCTGCTTTATCAGGTGCTAACTCTGGTATCTACAGTGCTAGCCGTATGTCATATACATTAGCTAATGACAACCAAATTCCAAAAGTTTTCAAAAAGTTAAACCGTCATAATGTCCCTTACATTGGGGTTATTACCATTACATTAGGAATTTTATTAGGTGTTTTCCTAAGTGTGGTTATTCCAATGCTATTCCCTGGAACTAATAATATTTTCGAATTGGTTTATAGTTCAAGTGTGTTACCGGGTATGGTTCCTTGGGTTGTGATTTTAATTAGTCACTTAAGATTTAGAAAACAACATCCTGAGTTAGTAAAAGATCATCCATTCAAAATGCCATTATCACCTTACACTAACTACTTAACACTCGCATTTTTAGCTGTGACATTAGTTTATATGTTTATTAATCCAGCTACACGTGCTTCACTATTAGTTGGGGTGGCTTTCTTAATTATCATGACCATTATTTACTTCATTAGATTCAATGATAAAAAAGCTAACTAAACAAAAAGACTACTCAACTGAGTAGTCTTTTTTCTATGCTAAAATTTTGTGCATTTTCTTTTGTAGGGCTGATAAGTTCAATTGATTAAGTTCTTTTTCGTTAACTTCAATAAAGTTTGCGTTGTTAAAACTAACTAAATCTGCAGTTACAAAATTAATTTGCCATTGTTGATGTGTGAATGTATGAACCACTTTTTGATTATCGTCGAATTCAATATTAGTCAAATTAACTGAATAATTTTCTTTAAAATAATCCTTAATCGCTTCTTTTCCAAGATCTGCTTTTTTGACTAATGGAAACATCAAGAAATTAGCTAAAATACCTGATTGTGGTCTTTTTTCTAATAAATAACCGGTTGGGGTTTTGATCACAAAGCTGTAATAAGGTATCTTTTGGGGCGGCTTTTTCTTAGTTTTAACTGGATAATCCAAGTAAGTCCCATCTTGACCACTGGCATCAAATTCATAAACCGGTGACGTTTCGATAATTGGATTTTTTGCTCTCATATAACTAGAACCTAGGTCCATAATTGCCTGATTAAAGTCACCTGGTCGATTCGGGTCAATTATTTTTTTGACAATGTCATAAAAGATGGTTTTCGTTTTAGGCTTTGCAATATCCTCTTTGATTTTGAGTAGCCTAGCAAAAACACGAAACGCATTACCATCAATAGCAGGCTCTACTTCGCCAAACGAAATTGAGGCAATTGCACAAGACGTATAAGGTCCAATCCCCTTTAATTTCTCAAGTCCCTTAGCAGTTCTTGGCCATTCTCCTTGATAATCATCTACAACTTGTTGCGCGGCTGCTTGCATATTGCGAGCACGTGAATAATATCCTAGCCCTTGCCAAACAGCCATCAGTTCGTCTTCTGGGGCCCGAGCTAAATCAAAAACTGTCGGAAATGCCTTAATGAACTTAAGATAATAGTCGATAACCGTATTCACTTGCGTCTGTTGTAGCATAATCTCACTAATAAAAACATGATAAGGATCCGTATCTTTTCGCCAAGGTAAATCACGCTTGTTAGCGTCATACCAAGCTAAAAGAGTTTGTCTGAATGCGTCTATTTTTTCATCAGACCACACAATTGGTTGGTAATTTGTTTTAATATTGCTCACTCCCTTATTAGTTTGTGGTGTTTTCAATTAAACTAGTTTTCAGTTGTGTGTTGGCACTGTAATCAACGGGAATCACAATAATAACTGGACCGTTAATGTTGTTAGCTCTATCCAAAGCTTCAGCCAGTTCTTCTTGTGTTGAGACCTTAATCCCTTCAGCACCAAAGGCCTGTGCATATTTGACGTAATCTACTGGGCCAAAGTCAACACCTGAACTTTGATTATACTTGATTTCCTCTTGGAATTTCACCATATCATAAGCATTATCTTCCCAAATCAAATGGATAATATTTGAATTTAATCTGACAGCCGTTTCAAGCTCTTGTCCAGAAAACAGAAAGCCACCATCACCTGAAACAGAAATAATCTTTTTATCAGGGTTTAAAATAGAAGCTGAAATAGCCCAGGGCAAAGCCACACCTAAGGTTTGCATTCCATTACTGAATAATAACTGACGAGGTTGATAACTTCTAAAGTATCTGGCCATCCAAATATAATGGCTACCCACATCTACAGTCACAATATTACTATCATCTGCAAAATTCTGTAGTGTCTCAATGATTTGAAGTGGGTTAAGTAATGACTTATCTTTGAATTTGAAATCAGGTTCCTCATAGTCAAATTGATAACGCAATTTTTGAATAATTTGACTTGAGGTCTCTTGAATTTTAAGCCCTTCAGGTAGTAAAGTCGCTAGTTTATTAATTGAGTTAGCCAAATCTGTTTTGATAATTAAGTTCGGTTGATACTCGTTAGTAATTTCTGGGTCGACCGTATCAATATTGATAATTTCACGTTCTCCACTTAAATTCCAGTTACGTGCTTCATACTCAACTGGATCATAACCAATTGTAATAACTAAATCACTTTGTTTTAAAACCGTATCACCAATCTGGTTTCTGAATAAACCTACACGACCAAAATAGTTATGCTCATATTTGTGAGATAAAATACCAGCTGCTTGAAAGGTTTCAACAATTGGAATCGAAAATCGACTTAGTAAGTGGTGCAGTGCATCAGTAACACGTTGATCTGATGCCCTCATTCCAGCTAAGATAACTGGAAATTTTGCTTGTTTTATTTTTTCGATTACTTTATTCAACGAAGCAGTTGTCGCTTCTGCATTCTCATCGGGTAAATCAAACTTTTTAATCGCAGGCTTTTCAACAGGAGCTGCTAAAACATCTTGTGGAATCGAAATGAAACTTGCCCCTGCTTTAGGAGAAGTGGCAGTAATATACGCATTAATGAACACTTCTGAAATATTATCTGCCATTTCTACTTCATAACTACTTTTAGTTGCTTCTGATAGTAACTCACGACTTGGAATACTTTGATGAGTCAGTCTTGAAATATCATTTCTAGGAACCTGTCCTCCTAAAGCAATCACAGGGTCACCTTCAGATGTCGCTGTAATTAATCCGGTCGCCAAATTAGAAACACCTGGACCAGAAGTTACTAAAACCACGCCAGGTTTTCCTGTTAATCTCCCAATACCACTCGCCATAAAGGCGGCATTTTGTTCATGACGTGCCACAATTAGCTTGGGCTTGTTTTCATCGGGGTAATTTTTTAGATCATTAAATAATTGATCGATTTTAGCGCCTGGAATACCAAAAATATAGTCAATTCCTTGATTAATCATTGTTTGAATTAAAATATTAGAACCGTTTTTTTCAACTTGCATTAGGATACCTCTTATCTTTATGTTGATTTGTCTACATAATGACAAAACCACTATGTTGATTTGTCAACATAGAAAAATGTTAAATTCGTGTTATAGTTATACCTGTGCATTTTGGCAATTTTAACTGAGGAGATTAATCTTGGAAGATTTAGGAAATTTATCACAATACGTATCTATACTTGCTAGAAAATATTACAACGATACTCACAAACAATGTGCAGAAATCAAACTCAACCCAACAACTGCAAATATTTTGTTAACCATTTATCAAAATCAAGATATTAACAAAAACCAAATTGCTAAAGTCCTCGGACAAGATCGTGCTTTAGTGACACGTGAAGTTAATAAATTGATTGAGATTAATTATATTAATAAAAAAGAAAGTGTTGGTCGTTCGCAAAATCTTGAACTATCTGACCTAGGTTGTAGTTTAATTCCTGATATTCTAAAAATCAGAAACAACTGGTGGGAAAAAAATTTAGCAAGTCTGAGTACAACTGAAAAACAAACTTTTATGAAAACCATGCATCATATTATTGATAACTTAGACGATTAAAAAAGAGCCTTTACAAAAAAAGTAGAGGCTCTTTTTTTAAGGCGTAATATGGTAATTGATTTCTCTTTGTTTGAGAGGTTGTTCTTGTCGGTAATTATTCGGGTAACTTTGTTTGATAATCGTTATATCTTCTGGACTAACACTTATCACTTCTTCCATAACAATCCACTTTACTTGTTGTGTAAATGGTGGTGTTGTCAATGAGCCAATATAGCTATAGTAATTCGACTTTTCAGGGAAAAAATCAGCTAAATCAAAATTCTGCCAGTCATCTTCAAATAACTTAGCAAATTTTGGATTGGCATTTTTTTGGCTATCTCCTAACAAAGCCACAACGAGAAGTTCATCACCCTTTTTAAATACAAAATGAATCTCCATATCGTGGTATCGGTGATTGATTAAATGTTCTGAGTGCTCATGAAAGTGAAATCTTTCCAGCAAAAAAGTTTGTTCATTTAGCTTTAGATAGCCACGACTCATAAATTGCTGACCAATGAGTTGATCTTGTCTTGACTTAACTTCACTAAAATAAATATTGAGATGTGAACTCGATACTTCATTAGCCTGAACAGGTGTTAAAGCAATAGGAGATTGGCATAACACATCTGAGGGCTTTCGCCATTGATTTTGTAATTGATAATCTAAGTGCACCATAATTTTCCTCGTTTTTGAATAATTAAGTGATGTGGGGTAGCACTTATCATATCTGAATTTATTCATTCAGCCAATTTTTGACTCTTTATTTTATAAATTAAGTTCAAAAGCCATACGATTAGGGTCTAACTTGTCGTCAACCTTAACTTGTCCTCGCTTTTGAAAACCGATAGACTTTAAAATGTTTTGCATTATCAAATTTTGTGGATGTGTATCTACTCTAAAATTATAAATGTTTTTATCTGTTCCCTTAGAAATCACAGACACCATCATATAGTTAGATAAATGCATTCCTCTAAATTTGCTTGAAATTGCCATTCGATGGATTGTTGCATAAGAATCATCACTCATCCACTTTCCTCCTTTTATAGATAAATAGCTTTCTTCTCGGTTTGTTGTTAATGCCACGTACCCTGCTACTTGATTATTTACAATTAATACTTGTCCCACACCTTCATCAACATCTTGTCTTATTTGATTAATGTTTGGATGTCCATCTTGCCATTGAGTACTGCCTTGATTCTGTAAAAATTTTTTTGCTTCATCTATGATAATCATAATGTCTTGAATATCTGAAAAATTGCCTTTTCTTAAGTATATTGTATTTATCAAAAAATCGTTCCCCCTCTACATATCTTTATTACTTTATTTTAAATAGAAAACTTAACTCTGTCTATTAAATAGCTATTTGTTCTTTCCTAAAATAAAATCACTACAATCAGTGCACAAAAAATCATTTAACTAGTTGATATGAGAGTCGTTAATCAAATATAAATTATGAACGTAATTTTTGACTATTAACAACTTCCCTTAGATTCAAAATTTCATCGGCAATCATTTCTGGTGATTTATGATTAGTATCAATAATCAAATCACAAGAGGCGTTATAAATATCGTCCCTTTTTTGCTTGAGGTTATCAAACTCTTGTCGATTAAGTTTTTTAAAGATTGGACGATTTCTGTCATCGCCAATTCGAGCACGAATTTCAGAGATATCAGCCTCAAGTTTAATGGTTAAGCCATCAGCTTTTTGGATTAACTGTTGATTTTCAGCTATTGTGGGTGTGCCACCTCCCGTTGACAGAACCTCATAAGTATTCAGTGCCTGCTTTAATAATTTTTGTTCAAGTTGTCGAAATGCCGATTCGCCATACTTTTCAAAGTAAGTGGGAATAGACATGTTTGCCTCTTGTTCTATTAGTTCATCTAAATCACAAAAAGATTGATTACTACTTTTTGCTAGCAGTTTTCCCACGGTTGATTTACCGGTACCCATGAATCCGATTAAAATAATTGGCATGTTGACCCCTCCTATAGCTGTTGTCGAACTTGTTTTGCTTGTTTGATTTTGTTGGTAATCACGGATTGATTATCCGTTGAAATTGCGGTTTTAAACTGGTCAAGCTCTTGTTCAAAGCATTTAATTTGTTTGAGCAATACGTCTTTATTCTCTGAAAAAATGGCTTGCCACATTACTTCATCAGCTTGAGCAATTTCTGTCGTCTTTTTGAATCCATTAGCTGAAGTTTCAAGTCCTACACTTGAGTCTTTCAATTCTTGACTCGCTGTGTTAACCAGTGTTGTCGCTAAAATATGAGGTAAATGGCTCGTTACACCAACCAAATGATCATGCTCCTCAGCCGCCATCACTTTAAAATGGCTATGACTTTCACTGAGAAGATCTTGCAACTGCAAGATTTCTGATTCACTCGCATTTGCATTAATCAAAAAATAGTAAGCATCTAAAAATAAATTTTGTCGCCCATTTTGACTTCCTGTTAAATGCGACCCACTCATCGGATGACCACCAATAAATCGGACTTGTTGATTTTTTTGTGTCATCTTTTTGGCTGCTGCCATAATTGATAGTTTAGTACTCCCAACATCCGTCACAATTGTTTTAGAGTGAAGTTTAAAAGTTGCAATTTGCTCTAGTTGTTTTTTAATGATAGAAACCGGTGTTGCCAAAAAAACGATATCTGCTGTTTTGACGCCTTCATCAAAATCGACAACTTGATCAATCAAATTCGATTGATACATGTAATCAAGATTTTGAGTAGTCGTATCCTCAGCTAAAATTTTAATTGTCTCATCTTTTTGTCGAATAATACGCGCAATAGAACTGCCAATCAATCCCATTCCGCTAATAAACACCGTTTCCATTCTAATTACCTCATTACTTTTTCTAAATCTTCAAAGAAGTTTGGGTATGAAATTCCCACACACTCTGCATTCTCTAAAGTTAATGGCTCTTTTGACTTTAAAGCCGCAATCGCCAAAGTCATGCCAATACGATGATCATCGTGACTAGCCAATTGCGAATCTTTAACTTCAAGTTCTGGTTGACCTTCAATCAAAAAGCCATCTGGCAGTTCCTTGATTGCGATTCCTAATTTTTTGAACTCAGTGACTACTGCTGAAATTCGATCAGTTTCTTTCACCCTTAATTCTTTTGCTCCTGTGATTCGACTTGTACCTTTAGCAAAACTGCACAAGAGTGCAATAACGGGTAACTCGTCAATCATGGCAGGAACATCTTCTTCAGTTAACTCAACTGCACTTAGTTGACTAGTCTTCACTTCAATATCAGCTACAGGTTCACCACTTAGTAGACGTTGATTTGTTCGTTTTAAGTTAACGCCCATTTTTTCAAGTACATTCAATAACCCTGTTCGCGTTTCATTTAAACTAATGTTTCGAAGCGTTAAATGCGAATGCGGTATGATAGCTGCTGCAACCATAAAAAAGGCAGCAGATGAAATATCACTAGGAACTTCAACTGATTGTGCCTTTAATTTTTTGGGCGGTGTAACCGTAATAGTTGACTCTTTGACTTCAATTGTTCCCGGTACAAAAGCATTTAAAAGGCGTTCTGTATGGTCGCGAGTTTTTTGTTTTTCAATGATTTTCGTTTGACCCTCAGCGAATAATCCAGCCAGAATAACTGCACTTTTAACTTGAGCACTGGCAACGGGCAATTCGTACGTCATTGCTTTAATCTGGCTTCTTTCAATCGTTAATGATAATTTATCTTGTTCGGACTTAATCTTGGCACCCATTTGTCGCAACGGCTGGCAAACACGATCCATTGGCCGTTTGCTAAGTGATTGATCACCAAACAATGTCGTATCAAAGGCCTGTGCTGCTAAAATCCCCATTATTAACCGTGTCGTTGTACCGGAATTGCCCATATCAAGTGCTTGCTTAGGTTGTTTTAGGCCATCTAACCCAACCCCTGAAACAACGACTTGTTGTTCTGTGTTGGTAATTTCAATACCCATATCTTGGAATGCTTTAAGCGTCGATAAGCAGTCTTGTGATTGCAAAAAATTGTGAATTGTTGTCTTTCCTTCAGCTAGTGCTCCCAGCATAATGGCACGATGTGAAATACTTTTATCACCTGGGACTGTTAATTCATCTGTTAATCCTCTGGTTATGTTTGTCATCAAATTTTTCATATGCTATTTCCTCTAAAAGTCCAATACTTCTTGTCTGTATTCAGCCAGTTGGCGTTTTAGACGTTCCATATTACTGCCATCAAACGTTTCTGTAATAACCTTGGCTAGCTCAATTGCCACAACGCTTTCAATCACGATTGAAGCTGGCACAATAGCGGTTGTATCAGAGCGCTCAACGTTAGCTTTTTTTATTTCTTTTGTTTTGATATCCGCACTTTGAAGCGGTTTGTATAACGTTGGGATTGGCTTCATTGCAGCTTTTACAATAACGGGCATCCCGTTTGTCATACCACCTTCAAAACCACCTAAGTGATCTGTTAAGCGACCAAACCCGTTTTCCTTATGCCAATCAATTTCATCCATTACGGCACTTCCTGAATTCTTTGAAGTGTCAAAACCATCGCCAATTTCAACACCCTTCATCGCATTGACTGCCATCACAGCACCTGCGATTTTGCCATCTAGTTTTTGATCAAAACTAACATAGCTACCCATTCCAACAGGCATGTTTGTTGCTACGACTCGGATAATACCGCCCAATGTATCCCGATTTCGCTTCGTTTCATCTATTAATTCATGGATGGCTTCGACTTGCGACTGATCTGTTACTCTTAAGTCATTTTGTTTAATTTGGTTTTCGATTTCTTTGACATCTAACAATGCTTTTTTGTCTGCTTTTTTAGAACCAACTTGTTCAACGTAACCCACAATATCAATATCTAATTGCTTAAGTAATTGCTTGCAGATAGCACCAATGGCCACTCTCATAGCTGTTTCACGAGCAGATGAACGTTCAAGCACATTTCTTAAATCTTGATGATTGTATTTAATCGCACCAGCTAAATCCGCATGACCAGGTCTTGGACGGGTTAGATTGCGAATTGTGTTTTCAGGCGTTGCATCCGTCAGTGGGTTCATGATTTCTTTCCAATGATTGTGATCGATATTTTTCACCACTAATGAAATAGGTGAGCCTAATGTTTTTTTGTGGCGAACGCCACCTGTAATTTCAACTTGATCATGTTCAATTTTTTGACGACTTCCGCGACCATACCCACCTTGTCTAGCTGCTAAAAGGTCATTAATTCCATCAATATCAAGGGTTAAGCCTGCTGGAATTCCTTCTAAAATACCGGTTAATTGTGGACCATGTGATTCTCCTGCTGTTAAGTAATTCATTATTTCTTTCCTCCGACTTTATTTAATTCGTTTTGGTAATCTTTTGAAGCATCCATAATACCTTGATAAATTTTTTTGAAATGAGGTGCTAATGATTTAACTTGACTGTAATTGTCAATTTTTGCTAAGACTTGTTGCTCTCTTTTAGGATCAAAAACAGGTTTTGATGTTTGTCTTTTGGCTTCACTAACAGCGGTTACAGCTTCAAATCGTTGTTGCAATAACCCAATGATTTGTTGATCAATTTGATTAATCTTTTGACGAGAACTAGCTAAGTCATCAGGCTGTTGAGCTGTCTTGTAAATAATAAATATTCCTGCAACTGCGATAGTGCCAATTACACCTACTAAAATATCTCCTTGAAGAGCTGTTTGAATACCAAATTGTGATAGTTTTCCAGTAATGATTGGCACTGTAAATGAGGCCACACTACCAAACATAAAGTAAATTCCTGTTAAAATTCCTTTGTTTTTAGGGAATAATTGAATCAACAAGTTCAATCCGATTTGCATCACGCCACTTGCTGCACTGAAACCAAATAAGAAAGCTGAAATCATTGAGATAGTAGGCTGTTGTACTTGCGTAATGACAATCAATGATAATAATGACACAACGTTCATTATCACAAGTAATCGAGTCGCTGAAAATTGTTGTTTGAGTAATAAGAAAACAGTTAAAACACCGATAATTGATCCTAAACTGTATAGCGAAATCAAGGTGTGTGACGTTAGTGAATCGTAATGCAAAATATCTGTTGCAAACAAGCTTATCCATTGTGTAAACCAAATCATAATTGCCATTGAAGTGTAGCTGTAAACACCTAGTAAAATTGCAACCAAACATTTTTTGTTTTTTGAAAGTGAGGATTGGTCTGATACTTCTTCTTCAATCACAGATTGTTGTTTTGGAAAACGTGTCGTTAATATAGTTATAAAATTGATCAATACAATCACTGCTGCTAAAACAAATGACCAGCCAAACCATAAGTTACTGCTATGCAAACTGGCAACCACTAGCGGTAAGATAAACTCTCCGACTGAAATGAACGCTTTTAGTAAAATACTGGCAAATTTGTTTTTGTCGCCGATTTCAAGGAATGTTGGGTATGTTGCTGAATCAAAAGCTGAGTTAGCTACACCAGCTAAAATTGATAACCCATATGCCAGGGTTATATTATGGTTGAATGGTGTCGCCATAAAGAATGTAAAGTAAGCCATCATTCCTAAAATTAAAACTTTTTTACGGCCAATACGGTCTGACAAGTAACCCAAAATTAAGTAAGCACCTAGTCGACCTATCCCAACACCTGATAATACGTATGATGCTGTGGCTAGTGGTGTTCCCCAATTGGCACCTAATTCTTTAATATTTTGCGCTAGAATAATTAGCGCCATCCCATGTACTAAGTAATTTAAGAATAAACTGGTTTTCAGTTTTCGATGACTCATTTTAATATCCTCCTAAATAAAAAAGTCGGTTAGATGATGTCATCTAACCGACTTTTACTTATAGAGAATTAATTAACGCAACTTAAAAACCTATAATCATAGCTTATCGCTTTATCGTTTAGATGACCTGCATCTAACCGACAAAGAATTGTTATAACTCTTATCTGCTTTAGATGCAAACGCATTGTTTGAAGCGTTTGCATCAGTAAATACTGGACTAGCAAACGCTTGTGCTAAAGTAATAAAAGCTATAATAATAGTTGAAGTTATGATTAAGATTATTCATTTCAAATTCCCTTCCTGACTTGTTGTTGAATTCATTAAAACACCCTAGTATTAAAAAGTCAAATGTAAAATTAATTTTGTTTTAATAAAAAAGACGATTCAGCCAAGTCATTCGCGAATCGTCTTTTATTTAATTATTTTGTTGTTCTAAAAATAATAGTTCTGGTTCTTCAGTAACAAAGTTACCGATATTGTTTTTGAAACTTATTAAGTGATCTGTTTTTAGGTGGTCATCTAAGCTATCTTGACTATCCCAATGTTCCAAAATCAAGTACTGGTTGTCGTTAGTTGTATCTTGGTAATGAGCATAAGCTAGATTTCCGGCATCTTTTAATGACTTAGCCACTAAATCTGCCATAAATTCTAAGTATTCGCTTCTTTTTTCAGGATCAATTGTGAGTCTGACATTAACAATAATCATTATTTATCTCCTTTTTCTAATAACCTTTATCAAAATCAACTTGATTAATTTTGATTGTGCCGTCTTGTCTAAAATGTTCTAGGTTTTCGTTAAAAATATCAATAGCTTCATCCAAATATTCGGCGTGTATACCTGAAATGTGCGGTGTGATTAGCACATTGTCCATTGTCCATAACTGATGATTGTCAGGTAAAGGCTCTGGCTCAGTTACATCTAAAGCTAAAGCACCGAGTTTATGATCTTGCATTAGTCGTGCCAAGTCGTCAGTATTGGCGCTTGGACCGCGTCCAATATTAACAAATAACGGTTGTGCAGTCACTTGACTAAAGAAATCATAATTAAATAAATTCGTGGTTTGCGGTGTCAAAGGTAACGCATTAATTACAATATCAGCATCTTTGATAGCGTCTTTGCTGTCAGCTGTGCTGACAACTTGTTCAAAGTATCTAGCATCATGCCCGCTATGGTTAACACCCACAACATTTGCATGAAATACTGTCAAAATTTCAGAGATTCTACCTCCAATATGACCTGTACCAAAAATCACAACTTTTTTACCTTGTAACATTTTCAACATATGGGTGGGTTTAAACCAGTGGCGTTTATTTGCTGATTCTGCAACGCCACGATACAAACTTAAAATCATACCAATAACAGATTCTGAAATTGGTTCTGCGTGAATCCCATTAACTGTTGATAATATAATCTTTTTATCCTCAATTTTTTTAAGTGGAAAGTTATCAATTCCAGCTGATAAAGCTTGAACCCACTTCAATTTTGATTGCTCACTATCGAGTAATTGATTCAAAACAGCAATGTTATTACCAATCAAAACATCGATATTATCTAATTGCTCTTTTGATAAATTTTCTGTACTCAAATACGATTTAAAATCGTATTTCTGTGCACTTTTTTCAACTGCAGCTTTAATCGCATCACCGTCTAAATTCGAATTTGATTCTGGAACACCAATTAAAATATTCATTTTCTTCACCTCAATAAAAAAGTAATCTGATTATTTGAGTTTGTCAAATTTTGATTTTTAATCGATAACGTCCACATAATCATCAGCCATTTTTTCCATTGCTTTTTGCCAATCGTTATCCGTCTCATCAAAAATAGCGTCAACAATTTTAATTTGTTCTGCATTCATCTTCGTATTTAAATCTTTACCTGCTTGCGTTAATTTTAGAATTTTAACGCGGCGATCTTTTTCAGATTTTTCTTCGTAGACTAAATCACGACTCATTAAATCGCGAATCAAGACATTACAGGCCTGTTTTGAAATGCCCAAAATCAATAATAGTTTTTTTATTGATACTTCTTCAATAGCATATAAACAAAATAAAACACGGTGCTGATTCTTGCTTAAACCATACTCACCATAATCAATTAAACTCGCAAATCTCTGGTAAGCAAAAAAGATAGTTGCCAATCTACTTTTATCGTTCATAAAAATTCTCCTTAAAAAAAATAGGTCAATCTTGTTGACTTTTTATTTTATCGGTGTATATTAGTATCTGTAATCAATAAAGGTCAACTTGATTGACCAATAATATCAAAGAAAGAAGTCATAGACTATGTATACCTTATCAGATTATTTATTGGATGTAACAAAATATCTTGGTTCAGATGAAGTTTTTGGTGTTCCCGGAGATTTTAACTTACAATTCTTGGATCACATTACTCACCGTGATGATATGAAATGGATTGGAAACGCAAACGAACTAAACGCATCTTACATGGCTGATGGTTATGCCCGTGAACGTGGTTTTGCAACATTCGTCACAACATTTGGTGTTGGTGAATTAAGTGCTATCAACGGTCTTGCTGGTAGTACAGCAGAACAAGTTCCCGTTCTTGAAATCGTTGGTGCACCAACAACAAAAGTGCAACACAATGGCGGTCTTGTTCACCACACATTTGCGGATGGTCAATTCAAACGTTTTATCAAAGCTCACGAAGCTTTGGGATTAAAAACAACATTTTTAACAAAAGATAACGCTATTAACCAAATTAACGATACACTTCACTACATTTATGAAAATAAAAAACCTGCTTATATCGTTTTACCAACAGACTTAGTGGCACTTCCTGTAAACGAAAGTCTTAAAGCTGGTATTCCTAGCTTGTTTGAAAGTGATCAAACAGATGTTTCTCAATCAGTTGAAGCTGTTACTTCAGCTATCAAAGCTGCTAAAAAACCAGTTATTATCGTTGGCCATGAAGCACAACGCTTTAACTTAGGCGACGCAATTGAAGGATTCTCAAAACAAAATAATATTCCAGTCGCAACACTTGCAATGGGTAAAAGCACTGTAAATGAAGAATTCGAAAACTTTGTTGGAACTTACAATGGTTCAATTTCTGATGAATCAATTAATCGTTTTGTGGACGAAGCTGATGCAGTTATTACAATCGGTGCGAAATTAACAGACTCAATCACCGGTGGATTTACACAAAGCTTTGGCCCTGAAAAAACAATTAGTTTAAACTTTGACGATGCTACAGTTTACGGTAGAAAACTCACAACACCTTACAACTTTGAAGATGTTATTAATCATTTAGCTTCAACTAACTTGAATCAAAACTATGATAAAGTTGTTCGCCCAGAACTTGCAAAAGACGAGTTAAAAGCAACAGACAACAAACTAACACAAGAATTTTATGATCGTGCTTTAGAACAATTCGTTCAAAGTAACAACACATTAGTTGCTGAACAAGGAACATCATTCTTTGGTCTAGCTAGTCAACAACTTAAAGCAGACACAAACTTCATTGGTCAACCACTATGGGGATCAATTGGTTATGCATTCCCTTCTGCATTAGGTTCACAATTTGCTAACCAAAACGATAACCGTCGTACAGTTCTTTCAACTGGTGAAGGTTCATTGCTTCTAACTATCCAAGATTTCGGTGTTGCTTTCAAAGAAAACTTAACACCTGTTATCTTCATTATTGAAAACAGTGGTTACACAGTTGAACGTGTGATCCATGGTGAAACAGAACCTTATAACGATGTGCCAAAACTTGACTACAGTACAATTTCAAAAGCATTTGGTGCAAAAGATGATCAATATCTATTCATCAATGTTGATACTGAAAAAGATTTAGTTAACGCTATGCAAACAGCTAACGAAAACCCTGACAAAATGATTGTTGTTCAAGCAAACATGGGTATCATGGATGCACCTGAACAATTGATGAAAACAGGTAAACTATTCGAAGCACAAAATCACTAATGATCACTACTAAAAAAACCGCTTCACTTTTGAAGTGGTTTTTTTAGTTTAAACAATCGATAACTCTGTTAAACTTTTACTAGCAACTATTTTGATTAAATGAGGACTTCATGATGACTAACAAAATTCAAATTTTTACTGAAACAGCGATTATGTCTGCTTTAGCTATCGTTTTTAACTACATTGTTTTATTTCAAATGCCTCAAGGAGGTAGCGTTTCACTAACTTTTGTACCCATTATTCTGCTTAGCTTAAAACATGGTGTACTACCAGGAACTTTATCAGGCTTGATTACTGGGATGATTTCTTTATTTTTTGGTGGCTACTTCTTAAATCCCATTCAGGTTTTATTCGACTATATCTTAGCATTTGCATTGATTGGATTAGCAGGTGTTTTTTCAAAACAATTCAAAAAATCCCTAGCAAACAACCATCAAAAAAGCGCGATTATTTACGTCACTTTTGGAGGATTAATTGGTGGTGCTTTTTCACTACTTAACCACTTTCTAGCAGGTATTTTCTTCTATCAAAGTTTTGCGCCTGAAGGTCAACCTGTTGCCCTTTACTCACTCATTTATAATGCTAGTTATGTCATCCCAGATACAATTGTTGCAATTGTTATTATTTTGATATTAGTTAATCGAATCCCTAGTTTCTTCACAAAAAGCTAACCATAATGGTTAGCTTTTTTGATTGAAATCTATTCAAAAGTCACGTATTCTAGTCACTAACTTACCTTGGAGGAGTGACGTGATGAATTCAAAACTAGATTTCAAAACTGCTTTACATGATGTTTTGCCGACAACCTTTGGTTATCTGGGGATTGGGATTGCCTTTGGAATTATTGGACAAGCTTCTGGACTTAACGTATTTTTAATTGGACTTATTTCACTAATTACTTATGCGGGATCAGCGCAGTTCGTATTGGTAAGCCTATTACTCGCTGGTGCACCACTTACATCAATCGTGATTGCCGTTTTCTTAGTCAACTCACGTATGATTATTATGAGCCTGTCTGTGGCACCTTATTTCAAACAGGAATCACTGCTTAAAAATCTGTGGTTGGGAACCTTGTTGACTGATGAAAGCTTTGCTTTAAGTATGAATAAAATTAATTTTACTCAGAATCAACTGAGTTTCACCTGGTTTAATACCGCCAACTTGGTAGCCTATGCGACTTGGTTCTTAGCCTCTATTATTGGAGGATTAATTGGTAATTTTATTCCAAATCCGCAATCTCTAGGACTACAATTTGCAATTGTTGCAATGTTTATCGGCTTACTTTACTTGCAAGTTAACAGTGATAAAAAATTAACTAAAAAATTGCAGCTAATTACGATTGGCCTTGTTTTTATTTTGATGTATATCGGGTTAATTTTCTTGCCGTCGAATTTATTAATTATTGTTGTCACTTTAATCGGCTGTACGTTAGGAGTTGTAATCAAAAATGCCCTCAACTAATTTTGTGATTTTAACAATTTTTCTATGCGGTTTTGTCACTTGGTGCTCAAGAGCGTTACCTTTTGCAGTCCTTAAAAAAGTTAATCTACCCGACAAAGCCATCGAATTTTTAAATTTTGTTCCTATTGTGATCATGTCCGCACTTTGGTTTGAAAACTTATTTATTCAAAGACTCGGTCAACTACCTGAACTAAATATACAAAACCTTTTAGCTTCAATTCCTACTTTGCTAGCTGCAATATTATCTAAGAGTCTTTTAGTAACAGTTATTGTTGGTGTAATTTCTTTGGGATTAATTCAATTAATATAAAAAAGCATGCCGTATTTACAGCATGCTTTTTTATTCTTCTTTTTTCGTTATCTCATCATAAAATCCTGCATAAACCATTTCAGCATAAGCATTGAACCAACAGATTCCTAAAATACCTAACGTTAAAATATTAAGTAAATACCAACCCAATAAACTTAATTGCAAGATGAAAAATTCAAACATGTTTTCTTTTTTTGTCATTAATACATAGGCTTTTTTGAAAGCATAAAACACGCCTTCACCTATTTCATAACTGTCTGAGTAAGTATACGCCATTTGGTCTGTAACGTTTGTAAACAGTAGTGCCACAATGTAGATGACCAGATAAACTAACAAAGCAATTCCAATAATAGCAATCGCTAATGCATCGTTGTGAACCATACTCTTAGCAGCTTCAGAAAGGGCATCGACTAAATCAGTCAGCGTGTCTTTAACCCAGCTAACAATATTGTTATAAATGCCAATTAGTACCAATAGCCCTATGACATATAACCATTTTTTATCTTTAAAAACATACAAGATGGCTTCCTTTCCTGTTTTAGGCTTGCTATCTTTTCGATAAGACTTCAGCATAATCATTTTCATACTGAAATCAAACCATGTTTTGATCAGTGCAACTACGATGATAACTAACCACGTCGCTGTCGCAATTAAATAAAATTTTCTAATTGACTGTACTGGATCCATGCTCAGATCAATGAGTTTGAAGTAAGTCCAAAAAAGCTAGCACAGACCATTGCAATTACAATGTACTGCATAATTGCTGGTATGAAAGTTAATTTGAAATAATAGCCCCTATTTTGACTAACTAATTCTTTTGCATTTTCCTTAATCTGTTTTCTATTCATTATTATCCTCCAATTATAATGCTGTATCTTACACTATAACTGATATGACTTTTTATTAATAGGTACAATCGAAAATTCCAATTATATTATGATGCGAGCAATCAAATTTTGGAGGATTTAAAATGAAAAAATTATGGTTCACAGGGTTACTACTAGTTTTACCCATTACAGGATGTGATAGTAATAAGAGTGCAGCTTTAACAACTACCAATCTTAATAATCCAAATAATAGTTAACGTTATTACTTATAAAGTCAAAAGGCTAGTCCAAATCTGGACTAGCCTTTTCTGCTTGAAATTTCAACTATAAATGAACTATTTGTATAATTCTCAAAAGTACTCATTACGTAATCAAAAGTTTTCGATTTTACATCATAAATTTCTTTAGTAACGGAATATAACGTATCATGACTGTAAGTAATAAAGAAATCACAAACACGATACCTGTAATTATTGGTACAGCAATAAGTGCGTTATTAAAAATTTGAAATAGGTGGAAGTTTTGAACTAGAATATGAATAATCAAGAAGTGGATCAAGTAAATCCCCATCGTAGCCGATGACAGATATGTTAACCACTTTACCCATTTGTAATTTTGCTGTACTTCCCAGTTAATTTTGTTACCTAGTTCTTTAATAAAAATAAAGATAGCTAGTGATGTTAGCATAACATTAAGACTTACGTAACTATAAAGAGGTGTTATGATTGCGCTGTATCGATACGAAATAGCTCCTGTTCCAAGAATGGTTACCAAAATCCCACCAAATCCAAGAAAGTACAATACATAACGCCATTTTTTGCTCAAATTGATATGATTAAAATAATACCCCGCTACAAAATACGCCGAAAATCCTAAAGTTAAATGGAAATAAATACTAGAATTTAGGGTACCTAAACTTTCAAAAACTGTTTTGACTAAAGGCGACATTGTACGATACTTTGCCAAACTGTCATAAAGATCAAAAACCGTTGGTAAAAGCACAGTAAATATAGCAGATAAAGCTAGGAAATAACGCGTCATTTTGATATCTTCTGTTATTTTTCTCAAGAACGGTACAATAAGGTACAATCCTATGATCATATGCAAGAACCATAAATGCGAGTAACCTTCAATCGTTACTCTCAATGCATTATAGAAATTTTTAGCTTCAAAATAATTGTAAATACCATATACAAGATGCCAAAAAATAGCAACATAAATAATACGCGAAATATTTTTTGTGAATAATTTTTTTAAATTAACCTTTTTTCGTGGATTTAAAAATAATACCCCTGATATCATCACAAAAATTGGCACACACCATCGCATTAAACTATCCCAAAAGTTTAAACTTTGCCACGTAAAAGTTCTAACATCTTCCGTGTAGTAAAGACTTTGAGACGATACATGAATAACAATAACAGCGATTGTTGCAAGCACTCTCAATATATCTAAATAATAGATTCTTTGCACTTTCATTTAATAATAATCCTCCAAATTATAATATTAATTCTATTTTAACATGCTTTTTATTAATTTAGATTTTATCGCCCATTAATCACACAAAAAAGGCCTGCTTGACTGTCGTCAAACAAGCCTTTTTTGTATGTTTTTACTCAAAAGTAAACGTATATGTGTGTACTTAGAAAGTACATTTTTAAAATACATTATTAAGCGATTTATTGCAAATAAAAAATAACCGTAAAAAATGATAACTAGTATCATTTTTTACGGTTATCGATTGCGTTATTCTTTTATTTTTAGACCGCTTTTAAATAGCCACAGACCTAATTTTATGACATTTGATAGCATAAAAATTAGAATCAAAACTCTAGGTATTTGCCAAATATAATCATTCCCTGGCAAAATACTAAAATAGGATACTCCGGCTAAAATCATGGCAATCATAATCAAAAATAGTCCTGTATAGATAAACACTAACTTTCGCTGTGTATTAGTCATTTACGCATTACCTCCAGTAGATTTATAAGATTAAATCAGGTGTTATTCGACCCGTTATCACTTGTAATGTTGAACATTTATACTTGCTGATACCCCCACGATGAAAGCTTGTCTTCTACTGATATCTCGTCAATCTATAAATTAGAACTTTAAATAACAATTAATTGATTATCAATAATGTACTTTGCGTTTTGATAATCGCTCAGTAATTCCTAACGACTACCCGTTGTTATAGAACTACCAGTATTTGACTATACCAAAAGTTCGCTTTAATTCTTAGCTATTTTGGGTTACATTTACCTATTCTATCGACAACTTTTTCGCTATAATTAAAATGATTAATAAACTCATATAAAAGGAGATTACGGTTATCGAATTTAGTGAGAAAATCAAATATATCAGAAGCTATCACAATCTAACTCAAGATCAGCTCGCAACTAAACTCAATGTTTCTCGTAAAACGATTTCTGCTTGGGAAAATAACCGCGGAATTCCTGATTATTATTTAGTTAAATCTATTGAACAATTATTTAATATCGATTCTGACTTTCTTCTCAATCCCAAAAAAGAAATCAATTTTGATATTTTTCAATTAAAACGAAAACATCTGCTTAAAATTAAAATCATTTCTGTTATAGAAATTCTATCGTTAATTATCGGCTATTTAACTTTAGTACAGTTAGTAAATACTTTTTATAATACACCGTTTTTACTTCTTAATACTTTTTACTTAAACAAATTAATAAATAACTACTACAAAACTTTTTCTCAAAAATTGTCCGAATATGTTTCACCTGTAGGATTATTCGGTGTTATTTTAATTGCTAACATTCTTTTAGGTGGGATATTTACTGTTAATCTGATAAATAGCAACTTACATCAGAAAATGGAATATCATCTAGGCAAATTAACAGGATTATTTATTGTAAGTTTAATAGTCAGTTACGCTGTTTTTATGACATATAAAGTTGCGGTTATTTTGTATAAAGAAAAAACACCGAATATAAGCAAAAAAGGTTCGAGAATAAATAATAAATTGAGCAATTAATTCTTATACAATCTCTAACTATTTTCACAAAAAACAAAAACCTTTAGACTATTGTCTAAAGGTTTTTTACTGATCATTTTTTATCATAGATTGTTTTATTAAGTCGATAATATAAGGTAGATCAGTATGATTATTGAATGTCACTTCATAATCCCCATTCCCATATTTACCAATATTTCGCATATCTCGGGCATAGCCAAATTTATCATTCAAATGACCAAACTTCAAATTCAAGAACAATTTTAACTGTTTCTTTTGGATAGTAATATCGCAAAAGTCTTTATCATTAATCAAAAAAGCCAGATAAGTTTTATGAGCTTTGATTGAAATATTGGGATTCAAATCCAAAATTTCGATTTTCAATTCCTGATACAAGTCGTTTGTTTCATCTGAACCTTTCTTCAACATATCCGCTTCAGTATAGTTTTTCAATTCACTAATCTGTGTAAAGTTAACTGGCTCTTTAGTTAACTTTGTTTGACTTTTAGCCACCTTTGTTGGCTTTGTTTTTTCAATATAATCGAGTTGAATTTGACCATGCTCAAATTGCCTGATTTGATATAAATCAATTGGCAACTCTGGATTATTCACTGCATCTAACTGATAATTCGTATAGCCTTTGGTAATAAAGTTAATTTTGGTCTGTTCAAAATTGAATTCATCCACTCGTCTATGCGTGCCATGAACCTCGTTATATAGCAAAACAAAATCTGCTTTGTGGTTGAGTAATGTATTCAAATAAGCATATCCCTGGTCAATTACACTATATTTGGTGTCGTTTTTATACTCAATAATCACAAAACTATTAGTTGTTTCATCAAAGGCAACCGTATCTAAACGATAATGTTCCACGTGAAACTCAGTCGCTAAAAAAGTTAATCCCAGCAAAACTTCAGTATTTTCTTCGACTAAACGTTGAATCTCTTTTTCAACTTTAAACGGAATGGCTTTTAGACGCGTTAGTTGATTATTTTGAAATTGATAAAGTGACATATTTACTCCTCTAAGTTTAGATTCTAAAACTATCTTAACTTTAATCAATCATAGATGTCACCTTTTTTAATCTCTTTTATCATGCCATAGACAGATAAGCCTATCGTTATGATATATGCTATCACGAATAATAATCGAAGTTGATAATAAAATGACAATCCTAAAATAACGATTGTAAGAACAAAAATCAGTACAAACAAGTACAGGCTCGGGATATAGTAAACTCTTTTTTGTCTTGTTTCTTCATTATTTTTATCATAACCATACCTAGCCAAAAGTAAAACTAGCATTGAAGGTACTATCAAGAACATACTGATAGCCAAATAGAAAAGGTTTCCAAAAGTAGCTATTGCTATAATTCCTAGAATAAAACCAAATAATAGTTTTTTAGACATAAGTTAACCCCTTCCCAACTTTTAAATCAACTATAAAAAGGCCTATAACGGCCTTTTACTCATAATAAGTTCCACCTAACATTTTTTGAATATTAGTGTGTTTTGAATGTTGAATATTAAATGTGGGATAATCTGCAGCTGATCTGTCTAGTAGATTACGATTGAATGAATTGTCAATAATAATTTGATCATTAGAAATCGGATTGCCATATTTCAAACTATCATCTAATTGTTGAGCTTTTTCGGCAACATAGTTATTCAACTTAACTAATTCTTGTTGATTAGCTAGCAACTGGTTAATCAGTTCTTGGTCAAAATCTACAGTAATAAATTGTTGCTGTGGTTGTGGTTCTACCATATCTTTATACTGACCACCTGTTATCAAATAGACATCAATTTTATGGTTGGGATACCTTGTGGTTAAATCTTGATAAATTGATTCTGCAATTGCAATGTTATTAGGCTTAGGTTGCACATCATCCAGTGTTATTTTTTCAGTTGGTTTTGCAGTTTTAATCGCAATATTACCATTATAAGGGTAATCAACAAACTCGTTTAATGGCGATTGATGTCTATTCAAATAATCATTCGCCATAACACCAGTAGATATCGTCCCCAATAACAAAGTCACAGCAGCTACTGCTGTTATTACAATCGTTTTCTTCTTCATTTTCTAGCCGTCCTCCAATAGATAGTTGTCATTAACGTATCAATCAAGCGTACTAATTTCAAGATTTATTCGTCTACCTTTAATGTTTTTTAAACGTAAAAGCCAAACAAAAAAGACTTCAATCGAAGTCTTTTTTGATTTATTTAACTTTATCAACTGCAAATACTTCATTTGCAATTTCGATTACGAGTTTAATTTTATCCCATTGTTGTTCTTCAGTTAAATGATTCCCTTCTTCAGTCGAAGCAAATCCACACTGTGTACTTAATGATAAGTTTTCAAATGGGACATATTGGCTAGCTTCTTTAATGCGAGCTTTAATGACTTCTTTTGACTCAAGTTCTGGTTTTTTGCTAGTAATTAAGCCTAAGACAACTTCCTTACCTGGTGCGACATGTTGCAGAGGTTCAAAATCACCTGAACGATCATCATCAAATTCAAGATAAAAAGCGGAAACGTTTTCTTTTGCAAATAAAGTATCGGCAACTGTTTCATACCCACCACTTGCTGCCCATGTCGAAGCATAATTACCTCGACAAACATGCGTTGTTACTGCTAAATCTTCTGGCAAATCAGCTAATGCACGATTATTAAAACTTAGGTAAAGGGCTTTGAGCCGATCAATATCTTGATAATCTTTTGAAATCGTCTTCCAAAAACTTTTATCGGCAATCATTCCCCAAGTACAGTCATCTAATTTAACATGACGACAGCCTTCATTATATAAAGCAATAATTAAATCGTGGTAGGCTTGAGCAACGTCTTCAATTAACTGATCTTCACTTGAATAAAATAGACCGATTGCTTCAATATTCTCAGGTCCTCTGACCAGTTCTGCATAAAGTTGAGCAGGAGCTGGAATACTTTGGCGAGCAACTAACTCATCATCATGTTCAACTAAACTTTGCAAATATTTAAATGCTAATAAATCAGGATGATTAGGGTTAAATTTGATTTTACCGCTTACTTGAGCTGAATCATTACGTGTTTCGACTCCGTGGAATAAATAGCCATGTTCTTGTTTCGTGTGACTAATACCATCAAATCCCCAAAAAGTATCTAAGTGCCAGTAACTGCGGCGAAATTCCCCATCGGTTACAATTTTTAGACCCACTTCTTTTTGTTTTTCGACTAACTTTTTGATTTCTTCATTTTCAACTTGAGTTAACTCATCTTGTGTAATTTTATTTTGATTAAATTTTTCGCGTGCGATTTTAAGACTTTCAGGTCTTAAAAAGCTTCCTACTGTATCATAATGACTTGTTCTTCCGTTAATTTTTGGCATAATTACTCTCTCCTTAAGATTGTTTTTTAGTTCAATTTTTCAAAAGCTTGTGCAAAGTCCTGTTTTAAATCATCAATATCTTCAAGTCCTATTGATAATCTTAATAACCCGTCAGTAATTCCGCGTTCTAGTCGTTCTTCTCGATTCAATTCAGCATGGGACATTTTCGGAGGGTAAGACAGAATTGATTCAGTTGCACCGAGTGAGACAGAAAATACTGGGATTTTAATCTCTTCAATTAACTTTTTGACATTTTCTTCAGTTTTAATATCGAATGATAAAACTGCACCGCCAGATTTTGACTGACTTAGCTGAATATCATAACTGTCAGATGTTTCAAGTCCAGGATAGTTCACTTTTGTCACAATTGATTGTTTTGTTAACCACTTAGCAAATTCTAGTGCATTCTTTGATGAAGTTTGCATTCGAACACCAAGCGTTTTTATCCCTCTTAGTAGTAAGAAGGAATCAGCAACACCGAGTGTTGCACCCATTGCATTTTGCAAGAAGTAGACCTTATCTGCTAAATCTTTTGTTTTCGCGACAACTAATCCAGCTAAAATATCGCTATGTCCAGCTAAAAATTTTGTTGCACTGTGAACAACCAGGTCTGCACCCAAATCAAGTGGTTTTTGCAAAATAGGAGTCATAAATGTATTGTCCGCAAAAACTAATGCCTGATGATCATGGGCTATCTGTGATACTTTTTGGATATCGGTTACTTGTAAAGTTGGATTAGCAGGTGTTTCCAGATAAACCACTTTAGTGTTCTCTTGGAATGCATTCTTCAAAGCTTCTTCATCACTCAAATCCACAAATGTATGGCTAATACCGTAATTAACTAATACCTCAGTTACTAATCGGAATGTGCCACCATACACATTCTTGGTTACAATCACATGGTCACCTTGTTTAAGTGTTAACAATGCTGTGGAAATCGCTGCCATTCCAGTTGAAAACGCAAACCCACGATAACCATTTTCTAGCTCAGCAATACTTTCTTCCAAAACATCACGTGTAGGATTACCACTTCGAGCGTAATCCCATTGACCAAAATCATCTAGTCCTTTCTGTTGAAAAGTCGATGAGAGATAAATTGGTGGATTTACTGCACCCGTTTTTGGGTCAGGCTTAGCTGTTGATTTGATGACTTTCGTCCAATCTGAAAATTCGTTTTGACTCATTTTACTCCCCGCTTTCTTGATAAGCTTTGGCTAAAGCTTGTTTGAAATCTTTGATTAAATCCTGACTATCTTCAAGACCACAAGATACTCGAATTAGGTTTTCAGTAATACCTGTTTGTTGTCTTTGTTCTTCACTCAAATCAGCATGCGTTTGAACAGCTGGTACAGTCACTAAACTTTCTGTTCCGCCTAAACTTTCCGCAAATGATACCACTTCTAATTCTTTCAATAGGCAATCAATTTCAATTTGGTCGCTTACATAAAGGCTAATCATGCCACCTTTTCCAGGATATAAAACTTGTTGAATAGCATCTGATTTTTCAAAATAAGCCACTAGTTTTTGTGCGTTTTCTTGTTGTTTGGCCAATCTAATCGGCAGGGTTTTTAGACTGCGCAATAATAACCAAGAATCGAATGGGCTAATTGTTGACCCTATGGTAATCAGATTTCGTTCTAATATCTCTGCTGTTCGGCTGTGTTTACAGATGACTGCTCCAGCTAAAATATCGTTGTGACCAGATAAATATTTAGTAGCACTATGAACCGCAATATCAGCACCTTCTTCTAATACTTGTTGAATTAGTGGGGTATAAAACGTGTTATCCACTATTAACTGGGCTTGATACTGATGTGTATACTGTGCTGTCTTTTTGATATCAATCACTTTCATCATTGGATTAGAAGGGGTTTCAATCCAAACTGCTCGAGTATTTTGACTTAATAAGTTCTCTAATTCGCTGTAATCTTGACCATCCCACTTGCTGAATGAAAGTCCATATTGTTCAGTTAATAAATCAAAAAATCGAAATGATCCCCCGTATAAGTCATCTGAAACGATGATATGATCACCACTTTTGAATTGAGTAAAAACAAGTTGAATGGCTGCCATACCAGAAGATAAACCAAACGCCCGAACACCATTTTCTAATTGGGATAGCACTTCTTCGAGTACTTTTCTTGTTGGCTGATTCATGCGTGAATAATCATAACCAGTTGATTCACCTAAACCGTTGTGTCTATATGCAGTTGAAAAATACAACGGCATTGAAATCGATCCGGTTACGTTATCTTTGCGATTTCCTGCTTGAGCTAGTATCGTATCGATCTTCTTTTTCCATGTACAATGACTTTCCATTTTGACTGCTCCTTATACGTTTACTTTAGAATTTTCCTCAATTAAATCTACCCAGTTTTGATAAAACTGTCGGCTGCTCTTATGCCAAGTATTTTTTGGATATTGTTTATCATAGTAATTAATTGGCTTTTGAATTTTTTGTTGCTTGTTTAAATCTCTCAAATATTCATCATGTAAAGTGTTCGTTTGATATTCTGGGTGGCCACTAATGTAAAGTTGGTTACCCTCATTAGCATGTAAAATAAATGGACCTGCATTTTGACTTGAAGCAATCACTTTCAATCCCTCAGGTAGCTCATCATCAATTATCGATTCAGTATGACGTGACTGTGGCATATTGAAGTTTTCGATATTACAGTTAAGTGGATGCGTTGAATCAATATAATTAGCTTGATAAATGCCAAATAACTTATTTTCTAAAGGTTTTTTTTCAATACCGAAATCTTGATACAATGCGGCTTGTGCGGCCCAACATTCATTAACTGTTTGTTTAACATTTTCTTTGGCCCAGTCTCTTATTTGCTTTAATTCTGCTAAATAATCGACTTGGTTAAACGCTAATTTTTCAATAGGTGCTCCGGTAATAATTAGCCCATCTACTTTTTTATTTTTGATTTCATCAAAAGTTGCATAATATTTTTCAAGGTCTTGTTGACGTGTATGTTTTGAGTGGTGCGTTTTTGGATAAATAAACTGCACTGTTATTTCAGTATTTAATTCATCTAACAAGTCTAAGAACTGTCTTTCAGTTTCCTTTTTGTTTGGCATTAAATTCAAAATAACTAACTTAATGGGATCCTCCATTTTGGTATTAACCCATTCTCGATTTTGTTTTAAAAATCCGTTACACGCATTCACTGACATACTTTCAACTCTCCTTTAAAATAAAAAAAGCGCCCCTAGATCGAAGACATTGCTTAAATCTAGGGGCGCTGTTATACGCGGTACCACCCTATGTTAGTGACAATCAAAAAACAAAATTATCACTATCTCAAATCAGGACACTCATGCTAGCTATCCTTCAACACAGTAACGTGTGTTACACCGTAGATTGCTAATCACCATGACTCACAATCTAAAATTACTCCAAGACCATCTTCAATATTTTCTTAAGTACCATCTTTCACCTAACATGGCTCTCTGTTAAAATAAGATAAATATTTACTCATCTTTTCTCAGTAAATTTTAATTATTTGCTTTGTTGATGATTACTATAGCGGGATTAATTTTGTTTGTCAAACCTTTTATTTTTATTTTCTTAAAATCGACAACTTCAAAAATGTGGTTTAAACAAACCTAATCATTGCTATGTCAAACTTTTCAATGGTTTAGTTTTAGCAAAAAAATATTGCTTATTTAATTAAAAAGGAGATAAATTATGTTCACATATAAAATCGATAATGAGATTCAACTTACTCTCCCCCAACCTCAAAAACATTCAAAAATACTATTTGAACTGATTCAAAAAAATAAAGTTGAATTCAACCGTTGGTTGCCTTGGGTATCTTTTATAAAATCACCACAAGATGAAGAAAAATTCTTACAAACAACACTTGAAGAATTTGTACACAATCAATCCCTATCAACGATTATCTTGTACAAGGATAAACCTGTCGGTATGATTAGTCTTAATCGATTTGACAACTTGAATAAAATCACCGAAATCGGCTATTGGTTAGCTAGTGAGTTTAGTGGTAAAGGAATTATGCATCGCGTGGTTCACGGTATTTGCGATATTGCGTTCAACGACTATGGTGTTAATAAAATTGAGATTCATGCGAGCGTTAATAACGATAAGAGCAATCATGTTGCTGAAAAAGCTGGCTTTCATTTAGACGGCATCATTCGTGCAGGTGAACGTTTGACTGATGGTTTTCATGATTCAAAAATATGGTCACTACTTCGCTTTGAATGGCAAAAATAAAAAGCATCAAGTTTTCTTTTTTGAAAACTCGGTGCTTTTTTAATGTCGCTTATTTGTGTGCTAATGCGTGAGCTACTGCTTCTTTTTCTGATTCAATTAATTCGACACGACTTTCAATTGCTTTAATACCCATTTTGATTTCACGTGTTAATCCTGGTGTATTAATTTTTGGTTCAAAGAATGCCTTAAATTCTGCTAATCTTTCAGCTGTTTTGAATGTATTTGAAACTACTGTGATGTAACTTGTGAATTCCATATCGCCACCAACAGTATCTTCAAGCCACTGCCAGTCATTTTGCAACCAATCCCAAGTTTGTTGTTGTCCTTTGTCGTTTGAAAGCAAACCACTAAACCATGATCTTAAATCTTGTGGTTTAATCACGTCACTGTTTTCAAAGTTTGAAATTAATGCTGTGACAAATTCTTCATCAGTTGTTGAAACAAGTGCTGCGGTAAGATCGCGTTTGTAACTTGCATCTGTTGATTTTTGATATTGAGTTAGTAGGTTATCAAATAACTCTTTTGAGCCGTAATTTTTAACTTCGTTACTCAATACAAATGAGCGGATTTCTGCTGGTAAGTTCAACAAGTTATCACGATGGTCTTCAAATAGTTGATGTGCTTCACTCATTGCGTGTTCATTCTTAGCGTAAAGTGCGGCACTCAAAATATAAGGACGAGTCAATTGATCATCATTTGATTCATCAGCTTTTGGTACAAATCCAAGACGTTCAAATTGGTTCGTACTCAATTGACCAAGTAATGCTTGCAAATCTTTTTTAGCTGGCGTACCTGCTTTAACAAACTTCTTCAAGTTGTTAGCTAAGCGATAAAGTGCAGCATTAACGATTGTTGATTGATTTGTTGAGAAGTTTTCAAGCATTGGAACTAAGTCAGCGTAAGAAACACGACGGCCATCTGCTAATAGACGTAAATCTTGCAATAATTGCATTTGCGCAATTGCATCCAATTGATCGACTTCGCCCATGATATCGTCTAGTAATGTTTGGTCATATTGCACGATAAAGTGAGAGTTGTTTCCTACGTTCAAACGTAGAGCTTGACCATTTTGTTGTCTTAATTCTTGATAGTTTCCTAAAGAAACACTTTTTTCAGTTAACAGTTCTGGTAATTCTTGGTAGTTTGCGTTTAATGGAATTTGCCATTGACGTGCAACATCTTCACCTTCACCAATGAAGAATTGTTGTTGTGATAATCGTAATTCTCCATCAACAACTTCAGCTTTAACAACTGGATAACCTGGTTGTTCAAGCCATGAATTCATGATTGTACTGATATCCATTCCTGAAGCTTCACCTAATGCATGCCAAAGATCTGGACCTGTCGCATTATTATATTGATGTGCTTTAAAGTAGTTTTTAAGTCCTTTTCTTAAAGCTTCATCGCCAATTAATGAACGGACCATGACTAACAAACGGGCACCTTTTGCATATACAATTGCGGGGTCAAATAATGAATCAACTTCAGCTGGGTGTTCAACTTGAACGTGAACTGATTGAACACCATCAGTGGCATCACGTTGAAGTGCTGCGGGTGCTTCTCCAGTTTGGAAACTTTCCCAAATATGCCAATCTGGTTGAATAGCATCAATGGCAACATATTCCATCATGTTGGCGAAACTTTCGTTTAACCATAAATCATCCCACCACTTCATTGTGACCAAATCACCGAACCATTGGTGAGCAAGTTCGTGAGCAATCACAGTTGCGACAACCTGTTTCATACTCAAAGCTGTGTTATCTGGATCTAGTAGTAAGTATGCTTCACGGTATGTAACAAGACCCCAGTTTTCCATCGCACCAGCTGAGAAATCTGGTAATGCCAATTGCCATGAGTGAGGAAGTGGATAAGGTGTTTGGTAGAAATCTTCGTAAAAATCAATTGCACGTTTTGCGATATCTAACGCGAAATCCAATTCGTTTTCTTTGTGCGCTTTTGTTGAGAACACCCCAACTTTAACACCACTTTTTGTTTCGGCTAATTTACTTTGCATGTCACCAAACGCAAATGCCACTAGATAGGTTGACATTTTAACTGTTTTATCAAAGTAGTGCACGTCATCTTCAACGCGTGTTTCAGGCATGTTACTTAATGCTGATTCACCTGGTTTTTCGTCAAATTTTAGTGCTAATTCAAAAGTTGCTTTAGCTTCAGGTTCATCCACACAAGGGAAGGCTTGGCGAGCAAAGTTTGTTTCAAACTGCGTTCCAACTAATTGTTTTTTGACACCTTCGTGTTCGTAATATGACGGATAAATCCCCATCATTGTATCGGTTAAAGGCGCTGTGTAAGTTACTTCTACTGTCACTTCACCAGTATTTTCAATGCTAAATTTGATTAAATCTTTTGCTTGATCCACTTCAAATTCAACTGCGTTACCGTTTGCTTTAACAGCTGAAACTGCTAAATCTTTTTGATGAAGCGCAATATTTTGGTCTTTTGCTTGACCTGTTACAGTTGTTGTTCCGCTAATTGTTTTAGTTTCGCGGTTAACATCAATATATAAATTATAATGTTCTGGTTGAAAAACATTATATAAACGATTTAATTCTGCCATGATTATCTCCTGTTTTTTTAATTTTATTTTAATAATACAAGGTTATTATATCGTGTTTGCGCTAACTACGCTACATCTAGCCTAAATAAAAAACCGCATCAGTACGATGCAGTTTTTGTTATCTTTATAATTTTTTCCATCCTTCATGCATGATTGATGGGAATAATGGCACAACTTGTTCTATTTGTTCACGGTTTAATTTAAGTGCGATAGCAGGTAGAACCGCATTGATGAAGTTTTCAGCTTCTTCACTCGCTTCTGTTGCACCAACTAAGTGACCTTCTTTATCAAAAATTAGTGTTTGTTTGCCAATTTTATCTTCATTGACTTTTCTGAACCAGTCGCCTGTTACATCACTTTCAATGATTTCATATTTATCTGGGGCAGCTTTTGCTTCACTAACGGTAACGCCAGCTTCAGCGATTCGAGGTGAAGTAAAAGTAACCGTTGGCACGACAAATGATTTCATATCTGAATTAGTGTCACCCATAATATAATGCGCAATGTAATTAGATTGATGGGTAGCTGTTGGCGTTAATTTTGGATAAGTTGTATCAGCGACATCCCCTGCAACAAAAATATTATCGATATTAGTTTGCATTTTGCCGTTAACCTTAATACCTTTGGCATCGCATTCGATTCCAAGTTCATCTAAGCCATAACCTGAAACATTAGGTACTCGACCTGTCGCATCTAAAATCCAATCGGTTTCATGAATCTTGTTTTCACCATATTCAATAACATAATGATCGTCTTTTTTATCGAATTTTTTAACGTCAGCATTTTTGACAAAAGTCACACCACGTTCAGTCATATCTTTAACGACTTCATCAACATATTCAGCGTTGAATTGACGTAACACCCGATCACCACGCATCATCACAGTCACATCACTACCAAAAGCATTAGCTATTGTCGCAAATTCCATTCCAATATAACCTGAACCAATAACTGTCATTCGTTTTGGTAATGGGTTTAAATCTAAAAAGTCTTTGCTGTCGTGTGAATGCTCTTGACCAGGGACATTTAAACGGTGTGGATGTAAACCAGTTGCAATAACAAACTTATCGGAAGTATAAGTCTTGCCCTCAATTTCAACAGTATGGTTATCGACAAAATTAGCCCAACCATGAATAACATCAATACCTGATCCTGTGAATTTTTTCTCCATACCATCAGCTAGTGGATCAATCACTTCATGTTTATGAGCCATATTTTGTTCCCAACTTAGCTTCAACTCACCTTGGACAATATCTTTTAATTGCTCGTGTGTGCGGCTTAATTTAACCGGCCCATCTAATACAATTTTGGCATTACATGCCCAGTTCGTACAAGTTCCGCCGACTTTTTCGGCTTCAATTTTAGCTACTTTATAGCCATATTTATTCAGCATCACCGCACCATCAGACCCGTGACCTGCACCAATAAACATTACATCATAATCATATTGTTGAGTTTTCATTATTTACATCTCCTTATGCGTCTACTATTTTTTATTAAATATCAATCATACAGTTATCTATTCTAAAGTGAAGCAAATACATCACTAGCAATGGATGGAAATAGGTGTACCATTCGCCCAAGTTGTGCTTTTGTAGGCTTTAGTTCGATAACTGGTACTAAAGCATCAATGACGGCATCAGCTTTTTGACTAACTTCTGTTGCGCCAACTAACTGTTGATTCTTATCAAAAATCAAAGTCCTTTTTGCAACAGGTTGTTGATCAATTTGATAATACCAACTTGATTGTGTTAAATCTGTCTCAACAACTTGATAGTCTGAATTGTTTTTTGCTTCATCAACAGAAACACCGATTTGAGCAATTCGAGGTGTCGTAAATGTTACAGAAGGTATTGCTGGAAAATTGATTTTTTCAGATGTTTCACGTGAAAACAATTGAGTTAAATAAGTACTTTCAAAAATAGCAGTCGGTGTTAATTTGGGTTGTGAGCTAGAAATAACATCTCCTGAAGCATAGATACTTTCCACGCTAGTTTGAAGATAGTCATTAACGATAATACCTGATTGATCATAGTCAACACCGACTTTTTCCAAACCTATGTTTTCGACATTAGGCTGACGTCCAGTAGCATCCAAAATCCAATCTGTTTTTAGTTCTTGATTGTCACCATATTCAACAATATAACCATTATCAACTTCTTTAAATGCTGATACATTAGCATTTTCAACAAATTGAATACCATCTTTTTTCATTTGTTCAACAACTAATTCTACGTAAGGTTGATAGAAGTTACGTAAGACAACATCACGGCTCATCATGACTGTAACTTCTGAACCAGCAGCGTTTGCAATAGATGCAAATTCCATTCCAATATAACCTGATCCAATGATGGTTATCTGTTTTGGCAAGTCATCTAAAGCCAAAAATTCTTGGCTATCGTGAGCAAATTCATGTCCTTGAATTTGTAATTGATTAGGGTGTAATCCTGTTGCAATCACAATCTTTTCTGCAGTTTTTTCTTCGTCATTAATTGCTATCGTATGACCATCGACTAATTGTCCAAATCCATGAATCAAGTCAATTCCAACAGATTCAACTAGCCCAGTTATCATATCGGGTAGATTATCAATCACTTCGTGTTTGTGCTTCATATTATTTTTCCAATTAACTGTTGGCAATTCACCATCAAAAAGTGCTGACATGTTAGCTTGTTGATGTTTAACAAAAACAGGTGCATCTAGCGTAATTTTAGCATTACAGCCCCAGTTAGGACATGTCCCACCAACTTTATCTGCTTCAATCACACCAACTTTAAATCCCTTTTGTGCTAAAGGAACAGCGCCATCAAAAGTCCCATGACCCGCACCTAAATAAAGAACATCGTAATCATATTTTACTGTCATTTAATTGCCTCCATAAATTAATTAATAATTCAGGATTATCGTAGCACCAATTTAAATTGTTTACAATCTATTTGTTTTGAAAAATAAAAGGTTCACTCAATTACGAGTGAACCTCTTTTTATTCTAAATTAGCATGTGTTTGTTGCATCACTAATTCTGATATCTCAAATTTAGACATATAAGAAAGTGTAAACGCGTCGCCAAATATCAGCAAGGATTGTTCAAATAATGAACCCATTGGCTGTATTGACTGAGCATTATTAGCATACTTGCCTTTACCTGCCAAATAAGTAATTTCGGTTGCTAATTGTGTAGCTGGAGTTTCTGGTGTCGCTGTCAATAACCATGTCTGTCCGTTTAGTTCTATTACTTTTTTCATGAAGTTAATAATTTGTGGTGTTTGACCCGATCCAGTTGCTACAATCAATAAGTCACCTTTTTGAAAAGCAGGCGTTGTCGTTTCGCCAACAACAAAAGCAGTTTTGCCAAGTTGACTCAGTCTCATCGCAAACGACTTCAAATTCAAACCTGAACGGCCTGATCCTGCAACAAAAACGCGATTAGCATGATTAACTAATTCAAGTTGTGAAGTGGTTACCTCAACTTCACCTGCTTGCAATTCTGATAAGATTTGTTGCCAAGTTGATTGCTTAGGCATTATCAATCATATCCTTGAAGACTTTTGCTTTTTCAGCAGGGTTATCGTCAGTTGAAATGGCACCCCCAACAATTAATAAATCAGGCTGTTGTGCAATGATTGTTGGTGCTGATTCTTCTTTAATTCCACCGGCAACAGCTGTTTTAGTTTGCTTAACTGTTGCTTTAATTTTGTTAAAGTTTTCTAGCGGTGTTTGTCCTAACGCTTGTAGGTCATAACCTGTATGAGTTGCGATATAATCAGCACCCATTTCATCTAATTCTTGTGCACGTTGTTCAACATTTTGAACACCAATCATATCAACCAATAATTCTTTGCCATGTTCATGAGCTTTTGCAACGGCATCTTTGATTGATTGATCTTCTGCAACACCTAGAATTGTCACGATATCAGCACCGTAATTGATAGCTTGCTCAACTTCGTATCCCGCTACATCCATGATTTTCACATCTGCAAGTAGTGTGATTTCTGGAAAGCGTTCACGAATTTTCTTTAGTCCTTCAAGTCCAAAATTAATAACTAAAGGCGTACCATATTCAAAAACATCGACACTGTCTTTTGTTTTTTCGATGAGTTCAATGGCACCATTTACGTCTTCTAAATCAATTGCGAGTTGTAATTTCATATTAATTTGTTCCTCCTACTAACTTTTTGTAATTAAAAGTTTATCGAAAGAACTGTTTTGAAACAATTAGTTACCTTGAGGTAACTCCCTAATTTTCACTCGAATTAGTTTGGTAATTAGGACTGATTTTTAGCTCTTCAATGCGGTTTTCACCCCATCGATACATCGCTTCAAGAATTGGCATAATTGTTTTTCCAGTTTGGGTTAATTCATAACTGACACGTTTGACGTTGCCCTCATCATAATCGTTTTTTTGAATCATATTATCTTGAATTAGCTCGTTTAATTGATTAGTCAAAACTTTACGACTGACATTTGGAATTAGGCGCGTAAATTCATTGAAATGAATAGGATTGCCTTTTCTTAGTTCCCACAAAATAAACAATTTGTGTTTACCTTGAAACATCGAAAGCGTTAGTTCTTTAGCACAATCAAAATCACCTGATTGAATTTTTTCTTTTACTTTTTGTCGAATATCTTCTTCCATTACTGTCACCTCATTTTGTTGTTGGTTTAGTTTATCCCAAATTATGTCCAGCTTCAACTTTTTGGCGGACCTGTTATTTTCAATATAAAAAAGCCTAATTTTGAATTAGGCTTTTGAGTGATTGTTTATTCATCTTTTTTAATTCTGGCCTTCGTTAGGATATACATAAAAATAATAAATAATACTGTGGATATTAACATTTGAATATTATCTTTTGGCGAAAGAACTAAATCCATCAATGATAGCTGATTTTTAGCATCAACTAAATTCATTATAATGCTTAAAACACGAGTAACTACAAAAAAGAATAGTCCTCCTAAAACGAAACTTTTCTTGGATTTTCTCATTAGTTGGCCGTATTGTGTATCATTGTAAACTTCGACCTGATCAAGCTTTAAACGATAAACTTTAATCGCAACATAGCCAAATATTCCAAGTAGCACAACAAAGTTACATAAAATATAACTTAAAAATGTTATTTCCTTATCTAAGGAGCTCATAAGTCCCAACAAAGCTACAAATACAGAAAGCATATGATAAATGGCTAACATCATAAATGCTTTATTCCCAATTTTATTAATTTCTTGTTCTCGATATTCATCGAATTGTCCCGCAATCCCATAAAATCTTCTGACAGCTTTAACATATAATGATTCTTTTTGCATAATTATATCCTCCAAAATAATGAATTTAAATCTGACCCCAAGGCTTCAGCTAGGTTGATACATAACTTTAAAGAGGGATTATATTGTCCTTTTTCAATCAAACTAAGCGTTTGTCTTGATATCCCCACTTTTAAGGCTAAATCTTTTTGCTGAATACCTTCAGAAATCCGGACTACTTTTACTTTATTTTCCATCAGCAGTTACTCCTTAAAAAAGTAATATATAAGTTCCTTAAGTAATTTATATATTACATCATTTGATATAAATGTCAACTATATATTCCATATTTCAGGATTTAAGATACAAAAAAACACCTTCTCGTTCGAAAAGGTGTTTTTTATTTATGATAAGCACTACCACTATTAATCATGAACGCACGATAAATTTGTTCGCATAACACAACGCGCATTAGTTGGTGAGGCAGTGTCATTTTACCAAAACTCAATGCATAGTTAGAACGTTTCATTACCGCCTTGCTGAGTCCATTTGAGCCGCCAATCACAAAAACCAGCGAACTATGACCATAAGTCGTCCAATCTTTAATATTTTGAGCCAGTTTTTCTGATGAAATTTCTTTACCTAAAATTTCAAGTGTAATGACAAAATCTTGATCATTAATCTTAGATAAAATCTTTTCACCTTCCTTATCTTTCACTTGCTCGATTTCTTTATCACTCATATTTTGAGGTGCCTTTTCATCAGGAACTTCAACAATATTTAGCTTACCAAATCGTTGCATACGCTTTTGATATTCATCAATTGCAGACTTTAAATACTTTTCTTTTAATTTTCCAACACATACTACTTTTTGTGGCATTTTATCTAAAACTCCCTTATTTCGTGAAACACTATCCATATATATTGTATATAATAATTAATTAGACCACTATAAGTTGATACTTTTACTTATAAAAAATTTAACAACTTACAAGTTGTAATTTTAGTTCGTTTTTTTATTAATCACTATAAACCCTATTAGAATAACGATTTAAAACGTTTTTATTTATTTTTAATTCTACTTTAAATAACCTAGATATCCACAATTCACAAGGTTATCCACAGGTTTTGTTAATTTTGCATTTTACTAATTTAGTGTTTTACATAGTTAAACACGAACATTATTCATGTTTCACATTTTATACATACAAAAAAGATGGTTATCAAAAGATAGCCATCTCAATTATATCAAAGCTTTAGTTAAGTTTTAAGCTAACAGTTTGTGTTTGTCCAGCACGAACAATTTCAAGACTGATTGTATCGCCAACCTGTTTTTGATAAAGCAATGAATGTAATTCTGTTACTGAATTTACAGCATGACCTTCAAATTTAGTAATAACGTCACCGCTTTGAATTCCTGCTTCTTTTGCAGATGTATTGTCATCTACTGAAGCAATATAAACACCACCAGTTACTGAATCTGGTAGTTGAACTTTTTGACGGAGTTGTTGTGTCATTTCACTGACACTAGCTACTCTAACACCAATTTTTGGTCTGGTAATCGATCCCTTTTCAACAAGTTGATTAATAATTGTCACGACTTCGTCACTAGGAATAGCAAATCCCATCCCCTCAACGTTAGTCCCGTCTTGACTTTGAGCCAATTTCATAGAGTTAATTCCAACTACTTGCCCATCAGAATTAACAAGTGGCCCACCTGAGTTACCAGGATTGATTGCTGCATCTGTTTGGATAACAGTCGTTTGAGTTCCTGAATTACTATTCAAAGTACGACTTTTAGCTGAAATAATACCCTGAGTTACACTAGTTGCATATTGGCTACCTAAAGGTGAACCAATTGCAATAACGGGTTGTCCAGGTTCTAAGTTATCTGAGCTACCGAAGTCAGCAGTTGCTGGAACTTTTGCAGAGTCAATTGATAAAACAGCTAAATCGGTAACGCTATCAGAACCAACTACATTAGCATCGATTGCTTCACCTGTATTCAAAATAACTTGAAGTTTAGTTGCACCTTCAATAACGTGATTATTTGTTACTATGTATCCTTTACCGTTAGCGGTTTGATAAATAAGTCCTGAACCTTCGCTGGCAGTTTGTAGGGTACTTTTTGCTTTTTCATCATCTCCATACATTTGACCAAAGTAAGATGACAAACTATTTTGACTTGATTTAGCAGGCTGTAAATTAGAAACTGAAACAACAGCTGCACTTACTTTATTAAATGCGCTAGTCATTGACCCACTATTTGATGATCCTGTGGATGTATTTTGTAATTTTGCAGAGCCACTGGTATTTGAACTGACATTGTTACCACTTTGTACAATCGGTTGGTTTCCTGACAATGCATTATAAGCACCAACACTTGCAAAAGGAATGCTTCCTGCCAAAAGACCGGCAACAGCACTCACAGCTACTAATTTCCATCCTTTATTAGTTGAATTTTGACCTTTTTGATTTTTAGCCATAACAATTCCTCCTTATTTATCTCTATTCTAACTCTAAATTTAGAAAATTGTATGACAAAATAATTACAAATTTTATAAAGTTATCAATTTTTGAACATGATTTTGCTGTGTTTTCATCAATTTAACATGGTGAATATGATTTTTCTGTAAAGTTTCATCTACAGTCTCAAAAGCGACTTCACGTGTATTATTATCTTTACTCAAATGACTTAAGTAAATATATTCTGTATTTTCGCCAACCCAATTAGCCAAAAGCTTGGCACTATCTGAGTTTGAAAGGTGACCCTGATCTGATAAAATTCTGGTTTTTAAGTCCCAACTGTAGGGGCCTGAACGCAACAATTCAATATCGTGATTACATTCCATCACATAAACTGTGGAGTCACTGAGAGTTGGCCAAATTTTCTGCGGAACATAACCCGTATCAGTCACGACTACCGCAGACTGTTCATCTTCTGTAATCTTATAACACTGTGGTTGAGCAGCATCATGTGAGGTGGCAAAGCTTAACACTTGAAGCTCATCAAACAACTTTAATTCACCTGTTTCAAAGATTTGGCAAAGTTCTGGGTCTACTTTTCCTAATTTTGGTATTAAAGCCTGCCATGTTTTTTGATTCGTATAAGCTTTGATTTGATAACGTCTCATCAAAACCCCTAATCCTTTGGCATGATCACTATGCTCATGTGTAATAAAAACTGCATCAACATCTGCGATATCTCGATCAATTTTAGCTAGTGCTTCTTTTGTCTTTTTCGCTGATAAACCCGCATCAATTAAGATTTTGTGGTGACTTGTTTCAATATAAGTCACATTGGCTTTTGACCCACTGGCTAAAACCGATAATTTCATTAACAAACGACTCCTTATTTAATTCATTACTTTCCCGCTAAACGCGTTAACTTCTTTTACGGAAAAGCGATTATCATTATTAGTTATGACACCGACATACCAAGTTGGCACATAAATTTCACTGCCTCGAATCGCTGTATTATAAAGCGGACTATAGCCTAGTTTTAAAAAGGTTACTTTTGAATTATTGCTGATTGCTTTTTGACTGTAGAGATTAATAATCGCACTCTGTTGACTAATAGTGGTTTGCTTTTCACCTATTTGAGCTAAGTCACTAGAGTAGCTTTGAATGTAACTTGTTATAGCGTTTCCTTTAATTTGAAAACGAATTTGACCTTTGTCATCATAAATCAAGCCTGTCATTTGTTTGCCTTGACCTAGATTTAATTGCTGTACGAAAACAACCTCTGAATCAGTAGATAATTCAGGGGAATACACATATTCAGAACCATAGATTATATTTTCACTATTTTTCATGAATTGTGCCAAATCATTAGCAACAGATTCTTTTTGGTAATGAATCGGATTATTTAATTGGCTGGTTAAAATATTCTTATCAGTATCATAACTCACGCGCTGTTTCTTTAAATACTGATTATAATTGGACAAGCTAGTCAAATTACGCGTTGCTAAATACTGGCTTTCATCTGTTGTTGTTGAAAGTTCAGGAAAAGTAATATTATCTTTTTGAATTGAATTGATTGTATTATCGTTACTGCCAGAAGAAGCATTTTCAAAAAAAGGCGGATTTTGAACTGAAATACTCAAAAAGATATTAATAAATAAAAAGACCGCAATGAAGATATATTCTATTTTTCTAAAATCCATAGCAATTCCTTTCTATTTATCCGTGGTAAGTGTATTTGTTGAAGTTTTATTAATTAAAGTCTCGTAGTTGGCCAGCTTATCGTTAACTTTAACGTAGTAAGTCGGCACTAAGTCTATTAGATCATTATTTGTCGCGTCTTTTTGCCATTCAAATCCAAGTTCAATATCTTGAATTTGATTATTTTCGTAACCAGATAATTTTAATTGATTCATCAGTTCTGATGTTGTAGGCAACGTTGCTACTTTCCCGTCTGGCGGTATTGGGACTTGCAACATTTGATTGGTAAAACTCATATCTTCACCGCTGCTAGAATAACTGACACTAGCTACACCATTTTCAGACTGACTAAATACTGGCAACCCTTCAACATAGTTACGATAGGTGATTTGCTTATCTGAAGTACTAATTGAAGAACTATAATAGCGCCATTCAACTAATCTTGTTTTTAGACTCGAAATTGCCTGGAAACTGCGGTCAAATAAACCTTTAGTATCTTGTGGCGTATTTGTTATTGAAACATCACTATACTGAAATTGGTCATTATCTTTATCAACGACTAAACGCTTGCTACTACCTAGTTTATAAGTCGTTGAGTAATTATTTTGCGTGCTAGTACTGTTATTACCTAGTAAACGATAAACATAGTTATCTTCCAAATCTCGATTAATCATGTAACTATAAACAGATAGTTGAGGTTGAGTTATATAATTCAAAACATAGCGATTAGAAGCTAACTTCATAAACTTAACGGGGGACTTAAAGCCGTAGTCATCTACTAATTTACTAAAGCCCGGCGCATCATATCCCCCACGTTCAACCGTTAAAATCTCTTTTGTTTGGTCATTTGCAAAGTAAATATGGTTATCCAACTCTTTAGGGATAAAAATGCGGTTAAATGTAAAATCCTCTGATTGTTTTAAGTCTTTTTTATCAATTACTTCAGCAAATACATTTAATGACATGGCATCTGTATAAGCGATTTGAACATTGTTTTGATTATTGAGTTTATCTAAATAACTTTTTTCATCAAACACTTCTTGGCGATTGATTTTTAAATTCCATGACTTCATCTTATCTAACAAACTACTAATTAAATCATTCTGCTGATTAATTAGGACGTAGTTTTGTCCATTTTGATAGTTAACTACTTGCGTTGGGGAAAATATTCTAGCAAAGTTTTGGTCATTTAGCGCATTATTTTCATTGGTAATAATCGGGTTTTCATACTTTTCTTGTTCTAAACTTTGATTACTTGTCCAAATTAAGAATGTTAAAAAAAGACTTAAAGTCACTAAACCAACTAATACAAATCTGACAATATAATTTTTAAACTGCATCCCACGGTTCTCCTTCATTCAGTGGTTCAAATGGGAGGGAAATATAAAATGTAGAGCCTCTACCTTCTGTACTTTCAACCCAAATACGGCCTTTATGAGATTCTACAACCTCTTTTGAAATTGCTAACCCAAGACCTGTTCCACCTTGATGTCTAGAACGTGCTTTATCCACACGATAGAATCGGTCAAAAATTTTGTTAATATCTTTTCGAGGAATTCCAAGTCCCTGATCTGAAATGCTAATAATAACGCGATTAGCGGCTTTAACTAATCGGACAGTAATCACACCGCCATCAGGTGAATAATTAATCGCATTATTCACGATATTATCAATGACTTGGGTCATTTTATCGGTATCAATTTCAGCCCATAAATCATGTGAACCCAGTTCTCGTTTGATTGTATAATCTTTTCGTTTTTGCTGATCTTCTTGGTTATTTTTAATCATCATATCAAAGCGATTAAGTACATATGAGACAAACTCATTTAAGTTAACCCATTCAAAGTTCATCTTTGACGTCCCTTGATCCATTCGTGAAAGATTCAATAAATCATTAATCATACGAATCATTCGGTCTGTTTCTTCTTGAGTTACTTTCAGGAATTCAGGTGCAATATCTGGATCTTGCCAAGCACCATCGTTCAATGCTTCAATGTAGCTTCGAACAGAAGTTAGTGGTGTGCGCAATTCATGAGAAACATTTGAGACAAATTGTCTTTGTTCTTGTTCATTTTGTTGCTGCTCTGTAACATCATGAAACACACATACCATTCCTGAAACAAATCCCGTAATTCTTTGAATAAGTGAAAAGTTAGCATGTAAAATAACTTCTTGATCAGTGCCCTCATTTAGCGCCACAAACATCTCTGTTCGTTTTTCTAAGAATTTTTGAATGTTATCTTCTGGTTCGACATTTAATAACACCATCACTGATTGTCCAATAACCTCTTCTTGCTTGCAGTCAAAAAGCTGCATAGCTGTTTCGTTAATAATGGTAATTTTACCGTGTCTATCTGTCGCAATAACACCATCAGTCATATGTGCTAACACGTTATCTAATCGTCTTCTTTCAGAATCAGAAGCCTCTTGTGCTTCTTCAACACGTATTGATAAGTTATTTACTGCCTGAGCCAACTGTCCGAGTTCATCTTGTCCATAAACTTTAACCTGACCAGAATAGTCACCATTTGCGATTCTGATTGCCTGTTTTTTCATCTCATCAATCGGCATCGTTACTGCACGAGCAATAAATAGTGCAATAATAGCTCCTAGAACTGAGGCAACTAAAGATGCCGTTAAGAAAATAACCATCACATTTCGGATACTACTATAGACAGAATTCATGCTAGCTTTAATATAAATCAGCCCAACATTACCACTATTATCACCCGTACTAGAAGTAATTGGGACTACTTGAATATAGTAGTTTTCACCGTTGATTACTTTTGTTTTGTAAAGGCTTTTTGAGTTATCGGACAATCTTATATCCGGATCAGTCGACCGCTGTCCGATTAAATCACGCAAACTATAATTACTAATCGCTCTTATCGTTTCTTTATTATCAATGACTTGAACTTCTGTATTTTGAGAATTACTCATGTCAGAAATAATATTAGCTATTTCAGCATTAGCAGCTTTAGTGTCGGTCTTACTTAACTGGTCTGCCAATTGTGTATTGGTATAGGATTTTACTTGCAGCGATGTCTTAAAAGACTCCATATTTTCTTTTTGTAGCTGTTGAGTAAAGTAAGCCCCGATAATTTCAATTGTTGCAAGTAGCAGTAAAATAAATACAATTGAAATTTTAAAATGAATCGATTGAAAGAAACCAATTTTTTTGTTCATTAAGTCATTCAACTCTCCTAGTTACTATTGCTTTTTAGTCTTCTTGACTTGGATCCTTCATGAAGTACCCAACACCTCGTCTAGTTACCAAATATTCTGGCTGACTTGGGTTATCTTCTATTTTTTCACGTAAACGACGAACAGTTACATCCACCGTCCTCACATCTCCAAAATAGTCATAGCTCCAAACTGTTTGAAGCAAGTTTTCTCGCGTCATCACTTGACCGATATGAGCAGCTAAGTAATGAAGCAATTCAAATTCACGATGAGTCAAATCAATTTTTTCATCGTTTTTAGAAACACTGTAAGCATCTAGATTAATAGTTAAGTCACCAACTTTAATCATCTTTTGTTCTGGTTCTTCTTCATTTGGTGTGGTCATTTCACGTCTCAAGTTGGCTTTAACACGTGCCACTAACTCACGATTTGAAAATGGTTTAGTCACATAATCATCCGCACCAATTTCAAGACCTAACACCTTATCAATTTCGCTATCTTTAGCCGTTACCATAATGATTGGCATATTATATTTTTTGCGAACTTCACGTGCAACTTCGATTCCGTCCATTTTGGGTAGCATCAAGTCTAAGATAATTAAATCTGGTTTTTCAGCTTCGACTTGGGCAACAGCTTCTTCACCGTCGTAAGCCACAACAACATCATAGTTTTCTTTTTTTAGATTGAATTTAATAATATCTGAAATAGGTTTTTCGTCATCAACGACTAGTATTTTTTTACTCATGTCTTTCACCTCTAAATTAATTTTGACTGTTCTTATTTAGGTATTCACTTATTCATTTTAAGCCAGTTTGACCTAAAAACCAATTATTAGCATAATTGAAATTTTTATATAAATTAATACTTGTTATTCTATTAGTAAAGTGATAGTATGAAAATGTTGAAGCAAACCGGGTGGTTAGCTCAGTTGGTAGAGCAACGGACTCTTAATCCGTGGGTCCAGGGTTCGAGCCCCTGACCACCCATCATCATATCTTTTAACCTCGTCGATTGACGAGGTTTTTTTGTACCAAAAAAGCTACCTTTGAAAGGTAGCTTTTTTAATTTAACCCTGAATAAGGATTGTTTTTTAACAACGTACTATAAAATGCAATTTTATGAAGTCCTTGTTTCAAACGTTTTTGATAAAAATCTTTTGAAGGCCCTTCATCTAATAAATTACCTGCTTCACTAAAGTTTTGTTGGACGTTTCCAATTGCAATTGGTGTTGGCAAAACAAGACTGCCTAATCTTTCAAGAACTGGCGTTAATTCAAGTCCACCAAATTGACCGCCACGCCCATTGTTGGCATAAGTCATTACTAAACTTGGTTTATCAGTCAACTGGTTACTTAAATAATCAATTCCATTCTTTAGAACAGCTGGAAATGAATGATTATATTCTGGCGTCAAAAACACAAAGCCATCTGCTTTAGCCATATCATCAATCCATTTTTGTTCATTATCTTTAAGCTTTCTATCTGGGTTAGCCAATGGTGGTAGTGCTTCATAGAAAAATGGCAATTGATAGTCACCAATTTCAATGAAATTAAACTTAACCTGCATCAACTCTTCGTAAGCTTCTTGCTGACTTCTAAAATAGTTCAAAATGTGTCGACCTAATGAATTGGATCTTGAACTTCCTAAAATCACATTAATTGTTGTCATACGTTAGCTTCTTTCTATTTCTCTAGATTAACAAATCGTTCAATTGCTTCAGGACTGTGGTGGTCGATAAATAATGGTTTTTTCAAATCTAATGTCTTAATTTGTGCCATTTCTTCTGAAGTTAATTCAAAGTCCCACACGTCAATATTTTGTTGCATCCGTTCTTTATGAACGGATTTTGGAATAATAATCGCACCTAATTGAATCAAATATCTCAAAGCCACTTGAGCAGCTGTTTTATCATGAACTTTTCCAATATTTACCAATATTTCATTAGTAAACAAGCCATTTTTACCTTCAGCAAATGGTCCCCATGATTCAATTTGAGTCCCATATTTTTCAAGATAGTGTTGATCTTCTGCACGTTGGTGGAAAACATGCATTTCGAGTTGATTAATAGCTGGCACAATTCTTGAGTAATTAACCAAGTCAATATAACGATCTGGATAAAAGTTTGAAACCCCAATTGCGCGTAATTTCTTAGCATCGTACAAGGATTCTAAAGCTTGATAAGCACGATAATAGTCATTAAAAGGTTGATGCAATAACACAAGATCTAGGTAGTCTGTCTGCAATCTTTCCATTGATTTTTCAACGGCAGCCTTCGTTTCTTCAAAGCCATAATCACTCACCCAAATTTTAGTTGTGATAAAAATGTCTTCTCGAGGAACAGAACTTTCTTGAATGGCTTGGCCAACTGCGGCTTCGTTTTGATAAATCTGAGCAGTATCAATTAATCGATAACCAACTTCTAGTGCATCTTTAACAGCTTGTTTACATGCTTCAAAATCCGGAATTTGAAAAACGCCAAATCCTTCTTGTGGCATTTTGACACCATTATTTAATGTAACTGTTGGAATTTTTGTCATTTTAATCCTCCTCTTTAATGTTTCACATGAAACTTTTTAAAAATTTTGAATAATTTCTGGTGTTAGATGATCAATTACTTTTTTAGCCAGTTCAAAACTATTTTGAAAATCTTCAAGTGCAATATATGAATGTGGTGTATGGGCATAACGCACAGGAACACTAATCACGATTGTTGGTGCCCCTTTGTATCCTGCAATTACAGAACCATTTTGTCCGCCACGTGTATCGGCATATTCTTGGTGTGGAATATCATATTTTTTAGCAATATCTAACACAAATTTTTGGAATCTTGGATTAGTAATCATTGTTGAATCCATGTGGCGAATCATAGGACCACGTTTGATTCCTGTTTGGATAGCATAATCTGGGAAGCAAGTGTCATTAGCTGGTGCCCCTTCAAAAACGATTGCTAAATCTGGCTGTACCTTTCTTACTGTCACTTGTGCACCACGAGTACCGACTTCTTCTTGAGAAGCTAATGCCCCGATAACATCAATCGGTAATGTTTTATCTTTTAGATAATTCATGGTTTTAGCAAGTAAGGCTGTCCCAACACGATTATCAAACGCTTTTCCAACAAGTGTACCGTTGTAATCGTTATATTGTGTTTGAACATCGATTGTGACGGGTGCACCACGTTTGATTTTTAAATCTTCAACCTCTTGAGCAGAAGTTGCCCCTACATCAATGGTCAATTCATCAACTTTAGGTAAACGTGTCTTTTGTTCAGATGTCATAAAGTGTGGTGGAATACTTGAAATAACCCCTGAAATGTATTGGCCGTCTTCATTTAGAATTCTAACTTTAGTAGATGATAGTGTAATTGCTGTTTGACCACCAATTAGAACAAATTCAATCAAGCCATTTGGTCTAACGTTCTTAACAACGTAACCCACTTCATCTGAGTGAGCATCAATTTGTAAACGTAGACGATTTCCTTTGTTTTGGTTAGCCTCTACATAAACATTGTTCATTGGATCTTTTGAGACTGCTCCAGATCCTGCAACTTCTTGTTGAAATAAATCTACAACTTCATCCTCAAAACCTGAAACCCCACTTGCATTGGTTAATTGGGTTAATAATTCAATATCTGATTGTGCTGTCATAACTTGGCTCCATTTCTTAATAATATTTTAAGTAAACTATAGCACAGTTAATTTACACTTTGAAAATATTATATAATAAGATTATGATGATAACAGAAATGAAACTTTAAGGAGGCTAGCTAGTGGCAAATTATTTAGATTATTTACGTTTTCGCGGAGACTTGTCCATTAAGCAAGATCCTTTGAATCCTATCGACTCAGCTATTTTGAGTGCGCTAGTTTATCTTCCTTTAGATGATATTATGAAGTATCGTCAGTCTGTCCCCATTGGAGAAGTGGCGAGATTATTACTTGATAATCCTTTATATCGTGTTGATGATTTACCTGAAATCGAAAAAACATTGTTAGAACTACTTAGAAGAAGTCCGCGGTTTAGTTCTGCACGAATCACCAATTGGGAAACAAAATTCAACTACAACCCTGCAATTCAATTTGCAGCAATGACCGTTTTATTTGAGAACAAAACAGCTTATATTGTTTTTCGCGGAACGGACACAACGATGGTTGGCTGGAATGAAGATATGGTGATGAGTTATGCTCCTACTATTAACGGACAGTTCCTAGCCACACTTTATTTGAAACGCATGTCTGCCAAATATCCTAAACGGACACTGTTTGTAGCGGGTCATTCAAAAGGTGGCAACTTAGCTATTTTTGCGGCAACCCATTTATCTCTTAAAATTCAAGAACGAATCAGCAATGTTTACAACTTAGATGGTCCTGGATTTGAAAAAGATTTGCTTAAAAACAAGCGCTACAAAAACATTCAAAATAAGATATTAACATTTATTCCACAAGGATCTATTTTTGGACGTATGCTAGACCACAATGAGCCTCATATTATTGTTAAGTCTAGTACCCGTAATTTGCTGGCCCAACATGTGCCAGATACATGGGATATTGGCCGAACAAACTTTATTGAAATGCCTGAGGTCACGAACGGTAGTATTTTTATTGATAAAACGTTACGTCGCTGGGTTGAAGAAGTTCCTCGTTCAAGACGCAAATTATTATGGAAGGCTATCTTTGAAGCCTTTGAAAAAGCTGACATTACGGACCTTTCACAGCTGACAGATGGTAAAATTCAAAGTGCGATTAGCTTTACAAAAGCCTTTCGTGGTCTTGATCCCAAAACCAAAAAGTTAGCTATCAAAGTAGCTGTGCATTTATTTCACAATGCACGCCAAAATTTAGACATTATATTACCTTTTCTATAAAACAAAAAAGGCGCCTTAATAGGCGTCTTTTTTAGCTAGGTTCGTGTTGATAATCAAGATTTGAGAATCGGTTATGTGATTTAGTAAAGATTAGGTTAGCAGTCCCACGAGCTCCGCTTCTATTCTTTTCAATAATCACTTCGACCACACTAGTATCTTGATTTTCTTGTTCTTCGTCATCGCTATGATAGTAATCATCTCGATACAAGAATGCGACGATATCAGCATCTTGTTCAATTGACCCTGATTCACGAATATCAGATAGGATAGGGCGTTTATCTTGTCTTTGTTCCACTCCACGAGAAAGTTGTGATAGTGCAATAACCGGTACGTGCAATTCTTTCGCTAGTTTCTTAAGTTGTCTTGAAATTTCAGAAACTTCTTGTTGGCGACTTTCTTTGCGGGTTCCTTCAATCAGTTGCAAGTAGTCAATTACTACAATCCCAAGGTCCCCTTGTTCTTTTTGGAGACGTCTTGTTTTGGCACGAATTTCTGCCATTTTAATACCAGGAGTATCATCGATAAAAATATTAGTTTTATCAAGTGACCCAGCAGCCACAACTAAGCGACGCCATTCCTCATCAGTTAAATTACCTGTCCTTAAATGTTGCGCATCGATTAGACCTTCTGAACAAAGCATTCGGCTCACTAGTTGTTCGGCTCCCATTTCAAGACTGAAAATCGCAACTGTTTTTTCAGTTTTGATTCCGATAGCTTGGCAAATATTCAAAGCAAAAGCTGTTTTACCCACACCAGGACGAGCGGCTAGAATAATCAGCTCGTCTTCATGAAATCCTGTTGTTAAATTATCAAGCGCTTTAAACCCAGTCCCAAGTCCCGTAATATTTTCTGCATTTTCAGGAATGGAATTGATTTGCGTCAAAGTTGTATCTAATACTTGATGAATCGTTTTGAATCCATTTTGACCATTGGCTTGTGAAACGTTTAAAATTTTGCGTTCGGCATCATCTAAAATAGTCGTCACATCTGTGTCTTCTTCAAATGATTCCGAAATAATCGATTGTGAAGCCGAAATCAATCGTCTAAGTAGTGCTTTACGTTGTACAATTTTGGCGTAGTAGACGATGTTAGCGGCTGTTGGAACCGCTTCAGCTAATTCACTGATATAAGAGACGCCACCCATGTCTTCTAATTGCTTACGGCGCTTTAATTCGTCTGTTAATGTAACGACGTCTATTGCTTTATCTTGGGCATTTAATTCAAGCATTGCTGAGAATACAACTTGGTTAGCATGACGATAAAAATATTCAGCTGTAATCAGCTCCGAAGCTTCCACAATCGCTTCTGGATCTAAAAATATCGCCCCTAAAACAGATTTTTCTGCTTCTTCATCACGCGGCATATTTTGTGCAATAAATTGGTTGTCCATAATTCACCTTCTCTTTATAACTAAATAAAAAGCCACTCACGTGACTTTTATTCAGCAACAACATGTACTCTGATTTTACCTTCAACGCCTGTAAATAATTTAACAGGAACGTTTGTGTAGCCCAATGTACGAATTGGGTTTGTTAATTCAATTTTTCTTTTATCTAATTTAACTTTGAATTGTTGTTCTAATGCTTTAGCAATTTGTTTGCTTGGTACTGAACCAAATAAGCGACTATCTTCACCTGATTTAGCTTTAATTTCAACAACTGTTTTATCTTCTTCAAGAAAAGCTTTCAGTTTTAGTGCTTCATCTTTTTCTTCTTGATAAGCTTTTGCTTCAGCGTTTTTCTTACCTTTTAAGGCACTAACTGCTGCAGGTGTTGCTTCTTTTGCTTTATTATTTTTAATCAAAAAGTTTTGAGCATAACCGTTTGGAACTTCTTTGATTTCCCCACGTTTACCTTTGCCTCTTACGTCTTCTAAAAATATAACTTTCATAATGATAGTCCTCCCTTATTCTTGTTCTTCTGGTTCTTCTTCTGCTTGATAGGAGTCAATAGCTGCCATCAATTGCTCACTGGCAACGTCAATCGTTTCGTCTTTAAGCTGAGTTGCAGCATTTGATAAGTGACCGCCTCCGCCAAGTTTTTCCATAATGACTTGAACGTTAACTTTACCAACTGAACGCGCTGAAATACCAATCGTATTTTTATCACGTCTAGTGACAATAAAGGCTGCTTCGATACTATCTAAAGATAAACTCATATCAACAGCTTGAGCTGCGACAATTGGATCATAGATTTGATCATCTTCACCTTTTAATAATGCCATACCTGGTTTAATGATTTCAATTGTTGAAATCAAGTGATTACGATTAATAAACTGCTTCAAGTCTTCTTTTAATAAGTCTTGAATTAACTTGTTGTCAGCCCCTACTGATCTGAGATAACTAGCCGCATCAAATGTTCTAGTTCCCGTTCTAAGCGAGAATGACTTCGTATCCACGATAATACCAGCAAGCATAGCAGAAGCCTCAATCTTGGTAATATTATCAGCTTTTTTAGGTTGATATTCAAGCATTTCCGTTACTAATTCACAAGTTGATGACGCATAAGGTTCAATATAAACCAACATTGGGTTTTCAGGAAACTCTTCTCCACGACGGTGGTGATCAATCACAACAGCTGAATTTTCAAGTTTTTGATAAAGTTCTTGGCTTTCTGACATCGAAGGTTTTGAATGATCAACCATAACTAACAATGATTTTTCATCAGCCATACTTAGTGCTTGTTGAGGGGTGATAAAGCGATCAGCATCTGCTTCTTTATCTAAAAACAAATCATACAAGCGTTTAACATCATAATTCAATTGTGTGTTATCTAAGACAACATATGCTTTTTTGTTGTTCATTTTTGCAATACGGCTAATTCCAAGTGCTGCACCAATTGCATCCATATCAGGATGTTTGTGCCCCATCACAAAGATTTCATCACGATCTTTAATGGTATCTCGAAGTGCTTGGCTAACCATTCTAGCACGTACACGCGTGCGTTTTTCCATTGGATTAGACTTTCCACCATAAAAACGAGCAGAATCAGTTTGATTTTTAATCACAACTTGATCTCCCCCACGACCTAATGCAAGATCAAGATTACGCTGAGCTAGTGTTGCGAGCTCATTTAAATCATCAACACCATAAGCGAACCCAATACTTAACGTAATTGGATAATTTTGTTTAGAAGTTTCTTCTCTAATCTTATCCAAAACAGTGAAGCGGTCACGTTCGGCGTCATTTAATTTATCGAAATGAGCTAAAATCAAGAAATGATCGTCATCAACGCGTTTCAAGTACATTTGATATTTATTGGCCCATGACGTTAAGGTGTGCGTAATATAATTATTCAAAGAAGAAATCGTTTGATCATCCATACTTTGAGATAATTCATCATAATTATCTAAGAACAATTGACCTACTGTCATTTTTTCAGATAAGTAGCGCTGCTCAATTGCCGCATATCGTGTGACATCAAGTAGGTATAAAACGCCTAAATCATCTTGAATGCTCATTTCAAACTGACGTTTGCCCCAAGTCACAACTTGGTTTTCAATCGTTTGACTATCCAAAGATTTTTCCACTAATGTGGCTAAATCATAATCAACAGCTGATATCTTTTTACCAATTACTTCCTTGTTCCCAAAGTACAATTGTAAGTATGGATTTACCCACTGAATTTGTTTTTTGTCATCATAAAGCAAAATACCAATTGGCATTTTGATTAACGCTTCTTGTTCCCCGCGCTTAATTCGATAACTTAAATTAGATACAAAGTCCGTGGTATTTTCTGACAGAATCATTGTACCGTAGACAAAGCTCACAACAAGTAGTAAAAAGATGATAAATATTATCATACCAAAAAACAAGTTTAACGTTAGTCCAATAATTGCCCCAATAATACATAACGCGAATATTAAGATTGTTGCGACAACAAGACGTATATCCCTTAAAAATGTTGGTATCTCTATTTTTTGTAGTAGTTTTTTCATAAAGTATCCCCAAATGATATTTCAATTTAAAATGATTTAATTAATATCTATGCCTATTCTATCATAAAAGTCAAAAAGTCGTTTTAGTATAGATGTAGGCGCTAGATAAAAATAAAAAGCCTTGCAGAATGTGCAAAGCTTTTTATTTTTATCTATTAGGAAACATTTTAGTCTTCGACTACGAATGGTAATAATCCCATAATACGTGCACGTTTTACGGCAATAGTCAACTTACGTTGGTTTTTTGCACTTGTACCCGTCACACGGCGTGGTAAAATTTTACCTCTTTCTGAGATAAAACGTTTCAACAAGTCTGTATCCTTGTAATCAATGTATTCGATATGGTTAGCCGCGATAAAATCAACTTTACGACGACGTCTTCCACCTCTTCTTTGTTGAGCCATGAGTGTTTCCCTCCTTTATTTAAAATGGTAAATCATCATCTGAAATATCAATAGTATTTCCTGAATCCGCAAAAGGATCAGTGAATGCGTGATTATCATTATTAGTTTGGTTTTGGTTGTTACTTTTTGCTGAGTAGTTAGAAGATGGTGCAGATTGGTTTTGGTTAAAACCACCTCCGCCTTCTCTTCTTCTAGCATCAGCTTGAGATTTTGATTCAAGTAATGAGAAATTATCAACAACTACTTCAGTCACGAATACACGTTGACCTTCTGCATTATCGTAAGATCTCGTTTGTAACCGTCCTTCAACAGCTACAAGCGAACCTTTATCTGTGAAATTAACAAAGTTTTCTGCAGCTTTACGCCAAATCACACAGTTCACAAAATCAGCTTGACGCTCACCTTGTGCGTTTGTAAATTGACGGTTAACTGCCATAGTAAATGAAGCAACAGAGATGCCACTTCCTGTACTACGTAACTCTGGATCACGTGTTAAACGTCCTACAAGAACTACTCGATTTATCATAATTTCTCACCCCTTAAAGTCTCAGTTAATTAAGCTTCGATTTTTACTGTCATTGAACGTAAAATCGCTGAATCGATTTTTGCAAGACGGTCAAATTCGTTAATTGCATCTGCATTTTCTGCATTTACAACGACAATGTGGTAAGTACCTTCACGATACTTGTTCATTTCGTATGCAAAACGTTTTTTGCCCCAGTCTTTGGATTCAACAACTTCTGAACCGTTTTGGTTTAAAACGTTGTCGTAACGTTCAACAAGCGCTTGTTTACTTTCTTCATCAACGTCTGGTTTGATGATGTAAGTTACTTCGTATTTTGTTGTTGCCATGACTGTCACCTCCTTATGGTCTATGGCTCCCGATATTTGTGATCAAGAACAAGGAGTAAACTGAATTACTTCAGCCGGTAATAAATACCGATTACTCACGAGCATTTATTTTATCACAAGATCGTTTTATTTTCTAGCTAATTATTATCATATTTTGAGTTATCTTTAATTACTCGAGTTATCTTCTGATGCATCAAGTTCGGTTGACTCTTCTTCTGTTTCGCTTTCTGGAACAGTAGTTAGTGTAGCTACTTTTGAGTTTTCGCCAACTTTAATTAGACGAACACCCAATGCTGCACGGCCTGTTTCTGAAACATTAGCTACTTTAAATCGAATCAAGACACCTTCATCGGTAATCAACATGATATCTTCATCACCATTAACAACGCGAATTCCAGCAAGAGGACCATTCTTTTCGGTCACATTTACCGTCTTAATTCCTTTACCACCGCGTCCTTTAATTGGGTAATGAGTCGCTTTTGTTTGCTTACCATACCCTTTTTCAGAGATAACTAGCACATTTGAATCAGGCGTAATAACATCAGATCCAATAACGGCATCGCCTTCACGCAAGCGAATCCCACGAACACCGGCAGCTGTTCTACCCATTGAACGAATATCTTCTTCGTTGAAAGTAACCGCATAACCTTGGTGTGTTCCAATAAAAATAGTTTGTTTGCCATCTGTTAGTAACACGTTATTCAACTCATCATCATCTTTAAGCGTAATTGATCGAATCCCTTTGCTTCTGATGTTTTTGAAGTCACTGATTGGTGTGCGTTTAACCGTTCCGTTCTTCGTGATGAAGAATAAGAATTGGTCAACTTTTGATTCTTCAATACTAATAACAGTTTGAACTTTTTCATCTGAATCGATACCCAGCAAGTTAATAATTGGAATTCCCTTAGCTGCGCGTCCAAATTCTGGGATTTCATATCCCTTAGCACGATAAACTTTACCTGTGTTAGTAAAGAATAAAACAACATCATGTGTTGAGGTAAAAATTAGTTTTTCGATAAAGTCATCTTTATGAACACCCATACCTTTAATTCCACGACCACCACGACGTTGAACTTTGAATTCATCAGCCGGTAGACGTTTGATATAGCCGTTATGTGTCAAGGTTAATAACACATCTTCGCGTTCAATTAAGTCTTCATCTTCAATACTTAATACTTCACCAACCATTAGTTCAGTACGTCTTTCATCACCAAATTTATCTTGAATTTCAAGTAATTCTTGATAAATAATATCGTTGATGCGTTCTTGACTGCCTAAAATAGCTTCATAATCCGCAATTTTTTCTTTAAGTTGGCGATATTCTTTTTCGATTTTTTCACGTTCAAGACCTGTTAAACGTACCAAACGCATGTCTAAAATAGCTTGTGCTTGCTTGTTAGATAACTGATAATCATCCATCAATTGATTTTTTGCAATTTCTGAGGTACTTGATTTACGAATAATTGAAATAATCGCATCAATGTGATCTAAAGCAATTTGTAACCCTTCCACAATGTGCAAGCGTTTTTGCGCACGTGTCAATTCGTATTGTGTTCGGCGACGAATAATATCTTCTTGATGTTTCAAGTAATAAGTCAACATTTGTTTTAGATTTAATAAGCGTGGTACACCATCAACGATGGAAACCATATTAAATCCAAATGAAGTTTGAAGTGAAGTTAGCTTGTAAAGGTTATTCAAAATCACGTTTGCACTCGCATCACGACGAACGTCAATCACGATGCGCATACCTTCACGGTCGGATTCATCGTTTAAATCGACAATCCCTTCAATTCGCTTATCACGAGCTAATTCAGCAATTCTTTCAACCAGTTTCGCTTTGTTAACCATGTAAGGTAATTCAGTTACAATAATGCGTTCTTTGCCTTTTTTATCAACTTGAATATCAGTTTTGGCACGCAATGTAATTGTGCCTTTTCCTGTTTCATAAGCTTTTTTAATACCAGATTTACCGATAACTAACCCACCAGTTGGGAAGTCCGGTCCTTTGATAGCTTCCATTAGTTCCAAAATACTAATATCTGGATTTTTCATTAATAAATGCAAACCACTGATAACTTCATTCAAGTTATGTGGGGGGATATTAGTGGTCATCCCAACTGCAATACCCGTTGCACCGTTTACTAATAAGTTAGGAAAACGTGCAGGTAAAACATCAGGTTCGCGTTCTGAACCATCATAGTTGTCAGAATAGTCAATCGTATCTTTGTTAATATCGCGTAGCATTTCAAGCGCCATTTTGCTCATACGTGCTTCGGTATAACGCATCGCAGCAGCACCATCACCATCGACAGAACCAAAGTTACCATGACCATCAACTAACATATAACGGTAACTAAAGTCTTGTGCCATTCTAACCATTGATTGATAAATCGCACTATCACCGTGAGGGTGATATTTACCCATAACGTCCCCAACAATACGTGCGGATTTTTTATAGGGTTTATCAGGTGTAACCCCTAGTTCATGCATACCGTATAAGATACGGCGGTGAACAGGTTTCATACCATCACGTACATCAGGCAACGCACGAGCAACAATAACGCTAATTGCGTAATCCAAGAATGAGGATTGCATGGTTTCCGATAAATTAACATTCGTTATTCGTCTATCATTTGTATTATCCATTTTTGACCTCCTGATTAAACGTCAATGTTTTCAACATATTTCGCATTGTCTTCAATAAACTGACGTCTTGAGTCTACTTTGTCACCCATCAACATCGTAAAGATACCATCAGCTTCAACAGCATCTTGTGGATCAACACGATCTAAACGACGATTTTCAGGATTCATTGTGGTTTCCCAAAGTTGTTCAGCATCCATTTCTCCAAGACCTTTGTAACGTTGAACAACGGGTTTTGGACTTGGCGATAGCGTGCTAAGTAGTTCTTTTAATTCTTCATCACTATCAACATATTTCACCATTTTTCCTTGGCGAACTTGGTACAATGGTGGTTTTGCGATATAAACATATCCTGCTTCAACCATTGGACGCATATAGCGATAAAATAGCGTTAATAACAGAATTCGAATATGAGCACCATCGACATCGGCATCGGTCATGATAATTAGTTTGTGATAGCGCGCTTTTGAGACATCAAAGTCTGCACCAAAACCAGTTCCTAGAGCTGTAAATAAAGTTCTGATTTCTTCGTTAGCTAAAATTTTATCCATGCTGGCTTTTTCAACGTTTAAGATTTTACCTCGAATTGGCAAAATAGCTTGTGTTAAACGTGAACGTCCTTGTTTTGCAGAACCACCAGCCGAATCTCCCTCAACGATAAATAGTTCAGAAATTTCAGGGTCTTTACTTGAGTTATCTGCCAATTTACCTGGTAAGTTGCTGATTTCAAGACCTGACTTCTTACGTGTCACTTCACGTGCTCGTTTAGCAGCTACTCTAGCTTTTGAAGCCAACTGTCCCTTTTCAACAATACGACGACCTACTGTAGGGTTTTCCATTAAGAACTTAGCGAAAATTTCTGAGAACAAACGCTCTGTGATTGTTCTAGCATCTGAGTTACCTAGCTTAGTTTTCGTTTGACCTTCAAATTGTGGGTCTGGATGCTTAATTGAGATAACAGCTGTCATCCCCTCACGCACATCCTCACCTGAAAGTTTAGCGTCATTGTCTTTTAACAGACCAGTTCTTCTCGCGTAATCGTTAATAACACGAGTTAATGCTGATTTGAATCCTGCTTCATGAGTTCCACCTTCATAAGTGTGAATGTTGTTAGCAAAACTCATTAAGTTAGTATGATAGTCATCAGTATATTGTAATGCCACTTCCACTTGAATATCGTCTTGATCGGCTTCAACATAAATTGGCGTATCAAATAAAACTTCCTTGTTTTTATTCAAGTATTCAACGTAACTTCTAATTCCGCCTTCATAGTGGTAAGTTAGCGTTTCTGGGTTTTCGATTCGTTTATCAGTATAAGTGAGTTTTAGCCCTTTATTTAAAAACGCCAACTCACGAATACGAGTTGTTAATATTTTGCTGTCAAATGTGGTCGTTTCAGTAAAAATATCTGGATCTGGAACAAAGTGAACTTGCGTACCATGACGGTGTTCAGGAACCTCGCCCATTTCAGTCATTTGTGTTTTTACTTTTCCACTTGTGAAGTCAATATAGTATTTTTTACCATCGCGAACAACAGTAACGTTAAGCTCAGTTGACAGTGCGTTTACAACTGAGGCCCCAACACCGTGAAGTCCTCCTGAAACTTTGTATCCGCCGCCACCGAATTTACCACCGGCATGCAAAATAGTGAAAACTGTTTCAAGTGCTGGACGTCCGGTTTTTTGTTGGATATCAACTGGGATTCCACGACCATTATCTGTAATTGTTACACTGTTATCGGGTTCAATTTCAACATTGATTTCATCAGCGAAACCAGCTAAGGCTTCATCAATACCGTTATCAATGATTTCCCACACAAGATGGTGTAGACCTTGTGAGCTTGTTGATCCAATATACATTCCGGGTCTTTTTCTAACCGCTTCAAGTCCACCTAGAACTTGAATTTGGCTCGCATCATAAGACTTAGCACGTTCTTCTAACTCATCAACTTGCTTTTGCTTTAAGCGATCATCATTATTTTGGGTCATTTTTAACTCCTTTTTTTACTAAATTTCCATCACTGACTTCGAAAATAGTTGGCTGATGTCGTAATTCTTTTGACACACTATCTAAATCGGTTGTCGTAATAAAAGTTTGGATATCTTCATCAATAATTTCAATTAAGGCTGCTTGTCGTTTACTATCTAGCTCTGACAGCACGTCATCTAGCAATAAGATTGGACTTTCATGCGTTACTTGTTTGATTAGCCTAATTTCAGCTAACTTCAAACTTAAAACACAACTTCTTTGTTGTCCTTGAGAGCCAAAAGACTGTAAATCTTTGCCGTTTATTTCAAAACTAATATCGTCTCGATGAGGACCGATTAGTGTCGTTCCCATATTAATTTCACGGCTTTGAACTTTTGAAAAGGCTTCAATTAAAAAATCGACAACTGTTTGTTTGTCGTTTTTGTGTTTGAAATCATAGTTAGCAGTCTGATAGTGAAACGCCAGTGTCTCAGTTTGATTACTGATTTGAAAATGAATTTTTTGAGCCATTTTTTCAAGATGAGCCAGATACTTCATTCTTAATTCAATGACAATTGCTGCAACTTCGACTAATTGCCGAGTCAAAACTTCTAAATATAAAAAATCAGGTTCTTTTTGATAACTCATTTTTTTTAAAAATGTATTACGTTGTTTGAGTAATCGCTGATATCGAGCTAACAAGTTCAAATAGCGGTTGTCGATTTGGCCAAATTCTAAATCTAAAAAGCGTCTTCTTTGCGCAGGAGAGCCTTTAACTAAGTTGAGATTTTCTGGCGAAAACAACACCACATTCAACTGGCCAATATAAGCTGATAAGCGTTTTTGCTCCAAGTGATTAATACTGGCTTTTTTTCCTCGACTGGAAGTCACTAATTCTAAAATATTTGAGGTTTGTCTTTTATAGATTCGAGAAGAAACTCGTGCAAAAGGTTGTTCAAAATTGATTAGCTGACGATCGACATTAGTTCGATGCGACCTTGCAAAGGCTAAATAATAAATCGACTCTAATAAATTTGTCTTTCCTTGTGCATTTTTTCCAATGAAAATATTAATATTAGGCGAAAATTGAACACTTAATCGGTTGTAATTTCGGTAATTCACTAAGTCTAGTTGTTTTAAGTACATAATCTATCCCAAAACAAACTAATTCTTAATTTGAACCAAATCACCGTTAATATTGACAATGTCTCCTGGGTATAACTTTTTACCGCGACGATTTTCGAATTCATCGTTTAACTTCACGGGAAATTCTTGCAAGTACCATTTGGCTTGTCCCCCCGTTGAAATGTAACCTAATTCTTTTAACGCCTGAGTTAAAGTAATATATGCCTCTTTAATTGTTAAATCTTGAATAGTAATTTCCCCCAATCTCTAAAAAAACAGTAACTTTGTCACTCTCTATTATACTTTTTTTTGAGGCAAAGCACAAATTTAAAATCGATATTTTTAATTCCTAACAAATTTTATTGTCAGACTTTCAAAACTATCCAAAAAATAAAAAATGGCTGAGAACACCTAAAATTTGGAAAATAAAAAAAGACCACTCAAATGTGGTCTTTTTTTTAAAATGTTCGAACAGGCGTAATTAACTGAACAAATTGACCGTCATTTTCTTTTGGAACAACGGTAAATGGTCTCAGTGGTTGCGTAAACTTCATTGTAATTTGATCAGTTTTAAATGCTCGAAGTGCTGATTTTAAGTAATCTGGGTTAAATGAAATCTCAAGGCTTTCACCGACTAAAGTCTCAACATTCAAGATTTCCTCAACATTCCCTACTTCTGGTGAGTTTCCGTAAAGAACGACTTGGTGTAGCTCTGGATTAATAACTAAACGAACAACGTTATTACGACTTTCATGTGTTAACAAGCTTGCACGCTCTAATGCACTAAAGATTTTTGAGCTATCAAATGTAATATCAGTCGTTGAACTGTCAGGTAATAAACGGTCTGTTTCAGGATATGTTCCCTCAAGCAAACGCGAATAAAATGACAAGTGACCAATTGTAAACAAGATTTGGTTTTCACTCATTTGAATTTGAATATTATCATCAACATCACTCAAAATTCTTGAAAGTTCAGTTAAACTTTTTCCAGGAATAATGAAATCTAAAACATTTTCTGGACCGTTTTCAATTTTTAAAATACGTTGAGATAAACGATGGCTGTCTGTAGCCACAGCTTTAACTTGTTCATTTGAAATAACAAAATGAACCCCTGTTAAAATTGGACGACTTTCCTGTGTTGAAACGGCAAAATTAGTTTGATTAATAAGATTGCGTAATAATTTACCATTCAATTCAAATTGTAAGTCTTTTGAAACTTGTGGTAGACGAGGATAATTGTCTGCATCTAATCCATTAATCAAAAATTCTGAGCTTCCAGATTTAATAACTGTTTGTAGATTTTCTTTAACTTCAAACGTAAAAATAGATTCTGGTAATTTTTTAACAATTTCGCTAAAAAATCTTGCGGGTAAGACAATATTTCCTTCGCTTTGAATTTGAAGTTCAGTATCTTTAATCATAGTTGATTTAATTGAAATGTCTGAGTTACTACCTGTTAGGATTAAGCCATCTTGTGACAATTCCAATTTTATTCCCGTTAAAATTGGAATTGTTGTTTT